>JANSYS010000005.1 GCA_024742275.1 Alphaproteobacteria bacterium | reverse complement strand
GTCCGCACAGTAGCCTGGGATACCGGCCACCGGCCCCGGAGACGATCATCCCGCCAAGCTGGCCGTCCGGCTCCGCTCCGCTACACCGGTCGCCCAGCTTGGCGCCGAAACCGCCTATGCACTAACATTCAAACCGGACCAATCAGAAGGGGCAGGTCATTGCTCGCGCCGGTAAAATATTTTTTCGCGGTAGTTTAGATCTGCGGTCTGATCGCCACCCTATGGATGACCTGTGTTCGCATCGGGCTACCCAATCCAAAGGTCGGACCGGCTGCTTTCCGGCATGAACAGCGACGTCCATAAGGGATTGTGGTGAAACGTTTGTTCCGGACCCTGCCTTGTATTTCTGATATAGAAATTATGGTTAATAATGATTTGTTCTGAAATTTTCGATCACGCGGCAACAATTGTTTGTCATATAGGTCGATCTTAAACGAATCTTAATTCTTCGGCGTTCTGATTGAATGACGCATTCAGTTGCGACTCGGATCAGGAGAAACCGTCATGAACGCTGATCTACAAGCCCACGTTGACTTTATCGATTTGTCTGCCGACGAGAGAAAGCTCCTGGCGGAGTTCTTTCCGGTGGTCGAGCAACATCTTTCCGGCATTCTTGAGCGCTTCTACGAGAAGCTCTCGGGCATCGGCCACCTGGCCGCCATGTTCGACTCCGAAGCGCGACAGAAACATGCTGCCACCGCTCAGGCCAGCCACTGGAAGCGGATGTTCACGGCCGGGAGCGATCAGGCCTATTTCGACTCGGTACAGCGCATCGGCGAGATCCATAACAAGCTCGGTCTCGATACCTCTTGGTACATCGATGGCTACACACGGATCACCGCCGAACTCCACAAGCTCGCCATCAGTCATTCGCTGACCGGCTTCTCCATGAAGGCGGCGGCCGAACGCGCCGGCGACCTGGTCGCGGCGCTCGACAAGGTTATTCTGCTCGACATCAATCTGGTGATCGGCATCTACCTGGAAGCCAAGGAACGCGACCATCGCAACCGTTTGAACGATTTGTCGAACCAGTTCGACACGTCGATTGGCGGACTGACGCGGTCGTTGACGGAGGCGGCGGAGGCCATGCGCAAGACCGCTCATGGCCTGAACCAGGAAGCGGACGGTACGCGCAATGCATCGTCCACGACCGTCGCCCGGGCCTCCGACATGAGCGTCAATGTGCAGACGATCTCCAGCGCTATGGAAGAGATGAGCGCGACGATTGCGGAGATCTCGCAGCAGGCCAATGCGGCGGTCAACGAAATGCGCGGTGCTTCCAGCCTCGCGTCCGACGCTTCGGCGACGGTGGGAGACCTGGCCAACGTGACGACCGAGATCTCCAACGTTCTCAGTCTGATCCGCGACATTGCCGACCAGACGAACCTTCTGGCCCTGAACGCCACAATCGAGGCGGCCCGAGCCGGTGACGCCGGCAAGGGCTTCGCGGTGGTGGCGGGTGAGGTCAAGAGCCTTGCCAAGCAGACCGGCGACGCGACTGTCGAGATCACGTCGTTGGTCGAACGGATCCAGCAGTCCTCCGGCAAGAGCTGCGATATCGTTGCGTCGATCTCCGAAACGATCACCCGGATAGAAGAGATGGCCCAGGCGATTGCCGGCGCCGTGGAGCAGCAGAACGCTGCCACCGGCGAGATCACTCAGAACGTCGCGCAGGCAACCTCCGGGACCCAGGAGGTGAGCCGCTTGGCAGAGGACGTCCAGGGCACCGCCGACAGGACTTCGGAAGCCGCCGCCACGGTCACGGACTCCGTCGACGGTTTGCTCAACGACATCCGGACGCTGACAGACCAGTCGACCGCGTTCGTCAACCAGATCAGGAGCGGCGACCGCGCGGCCTGATCCTTCAGCGTCTGCCCTATTCCCCAGCCTGAGCCGGGTCTACCGTCGGTAGCCCGGCTCTTCTTTGTCCAGCATCCGGCGCAGCGCCGTGAAGTGACGATCGGCGACGGCCTGACGTTCTGTTTCCATCTGGCCCTTTACGCGGGCGCGGACATTGTCGCCGATCCGCCGCAGGGTTCCGCCAGTCGACTTGGCGTGGATCTGGAACATGCAGGCCCGCTCCAGGTAGTAGAGATCGTTGAAGGCGTCCGCGACCGTCGGACCCGTCACCATGACACCATGGGAGGCGAGCATCAGGATCGGCTTGCCGTCCATCTGTGCTGCCATACGGTCGCCTTCCTCGGTTGCAAGGGCCAGTCCTTCGTAGTCGTCGTCGTAGGCGATGCGGTCGTCGAACATCAGCGCGTTCTGCTCGACCATCTCCAGGCGGCCGCCTTCCAGCAGGGTGAGGGCGGTGGCATAGGGCTGGTGCGTGTGCAGGACGACGGCGGCGTTCGGATGGTTGATATGGATTCGCGAGTGGATGCAGAACGCCGTGGCCTCCACGGTTTCGCTCCCCTCCAGGACCGCGCCGTCGACGTCACAGAGCACCAGCGACGAGGCCGTGATCTCCGACCAGTGCCATCCGAACGGGTTGATCAGGAATTTGTCGCCCTTGACGGTGCCGTCCGGCTCGGGCACGGCGGCCGAGAAATGGTTGTCGACGCCTTCGTTCAGCCCCATCCGCGCCGCCCACCGAAGGGCGCAAGCAAGATCGACGCGAAGCTGCTGGATGGTGTCCATATGGTTCATATCATTCATTGCCGTCCTCCTCAGCTATGGCCGACCCGGAAGTCGTTGAGGCCGCAGGCATCCGAGCCACGCAGCAGCCAGAGTGGCCGGGTGGTGAAATCGACCAGGTTCCCCTTCGCCTGCAGCGCGCGGCCGATCTCGCGATCGAAATGCGAGGTGGTCGGCATGTAGCGGCACACGTAGCCGGCGCGGCGCTTGTCGGATCGGTTCGGCTCTGAGCCGTGGACCAGGTAGACATCGTGCAGGGAGACCTGGCCCGCCTTGAGCACGAAATCCACCGCCTCCGTCTCGTCGTACTCGTCGGGCGACAGCACCTGGTTGAGTGCGAGATCGTTGCTGTCGTCCTGGTCGTGGGCGCGCAGACGTTGCTGCCTGTGGGAGCCCGGGATCACTCTGAGGCATCCGTTCTCTGGGGTAGCGTCGTCGAGGGCGATCCAGGCGGAACAGGTGGCGAGCGGTCGGATCGGCCAGTACTCGCCGTCCTGGTGCCAGGGGACTCGCTTGCCGGTCCCCGGCGGCTTTCCGAACACGGTCGTTCCCCACAGAGCGATGTCCGGGCCGATAAGCTGTTCGACCATGTCGAGGATCTCCGGAATGCGGGCGTAGTCGAGCCAGACGCCATCGCCCCGGAGCCCCTGAACGCCGCCAGACGGGATGTGCGGACAGATCATGTTGTCCGATCCGACGCCGGGATTCGCCTCCTTCAGCGCTTCGAAATCGGCGCGCATGCGCTCCAGCAGTGTCGGGGGCAGGCGCCAATCGGGGATGACGTAGCCATGCTCGTGATAGTGAGTGACCTCGGCGTCCGAGAGCCGATGCGTACCGGTCGACTGTTCGTTCATGTTGGCGTTTCCTCTTTTCCGCTCATGCTAGGCCCACCGACCGGCCGGGTGAAGAGGCGGAGAACGTTGCGTCCTCCTGTTCGCTGAAGGCCGGTTCAGGGTTTGGTCGGCATCAGCGGTTCGATCTCCTGCGTGGCGCGATCGCCGAGAACCGGTTCCTCGCCGAGCCGAATGGATAGGCGCCTTTGTCGAGGGGCGCGGGCGTTCCATATTCCCCTCGACGGGATCTTCTCCAATCCCCTACCCAATCCCTCTGAATTCGGGCATAAACCGGCGCCATGACGACCGATCTCTCACATATCCGCAACTTCGCGATCATCGCCCATATCGACCACGGCAAGTCGACCCTTGCCGATCGGTTGATACAAATGTGTGGCGGCCTCACCGAACGCGAGATGAAGCAGCAGGTTCTCGACTCGATGGATATCGAGCGCGAGCGCGGCATCACCATCAAGGCCCAGACCGTCCGGCTGATCTACGACGCCAAGGACGGCCGGCGTTACACGCTCAACCTGATCGACACGCCGGGTCATGTGGACTTCGCCTACGAAGTGAGCCGGTCGCTTGCCGCCTGCGAGGGCTCGATCCTGGTGGTCGATGCTGCCCAGGGCGTGGAAGCGCAGACGCTCGCGAACGTCTACCAGGCGATCGAGGTCGACCACGAGATCATCCCGGTTCTGAACAAGGTCGACTTGCCTGCGGCCGAGCCGGAGCGGGTCAAACAGCAGATCGAGGATGTGATCGGTATGGATGCGTCCAACGCCATCATGATTTCCGCGAAGACCGGGCTTGGGGTCGATGAACTGCTCGAAGCGATCATCGAGCGCCTGCCGCCGCCGAAGGGCGACCGCGAGGCGCCGCTGAAGGCCATGCTGGTCGACAGCTGGTACGACAGCTACCTGGGGGTTACCTGTCTCGTGCGCGTCCATGACGGCGCCCTCAAGAAGGGTCAGAAGGTCAAGATGATGCAGACCGGCGCGACCCATCTGGTCGAGCGGGTCGGCGTGCTCACGCCGAAGGGTCTCGCCGTCGACGCGCTGGGCCCGGGCGAGGTCGGGTTCATCAACGCCTCGATCAAGACCGTTGCCGACACCAATGTCGGCGACACGATCACGGAAGAGAAGCGGCCCACGGATAAGGCGCTGCCCGGCTTCAAACCGAGCGTGCCGGTGGTTTTCTGCGGCATGTATCCGGTCGATGCCGCCGATTTCGAGGATCTGCGCGACAGCCTGGAGAAACTGCGGCTGAACGACGCCAGCTTCCAGTTCGAGGCGGAGACCTCCGCGGCGCTCGGTTTCGGTTTCCGCTGCGGCTTCCTGGGGCTTCTGCATCTCGAAATCATTCAGGAGCGCCTGGAGCGCGAATTCGATCTGGACCTGATCACCACGGCGCCGAGCGTGATCTACAAGATCCACAAGACCGACGGCACGATGATCGAACTGCACAATCCGGCCGACATGCCGGACGTCATGAAGATCGACCATATCCAGGAGCCGTGGATCAAGGCGACGATCTTCGTTCCCGACGATTATCTCGGACCGATCCTGGCCTTGTGTACCGAGCGGCGCGGCGAGCAGATCGAGCTTACGTATGCCGGGAACCGGGCGATGGTCGTATACCGGCTGCCCCTGAACGAGGTGGTGTTCGACTTCTACGACCGCCTGAAGTCGATCAGCCGGGGCTATGCCAGCTTCGACTATCAGATGGACACCTACTCCGAGAGCGATCTGGTGAAGCTCTCGATCATGGTGAACGGCGAACCCGTGGACGCGCTGTCGATGATCGTCCACCGTTCCCAGGCGGACCCGCGCGGGCGCGCCATGTGCGCCCGTCTGAAGGATCTGATTCCGCGTCAGCTCTTCAAGATCGCCATCCAGGCGGCGATCGGCGGCAAGGTGATCGCCCGCGAGACCGTCAGCGCCCTGCGCAAGGACGTGACCGCGAAGTGCTACGGCGGCGACATCACGCGAAAGAAGAAGCTTCTGGAGAAGCAGAAGGAAGGCAAGAAGAAGATGCGGCAGTTCGGCCAGGTCGAGATTCCGCAATCCGCCTTCATCGCCGCCCTCAAGATGGACGCGTGAGGGCGTCGGAACGCGACCAGGTGATTCGTGCGGGAGCGGGTGTGGGGCCTAGGCGCGCCGGTGTCCGGTCCTCGACTTGGCGATCTGACGGCTCAGGATGATGACTGGCAGCAGGCCGACCGCAACGATTGTCAGCGCGGGTGTCGAGGCCTGGGTCAGGCGCTCATCGGCGGCAAGGTTGTGGGCCTGGACGGCGAGTGTGTCGAAATTGAATGGCCGCAGGATCATGGTCGCCGGCAGTTCCTTCATCACGTCGACGAAGACGATCAGTCCTGCCGTCAGCAGGCTGCCCCGTAGCATCGGCAGGTGAATCCGTCTGAGGGTGGCCCGCGGCGGGTGGCCCAAAACCCGAGCCGCCTGATCCATGCTCGGCGTGATCTTGGTCAGCCCGGCTTCCGCCGTTTGCAACGATACCGCCAGGAACCGCACGAGATAGGCGTAGACCAGGGCGACGATCGTTCCGGTGACGATCAGTCCGGTCGAGACGCCGAACAGGCTGCGGGCCGCGTCGTCCACCGTGCGGTCGACGATGGAGAAGGGGAGCAGAATCCCGATCGCGATCACGGACCCGGGGACCGCGTATCCGAGGGCGGCGAGCCGGGTAAGGATCTGCGTCCCCCGGCTCTTCGACAGCCTGTTGGCATAGGCCATCAGTAGCGAGACGACGACGGCGAGTACGGCCGTGATCCCGGCCAGTGTGATGCTGTTCATCGTCAGTGTCAGATAGCGCGCGCCGAACAGTTTGTGCCCGCCGGTGGCGGACATGTTGATCAGCAGGATCGCCGGCAGCAGAAAGCCGATCACCACCGGCAAGGCGCACGCTGCCATTGCTCCCGCGGCCCGCCACCCGGTCAATCTGTAGCCGGGCAGGGCGCGGTGGGTGTTCGTCGTGTGATCAAAGCGCTGACGGCCGCGCGAGACGCGCTCCAGGGTCAGGACCAGGATGACGAAGGCGAGCAGACCGGTGGCGAGTTGCGCTGCGGCCACCCGGTCGCCGAAGGAGAAGATCGCCCGATAGATGCCGGTGGTGAAAGTCTGAACGCCGAAATACGAAACCGTCCCGTAGTCGGCCAGGGTCTCCATCAGGGCAAGGGCTACGCCGGCCGCGATCGCCGGCCGGGCGAGCGGCAGGGCAACCCGCAGGAACGCGCGTGTCGGACCATGGCCCAGTGTCCGGCTGACTTCCATGACGCAGACCGACTGCTCGAGGAAGGCGGCGCGGGTCAGCAGATAGACATAGGGGAAGAGCGTGGCCGTGAGCATCACGATCGCGCCGCCGAGCGAGCGGATCTCCGGGAACCAGTATTCCCGTGGTCCTAGGTCGAAGGTGTCGCGCAGTAGTTCCTGTACCGGTCCCGCATGTTCCAGGAAGTTGGTATAGGTGTAGGCGAGGACGTAGGCGGGCGCGGCCAGGGGCAGAACCAGCGCCCACTCGAGGATGCGTCGACCCGGAAATCGGCACATTGTCACCAGCCATGCGGTGCCGATACCGATGATCCCGGTACCCAAGGTGACGCCGAGCCCAAGCAGGAACGTATTGGCGACATAAGCCGGCAACACCGTTCTCGCGAGATGGGCGATCAAGTCGGTATGCGCCAGCCCGTGCAGAGTGACCGCCAGGATCGGCGTGGCCACAAGCGCGCAGATCACGGCTGGAGCAAGAAAGAAACGGTCGCGAAAGAGCATGCGGGATCCGTGACGCGCGGGCCAGTCCATTCCCCGGACACCGCCGGAGCATTTGCGAGGCATTCGCAACAATCTGTTGCCGCCTTATGGCAACCGTCCGGAAAAGTGTCAACTTCTCCCGGTGTCCCGGACGGCATAGACTCCCCGCAGCAGGTCACACTCGGAGATGGCGATGACGCCGCACGACATATTCGCAGACGGGTTCAAAACCGATCCGTATTGGTGGGAGGCCGCGCCGCCCGACGATGAGGGCGATGCACCGCCGCCGGAACGGGTCGACGTGGCGGTGATCGGCAGCGGCTACACCGGTATGTCGGCCGCCCTGGAACTCGCGCGCAGCGGCGTCGACGTCGTCGTGCTCGAGGCGCAGCGTTTCGGCGAGGGGGCGAGTACGCGCAGCGGCGGTATGGTGTCGGGCGGCGTAAATGTCGGAAAGGGCGGGGACATCGAAACCCTCTACGGCCGGGCACGCGTCGACGAGATGCTGGCCGAAGCGCGCGACAGCTACGATCACCTGGAGGAGATCATCCGCCGGGAGAATATCGAATGCTTCTATGCCCGGACTGGCCGTTTCGTTGGCGCGCATACGCCGGATGCCTTCAAGGCGATGGCGGCAAAGGTAGACGATCTGAACGCCCATGCGGATGCCGGCGCGACTCTGATCCCGCGCGAGCGCCAGGCCGAGCATGTGAACACGGAGTACTACTACGGCGGTATGACCGTAGACCGCGCCGGCGGCGTTCATCCGTCGCTGTATCACAAGGGTCTGCGTGAGGCCTGCCGCCGGGCCGGCGTGAAGCTCTCGGCCCATACGCGCGTCGAGGGGATCGACGGCAGTGCAGGCGACCTGACGGTGCGCACCTCGCGCGGTCCCGTCCGGGCCAAGGAGGTGGTTCTCGGCACGAACGGGTATACCGGCAAAGCCACGCCCTGGCACCGGCGTCGCGTGATCCCGATCGCCAGCTACATCATCGCTACGGAACCGCTCGGCCGCGAACGTGTGAGCGCACTGTTCCCCTCGGGCCGGATGATCGCCGACAGCAAACGTGTTCTCTACTATTTCCGGCCCTCGCCGGATGGAACGCGGGTGATCTTCGGGGGGCGGGCGAGCTTCCGATCGCGGACCGCGTTGGAGACCGCGCCGGTTCTGTATCGCTACATGCTTGGAATATTTCCCCAACTTGCCGGGGTGAAGATCACCCATGCCTGGAACGGCAACGTCGCCTTCACGTTCGATCGCGTCCCGCATATGGGCGACGAGAACGGCGTTCACTATGCCATGGGCTGCAACGGCAGCGGGGTCGTGATGATGAGCCATCTAGGCCATCGGGTGGCGTTGAAGATTCTCGGCAAGACCAACCGGGCGAGCGCCTTCGACGGCCTGCCCTTCGAAACCCGCCCGTTCTATACGGGCGTCCCCTGGTTCCTGCCGACGATCGGCGCCTGGTACAAGTTCCGTGACTGGATGGACCGCCGGACGGCCTAGGATTTCGCCTGCGTAGAAGATCGTCGCCGGTCGGTCGCTACTGGCTCAGGCTCCTGGTTTCGGGGGCGCCCGGGTCGAAAGGGTTGACCAGCGTCCGCTGGCGCGGCTGCTGTCCGGCATAGAGTTCGTCGCGCTTCTCCGAGAGCTTGCGTGCGAGATACTGCAGGTCGCTTTGCAGCATTTCGAACTCGCGGTTCAGCATCTCCTGCCAGAGATCGTGGATCTTCCGGATCGACTCGTCTCCGGGCTGCAACGTGGCGATGTCGTTTTCAACCTGGGCAATCCAATCGAGCGAGTCCTGCCGGGCGCCTTTGGCGTCGCTGATCAGGGCCCCCAGCCTGGTCGCTATCCGGTCCGCCACGTCGGCCTCGAAGGTGCCGCATTGGGGCCAGAGCTCTCGCAAGTAGGCGAGATCGTTGGCGGTAAGGGCGTAGAGAGGTTTGTCGAAATAGGTCATCTCGAGATTGCGGACCGACATGCCGCCTTCCAGCCGGGCCATGCGCTGAACCGGTGCGTTGCCGCCCGGCAGCTTTTCGCAGTTTGCATTCCTGACGTTGTCGGGATCGGGCTCGTTGCCCGCCTGCTGGGCCAGCGCGGTACCCGTAACGATACCGGACAGCGCCAGAACCACTGCCACGGCCCCAATCGACCGCAGCGCCCGTCGAAGGCTGGACAACAGGAATCCGACCGCCATACCGTATCCGCTCCTTTCGGTCCCGCCGCCGTCTTTAGCATGTGCGCCTTGTCGTATCGACGATCAAGCACCGCGACGGCGGACCCCGCACACATAGCAGGAGGGCGGTATGCCCGCGATCACGCTTCCAGAGACTTCGCCAATCGAAACGTGGACGCAATCCAAACCGCCGGTGCGCGGAGACCGCGGGGTGGTGGCGTCTCAGAACGTTCAGGCATCCGAGGTCGGTGCCGCCGTTCTGGCGGCCGGCGGCAACGCGGCGGACGCCGCTGTTGCGACGGCTTTGGCGCTCTGCGTGGCCGAACCCTGGATGAGCGGGCTTGGTGGTGGCGGTTATGCCATCGTCCATGACGCCAAGTCCGGCACAACGCGCTGCATCGACTTCGGCATGCAGGCGGGCGCGAAGCTCGACCCCGCCGACTACCCGATCGATAGCGACCGGCAGGCGCCGCCGGACCTGTTCGGCTGGCCGGCGGTCGTGGAGGACCGAAACCTCCAGGGCTTCCACTCCATCGCGGTGCCGGGGTCCTGCGCCGGCTACGCCAAGCTGCTGTCGGAGTTCGGGTCCTGGTCCTGGGCGGATGCGATATCGCCGGCCGTCACCATGGCCGAGCGCGGCCATCGCATGACCTGGTGGACGACGCTGAACGTCGCGTCCGAGATCGCCTGGCTGCGCAAGTACGAGGGCTCCAGTGCGGTCTGGCTGCCGACGGGCGAGGCGCCGGTGATCGGCGACCACACGAACCGCGGTCTGCCCATGGGCAATTTCGCGGCTACCTTGAAGCGGCTGCGCGATGCCGGGCCTGAGGACTTCTACACCGGCGAGACCGCTAAGGCCCTTGTGGCTGATCTTCAGGCCGGCGGATCTAGGATCACGGCGGAGGATCTGGCCACTTACGAGGCCAAGGTGCTGGAGCCCCTGACCCGGACCCGCGGCGGTACCGAGTACAATCTGGCCCCCGGCTATACCGCCGGACCGACCTTCGCCGGCGCGCTGTCGCGCCTGCCAGAGTTCGGCGGTCCTATCGACGGCGCGGCCTACAGGGCCCATGCGGAGGCGATGATCGAGTCCTACAAGGTGCGGCTGGCGACCATGGGCCATGCCGGCGACGTGGGCGACCGGAGCTGTACGACGCATCTGTCGGTGCTGGATGCCGAGGGCAACATGGTGGTGATGACCACCACGCTGCTGTCGCGTTTCGGGTCGCGGGTCGTGCTGCCGAAAACCGGCGTGCTGATGAACAACGGAATCAACTGGTTCGACCCCCGGCCGGGCCTCCCGAACTCCCTGGCGCCGGGCGAAAAGCCCCTGTCGAACATGTGCCCGATGCTGGCGACCCGGGACGGCAAGGCGGTGTTCGGCCTCGGCGCTTCCGGTGGCCGGAAGATCATGCCGGCGATCTTCCAACTCTCCTCCTTCATCAACGACTTCGGCATGGACCTCGAGGCTGCTTTCCTGCAGCCGCGTATCGACATCAGCCTGATCGAGAGGATCATCGCCGACGAGCGTGTGGGCGTCGACGTGATCGCCGCGCTCGAGACCGTCGCGCCCGTCGACCGGGCGAGCCCGAGCGCGTTCCCGGGGTCCTGGGCGATCCCGTGCGGAGTCATGGTCACGCCGGAGGGACCGATGGGCGCGGCGCATGTCTTCGGGCCGCTCAACGCCGCTGTTCCGGCGTGAAGGCGGCGCCGGACCGGACGGCTACGGCGACAGGGGCTCGACGTAGAGCAGCACCATTATCAGGTCGACGTCGTCCCCGTGGTGCGATAGCGGCAGCGCCGACACGTGCCACTTGGCACCGACCGATCCTGCCAACTCGGTCCGTGCGGCGACCACCACCGGCGCTCGGGTCCGGATCGCTCGATCGTAGATCTGGAGGCGCGGGACCGCCTTGGCCGCCGGCAGGGCCGCGTGCATGAATTGTCCCGAGAAATCGCCGCCTTCCGGCGCCGCCGCGGCCGATCCGATCTCGCGGTACCTGTAGCGCCGGTCGTCCGCCGCATCCGGCGCGACATCGAGCATGATCAGGTTGTCGGACCACCGCCTTAACTCGAGATCGTCGAACTGTTCGCAAGCGGGCAGGGCCTCGTCGTTTGGCCGTTTCGACAGCCAGAGATCGATCAACGCCTGGCTGTTGAGGGCGGCCAGATCAACGGTCTCCGACCACCGCAGGCCCGGTGCCGGAGCGAACCCGGCTGGGGCCGGCATCCGGATCTCGCCGATAGGCTGATCCCCTTGAAACGGCATCCCGGTACGTCCTCCCGTCAACTCGACAGCGCGCGGAACGAACTGCCGAAACTCTCGGTAGTATAGCGCTGAACGGTCAGGCCGGGTGACCAGTGCTCGAGTGGCAGGCCGGCCTTGTTCTTCAAGCGGCGCGCGAAGTCCTCGGCGCTCGGGATGCCGGACCAGACGCTCGGCAGGAAGATCCCGCGATGGTCCCGCCCGTCGACCCGATCGGCCATGATCAGCCCGTCCACGTCCGGTCGGGTCTGTCGGATCAAATCGGCCTCGCTCTCGAAGCTCATGGGGCGCGGCGTCGACAGGACCGAAACGGAGACCTCCATCCGGTCGGCCTCCTCGGCCGTGAGACGGGCGAACCGTCGGTCGGCGAAGGCCGCCTTGTAGGCGTTCTCGGCGACGTCGGCGATCAGCGGCCGATGTGCGACAACGGACCCGATACAACCCCGCAGCCTGCCATCGAGCATGAGGGTGACGAAGGCGGCGCGCTGGGCCGAGAGGGCGGGGGACAGGCCGGGGCCGATGCCGACGCTGGGGGCGCGGCCGTGCTCCAGCCCGAAGGTCACCCCGTAGCGGGCCGCCTCGATCAGCCGTCGGCGGTCGTCGGCACCGATGCGGGCGGACTCGGCGTATTCGAGGCCGAACGCGCCGTAGCCGACGACCCGATCCTTGCCGGAGGCGGTATCGCCCGAATTGCGCACGTCCAGCGCCGTCGCCCGCAGGTCGCGCCTGCGCGCCTGGTCGAGCACCCCGGCGAGCGCCCGGTGGCCGCAGGCCCCCTGGCCGTCGATCCGGTCGGGGCGCAGGGTCTCGATATGGGCCGCCGTCGCCCCGTCGAGCCGTCGTGCGGTGTCGTAGTCGTGGAAATGGGACAGGTCGGAGGAGACGACGATCAGCGTCTCCGGCCCGCCCCAGAGCGCCTCGACGACCTGGGAGACGAGCGCGGCGGGCGCGTCGCCGACCAGCAGCGGGACGATGCGCGCACCCTCGAACACACGCTGGATGAACGGCAGATGGACCTCCAGGCTGTGCTCCCGGGCGAAGGCGGCGTCCTCGACGGCGATTCCGGGCAGGTGCAGGACCGACCGCAGGGCGTCCCAGTCCACCGCCACGGTGCCGAGCGGCGTCGCCCAGGCGTCGCTGCTGGTGGTGGCGATCCCCTTGAACGCCACCCGGTGGGCCGGGCCGAGCAGAACGACGCGGCGGATGGCGTCGGCCCGGTCGCGGAGCCCGGCAAAGGCGGTGCCGGCGATCTCTCCCGAAAACCGGTAGCCGGCATGGGGGGCTATCAGAACCTTCGGCTTCACCCCGCCATCGGGCCGGGCGGCGGCGAGGCACCGCTCCACCGTATCCGCGAGCGCGTTATGCCCGTCCGGATAGAACAGGCCCGCGACCTCGGGGGCTCGGATCGAGGCTTTTCGTACCGTTTCGATCATAGTTTACTCGTACCATGGGCTCGAGAACCGCTCCACCTCGCGGTTGCCCGCCGGGCCTGCTTCGAAGGAACAGTCCGATGAGCGACGCCACTCCCACCCTCGCCGAAACCCGCCCGCCGACGCTTGTCGGCAAGGGGCCGGTCGTCCCCACCCAGCACTGGCGGATGCTCGACGACGGGCGGGTGCGGTGCGAGATGTGCCCGCGGTTCTGCAAGCTCAAGGAGGGGGCTCGGGGGCTCTGTTTCGTGCGGGCGCGGCAGGACGACGCCATCGTGCTCACCACCTACGGTCGCTCCAGCGGGTTCTGCGTCGACCCGATCGAGAAGAAGCCGCTGAACCACTTCCTGCCGGGGACGCCGGTCCTGTCCTTCGGCACGGCCGGCTGCAACCTCGCCTGCAATTTCTGCCAGAACCACGACATCTCGAAGAGCCGCGAGATGGACGCCATGCAGAGCGAGGCGCAGCCGGAGGCGCTGGCCGACACCGCCGCGCGGCTTGGCTGCCGGTCGGTCGCATTCACCTATAACGACCCGGTCATCTTCCACGAATACGCCGACGACGTGGCACAGGCCTGCCACGACCGAGGGATCAGCAACGTGGCGGTGACCGCCGGCTACGTGTCCGGCAGGGCGCGGGAGGACTTCTTCCGCCATGTCGACGCCGCCAACGTGGACCTGAAGGCCTTCACCGAACGGTTCTACCGCGACGTCACCAAGAGCGAGTTGGCGGTGGTGCTCGAGACGCTCGAGTACCTGGTCAAGGAAACCGACGTTTGGGTTGAGATCACCAACCTGATCATCCCAGGCGAGAACGACAGTGAGGCGGAACTGGAGGCGATGACCCAATGGGTTGTCGAGCGTCTGGGGCCCGACGTGCCAATGCATTTCTCCGCCTTCCATCCCGACTACCGGATGCTGGACAAGACTCGCACGCCGCCGGCCACCCTCGCCATGGCCCGGCGGATCGCCCGGCGGAACGGTGTGCGCCATGCCTATACGGGCAACGTTCACGACGTCGGCCGCCAGTCCAGCTACTGCCATGTCTGCGGCGATCGGGTGATCGAGCGCGACTGGTACGAACTTGGCGCCTGGAGGCTCGACGATGTCGGCGCCTGCCGAAGCTGCGGCACGAAACTGCCCGGCGTGTTCGACGGTCCGCCGGGCGCGTGGGGCCGCAAGCGGATGCCGGTGGCCATCGGCTAGGCCGCGCCTGTCGCCGATCCGACACAAGCGGTCGCGGCCATGGCAGCGCGCCGGGCTTTTTCGCTGTTTTCTGCGTATCCGAGAGCCGACGGGATCGGCCTGTGCAGTGACATGGTGGAGGCTGCGGACCATGGCCGAAGATGACGGCGAAGACATCGTTCTCTCGGAACTCGACGACGACGAACTCGTGCAGCAGATGCACGACGACCTCTATGACGGTCTGAAGGAAGAGATCGAGGAGGGCGTCAATATCCTCCTGGAGCGCGGCTGGACGCCCTACGACGTGCTGACCAAGGCGCTGGTCGAGGGGATGCGCATCGTCGGCATCGACTTCCGCGACGGGATCCTGTTCGTGCCGGAAGTGCTGATGGCGGCGAACGCCATGAAGGCGGGCATGTCGATCCTCCGCCCGCTGCTGATCGAGACCGGCGCGCCGCGCGTCGGCAAGATGGTGATCGGCACGGTGAAGGGCGACATCCACGACATCGGCAAGAACCTAGTCTCCATGATGATGGAGGGCGCCGGGTTCGAGGTGATCGACATCGGGATCAACAACCCGGTGGAGAACTATCTCGCCGCCCTGGAGGAGCACCAGCCGGACATCCTCGGCATGTCGGCCCTGCTGACCACGACCATGCCCTACATGAAGGTCGTCATCGACACCCTGGAGGAGAAGGGGCTGCGCGACGACTACATCGTGCTGGTCGGCGGCGCGCCGCTGAACGAGGCCTTCGCCGAGAGTGTCGGCGCCGACGCCTATTGCCGCGACGCGGCCGTCGCCGTCGAGACCGCCAAGCAGCTCATTGCCGAGCGTCGGCGCTCGAACTCGGAAGCCGCCGAAGGATAGCGGGATCTGCCTACTGGGGGGCGCGATGAAGGACGGAGAGACCGAGGCCACCGCTCTTTCCTGCAATGTGGCGCCGACGGCGGTCGCCCCGCTGCGTTTGGAGGATCGGCCACGCGCGCTGTTCATCGCCTGTGGCGCCCTGGCCCGCGAGCTGGTCGATCTCAAGCGGATGACGGGATGGTCGGAACTGACGATCACCTGTCTGCCGGCCCATTGGCACAACACCCCGCAGAAGATCGTTCCGGGCGTCCTGCGCAAGATCCGCGGGGCGGGAACCCGGTACGACCGGATCTTTGTGCTCTACGGCGACTGCGGCACAGGCGGCGAGCTTGATCGCATGTTGGAGGCCGAGGGCGTGGAGCGGATCCCCGGCCCGCACTGCTACCAGATGTTCACGGGCAAGGCGGCGTTCACCGAGAGGACGGAACGCGACCCCGGAGAATTCTATCTGACCGACTACCTGGTCCGACACTTCGACCGGCTGATCATCAAGGGGCTCGGCCTGGACCGCTATCCCCAGCTTCTCCCGGACTATTTCGGGCACTACACCACGCTGGTCTACCTCGCCCAGACGGCGGACTCCAGGCTCCGCGACAAGGCGGCGAAAGCGGCGGAGCGGCTCGGCCTCGCGTTCGAGTACCGTCATGTGGGCTATGGCGAGGTCGCGGAATTCGTCGCCAAAGCGGCCGGGACGGGCGCCTACGCGGCGGCGGCGGAGTAGGCCGGCCATGGCCCAACTCGTCATCGTCTCCTGGCGCGACATCCCGGCCCAGGTCATCGTCGAGAAGGGGCGCGGCCGCCGCCGCGAGAGCGCGAAGGTCGAGCTGTCCAAACGCTTCATCGCCGCGATCGATTCCGCCGCCATGAGGGACGGAGCCGAGGGGGCCGACGACTATCTCGAGGAATGGAAGCGCTCCGAGCCGATCGAGGTCTCCGACGCCGATATGGACGGGACGGCGGCGGCGAAGGCGGCGGAGATCGAGGCCGCCTATCCGGCCGAGCGCCTGCGCGGTCTGATCGCGGCCGGCGGGATTGAAGGTGGCATCGAGGATGAAAGCGCCGGCTGACCGATTGCCGAGGGTGGCTCCGCGCGGCAGACTGGATATCCGCTTCCCCACCCTGGACCCTTTCATGACCGCCCTTTCCGTCCCCTCCCAGGACACGCTCGACAAGCTGCGCGCTGTCGGCACCGCCACCGTTTCGATGCAGCTCCTCAAGCGCGGCCTGCGCCATGTCTCCATCGACGGTGTGAAGCCCCTGCGCCTGAATCAGGGTTGCGTCGTCGGCCCGGCCTATACCCTTCGGTTCCTGCCGTTGCGCGAGGATCTGTCCGATCCCGCGGTGCTCGGCGCTCCCGGCTACGGCCCCCGGGTCGCCATCGAGGAATGCCCCGAGGGCGCGGTCATGGTCGTGGAAGCGCGCGGAATCGCCACCACCGGCACCATCGGCGACATTCTCACCGCCCGGCTGGCCAAGCGGGGCGTCGCCGGCATGGTGGTGGACGGCGCGGTACGAGACGGGGCCGGCGTGTCCGCGACCGGCTTCGACGTGTGGTGCCTGGGCGCGGCGCCACCCGCCAGCATCACCCAGCTTTCCGGCGGCGACGTTCAGATCCCTGTCGCCTGCGGCAACGTCACGGTGTTTCCGGGCGACGTGATCGTCTGCGACGGCGACGGCGCCGTGGTGATCCCGGCCCGCCTGGCGGCGGAGGTCGCCGAGGACGCGGTCGAACAGGATCGGTTCGAGGGCTGGGTCCAGGCCCGGGTGGAAGAGGGGCGCCCGACCATCGGCCTCTATCCGCCGAACGCCGAGACCAAGGCGGAGTACGAGGCCTGGAAGAAGACCACCGACCACCGCTCGGACGAGTACCGATGAACACGGACCCCGCGACCCTGCTGAGACGGATGATGGATGCGGCGATCGCCGCCGCCGATCCGGCCCAGTGCCTGCCACCGCATCTTCTCCCTCTCGCGCGCGCCCCGCATTCCGGCCGTACCGTGGTGATCGGGGCCGGAAAGGCGGCGGCGTCCATGGCGGCAGCAGTCGACCGGCTCTTCGCCGCCGAGGCTCCGGATCGGGAAATCGAAGGGTTGGTGGTCACGCGTTACGGCCATGGCTGTCCCGCCGGTCGGATCGAGGTGGTTGAGGCCGCCCACCCGGTTCCGGACGTGGCCGGACAGAACGCCGCACGTCGGATTCTCGATCTCGTATCCGGCCTCGGAGACGAGGACCGCGTGATCGCTCTGATCTCGGGCGGCGGTTCTGCTTTGCTGACTCTGCCCGCCGACGGCGTCAGCTTGGAGGACAAGCAGGCGGTGAATCGGGCCCTCCTGAAAAGCGGCGCGACGATCCACGAGATGAACGCCGTTCGAAAACACCTTTCGGCGATCAAGGGTGGACGCCTGGCGGCGGCGGCCGCTCCGGCAGCGCTGCATGCTTATCTGATTTCGGACGTGCCGGGCGACGATCCGGACGTGATCGCGTCCGGCCCGACTGTGGGCGATACCAGCACGCTTGCCGACGCGCGGGCGGTGTTGGGCAAATATGGCATCGTACCACCCGACAGTGTCGCCCGAGCGCTGGCGGATCGGGCCCAGGAGACGCCGAAGCCGGGGGACGCGGTTCTCGGCAAGACCGAGACGGTCATGGCCGCGCGGCCCCAGGCCTCCCTCGAAGCGGCGGCGGAGATCGCCCGCGCGGCCGGTATCACGCCGGTAATCCTCGGCGATGCGATCGAGGGCGAGTCCCGGGACGTGGCCACGGTCATGGCCGGTATCGCGGCCCAGGTCGCCCGCCACGGACAGCCGGCCCAGGCCCCTTGTGTTCTCTTGTCCGGCGGCGAGACGACCGTGACGGTGCGCGGCGACGGCCGGGGCGGACGGAATGCCGAATTCCTGTGCGCCTTCGCCGTTACCTTGCAGCGGCGCATGCCGGAGTTGGCGGGGCGTATCGCGGCACTGGCCTGCGACACGGACGGGATCGACGGCACCGAGGACAATGCCGGTGTGTTCGTGGTGCCAGGGGATCTGGATCGGGCCGAGACGCTCGGGGTCGACCTGTCGGCCTGGTTGGAAAACAACGACGGGTATGGCGCCTTCTCCGCGTTGGATCGGTTGATCGTAACCGGCCCGACGCTGACCAACGTGAACGATTTCCGTGCCGTGCTGATACTCTGAGTTACAGCACCCAGCGCTTTGTCGGCGGAAGGAGTTTTGCCTCCACGCCGCTCGCGAGTTCGAACTCGATCAGGGAGACGATCTGGTCGCGTCCGTCGGCGGCGCGGAGCGGGGCGGCGATCTGCTTGACCGACCGGCAGATGCTGCTCCTTCCCACATAAGGCATCGCGCAGCCCACGAGCGACTGCGTTCTTAGGGTTTGGCTATAGATACTGTGAATACGGTTGCCCGGACCGTGTCCCTCGATCTCCGAGGTCTTCAATCCCGTATACGGGCGCTTCGTGAACCAATCGACGCCGGTACCGAGCAGTCGGTAGCGGAACTCGTCGCCACCGAGATGCTCGACCAGGATGATATTGGCGAGGAGGTCGGCCACCGCGGCCGGGTCGAACCGTTCGCGCTCCGGAATGCCGCTGGCGGCGTCGGCCAGAGACAGCCAGTATCGACCGAAACGCCCGATCCGGTCGGTCCCGAGGTCTTCGGGCGACAAGGGGCCAGGTGCGTCGCCTAGGATGCGAGAGCGTCCAGGGTCGTTCGCGTGTGAGCCTGCTGCGATCATCGCCTCCCTACCCGAACTCACCGTTGCCTCCCGTGGCCGAACTCTGGGCAGACCAACAGTCGGGCCGTCAGAGACGCTCGAGTAGAACCGCCATTCCCTGGCCGGCGCCCATGCACATGGAAAGGATAGCATGGCGCTGCCCTGTTTCCTCCAGATGCTGCATCGCCACCAGAGCCATGCGGACCCCGGTCGCGCCCGGCGGATGGCCGATGGAGATGCCGCCGCCGTAGAGGTTGGTCACGTCTCGGGGAACGCCAAGCTCCTTCTCGGCATGGAGGTTCACCACGGCGAAAGCCTCATTGATCTCATAATAGTCGACATCGGAGGCTTTGAGGCCGCGCTTCTCCCAGAGCGCGCGGATCGCCGGCACGGGTCCGCATCCCATGATCCGCGGCGGCACGCCGACGATCGTCCAATCGACCAGCCGGACGCGGGGCCGGACACCCTCGGCTTCGAGAGCGGCCCGATCGCCGACGACGACCCAAGCGGCGCCATCGGTCACGCCGGAGGAATTGCCGGGCGTAACCTGCCCGCCCTTGCGGAAAACCGGCTTGAGGGCCCCCAGCTTTTCCACCGTCACCGAGGGGCGGGGAAACTCGTCCGCCGACATCAGCCGGGTGCCCTTGCGCCCCTCCGGCACCTCGATCGGCGCGATCTGCTTTGCCAGGAACCCGCTTTCCATCGCGGCGCCCGCCCGCTGTTGCGACATCACGCCCCAGGCATCCATATCCTCGCGCCGGTATTGGAAGTCCTCGGCCAGGTTCTCGGCCGTCGCCCCCATAAGACCGTGGCCGAACGGATCCGAGTAGGCCCACTCCACAGTATCTTCCAAGGTCTGCCGCCCCCGGGTCACGCCCCAGCGCATCCCGGTCTGGGCATAGGCGCCGCGGGAGAAGTTCTCGCCGCCGCCGGCGATCGCGATGGCGGAGTGGCCCGACATGATCTGCTGGGCCGCGGTCAGGATCGCCTGGGTGCCGGACCCGCACGCCCGGTTCACGCCCAGCGCGCAGCTCGAGTCGGGCATGCCGATGTTCAAGGCGGCGACGCGACCGACATAGTAGCCGTCCGGATCGACCGGCAGCACATTGCCCCAGACCGCGTGATCGATCTTCTCCGGCGACAGGCCCGCTTCCTGGACACAGGCGGAAGCGGCGTGGGTCGCGAGGGTCGACAGCGGGACGTCCTTCAGCGACTTACCGAAATCGCCGAACGGGGTGCGCTTGCCGCCGGCGATGACGATTTCTTGTGCGGGCATCGTTTCCTCCATTCGCCAAATCGCCCGCACAGTGGCGTGGCGGAGGCCGGAGGACAAGCCATGTTGGAATGCCGCTTGAACCCCCGGGGTGCCGTTGAGCGCCGGATCGCGGCCGCGTCCCCGCGCGGGTTCTAGGTTCGTTTGATTCCGTTCCGTGGATAGCCGAGCGCCGCGCGGATATCGTCATAGAACATCTCGCCCAGCACGAAACCGGTGATCGCCACAATTGCGAGGAGTTGCGGCAGGGTAATGGTGTCGCCCAGGATGAAGAAGGCGAGGAACGCCGCGATCACGGGCTTCAGGAAGAACAGATAGTTGCCCCGCGCGGGGTCCGGGACGTTGCCAAGGCCCCAAAGCCAGAGGATGAAGCCGATGCAGGTGTTCCAGATGCCGAGCGTGATCAGTGCCGCAGCCTGATCCGTCGGTCGGTCGAACAGGGTCGTCGGATCCACCCAAATACCCCAGAGAAACCCTGCGACGAACCACATGGCGACGGCGCCGAGGGCGAATGTGTAGGTGGTCATCCGGATGGCGCCGTACTTCTTGATCAGCGGCCTGACCAGGACGAGGTAGCAGGCGCCAACCACCGCGCAGCCGACCGCAAGCAAGATGCCGGGCAGGGAACTGCCGCCTCCGTCGAGCCGGTCGAGCACCCCGTCGGTCAGCAGGAACAGGCAGCCGAGGAAGGCGCCGACGCCGCTTACCAGCTTCGGGCCGGTGATAGGCGTCCCGTCGACGATGCGGAGCACGAAGACGACGAAGATCGGCATGGTGGTCACCATGGTCGCCACCTGCACCACGCTCGCGTAGTCGAGGGCCCAATGGAACAGGAACTGGGCGAAGGCCATGCCGAAGATCGACAAGCCCGCCACAGCCAGGAAATCCTGGCGCAGCGGCGTGAGGAGATCACGGGTCTGCGCCCGGGCGAGGGAGACCAGTACCAGGGCCGCGCCGCCGAGCATGAAGCGCCACACGGTGACCTCCGCACCCTGAAGCTGCGTCAGCTTGACGACGAACTCGCTGGAGGCGTGGCCGCAGACGCCGGCAAAGGCGGCGAGATAGGCGAGCAGCGCCAACGATCTGGGGGGACCGCCATGGACAGGGTTGCCCGCCCCGGATTGGCCTACATTGGGCGTGCCCTCGTTCGAGGCCATCGCTACCTCCGGATGGATTCGTTGCCTAGCAGACTATAAGACAGCCAATGAAGATACAAAGGTCCTTGTCGATCCTGCTTTGGCCCCGCTCGGCAGCTTGGTTATGCTTACGTTTGTCATCAATCCGTGCGATGTCTTGGCCCATGAGACGCTTCCGCAGTACCAAGATCGTCGCGACGCTGGGACCGGCCAGCTCCGACGCCGAAATGATCCGCCACCTGTTCGAGGCGGGGGTGGACGTATTCCGCTTCAATTTCTCCCACGGGAGCCACGAAGATCATCAGGAACGGTGCGACATCGTCCGGGCGCTCGAGAAGGAGAGCGGTCGACCGATCTCCATCATGGCCGACCTGCAAGGCCCCAAGCTCCGCATCGGGACCTTCCCGAACGGACCGATCGACCTGAAGGCGGGAGACAAGTTCCGACTTGAGCTCAAGGACGGACCGGGGACGCGGGAGCGGGTCACGCTTCCCCATCCGGAGATCTTCGCTGCGTTGGAGGCCGGCACCGACTTGCTTCTTGACGACGGTAAGGTCCGGCTGCGGGTCGTGAAATGCGACGGCAAGTCCGCCGAGACCGAGGTGGTCACGGGCGGTCCGTTATCGGACCGCAAGGGCGTGAACGTGCCGGGTGCGTTGCTGCCGTTGTCGGCACTGACCCCGAAGGATCAGGACGATATGCGTTTCGCCCTGGACATGGGGGCGGATTGGATCGCGCTGTCCTTCGTGCAGCGGCCGGAGGACGTGGCCGAGGCTCGGAAACTGATCGCAGGGCGGGCGTCGGTTCTGGTTAAACTTGAAAAACCGGCGGCCATCGATCAACTCGAGCAGATTGTCGAGATCGCCGATGCCGTGATGGTCGCGCGCGGCGATCTCGGCGTGGAACTGCCGCCGGAGCAGGTGCCGCCGATCCAGAAGCGCATCGTCCGGCTGTGCCGTTCCCTGGGAAAGCCGGTCATCGTCGCGACCCAGATGCTCGACAGCATGGTCAACGCCCCGTCGCCGACCCGGGCTGAAGCATCGGATGTGGCGACCGCCGTCTACGACAACGCCGATGCGGTGATGCTCTCGGCCGAAACCGCGGCCGGCAAGTATCCGATGGAATCGGTGACGATGATGAACCAGATCATCCGAACCGTGGAGAGCGACGACTTCTACCTGTCCGCGGCCCATGCGGACCAGCCGACGCCGGACCGCACGGTATCGGATGCGATTACGCTGGCGGCCCGAGAGGTTGCGGAGTCGATCGACGCAGGCTGCATCGTGACCTACACGACGTCCGGGTCGACCACGATCCGGGCCTCCCGGGAGCGCCCGACGGTGCCGATCCTCTGCATCACGTCGTCGATGAAGACGGCCCGCCGTCTGGCCATGGCCTGGGGCGTTCACGCCGTCGCTATCGCTCAGGAGGAGCGGTTCTCCGCCATCGTCCAGCGCGCCACCGAAGTTGCGAAAAGCGAAGGCTTCGCCGGGACCGGCGACAAGGTGGTCATCACGGCCGGCGTGCCGATGGGCAAGCCCGGCTCGACCAACGTGCTGCGGGTCGAGCGGATTCCCTGATCGAGCCCCATCCTCCCGGATCCTGTCCGGGAGGATGGTCTCTGACGGATCAGCCCGGCTTTCGGCCCGTCATCACCCGGGTCATGCCGGGGATCAGATCGTCGTCGATCTCGATCGTGAACCCCGCCTTCTTCAGATGCTTCTCGACGAAGCCGGGAGTCATGCCGACGCCATCGGGGGTGTAGACCATGTGCTGCAGCTGCCACAGGGCGGCGAGCGCGGGCCCCTTGCGGTCGTCAGTTACCATGAAGTCGTGGATGGCGATCAGGCCGCCCGGCTTCAGCACGCGGAACGCGTCGTCGCAGAGCTTGTCGATGGCCTCGCCCGGGACGCCGGAGAACAGGTAGCTCATCAGCACGATGTCCTGATCGGTCGGCCAGTTCGCGTTGGTCCCGTCGCCGGCGACGAACGCGACCCGATCGGTCATCTCCTCCTCCGCGACGAAGGTCTTGCCGACCTCGATCACGTTCGGAAAGTCGAGCACCGTCGCATGCAACTTCGGAAAGCGCTTGCAGAACATGATGGAGAAGGCGCCCGAGCCGCCGCCGACGTCGAGCATCGAGCCGGCGTCCTCCGGCAGCGCGCCTTCCGTCATCAGGCGCTTGGCGAGGACCGCGCCGGGACCGAGCGACCCCGAATGCTGCGAGCGGCTGAACATTTCCGCGTGCCCCCGATCGGCCATCCAGGACGCATAGTCGGGATACTCGACCTCTTCCATGTCACCGCGCAGGACCTTGTCGAGGTTCTCCATGAACGGATACATCTGCCGGTCGATCTGGAACCGCAGGTAGTCGCCGAAATAGTTGGTGTTGTCCCGCACCAGGTACGCTTCGCTCGCCGGCGCGTTGGCGATCTTGTCGCCGTCGCGGACCAGCAGACCGACCGAGGGCAGGGCCGTCACCAGCGTCTGCATCCGCCGTTCCGGAACCTTCGTCGTCGCCGCCAGATCCGCAAGCGTCCTCGGGCCGTCCGAAAGAGCGCCGAACACATCCACATGGAGGGCCGCGAACAGAGCCTTCGAGGCCATGAACCCGAAGGCGAGCTCGGAAATGTCCTCGGCGGATTGGATCGGTTTCACAGGTCTCACCTTTTCAGCCGTTGATACGTCGTTCGAACTTGCGCATGCTGCAACGCAATATGACCTTAACCGATCGAGGGTTTCGGCCAAACCCTCAATGTACCGAAAACGACATTTCGGCTGTCATTCGTCGTTGATGAGACAAACTTCCCCGGCTTGCGTGCCGGTCGCGACTTGAGAAAGCGCTTTCGGTCTACATTTCCCTAGGCACGGACAAGAGCAACATCGCCACAGGGAGAGTTTTCCATGAGATTTCTGGCAACCGCAGCGCTTGCGATCCTGCTGCCTTCCGCCACCTTCGCGGGGGAGCATGTGGAATACACGATCGACGGCGAAGCCTTCACCGGCTACCGCGCCGAGGCTTCCGGCGAGTCCAAGGGCCTCGTGCTGATCATCCACGACTGGGACGGCCTGACGGATTACGAGGAGAAGCGGGCGGAGATGCTGGCGGAGCTCGGCTACGACGCCTTCGCGGTCGATCTCTACGGCAAGGGTAACCGCCCGGTCGAGACCGGCGCCAAGAAGGCGGAGACCGGCAAGCTCTATCAGGACCGGGAGCGGATGCGCGCCCTGATCCTCGGCGGCCTGGCCGAGGCCCGCAAGGCGAGCGACGGCGCCACCGTGGTCATGGGCTACTGTTTCGGCGGGGCGGCGACGCTGGAGCTGGCCCGGTCCGGTAAGGCGGAGAACGTCGCCGGCTACGCCACCTTCCACGGCGGCCTGTCGACGCCCGAGGGCCAGGGCTACGCGGCCGACACCGCGCCGATCCTGGTCGCCCATGGCGGCGCCGACGCGGCGATCCCGATGAGCCAGGTCGCGGCCCTGTCGGAGGAACTGGAGAGCGCGGGCGTCACCTATGAGATCCAGGTCTATTCCGGCGCCCCGCACGCCTTCACCGTGTTCGGCAGCAACCGTTACCGCGAAGTGGCCGACACCAAATCCTGGAACGCCTTCACCGGATTCCTGGCGACCAATCTAGCGACGCAATAGGAGTATCGTCAGATATCCAGCCTCGTCCTGAGCGGATCTCCGCATCTGCCCGGGGCGAGGTCATGGCGCTAACTTGTTCTTGTCAGCCATACTACCGTTTTGACGGGCTGAGAAAACGGTGGGTTCAGCTTCGATTGTCAGACACCGCTCCAGGGCAGCGCTCGCTTCAGCAATGCTTCTGACGCTATTGAAGAACCGGCTGAGAACGTCACCAATCGGCCGGGTGCTTCCTATCATTGTATGGTTCAGAATCGGAAAGGGAGCCGTGAGGACGACAAGCCGTCCTTCCCGGAACGCCATACCGTGGCGTTCCCATCCGGACTTCGTCATATCGATATCGCAGAAGCCAACGGACCCTGTCAGACTGTTAATCAGATCCCGACGCCACGGCATAGTCGCTTGTGTCATCGGAACGTAGCCGGGTGACCGGACGGATTTCCGATCGAGTCGCGCGGATCGCCAGTCGATATGAAGGGCCTTATTTGCGGCGTCGTCCGGGTACCGGGTCAGTATTGCCGTGCCAGTAAAGGTCACCCTCGGCATTTTTCGAAAAATTGAGAATTTTGAAAACTCGATAGGGACGAAAAAGACCGTCAACTGGTTCATTTTCAAGGAAACGGCCTGAGACCAGTCTGGCGTCGTTATTTCCAGGCCCCGCCGAAACTGAGTTTGCCGCAGCAGGCTCTGAACGCTGGACCCCAGATTCTGTTCTAGATCCGTGGGCCCGGCGAAAGATAGGCCTTCAACCCGCTGAACCAGAGGTTCCAAAATCTGCCGACGCAAACGTCGGCGGTGCCCGACAACCGGGGCGATTGCGAAGCCACTGATAACAAGAACCAGTCCTGTGATGATGGCTTTCCCGGTTTTCTTCGCCATCAGGATGTTGGCCAGAAACCGCCCGGTTAGTCCGACTGTTTTCGCCAGATTGACGAACACCGCAGCGGATCCGAGTTTGAGAATGAGCTTCGGGCCGAGGACGAAGGCGAGCACCAAAAAGACGAATCCTATGGGCAGGATGAGTGCCAACGCGATTACCCGATTCTGCTTGGATGTTTCAGCGGCCTTGCGGTCCTGCTCAAGTTGGTGGACCAACTCAGGATCGACCCGAGATTCGGCACTGCCATCAAGAACCGCGTCCAGCGGGATGGAGCCGGTGATCGATGTCGGCGGAGAAAGGTTGTTCATGGACGACGTTCATATCCCTACTTTGCCGTGATCCGCTTCCAGACCCCTTGGAAACCGGAGGTCGGTTGGAACTCTTTATCGAAGGCACTCCAGTCAGTCTGTCCGATCACCGAGTTGATCTTACCGTCGTGCGCGGCCCGGCCACTATGCGATATCAAGTTGTTGTGCCGCCACATGTCAGCGATCAAGGCACATGACGGATTAAGCCACGTTCCGCACTGCCCGCGCGCTACGGACAAATCCAGCTCATGGGTCTATGAGATTGTCTCGCGCGCGCAATCGACGTGTTTGCGTCACCATGGAACCGAGTTGCGGAGGAAAGATCATGGCTTACGGTTACGTCATCGTTCAGGTCGATGTTCAGGATGCGGAGAAGTTCGAGGAGTACCGCGTCCAGGTGCCGGCGACGATCAAGCAGTACGGCGGCGAGTATCTCGTGCGCGGCGGCACGTTCGAAAAGCTGGAAGGTGCCGAACCTTTGGGTCGCATGGTCGTCCTCCGGTTCCCGAGCTACGAGCAGGCGAAGGCCTGGTATCACAGCGAAGAATACAAGGGGCCCAAGGCGATGCGCCACGCCGCCAGCCGGGCGAATGCGATCCTCGTCGAAGGCGTGGAATAACAACGGAGCAGAACATGTCCCGACAGCCCGGCCGTCAGTTCCTGAACATCCCTGGTCCGACCAATATCCCGGACCGCGTGCTTCAGGCGATGCACCGTCCCGCGCTCGACTTCATGACGCCGGAGTTCTGGGAGGTTCAAGTCGAGTGCAAGGAGAACCTTGCCAAGATCCTCAAGACCGAGGGCGAGATCATGGTCTACGCCTCGTCGGGGCATGGGTCGTGGGACGCGGCGATGACCAATACCTGCTCGCCGGGCGACACGGTCCTCATGTGCGAGACCGGGCGGTTCTCCGAATCCTGGGGCGAGATGGCCGAGGCGGTCGGACTCGACGTGGTCACGCTCGCCAACGACTGGGACCGGGCCTTCGATCCGGCCAGGGTCGAGCAGGCGCTGCGCGAGGACAAGGAGCGCAAGATCCGGGCGGTCTGCGTCGTCCACAACGAGACCTCGACCGGCATGACCCATGACGTGGAGGCGATCGGCCGGATCATCCGGGAGCTGGACCACCCGGCCCTCCTGATGGTCGACACGATCTCCTCCCTCGCCTCAATGGATTTCCGTATGGACGAGTGGGGCGTGGACGTCGCCGTGGCCGGCTCGCAGAAGGGGCTGATGCTGCCGGTCGGGCTCGGCATCTCCGGGGTCAGCGAGAAGGCGATGAAGGCGACCGAGACCGCCACTCTGCCGCGCAAGTATTTCGACTGGAACGGCATCAAGGCGTTGGAGAACGGCCGGCTCCGCTTCGCCGGCACCGCGCCCAGCCACCTGTTCTTCGCCATGCGCGAGGGGCTGAGAATGCTGTTGGAGGAAGGACTGGACCATGTCTTCGCCCGTCACGCGCGGCTGGCCGAGGCGACGCGGCGGGCGGTCAAGGCATGGGGTCGAGGCAACGGGCCGAGCCTGTTCGGCCGGGACGAGGGGGCGCTGTCGAACTCGGTGACCGCGGTGCGCATGCTGGACGGCTTCGACGCCGACGTGTTCCGCGGCAAGGCCCTGTCGGAGACGAATCTGGCGCTCGGTGGCGGCTTGGCGAGGCTGTCGGGCAAGGTATTCCGCATCGGCCATCTGGGTGACCTGAACGAGCCGATGATCCTCGGCTGCCTTGCCACCGTCGAGATGCAGCTCAAGCGCCAGGGCATCCCCCACGGCGAGGGCGGTGTCGACGCTGCGGTGGCCTATCTGGCCGAGACACGGTAACGGCTTTCTTCCGCGCGCCTCATCTCTTCCGCAACTCCATGGCTTGGCGCGACGGCAAACATCGCTAGCATCGGCCTGGAACCCATGGGGAGAGATGGAATGACCGACTACGTGCCGGGCGCGGGCGACGACTGGGCTCGGATCGAGGCGGCGGAGGTCGGCGCCGATGCGGCCGCCCTGCGCGAGGCGGTGGATTTCGCCATCGCACACGAGTCGAAGATGGACCGCGATATCGCCAAGGCGTTGGAGGGAGGGCATTTCTCCGAGCCGCCGCCGCTCGGCGACATCATCGGACCGACCGCGCCGCGCGGGCCGGCGGCCGGCATCGTCCTCAAGGGTGGGAGGATCCTGGCCGAATGGGGGCCGACCGAGCGGGCCGACATCACTTTCTCCGTCACCAAGTCTTACCTCTCGATCCTGGCTGGGCTGGCGGTCGATGACGGCCTGATTCCCGATGTCCACCGACCGGTGGGCGATCTGGTCGACGACGGCGGGTTCGACGCGGCGCAGAACCGGACCTGCACCTGGCACCACTTCCTGCAGAACACGTCGGAGTGGGAAGGGACCCTGTTCTCCAAACCCGACCTGGTGGACCGCAACCGCGACCTGTCCCTGCCGCCGGGCACCCCGTCGAAGAAGGGCACCCACCGCGATCTCGCGGCCCCAGGCGCCTTCTGGGAGTACAACGACGTGCGGGTGAACCGTCTGTCCCTGTCGCTGCTGCGGGTTCACCGGAACCCGCTGCCGAGGGTTTTGAAGACCCGGATTATGGATCCGATCGGCGCGTCCGACACCTGGAGCTGGAACGGCTACATCAATTCCTGGGTCGAGGTCGACGGCCAGCCGATGCCGTCGGTTTCCGGCGGCGCTCATTGGGGTGGCGGCCTGTTCATCTCCGCCCGAGACCATGCCCGCGTCGGCCTGCTGATGCTGCGCCGGGGAATGTGGGACGGTGTGCCTCTGCTGTCGCCGGACTGGGTCGACGCCTGCACCACGCCCTGCGATCTGAATCCGAGCTATGGCTATCTATGGTGGCTCAACGGCGACGGCCGTCATGTGCCGAGCGCCCCGCGCACCAGCTTCTTCGCCATGGGTGTGGGCTCGAACGTGATCTGGATCGACCCCGACCGCGACCTTGTGGTCGTCCTGCGCTGGATCGACAAGGGCTCGCTCGACGGGTTCGCCCGGCGACTGATGACGGCGATCGGGTAGCGGGATGGCGGAACAGAGCGACAAACCGGGAGTGATCGCGCCGCCACCGGTTCTCTATGGCGGCGCGCTTGCGGTCGGTGCGGGGCTTGACTGGTTGATCCCCCTACCCTTGCTCGCACCGGGTGCGGGCAAGGGGCCTGGGTTGGCGCTGATCTCCGCCGGTCTGGCGCTCGGCCTCTGGTGCGTGCTGCTGTTCCGAAAGGCCGGGACCGCGGTGGAGCCCTACAAGCCAAGCACGGCGATCGTGTCCTCCGGACCCTACCGGTTCTCCCGGAACCCGATCTACGTCGCGCTGACGGCGATTTCCGTCGGCATCGGTCTTTGGATGAACAGCGCCTGGATGCTAGGGCTGCTTTTGCCGACGCTGGTCATCATGCGGATCGCAGTGATCGGCCCGGAGGAACGGTACCTGGAGGCCAAGTTCGGCGCGGAGTATCGGGACTACAAAGCGCGGGTGCGGCGCTGGCTGTAGCCCTTTTCTTCCCGGGCCGAAGCGGCGTCAGATGATCTCGAAATAGCGGGCCAGTTCCCAGTCGGTGACGTGGCGGCGATACTCCCGCTCCTCCCACATACGGCTGGCGGCGAAATGGTCGACGAAGCCGTCGCCGAACAGGTCGCGCGCCGCCTTGGAGCGCTTGAGCCGCGCCGCCGCCTCCCCGAGCGATCCGGGCAGGGCCGACTTCGCCGGGAACTTCTTCTCGTAGGCATTGCCGACCACTCCGTCGCCGGGTTCGATCCGGTTCTCGATACCCCACAGGCCCGATCCGATCGCCGCGGCCATGGCGAGGTAGGGATTTGCGTCGGCAGCGGCCACCCGGTACTCGACCCGCTGCGATTTCGGCGATCCTTCGATTACCCGAAGCGAGGTGGTGCGGTTGTCAGCCGCCCAGTTGGCATGGGTCGGCGCCCAGAAACCGGGGATCAGGCGGGTATAGGAGTTCACCGTCGACGCGGTCATCGACAGCAGTTCCGGCATGAGGGCCTGCTGGCCGCCGACGAACCACCGCATGGTGTTCGACATACTGTGGGCGCCGTCGGGGTCGTGGAACACCGGCGTACCGTCCTTGCCGACCAGGGAGGTGTGGATGTGCCCGGACTGGCCGGGATAGTCCATCGACCACTTGGCCATGAAACTGGCCATGATGTCGTGACGCTGGAAGAAGACCTTGGTGAAGGTCTTGAACAGGGCGGCACGGTCGGCGGCGACCAGGGCGTCGTCCACCTTGATGGCGGCTTCCATGACGCCCGGGCCGGTCTCGGTGTGCAGTCCCTCGACCGGAAAATCCATCAGCTCGCACATCTCGAGAAACATCAGGTGCAGATCCGCATGCACCGAGGAGCGGATGCCGGAATAGCCGAAGAACCCGGGTGTCAGTGGCTTCAGATCGCGGTACCCCTTCTCGCGCACCGAATGGGGCGTCTCGTCGAACAGGAAGAACTCGTACTCGGCGGCCGCCTTCACGGCGAAGCCCATGGACTCGGCCCTGTCCAGCACCCGGCGGAGCGTGCCGCGCGGGCAGACCGCCTCCCATTTGCCGGCGAACTCTCCCAGCACCATCACCATGTCCGGCTCGAAGGCCACGTCGCGCGCGGTATGCGGCAGCAGGCGTACCTCGGCGTCCGGATAGCCGGTGTGCCAGCCGGTCACCTCGACCGGCGGGTCCTCGTAGAGCTGGTCGTTGCTGTCCCAGCCGAGCACGACATCGCAGAAGCCGAAGCCGCCCTTCAACGCGCTGGCGAACTTGTCGCGCGCCATCCACTTCGCGCGGAAGATCCCGTCCACGTCGAACACGCCGACCTTGACGTGGCTGAGCGCCCGCTCGTCCACCAGGGCCAACACGTCCTCGGCGGTTTTGACCTCACTCGCCTCCATACGCCACACTCCTCTCGCGCGTTGTTCGACGCGCTACTCTAAAGACAACGAACGGCGGACCGAAACCCGCCTGTGCCAGGGAGGGAAAGATGTCGGATCTGGCCGATCGGCTTCTCGGTTGTTATGCGAGTGCCGTGCATGACGTGCTTCGGGCCATGGGGCATGGGAACCAGGTGCTGCCGCCGTCCATCCGGGCGCTGGACGCAACTAAAAGGGTCGCCGGGGAAATCTACACCATCTCGGGTCACATCGATCAGACGCTCAGCCGGCACGAGACGCTGCTGCGCTGGAGCCGGGTGCTGTCGCGGGTGCCGGGCGGTAAGGTCCTGGTCTGCCAACCCAACACCAAGGCGGTGGCGCTCATGGGCGAACTGTCCGCCCAGGCGCTCAAGGTGAAGGAAACGCGCGGCTACGTGGTCGATGGCCATTGTCGGGATACCGATTTCATCCTCGACATGGGCTTTCCGGTGTTCTGCGAGCTGAACACCCCGGCGGACATCGTCGAACGCTGGACCTACGACGCGCTGGGCGAGCCGATCACCATCGGCACGGTCACCGTTCGGTCGGGCGATTGGCTGATCGGAGACCGGGACGGCGTGGTGATCATTCCAAGCGAGATCGTCGAGGAGGTGGTGTCCGAGACCGAGAAGGTGGTGTCGACCGAGGGCGACATGCGCAAGGCGATCCTCGACGGCATGGACCCGGAAGAGGCCTACCTGAAGTTCGGTAAGTTCTGAGCTGGCCCGCACCGCATTTTCCAGTCTGCATAGGCGGAGGGGCCGCGCCGTCTGGAGGAAATTCGGCGCTTCGGCTACACTCCCAGTCGGGAATTGGGGGACGATCGACTGGAGGCGGCCAGACGGCATGCGCATTCGTCCCATCCTGCCGCGGGTCCTCATCGGGGCGACAACGTCTCTCGCGGCGATGCTCGCCGGACCCGTCGAGTCTGCGGATTTTCCTTGGTTCGGCGGATCGAAGAAGACACGGTCGCTGTCCGTCGTTATCGAGGACAACGTGCGCGGGGGATGCTGGAAGGATCGGGCTGCAGCCGTTGCGCCCATCTCGCGCACCCTTGAGCGCTATGGGATCGCGGTCGACGACGGCGCGCCGGTTACGCTCGTTCTCTACGCAGTAGGCCACCCCTCCGCGAGCGGCCGCTACGGCAAGCGGCTGGCCTGCGTCGGCGTTCTTCAGATCCGGGTCAGCGCGCTGGACAAGGCAGAAGACCGCAGCGTCGAGGTCACGAATCTGTACGAGCAGGAGCGCCTTCTCGTCTCCCATCACCTGCTGGACCGCGCGATCGGCACCACCGCCCTGGAACTGGTCGACAACTTCTCCCGGCGCTACGCCGATAGCGGGGAATGAGCGGCATCGCTCCCTACTTGATGATTTTCCAGTAGGTGTCCTTCTTGGTCACCTTGCCGCCCTCGAATTCCCAGAGGTCGCAACCGAGATACGCGAAGGGTTCGCCGCCGTCAGGCGTGCCCTTGACCACCCATTCCGAGATCGCCTTGCTGTCGTCGACGATCCAATGCCGGATGTCCTCCCAGCGCATGTCCGGGATCTGGGCGTAGCGGTCCCGCAGCACCTGACCGATCTCCGCCTTGCCGTGACAGACCCGGCCCTCGGGCGGGGTCGGCCCGCTTGCCATCACCCAGACGCTGTCCTCGACGAAGTGCGAGAGGATCCCGTCCACGTCGTGGCGGTTGAACCCGTCCTGGATCTCGTCCAGCAGTGCGATGGTGACCAATCCGGCCATTGATGTCTCTCCTCTTGGTTTGGATCGGGACGTTCCGGCCGGGTTTCTCCGACCCGCCCGCCGATCCGTCTGGGGGCTCGAGCCGGTCAGCTCCGGCCGATCTCGTTCAGGTCGAAAGGCGTGGTCTGATAGATCTCGTTGATCCAGTTGCAGAACAGCAGATAGGCCTGACTGCGCCAGCGGTTCTCTGGCGGTTGCGAGGGATCGTCGTTGGGGAAGTAGTCATGCGGCACGTCGATCGGTTTGCCCGCTTCGACGTCGCGGAAGTATTCCTCGCCGAGCGAAAGGGAGTCGTACTCGATGTGGTTGAACATATGCAGCGACCGGCATTTCGGGTCGTCCAGCAGGCACAAGCCGGTGTCCTTCGACTCCACCAGCACCTCCATGCCGCGGCCGGCCGGGATGTCCTCCTTGCGGCATTCGGTCCAGCGCGAGACCGGTATGACGAAATTGTCCGAAAACCCGCGCAGATAGGAGGAGGTGGCCTTCAGGCTCTGGTGCCGGAACACGCCGAACGCCTTCTTGGGGAGGTCGTATTTCGGCATCCCGTGGAAATGATGGACGGCCGCCTGGGCGCCCCAGCAGATGTTCAGGCAGCCATGCACGTTTGTCTGGGTCCAGTCGAAGATGCGCCGCATCTCGTCCCAATAGGTGACCTCCTCGAACTCCAGCTTCTCGATCGGCGCGCCGGTGATGATGAAGCCGTCGAAGCGCTGATCTCGAATCTCCTCCCAGGTCTGGTAGAACGAGATGATGTGGTCGCTCGGCGTGTTACGGGCGACGTGGTGGGTGATCTTGACCAGCGTCAGTTCAACCTGCAGCGGACTCGCGCCCAGCAGGCGGGCGAACTGGGTCTCCGTCCGGATCTTGTTCGGCATGAGATTGAGAAGACCGATCCGCATCGGCCGGATGTCCTGGCGGATGGCGGTGGTCTCGTCCATCACCATGACCCCTTCCGCCTCGAGCTGGGTCCGCGCGGGGAGGTCGTCGGGAATCTTGATCGGCATCAGCGGCCCCCGCCGTTAACGGGGGCCGACCGGGCGGATGTGACACGATCCTGTGTCGGCAGGGGCACTGGCTATCTCCGTTCAACGTTGCGGCCGCGTACGGGCACGCCGAACTCCCGGTGACAGATTTCGGCGAGCCTGGCCATACCTTCCTTGATCGTCTCCGCCGGCGGATGTGCGAAGCAGATGCGGATCCGCCGCTTACCGGATTCCGGATCGGCCGACCATTCCGCGCCCGGATTCACCGAGACGCCTTCGGCCGCGGCGACCTGCGCGAGGCGCGTGGTGTCGACCTCGGGCGGCAGGGTGACCCAGAGGAAGATACCACCGGTCGGACGTGAGAACTCCGCCGCCGTGCCGAACTCCGCCTCCAGAGCGTCGACCAGCGCGTCGGCCTTGCCCTTCAGGGTCTCGTTCAGGGCGTCGATGTGTCCATCGAAGTCTTTGGCGAATTCCGCCAGCATCATCTGTTCGACCGCGCCGGTGCCGCCGTCCGACTTTTGCGGGATGATGCGGCTCAGGATCGGCCAATCGGCGACGACGTAGCCGACGCGAAGAGCGGGGGCGATCGACTTGGAGAACGAGCCGCAGTAGACGACACGGCCGCTATCGTCGAGCGCGCGGATCGCCGGCGGCCGTTTCGCGGCGTAGGGGCCGTCGAAGATGAGGTCGCAGTAGCAGTCGTCCTCGAAGATCGCGATATCGTGTTTTTCGGCGAGCTTCAGCATTTCGTGACGGCGTTCCAGCGACAGCACCGTCCCGGTCGGGTTCTGGACGGTCGGGATGGTGTAGATGAACTTCACGCGCTTTCCGGCGGCCTTCAGCGTGTCGAGGGTCTCGGCCAGGGCGTCCATCCGCATGCCGTCCTCGTCGATCGCGACACCGACCCAGTCGACCCCGAGCTTCTTCAGCTTCGTCATCGCGCCGCCGTAGCAGGCTTCCTCGATGATCACGGTGTCGCCCGGTTCGAGAAAGGCGCCGTTCACCAGATCCATGGCCTGGAGCGAGCCGCCGGTGATCAGGATCTCGTCCGCGTCGGTCTTCATTCCCGCCCGTCGCTCAAGCATCTTCGCCACCTCCTCGCGGAGGGGACGGTAACCCTGCGGGCCGCTCTGCAGGCCGTAGGTCGCCAGCGTGTCGCCTTCGCGCAGCAGCACGCGGCTGACCGCATCCGCCAGGGTCTGAAGCGGGATGCTGCTGCCGTCGTTGTGGCCGCCGACGAAGTTGTACTTGGGGAACCCGCCGAATTTGCCGGCGGCGGGCGGCAGTTTGCGGTTCAGCAGCGGGGCGAAGTCGAAAGGCATCGGGTTTCCTCCGGGCGAATGTTCGTTGTTGTTCGTTATTTGTTGGTGAAGCTCCCGCCGCGCGATCCCTGGCCGCCGTCGACGGTCACGACCTGGCCGCTGAAATAGGTCGCCCGGGCGCTCACCAGGAAGGCGACGGTGTCCGCCACCTCGGGCACGGTGGCGGCCCGCTGCATCGGCATCCCGGACATGTAGCTCTGCCAGTTGTCCTCGGTGCCGCCGTCCTGCACGGCGCGGGTCTTCAGCAGGCCGATCAGTCGCTCGGTCTGAACCGGGCCGGGGCTGACGGCGAAGACGCGCACGCCGTATTCGAGACTGACCCCGCCGATGGCTTTGGTGAAGGCGTTCAGTCCGGCGTTGCCGGTGGTGCCGGCGACGTAGTTGAAATCGGTCTTGTCGGCGGCGAGACCGGTGACGTTGCAGATCACCCCGTGTCCCCGGTCCTTCATCGCGGCAAAGAACCGCCGCGTCATGTTGATGTAGCCGAAGACCTTGAGCTCCCAGGCGAAGCGCCAGCGTTCTTCGGTCATGGCCTCGATGTCGCCTGCCGGGATGGCGCCGGCATTGTTGACTAGAATGTCGGGGATGCCGCCGTCTGCGAGCTCCTCGATAACGCCGGGCGCGGTGATGTCGCAGGCGTGGACCGCGACGCTGACGCCGTGGGCATCCCGGATCTCGGCCGCCGCCTTTTCCAGAACGTCGCCGGAGCGCGCGGCGAGACGCAGATTGCAGCCCTCGGCGGCGAGGCTGTCGGCGACGCCGCGGCCTATCCCTTTCGACGCGCCGGTGATCAGCGCGGTCTTCCCTTTGAGCCCCAAGTCCATGAACGTCTCCCTGCCGGATTTCTTCTCGTTGGCCGGCAAGAATGGCAAAGCCGGCGCCCGCTGATAAGCGCCTATCGGCTGATGCGGCCAATGAGAAGGGGATCCGTCGGAAAAGGAACGCTATCCACGCGCCATTTCGCCGATCCAGGCCATGAAGGGATCGAGTTCCGCGGCGGTCGGGTCCTGTCCGGTGAAAGACTTCAGGTAGTGGGCGGTCAGCTCTTTGCGACGGGCCAGACTCTCGCCGAGGTCCAGGGCGTAGTAGCCGATCTGCATGAAATACAGGACACGGGCGCGCACGAAGGCCTCCACCTCTTCCCAGCCGTGGCGGCGGTACAGACCGGCGATGGCGGCCACGCGGACGTCGTCTGCGCGGTGAAGTTCGTCGCGGACCCGATCCGAGCGTCGGGCCCAGTCGCGCACGGCGAAGTCGAGACGGGGATCGAACAGCCGCTCGTCGATCCAGCAGCGGAAGACGTTCGCGACACCCTCCACGATGGAGCCCGACCGAGCCTCCGCTTGTGCGACGATGCCTCGGGTATTGGTATCCTGCCAATGGGCGAGCAGGGCGTCGAGGAGCTCCTCCCGGTTCTTGAAGTACCAGTAGAAGCTGGAACGCGATACGCCGAGCCGGTCGGCCAGGGTAAGCACCTTCACGCTGTCGACGCCGTGGGAAATCAGTGTATCCAGTGCGGAGGCGATCCAGTCCCCGCGGGTAGCCTTGGTATGGGCCGGTGCCGCACCGGTATCCGAACCGGGCGCCCGGTCTTCCGCAGCGGCCATGCTCAGGACACCGGCGGGGCGCCGCCTTCCTCGCGGCGCCGGGCGACGAAGGCGTCCAGCGCCTCGACGATCGCCGGATCGACCGGCGGCGGGACGAAGTCGGCCAGACGCTGCTTCCAGATCCGGTTGGCGCGCGTGGATGCGGTTTCGGATCCGGCCTCCGTCCACTGGCCGAAGTTTCGCCAATCCGAGAGCATCGGCTCGTAGAAGGCGCTCCGGTAGCGGCTCATGGTGTGCTCGACGGAAAAGAAATGACCGCCCGGCGCCACGTCTGCGATCGCGTCGAAGCCGATCTCGTCGTCATCGGCCCCAAGCGGCACCAGGGTCTCGGCGAAGATCTGCAGCATCTCGACGTCGAGAATGAACTTTTCCATCGACGCGGTCAGTCCGCCTTCGATCCACCCGGCCGCGTGCTGCCACCAGTGCGCGCCGCCGAGCAGGTTGCCCCACATGGACATCAGGGTTTCGTAGGTCGCCTGTTCGTCCGGCGCGTTGGACGCGGTGCCGACGGACCCGCGCCAGGGAATATCAATGTAACGGGCGAGTTGACCGGCGCCCAGGGCGGCCTTGACGAATTCCGGTGTGCCGAAGGCGGGGGAGCCGGACTTCATGTCGACGTTGGAGGTGAAGGAACCGTAGAGCACCGGCGCGCCGGGGCGAACGATCTGCGCGAGCGTCAGCCCGGCCAGCGCTTCGGCATGCGCCAGGGTGAGGGCGCCTGCCATGGTGACCGGGGCCATGGCGCCCGCCAATGTGAACGGGGTGATCAGCGTCGGCTGCCCGGCTTCGGCGAAATCCATGATGCCCTGGCACATCGGGATGTCGAGCTGGCGCGGCGAGTTCGAATTTATGACGGTGAAGCAGTATGGGTTGGCCGCGAAAGCCTCCGGGGAAAGGCCGCGGGCGATGCGGATCATCTCGAAACAGTCGAGCGCCTGGGGCCGGCCGCGGGCGTAGACGAAAGGCGGCTTGGTCGCCAGGGTGAGCTGGGCGCGGCTCATTTCGTAGTGTCGGATGTGGGTATCCACGTCCTGCGGTTCGACGTTCGGGGCGAGGATGTGGATGACGTCGAATTCCTGAGCAAGACGGATCAGGTTGGCCGCATCCTCCATGGTACCCGGACGCTTGCCGCCGTCGAGATCGGAGATGTGGGGCGCGCCGCCGACCCCGACGAAGGCGATGTCAGGACCGCCGAGCCCGACTGCATCCTCCGGACCGGCGCCGTACAGGGTGATGTGCGAGGGCGCCGTGCGGATCGCCTCCTCCACCAGACCGCGATCCAGCCGGACCATCCAATCTTCGTCGACGGTCGCGCCCGCCGCCTTGAATCGGGCTCGGGCGTCCTCGTTCAGGACCTTGATGCCGAGCTCCTCCAGCACCCGAAGCGCGGTGTCGTGCATCGCCGCCACCCGGTCTTCGCTGAACGCCTGCTGGGGCGCGAACGTGTTCCTCAGTTTCCGGTAGCTTGTGGCCCGCTTCGTCTCCTCGACGCCTTCCGAGGCCCCGCGCCTGCCGCGCCTACCGCGTCGTTCCCGTTCGGTCATGGCTTCCCTCTCACATCCGCAGCCGGGCGCCGCCCGGATCGTAGGGGCTGTCGGCGATGATCCGCGCCGCCCTCTTGGCGCCGACCACATGCACATCCACCGTCGTTCCCTCGATCGCCACGTCGGTATCGACCAATGCCATGGCGAGGCTCGTCCCGACCGTGTGGCCATAACCGCCGGAGGTCACGAACCCCACGCGACGGTCGCCGATCCAGATCGGCTCGAAGCCGCTCGCGTCGGCGTCCTCGGCTTCCACCGCGAGGGTCACCAGTTTTTGTGGCGCCGCGCCCGTTTCTTTTTCCCTGAGCGCTGCATCGCGGCCGATGAAACCCATCTTGTCGAAGGCGATCCAACGGTCCATCCCGGTCATGCCCGGCGTGTAGGCCTGGGTGAATTCGGTAGACCAGACGCCGTAGCTCTTCTCCAGGCGCATGGCATTGGCCGCATACCCTCCGACAGGGGTAAGTCCGAGTCCCTCCCCGGCGGCGACCAGCGCGTCTCGGAGCATTCTGTGCTCCGGGACCGGCACGTTGATCTCGTAGCCTAGCTCTCCCAGGACCGACAGCCGCCCGACCCGCGCGCGAGTGAGGCCGATATCCATCTCGCGGCAAGCCATGAAACGGAAGTCCTCATGCGCCACGCTGTCGTTGACGACAAGGCGCTCGATCACCCGGCGCGCGTTGGGCCCCGAGACGAGCCAGCCGACCCAATTGTCCGAAATGTCGCGCACGCTGACATCGGTTTCCGCGTGGCTGTCGAACCAGCGCATGTGCCATTGGCGGAGATAGTAGGAACCCATGAGCCAGAAAGTGTCCCCGCCCCAATTGAAGACGGTGAGATCGCCCATCAGTCGGCCGGTCGGCGAGAGCATCGGGGCGAGGCGGGCGCGTCCGACCGCCGGCAGGCGGCAGGCGAGAATTCGGTTCAGCCACCCGGCCGCTCCAGGGCCGGTGATCTCGTATCGGGAATAGCCGGTCGTATCGAGCAGGCCGGCTCCTTCCCGGGTCGCCATGGTCTCGCTGGCGACGATGTCGAAGGCATTCGAACGCTTGAGCGTGGGCGTTTCCTCGAAGGTCTCCGAGGGCGCGAAGAACAGCGGGACCTCCAGTCCCCAGCTCACGCCGAATCGCGCGTTCGCGGCCGCATGGGCGTCGTGGCTGGGCGAAACCCGCAGGGGTCTGCCAGCCGGAAGCTGTTCGTTCGGATAGGCCATGACGAAGCGGCGCGAATAGAACTGGCCGGTGGTCTGGCGCAGGTATTCCCGGTTCGACGCCCACTTGCCGAAGCGGGCGATGTCCATGCCGTAGACGTCGGCCTCGGGCTCGCCGTGGATCATCCACTCGGCCAGAGACTTGCCGACGCCGCCGCCCTGGCTGAAGCCCGCCATCACCCCGCAGGCCAGCCAATAGTTCGGCACGCCCGGCACTGGTCCGACCAGCGGGTTGCCGTCCGGCGCGAAGGTGAAGGCGCCGTTCACCCATTTCTTGATGCCGGTGTCGTTGAGCACCGGATAGCGCTCGAACCCTTTGGCGAGTTCCGGTGCGATACGGTCGATGTCCTCCGGAATCAGCTCGATGCCGTAATCCCAGGGCGCCCCTTCCATGTTCCAGTGCTTCGGCGTCAACTCGTAGACCCCGACGAGCAGGCCGCCGCGCTCCTGGCGAGAGTAGGTGAAGCCCTCCAGGTCGGTGAGCATGCACATCTCGCCTTCCCGGTCTTCCAGCTCCGCGATCGGCTCGGTGACGAGGTAGTGATGCTCCATCGGCGTGACCGGCAGATCGACGCCGGCCATCAGCCCGACCTGCTTGGCCCAGAGCCCGGCCGCGTTGACCACGTGATCGGCGACGATGGTGCCCTGTTCGGTAACCACGTCCCAGCCGCCGCTCCCTCTTCCGGTGTCGGCACGCGGGATCAATTCGATCACCCGGTTGCGCAGGATCACGTCGGCGCCGCGTTTCTTCGCGGCCCCGGCATAGGCGTGGGTGGTGCCGTAGGGGTCGAGATGGCCTTCGTGTGGGTCGTAGAGACCGCCGATCACGTCCGAGAGATCGGCGATCGGGTTGAGGGCGCGGATCTCCTCGGGCGTCAGCAGCCGGGCCTCTTCGACGCCCATGGTCTGGAAAACCGCCCAAGCGGATTTCAGCCACTCCCAGCGCTCGGGCGTGGAGGCGATGCTGACGCCGCCTGTCATGTGGACGCCGGCGTTCTGTCCGCTCTCCTCCTCGATCTCGCGATAGAGCTTGATCGTGTAGGCCTGCAGCGCGGCGATGTTGGGATCTGCGTTCAGCGGATGGAAGCCGGCGGCCGCGTGCCAGGTCGACCCCGCCGTGAGTTCCGAGCGTTCGATCAAGGCGATGTCGGTCCAGCCGAATTTGGTGAGATGGTAGAGCACACTGGCGCCGACCACGCCGCCGCCGATGATCACCGCGCGATACTGCGACTTCATCCCTCACCCTCCCGGACCGGTGGCTGTCCGGGAAAGGCTAACCGTCCCTGGACACGTCTGTCTAGACAGGTATGTCCAGGGTGTTCTCCAGAATCGACCCGGCGGAGCGGGAGATGCCCAGCAGGGCCGGTTGCGGATGGGTGATCAACCGTGTTGGAACCGGGTCGAGGTAGCCCGCCAACCGCCCCTTGGCGGTGAACCGGCGCCGGAAGCGGTCTCCGTCGAAGAGGCTGCCGAGCTTGGGGACGATGCCGCCGGCGATGAACACGCCTCCGCTGGCGCCCGCGGTGAGGGCGAGGTCACCGGCAACGGTCGCCAGGAAGTCGGTGAACAGATCGACCGCCTCGCGGCAGACCGCATCCTCCGCCGCCCGAACGGCAATGGCGGCGGCCTCGAGCCGCAGGGTGGGTTTGCCCTCGATCGCCCGGAGTGCGTCATGCAGGTCGGCGAGACCGGCGCCCGAGAGGGCGCGCTCGGCCGAGACATGCCCGTGCCGGCCGCGCAGGTAGGCGATCACCGCGTCCTCCCTGGCACTCTGAGCCGGAAGCGTGGCGTGGCCGCCTTCGCCGGGAACGACGCGGATGCCGGAGCCTTCAGGCACCACCAGTCCGACCCCGAGCCCCGTCCCAGGCCCCAGCACCACCATCGGACCGGGCCGGGCCGTGCGTTCCGCGCCGACGGCTCGGTAGTCTGTGGCCGCAAGGTGCGGCAGGGCATAGGCGACCGCCGCGAAGTCATTGATGATGGCAAGCTGGCGCAGGGTGAATCGGGCGCTCAGTCCCGCGACGGAGGCGCTCCACGCCCGATTGGTAAAGGCGATGGTGGTCGGATCCGGTGGTCCGGCGACAGCGAAGATCGCCCGCTGCGGCCGGTCGGCGGCCGGAACGCCGTCGAGATAGGTTTCGAGGGCGTCTTCCAGGCCGCCGAAGCGACCGGCCTCGATCGACGTTTCGGCCCGTGTCGCCGAACCGTCGGTGAGCGCTAAGCGCAGATTGGTGCCGCCGAGGTCGGCGATCAGAATAGGACCTGTCATGCATCGCCCTTCAGGCTCTTTCGGAAATGCGCGTCGGCAAAGGCGGCAGCCCGGTCGTGGATGGCGCGCCGGTCGACCCCGGGTGGATCGTCGCAGAGCTCCGGCGCTTCTGCCCGACCCAAATCCGTTGCCTCGTTCAGGAAGACATAGTGTCCCACCGTCTTGCCCAAGAGTTCCACGATGAAGACGAGGTTCTGTTCGTACAGCCACTGGGCGCACGCCTCATGCGGCGCTTCCAGATCGGCCCGACCGGCCATCAACGCGACCGGCAGACATATGGCTGCCAGGCTGTCCGATCTGAAGGCACGGACCGGCGGTGCCGGGGCGAACGCGGCAACGGCCCTCACGCGCGGGTCTGCATACGAGTCCGACTGCCGGGCGAGCGCGGTGCGGAAGACCTTCGAGCTCCGCAGCAGGTCGTCGAAACGGCTGAAAAGGTTTGGAAACTCGCGAGGGCCACTTGGCCCGCCCGGCTGAGCTTCCGCCCAGGTCCGGAACAGGGACAGTTCGGTAATCGCCCCTGCCAGGGACAGCACCGTGTATCCGCCAAGGGAGAAACCTGCGGCGAAGACCCGTTCCAGGTCCAACCGGCCGCAGAAGCGCGGATCTGATGCCAGCAGATCCAGGGCGACGGTCAGGTCGCGTGGCCGATCCCACCAGCACAGGAAGCCTTCGGCCCGATAGGGTTCGATTCCGGTATTGCCGTGGTGGCTCACCGCCAGACATACATAGCCGACGGAGGCCAGCCGGGCGCCGAGCCAGGCCAGTCCTTCGGCTTGTCCACCGGTACCATGGGAGAGGAGCACAACCGGCCATGACGACCGTGCCGGTGAGAAGGCAGCCCCGTGAATCGCCGACGGGAGAATGAACAGCTCGGCCCCGGCGGCCCCGTCAACCCCGTCGGGCGATCTTGCATGCGGGTGTGACGCGGCGGCGGGATACCAGGCGCTCCAGGCGATCGGACGCGGCCGCACGCCGTCCCAATCGCGCCGCTCCGGATCCTGGAACACGCCGCTCGTCATGCCGACAAGGGTCATCAGCACTCCCCCCGGAACATCTCCAGTGCGCGAACCTGAACCGGATTTGCATAGAACTTCAAGGGACTTTGGTCGCCCAGGTGTCGGCCGGGCGGCAGGAATGGTGCGGGTTTTAAGATTTTCCTTGCATTCTTGACGGCAGAGCCCATGTTGCGTTGCAAGAGACAGTGCCGCGCGTGGACAAGACGGATACTCGCATTGGCGGCACGGTCGGATGGACGCCCTTATCGAAAGCGGAATGGCCATCACCTCGCATCTTCGGTCTGAGGATGCATCATCGGCCGGCTGTTCCGCGCATGCTTGCTTACAGGATTTGGCGCCGTCGGATTTGATCCGGGCGGCGAATACGAAAGACTTATTTTGACAGACTTCAAGACCCTCGGCCTTGCCGAGACCGTCCTCCGGGCCGTTGTGGCCGAAGGATACGACACTCCCACTCCGATCCAATCCAAAGCGATCCCGCCGGTCCTCGAAGGCCGCGACGTCGTTGGCATCGCGCAAACCGGAACCGGAAAGACGGCCGCCTTCGTGCTGCCTCTGCTGAGCCGGCTCGCCGATCTCGGTGGCACGGCCAAACCGAAAGGGACCCGTGTGCTGGTGCTGACCCCGACCCGGGAGTTGGCGGCTCAGATTCATGACGCTGTCCGAACCTACGGCAAGAATGTAAGGCCGCGGTCGACCGTTGTCGTCGGCGGTGCCAAGCCGGGACCGCAGATACGCGCCTGTGCCCAGGGTCTGGACATTCTGGTCGCCACGCCGGGCCGTCTCCTCGACCATGTCGCTTCCGGCGCGGTCAAGCTGACCGACACGGCGGCCGTGGTGCTGGACGAAGCCGACCAGATGCTCGATCTCGGCTTCATGCCGGCGGTCCGTCGCATCCTGGCGATGACGCCTAAGACCCGTCAGACCGTACTGTTCTCGGCGACCATGCCGACTCAGATTCGGGCGCTTGCCGAGGACTTCCTGGTCGATCCGGTGGAGATCGCCGTGGCCCCGGCCTCGACGCCGATCGAACGGATCCAGCAGAGCGTCGTTGCCGTCGCCCGCAGCGAGAAGCGGGACGCACTGGCCAAGATCCTCTCCGATCCGGCGGTTCGACGGGCGATCGTCTTCACCCGGACCAAGCGCGGTGCGGATCGCGTGGCGCGGAACCTCGGCAATGCCGGGCTCGCCAGCGAGTCGATTCACGGCGACAAGAGCCAGGGCCAGCGCGAACGCGCGCTCGACGCGTTCAAGAGCGGCCGTTCGAACATCCTCGTCGCCACCGATATCGCTGCACGCGGGATCGATGTGGACGGCGTTACCCATGTCGTGAACTACGAGCTGCCGAACGTTCCGGAGAGTTACGTCCACCGCATCGGCCGGACGGCGCGTGCCGGCGCGGAGGGGGTGGCGGTTTCGCTGGTTGATCCGGAGGAACAGGACCTGCTCACCGATATCGAGCGGCTGATCGGCCGGTCGTTGACGACCGGCGAGCCGATCGATCGGAACGCTCCGAAGCCACGGAGTGCCGGTAGCGGCAAGCCGAAGGCGAAGCGGCGGAACAGGCGGGGTGGCGGTGCTGGCCGCGCGCCGCAGGCGGCGGGCGACGGTCGCGTTCAGCAGGTGTCGAACGGCGGCAACCGTCAGAAGCCCGCAAACGGCGACAGCCGGTCGCGCGGCAGCAACTCGGGCGAAGCCCGCCCCAAGCGCGCCGGTGGCGAGAGCCGGGATCGGGGTGAGGCGCTGGATGCCGGCGTCGCCCGGATCGCCCGCGGTACGCCGCGCGGCGGCAACAAAGACAAGAGCTTCCGCTCTCCGGCGCCGGTGCGCGCCTGAGACGTGGACGGAATACCAATCAACGTCAGTAATGAAAGGAGCGACGTTATGGCCACCGGTACGGTGAAGTGGTTCAACACCACCAAGGGTTATGGGTTCATTCAGCCGGACGATGGCGGTGCGGACGTGTTCGTGCACATCAGCGCTGTCGAGCAGTCGGGCATGCACAGCCTGAACGAAGGTCAGAAGATCGAGTACGAGCTTCAGTCCGACCCGCGCCGCAACAAGGTCTTCGCCGGCAATCTGTCGGCCGCCTAAGCTCTCTAGAGCCACGGTCCAAATGATGAAGCCCCGCCGGGAGATCGGCGGGGCTTCTTTTTGTCTAATCCCCGTCATCCTGATGCAAATCAGGATCACGCCTCGCCGCTATCCGTTCACGCCGTCATCCTGATGCAAATCAGGATCACGCCTCGCCGCTATCCGTTCACGCCGTCATCCTGATGCAAATCAGGATCGAGTTCCCGGCGCCGGTGCACCGCAGATCCTGATTTGCATCAGGATGACGGGAGGAGCGGTTCTCACACGTCGAAGAACACCGTCTCGTCGTCGCCCTGCATGCGGATGTCCAGGCGGTAGGTGTTACCGTGGCGGGCGGCAACAAGCGTGCCGCGGCGGTCCTCGGGAACGGACGAGAGCACCGGATCAACCGCATTGGCCGCGTCCTCGTCGGCGAAGTAGATCCGCGTATAGACATGGGTCAGCAGCCCGCGCATGAAGACGATCACGTTGAGATTCGGAGCCTCGCCCGACGTCACGGAACCCGGTTTGATCGTGTCGAAGATGAAACGGTTCTTCGGATCGGTTCCGGTACCGAAACGCCCGAAGCCGGTGAAACCGGCGTTCGAGTTGCGAGGATCGGCCGGGTGGGCGAAGCGTCCCTGGGAGTCGGCCTGCCAGATCTCGATCATGGCGTCGGGGATCGGCATGCCGTCGCCGTCCAGAACTCGGCCTTCGACACGGATTCGCTCGCCTTCGACGTCCTCGCCCGCCATCGAGCCGTCGGCGATGGACGTGTGCGGATAGTTGTACTGCCGCGCCGTCAGGCCGTAGGCGAAGTAGGGGCCGACGGTCTGCGACGGCGTCTGCTTCGGCGCGCTCATCGCCCGGCCTCCGTCGGCGTCTCCCGTGGACCGCGCAGCACGATGTCGAAGACATAACCGAGCGCGAACCCCTCCTCGGTGACGTCAAGCGAGAAGGTGCTGACCAGTCTGTCGCGCGCGGCCTCGGGCGTGCCCAGGAAGATCGGATCGAGGGCCAGCAGCGGATCGCCCGGGAAATACATCTGGGTGACCAGTCGGCTCGCGAAGGTCGGGCCGAACAGGGACAGGTGGATGTGGTTGGGGCGCCAGGCATTGGCGTGGTTGGGCCAGGGATAGGCGCCGGGCTTGATCGTGTAGAACCGGTAGCGGCCTTCGGCGTCGGTCACGGTTCGCCCGCCGCCGAAGAAATTGGGGTCCAACGGCGCATCGTGGCGGTCGTTCTCGTGGATGTAGCGTCCGGCTGCGTTGGCCTGCCAGATCTCGACCAGGGCGTTGGGCTGCGGCCGGCCCAGATCGTCTAGCACTCGCCCGGTCACGACGATCCGTTCGCCCAGCGCCTCTCCGTTCTTCGCGCCGTTCTTGGTCAGGTCGTTGTCGAGCGGCGCCAAGGCATCGTGCCCGTAGACGGGCCCGGTGAGTTCAGACAGCGAATGCCCGATCGGGATCAGCGGTTTGGTTGGCCCACGCCTCACCGTCGACTTGTAGTCGGGATGGATCAGCGGGGGATGCGCGGTCCAATCGCGCGGCGTCACAGTGTTGTGGGCGTCACCCATGGTCGACCTCCTCCAGAAGGGCCTTCAACTGGGCCACGACGGCGTCGGGAGCCTCGATGCTCGGTAAATGGCCGACATCGGGAAGCTCTACGTAGCGGGCGGCCGGCAGCGACGCGGCGAATGCGGAGACGAGATCCGGGGGCGTCGCTCCGTCGTTCGCGCCGCATATCACGACGCAAGGCACCCTGATGGCAGCCGTGCCGCCGCTCAAGTCTGCATCGCGGATCGCGGCGCTCGCGGCGGCGTATCCTTCGGCGGGCGTGCGCACGAGCATCTGCCGGTAGCCGGCGAGATCGGTCGGACGATCCCGATGGAACGCTGGGGCGAACCAGCGTTGCAGGATTGTGTCGGCCATGGCGGCGAGCCCGTCGGTGCGGACCATGTCGATCCGCTGCTGCCAGATGTCTGCGGTACCGATCCTGGCGGCCGTATCGCACATCATCAGTCCGGCGAAAGCGTCGGGCCGGGCCGCGTAAGTCGCCTGCGCGATCAGGCCCCCGATCGACACGCCAACCATCACCGTCCGGCGAACGCCGAAATGATCCAGCACGGCCAGGGCGTCCGCAGCGAGTCTCTCGATGGTGATTGGCGCGTCGCCGAGCGCCGACAGGCCGTGGCCGCGCTTGTCCATTCGGATGCAGAGCCAACGATCGCTGAGGGCGTCGGTCACGGCGTCCCAGATCCGCAGATCCGTTCCGAGCGAGTTCGAGAACAGGAGAGCCGGACCGTCTCGCGGGCCGTCCAAACGCACATGCAACACGCAGCCGTCCACCTCGACGAAAGTCGATGCCATCGCGTTTCCCCTTGTTCGTGCCTTGTCCGGCCTATCCTGCCTTCGAGCGGCGACAACGTCGAGTGGCCGGACCCTCGAATAGCACATGCCCCGACCGTCGCCGATCGGGGCATGGAGTGGGTGTCTAGGCGAGGGATACCGGACGGTGGGCGAACGGTGTCCCGGCGCCGATTGTCCGCCAGCCTAGAAGTTCAGCGAAATATTTCGGTGTTCGGAGCTGCACGATGCGACGTGCAAGGCTATCTCGCGGGGCAGCCTAGGTTGCTGACGCAGGCCGATCGTGTCGTCGATCGCGTCCTCATATGCTTCCACCTGCGGCAGAAGGGCACCCGCCCGGGTCCGCCACGCGATCTCCGATTCCAGATCTTCGACGGCCTTGGCATGCTCCTGAAGGGCCGCGTTTGCATCCGGCTGTTGGGTGTTGGTCGTGCGCAGTTCCCGTCGCGCCTTGGACAAGGCGGACCGAATATCGCCGGCCCCCTCGATGTCGCCGACCCTGCTTTCCATCGCCTGGATCTGTTCTATCGCCGCCTCGGAGTCTCCCGACCGGATAATGTCGGCCAGACCTTTCAGCTCGGCTTCGAGAGCGACCAGACCGTCGGCGCCACGCAGGATTCGCATGAACTCCTGGATCGGCTCGTAGGCGCTGTCGACCACGCGACGATAGTTCAGATACGCGCGCTTCTCGACGGCCAGCAGCTTCTTGAACTCTGCATGGACTTCATCCCATGTCTCGGGCATCTCCGCTTCGAGGACCTCTTTTTCGGCCTGAAGCACGTCCACCCGGTCCTGAAGGCGTTGGATGGTCGCCACTTCGTCGGGCGCCTGACGCTGGAGTTGTCCGACCCTTTGCCGTACCGCCTTCAACTCTTCCTCGTGGCGCCGCAGATCGGCCTCGATCCGGCGTACCTCGGTTCGGATCGGATCGTACACGCCGGCGGCCTCATCGATCGCCGCCGTGCTCGCCCGCGCATCCTCGAGGGCTTGGAAGGCATTGCCGGCACCGGCCACCGCACGGGTCACGTTGTTCGCGATGCCGCTCGGCACACCGGACAGATCCCAGCTCTGAGCCGACTGGATTGCGGCACGGATTTCATCGCCCCGCTCCAGGAAGGCTTCATGCACATAGTCCTCGATGCAGGCCTGCAGCCGCGGGTTCTGCGGCGGTGGCGCGGTTTCGCCGAGAAGCGAGATCCGGGTCGGCAGGTAGTTCACCAGCGGCGGGTTGAGGCCGACGATGACCAGCGCCAGGAGCTGCAGGGCGATGAACGGAACCACGCCCTTGTACATTTGCAGGGTCTTTACCGCTGCCGGCGCGACGCCGCGCAGGTAGAACAGGGCGAAGCCGAACGGCGGGGTCAGGAACGACGTCTGAATGTTCAGGCCGATCATGACGCCGAGCCAGACCGCCGTGATGTTCGCGGACGGGTCGGCCAGCAGGATCGGGGCGACGATCGGCACCACGACCACGGCGATCTCGATGAAGTCGAGGAAGAAGCCGAGGATGAAGATCACCGCCATGACGATGATGAACTGCGCCCAGAAACCGCCGGGCATGCCGAGAAGGAATTCCTTCACCAGCTCCTCGCCACCGAACCCACGGAAGGCCGAGGTCAGCATGGCGGCGCCGAGCAGGATGATGAACACCAGCGAGGTCGTTTTCGCCGTTTCCATCATCACGCCCTGGAGCGTCTCGTTCGTCTGGTAGGTCCGCTTGAGACTCCAGGTCACGCCGATGAGGAACACGACGGTCGCGATGACGGCGAGGGTGACGCCGAACTGCTCGGACGGGCCGTGGATGGCTCGGATGTTGATGTCCCAGACATTGGTGATCACCAGGATGGCGACCATCGCGCCGCCGGTCAGAATCGCCGGCCAGAACGCGCCGCGTCTTCCTTCATAGAGCCGATAGCCTGCCATGACGGTGGCGCCGATGGCGCCGATGGCGCCGGCCTGGTTGACCGTCGCGACGCCGGTGATGATCGATCCCAGCACGACGAAGATCAGCGTGAGCGGTGGCACCAGGGCGAGCGTGACCCGAAGGGCGAAGCGCCGGTCGTAGGATCCCTCGAACGGTACCGGTGGGGCGATGTCGCGGCGGATGAACGCCACGACAAAGATGAACAGCATGTACAGCCCGACCAGGACGAGGCCGGGAATGAGCGCGCCCATGAACATGTCGCCGGCGCTCGTGGATGAGACGGCGAACTCGCTCGGCATGGAGAAGTCGCCCGTCGCCGCCTTGTACAGATTGGTGCGCAGGCTGCTGGCTTGGTCGACCGCGTTCGAAAGCTGGTCCGCCAGGATGATGAGCACGATCGATGGCGGGATGATCTGGCCGAGCGTTCCGGATGCCGCGATGGTGCCCGTGGACAGCCAGTTCGCGTAGTTGTTCCGCATCATGGCCGGCAGTGAAATCAGCCCCATCGCGACCACGGTGGCGCCGAGAATGCCGGTGGTGGCAGCGAGCAGAGCGCCCACGAAGACGACCGAAATACCGAGACCGCCCCGGATCGGACCGAAGAGCTGGGCCATGGACACCAGCAGATCCTCTGCGATCTTCGAGCGCTGGAGCATGATGCCCATGAACACGAAGAGCGGGATCGCTATGAGCGTATCGCGTTCAACCTCCCAGTAGATTCCTCGGAAGTTTGTGACGCCGGCGCTGAGCCAGTTGGTCGGCCCACCCTGGGCGAAGAAGGCGTCCGGGTTTCCGGTCGCGATCGTGCCGGCCGCGGCGGCGAGCAGGATGCTGATGATGGCGGAGCCGGGCAGCGCGAAGGCGACCGGGAAACCCGAGGCGAGCGCCCCGGCCATAAGCAGCACCAGAATGACGACGAAAAGGACTTCCATGACGCGTTGGCTTTCCTGAGTCCGGGGCTATCGGTATCCGGGTCCGAGACCGCGGGCAGTCAGTTTGCAGCCGGCCCGGCGGGCCCGCTGCACTCGGCTAGGAGGCGGAACTGGGCACGATCTCTCGCGCGCCGGGCTCTTCGCGGTAATTGGCGATGTTTTCCAGAATGAAGCTGGCGAACTGGATGTTCATTGTCACCGCGAACACCGCGAGGAAGCCGGCCATCCAGTATTTCACGTACATGCCGAAGCCGGACTGGGACACCTCGTAGGCGAGCAGCGCGCTGTTGATGATGCTGGACTGGCTCCACATCCCGAAGATGAGGATCGTCCAGCACAGCGTGAGCCCGAGGATGGTTGCGCCGATCGCATTGAACAGACCCTTGGTCTTTTCCGAGAAGCCGGCATAGAGCACGTCGACCCGAACATGGCCGTCTTCGAAGAGCGTATAGGCGCTGGCGAACAGGAACAGCGCGCCGTACCAGAAACGCACCAGGTCGCCCTGGAAAGCCTGTTCGTAGGAGAAGACGAAGCGGCTCAGGACGATGGCCAACTCGGCGATCACGACGAGAAGCGCCAACCAGTGAAAGCCGAGGGATTTCGATCGGGCAGCGATGACCAGGGCGATCAGCAGCATCGGCGCATGAACATAGGGCCCGCGGAACCGCGATCGACCGAGTTCTGTCGCCAGGTTCTCGCCGAAAAGCGGGACCAGAAAGTCTTCGACGCGCAGAAAGGAAATGGCGGCGTCGATCAGACCGATCAGCAGCACGCTCCAGAACGCGAAGCGGATAATGAAGTTGGTGATCCCCGCCATCGCCATGGCGTCGGTGCGTAGGTTGCGTGCCATGGACCGGCGCACGCCGATGATGGCGAGCAGGATACCGATGCCGTAGATCCCGACCTGAATGAGCGCCAGCGTCAGATCCGTGCCTTCCAACGGCGGGGCGGAGGGGAACAACGCGAACACGCCCGGCCAGCCCTGCCAGAAACACAGGTAGTTGTTGACCACGTAGGCGAAACTCATGGCGATCGAGATCCAGCCTAACATGCGGATCGTCGCGGTACCCGGCCGGTAAACGTCACCGTCCATGGCGTCGGTGAAGGCGCCGTCAGTTGCCGTGCTCATCATTGACCCTTGCAAAGGTATCGAACGCTTAGAGGGGTGGGCCGCTTCAATTGCGCCGCCGGTTTTCACGGCGGTAAAAATGCGGGCAGACGGGACTTTCGTCCCGTCTGCCTCGATAGTGCCGGTAAATTGGCCTTAGAGGCCGAGCACCCGGTTGCGCTGGGCGTAGTAGGCGCCTTCCGACAGCTTCATCCAGGCACCGACGTCGGCCCGCGCGGCGGCGAAGCTCTCATGGATACGGTTGGCCAGATCGGAATGCGCGCGGGCCTCTTCGTAGACCTCGGCCGAGGCTTCACCGAACGCGTCATAGACGTCGTCGTTGAATTCCTTCAGCTCGACGCCGTGCTCGTTGATGAGCCTGGAGAGGAAGCGGCCGTTATTGGCGTTGTACTCGGCCATCATGACCTGGGCTTCCTCGTAGGCGCAGGCCTGGATGAGGAGCTGATCGGCCGGCGAAAGGCCTTCCCACCAGGTCTTGTTCATGCCGAGCGAGTTGAATCCGCCCGGCTCGTGCATGCCCGGATAGTAGTAGTACTTCGCGGCTTCGTAGAACTTCAGGAAGTAGTCGTTCCACGGACCGACCCACTCGGTGGCGTCGATGGCGCCGGAGACAAGGTTTTCGTAGATCTGGCCGCCCGGCAGGGAGACCGGCGACGCGCCGAGCTTGGCCATGACGTCGCCGCCGAGGCCCGGAATACGCATCTTGAGGCCCTTGAGGTCCTCGGCCGAATTGATCTCGACGTTGAACCAGCCGCCCATCTGCACGCCGGTATTGCCGGAGGCGAGGCACTTGAGGCCGAATTCACCCGCCAGCTCGTCCCACAGCTCCTGGCCGCCCATGTGATGGATCCAGGCGCCCATCTCGTTCTCGGTCAGACCGAACGGAACGGACGTGAAGTAGGCCCAACCCGGATGCTTGCCTTTCCAGTAGTAGTCGGCGGCGTGGTAGGCCTGAGCGTTGCCCGACGCCACTTCGTCGAACACGTCGAAGGCGCCGACACGCTCACCGGCGGCGAAGTACTGAACCTGGATGCGGCCGTCGGAAACGTTCTGGATGCGCTGCGCGAGGCGCTGCGCACCGGTGCCGAGGCCCGGGAAGTCGCGCGGCCAGGTCGAGACGATGACCATCTCGATGCGCTCCTGGGCGATGGCCGGCGCAGCAAGCGTCGCCGAAGCGGCGGCGCCGCCGACGGCGGCGATACCCGCGCTCTTGATAAATTCACGACGTTTCATGTTTCTACTCCCTGCTTAAGGTCGTATCGGGACGGTTGATCGGATTGAAAGCGTTTGCCCCACTTAAGCTTTCTGGGGGGCGATCATACTCAGCGCTACTGGCAGGTAAAGCCTGTGTGTGTGCGCTGCGCAATGACACTCGTGAACGTTCACGCGAACCGCGTCCCCCGGTTCGGCGACTTCTCATTTTGACCGTCTTTACCATGAACGCGACCCAGGTGCGACCGGCAGTTGGGCCATCCACGCGGATCGTGGAAGAAAGCCCGCACCGGAATACTGGGGTGTGGTTTACGGCGGCCCGACGCCGCTGGACGAGAGAGGCGGCACCGCACCTGCGAAAAGAAGTTCGGTGGTGTCCGATCCCAAGAGCGGCGGCGTCGATATCGTCCCCGGCAGGGCGGCTGGACACCGGATGGGGCACGGCCAGCCGACGGCGTTCCTCTTGACCTTCCTGGCGCTGCGTGCAACGTGGCGGCCGTTTCCCGCTACGCACTGTTGAAGCCATGCACCGCTATCGCACCCACACCTGTTCCGACCTTCGCGACACCCATGTCGGCGAGACCGTCCGCCTGTCCGGCTGGATCCACCGTCGCCGCGACCATGGCCAGCTGGTGTTCCTGGACCTGCGGGACCACTACGGCATCACCCAGTGCGTGACCGATGTCGAGGACCCGGCGTTCCAGGAGGTCGAGAAGTATCGGCTCGAGAGCGTGGTCTGTATCACCGGCCGCGTGGTCAAGCGCAGCGACGAAACGGTGAACAGCAAGCTTCCGACCGGCCAGATCGAGGTTCGGATCGACGACTTCGAGGTGCTGTCCTCTGCCGACCAGGTTCCGCTGCAGGTCAACTCGGACGAGGACGCCGGGGAAGAGACCCGTCTGCGGTATCGCTATCTCGACCTGCGCCGCGAGCGGGTTCACAACAACATCATCCTGCGATCGAAAATCATCGCGTCTATCCGCCGCCGGATGATCGAACAGGGCTTCACCGAGTTCCAAACGCCGATCCTGACCGCGTCCTCGCCGGAAGGTGCGCGCGACTTCCTGGTGCCGTCGCGCCTGCATCCGGGCAAGTTCTACGCGTTGCCCCAGGCGCCGCAGCAGTTCAAGCAGCTGATCATGGTGTCCGGCTTCGACCGCTATTTCCAGATCGCCCCCTGCTTCCGCGACGAGGATAGCCGCGCCGACCGCTCGCCGGGCGAGTTCTACCAGCTCGACCTGGAGATGAGCTTCGTCGAGCAGGAGGACGTGTTCGCCGCCGTCGAGCCGGTGCTGGCCGGCGTGTTCAACGAGTTCTCCGACTGGACGGTGCCGGATCCTTTCCCGCGCATCCCCTATCGCGAGGCGATGCTGAAATACGGGTCGGACAAGCCGGACCTGCGCATCCCGATCGAGATCAGCGACGTCAGCGAGATCTTCCGCGGCTCCGACTTCGCGATCTTCGCCAAGCTGGTCGAGGGCGGCGGCGTGGTCCGCGCCGTGCCGGGGCCGAAATGCGGCAGCCGTGCGATCTGCGACCGGATGAACTCCTGGGCCCAGGAGCAGGGCGCGCCGGGCATGGGCTATATGATCCTCGGCGACGGCGAGGCCCGCGGCCCGATCGCCAACCGCCTGCCGCCCGAGAAGATCGAGGAGCTGAAGCAGCTCACCGGGATGGGCGACGGCGACGCCATCTTCTTCGCCGCCGGCAAGGAACTGGAGGCCGCCAAGCTGGCCGGCCAGGCCCGCCTGAAACTCGGCGCCGATCTCGACATCGTCGAGCAGAACGTCTTCAAGCTGTGCTGGATCGTCGACTTCCCGATGTACGAGGCGGACGAGAAGACCGGCGAGATCGACTTCTCCCACAACCCGTTCTCGATGCCCCAGGGCGGGCTCGAGGCGCTGGAGACCATGGATCCGCTGGACATCCTCGCCTACCAGTACGACGTGGTCTGCAACGGCGTGGAACTCTCGTCCGGCGCGATCCGGAACCATCGCCCGGACATCATGTATAGGGCGTTCGAGATCGCCGGTTACGGCCCCGAGGTGGTCGACGACAAGTTCGCGGGCATGATCAACGCCTTCAAGTTCGGCGCCCCGCCCCACGGCGGCATCGCGCCGGGCATCGACCGCATCGTCATGCTGCTGGCCGGCGAGCAGAACCTGCGCGAGGTGATCCTGTTCCCGATGAACCAGCGGGCCGAGGACCTGATGATGAACGCGCCGAGCGAGGTGCGTCCGGAGCAGCTCCGCGATCTGCACATCAAGCTCGCCCTGCCGCCGAAGGTCGCGCCGAAGGCGGAGGGGTAACGGGGCGGTGGCCGGCCGCGACTACGTTCTGCAGGAGCAGATCGGCCACCTGCTGCGCCGGGCCCACCAGCGCGCCACCCAGATCTTTCTGGAGACGTTCGAGGATGCCGGGCTGACGCCGACCCAATGGGCGGCGCTGGCGATGCTGGCGGAAGAGGGGTCGGCCAGTCAGAACGCCCTCGGTCGGATGACGGCGATGGATCCGGCGACGATCCAGGGCGTGATCCGCCGCCTGGAGGAACGCGGCCTGATCACCCGCGAGCCGGACCCGGACGACAAGCGGCGCACGAAGTTGTGCCTGTCGGACGATGGCAAGACGCTGGTGCGCGATGCCACCGAGCTTGGAGCGCGGGTGACCGAACGGACGCTGGAGCCGCTGGATGCCGGAGAGCGCAAACGCTTCCTGGAGATGCTGAAGCGCCTGGTCTGACCTGGGTGTCGAGCGTTCGGGCTAGAAGTGCCTGAAGTTGACTTTCCACCATTTGTCGTGAAGGCTCTCTCGGAGGAGGAGCTTTCGTAGACCCGTGCTTGATTGAGGGGCGGCACGACTGCTCTTTGCGATCCCGCAGGCCGTGTTGCCCTCCACATCTTGTGGGAACCGGAGCCCTGCGGATCGGCGACGGACGGTTTTTCCACACAAGCGTCCGACCAAAACCGTTCGGGCGATCAACGAATGGGAGCAACCGGTGAAGCAAAACCTCTCTTTTGACCTCTCGCGTCTGCGCCGGCTCGCCGCGATTGCCGTGGCTATGATGGCGGCGTACACGCTGCCGGCAGCAGCCGATAGTGTGTCCGGGCGAATCTCCATCCAGTTCGGCGGCGCGCAACTTTGTCTCGGTCTCGATGGGGCCCCGTCCGCCGACACGGAGCTGACAACCGTGCAGTGCGACACGGCGCCGACCTGGACCCTTCTGAACCAGGGGGCGACCCGATCCCGCATCTCCTTCGGCGCCGGGGTGGACGACACCTACTGCATGGACGTGGATACCGCGCATCCGACCGATGGCGAGAAGGTGGGGCTTTGGTTTTGCGCAAACAGCACCGGTGCGAACCAGGAGTTCTCCTGGCCGACACCTTCCGGTCAGTCGATGCCTAAGGGGGCGATCAATCTTACCTCTTCCAGCCCGCAAACCTGCGTGGCGCCAGCCGATGAGGGTGCGCAGGTCTATGTGGTTGGCTGCAATACGGCCACGCAATCCTGGACGATGATCGCATCCGCCGTAATAGTTGCCAAGAACCAGATCTTCACGGCTGACGGTAACTTCACCGTGCCGAAGAATGGCACCTACCGGGTTCTGGCGATCGGCGGAGGGGGCGGTGGCTCGAATGACGAAGGCGGGGCTGGAGGATCCGGCAACGTGGCCTACTCCGAACTCACTCTGACGGCGGGTCAACTGATTTCTGTGACCGTCGGAGGCGGCGGCGTGGCCGGCACTACGGGCACGTCCGGAGGCGTGACGGGCTTCGGGCCGCTGGTAAACGCTCTTGGCGGGCTGGGGGGTCTCGGCAACAATAAGGCGGGAGGGGACGGGGGATCCGGTGGCGGTGGCGACGCCGCCTCAGGCGGCAGCAATGGAAGCGATGGCGAGACCGGCGGGCATAATCCTTTTCCGGCGGGCGGAGCCGGCGAGGGGACGTCGTTTAATGAGGACTTCGCGAAGTTCACGTCAGTTGCGATCTCCGCCGGGGCGGGGGGCGCCGCGAACTCGGCGAACGCATCCGGCGGTGGCGGTGGCGGCGGCATCGTGATCGGCGGCGACACCAGCATCAGGGCGGCCTCCAACAAGCCCGGAACCGCCCATGGCGGCGTCGGCTACGGTGCCGGCGGTGCCGGCGGAAAGGGGACCGGTGGCGAAAGACAGGGCACCAATGGCGTTGGCGGCTGGCTGATCGTCGAGTGGGACTGACGCCCGGCAGGTCCGTATCGCACTGACCGCACCGCACTCACATTGACGCGGGCGCGCGGGAGCACTAGCTTCCGCGCGCTTTTTTGCATCCATTGCCCCGCCGCTCGAAAGGAGCCGATCCGATGTCCGCCGATCCGTTGAACGCCCTCGCCACGAACGCCCGCGCCTGGCCGTTCGAGGAGGCGCGCAAACTGGTCGAGCGGTACAAGGACGCCCCGCCGGAGAAAGGCTTCGTGCTGTTCGAGACCGGCTACGGCCCGTCCGGCCTGCCGCATATCGGCACGTTCGGCGAGGTCGCCCGGACCACCATGGTGCGCCGCGCCTTCGAGATGATGAGCGATATCCCGACCAAGCTCGTCGCCTTCTCCGACGACATGGACGGGCTGCGCAAGGTGCCGACCAACATTCCGAACCAGGAGGCGATGGCGGCGCACCTGCACAAGCCGCTGACCCGTGTCCCCGATCCGTTCGGCACCCACGAGAGTTTCGGCCACCACAACAACGCCCGACTGCGCGGGTTCCTCGACAGCTTCGGCTTCGAGTACGATTTCTACTCGGCGACCGAGTGCTACACGTCCGGCCGGTTCGACGCCGCCCTGCTGCAGGTGCTGCGGAACTACGACAAGGTGACGAACGTCGTGCTGCCGACCCTCGGCCCGGAACGGCGCGCCACCTATTCGCCGTTCCTGCCGGTCTGCCCGCGCACCGGCCACGTGCTGCAGGTGCCGATCGTCGATCGCGACGTGGAGGCCGGCACCGTCTCCTACGACGATCCGGAGACCGGCGAGCGCATGACCGTCCCGGTCACCGGCGGGAGCTGCAAGCTGCAGTGGAAGTGCGACTGGGCCATGCGCTGGTACGCCCTCGGCGTCGACTATGAGATGGCCGGCAAGGACCTGATCGACTCCGTCAAGCTGTCGTCCCAGATCACCAAGATCCTCGGCCGTCCGGCGCCGGAGGGCTTCAACTACGAGCTGTTTCTCGACGCCGACGGGCAGAAGATCTCAAAGTCGAAGGGCAACGGCCTGTCGGTGGAGGAGTGGCTGACCTATGGCCCGCCCGAGAGCCTGTCGCTGTTCATGTACCAGCAGCCGCGCCGGGCCAAGCGTCTCTATTTCGACGTGATTCCCAAGACCGTCGACGAGTACCTGACCTTCCTCGCCAAATTCCCGGACGAGGAGACGGAGAAGCGGATCGAGAACCCGGTCTGGCACATCCACCACGGCCAGCCGCCGGCGCCGGAGACGTCCGGTCTGTCCTTCTCGCTGCTGCTGAATCTGGCCAGCGTCTGCCATGCCGAGGAGAAGAGCGTGGTCTGGGGTTATGTCAGCCGCTACGCCCCGGACGCCAGTCCGGAAGCGAACCCGCTGCTCGACACGCTGATCGGCTATGCGGTGCGCTACTACCAGGACTTCGTGCGCCCGGCGAAGGAGTACCGAGCACCCACCGATATGGAGCGGGCGGCGCTTGAGGATCTGAAGGGCGTGCTTGAAGGCATGGCGGCGGACAGCTCGGCCGAAGATCTGCAGACCCAGGTCTACGAGGTCGGAAAGCGCCACGCGTTCGAGAACCTGCGCGACTGGTTCAAGGCGCTGTACGAGATCCTGCTCGGCCAGTCGCAGGGACCGCGCTTCGGCTCCTTCATCGCCCTCTACGGGGTGGAGGAGACGGTGACCCTGCTCGACAAGGCGCTGAAGGGCGAGACGCTCGCGGCGTAGGGCCTTCGCGGTTCAGCCGCGCCGCCCGTCTCCCGACGCTCACCAGCAGCGGGAGTCCTGGGTGGCGTTGCCCTGGGGACAGAGGATCGGCTTTTCGCGGTCGAGCTTCGTGTCCTCGGCCCGCTTCTTGATGCCCTCGTCGATACAGCGGGTGAGGCCGCGCCGTACGGCCTCGTCCTCCCAGGTGTCCGGGATGCGGCGCTTGTAGGCGAAAGTGGCCAGATAGCCGCAGATCTCCTCGTCTGACAGCGCCGCGATTTCCTCCTGAGGCATCTGGCGGGCCGTGTTCAATCCGCTGCAGGCGGCGAGCGCGAGCGGCAGGGCGAGGGCCAAGACGCAGGCTCGAGGTGCGGCGCGGCGGGCGGTTCTCATGCGTGACCTTCCAGGCTTCGGGTGTCGGGGGCGGCGGCCGGATCGACGGCGCGCAGCAGGTAACCGTCCATGATCTCGCGCCAGCGGTTCCAGGTGCGCCGCAGATCGGCGATCGGGGTCGGTGAATTGTCGATCCGCAGGTCGACGGTCGGGAAGGTATAGGCGGGGTCGCAGACGACGAGAGCGGCCGATTGCAGCGGGTCGAGTTCACCCCCGGCGGCTTCGCCGTCCTCGATCCCCTGGAGCAGCCTGTCGGCGAGTTCGCCCATCGGGTCGGTCTCGAAGCCGGCGGCGATGGCGGCGAGCACCGCCTCGCTCTTCACCCAGTTGCCGATCACGAAGCCGTCTCCCAGCACCAGGCCGTCCGCCGGTTGGGCGCAACTGCCGCCGGTGAACACGGCAGAGTCGCCGTCGGCGGTCAGGGCGCCAATCTGCCGCCAGGCGCCGTGCGGCGTCGAGGCGACGATGCCGGACACGGTCTCCGCCGCACTGCGGCCGGCCCGCAACAGGTCCAGTCCGATAGGGCCGAGCCGCGGATCGGTCCGGGCCTGGGTCACGACCAGGCCGAGGCCCGGCGCGACATGCGGACACCGCCCGCCGGCGCCGATCGAGGAGGTGGAGAGCGCGGTGCCGAACTGGCCGGTGCGTCGGCATACCCCGCCTACGGTGAAGGTCATGGCCGGGCCGTCCCCTCAGGCGTCGCCATGGGCGAAGGCCCAGTAGAGTTCGCGAGCCTTGGCGCTGATCGGTCCGGGCTGCAGGTCGCGGTCGACGATCCGGGTGATCGACATCACCTTGCCGTGATTGCCGCAGGAGAAGATCTCGTCCGCCTCCATCAACTCGCGCGTTGTGATCACGCGCTCGTGGACGGTGTAGCCGGCCTTGCTCAGCAACTTGATCACGCGCTGACGGGTGATGCCGTTGAGGAACGTGCCGTTCGGGATCGGCGTGTGGACCTCTCCGTCCTTGGCGTAGAACAGGTTGGCGGTGGCCAGTTCGGCGACGTTCCCGATCGGGTCGAGCACGACGCAGTTGTCGTAGCCCGCTTCGTGCGCCGCCTTGAGCGCCCGTCCCGCGTTGGCGTAGAGCGCGGCGGCCTTGGCGTCGACCGGCGCGGCCGACGGCATCGGTCGGATCTTGTCGGAGATGTTGACGCTGAAACCGGTGTCTTCCGGCAAAGGGCTCTCGTAGATCGTCAGCATGAAGCGCGTTGTATCCGGGTCGGGATAGATCCACCCCCCGTCGGCCCAGAACATCGGCTTGATGTAGAGCGCGGTATCGCCGGAGAACTTCGACACCCCCTCCTTGACCAGCTCGACCATCTCCTCCGGCCGGATCTTCGGCTCCAGCAGCATGTTCCGCGCGCTGGTACAGGCGCGGGCGCAGTGCCGGTCTACGTCGGGCATCGTTCCCTCGAAAAAACGCGCGCCGTCGAAGATCAGGCTGCCGAGCCAGGTCGACTGGGTCAGCGGGCCCATTACCAGGGGATTTCCCTCGTGCCAGGACTGATCCTGGTCCACGTAGGTAAAGGCCTTTGGGGGCGTGGCCATCGGAAAGCTCCGTCGATGATGTCCTTGATTGCTCCGACATTAGCCCGCGCGGCGCGGGCTTGCCAACGCGCCAGGACGCTCCCGTCGCCGATGGATACGATCGCCGATACTGACGCTTGTGAGCGGACGGAGCACCGACTACGGTCTCGCGCCATGTCCGTCTTCGATCTCGCGATGCCGCTGTTGCGCGGCCTTGACCCGGAAACCGCCCACCGTGCCACCGTGCGGGCGCTCGCCGCCGGGCTCGGGCCCGTCGACCGGTCGCCGTCGCCGCCCGAACTGGCCCAGACCCTGCTGGGTTTGCGCTTTCCGCACCCGATCTGTCTGGCCGCCGGTTTCGACAAGAGCGCCGAGTGCTGGCAGGCGCTGCTGCGGCTCGGTGTCGGCGCCGTCGAGGTTGGCACGATCACCCCGCGTCCCCAGGCCGGCAACCCGCGCCCGCGGCTGTTCCGGTTGCCGCAGGACGCCGCGGTGATCAATAGAAACGGGTTCAACAACGATGGCCTCGACGCCGCTGCGGCGCGACTGGCCGGCCATGTGCGGCATACCGGCGTGCTCGGCGTGAATGTCGGCGCGAACAAGGACACGCCCGATCCGGTGAACGACTACGACTACGCCGTGCGGATGCTGGCGCCGCTCGCCGACTACTTGACGGTCAACGTCTCGTCGCCGAACACACCCGGGCTGCGCGATCTGCAAGGCGAAGGCGCGCTTGGGCGGTTGCTGGAGACCGTCATGCTGGCCAGGCAGTCCGCCTGCGGCGAGGCAGGCCCACCGGTTCTGCTCAAGATCGCGCCCGACCTCGCAGAGGGTCAACTCGAGGCGATCGTGGAGACCGCGGTGCGCTCGGGTGTGGCCGGGCTGATCATCTCCAACACGACGGTCGCCCGTCCCGAGTCGCTACGCTCGGCGGCGCGCTCGGAGGCCGGCGGACTGTCCGGCAGGCCGCTGTTCGCGCCCTCCACGCGACTTCTCGCGCGGGCCCGGCTTCTGGCCGGCGACCGGCTGGTTCTTGTCGGTGTCGGCGGCGTTGAGAGCGGCGACGCCGCCTACGCGAAGATCCGCGCCGGCGCCTCTCTCGTGCAGCTATACTCCGCCCTGGTGTATAATGGTCCGGGACTGTTCCGCCGCATCCGCGACGATCTGGCCTCCCGTCTCAGAGCCGACGGACACGAGACCATCGGCGACGCGATCGGGGTCGATGCGGCGGAGTTGGCCGACGGTAGAGGACTGCAGAAATGAGCGCGGCGGGAGTGAGCCCGGTAGGGATCAATGGCGACGGAATGGCGCGGACAGATGGTTAGCCGAGGGAGCGGATCATAATCGGTCACACCCTGGTCGCCCTGATCTGCCTCGGTGCCGCCGGCGCTGCCGCCTGGGCGGCGGAGACCTATGCGCTCGCGTCGGGCCCCGTGGTCTTCGTGCTGCTGGCTGGGATCGCGCTCTCGCTGCAGGTCGCCGTCGCGAGTCGGCTCAAGGCCGGGTTGACGGAACGCCGCCTGCGGGAGGTGGTGCGGCGGGTCGCCTTGATCCAGGAGGAAACCGAGATCGCCCGCTCGGAGGTCGAGGCCCTGCGGGCCCGCATGGACGATCTGCCGGACGCGGAGCGTTTGTCCGGCGAATTGAAGGTCCTGCAGGGACTGCTCAAGCAACTTGCCGAACGCAAGGAGCAGGCCGGGGGAGCGACGGCCGCGATCGCAGCCCCGGACAAACCCGGCGACGTGGCGACCGGCCGGCGAGGCGCCGCCGTCGTCACCATGGACGGCGAGGCACTGCTGGCGGCCATCGAGGAGGCGCTGCGCGAGGAGACGGTCGAGCTGTACCTGCAGCCGGTCGTCAGCCTGCCGCAGCGCAAGCGCCGCTTCTACGAGTGCTTCTCCCGCATCGTTCTGCCGAACGGTTCGGTCATCACCCCTGAGCAGTACATTCCGGTCGCCGAGCGGGCCGGGCTTGTGGCGGCGATCGACAACCTTCTTCTGGTCCGCTGCGTTCAACTGGTGCGTCGCGCGCGGCGGGACCATCTCGACGTCGGGTTCTTCTGCAATATTTCCAACGCATCGCTGACCGACGTCGATTTCTTCCAGGATTTCATCACCTTCATGGCCGAGAACCGGCAACTCGCCGAAACGCTGGTCTTCGAGTTCGATTATTCGAGCATCGCCGCGGAGGACTACATCACTCGAATGAACCTGCAACGGTTGCGCGGCGTCGGCTACCGGTTCTCGCTCGATCAGGTTCACGACTTGAACCTCGACCTAGAAGACCTGGCGCGCCAGGGTTTCCGCTACGTGAAGGTCAACGCCCATCTGCTACACGAGATGGCCCGCGGCGAGGATCCGGTGCTCGACATGCGCTCGTTCAAGGGCGCGCTCGACCGCAATGCCATGGATCTGATTGTGGAAAAGATCGAGAGCGAGGACATGCTCTTGGATCTGCTGGAGTTGAAGGTCGATTTCGGCCAGGGGTACCTTTTCGGCGAGCCCCGCCCGCTGGTCGACAAGCAGTAGGCCGCTACAACCGAGAGAGTCAGATATGTCCGTCACAGGGACCGGGTCGCACGCCGAGGTGCTGAACGAAGGCGTCGCCGGGCTGGCCGGGCGATACGACGGTTGGATCCTCGACGTCTGGGGAACGATCTACGACGGTGGCGCGGTCTTCGAGGGCGCGCGCTCGGTGCTGGAGGCCTTGGTGGCGCGCGGAATACCGGTGGCTATCATGTCGAATTCGCCCCGCCAGGCCATGGTCGTCGAGGAGCGGCTGAGCGGTCTCGGGTTGTCGGCGGACCTGTATTCGGTCGTCATCACCTCGGGCGGCGAGACCCGGCGCCATCTGATTGACGGCCTCGACGCGTTCCACGCCGGGCTTGGTGACAGGGTCCACACGTTTGCGCCAGACAGGTTCGGCGACATCCTCCCCGGCACACGCTTCGCCCTGGTCGACGATCTATCCGACGCGGACTGGATTCTGAATGCCGGCCCGGCCGGCGATTTCGATCAGGTGGACGTCTACGAGGATCGGCTGGCGGCCGCTGCCGCGCGGGACTTGCCGATGGTCTGCGCCAACCCTGATCTCGCTGTCTACGACCAGGGGAGGCGCAAGATCCATGCCGGGGCGCTTGCAGCGCGCTACGAGGCCCTGGGCGGCAGTGTCCGCTACCACGGCAAGCCGCACGTTCCGGTCTTTGTACGGGCCGCCGAGCTTCTGCAACTCCCGTTGGAGCGTCTGATCATGGTCGGGGACAACCGGGACACCGACATAGCGGGAGCAGAAGCGGCAGGGATGGCCTCGCTGCTGCTCGCCGACGGCATCCATCACGAGCGTCTATTGAAGGGCACCGACCTCGATATCTCGGCTTTGGAGAGCTTCCTGGCGGAACCGGGGGCGGTGCCGACGCATGTCGCGGCGCGGCTTTCCTGGTGACGGCGCAACGGTTTCCGTGCCAACCGGCGCGAGTCCGCTAGAGTGATCCGCCGATCCCAATCCGCCCAGCACGATCCGTCCTGAACAGTTCACCCCGGGCACTCAATTGGCGCCGGCCGATCAGTCCTTGCCTGCGGCCCGCTTCTGTTCGGCGTGGAAGCGATCCAGGGTGCTGTCGAGCGACCCTGGGAAGGCCGCCTGTGGGCCTTGCCCGAATCCCGGCTGTCCGCCAGGCGACGCCTCGAACTGTTCCGCCGCGTGACGATAGTAGGTCAGTAGGAACACCCGCAGGGCCGAAGACATAGAGGACTCGACCCGTCGCTGCTCCACGGCCGTGCACAACTCGTCCAGGCCGACTTCCTCACGCCGGCAGACTTCGGTCAGTCCGTCCCAAACCTGTTCCTCCAGGCTGACGCTGGTCCTGCGGGAGCCAAGCGTAACGTTTCTGCGTTGCCGATTTCGGCTCAACTCCCTCGTCACGTGCTCTTTCTCTTTCTGGTGATGTGAAAAAGATCGTCGGCAAAGAGATCCGTCAGCAAATCGGCCTTTCCAGTCTCTCTCTATCGCCTTCTGCATACGGTGCCGCACACGCGAACATGCAAGAAGCACACGATTGCATGGCACCATTAAGGGTGCAATCTGTATTTTGAATTACGCGCGATGAGGGTTTTTTTGCCTTGTTGTTGGGCCCTGTCGCGCAATGGTGTCGCCGGCCGGACCGTCGGGCGGCTCCTCAACCGGTTTCAGGGACGTTGGGGCCGTGCTTGCCGATCGAATGGGACTGGCGTATCTTCTCAAACTCTTGAATTTCATAATACTTGCCAATCCGCCCGACGGCGAAGCGGCGCGACAGAACAGTGGGAAACGCCAATGGCCGGTGACGTCGAGGCACAATTGGACAAAGTGGGATGGCAGCTTCTCCGCGTCCTGCAGGAGGACGCGCGTCTGTCCTACAGCGAACTCGGCCGTCGGGTTGGCCTATCCTCGCCCGCGATTGCCGAGCGTGTCCGCCGGATGGAAGATACCGGCGTCATCACCGGCTACCGTGCCATGGTGGATCCCTCGAAGCTCGGCTATCCGACGACCGCCTTCGTTCACCTGAAGACGATCGGCGAGAACCACGGGCGGATCGCGACGGTCGCGCACACCCTCTCCGAAGTGCAGGAGTGCCACCACATCACGGGGCAGGACAGTTACATGATCAAGGTGATCGTCTCTTCGATGACGCATCTTGAGCACGTGATCGCTCAGCTCCGGACCTATGGCGAGACCACGACGTCCATCGTCCTCTCCTCTCCGGTGAAGTCGAAGATGGTACTGGCCGGGCCGAGTGTGCGGACGGGACCGATGCTGCCGCCGATGGCGTACGAGCAAACCGGCTGAATCCCGTTGGGGCGGCCCCAGAGCGCTTGACGCATCGCGCGGCCTAACGTATATCCCGCGCCTTGCGTCGCCTTAAGGGGGCGACGCTGCTGTTTTACGTCGGCCGATCGCCACCGGGAGATGCCCGAGGCGGGGCCAGGAAAGAAATCGAGGAACGTGTCATGGCCCGTCGCTGCGATCTTACTGGCAAGGGTGTGCTGACCGGCAACAACGTCAGCCACGCGAACAACCGCACCCGCCGCCGGTTCCTGCCGAACATCCAGGAAACCTCTCTCCTGTCCGACGCGCTGGGCGAGATGATCCGCCTGAAGCTGTCGACGGGCGCGCTGCGCACCGTCGAGCATCGTGGCGGTCTCGACGCTTTTCTGAAGAAGGCGCGAGCTTCCGAGCTGTCGCCGGAGGCGCGCCGTCTGAAGAAGCGCATCCTCGCTGCCGAGGCGAAGGCTGCCGCTTGATCCAAGGTCAATCGACCGTATACCGCGCCCGCCTGAAAAGGCGGGCGTTTTCGTGTGCGGTCGCCTAGACATGGCGTTGGCGCTATGCTGGCTTTCGTGATGTTGTCGATCGCAGGTTGGCCCGCCCGATGATCCGTCTGTCCGCCGAGTCGAGAGTCCAACGATGAAGACCGATCCCGCCTTTCCGAACCTATTCGTCGTCGACCATCCGCTGGTCCAGCACAAGCTCACCATCATGCGGGAAAAGGATACGTCGACTTCGAAGTTTCGTGTTCTCCTGAAGGAGATCGCGCTGTTCCTGGGCTATGAAGTCACCCGTACCCTTGAGACGGCGAGCCGGGAGATCGAAACGCCGGTGGCGACGATGTCGGCGCCGACCCTGGCGGAGCCGAGAGTGGTCATGGTCGGCGTACTCCGAGCCGGCCTCGGCATGGTGGATGGGCTGCGCGAACTGCTGCCGACCGCCTACGAGGGGCATGTTGGTCTGTACAGGGATCCGAAGACCCATGAGCCGGTCGAGTATCTGGTCAAACTGCCGGCGGCCGAGGAGCGGGTCTTCGTGCTGGTCGATCCGATGCTGGCGACCGGCAATTCGGCCAGCCACGCGGCGGACGTTTTGAACAAGCACGGCGTGCCCGACAGCCGCATCCGCTTCATGGCGCTGGTTGCCGCTCCCGAGGGTGTGCGCCGTTTCCACCAGGACCATCCCGACGTCCCGATCTATGTCGCGGCGTTGGACGAGAAGCTGAACGAGAAAGCTTATATCGTTCCGGGCCTGGGCGACGCCGGAGACAGGCTGTTCGGTACCACGCAGTGAGTCCCGCTGCCGCCGATCAAGTCAGGCCACCGTTCACGTGGATCAGTTGGCCGGTGACATAGCCGGCCTCGGGCGACAGCAGAAAAACGATTACCGCCGCCACCTCGTCCGACGACCCTAGGCGACCCATCGGGATCTGGGCCGTGACCTGCGCCGCCGCTTCTGGGGTGACGGCGCGACTGGTCCCTGCATCCTTCTGGATGAAGCCGGGAACGACGGCGTTCGCGGTCACCCCGTCCGCCGCCAGTTCGAAGGCGAGCGACCGGACGTGGGTCTCCAGGGCCGCCTTGGCCGCGGCCGTGGCCGGAAACGTCATCACCCCCGGCCGATAGACATGCGGCCCGAAGGCGGACACCGCGACCACTCTGCCGCATGGGCTCGCCTTCAGATGCGGCGCGGCGGCCTGAGCCATCAGCGCGAAGCCGCGGGCGATCGCGTCGACCGGCGCTTCCAGTTCCTCCAGCGACGAGTCCAGTAGAGGCACTTTGCGCGCCCATCCCGCGTTGGCGACCAGCGCGTCCAAGCCGCCGAACGCCGACGCGGCCTTGCCGACGAGGGCTCCCGGCAGGGCCGGGTCGACCAGGTCGCCGACCATTGTCTCCACGGTCGATCCTGCGGTCCGGGACTCCTCGGCGACCGCTTCGAGCTTGTCGACGTTGCCGCGGGTGTGCAGCAGCAACGCCGTCGATGGACCGGCCAGACGCCGCGCCGTGGCGGCACCGATGCCGGAGGCGGCACCGGTGATCAGTACGCGACGGATGGTCTCGGTCATCGGGCGGTCCTTCTCTCAGCCGAAAGCATAGGCGTCCATGGCGAGCACGGAGAAGGTCGTACTGGCGTGCAGCCGTCGACCCTTGCCCTCTCCGCCTGCGCCGAGCGCGGCGAAAATCGGAAGGAAGTGCTCTTCGGTCGGATGATTGCGCGCTGCGTCGGGCGCCCGTCTGCGGTACTGCAGGAGATCGTCGGTCCGGCCTTCCCGGATCGCGTCCGCGGTCCAGTCGACGAAGCGGGTTACCCAATCGGCGGCGCCGAGCGCTTCGCTTCCGTCGCGCTGCAACTCTCCAAGATTATGAGTAAGGGAACCCGAGCCAAGGATCAGGACGTCGTCCTCCCGTAGGGGCGCCAGTGCCGCGCCGAGACGACGATGGTGCTCCGGACCGGCCGCCGTGTCGATGGAGACGGCGACGACCGGGATGTCTGCCTCCGGATACATCAGCATCAGTGGCACCCAGACTCCATGGTCGAATCCCCATCTGTCGTCGCCCTGCGCCTCCAGGCCGGCATCGGTCAGGCGGGCTATGATGTGGGCGGCAAGTTCCGGATCGCCCGGCGCATCGTAGCGCATCTCGTACAGCGCCTTTGGAAACCCGTGGAAGTCGTGAATCACGCGGGGCCGGGCGTCGGTGACGACCCGCACGCCCTCGGTCTCGTAGTGCGCACTGACGACCACGATGGCGCGCGGTCGGGGCAGGGTGGCGCCGAGGCTGGCAAGGAAGTCGCGGGCCGGCACGTCGTCCAGGACGAGCATCGGGGAGCCGTGGCTGACGAAGATCGCGGGAAGCGACGTCATGAGTCTATCACTCCTAAAGAAAAGGGGCCCGACCGTCGAGCGGCCGAGCCCCGGATCGTGCGGGCTTTCAGGCCCGAACCGAAATCAGGCCGCTCTGGCGCGCAGCGCCGCGGGAACCGGAAGCTTAAGGGCATAGGCGCCGTTGCCGAGGCCGGCCTGCACGAAAAGGAGCGCCGTCCACATGGCCGGGAATTCCCAGCCGCCGCCCTGGCTGCTGAACAGCCAACCGTTTCCGGCATGCTGGATCAAGGCACCGATCATCACCGGGACGAGCAGCAGGGCGATCAGCCGCGTGTACACGCCGAGGATGAGGGCCGCGCCGCCGCCGATCTCTGCCAGGATGACCAGATAGGCGAAGAAACCGGGATAGCCGATGCTCTCGAAGAAGCCGACGGTTCCGGGAATGCTGAAGACGAAGACTTTCAGGAAGCCGTGGGCGAGGAAGGCGACGCCGAGGGTCACGCGCAGAAGCAGTGCGGCGTAGGGAGCGGTGCGGGCCTCGATAGCGTTTGTGTCCGTCATGGTGTTCTCCAATTCTGATCCGGCCCCCGATATCTCTCGGGGCGCCGCTGGGGTCTTGACGGGAGAAATACGTTCTTCAGTTAGGGAAATAATTGGTGCATAAAGAAAATAATTGTCTCATGAGAATTGATAATGGACCGCCTCTCCCATCTCGCGACCTTTGTCGCCGTCGCCGATGCGCAGAGTTTCTCCGCGGCCGCAGACAGATTGGACCTGTCGCGCGCCATGGCCAGCAAGCATATCCAGGCGCTCGAGGACCGGCTCGGGGTCAAGCTGCTGGAGCGGACCACACGGCGGGTCAGGCTTACGGATGCGGGGCGGCGGTACCTGGAACGCGCCCGGCGTCTACTGCAGGACTTGGAGGTGGCGGATACCGAGGCGCGCGGTGAGCGTCTGGCGCCGGGCGGACTGCTCCGCGTCAACGGACCCGTCTCCTTTTCCCGCACCCATCTGGGGGCGGCGATCGCGCCGTTTCTAAGCCGATATCCCGAGCTTTCGGTCGACTTGACAGTGAACGACCGGGTGGTCGACCTGCTTGAGGAGGGATACGACGTCGCCGTCCGGATCGGCCGGCTCAGCGATTCGTCGCTCGTCGCCCGCCGGCTTGCGCCGGTGGCGATCCATCTGGCGGCGTCGCCGGGCTATCTGGCGCTCCGGGGCGTTCCCCGGCATCCGGCCGAACTCGTCGACCACGCCTGTCTCACCTACGCCTATTCGAGCGAGGGAATAGCCTGGCGCTTTACCGACGCGTCGGGGGCGGTGGTGGTCGCCCGCCCGCGCGGCCCGATGTCTGCCAATAATGGCGATATTCTTACCGAAGCGGCGATCGCGGGCGCCGGCATCGTTCAGCAGCCCGACTTCGTCCTCGGTCCGTATTTTGCGAACGGAAGCTTGGTCCGTCTGCTGCCTGACTGGCAGTCGCCCGAGTTGGCGGTGCATGCCGTCCACCATCAGAGCCGTCATGTCTCGGCCAAAATCCGAGTCTTCATCGACTATCTCGCGGAGATCTGGCGGACCCCGCCCTGGCGGATCGGTGTCGGGTAGTCCGCGCTCGCTCCGCACAGAATCAGGCGTGACCGGCTTCCGTCGAAAGCAGGGACGCGCTGATTCCCAGCTTCGCCAACGCCTGCTCCCACTTGTCGTCCATCGACTGTCCGAACAGCAGGTCGGTATCGCAGTCGACGGATAGCCAGGCGTTCTCTTGCAGCTCGCCGTCGAGCTGCCCGGGCCCCCACCCGGCGTATCCGAGCGCGAGCATCGCCCGCTCGGGACCGGCGCCGAGCGCGATATCCCGCAAGATATCTACGGTGGCGGTCAGCGCGAGATTCTCGCCGAGGGGCATACTGTCGTCGCTCAGGTAGTCTGCACTATGCAGCACGAACCCTCGGCCGGTCTCCACCGGGCCGCCGAAATGGATCGACGGAAAGCGAGAGGACTCCACGGGCGTCCCTTCGAGTTCCAGTTCCTCCAGCAGATCCGTGAACTTCACCGATCCGACCAGGCGGTTGATGACGAGGCCCATCGCGCCCTCGTCGTTGTGGGCGCACAAATATATAACGCTTCGCGTGAAACGGGGGTCGCGCATCGACGGCATGGCAATCAGCAACTGGCCGGTCAGATAACCCTCTGAATTTTCGTCCATTCCTTCATTCCGTCCCGCGTCGTCGCGGGCGAGGTCGTCCGGGTTCATTCTCTTCCTCCACGCCGCGCGACCATTGGTCCCGCGGTTGTGACGTTCCCCGCCGCTCGCCCTTACTATATTGGGGTGACCCGAACACTTCAAAAGTGGACGGGACACAAACGTGAGTAGGACGCCGACCCGATGAAGCTTCACGCTGCCCTCATCCTCCTGTCAGGCGCTTTCGTCTATGCGCTCGCTGGCGGATCGGCCGCGGCCAAGCCGGCCACGGACTGGGTAAGCACCGAGTTCGCCGACGTACGCCTGATCTCGGCGGTCGCTGGGACCGAGGGCCGAGACGCCGTGCCGCTCGGCCTGGAGTTCCGTCTGGCCGAAGGCTGGAAGGTTTACTGGCGGTCGGCCGGGGACGCCGGATATCCCCCACAGGTCGACTGGACGGGGTCGCGCAATTTGGCGGCAACGGAGACCCTGTATCCGGTCCCGCACCGTTTCTCGCTCTTTGGGCTGGAGTCGTTCGGGTACGACGATCATGTCGTCTATCCCATCACCGCGCGCCTGGAAGAGGCGGGCGGCGCGCTGAAGGTGGATGCTGCCGTGAACGCGCTGGCCTGCAGCGAAATCTGCGTCCCGCTGGAAGCGTCCCTTTCTCTTGAATTGCCCTCGTCCGCGTCGGAACCGACCCCTTACGCTCAGCTTCTGAGCCGTTGGACGGCACAGGTGCCGCGCGATCTGCCGGGAGTCGGTCTGGATCTGGCGACCGTGCGGGCCGAAGGCGATCCGGCCAGCCCGACATTGGTTCTGACGGTCGCCTCCGCGACGCCGCTCGGCGAACTCGACGTCTTTCCGGAAGGCCCGAATGGGCTGTCCTTCGGCAAGCCGGAGATCACGCTGTCAGACGGAGCGACTGCCGCCACCGTGCGGTTGCCGGTCGGTACGCGGGGGGACGCTCGGCTTGACGGCGCCGATCTGCGGTTAACCCTGGTCGACGGCGAAAGGTTCGTAGAGCGCCCGGTTTCGGTCGCCGCCGGCGCCGGTGCTGCCCCGGTCGCAGCCGGTAGTCTCTGGGTGGTGCTCGGGTTCGCTCTGCTCGGCGGATTGATCCTGAACCTCATGCCCTGCGTCCTGCCGGTTTTGTCGATCAAGCTGGTCTCGGTCCTGGAGTACGGTGGCGCCGAGCGCGGCGCGGTCCGGCGCGGCTTCCTGGCGACCGCGGCCGGCATCGTCGCCTCGTTTCTTGTTCTTGCCGGGGCCCTCGCCGGGCTCAAGTCCGCCGGCGTGGCGGTCGGTTGGGGCATTCAGTTTCAGCAGCCGCTCTTCCTGGCCGCCATGGCGACGGTGGTTCTTCTGTTCGCCGCGAATCTCTGGGGGTGGTTCGAGGTTGGCCTGCCACGCGCTCTTGCCGATCTCGGAAGCAGGCTGCCTTTGGGCGACGGTCAGCGCAGGGGACCGGGTCGGGCCGGAGACGAGGGGCTGGCCGGCCATTTTCTTACCGGCGCCTTCGCGACCCTGCTGGCGACCCCCTGCTCGGCGCCGTTCCTCGGCACGGCCGTCGGCTTCGCCTTGTCGCGAGGGTGGGAGCAGATCTTCGTCGTGTTCGCGGTCATGGGCATCGGACTGGCCCTGCCATACCTCGCCGTCGCGGCGATGCCGACCATTGCCCAGGCCCTGCCGCGTCCGGGACGATGGATGGTGACCTTCAAGCGGGTGCTGGCTTTGGCCCTTCTGGGAACCGGCGTCTGGCTGCTCACGGTGCTGGCGGCACAGATCGGCGTGACGGTCGCGCTTGCGCTTGCCGCCCTTTTCACCGTGGGAGCCGTGGTGCTCGCCTTGCTTCACCGTCGCCGACGGCCCGGTGCCGGGGTGGCGGCGGCTGCGCTGTTTGCGTCGGCGCTTGCGCTTGCCGCCGTGCTTCCGACGGTGCAGACGCGGACCGACTTGAGCGGTCCGGTCCTGACCGACACGGTCCCGTGGCGGAGTTTCGACCGGTCGGTGATCGACCGCATGGTGGCGGACGGATCGGTGGTCCTGGTCGATGTGACCGCCGACTGGTGCATCACCTGTAAAGTGAACAAGCGCATCGTTCTGGAGGCGGACCCTGTCGCGGGCGTTCTTTCGGATGGCGACGTGACGGCGATGAAGGCCGACTGGACCAATCCCGACCCTGCGATTTCGAATTATCTCGCTTCCTTTGGGCGCTACGGGATCCCCTTCAACGCGGTATACGGCCCGTCGGCGCCGGAAGGGATCCCGCTGCCGGAGCTGCTGTCCGCCGACGCGGTAATGGAGGCGATAGCGCGCGCGAGGGGCGCCGAGCAAACGGCTGGCTTGGACTCGCGCTAGAACCGGCCTATTTAGGGGTCGAACAGTTCTGAACGGATCGGGATCTACCGGTCCGGGTTCCTCACAGGGAGAGACGGTGATGACCATCAAGGTTGGCGACAAGCTTCCGGATGTCGGGTTGCAGCATAAGACAGCCGACGGAATTGACACCCTCGACAACGCGGCGCTGTTCGCCGGCAAGAAGGTGGTGCTGTTCGCGGTGCCAGGCGCCTTCACGCCGACCTGTTCGGCCCAGCATGTCCCGAGCTTCGTGAAAAACGCCGAGGCTCTCGAGGCTAAGGGCGTGGATACGGTCGCTTGCGTTTCCGTGAACGATCCGTTCGTGATGGGGGTCTGGGGCAAGGATCAGGCGTCGGATGGCAAGGTGATGATGCTGGCCGACGGCTCGGCCAAGTTCACCAAGGCTGTCGGCCTCGAGCTCGATCTGACCGAGCGCGGTCTCGGCGTGCGTTCGCAGCGCTACGCCATGGTTGTGGAGGACGGGACGGTCACCCAGCTCTTCGTCGAGGAGCCGGGCGCCTTCGAGGTGTCCAGCGCCGAGCACGTGCTGGCCCATCTCTGATCCGTCGGTCTGTCGACACCGATGCGGGGCGGCCTTCGGGCCGCCCTTTCGCGTTCAGACGATGCCTTTCTCGCGATATGGCCGGTTGGCCGGAATGCGATCCCAGGCGAAGCAGGAGAGGTCGAGGCTCTCGAACCGGCCGCCGAGGATCAGCTCACGGACGGCCCGACCGGTAGCCGGAGCGTGCATGATGCCGTGGCCGGAAAACCCGGTCGCGATGATCACGTTGGCCAAACCGTCCGACCACGGACCGATGATCGGCGAATAGTCCAGGATGCTGCGCGCGTAGTGCCCGCGCCAGGAGCGTATCAGCCTCAGCCGCTCCATCTTCGGCACCCGTTTGGCCAGCGCCGGCCAGACGACGCTCTCGAACCGGTCGGGGTCCAGCTCGAAGTTCCATCCCGCCGGTTGCGACCAGTCCGGGATACCGCCGACGAAGCCGTCGCCCTCGGGCCGGATGGCGAGGTCGGTCTCGCTCTTGAGGAACGGCAGGGGCTCGATGGCCGCGTCCGCCTTGAAGACATAGCTCTCGCGCGACATCGGCTCGACCGGTAGGTCGAGGCCGATCAGGGCCGCTACGTCGCGGGACCAGGCCCCACAGGCCAGCACGTAGGTCTCCGCCTCGACCGTCTCGCCGCCCGACAGCCTCACCGCGCCCGCCTTGCGACCGGTGGAGTCCCAGCCGGATACCTCGCCCTTCACGTAGTCGACGCCGAGCGCCCGTGCCTTCGCCCGGAACCCCATCAGGGCGGAGTACGGATCGATCCAGGCATCGTTCGGCGAGTAGACGGCGAGGTCGACATCGTCGACGGCGATCGACGGGAACAGCGCCTGCACCCCGGCCGGGTCGAGCAGCTCCGCCTCGACACCATTGGCGACCTGGACCGCGTGGTTCGCCTCCATCTGCTTCGCCCCGCCGTTGTCGGAGAGGAACAGGTAGCCCTGGCGACGGAAGGCGATATCGGCCGCAGTCCCATCGATCGCCATGCGCTCGGCGAACCCCGCATAGAAGTCGCGCCCGTAGCGCGCCATCGCGATGTTCTCGGGCAGACTGAAGAGCAGGCGGATGCCGCCGTTCGCCCGGGGTGTCGCGGCGAACTCGTAGGTCGGGTCGCGTTCGATTACCGCAACCCGTCCAGCCCGGCCGCTTTCCGCCAGGTGCCAGGCGATGCTGGACCCGATGATGCCGCCGCCGAGAATGGCGATGTCCGCGCGCATCGCTATTCATCCTCGGCGGGTGCGGTCGCGCAGGTCAGAAGTTCTAGAACGCCTTCGATGTCCGCTTGGGCTCCGTCCGGCCTCTTGAGCTTCCCCAATGGGGAGACGACGCGGAGAGAGGAGTGGAAGCGACCCCGAAAGGGATAATCGTCGGCGGCAAGATCGTGAGGATCTCGGGTCGTCAATCGGTTCAGATGAAAAATACTACCAATTCCGAGAGCTTCGATCGCGGCCCCGTACCAGGCGAGGTTATCGGCATCCATGTGCTGGAATGATAGAAAATTCGCAGCTACATCGATCGGGCCCGGAATACGGTCGAGACGCCAGGGCGCGACCAGGTTGATCCTGGCTTGCGGGTTCACGTCCTGGTCGGCCAATAGGCACAGGTTCACCGAATCGCCGAAATACTCCTCGAGATAGCGGGCCTGGATGATCAGATTGAACGGCAGGTCGGTCAGAAACAGTCGCGTTTCCGGCATGAATAGAGCGCAGTCGCGAACAAATTTTCCGTGCCCGCCGCCGATTTCCAGAAGCGATGTCGGGGCACGACCAAGCGCCGTCGCCAGCCTCGGAGCGCGCCAACTGACACGGGCAGACTGATTGGAGACCCGGATTGGCGGCGTCGCGGAGAGGATGTCGAGATAGACACCGCCGATCCGGGCGGGTTCGTTCAACAAAGCAGCCCACTCGATTTCCTTGTCCGCGAAATTCATGCGGGCATTCACAGTCTCGACCTTGATCCAGTCGAGGATGGAGCGCTGAGCTTCCCGTACAATCTCGGGGTCTTTTTCGATTTCCGGAGCCAGATCGTCGAGCGTCGGCGCCGTCTGCAGAAAATCGTTCGATACTTCGAAGCCAATGCCTCCGTAGGCGAAGTCCGCGAAGCGGCGCAGTCGGTCCCGATCAAGTGTGAAATGGTATTTATTGTTCTCGCCGCCCGCCGGTCTCCAGCCCAAATGGTGATGTGCGGCCGCTTCATCCAAAAGCGCTTCGTGCATGTCGACAAGGGCGTCGATCCTGGCATCGGACGGTGGATTGAGCCTCTTGTAGCCTGCGTGGATCTCCCCGGCGGTCGCGAAGACTGGCATGTCGATCCTGCCCCGTGTCGATGTCATCTAGAATACCCCGGCGCAGATTAGCGGCATCCTCGGGCCAAGGTATAGACTTGGTGCCGACGCGGACCTTTTGCGCATTGCCTTTGCGCCTGGGGGACGGCAAACCTTGGCGCCTCTGCAAGTATGCCCCTGCCATTGCGATCCGGAGACGTCATGAGCACCGCCGCCACCCGTGAGAACGAACCCGCCATCGACCAGGAGGAAATCGTCGACGGCCTTCTTGAGTGGGTCGAGATGGAGACGCCGACCTACGACGCGGTGCGCGTGAACAAGCTGGCGGACAGGATCCAAACCCAGTGGGAGGAGACCGGCTGCTCGGTCGACAGGATCGCGGGCACCGAGGGTTTCGGCGACCACCTGATCGTGCGAACCCCGGACTGGACCGAGGAGGGCTCGAGCATCCTCGTTCTCAGCCACATGGACACGGTCCATCCGGTCGGCACCAAGGACGACAGCAACAGGATCCGCCGGGAAGGGGACAGCCTCTACGGACCTGGCATCTACGACATGAAGGCCGGCGCCTATCTGCCCTACTACGCCTACCGCCACCTGCGCCGCCTGGGGGCGGGTACGGCGCTGCCTGTCACGTTCCTGTTCGTCTCCGAGGAGGAGGTCGGCAGCCCGACCAGCCGCGCTGTCATCGAGGCCGAGGCGAAGAAAGCGAAGTACGTACTGGTCACCGAGCCGGCCCGCGACGGCGGCAAGCTGGTCACCGCACGTAAGGGCGTGGGTCGGTTCGAGATGATCATCACCGGCCGCCCGGCCCATTCGGGCGCTAAGCATGAGGACGGCCGCAGTGCCGTGAAGGAGCTGGCGCACCACATTCTGGAGATCGAGGGCTTCACCGACTACGGCCGCGGCGTCACCACCAATGTCGGCCTCGTGACCGCCGGCACCGGCGTCAACGTGGTGCCGCGGGTGGCCAAGGCCGAGATCGACCTGCGGGTCGTCTCCGCCGCCGACGGCGAGGAGTTCACGGCCAAGATCCTCGACCGCAAGCCGCGCGATCCGGACGTCACCATCGAGATCACCGGCGGCATGAACCGTCCGCCCTATGAATTGAACGACGCGAACTGGGGCCTTTTCGAGCTGGCGAAGGACCTGGTGGCGGAGACCGGACTTGTGCTGGAGAGCACGGAACTCACCGGCGGCGGCTCCGACGGAAACTTCACCTCCTCGGTCGGCGTGCCGACGCTGGACGGCCTGGGTGCCGACGGCGAGGGTGCGCATACTCTCCACGAACAGATCTACATCTCCTCGCTGGTTCCGCGGGCGAAGATGTGGGTCCGGCTTCTGGAAGGACTGACATGACGATCGAGTTTGCCGCCCAGGGCGATGCCCGCGATGTGGAGGAAGGAAAGACCCTGGCGCCGAAATTCGGACCGGACGGCCTGATTCCCGCCGTCGCCGCCGATGCGGAGAGCGGCACGGTACTGATGATGGCCTGGATGGACGCACCGGCGCTTGCCGCCACCATCGAGACCGGCGAGGCGCACTACTATTCCCGCTCCCGCAAGGCCATGTGGCGCAAGGGCGAGAGCAGCGGCCATGTGCAGCGGGTGAGGGAGATCCGGCTCGACTGCGATCAGGACACCGTGCTGCTGCTGGTAGAGCAGGTCGGTCCCGGCGCCTGTCACGTCGGCTACCAGACGTGCTTCTACCGCAAGGTTGTGCGCGTCGACGACGGGGTCGCGCTGGAGGTCACGGGCGACAAAGCCTATGACCCGCACGCGGTCTACGGGGAGCCTTGATGACCGGGCGTGTCACGCTGGTGCTTCCGGCGGTCGCCCGCCCCGACGCGGCTACCGCGACTCCGCTCGGCCGGCTGACCGTACCGGGGCGGGCGATCCCCGAGAAGACCGTGTCGGTGGACCCGACGGAGATCGGACGGCTGCGCGACGCCGCGCGGGACGCCGCAGCACGGGCGCATGCGCCCTATTCCCGCTTTCGGGTCGGCGCGGCGCTGATCATGGCCGACGACCAGGAGCGCCGGGTGATTTCCGGCGCCAATGTGGAGAATGCGAGCTACGGCGGCACGATCTGCGCCGAACGGACGGCCCTGACCCAAGCGGCCACGCTCGGCTTCCGGAAGCTGGAAGTGCTGGTGGTGAGCTGCGTCGCGGCCCTGGAGGCTCCGGTGGCCGACCGGTCGCCCTGCGGCATCTGCCGGCAGGTTATCCATGAGTTCGGCTCGCGGGAGCCGGAGACCCTGGTCATCGTCGACGGCGGCGGAGAGGGCGCGCTGGGAGACGTCTTCGACCTCGACCGGCTGTTGCCCTACGGGTTCGATTTGCCCATCTGACAGTTCTCCCGTCACCCTGAATTCGAGTCGGGGTCTCCGCCCGCGTGCTGCGGATTGACCCCGGCTTCCGTCGGGATGGCGGTGGACGGCAGGGCCGGCGCCCCGCCGCCCGCTACACCAGTTGCTGACGCACCAGGCCCGAGGCTTTGGAGAAGTCCATGCGGCCCGGATAGCGCTGCTTAAGCGTCGACATGATTCTGCCCATGTCCTTGAGATCGGACGCGCCGATCTCCTTGATGGTGCTGTCGATCGTCGATTCCAGCTCCTGACCTTCGAGCTGGGACGGCATGAACCGACGAATAATGTCAATTTCCTCCTGCTCCTGGGTGGCGAGCTCGCAACGCCCGCCCTCCTCGTAGAGCCGGATCGATTCCTGCCGCTGCTTCACCATTGTGGAAAGCATCGACAGAATCTCTTCCTCGTTGATACCGTCGAGGTTGCCTTTCTCCCGCGCGGCGATATCGCGGTCCTTCAAGGCCGCGTTGATAAGGCGCACGGTGCCAACCGCCCGCTGATCCTTCGCGAGCATGGCATCCTTCAAGGCGGTCTTAAGCTGTTCGCGCAACATTCAGTTTCTCCCCAGAAACCGAGTGAGTCCGGCACATTGGCCATGAGTTCGGCGTTGGCCGTGCCGGCCGTCGTCGCCCATTCGCCGCCGAGCGGGCGACGATCAACGTCAACCGATCAGGTACGAAAGACGGGACAATATACGATCCGGTTTCATGTTGCAATGCCGAGATGATTTTCTAAGTGATTGAATTAAAAAGGATTTTTTGGCACCTTCCGGCTTGACGTCGATCGTTTCCTCGCGTATCACCCGACCAATTTACCGACCCGTCGCCTCCGCCCGCCCGCCGAGTTGGGACCCTCCGCACAAGGCGGTATAGTCCCACGGCGCGACGGCTGACGACCGCCGCTCGGTAACCGCCTGATCCGGAGACACCGCATGACCGATCCTGCCGCCATCCCTCAAGACGCAACGGCGGTTCTGGTTTTGGCGGATGGGACGGCGATCTTCGGGCGCGGCTTCGGGGCCGCGGTCGCCAAGGTCGGCGAGGTGGTCTTCAACACCTCCATGACCGGGTATCAGGAGATCCTCACCGATCCGTCCTACGCCGGCCAGATCATCACCTTCACGTTCCCGCATGTGGGCAATGTCGGCGCCAACGTCAACGACCACGAGACCGGCACCCCGGTCGCGCTCGGCTGCGTTCTGCGCGCCGATATCACGGACCCGTCGAACTACCGCTCCGAGCGGACCCTCGACGACTGGCTGAAGTCGCATGACCTGCCGGGCATCGCCGGCGTGGACACGCGGAGGCTGACACGACGGATCCGCGACATCGGCGCCCCGCACGGCGCGCTCTGCGTCTCCCCCGACGGCACGTTCGACCTCGACGCCCTGAAGAAACTGGCGGCGGAGTGGCCGGGGCTGGAGGGTATGGACCTCGCCAAACAGGTCTCCTGCACCCAGACCTATACGTGGGACACAACGCTGTGGAGCTTCGCCGACGACGGCGACAGCGACGGCTACGGCACGCTCGCCGATCTTGTTGGGGACGGCCCGACCAAGCACGTGGTCGCGGTCGACTATGGGGCGAAGCGCAACATCCTGCGGAATCTGGCGGCCCAGGGCTGCAAGGTGACGGTGGTGCCGGCGACCACGACGGCGGACGAGATCCTCGGCCACGCCCCGGACGGCATCTTCCTCGCCAACGGCCCCGGCGATCCGGCGGCCACCGGCGTCTACGCGGTGCCGGAACTAAAGAAGCTGATCGACTCGGGCAAGCCGATCTTCGGCATCTGCCTCGGCCACCAGATGCTGGCGCTGGCGCTGGGGGCCAAGACCGAGAAGATGCACATGGGCCACCGGGGCGCGAACCATCCGGTCAAGGACCTGGAGACCGGCAAGGTCGAGATCACCAGCCAGAACCACGGCTTCGTCGTCCAGGAGGCCAGCCTGCCCGACGGCGTGACCGTCACCCACCGCTCCCTGTTCGACGGCTCGGTGGAGGGCCTCAAGGTCGAGGGTAAGCCGATCTTCAGCGTGCAGTACCATCCGGAAGCCTCGCCGGGCCCGATGGACAGCCACTACCTCTTCGCCCGGTTCCGGGAGCTCCTCGACTAATGCCCAAACGTACAGACATCTCCTCGATCCTCATCATCGGCGCCGGGCCGATCGTCATCGGTCAGGCCTGCGAGTTCGACTACTCGGGCACGCAAGCGTGCAAGGCCCTGAAGGACGAGGGCTACCGGGTGATCCTGGTGAACTCGAACCCGGCGACGATCATGACCGACCCGGGCACGGCGGACGCCACCTATATCGAGCCGATCACCCCGGAGATGGTCGCCAAGGTCATCGAGCGCGAGCGTCCCGACGCCCTGCTGCCGACCATGGGCGGCCAGACCGCGCTGAACACCGCCCGGTCCCTGTCCCATGACGGCACGCTGGAGAAGTTCGGAGTCGAGCTGATCGGCGCCGATCTGAAGGCGATCGAGAAGGCCGAGGACCGGCAGCAGTTCCGAGAGGCGATGACCGCCATCGGCCTGGACACCCCGCGCTCGCGCCTGATCGACAATTTCGACGATGCGGCCGAGGCCCTCGACCATGTGGGACTGCCGGCGATCATCCGCCCGTCCTACACGCTCGGCGGCCAGGGCGGCGGCATCGCCTACAACCGCGAGGAATTCGAGCAGATCGTCCGCAACGGCATCCGCCTCTCGCCCTCCAACGAGGTGCTGATCGAGGAGAGCGTGCTGGGCTGGAAGGAGTTCGAGATGGAGGTGGTCCGCGACAAGGCGGACAACTGCATCATCATCTGCTCCATCGAGAACGTCGATCCCATGGGCGTGCATACCGGCGACAGCATCACCGTCGCGCCGGCGCTGACCCTGACCGACAAGGAATACCAGCGCATGCGGAACGCCTCGATCGCCGTGCTGCGCGAGATCGGGGTGGAGACCGGCGGCTCGAACGTGCAGTTCGCCATCGACCCGGCGACCGGCCGGCAGATCGTCATCGAGATGAACCCGCGGGTGTCGCGCTCCTCGGCGCTGGCCTCCAAGGCGACCGGCTTCCCGATCGCCAAGGTCGCGGCCAAGTTGGCGGTCGGCTACACCCTGGACGAGCTGGACAACGACATTACCGGCGTCACCCCGGCCAGCTTCGAGCCGACCATCGACTACGTGGTCACCAAGATCCCGCGCTTCACCTTCGAGAAGTTTCCCGGCGCCGACGCCCGCCTGACCACCTCGATGAAGTCGGTTGGCGAGGTCATGGCCATCGGCCGCACCTTCCACGAGAGCCTGCAGAAGGCCCTGCGCGGCCTGGAGACCGGGTTGGTCGGGCTCGACCCGATCGATCTCAAGGGGACCGAGGACGGCGATATCGACCGTCAGGCGATCATCGCCGAGCTGAGCCAATCGACCGCCGACCGCCTGCTCAAGGTCGGTCAGGCGCTGCGCGTCGGCCTGTCGGTGGAGGAGGTTCACCGCGCCTGCCATATCGACCCTTGGTTCCTGGAGCGCATGGCCGAGATCGTCGCCGCCGAGAAGCGGTTGGAGGCCGACGGCCTGCCGAGCGACGCCGCCGGCTGGCAGAAGATCAAGTCGATGGGCTTCTCCGACGCCCGGCTCGGTCAGTTGACCGGTCACGAAGAGGAGGTGGTCGCCGCCCGGCGCCGCGGTCTCGGGGTGCGGCCGGTGTTCAAGCGGATCGACACCTGTGCGGCGGAGATCCCGTCCTCGACGCCCTACATGTACTCGACCTACGAGATCGGCATCGGCGGCGGTGCGCCGGAGAACGAGGCCGAGCCGACGGACGCGAAGAAGATCGTCATCCTCGGCGGCGGTCCGAACCGGATCGGCCAGGGCATCGAGTTCGACTACTGCTGCGTCCATGCCGCCTACGCCCTGTCGGACGCCGGCTTCGAGACCATCATGGTCAACTGCAACCCGGAGACGGTCTCGACCGACTACGACACGTCGGACCGGCTTTATTTCGAGCCGCTGACAGCCGAGGACGTGATCGAACTGGTCAACGGCGAGCAGAGCAACGGCCAGGTCATGGGCTGCATCGTCCAGTTCGGCGGTCAGACCCCGCTGAAGCTGGCTGCGGCTCTGGAGAAGGCGCAGATCCCGATCCTCGGTACCTCGCCGGATGCGATCGACCTGGCGGAGGACCGCGAACGCTTCCAGAAGCTGCTGCAGCGCCTGGAACTCAAGCAGCCGGCCAACGGCACCGCGACCTCCACCGAGCAGGCCGAGAAGATCGCCGATGAGATCGGCTACCCCGTGGTGATCCGGCCGTCCTACGTGCTGGGCGGCCGGGCCATGGAGATCGTCCACGAGCCCGAGGGCCTGCGCCGCTACATGCGCAACGCGGTCGTCGTGTCGGGTAACAACCCGGTGCTGATCGACAGCTTCCTGCGCAACGCCACCGAGATCGACGTGGACGCCGTCGCCGACGGCGAGACGGTGTTCATCGCCGGGGTGATGGAGCATATCGAGGAGGCGGGGATCCATTCGGGAGACAGTGCCTGCTCGCTGCCGCCGGTCTCTCTCGACAAGGCGGTAATCGACGAGGTCAAGCGCCAGGCGGTCATGCTGGCCAAGGGGCTGAACGTGGTCGGCCTGATGAACATCCAGTTCGCCGTGCGCGACGGCGAAGTTTTCATCCTGGAGGTCAATCCGCGGGCCTCGCGCACGGTCCCGTTCGTCGCCAAGGCGACCGGTGTGCCGATCGCCAAGATCGCCAGCCGGGTCATGGCCGGCGACAAACTGACGGCCTTCACGCTGCCGGACAAGGATCCCGAGCACGTTGCGGTCAAAGAGGCGGTTTTCCCGTTCGCCCGCTTCCCCGGCACCGACATCATTCTCGGCCCGGAGATGAAGTCCACCGGCGAGGTCATGGGGATCGACAAGAGCTTCGACCGGGCCTTCGCCAAATCGCAGCTCGCGTCGGGCACGGTTCTACCCGAGGGCGGCACGGTGTTCGTTTCAGTGAAGGACGCGGATAAGGAGGCGATCGTCCAGATCTCCGCGGCGCTTCGGGACCTCGGCTTCGCGATCATGGCGACGGTCGGCACGGCCGACGTTTTGAAGGACGCCGGTATCGACAGCCACCGGGTCAAGAAAGTCCTCGAGGGCCGGCCTCACATCGTCGACAACATGCTCTCGGGCCATGTGGATCTGGTGATAAATACCACGGAGGGCGCCCAGGCCATCCGGGACAGTTTCAGCTTGCGTCACACCGCCCTTACGCACAACATTCCCTACTACACGACCGTAGAGGGGGCCCGTGCGGCGGTCCGGGCGATCGCGGCCATGCGTGACGGACACCTTGAAGTAGCCCCTCTGCAGACCTACCTCACCGGATCGTTCTGACGATTGCGGGGGGCGCGGTCGGGAAACCGGTCGTCGTTGCCGATCCAGACTGAGCCCAATGCGGCGTCCGGAACGGATGATGGGATAGGTTTGAGCAGGCGAAGAGCCGATGGAAAAGGTGCCGATGACCGCAGAGGGGCATGCCCGTCTGACGGATGAACTGAAGACTCTGAAGTCCGTGGAACGGCCGGCCGTGATCAAGGCCATAGCCGAAGCGCGTGAGCATGGCGATCTCTCCGAGAACGCCGAGTATCATGCTGCGCGCGAACGCCAGAGCTTCATCGAGGGCCGTGTCGCCGAGCTGGAGGATGTGATCAGCCGCTGCGAGGTGATCGATCCGAAGAAGCTCAAGGGCGAGACAGTCACCTTCGGCGTGACCGTGGAGGTCGCGGATGAGGAGACCGACGAGGAGACGGCCTACACCATCGTCGGCCCCTACGAGGCGGATATCGCGCGCGGCTTCATCTCGACGTCCTCGCCGATCGCCCGTGCCCTGATCGGCAAGCGTGTCGGCGATTCCGTCGAGGTCACCACGCCGAAAGGCTCGAAGAGCTTCGAAATACTCTCGATCGCGATTCAGTAGGCCGGGCCGCCGGACCGAGAGTCGCTCCCGGCCCGCGTTCAGGACGGACCGGGTTCGGTGTGTGCGGCGATCCGTGTTTCTCCGGATCGCCGAAGCACGGAGCGGCGAGCCGAAGGAGGGCTAGCTCTCCTCGATCCCGTCCTCGTCCTCCTCCTCCGGCATGTCCTCGATCGGAACGCCCGGCATTCGCTTCTTGGTGCGGATGACGAGGGCCGTCTTGACGTTGGAAACCAGCGGCGCCGGCGTCAGCTTGGACGTCAGGAAGCGCTGGAAGGCGTCCCAGTCCTTAGCGACGATCTTCAACAGGAAATCCGCCTCGCCCATCAGCATGTGGCACTCGCGCACCTCGGGCCATTGGCCGACCATCTCCTCGAAGCGGGCGAGATCGCCCTCCGCCTGGCTTGTGAGACCGACATGGGCGTAGATGGTCACGGTGAAACCGAGGTGTTCAGGCGCCACCTCCGCATGGTATCCCCGGATAAATCCGGCTTCTTCGAGGGCGCGGACACGGCGTAGGCAGGGCGGCGCTGAGATGCCGGCACGGTTGGCCAGCTCGACGTTGGTCATGCGACCGTTGTCCTGAAGGTCGCGCAAAATTCGGCGGTCGATGCGATCAAGTTTTACACGTCGCATTTGGGCTCCGGGGGAACGATTGAAATGTGTGGCGGTTAGCGTTGGAACGTTGGTGTGCCTATAGCCGATTCCAGTATCGCGAGCAAGATCGTTGCGTGATTGTGACATTTTCTTTCGATAACTGACGCAATGAGTGTTTCTTCTGATACACAGATACTCTGTTGGGTGCTGACGGACGGAACGGTCGGTATGCGCATCCAGTGCCTCGGATTGGCCGACGCGGCCGGGCTGACACCGCTGATCAAGCGAATCCATCCGAGTTGGCTGTTGCGCGCCGTGCCGCAGGCGGGAACCTGGCCTGGTGTACCGGCGACGGCGGGAGGCGATCCAATCGTCGACCCCTGGCCGGATGTCGTGATCTCCTGCGGGCGGAGAACGGCCGGGGCCGCGTTGGCGCTTCGGCGATTGGCGGCGCGCGCCGGGACTGCTCCGTTCCTGGCGCATATCCAGGACCCCCGAATCGATCCGCGCTACTTCGACATGCTGATCGTGCCCGAGCACGACCCGGCGCGCGGCCCGAACGTGGTCACCACGCTCGGGGCCCTCAACCCCCAGGCGCCGGACAAGCTCCTGGAGGCGGCAAAGCCGTGGATGACCGAGGTCGCCGACCTGCCGCGTCCGCTCGTCGCGGTTAATGTCGGCGGCTCGAACAAGCGCTACGATTTTTCGCCCGGGGCGGTCGCACACTTCGTCGAGGACCTTCGGCGTCTGGCGACGACCAGTGGCGGGTCGCTGCTGGTTGCCTGCTCTCGGCGCACGGACGACGCGACGCGGGCCGCCCTGGCCGCAAGGCTGGCAGATATCCCTGGAACCGTCTGGACGGGCGAGGGCGAGAACCCTTATCTGGCCTTTCTGCATCTCTGCGATGCTCTTGTCGTTACTTCGGATTCGGTGAACATGGCGTCCGAGGCGCTGGCGACCGGCAAGCCTGTGCATATCGCCACCGTGGAACCGGAAAGTGGGCGTCTTGCCGCGTTCCACGCCCGCCTGCGGGAACTGGGCTATACGAGACCCTTCGAGGGACGCCTTGAGACGTGGCGCTACGATCCGCTGTTGGAGACGGCTCGGGTCGGTGCGCTTTTGGCGGATAGGCTGGCGGTCCATGGCGGTTTTTCGGTTGGCGATCGCATGCTTCGATCGCAGCGATAGAGAGCCTCGCATTGCCGATTCCAGGCGGTTCGGCTATTTGGTGCGGCTATCGGGAGACCCTGCAAACAGCGACGGCGTGGAGCGATGGCGCTCAAGATCGACACCTACTCCAACCAGGTCGGCGGTTTCAGCTTCTTCAAAGCGGTCGGCCATCCGCTGACCGCGGACAAGATCGGGACGTTGCTCTCCGATCTTTCGGCCGGAGGTACGGTCGCGCTCTACGATCCGCTGGGTCATCTGGAAACCTTCGCCGAACTGCATGACGTCTCCGAACTCGCCGTGGAGACCGTCTTCGTGCAGGCGGTCGAGCGGGTGGGGAAGGACGTCCTTGATCGAACGGCCATGCCGATCGCGGAAATCGGTGCGAGCAAGGCTTCCGCGCTGCTGATCCCGGCGTTCGATACAACGCGTCTGGTCGCCCATATTCGCCACCTCCTGCCCGACGGGATGCGAGTGGTGACGCTGGACGACGCGCGGCTGCCGGATGCCATGCTGTCGAACCCGCGCAAGTATCTCGATCCCCTGAACTTCGCCACCAACCATGGTTTTCTGAGGGACGGCGGCGGTCGGCACACCCGTTTGGTGACCGCGAACTATTGGAGCGGCTACGGCGCCAGGGACATGCGGCTGTGGCTGCGCCTGTTCGACTCCGAAGGCAAAGTGCTGGCCACCTGGGAGCAGGACCTGCCCGACGGTCCGGCCGGCATCATCCTGGACAGCGCCGAGATCCGCGCCCGCTTCGGTCTGGGCGAGTTCGCGGGCACTCTGTTCATCCACGCGCTCGGCGCGCGGGGGCATGATGTGGTCAAGTACGCGGTCGACACCTACGGCGATGCGCCGGAGGAGCTGTCCTGCACCCATGACGCCAACGCGTGGCCCGCCGACTACTACGCGGGGCTGCCGGCGGCCAATCCGGGCGAGCGGATCGTTCTTTGGCTGCAGAACGCCCATCCGAATGCGGCTCCCGCCGGGTCTATGGCCCTGAACCTGATGGGCAGCGACGATGTCCGCCCCATCGACCGATCGGTGCCGGGCTTCGGAACGATCTCGGTCGATCCGGCCGAGCTGTTCCCAGACGCGGCTTGGCCCGCTCAGTTCGAGCTGTGGGCGGGTAAGCATGTGGTCCGGCCGCGGTACGAGGTGGTCGCCGGTAACCGGCGGAACCGCATCGCCCATGTCAATGTCGAGCGCACGGATCTGAAGGGCGATCCGAACATTCCCGATGCGATGAAGCATCTGGGCAAGGCGTACGTTCTGCCTGCCCCGGTGCTGCCTATGGACCGCTACCGCACCTTCGCCCTGCCGACGCCGATGACCCGCGGTCAGGAGAAGCAGCCGATCGCCGCGTTGCTGATCGACGCCGACGGTACCGAGATCGCCCGGCGCCCGCTTGGGGTCCTGAAGCGCTCGGACAGCGTGGCGCTGGAGGCGGCCGAGCTGATGAACGGCTCCACCCTGCCGTCCGGCTACGGCCACCTGGAATTCATCTACGACTTCTCCCAGGGCGGGGAGGATGCCGCCGACGGCTGGCTGCACGGGCTTTTCCGGTACGAGGACACCGAGAGCGGGCATGCGGCCGATACCAGCTTCGGCGCTCATGTCTTCAATACCGTGATGACCTACAAGAACGAGCCGCAGAGCTATGGCGGCCCGCCGCCGGGCCTGTCGACCCGGCTGTTCCTGCGGCTCGGCAACTGCATGAAGGGCGGTGGTGTTGAGTCGATGTGCCACCTGATCTACGCCGCCTCGAAGCCCTGGCATGCGACATCCCAGACGGAACTCATCCTGACCGGAGCCGACGGGTCAGAAATCGCGAGCGCATCGCTGGCGATCCCCTGCGGCGGATCGCGTCTGTGGAGGGCCGGCGAAGTGTTTTCCGCCGAGGACATTCAGGCGGCGGGCGATGGGGGGTATGTCCTGATTCGCGACACGACCTGCCGGCTCTTCGGCTATCATGGCTTGATCCGCGACGGGGTGTCGTTCTCCCTCGACCACATGTTCGGATTCTGAAATCGGACTGGCCGCTGGCCGGAGTCGCGCATCGACGTGTCTTCGCTCTGGCGCCGAGCGCGCGATATCGGGGCGCCGAACTGCTTGACCAGGTGCGCTTCGTGTCGGCGGTGGACCGCCCCGGTTGAGGCCGGGCCCGGTGCCGCCTATGTTGCATCCATCGAGACAAGGAGGGTGGCATGGCCGAGCATCGGGTGAAGGTTCTGATCGTGGGAGCGGGGGCGGCGGGCCTGACCGCGGGAATCTACACAGCGCGTGCCAATCTCTCGCCGGTGCTGCTCGCCGGTCTGCAACCGGGCGGTCAGATGACCATCACGTCCGACGTGGAGAATTATCCGGGTTTCGCCGACGTCATCCAGGGCCCCTGGCTGATGGAGCAGATGCAGAAGCAGGCCGAGCATGTCGGCACGAAGATCGTCTACGACATCGTTACCGCCGTCGATTTCACCGCCCGTCCGCTGCGTTGTACGACCGATCAGGGCGATACCTATATCGCCGACAGCGTGATCCTCGCCACCGGCGCGCAGGCTCGTTGGCTGGGGCTTCCGAGCGAGCAGCATTTCAACGGCCGCGGGGTCTCCGCCTGCGCCACCTGCGACGGCTTTTTCTATCGCGAGAAGGACGTGGTCGTGGTTGGCGGCGGCAACACCGCTGTGGAGGAGACGCTCTACCTCGCGAACATCTGCAAGACGGTCACCCTGGTGCATCGTCGGGACAGTCTGCGGGCGGAGAAAATCATGCAGGACCGCCTGTTCCGCCATCCGAAGGTCTCGGTTGTCTGGGACAGCGTCGTTGACGAAGTTCTGGGCGGCAGCGGTCCCATGGACGGTGTCGAGGCCGTGCGGGTGAGGAACGTGAAGAACGGGGCGACGACGGATCTGCCGGCTGAGGGCCTGTTCGTCGCCATCGGTCACGACCCGGCGACGGCACCCTTCCGGGGCCAGGTACCGCTCGACGATGAGGGCTATCTGATCACGGAGGCGGGGGCGACGCGCACGTCGATTCCCGGTGTGTTCGCCGCCGGCGATTGCGTCGACAAAATCTACCGCCAAGCGGTGACGGCGGCAGGCATGGGCTGCATGGCAGCGCTGGAAGCCGAGAAATATGTGGCGGAACTCGAGGATGCGGCCCAGGTGGCGGCGGCCGAGTAAATCCCGCCACGTTCCTTCTTCCCGCCGGATCGTGTAGACAGGAACGAGAAACGGGTCGAGTGACGGTCGGGCGATGGACTGGGACAAGCTCAGGATTTTTCATGCCGTCGCCGAAGCGGGCAGCTTCACCCATGCCGGCGAGACCCTAAACCTCAGCCAGTCGGCGGTCAGCCGCCAGATCAGCGCGCTCGAGGAAAGCCTGAAGCTACCGCTTTTTCACCGCCATGCCCGTGGGCTGATTCTGACCGAGCAGGGCGAAGTGCTCTATCAGACCGCGCGGGACGTGTTCGCCAAACTGGCCACGACCGAGGCGCTTCTGTCCGAGGGAAAGGACAGTCCAAAGGGCCCCCTGCGGCTGACCACGACCGTGGCGCTCGGGTCCAATTGGCTGGCTCCCAGGCTGGCCGCGTTTCTCGAGCTTTACCCGGAGATCGGGCTGACGGTCATCCTGAACGACAGCGAACTCGATCTCGCCATGCGGCAGGCCGATGTTGCGATCCGGCTCACGCCGCCGCGGCAGCCGGATCTGATCCAGCGCCACCTCAAAACCATCAAGTTCCACCTGTATGCCGCGCCCGAGTATCTGACGAAGTACGGGTTGCCCAAGTCGCCTGCCGATCTGGCCAGCCACCGTCTGGTAATCTACGGGGAAACAGCCCACCCGCCGTTTCCGAACGTGAATTGGCTCCTGGACACCGCGGCCGGACACCGTGGCCGCCACGTCAACGTGGTCCGGCTGAACAACTACTTCGCGATCTATCGGGCGGTGCAGACCGGCCTGGGCATTGCGGCGCTGCCGGATTACATGGCCAGGGAGGACGTCAGCCTGATCCGCGTGATCCCGGACCTCGAAGGGCCGCAAGTACCGACGTATTTCGTTTATCCCGAGGAACTTCGCCATTCCAAGCGGATCATGGTGCTGCGGGATTTCCTTATCCAGGAAGTGGCGAACTCGCAATTCTGAATAAATCGCAAACCAAGCTATGCAAAAACCGCATGGCCGAACTGAACAAATAGGTGTGGTCTGCAGAGCGGCGAGTGCCTATTTCATAGTCATCGCGATGTTGCGTTGCAGCATCACCTCCGAGCCCCCCCGCTCGGAGCAGGGTCCTTCGGGATCCTACGTCTCCCAGACGTGAAGCCTCCCTGTTCAACTTGCCGGGAACCGTGGTTCCCGGCAATTTTTTTACCTCACCGAGGCGGTCCGTGGACGCGTGCGGTTGGGCTGCGTCCATCAATTGACAGTTGATGATAGAACTTTTCATATGTTTGTATTCGTTTTCGGCGACTGGCCGGCGCCGAGTCGGGCGTAGCCGGTTCGTAAGCGGTCACAAGGTTGAAGCTCTATGAAGCCGCTCGCTCAAGACATGCGTGCAGCCAAAGCTCTCGGAGCGTTTTGGTCCGACATCTCCAGCGGACGGAAACCGAGTTCCGATCTGCGCCGGGACGCCGAATTGGCCGCCGACGAACTCGCCGTGGGTGGCCGCCGGCTGATTGATCGGTTCTTTGAGACCATGGAAAGCGAGCGACCGAGGCTCGCGTGGCATCCGGAGGCCGGGAGGTTCGGATGCGACGTCTTGGATTTCCTGCACGAGTTCTGGCTGGAACGCAGGTGGAGAGCGGGGCCGCCATCCTCCCGCACGATCGACCCTTTGGACCTGAAGCCGGCTCTCGGTTCCATGGCGCTGCTGGAGCCGTGCGCGGGAGGAGGCGATTTCCGGTTTCGGCTCTATGGTGCGCGGATCACCCTGTACTCGAAGATCGATATGACCGGGAGATGCGTCTGGGACATTCCGTCGGCATATCTTGCGGCGTTCTTCTTCGCCATCTACCGGGCGGTTTCGATCCGCAGACAACCCTTGCGCGCCTTTCACCGCTGCCGCCTTGACCAGTGTCATGCCGAGTGGGACCGCCTGATTCTGCCCTTCGTCGACGACGAAGGCGCGGTCAGCCGGCTTCTCGTGGGCACCGTGCCCCGCGTCCGACGCTGACGTCGCTCTCAACCGGCATGGGGCGTGAGGATCTGACGGACGGCCTCGCCTGAAGCCAGTTTGTCGAAACCCTCGTTCACCTTGTCGAAGCCTATATGTTCGCCGATGAGTTGGTCGACCGGCAGCCGTCCTTGGCGAAACGCCTCCAGATACTTCGGAATGTCGCGCACCGGCACGCAGGATCCCATGTAGCTGCCCCGGACGGCGATCTCGCGGCTGACCAGATCCGCCGCGGGGATCGGAAAATCCGCCCCCTGCGGCGATAGCCCTACCGTCACCAGTTGGCCGCCCGCTCTGAGGATGTCGTAACCGGTTTTGAGGGCCGGGATGACGCCGGCCCCTTCCAGGGAGACATCGACGCCGCCGCCGGTCAGGTCCCTGATCTGCTGCACGTGATCCGCCTCGCGGGCGTCGACGGTGTGGTGGGCCCCGAGCTGGCGGGCAAGACCAAGCTTGGCCGGATTGATATCGACCGCGATGACCTGGGCGGCGCCGCCCAGAATAGCCCCAAGCATGGCTGAGAAACCGACCCCTCCGAGACCGATGACGGCTACCTTGTCGCCCGGTGCGACCCGAGCGGCATTCAAGGCTGCTCCGACGCCCGTCATCACCGCGCAGCCGAAGATGGCGGCCGTTTCGAGCGGTATGTCGCTGTCGATCTTCACCACAGACCCCCGGTCGACCACGGCGTATTCGGCAAAGCAGGATACTCCGGTCTGATGGTTCACCGCGTCGCCCTTCGCATCCCTCAGACGTTTGCCGCCGCCCATGAGCTCACCCTTGGCCCGGGCGATCGCATGCGTCTCGCAGATCTGCGGCCGGCCTTCGAGGCAGCGGACGCAGCGTCCGCAACTCGCCGAGAACTGGAAAACCACCGGGTCGCCGACCGCGATGTCGCGGATCCCCGGACCGACCTCGACCACCTCGCCGGCGCCTTCGTGCCCGAGCACCACGGGCAGCGGGCGCGGGCGCGATCCGTTGATCACCGACAGGTCGGAATGACAGAGGCCGGCGCCGACGATCCTGACCAGCAGCTCGCCCGGACCCGGCGGATCCAACTCGATCTCTTCGACCGCCAGGGGAACGCTTTTGGCATAGGGCATCTCCGCCCCGATCTCGCGCAGAACGCAGGCACGCATCTTCATATCGATCCTTCCTCCCGGCGTCGAATGCGCCGCCGCTTCTAGCTGGGGCGAATCCCGGATTGTTTGGCGGCCAGCCTATCGCGGCAGCCCAAGCTGTGCCAGATGGCGGCGCGCGGCGCTACCGGCGGACGGATCAGCCGACGATCTCCCGGAGATATCCGACGATACCGCGGCCGTGCTCCCATTGCCGGGGGTAGCCGAGAGAGACTTCCTCGAACCGAGTCGCGCCGCGCATGTCGGTTCGCCGCGTGTGCAGATGTCCGCTCACGGCGGCATAGGCAGAGAAGCGTATGTGCCAGTCTTCGGTCAGCACGGTGCCGCACCAGGGGGTGAACCTCGGCACGCGGGGAATGCGCACGACATCCCGGCGCAACGGCCAGTGGTTCACCAGCACCGTATGGCTGCCGGAGGGGATCTCATCGGTCAGCCGCCGCTCGGCCTCCGCCAGGCGGGCATGACACCATTCGATCCGGCTTCCGTAGGGAGCCGGTGAGAGCAGGAGTTCGTCGCTGCAGACGTTGTGGGTCTCCTCGGCCCATTCGACGACCCTGTCGATCGGGACGTCGTCGGGACGGAAGCTGTAGTCGTAGAGCAGAAACAGCGGGGCGATGACCAGCCGCGCGACGCCCTCCGGCAGCGGTCCCGGCCAAACGGGAAAGGGGTCTTCCGGCGTGACAACGCCGAGTGTGCGAATCCGGTCGACCAGCGCCCCGTAGCGCGCGACCCCGGCGGGCTCGTCCAGGCTGGGACGCGCCCAGAGCTCGTGGTTGCCCGGCACCCAGATCACCTTGGCGAAGCGCTGGGCGAGGAAGTCGAGCGCCTCGGATACGGTCTCCAGCCGCTCCGCCACGTCGCCCGCGACGATCAGCCAGTCCTCGGGGTGCGTCGGCAGGGCGTCCAGCGCGGCGCGGTTGATTGAGCTTGCCAGGTGCAGGTCAGAGATCGCGAGCAGGCGCACCGTGTGGCCTCGCCCCTAGCGATAGGGATCGTCGGACGTCAGGAACCCCTTTACGTAGCGTCGCACCCCTTCCTCCAGGGTGGTGAACTGGTCCGGGTAGCCGGCGCCTCGCAGACGGTCCATGCGCGCTTGGGTGAAGTACTGGTAGCGGTCGCGGATCGCCTCCGGCATCTCGATGAACTCGATACGCTCCTCCTGGTCTAGGGCGGCGAACACCGAACGGGCCAGGTCGGCGAAGCTGCGGGCCGCCCCGGTGCCGAGGTTGAAGACCCCGTTGACTTCCCCAGCATCCAGCAGCCAGAGCATCACGCGAACGCAATCGTCCACATAGACGAAGTCGCGCAGCTGGCCGCCGTCCGGATAGTCCGGGTGATGCGACGTGAAGAGTTTCGCGCTCTCGCCGGCCATGATCTTCGGCGTGATCTGCGCAACGACGCTCTTCATCGATCCTTTATGGTACTCGTTCGGACCGTAGACATTGAAAAACTTGAGCCCCACCCATTGCGGCGGATGCACGCCCGAGGCGGCGAGTCGGATCGCCCGTCGGTCGAAGGCATGCTTGGACCAGCCATAGGCGTTCATGGGGCGCAGCGCGGCGAGGCCCTCGGGGCTGTCGTCGTCGTCGAAGCCGGCGCTGCCGTCGCCGTAGGTCGCGGCCGAAGAGGCATAGATCAGACGGGTGCGGTTTTCGGCGCACCAGTGCCAGAGGCGCAACGGCAGTGTGATGTTCTCCCGCACGATCAGGTCCGCGTCCCGCTCGGTCGTGGCGGAAATGGCCCCGAGATGGAAGACCGTCTCCACGTCCCCCCGATGGCGTTCCAGAAACTCGAAGAAGTCCTCCGGCGGGACGATCGCCGCCAGCTCGCGCTTGGCGATGTTGCGCCACTTCTCGTCGGTACCGAGCCGGTCGACGACGACGATGTCGCCGCCCACGGCCTGTTCCAGGCCGGCGACGAGATTGGAGCCGATGAAACCGGCGCCACCGGTGACGATGATCATGGACTGACGCGCTCCTGCTGGGCTGAATTCCGAGTGCGGCGACACGCTACACGAAGCGTCGAATTCGCCCAACGGTTAGCGGCGAACCCGCGCTGCGGCATCGGCGTCCTTGATCCCGCACGGTGGCGGTGACATATCCAGAAACAGCAGGAGGTGAGCCATGCAGACCCGTAGCCGGTTTTTCGACGATATTGCGCGCGTTGCCAACGGGGCGATGAGTGCCGCCGCGGGCGTTCGCGCGGAAATCGAGCAGCTTGTTCACCAGCAGTTCGAACGCTTCCTTGCGGATCGCGATCTGGTGACCCGCGAGGAGTTCGAAGCCGTCGAGGCCATGGCCGTCAAAGCGCGGTCGGAGCAGGCGGCGCTTGCGGACCGGATTGCCGAACTCGAGGCGAAACTCGACATCGCCAAGAAACCCGCGCCGAAGCGGAAGGCGGCGACCGCCGACCGGCGGCGGGCCACTGCCGCCACCCGGCGTACGTCGGCGCGCGGAAAGGCGAAGGCAGAGGACACGACATCCCGCGAAGACGTGCTGAAGGATGACGGGTCGAACGACAACGGCGCGAAGGACGATTGAGCCTTCCAGGGGTGATTCGCGCCGACTTTCGACCGGCTTGAATGCGGTCCGTCTCTGCGCTGCACAAAACGCGTCGATTTTCGTGTCGCGGGTTTTCTACCGATATCAATACCTTCCAGTTCACACTGGATATCGAGTGTGAACGTCCAATTTGCCGCAAAATCTTGTGTTGAACGGCCGACTCCAGTTTGTGAGTCTAATCTTCGTGGTGATTCGGCGGCCCACACCACAAGATGTGGCCGACCTGAACGGACTGTCGGCCAGTCTTTCCCGATCCCGGGCCGCCCCGACGCGCCGGCCAGCGCGCCCAAGGGGGAACTTACCGATATGTCGGTCACGTACGTCGACTCCACCGTCGTCCACCAGAATCCGCTCGATTTGCTCGAGGAGTTGGTCGGGGCCAATGAATGGGCCTTCGATCGGGCCGGCTCCGACGAGATGGCCGTCGAGATCGCCGGTCGCTGGTGCGACTACCGTCTCTATTTCCTATGGCAGGAGGATCTGGGCGCACTGCATTTCTCCTGTCTTCTGGAAAGCAAGGTCCCGGCTGAACGACGCCGCGAGGTCTGCGTCCTGCTGGCCCTTTTGAACGAGAAGCTCTGGCTCGGACATTTCGACCTGGGATCCGATGACGGAGTGCCGATGTACCGCCACACGCTTCTGGTCAGGGGCACCGGCGGCGTGTCGGTCGAGCAGATGGAGGACCTTGTCGAGGTCGCCTTGAACGAAGCGGAACGGTTCTTCCCCGCCTTCCAGTTCGTCATCTGGGGCGGAAAGACGGCGGACGAGGCGGTTGCCGCCTCCATGCTCGACGTGGCGGGGGAAGCCTGACAGCCTGTCCCTTCGGGAATTGACGGGAAGAAGGCTGAGAGAAATGTCCAATCCTCTGGTGCTCATCGGCTGCGGCAAGATGGGCGGAGCAATGTTGGCTGGCTGGCTCGAAAGCGGCGAGGCCGATGGCGGCGTTCATGTGGTTGAGCCCAACAGGGAGGCCATGGGCGATCTCGCCGCACACGATCGGGTGACCGTCCATTCGGCGGCGGACGGCCTACCGGGCGACCTGAAACCGGGCGTGGTCGTTCTGGCGGTCAAGCCTCAGGCGATGGACGATGCGCTGGCGACCCTCTCGGCGCTTGCGGGATCGGGCGCGTACTTCCTGTCGATCGCCGCCGGCAAGACCATCGGCTATTTCGAGGACCGGCTGGGTGCCTCGGTCCCGATCGTGCGCGCCATGCCGAACACGCCCGCGGCAGTCGGTCGGGGCATCACGGCCTATGTCGCCAACGTCCATGTGAACGAAAGCCAGAAGGCTCAGGCGCACCGCCTGCTCGAAGCCGTCGGCGAGGCGTTGGAAGCCGAGACGGAGGACCAGATCGATGCGGTCACGGCGCTCTCCGGCGGCGGGCCCGCCTATGTGTTCCTGCTGATCGAGACGCTCGCCGCCGCCGGGGCGAAGGCCGGGCTGCCCGAAGACATGGCGATGCGTTTGGCGCGGTCGACGGTGTCGGGGTCCGGAGAACTGGCCCGCCAGTCGAAGGAGGCGGCCGCCCAGTTGCGCATCAACGTCACAAGCCCGGGCGGGACGACGGCCGAGGCATTGAAGGTGCTGATGGACGCAGAGAACGGAATCCAGCCGATTTTCGATGCCGCCATCGCGGCGGCCACGGCGCGCTCCAAGGAGTTGGCCGGCTGACGGTCGACCGCGGCGCGTGGACCGGCGTCTTGATGGCCGCCGAAACGGCGACATATTGAGAACCATGACGGACGAATCGACGATGGCTGAAACACCTGAAACCGCTGTCGACATGCTCGCGGCGGCTGCTCTGGAGATCGCGGGCGGCGACGGATGGCGCGCGGTCACCGTGGGCGCGGCGGCCGAACGGGCGGGAATAGACCCGGCAACCGCGCGGCGGACCGTGCGCTGCAAGGCCGGGCTTCTCGCCGCCATCGCCGATCGGGTCGATCGCCGCATGACCCAAAGCCTGGACGAGGACGCGACCGATCCGGCGATACCGGTGCGCGACCGATTGTTCGAAGCGCTGATGGCGCGGCTCGACGGTCTTGCCGCAGATCGGGACGCCTATGTTTCGATTCTGGATACGCTGCCTCGCGATCCCGGCGGCGCGCTCGCCGCCCTGCCGAGCCTGGGACGCTCCATGGCGCGAACGCTGGAGGCGGTCGGGGAGAGCGTTCGGCTGCCGTTCGGCCCGCTGAAGGTGAAGGGTCTGTCGTTGGTGTGGTTGGCGACATTGCGGGCCTGGAAACAGGACGAGAGCGCCGATATGGCCGCTACAATGAAGGCGTTGGACGGATATCTCGCGCGGGCCGAGGAGATGGCAAATACCTTTCTGCCGGGCGCGCGAATGGTCAACGGGTCCGGAGCGGCCGACGAAACGGTGTAACCGAACCGACTTCTACCTTGCGGGCATCGATGACGCTGGGTAAGGTCGCGCCGCTTCGCCCAGGGGGCGCTGCCGCCCCGCCCGCCACCAGGTCGGTCTCACCATGTCGACACGTGCCCCGAAGATTCTGGCCTGCAATTCTAACAGGCCCCTGGCCGAGGCCATTTCCGCCTATCTGAATCTGCCGCTGACCAAGGCGGACATTAGACGCTTCTCCGATATGGAGGTGTTCGTCGAGATCCAGGAGAACGTCCGCGGCGAGGACGTGTTCGTGGTTCAGTCGACGAGCTATCCGGCGAACGACAACCTCATGGAACTGCTGGTGACGCTCGACGCGCTGCGTCGCGGATCGGCACGGCGAATCACGGCGGTCATTCCCTATTACGGATATGCCCGTCAGGACCGGAAGTCGGGGCCGCGCACGCCGATTTCGGCGAAATTGGTGGCCAACCTGATCACCAAGGCGGGTGCCGACCGGGTGCTGACGATCGACCTGCACGCGGGCCAAATCCAGGGCTTCTTCGATATTCCGACGGACAACCTTTTCGCCGCTCCGGTGTTCATTGACGACATCAAGGCGCGCTACGGCGACGAGCCTTTGGTGGTGGTTTCGCCCGATGTGGGTGGCGTGGTCCGTGCCCGCGCGGTCGCCAGCCGCATTCATGCGGATCTTGCCATCATCGACAAGCGGCGCGAGCGGGCCGGTGTGTCCGAAGTGATGAACATCATCGGCGACGTGGATGGCCGGCGCTGCATCCTGGTCGACGACATCGTCGACAGCGGCGGAACGCTGTGCAACGCAGCCGAGGCGCTGATCGAGGCCGGCGCGATTTCCGCCGATGCCTACATCACCCACGGGGTGCTGTCGGGCGGCGCGGTCGCCCGGGTTACATCGTCGCCGCTGACGTCCCTGGTAACCACCGACTCGATCCAGGCGACCGAGGCTGTGAGGGTGGCGCACAATATTCGCAAGCTCACCGTCGCCCCTCTGCTGGGCGAGGCGATTCAGCGCATCAGCGAAGAGCGTTCGGTTTCCAGCCTGTTTAACTGAACCGTATTCGGCCGCCCTGTGCCGTTTGGGGTGGCGTTTCTCGGGGATTCGCGCTATACGCCGCGCCCTATCCGCCCGGCACCCCTGGAGGCCGGGCTTTTCACAGGAGATGAGCATGGCTGACGTTGCCACGTTGAACGCCAGCGTGCGCGATCGGGTCGGTAAGGGGTCCGCCCGGGCTGCGCGTCGCGAGGGGTTCGTTCCCGCCGTCATCTACGGCGACAAGAAAGATCCGCTTCCCATCCAGATCGAGAAGCGCGAACTCGACAAGCTGCTGAACAAGCCGGGATTCTTTTCGCACCTGATCGACCTGAAGGTCGGCAAGGACAGCCATCGCGTGCTGCCCCGCGACCTGCAGCAGCATCCGGTCACCGATTTCGCCTGGCATGTCGACTTCCTTCGGGTGTCGGCCACCAGCGCGCTGACCGTCGACGTCCCGGTCGAGTTCACGAACGAGGGTGCCGCTCCGGGCCTGAAGCGCGGCGGTGTGCTGAACGTTGTGCGTCACACGGTCGAGATGAACTGCCGCGCCGATAACATCCCGGAGAAGCTGGTCATCGACCTGACCGGCCTTGAGATCGGCGACTCGATCCACATTTCCGCCATCGCTTTGCCGGAAGGGGCGACGCCGGTCATCGACGACCGCGATTTCACCATCGCGACGATCGCCGCGCCGACCGTTGTCTCCGAAACCGATGCCGAAGAGGCTCCGGTCGCCGAGGATACAGCAGCCGAGGCCGAAGGCGAGGAGGAGAGCGAGGAGAGCTGATCTCCACGCCCTTCCCACCATCTTCGGCGCCCGCGATCCAGACCCCGGATCGCGGGCGCTGGTCTTTCAGGCGCCTGGATGGCATTCCCAACCCGATACCGGATAAGCGCGAGGGTTCCCCATGCTGCTGTTCGTCGGCCTCGGTAACCCCGGTCCGAAATACGAGGGCAACCGCCACAATATCGGCTTCATGGCGGTGGAGGAGATCGCCCGCCGCCATGCTTTCGGGCCGTGGCGTGCGCGTTTCCAGGGATTGGCCAGCGAGGGCGTGATCGCCGGGGAGAAGGTCATGGTGCTGAAACCGATGACCTACATGAACGAAAGTGGCCGCTCGGTCGGCGAGGCGGTGCGATTCTTCAAACTGCCGGTCGACGCTGTCACCGTGTTCTACGACGAGCTCGACCTGACTCCCGGTAAGATCCGGCTGAAGCGCGGCGGCGGCGCCGGCGGTCACAACGGCATCCGCGACATCGATCGGCACATCGACAAGGACTACCGCCGGGTAAGGCTCGGGATCGGCCATCCGGGCGACAAGAGCAAGGTTCACAGCTACGTGCTGTCCGACTTCGCGAAGGCGGAGAAGAACGCTTGGCTCGAAACCTTGATCGACGCGCTCGCCCGGGAGGTCGAGGAGTTGGTGTGCGGCGACGAGGCGCGGTTCATGAGCCGGGTGGCTCATGCCGTGTTCCCCCCGCCGCCGAAACCGGCTAAACCCGCCGCGGACGGTTCGAGCGACGTATCGAAAGACCCTCCAGCCAGCGACGGAGCGTGAGCCCATGGGCTTCAACTGCGGCATCGTCGGCCTGCCGAACGTCGGCAAGTCGACGCTCTTCAACGCGCTGACCGCCACCGCGGCGGCAGAGGCGGCGAACTATCCCTTCTGCACGATCGAGCCCAATACCGGCCGGGTTGCGGTGCCGGACCCGCGGCTTGACGACCTGGCCAAGATCGCCAAGTCAGCGAAGATCCTGCCGACCCAGATCGAGTTCGTGGATATCGCCGGACTGGTGAAGGGGGCCAGCAAGGGGGAGGGCCTCGGGAACCAGTTCCTCGCCAACATCCGCGAGACCCACGCGATCATCCATGTGCTTCGGTGCTTTGAGGGCGAGGTGACGCATGTCGACGGGTCAGTCGACCCGATCCGCGATGCCGAGACCGTGGAGACCGAGCTGATGCTGGCCGACTTGGACAGCGTCGAGAAGCGCATTCCGGCGCTGGAAAAACGTGTGCGCGGGCAGGACAAGGAAGCCAAGGCGCTGATGCCGCTCGCCCAGAAAGTCGCCGAGCTGCTGCGCGACGGGAAGCCGGCCCGGGCCATGCTGCCCGACCTGGATGCGGAGGAGACGCGCCTGTTCAAGCAGATGCAGCTTCTGACCGCGAAGCCGATCCTCTACGTCTGCAACGTCGAGGAGGAGAACGCCGGGTCCGGGAACGCCCTCTCCGCCAAGGTTGCGGAAAAGGCAGCAGCCGAGGGGGCTGAGTCGGTCGTGATCTCGGCCGCCATCGAGGCCGAGATCGCCCAGCTTACCGATCCCGAAGAGAAGCGCGAGTTTCTCGACAGCCTCGGGCTGGACGAGCCTGGCCTTACCAAGTTGATACGGGCCGGATACAGACTGCTCGACCTGCTGACCTTCTTCACGGTCGGCCCGAAGGAGGCTCGTGCCTGGACGGTGCGGCGCGGCGCCAAGGCGCCGGAGGCCGCGGGCGAGATCCACACCGACTTCCAGCGCGGCTTCATCCGGGCGGAGACGATCTCCTACGACGACTATGTCGCCACCGGCGGCGAGCAGGGGGCCAAGGATGCCGGCAAGATGCGGGTGGAAGGCTCCGAGTACGTCGTGCAGGATGGCGACGTCTTCCATTTCCGCTTCAACGTCTGATCACTGATATCCGGGGGATACACATGGCCGACACGCTCAAGCTGAAGGCATCCGACGGGCACGCGTTCGACGCCTACCTCGCCCAGCCGTCCGGAAAACCGAAGGGTGGCCTGGTGGTGATCCAGGAGATTTTCGGCGTCAACAGCCACATGAAGAGTGTTGCAGACGGTTTCGCCGAGGACGGTTATCTGGCGATCTGCCCGGCGCTGTACGACCGCTACAAGCCGGGTATCGAACTCGGCTACGACGAGGACGACGTGACCGAAGGCCGCGAGATCCGGGCCAAGGTCGGCAACGACGATCCGCTGCTCGACATCGCCGCCGCCGCCGACGCCGTGCGTTCGGCCGGAAAGGTCGGCGTTGTCGGCTACTGCTGGGGCGGCACTATGACTTGGCTGTCCGCCACCAAGCTCGACGGTTTCACGGTGGCGTCCAGCTACTATGGCGGCGGTATCGGTGGCTTGGTCGATCTGCAGCCGAAATGTCCGGTGATCTTCCATTTCGGCGAGCAGGACCACGCCATCCCGATGGATGAGGTCGAGAAGCTGCGCAAGGCACATCTGGACCTGCCGGTGCATGTCTATCCGGCGGGACACGGTTTCAACTGTGACGCCCGCGGCAGCTTCGAGCCGAAGAGTGCCGAAATCGCCCGCGAGCGCACTCTGGAGTTCTTCAAGCAGCATATCGGCTGATTGGGCCGCTCGACCTCTGGAAAACGGTTCGTTGCCCAGCTCCGCGGCCGTAGAGTCACGGGATGGGGAGCGACACGGACACGCCCGAGTGGCCGACCGACTGCACGCGGTGCTTCGGCCTGTGCTGCATCGCGCTGGCGCATCAGCCGTCCGCCGGTTTTCCGGCGGTCAAGCCGCGCGACACCGCCTGCCGTCACCTGGACGCCGATTTCCGCTGCACCGTCTTCGACCGGCTCGAGGCGTCGGGCTTCACCGTCTGCCGACCCTATGACTGCTTCGGGGCGGGCCCCGTGGTGGCGGACCGGATGCGTGCGGAATGGGCACCCTGGACCCCGGCGATGGTCGCGACCGCGCACCACCATCTGGACGGTTTCCGCGATCTCGCCCGGCTGCGCATGCTGATCGTCGCCCTGCGCCGGGAGGGCTCCGACGATGCCCACGCGGTCGCCGACCGCCTCGAGCCCGCCGCCGAGGCTTTTCGCCGGACGGGGCGGGTGGAGATCGATGCCGACACGGCGCAGTTCATGCGTTGGCACGAGGCTCTGATCTCAGCCATCCTGACCCCGCTCGAGGAAGCCGATACGGCTGGAAGTCTGGACGAGGAGGAGCGCCATGAACGATCTTGAGGGCAAGGTCGCCGTCGTCACCGGTGCCACCAGCGGTATCGGCTTGGCCGCTGCCGAAGCGCTGTCGGAGCGTGGCGTGAAGCTCGTCCTGCACGGCCGTCGTCGGGAGCTGCTGGAGGCCCATGCGGCCCGCCTCCCGCACTGCGCCGTGCTGGCCGGCGATATTGCCGATCCCGATACGCCCGAAGCCCTGCTCGACCTGGCCATGGAGCGGTTCGGGCGGGTAGACATCGCGTATGCCAATGCCGGTCTGATCGCCAGCGGTCCGGTTGGGGAGATCGATCTGGACGCGATGTCCGACATGCTGCGGGTCAATATCGACGCCACGTTCCGCTTCGCCTACACCGTCCTCCGGCACATGAAGGCGGCAGGCAGCGGGGATCTGCTTTTCACCGGCTCCGTCCTGGGGACCAAGACCCGGCCCAATGCCGGCGCTTACGCGGCGACCAAATACGCGGTCGAGGCGCTTGCGGAGTCGCTGCGCATGGAACTGGCTGGGTCTGGCGTCCGGGTCGCGGTGGTCGAGCCGGGGTTGGTCCGCACCGACCTGCACCGGGACTACGCCGTGCGCCCGGAGGTGAGCCAGAATGTACCGCAACCGTTGACGCCGGCCGATGTCGCCCGAGCCGTGGTCTTCGCGGTCGAGCAGCCCCGCTCCGTTCTGATTCCCCGGGTGATGGTGCTGCCCGCCAGCCAGAACGTCTGAGGAGACGGGCGATGAAGATCACGGGCCTGCGGACCCGCGCCGTCGAGATCCCTTTCGACAAGCCCATCGGTACCGCTATCCACCGCATCGAGGGCGTTGCCGGACTCCTGGTCTGGGTCGACACCGACGAAGGGATCACCGGCGAAAGCTATCTCTGGGCGATCGGCGTCCATCGGCTGCCCGTGCTGGAGTCGATCACCCGGATGCTGGGCGAGCGGATGATCGGCCGGGACCCGCGCGATACGGCCGCCCGGTTCGACGAGATGTGGGGCGAGATCAACTTCCTCGGCCACAAGGGCGTTTCGCTGTTCGGCATCGCCGCCATCGACTGGGCGTGCTGGGACATTCTCGGCCAGTCTCTGGGCGCCTCGGTCGCGCGGCTGCTGGGACGTCGGCGAGACCGGGTGCCGGCCTACGCCTCCGGGGGGCTCTGGGCGTCGATGACGATCGACGAATTGCAGGCGCAGGCGCGAGACTTCCTCGATCAGGGCTTCAAAGCGATGAAGATCCGCATCGGCAAGCCGGATATCGGCGAGGATATCGACCGGGTCGCGGCCGTGCGCGACGTCATAGGGCCGCATGTCGGGCTGATGGCCGACGCCAATCAGGGGCTGTCCGTCTCCCATGCCATCCGGCTCGGCCGGCGGCTCGAGGACTTCGGTCTCGTCTGGTTCGAGGAGCCGGTCCAGGCCTACGACCTGGAGGGGTCGGCCCGGGTCGCCGCCGAGATCGATACACCGATCGCCAGCGGCGAGACCGAGTACGGCCGCTACGGGTTCCGCGACATGCTGGAGCGCAAGTCGGCCGATGTGCTGATGCCCGATCTGGAACGGGTCGGCGGGGTCACCGAGTGGATCCGGGTTGCCAATATGGCCGCCTCCTACGACGTGCCGGTCAGCCCGCATCTGTTCACCGAGCACTGTCTGCAGCTCTGCGGGGCGGTCTCCAATGTCAGCTACGCCGAGCACATGCCCTGGTTCCGCCCGCTCTTCGCCGAGCAGGTCGAGATGGTGGATGGCGATCTGCTGATCCCCGACGTTCCGGGCATGGGCTTCCGCTTCGATCCGGGCGCGGTCGAAAGGTATGCACTGGACCGTCGGGGCCGGGGATGAAAAACATAGGCCAACAAAACGACCGAGGCTGGCGGGTTCTCCGTCGGTGACGTGGTCGGCATCTGGAGGAAACGGACGCATGAGTGGCGTCGAGAAGGAATGGGTCGGCGACGTTCCCGGCGCCTTGGACGGGGTGCGCGTGCTCGACATGTCCAGGCTGATCGCCGGCAATGCGGTGACCCATTTGCTGGCCGATCACGGGGCCGAGGTCATCAAGATCGAGAAGCCCGGAAGCGGCGACGATCTTCGGGCCTGGAACACCGCCGGGGTGACGACCCACTGGAAGGTGCTCTGCCGCAACAAAAAGAGCGTGACGCTGAATTTCCGTCAGGAGGGCGCGGTCGCCCTCATGCTCGAGCTGGCCGCTACCGCGCGGGTGCTGGTGGAAAACTTCAAGCCGGGCACGCTGGAGAAGATGGGTATCGGTCCGGAGGTGCTGCTCGAGCGGAATCCGAACCTTATCATCATCCGGATCTCTGGCTGGGGTCAGGACGGCATGTGGTCCCATCGCCCGGGATTCGGCAGCCTGGTCGAGGCGATGAGCGGTTTCGCCGCCATGAACGGCTTCGCGGACCGTCCTCCCGTGCTGCCGCCTTTGGCGCTCGCGGACATGATCGCCGGCCTCTACGGCGCTTTCTCCGCCATGGTGGCGATCCGCGAGATCGAAGTGAAGAAGGCGCCGGGGCAGGTGATCGATCTGACCCTGTTCGAACCGATCCATTCGATGCTCGGACCGATCGTCGCGAACTACGATCTGACCGGCACGGTCCCGCCACGAACCGGGTCGCTGTCCAACCAGTCGGCGCCGCGCAACGTCTACCGGTGTAAGGACGGCAAGTACGTCGCTCTCAGCGCGTCGATGCAGTCGATGGCGGAGCGGCTGCTGCGCGCGATCGGCCGCGAGGATCTGATCGACGATCCCAAGTTCCGAACCAACACGGACAGGGTCGCCAACAGGCACGAACTGGATCCCATCGTCGGAGCCTTCATGGCCGAGCGGACACAGGCGGAGAATCTGGAGATCTTCGAGAAGGCTGGCGTTACCGTGGGCGCCGTGCCCGATGTCGGGGAACTGGCTCAGCATCCCTACCCGCGGGATCGCGAGGCCATCGTCTCCATGCCGGATGCCGATATCGGCCGGATCGCCATGCACAACGTGATCCCGCGCATGTCGGGCAGTCCGGCGCAACTTCGCAGGCCCGCCCCCGAGCTTGGAGAGCACAACGCGGAGATCTGGACCGCCCTTGGTCAAGACCCCGAGGCGTTGCGCGCGAAAGGACTGATATGATGACCGCCGCGTACTCCCGGCCCGCCCCGTTGTGGCGCTCTCTGCTCTATGTGCCGGCGAACGCGGAGCGTTTCGTCGCCAAAGCGGCAGAGCGTGGTGCCGACGCGGTCATCCTCGACGTCGAGGATTCGATCCCGCCGGACCGCAAAGCCGATGGCCGGGCCGCGCTCGCCGGCGCCATCGCTACCGTCGCCGGGGCGGGAACCGTGGAGGTGATGGTCCGCATCAACCGACCCTGGCGTCTGGCCATCGCCGATCTGGAGGCCGCCGTGATCCCCGGCCTCGACGCGCTTTGCCTGCCGAAAGTGGACGGCGCGGATCATATCCTGGCGATCGACGAGGTGGTCGGCGAGCTGGAAGCCGAGCGCGGCCTGCCCGCCGGCCATGTGCGCTATGCCGTGCTGGTCGAGACGGCCAAGGGCGTGCATGAAGCCCGGGCGATCGCCAAGGCGAGCCCGCGTGTGGCGGCAATCACCCTCGGCGGCGAGGATATGGCGGCCGATCTCGGTCTGCCGGAGCCCGATCCCGCCGTTCTCGATCCCTATGACGCGATGGTGCGGCTGGCGGCGCGCGAGGCGGGGGTGATCCCGCTCGGCTATCCCGGCTCGATCGCCGAATTCACCGATCTCGACGCGTTCCGGCGTGGCGCGGAGCAGGGACGGCGCAACGGCTCGGAGGGCGGGATGGGAATCCACCCGGCGCAGATCCCGGTCCTGAACGCCGCCTTCACACCGTCGGAGCAGGAGATTGCCCATGCGGAGGGGCTGCTCGCCGTCTTCCGCGAGGCCTTGGCCGAGGGCAAAGGGGCGGTCGCCTATAAGGGCAAGATGATCGACAAACCCATCGTCGACCGGGCCGAACGCATCGTGGGAGTGGCCGAGCGGCTCAAGCGCTCGGCCGGGCCTTCGGGTCGATAGCGGGACCGAGATTGGGTTCGGCCGGGATAGCGCCTGGCAGCAGAGTAAAGACGTGGCAGGAAAGCGGTTGTCCGGCCTCGCGGCGGAGCGCTTCCGTGCGTTGTGCCGCGGTGGACAGGCCGGCCGCCGCCGCAGCGGCACGCACGTACTCGGCCGAGTGAGCGAAGCGCAGGGTCGGCAGCAGACGCATCCCATCGCAGCCGCCGCCGCCATGGGCCTCAAGTGCCTCGACCGTGATCACCGCCCGGCCGGTCGGTTTCAGCGCTCCGGCGATGCCGGACATGACCGAGTCCAACGCTCCCATGTAGTTCAAAACGTCTCCAGCCACGATCCGGTCGTAGCGCCGCACCGGCTTCGCCAGAAAGTCGACGATATCGGCCTGATGCAGCGCGTCGTAGATGCCTTTGGCACGGGCCTTCTCGAGCATGCCGGAGGAGAGGTCCACGCCCTCCAGCCAGTTGCAGTGTCGGCGCAGCGGCTCGCCGGACAGACCTGTTCCGCAGCCGAGGTCCAGAACCGCGCCAAGCCCGCCTGTCTCATGGTCAATGGCGTCGGCTATCAACGCCGGCCCGCGGTAGTCCAACAACTGAAGCAGGGACCGCTCGAACCGATCCGAGAAATCGTCGAACAGAGCTTCGATGTACGGTGCAAGAGGTTCGTCGGGAATCGGCGCGGCGCCCAGCAGGGCGAGATGCAGGATCGCACCGTGCCGGTCGTCGTGGCTGACGGAGAGGTATCGGCGGAAGCTCTCGATGGCGTCGTCCCGCTGCCCGAGCTTCGCCTGGGTCTCGCCGAGCAGCATCAGCAGATCTGGCCAGTCCGGCGCCAACTCCAGCGTTTGCTCAAGAAGCGACAGCGCGCCCGGCAGATCGCCTTCGGCAATGAGCATACGCGCGTATCCGACGCGGCGGTCGGCTCTGATATCTCTGGTTGTCATGATGTGAGCGACGGAACCTGACGACACGTTCTCCGTGCCTTGGTTGCGCGACCCTCCGAAACAGCTGAACCCGAAGCGATAGATAGTACCGAAGCGCGGGTCGGCAAAGAGGATTGGAGGGCTGTGCCCTGCGCCGGGCTTTATCGTTCGTTGTCGCGCCGTGCGACTGCGGCTACGCTTGGTCCGAGGAGAGCCCGAATGACCTACCCTGTTAGTGTATGCGCAACCACCGTCGTAGGCGCCACCTGGGGTGTCGTTCGGTAGCGGAAACCGACCCACTCTGAGATGCGCCCCCGAACCCCGTTCGGGGGTTTTGATTTTCCGGAAGCTCGGTACCGACATGCTCAAACCCGGCTCGCCCCCGTCTCTGACGACCCTGATCCTGCTCTCGGCACTGTCCCTGCTCTCCTTGAACGCCATCGTGCCGTCGCTGGCCAATATGGCCACGGATCTGACGGCGGATTACGCGGTGATCAGTCTGACAGTCGGCGGCTATCTCGCTGTCACGGCGGTCGTTCAGTTGGCGGCGGGACCCTTGGCCGACCGGGTGGGGCGCAGGCCGGTCGTCCTGTGCGCTCTATTGGTTTTCGCCGCGGCGTCTTTCGTAACCGCCGTCGCTCAGGACGTGGTGACCCTCCTGGTGTTCAGGATGCTTCAGGCCAGCGTGGTCGTCGGCTCGGTCCTGTCGCTTGCGATCGTTCGGGACACGAACGACGGGGCCGAGGTCGCCCGGCTGATCGGCAAGATCAGTATGGCCATGGCGCTTGCGCCGATGCTCGGCCCGATGCTGGGCAGCCTGCTCGATGCCGCGTTCGGCTGGAGATCGATTTTCCTGTTCTACGCCCTTGCCGGAGCGGGACTTCTGTACCTGACGTGGCGCGATCTCGGGGAAACCCTGGCGTCGCGACACGACGCTTCGGGGAAGGAGCCCGAGACCCTGACGGCTCTCCTCCAGGCTCCCACGTTTTGGTGCTACGTGGGGTGTACGACATTCTCGACCGGGGCGTTCTTCATCTTCATCACCGGCGCTCCGCTGGTCGCGACATCGGTGTTCGGAACGACGACGGCCGAACTCGGGATAGCCGTCGGCAGCATCACCGGAGGGTTCATGACCGGAAGCTACCTATCGGGGCGGCTCGGCAGGCATCTGGCATCGAGAATCGTTATGATCCTTGGGCGTCTGGTGGCCTGCGGCGGCCTCACGGCTGGGCTTGCAGCGTTGGCTTCGGGGCTGATTCACCCGTTGTTCTTCTTCGGCTCCACCATCTTCGTCGGGTTGGGAAACGGGCTCACAATGCCGAACAGCAATGCCGGGGCCCTTTCCGTCAAGCCCAGGCTGGCCGGCAGCGCGGCCGGAATCAACGGCGCGATGACCCTCGCCGGAGGGGCGGTGATGACGACCGTTACCGGCTACGCCCTGGCCGATGATCCCTCTCCGAGCAGGCTATTGATGCTGATGCTCGCGGCTGCCATCGCTGGCCTTCTGGCGGCTCTTGGCGCGGTGCGCCTGACGCCCGAGTGAGCCGCTTGAGCGGCGTCGGACCACCGGGAAGATCACGACCGTCGCGTCTGATCGGACAATAGTATGGCTGGGGCTTCGCACATGCCGCCGCGGTCCGTCTTCGCGTCTCCCGCTATCTGTCGGTCGTCTTGGCGGTCTCCGGCTTGCCGGCATCGGCCTTTTCCAGCGGATAGTAGCCGATTCTGAGCGCGAATCTGTTGCTGATCGACTCGAGAACCTTCTCGCTGTCCCTCGGCATCGGGATTTTACGATCCAGCGCGAACAGCAGGAGCGCGCCGACGATCTCCTGGGGTTCGAATTTGAGCTGGACCTCCTTGCCGCTATCCGGCAACAGCCTCAGCAGACCGCGCGGCGGTTCTTTCCCGGCCACGCCGCCGACCGGTTCCGCCCCGATCACCGTCGCCACCGGCAACTTGCGCCCGCTCTTCTGACAGAACTTGACAATCGCCTCGGCGGCTTCCTGCGGGGTGAACAGGATGAAGCGGAATTCGGCTGGCATGGCGGCGCTCGCGGCGGCTTCGAGTATTCGCCTAAAACTCTAGCAGTTGAATCGATGCCGCCGCCACCGGGCAGATACGCACTTGGTGGACACCCGCATTGCCGGGCCCCCGGCCGATGGGCTAGAACCGGCGCTGATTAATTCCACGTTCCGTCAAAGGACCGCGCCGAATGGCCTCCTATCAGTACATCTACGTCATGAACGGTCTCTCCAAGGTCTACCCTGGAGGCCGTGAAGTCCTGAAGGATATCCGCCTGTCTTTCCTGCCGGGCGCCAAGATCGGCGTTCTGGGCGTCAATGGCGCTGGTAAGTCGACCCTGCTGAAGATCATGGCGGGAGTCGACACCGAGTATCAGGGCGAGGCATGGGCGGCCGACGGCGTGAAGGTCGGCTATCTGCCCCAGGAACCCCAACTGGATACTGATACGGACGTCCAGGGCAACGTCATGCGCGGACTGGGGCCGATCAAGGATCTGGTCGACAAGTTCAACGAGGTCTCCATGCGCTTCGGCGAGGAGATGACCGACGACGAGATGAACGCGCTGCTCGCCGAACAGGCGGAGCTACAGGAGAAGATCGACGCCGCGGATGCCTGGGACCTGGAGCGCAAGGTCAACATTGCTATGGACGCATTGCGCTGTCCGCCGGGCGATGCGGACGTCACCAACCTGTCCGGCGGTGAACGCCGCCGGGTGGCGCTGGCCCGCCTGCTCCTGTCGCAGCCCGACATGCTGCTGCTGGACGAGCCGACCAACCATCTGGACGCGGAGTCCGTGGCCTGGTTGCAGCGCATGCTGGCCGAGTATCCGGGAACTGTCGTGACGGTCACCCACGATCGATACTTCCTCGACGAGGTGGCAGGTTGGATTCTTGAACTCGACCGCGGTCGAGGCATCCCCTACGAGGGCAACTATTCCGGCTGGCTCGTGCAGAAGCAGAAGCGGCTGGAGCAGGAGGGACGCCAGGAAGCGGCCCGGATGCGGACGCTCAACAACGAGCTCGAGTGGATTCAACAGAGCCCACGGGCGCGCCAGGCGAAGTCCAAGGCGCGTATCCAGGCTTATGAGGAACTGCTGGCCCAGAACCGGGAAAAAGCTCCCGATACCGCTCAGATCGTCATCCCCGCCGGTCCGCGTCTCGGCGACGTGGTGATAGAGTCGGAAGGGCTAACCAAGGCGTTTGGCGATCGGCTGTTGATCGAGGATCTGACCTTCAAGCTGCCGCCGGGCGGCATCGTCGGGGTCATCGGACCGAACGGCGCCGGCAAGACCACGCTGTTCCGGATGATCACGGAGCAGGAAACACCGGACCAGGGCGTTATCCGAATTGGCGACACGGTGAAGCTCGGCTATGTCGATCAGAGCCGCGACAGCCTCGACGCCAACAAGACCGTCTGGGAGGAAATCTCCGACGGTCTGGACGAGATCGATCTCGGCCGGCGCAAGATGCAGAGCCGGGCCTATTGCGGCCAGTTCAACTTCCGCGGCGGCGACCAGCAGAAGAAGGTCGGCCAGCTTTCGGGCGGCGAGCGCAACCGGGTCCATCTCGCAAAGATGCTGAAATCGGGCGCCAACGTCTTGATGCTTGACGAGCCGACCAACGATCTGGACGTCGACACACTGCGGGCACTGGAAGAGGGTCTCCTGGACTTCGCCGGCTGCGCGGTAGTGATCAGCCACGATCGCTGGTTCCTGGACCGCGTCGCGACCCATATCCTCGCCTTCGAGGGCGACAGCCATGTGGAGTGGTTCGAAGGCAACTTCGAGGCCTACGAGGCCGACAAGAAGCGGCGTCTTGGCGAAGACGCAACCCAGCCGCATCGCATCCGCTACAAGCCGGTGGTGCGCTCCTGAGATGCATTTGGCCCGGATCGTTCTGCGCCCCGGCGGGGACGATCCGGCGCGCTGACCGGCCTGCCGGCTTTCTCCCTTATTCGGACTTTTGGGTAAGTCCGTTCACGCTGCTGCCGGAATCGAAACGCCGACCCTGACACCAACAGGATCGGCGTGGTCAGACCGTGGTAAAGGGAATCAGCTGTCGGAGGCCCTGACCCCGGCCATCTGACGGTTCAACGCGTCGATCAGGGCCTGCACCCTGCCACCGTTGCTTTGTATCAGCGAGGCGTATTCCTGGCGTTGGGTCACACTCATGCTCACGCCTTCGATCACGACATCGACGATCTTCTGCGATCCGCCTTCATCGATGACCCGCCAGTCCAGCCGGTATTCCTGGTTGCTCTTCGAGTCGACGATACGACTGGAAACGATGTCGAAGCGCCCATCGTCTCTGGTGCCGTCGACCACGAGCTTCTGGCCGTCGTAGTCATCGAACCGTCGCGAGTACGTGTAGACGATGTTTTCCGTGAAGGCTTTCAGGTAGGCGTCCTGTTCTTTTTCGGAGGCGGTTCGCCAGTAGCGGCCGAGCAGGAAGCGCCCGATCCCCGGCATGTCGAAATAGGTCTCGACCAACGTACCGAACTGCTCGCGCCGTTCTGCAGTGGACAGGCTTTTATCCGACACCAGGGCGATTGCCTTGTCGGCGAACTCCGACACGAACTGGCCGGCATCGGAGGCCGAGCGCGCCTGAGACAGCGGCACGAGAACCAGAACAATTACCACAAATGCCCTGAATAGACTGCCCATGGGCCGATCCTCGCTTTTCGCTCGAATTTCTTCAGGCTGTCAGCTCTGAGATGATTCCGGTCTTCATCCGGCCCCGACCGTCAATCGGCCGCTCGTTGCCCGCTTTGCTCAATCGGAGTGTTGGCCGGGCGATACTCTTCGAACTCACCGGACGACGTGCCGCCTACACCGGGAGGCGTGTTGTTGCGAACCAGCGCTTCGCGCCGCTGCTGATAGATGGTTCGAACGCGGGCATAGTAGTCCACGGACGTCGCCTTCAGATCGTTGATCTGGTCGAAGTTGTCCGCCCGGAAGGAAACGGCGCCGACGACACGACGGGCGATTTGGTAGCGGGTCCGCTCATCCTCGTTGCCGATGTAATTCACCGGGTCCAGGAAGTTGTCGGCGACCAAACCGACGGTATCGCGGAGGTTGGACGGACCGAGGATCGGCAGAACGATGTACGGACCTTCATCCGCGCCCCACACGGCGAGCGTCTGACCGAAATCCTCCGGCCGCCGCTCAAGCCCCAATCCGGTCGCATTGTCCACCATACCGAACATCGGTGCGTTGGCGATGAAGCGCGAGGCGTTATGCTTCAATCCTTCAAGATCTCCCTGAAGGGCGCTGTTGGCGATGTATACCGGAGAACTCAGCCAATCCAGGAAGTTGCGGACGACCTCGCGGATCGCCGACGGTACGACTTCCTTGTAAACGTACGCGGTGGGCTGAAGGACCATGGTGTCGACGGCGTCGTTCATCGCGAACACCAGGCGGTTCGCGGGCTCGATCGGGTCGTAAACCGCGCCTTCTTCCAAGTCACCCTGCGACGCGCAGCCCGCCAGGAGCAACAATGCAAAAGTGGATCCGATCGCTACCCGACGCATCGAGGCCAATTCCTCTATAAGACGCGCGACAAGAACCGCGCTCATACACAGCCCAAGCAAATGGTTCTCGTCCGTGTCGATAACGACTGGACAGGTCCTAGACTGCTTTTTAGTCGACTATCACAAGGTACGTTCGATGGCCAGTCCGAGGCACGGTTGAGCAATGCCTTCATCGGCGGTGTTGCAGAAATGTCGCGCCTCGGTCGGGCGTTTGTGGGCTACCTCACACAGCGTGCCAGCCCATGCGCCTTGCGTTGCCATTCGACCGCACCTACCGCTCGATAGAGCCGTCCGGCCTGGACCAGCAGGGCCGCTGCCGTCGCGTTGTCGTGGTTCACCGCCAGCAACCCGATCTGCAGAGCGGCATCGGCCTCTGACAGCCGGTCCCCGACGCTCTGGAACAGAATGCGGGCTTCGGCATAGGCCTGCTGCGCTTGCTGAAGCCGACCCTGAGCCGATTCCAGATCGCCGATGGCGCGCACGGCGGTCGCCTCGCCATGGGGATCCCGCAGCTTGGCGTACATGCCCCGCACCTGGGCATAGTTCACCCGCGCCCGGTCGAAGTTCTCCATCAGCATATCGAGCTGGCCGAGGTCCATCAGGGCTTGCGCGGCATCCCGCGCGCCGCCGGCATTCTGGTAGTGACCATAGGCCTCCTTCAGGACTTCGCGTGCCGACCTTTTCTGATCGCGAGCGATGTCGACATGGCCTCGGCCCTTTTGGGCATCGGCCAGTATCAAGAGATCGCTCGAGTTCTTCGACTGCGCGATGACCCGGTCGAACAGGCCGCGGGCCTCTTCGAGGTTTCCGGCCATCCGTTCGAGTTCGCCCATGCCGATCATGACTCGGCTCTCGTTGTCTCGCTCGCCGGTCTCCACGAACAGGTTGCGGGCGGCGTTGCCGTTGGCTCTCGACCAATCGAAACGAATGCGGGCCCGGCGAATGTCTCCGCGGCCGGCGATCAGTTCGCTGTTGCCGAGGCGTCGCCCGGCCTGTTTGAACCGGGCGCAGGCTTCAAGTGCGGTTTCCCTCGCGTCGCCGCTGCGCTGCATTCGCCGATACGCATCGGAAAGGCAGAGCCGCACCATGCCCTCGCCGACATAGTCGCCGGTCCGCCGATACAGTGTCAGTGCCCGCTCGAACCGGTTCTGGGCTTCCGCCCCGTTGCGTTCCAGCCGGAACAGTTCCCCGCGGGCGTACAGCGCGTGCGCTTCGCCGATCCGATCGCCAACCTGGCTGAACAGAAACCGCGCCTGATCGAGATGGTTGGCGCCTTCGTCGGTCTTCGACACCTTGACGCAGGCCTCCCCCAGACCGAGCAGGGCACCGGCTTCGCCGAAACGGTCGGTATCGGCGGAGAACGCCCTCCGGGCTTCCTCGAACTGCTGACGCGCAGCGTCGTAGCTGCGGCGCCTCAGGTTCATGACACCGAGACCGGCCAGCGCGCGACCCTCGCTGCGGACGTCCTTCGTCTCCTTCGTCTCCTTCGCACCGCTCTCCGCGTCCATGTAGTACTTCTCGGCGGCCCCGAAATCGCCGGTCTCGGTCGCGAGATCCCCTTGGCTGAGCTTGACCAGGATCTCGCCGGCTTCGTCCTTGGCTTCCTTGAAGAGGGCGGCGGCCTCGCCGAAGTTCTTGCGTGCGTCCTCGGGAAGACCGCTGATCCTGAACCCCTCCCCCTGGGCCCACAGCCGCCCGGCGGTGGCGCCGGGGCCGGTGGACAGAACGCCGCCGGACCGCATGGCCTGAACGCCACCCGATCGCTTGATATCCCGACCGACCCACCAGTCGATCGTGATCACGCAGAGGCCGATGAGGATCACGGTCGCCGCGGCCATGTGCTGGAAATTGATCTGACTGTCGGCGGTGAAGACATAGCTGGCCCCGGCGGCCAGGAGCGTCAGAACGACCAACACGAGACGGCGTCGGAGAGCACCCAGATTCCCGCGGCGACGGGCGCTGTCGATTGCTCTCACGGTAGGCTTTCCCTGCGGTTTGCGCGCTGCGAGGTCATGCAGGCGGCTGGATGGCGGCCCGGCTATGGACCGGGGGCGTTCGATGTCATCGGCATTCGGAGGACCATGGTTCGAGTATCGCCGATTTTCGCCCTTTCTCCAACCGGGCTACGGCGCGTCCGCTCCGTATTTCCGATAGATCGGCCGCAGCAAGGCCGGCAGCAGGTAGATCGGAAATTGCAGGATCGCAAGATAGAGAAACGCGTCAGGGTGGAAAGCGGCCGGTGCGGCGCCGAGGACGATGGCCATGTTCCGGTTTCCGCCGATCAATGCCACCGTCGTCGCCGTGCGTCGGCCCCACGGCAGGAACAGCGCGAAACCGATCGCCTGCAGGGCGAGGCTGACGGCGAAGACCAGGACGACCATGCCCGCCACTTTCCATGGGTCGGCGACGGCGGCTGCCGTGACTCCGTCCATGACCGCGATGGCGAAAATCAGCATAATGAGAACGAAACCGCCGTCGATCGCTTCCGTATGCCGATGGATGCGGTTCTCGCCGACGATCTTCCGGACCGTCGTGGCCAGGATGGCGGCGAGCGCGAGCAACCCGGTCAGACGCATCATCAGTTCGCCGACGCCGATCTGCAGATCGAGGCCAATCAGGCCCAAGACCAGCGGCGGCAGGGTCAGCGGCATCAGCAGGCCGCCCAGCGTCATCGCCATCAGCGCGAGGGCCCCGTCCAACCCGAGGATCGTCGCCAGCGCGGTCACCGAGACGAGAGGCGGCGAGGCCGTCCATACGACCACAGCGACGGCGACGCCTATGCCGAGCCACTGCTCTACGCCCAGCAGCATCACACCCGCTTGGCCGATGGCCGGGGATAGGAGCAGCACGAAACCGACGACCGGCAAGACCCGACCGGGGCTCCTTGCGGCGGCGGCGATTGCCGTGGGCTGCAGGCGTAGCAGCGAAAACACCAGCATCACGACGATGGTCGGCACCAGAAGCGGCCGGGCCAGGGTCGCCAGATCGGGGAGGGCCAGGCCGACGAAAACGCCGCCCGCGAGCAGCGCGGTCGCGTGTTTGCCCATCCAGGCCAGCGCGTTCATGATCCGCGCAAGCGGTTCAGGAGAAAAACGGGACTATTGGAGCACAGCATGAACGACGCGGGATGGTTCAACTCGGGGACGGCGACAGTGCGCTCGGACTGGATCGACTACAATGGCCACATGAACGTGGGTTACTATCTGGTCGCCTTCGACATCGCGACCGAGCAGGTGTGCGTTCACTTCGGCTTGGGCGAAGCCTACCGCCGGGCCTCGGATGCGTCGATCTTCGTTCTGGAGGCGCATGTCACGTACGATCGCGAGGTGGTTGAAGATGCGCCTCTGGCGTTTCGCACGCGGATCGTCGACCATGATGCCAAGCGGTTTCATCTGCTGCATCACATGTACCATGCCGAGGAAGGGTTCCTCGCAGCGACCAACGAATTGATGTGCATGCATATCGATCTGACGACCAAGCGGGCGGCGCCGATGCCGGAGACCGCCTTGGCGAAGGTGCAGGCTCTCCATGCCGCACACGCCGCCACCGGGGCTCTCGATGGGATCGGCCGCAGAATCGGCATAAGGCGCAAGACCTGATCTCCGTTGACCCGGAGCGGATCCGGCGGCGGAGGGACTGCAGCGGGGGATAGGATGGAAACATCGGTCAAACCGCCCAGTCGGCCCGACGCGCCCGGCGGCATTCCGGGCGAAAACACTTTGAAATCATCGGCCAAGACTGCGGCGCAAGACGCCGCGCTCGGCGCCCTGGACCTGATGATTCGTCACGAGATTCCGCCCACACCCGAGAACTACGCCGTCTGGTTCGCCTATGCGACCGGAGAGGCGGGGACCCTGCGCCGAACCCTCGATGTCCTCCTCACCAGCGGGCACGGCGTCGATGAACTGCAAATCGCCGAGTTGTTCGAGCGCTATATCCTTCCGGGCTTTCGCGACCGGGCGGTCGATGACGTGGCCGTGGATCTTGGAAACGTTACGGACGGGCTCTCCCGGAGCCTGGATCGGGCCGGGGCCGGCGCGAACAGCCTCGGCCACGCGCTGTCGACGGCGACGACCGCCTTGGCGTCGACGGAGGATTGGGAGGAGATCCGGACCTTGGTCGATACCCTGCGCCTGGAGACCGAGGCGGCCCGCTACAGCAACGAGGCCCTGAGGGCGGAACTCGCCAACACGACCGGCGAAATCGCCGCGCTTCGCCGAAAGTTGGAGGAGACCCGGACCGAGGCGATGACCGACGGTCTGACGGGAATTGCCAATCGAAAGCGGTTCGACACGTTGCTGCGGGAGGCGGCGAGCCATGCAATGGAAACCGGCACCCCGTTGACTCTGCTGCTGCTGGATATCGATCATTTCAAACAGTTCAACGACACCCACGGTCACGTCGTCGGCGATCAGGTGTTGCGTCTTGTGGGGCGCCTGCTGACCGAATGCCTGCGGGATACCGACGCGCCGGCCCGGTTCGGTGGCGAGGAGTTCGCGGTGATCCTGCCCGAGACCGGCCTGGAGGACGCCCGGGGTATCGCCGAGCGAATCCGCAAGCGGCTGAACCAGAAACGCGTCACCCGGCGATCGAGCGGCGAGGATATCGGCGTCGTGACGATCTCGATCGGGGTGGCCTGCTACGATTACGGCGAGTCGATGACCAAGCTGATCGCCCGAGCCGACGAAGCCCTCTACCGGGCGAAGCAAAACGGGCGGAACCGGGTCATGCTCCAGGGCGAGTAGGCTGTTGACCGGCCGCGAGCCTATACGCCGACCTTACCGGTTGGCTGCCCAGACCTGACGATAGAGCTCGACGATCTCGCCGTGTTCCGGCACGCGCGGATTATTGGCGTGGGAGCCCGAGGCGATGCACTGGGACGCCATGGTGTCCAACACGCCGTTCCATTTCGTCTCCTCGATGCCATAGGCGGGTGGCGTGGGCACCTGAAGTTCCTCGTTGGTCTGATACAGCCAGTCCAGAAGCTTATTCGCGGCGGTCTCGTCGTTGTCCCCGGTCCGCGCCGCGCCGATCAGGCGGCCCGCCTCGGCATAGCGGTCGAGCGCGGAGTCGAGCGAGAACCGGGTGACCGCGGGCAGCAGCATGGCGTTCGACAGGCCGTGGGGCACATGGAAATGGGCGCCGATCGGCCGGCTCATGCCGTGGACCAGGGCGACCGACGCGTTCGAGAACGCCATACCCGCCTGGGTCGCGCCCAGCATCATCTGTTCGCGAGCCGCGCGGTTGTCCGGTTCGAAGCAGGCGGTCTTCAGATTGGCGCCGATTCGCGTCATCGCGGCGATCGCCATGCTGTCGGAATAGGGGTTGCGCTTCTGGCTGACGAACGCTTCCAGCGCGTGGGTGAAGCTGTCGATCCCGGTATCGGCGGTCAGCCGGAACGGTTTCTTCATCGTCAGTTCGTAGTCGACGATCGCGGCGTCGGCCTGACCGGCGAGGCACATGATCAGCATTTTCTCATCGGTCGCGACGTCCGTGATGACCGTGCCGCGCGTGACCTCCGAGCCGGTTCCGGCTGTGGTCGGGATGCAAAGCAGTGGAACGGCGGCGGTATCGACGCCGTTGGGGACCTTGTAGTCGCGCATCTGCCCGCCATGCGCGGCCAGAATGTTCAGGGCTTTGGCGGTATCCATCGGGGACCCCCCGCCAAAGCCGATCAACCCGTCGAATCCGCCGGAGCGCAGGCGCTGAGTGCCGGCATCGACGACGGTTGTGGTCGGGTCGGGCACGGTGTCCGAGAAGATGTCATAGAGGATGCCGGCCTCCGACAGCGGAGCGGTAAGGTGCTCGATCATGCCGGAGCTGACCATGAACGGATCGGTCACGATTAGCGGCCGACTGACTTGGAGCTTCTCCAGCACCTCGCCCACCCGTCCGATCGCTCCGCCGCCGACCAGCATGATCCTGGGCCCAAAGATCGTTGCGCTCATAGCGCGTCCCCCGTTTGCAATCCGAATTTTCTTTGTGTGTTGCGCGCACGATACGCGAGGCATGGAAAAAGCCGCAAGCGCGGCCACTGCCGGAGCCGATGCGCGTGCCGGATCCGAAGCGTGCTAGAATCCATCCGGTCGCAGTTGGGCGACGGAGAGGACGGGATCGCGAATGGCGGGAATTCAGGACACGGTGGTCTTTCTGACGGCGGCGGTGATCGCCGTGCCCGTGTTCCGAAAACTCGGTCTTGGTGCGCTGCTTGGCTATCTCGGCGCGGGGATCGTGATCGGTCCCTCGGTGATCGGACTGATCGACGATGTGGAGTCGATTCTGCATTTCGCCGAATTCGGTGTCGTCCTCCTCCTGTTCATCATCGGGCTCGAACTGATGCCGGCCCGCCTTTGGGCCCTGCGCCGGCCGATCTTCGGTCTCGGGACCGCCCAGGTTGCGATCAGCGCCCTGCTGATCGGCTTGGCCTCCTATGCGGTCGGCTACGGCGTCCAGACCGCCGTAGTGATCGGCCTCGTGCTCGCCCTGTCCTCGACCGCTTTTGCCGTGCAGACGCTGGCGGACCGGGGCGAACTGCGGACCCAGCACGGTCGGGCCGCCTTCTCGATCCTGCTGTTCCAGGATCTTGCCGTGATCCCGTTGCTGGCGGTGTTGCCGTGGATCGCCGACGCGCCGCAACTGGCCGGGGACGGGGCGGCCGAGACCGCGCTGGCGGATACCGACTACCTGTCGATCGGCTTTTCCATCGTCACGGTCGTCCTCATCATCGTGATCGGCCGGAAGCTTCTGCGGCCGCTGCTGCGCGTCGTCTCGTCAACAGGCGTGCAGGAGTTATTCACCGCCGCGGCGTTGCTCGTCGTCTTGGGCATGGCACTGGCCATGGACAAGATCGGCCTGTCCATGGCGCTTGGTGCTTTTCTCGCCGGCGTGCTGCTTGCCGATACCGAGTACCGCCATCGTCTCGAGGCGGATATCGAGCCGTTCAAGGGCCTGCTGCTCGGGCTGTTCTTCATCGCGGTCGGAATGTCCATCGACCTCGATAATTTCTTCGATGCGCCGCTGACCGTGCTGGGCGCGGCGATCGGTCTTGTCGCGATCAAGTGCGCCACGCTTTTCGCCCTGGCCCGCGCCATCGGAATGCGCTGGGAGCCGGCGCTCGCCCTGGCGGCCGTCCTACCCCAGGGCGGCGAGTTCGCCTTCGTCCTGTTCGGCGCGGCCATCAATGTCGGTGCGGTCGATCGGGCGACGGCGGATTTTCTGATCCTTGTGGTTGCGATCTCCATGGCGATGACGCCGTTCACCGTCCAACTTGCCGACGCGGCGCGCGGGCGCTTCTCGAAGAAAGCTCTCGCCCAAGCGACCGTCGAGGAGATGGGCGATCCCGAGATCCAAGTGATCATTGCCGGTTTCGGGCGATTCGGACAGATGATCGGCCGCATGCTGAACATGCGGCGGATCAAGTTCGTGGCGTTGGATAGCGACCACGACCGCATCGCCATCGCCCGGCGCTTCGGCAACGAAGGGTATTTCGGCGACGCCTCGCGCCTCCAGATCCTCGAGGCGGCGGGGGCCGGTCGGGCAAAGCTGCTGATCATCGCGGTGGACGATCCGGAGCGGGCCGACAGCGTTGCCAGGGTGGCCGGCATGCACTTTCCGAACCTCAAGCTGTTCGCCCGGGCCCATGATCGCTTCCACGTCTATCGGCTGATGGAACTCGGCGTCGACCAGGTGGTGCGAGAGTATTTCGACTCCAGCCTCGACATGGCCGGCCGGGTGTTCCGGGAGCTCGGTGTACCGGGCCGCAAGGCGGATCAGATGGTGAAGCGGTTCAAGGAGTACGACGAGCAGCTCCTGCGCGAGCAGTACACCATCCACCGGGACGAGGCGGAAATGATCCGGTCTTCCAAAGAGGCGGCCGCCCACCTCGCCGGTCTCTTCGAGCACGACCAGGAAGTGGCCGAGCAGGAGGCGGAGGAGGAAGCTGCCCGGGCGGCAGGGGACCGGCCACGCCAGACGGCGGCGGAATAACCCGCTACGCGGAGGTCCGATACGCCTCGCGACCGGCGACCATCGTCGCCAGAACCTTTGCGGGAGCGTCGGCGCGCTGGTCTATGACGACGAGATCCGCACGTTTCCCGGGCTCTATCGCCCCGCGATCGTCCAGGCCGGCGGCCCGGGCCGGATTGGCGGAGACGAGCGCCCAGGCGGTGGCGAAGTCGCAGTCGCCGTCCCGCACGAGCCGGAATGGTGCCTGGACGAGTGCCGGGTAGTAGTAGTCCGAGACAAGGATCGTGCAGCGTCCCTCGCGCACCTCTCGGGCGGCCTTGATCCCTGTCGCTCCCAGATGGCTGCCGCCGCGGATGATGTTGGGGGCGCCGCAGATCACCGGATCGCCCAGACCGACCGCGGTTTCCGCCGTTGGCGTGTTCATCGGGAACTCCGCGATCCGGCAACCGATACCGTGGAACCAGGTTCGGGTCTCGGGCTCGTAGTCGTCGTGGCTGGCGAGCGCCACACCATGGGCGAGTGCCGCGGCCGACAGACGTTCTATGGAGGCCGGAACGTCGGGCTGGCGCCGACAGACCTCGTGCAACAACGCGACGAACTCGTCGTGGGACAGTCCGGAGCGGGCGGCCTCGGTGCGGGTGGACTTGCCCTCCTCGACGATCCGTCTGAGGGTCATGTGGCTGTGGTCGTTGAAGGCTAAGAGATCGACCGTTCCATCGGCCAGCCATTCGATCACCTCGGCCTCGGCCGGGAGGTTGTGGGTCTCGTGGCGCAGGTGGAAGCGCGTGTCGCATCCGAGATGCGGACGCGCCGCTTCGATCGCCGCTTTCAGCGCGAGGGTCGACTCGCGGCCCCGCAGACCCGGCTCCCAGGAGTACGTCACGCCGTGATAGGCGGTCGAGATGCCGTTCGCCAGCACCTGGGCGTCCGTGTCCTGCAGGGCGAGATCCAACGGAAAATGCACCCCCGGGCGCGGCATGATCTGGCGCTCGAATGCGTCGCCGTGGAGGTCGATTACGCCGGGCAGAACCCAGGCGTCGCCGACATCCCGGACATCGCCCGAGTTTTCGGCGCCTATGGCGGCGATGACGCCGTCTTCGACGGTGACCACCGTGTCGGCGGTGGAGCCGTCGGCCAGCAGGACGCGCCGACTCGCGATCCCTGATTTCATCGCCGTCTTCTCCTGTGAGAGCGTGCGTGCCATAACCGGCGCGCCGGAAAGATTGGATAGTCTAAATACCCGGTTCCAACCGATCCACGCCACACCTCTGAGCAGATTTCATCGGAGTGTCACATGGTCGACTTCCCCCGCTTTCCAGATATCGGTGGCGCAGAACCCGATCCCTCGGCATCCCGATATGCTCTATACGTCGCGCCGCCGCCCGGCTCGCCGCTGGCCGAGTTCGGCGCCGATTGGCTCGGCCGCGACTGCGCTACCGGCGAAACCCGCGCTCAGCCGACCGTCGACGGGCTCGACGCCGAGCGCTTGGCGGTGCTGACGCAGAGCGCGCGTGGTTACGGTTTTCATGCAACCATCAAGCCTCCGTTCTACCTGCGGGACGGTCTAGGCGAGGCCGATCTGGTCGAGGCCTTCGCCGCATTCGCCGCGAAACGCGAACCGTTCGATGTGCTGCTCGGGTTGCGGTTTCTCGGTGGGTTCCTGGCGCTGATGCTGACGCCGCCGGATCATCGGATGAACGCGCTCGCGGCCGACGCCGTGCGCGACCTCGATTCCTTCCGGGCGTTGCCGAGTGAGGCTGAGCTGGAGCGTCGTCGGGCACATGGACTGTCGGCGCAGCAGGAGACGTTGCTCCAGCAATGGGGCTACCCCTATGTGATGGGCGAGTTCAGGTTCCACATGACCTTGACGGCGCGTCTACCAGACGGGCCCGAGCGAGATGCCATCGTCGCCGCCCTGGCCCCTCGGGTGGACGCGGTTACCGCCGATCCGTTCCGGGTCGATGCGGTTGCCTTGTTCAAGCAGCCGACCAAGGGCGCCGACTTCATCCAGGTACAGCGGTTCGGGTTCGGCGGGTGAGAACGCCCGTCCGGCATCGGACCCGCGCCGGAGCATGTCGCCCCTAGGTCACCGCCGCCTTGGTCAGACCGTTGACCACGGCGCAGAACGGATCGGACGGGACCAGGGCCGCGTTCGGAACGCAGGTTGCGACGGCGTCGCGCACAGCCGGCAACAAGGTGGTGCCGCCCGTCAGAACGATGTGGTCGATCTCCGCAGATCGAACGCCTGCAATCGCCAGGGTCCGCCCGACCGCCCGGCGCAATGTCTCCAACTCGTGGCGAATGGTGTGGCGCAGCCGGCTATTGTCTACCAGGGCAACGGCTGCGTCGGGAAGCTCGGGTAGCTCCATGCTTGCCGCTCCGCCCTGCACGTCGCCCGAGCCGAGCCGGATCTTCAGGTCTTCGACTCGTGCCGCCAACCGATGGCCCAGGCGGTTGTCCATTACCTGAAGCAGCCGGTCGATCTTCTCCGGTTCCAGAGCGAGGCGGTGGATGTCGCCGATCTCCGCCCGATTTTTCCTCGAATAGAACAGGTGGATCTTGTGCCAACTGGCAAGGTCGCCGAAATACGACGCGGGAACCGGGAGGATCTCGTCCGATGTCAGGCTGCGGGTCTCCGACCCCAGGCCGAGCAGCGGCATCACGACCTCGAGCGAGATCCGCCTGTCCAGATCGGTACCACCGATATGGACGCCGTGATTGGCCAGGATCTGAAAACGTTCGCCCGGCGCAACAGATCGATCGCCCTGGGCGCGGGCGACCGTGAAGTCCGACGTCCCACCGCCGATATCGGCCACCAGGACGAGGTTTGGCGACTCCATGCCGTCGCTGGCGTCGAGCAGGGCGGCGATCGGCTCGTAAAGGAAACGGATATCGGCGAAGCCCGCGTCGCGAAGGATCTCCCGCAGGTAGGTTTCCGCCTCGGCGTCACGGGCATCGTCGTCGCTGAAACGGACCGGCCGGCCCGCGACCAGGGTCGAGAGCGCGACGGCCTCGCGCCGCTCCACGTCCTGCTTGAGAAACTCGACGAACCGCTTGAGGAGCTGGCGGAAAGGCCAGGGCCGTCCGCCAAGGATGGTCTGTTCTTCCGTCAGACTGGTGCCGAGAATGCTTTTGAGAGCCCGCAGGTAGCGCCCCTCGTCGTCTGCCAGGAAACAGGTCTCCGCTTCGGTGCCAAACAGCAGTCGGTTTTCGTCGTCGCTGTAGAACAGCGCGCTCGGAACCAGGGTCCGGCCGTGCTCGAAACGGTGCAGCGTCGCCTGACCGCCGCGCACGAAGCCGATGGCCGAATTCGACGTACCGAAATCCAGTCCGGCCGCGACCGGCTCTGCCATGGTGTCCTCCTCGCATACGCGGTGCGGCCAAGACGAAAACGGCCCCTGCGCGGGCAGGGACCTGGTGTGGGTTCGGGAAACACGGCGGACCCTAGTCGATCGGGCGCCGGAATGTCATCGGGAAACGGCCCCGACCGGCTACACGACCCGACCGCCTACACGACCGGGCCGCCCATAAGACCGGGCCGCCGATCAGGCCTGGCCGGCGGCCAGCGGCGCCGCGTCGGTCGCGAGGGCGATCCGCGCGCTGCCGGTAACGCCGCCGATCGCCCGCTCTGCCCGTGGCGTGCGTCCGAAGCACTCGCGGTAGCACTTGGAGAAATGGCTGGCCGACACGAACCCGCAGGCCAGCGCCACGGACAGGATCGACATCGAGGTCTGGGTCAGCAGCTGCCGGGCCCGCTGCAGGCGCAGCGTCAGATAGTAGCGGGTCGGCGTGGCGCTCAGATACTTGCGGAACAGGCGCTCGAGTTGCCGGGTCGACAGGCCCGCCCGCTCGGCCAGATCGGTTTGTGTGAGCGGTTCCTCGAGATTGCTTTCCATCTCGCTGATGACGGAGATCAGCTTCGGGTGACTGACGCCGATCCGGGCCCGCAGTTCCATGCGCTGATGGTCGTGCGGCTCGCGGATGCGGTCGTGGATGAACTGCTCGGACACTTGGTTGGCCAGGGTCTGACCGTGTTGGCGGCCGATCAGATGCAGGATCATGTCGAGCGACGCGGTCCCGCCGGAGCAGGTGAACCGGTCTCGGTCGATCTCGTACAGGTCGGACGAGACCTCGATCTCCGGGAACTCCTCGGTGAAGCCGCCGAGATTCTCCCAGTGGATCGTGCAGCGACGGTCGTCGAGCAGCCCGGCCTTGGCCAGCACATGGCTGCCGGTACACAGCGCGCCGACGGCCCGGCCCTCACGCGAGGCCCGGCGCAGGAATCCGAGCACGCGCTCGTCCTCGAACTTCTGGACGTCGATGCCGGCGACCACCGCCACCACCTTCTCACGGTCGAGCTGCGTCATCGGGCCGTCCGGGACCACGGCGATGCCGTTGCTGGCCGAGACCGGGTTGCCGTCGACGCTGTAGACCCGCCATTCGTAGAGAGTCTCGTTCGCCATGCGGTTGGCCGAGCGCAATGGCTCGACGGCCGAGGCGAAGGCCATCATCGAGAAATTATGGACGAGGAGAAACCCGATGCGCGTCGGTATCTCGTTTGGATCATCAAACATCTCGAGACCGCACTCCCAGCTAGCCTCATTGGACGCTTTGACGGCCCGGGTGCGTGAGCATCAGGTGTCGCGCGCAGACTACTGCGATTCTCCCGCCCAACGCATTCACAAAATCGTTTCATGTTCCGAAAAACGGTTAACGGCCAATACACTTAACCGGACTCGGCGTTGGGCGGCGGCCGATCGGTCTCGTCTTGGCGCGCTCGGATCGCCGGTACAGGGACGCGTCGCCGTCGTTTTCAGGCGAGACGGCGGGCATGGAATTAGACACCGGCGTCTCCGACCAAGCCGCGCAGCAGATGTCCGACCGCGTAGGCGAGCCCGGCGGCGGCGAGGCCGATCGTCAGGGTTTCCGCGCCCGACCGCCACCACGGGCTGAGCGACCAGCGCGCCTTGGCCGATCCGATGGCGAAGAAAACGGCGGCGGTCATCGCCGTCGAAAGGGCGAATCCACCGCCCAGGATATACGGGATCAGCGGCACCAGGCCGCAGACCGCGAAGGCGGAGAAGGTCACCCAGGCCGCCATCCAGGGCGAGCGGGCGACCGGGGCCAGGTGGTGCTCCTCCACCAGCATGGTCCTGGCCCAGCGGTCCTTGTCGGCGGTGATCGTCTCCACGACCCGGTCGAGCGCGTCTCCCTCGAATCCCTTGGTGGCGAAGATCTGACGGATTTCCTCGCGCTCGCCGTCGGGCTCGGCGGCGATGTGCCGGTGCTCCATGGCCAGCACCCGGGCGGCGTCGTCCTTCTCCGCCTTGGTGCCGGAATAGTTGGCGGCGGCCATGGAGAAGCCGTCGGCGATCAGGTTCGCGAAGCCGAGGATCAGGATCACCCCGACGGACAGCTCGGCCCCCGCCACCCCGGCGACGATGGCAAAGGTCGTCACCGCCCCGTCGATGCCGCCATAGATCCAGTCGCGCAGATACATCGCCTCCGGCCGCCCGGCGATGCGGGCTCGGATCGAGGCGGGGTCGTGGTCGTGTTCGAGCGGCATGGGGGAAGTCTACCGCGTTCGCACCCTGCCGACACGGCGTCCCTAAGCCGGTCGGTGTCGCAATTCGGCAACCACAGCCCGGCGCGTTGCCGCTAGTCTCCGCCCATAGCGTCAATCGACCCGTCGACAAGATCGATGGGGATCGCCCGAAGGGAGGGGCCGGCCATGGTGAAGTCCGATATCGAGATCGCCCGCGAGGCCAAGATGCAGCCGATCATGGAGATCGGCGCCAAGCTCGGGATCGCGGCCGAGCACCTCATGCCCTACGGCCACACCAAGGCGAAGATCGACCTCGGATACATCGACAGCCTGTCGTCCAATCCCGATGGCAAGCTGATCCTGGTCACCGGCATCAACCCGACGGCGGCGGGCGAGGGCAAGACGACCACCACCGTCGGCCTCGGCGACGCGCTGAACCGGATCGGCAAGAAGGCCGCCATGTGCCTGCGCGAGCCGTCGCTCGGCCCCTGTTTCGGGGTCAAGGGCGGGGCGGCCGGCGGCGGGTATGCCCAGGTCGTGCCGATGGAGGACATCAACCTCCACTTCACCGGCGACTTCCACGCCATCGCCGCGGCCAACAATCTGCTCGCCGCGCTGATCGACAACCACGTCTACTGGGGCAACGCGGTCGGGCTCGACCCGCGGCGCATCGGCTGGCGCCGGGCGGTGGACATGAACGACCGGGCGCTGCGCTCCATCGTCAACTCGCTCGGCGGGGTGGCCAACGGCTTCCCGCGCGAGGACGGGTTCGACATCGTCGTCGCCTCGGAGATCATGGCGATCCTGTGCCTGTCGACCTCGCTCGACGACCTCAAGCGCCGGCTCGGCCAGATCGTGGTCGGCCAGACCCGCGAGCGCGACCAGGTCTTCGCCCGCCAGCTCGTGGCGGACGGGGCGATGACGGTGCTGCTCAAGGACGCCCTGTCGCCGAACCTGGTCCAGACGCTGGAGAACAACCCGGCCTTCATCCATGGCGGGCCGTTCGCCAACATCGCCCATGGCTGCAACTCGGTGATGGCGACGAAGACGGCGCTCAAGCTGGCCGACTACGTGGTGACCGAGGCCGGGTTCGGCGCCGACCTGGGGGCCGAAAAGTTCTTCGACATCAAGTGCCGCAAGGCCGGCCTGTCTCCGGCGGCGGCCGTGGTGGTCGGCACGGTGCGGGCGCTGAAGATGCACGGCGGCGTGGCCAAGGAGGACCTGGGCGCCGAGAACATCGCGGCGGTGCGCGAGGGCGTGTCCAACATCGCCCGCCACGTGGAGAACACCCAGAAGTTCGGCGTGCCGGTGGCCGTCGCGCTCAACCGCTTCATCACCGACACCGACGCCGAGATCGAGGCGGTGCGCGAGGAGCTGTCCTCGCTCGGCGTCGACGCGATCGAATGCACCCACTGGGCCGACGGTTCGGCCGGCACAGAGGCGCTGGCCCATCACGTGGTCGGTCTGGTCGAGGGTGGAACGGCGGCGTTCAAGCCGCTCTACGGCGACGATCTCGGCCTGAAGGACAAGATCCGAACCATCGCCAAGGAGATCTACCGGGCCGACGACGTCGCGTTCGAGGGCAAGGCGTCGACCGCCATCGCCGATATCGAGAAGAACGGCGGCGGCTCCTACCCGGTCTGCATCGCCAAGACCCAGTACAGCTTCTCCACCGATCCCAACGCCAAGGGGGCGCCGACCGGCCACACCTTGCCGGTGCGGGAGGTCAGGCTGTCCAACGGGGCGGAGTTCGTGGTCGCGGTCTGCGGCGAGATCATGACCATGCCGGGCCTGCCGCGCGTCCCGGCGGCGAACAAGATCACCCTGAACGACGCCGGTCAGATCGAAGGACTGTTCTGAGACGCTGCGGGCGCGGGCGGCACCTGGAAGACTCAGCCTGAGAAGACCGGGATGCCCGCGCCGACCAGCCGGTCCTGCAGCCACAGGATCGCCGGGTAGCCGGCCACCCAGATCCAAACGAATCGGTTGAAGCCGAACAGCAGGAAGTTGGCGATGTGGAACGCCGCCGCCAGCGCGAGCGCGACGATCAGCACGTCGCGCGAGAGCAGGGCGAGCGGGAAGGCCAGTTCGAACAGGATCACCGTCCAGGACATCGCGGCAAGCAGACCGGACCCCTTGAACCGGGTGCGGATGGCGTCCGAGACCGGGTAGACTGAGAAGTCGAATACGTCGAGCAACGCCTGTCCGGTCCACCAATCCCGGTGAACGGCCTTCGACCATCCCGATTTGAAGTAGGACAGGATCGGCTGCAGGGCGAGGTAGGCGAGCGCGTATTCCCGCCAACGCGGGTCTGGCGCCGCATGGGTAAGGCAGAGGCAGACGAGGATCAGATAGCCCAGCAGGTCGCTGCCGCCGTTATAGGGGCCCTGGAAGCGGTGGAGGATGAACAGAGCGTTGACCAGCAGCGCGTAGCAGACCAGGTCGCGCTCGATCCCAACCAGCAACAGGAGGCTGAGCGCCGCAAGCGGAAGGAAGTATAGCCGTTCGTCCGGCAGGCCGAAGACATGCTCGACGCTCTTCTGAATGAAGGCGATGGCGAGCAGTATCTCGGTCAGGCGGATCGCCGCCTCGGCGCTCATGGCCCGGCTCCGTCGGCGATCGTATAGGCGGGCGAGGTGAAGACCACGTCGCGCCGGACCCGGCCTGCGTCGCGGCTGAGCAGGACGATCCGGAAGCGGAACCACGGCGCGGCGGAACCGCCGGCGTCCCTACTCAGATCGGCGCGCAGCCGGTCGCGGATCTCGCGGAGCGGTTGGTCGCTCTCGTCGCGGATCACACCCTCGGCGCAGGTCACCAGAAACAGCGTCTCGTTCCAGCGCGCATTGAAGAAGAAGGTGCGCAGGTAACCGGCGACGCCGAGCCGTTCGGCTCTCGGCCGGACCTCATGCCAGTCGTTCCCGGCATCGTCCGACGTTTGGAGCAGCGCCACTTCGATGCGGGGCGACGGGCCGATCACGTCGAAGAACCGCCAGGACGGGAACAGGGCGGGTAGCAGCAGCCTGACGCTGTTCGCGGCGGCGCCGACAAATGATCCGATCATGCTCCCCCCTGCCAGCCGATCCGTGCGCGTTGCCGTCGCTGGAAGTCTGCCCCGAACAGCGCCGGTTGCCCAAGACCGTCCGGTCAGTCGCGTGCCGCGCGCAATTCTTCGAGCAGCAGGCCGGTCGTCGGCGCGACCTCCCCACGTTCCCGTTCGACCAGGGCGATTCGACGCAGGACCGGCGGATTGCCGAACGGCACGATCCGCAGTGTCTTGCGCAGGGTGTCGGTGATCGACCCGGCCGGGGCGACCGCCACGCCGAGACCGCGCGCGACCATGGCCAGGATCGCTTCGATCGAATCCAACTCCATCGCTTCCGAAACGACGATCCGGCGCTGGCGCAGCGCCGTGTCGATGACTCGGCCGACGCCGGTGCGCCGATTGAACCGCACGAAGGGCAGGGTGCGCAGCAGATCGCGGTCGCTGCGGCCTGAGGCGCCGATCGGTGCGGCGACCACCAGGGGCTCTTCGTGAATCGGGTTGAGGACCAGGCCGCGCTCCAGCCGCGGAGTCTCTGTGACCACCGCCGCATCCAGCGCTCCCTGGGCGACACGGCGCAACAAGTCGACGGACAGGCCTGACTCGACCCGGATGCGCAGATCCGGCGCCCGCTCCGCCAATCGGGCGAGCGCCGCCGGCACCAGCCCGGTCGCCGCCGTGGGAATGATGCCGAGCCGCAGCCGTCCCCGCGTGGCTCCGCCGCCGGCCAGCGCGCGGATGTCTTCGGAGAGTCGCACCAGTTCCCGGACCCTGCCGAGCACGCCGTCGGCGGTCTCGTTCAACACCGGGGGACGCCGGGCGCGGTCGAAGAGCGGCGCGCCGAGTTCCTCTTCCAGCGTCTTCATCTGCATGGAGACGGCCGACTGGGTGACGCCTACCCGTTCGGCGGCGGCGGCAAAACTGCCGCTGTCGGCGATGGCCAGAAGCGTCTCCAGATGACGGATGTTCATGTCAAATAGTAAGGAAAACTGAATAAGATGATCAATATTATTCGTTTGCCTGAAGTTGGTGCGGTCGCCACGATGGCTCACGAATTTGTGAGGGAGGAAATCCATGAGCTTTGCCTTGTCCCCCGCCCAGGAGGCGCTGCGCGCTCGGGCCCGCGATCTGGCCGAGACCGTGATCGCGCCGCGCGCCGCCGAAGTGGACCGCAGCGAACAATATCCTTGGGACAACGTGAAGGCGCTGACCGAAGCGGGTTTCATGGGCATGACGGTTCCGACCGAGCTCGGCGGCAAGGGTCACAGCTTCCTCGACGTGGTGCTGGTGATCGAGGAGATGGCGGCCCAGTGCGGCGTCACCGGCCGGATCGTGGTCGAGGGCAACATGGGGGCGATCTCCGCGCTGCTGCAGTACGGCACCGAGTGGCAGCGCAAGGTCGCCGCCGAGCACGTGCTGTCCGGCGACAAGCTGGCGATCTGCATCACCGAGCCGGATGCCGGTTCAGCGGCGACCCAGATGACGACCCGGGCCGACAAGCGGGGCGACATGTTTGTCCTCAACGGGAAGAAGCACTGGATCACCGGTGGCGGGGTGTCGAAGCTGCACCTGATCTTCGCCCGGGTGTTCGATGAGGCCGGCGAGGAGCTCGGCATCGGCGGCTTCATCGCCTTCCGCGACGAGGACAAGGGCTTGGTGATCGGCGCCCGCGAGCCGACCATGGGCCTGCGCGGCATTCCCGAGACCGAGGTGCTGTTCGAGAATCTCGAACTGTCCGCCGACCGGCTCGTCATGCCGCCGAGCGGGCTGAAGCGCGGTTTCGCCGACCTGATGAATGCCTATAACGCGCAGCGGGTGGGCGCGGGTACCGTGGCTCTTGGTCTGGCCGAGGGTGCCTATCGCCGCGCGTTGACCTTCGCCAAGGACCGCGAGCAGTTCGGCCGCCCGATCGCCGAGTTCCAGGGGTTGCAATGGATGCTCGCCGATATGAGCGTGCAGATCGAGGCGGCCCGCGCCCTGATCTGGCGGGCGGCGGCGACCGAGGGCCGCAACGGGAGTCCGTTCCCGGACAGTCTGGCGGCGGCCCAGTCGAAGATCTTTGCCTCCGAGATGGCGATCAAGGCGACGACCGATGCCCTCCAGGTGTTCGGTGCGCGCGGCTACTCCCGCAACTATCCCATGGAGCGGATCCAGCGCGACGCGCGCATGTTCACCATCGGCGGCGGCACCGCGCAGATCCTGCGGACGGTCGTCGCCTCGCGCCTGCTGGAGCGCAAGCTGCCGCAGACCCGCGACGGGTACGCAGCGCTCGAAGCGGCGGGCAAACTGCCGCAGTCCCGGACGTCTTCCCAGGCCGCCGAGTAAGCGAGGACTCATGACCGAAACGGTTCGCGCCGCCGACCTGCTCGCGCGGCGCCTCTACGAAGCCGGCTGCCGGCACGCGTTCGGCATTCCCGGCGGCGAAGTCCTGACCATCGTCGACGCGCTGGAGAAGGCGGGGATCTCCTTCCGCCTCGCCAAGCACGAGAACGCCGCCGGTTTCATGGCCGAAGGCGTACATCATATGACCGGCGCGCCGGGAATCCTGGTCTGCACCGTCGGCCCGGGCGCGGCAAATGCGGTGAACGTCGCCGCCAACGCGGAGCAGGACCGGGTGCCGCTGATCGTCATCACCGGCTGCGTAGACGAGGACGAGGCGGTGACCTACAACCACCAGATCTTCGACCATCAGCAGGTGTTCCGGCCGGTCACCAAGGCCAGCTTCCGGGTCAGCGCCGGCGCCGTCGACGCGCTCGCCGACAAGGCCGTGGCCATCGCCCTCGATCAGCGGCCGGGCCCGGTACACCTGGACCTGCCGATCGCGGTCGCCGCCGCCGAGGTGCCGGTGCCGGCGCGGGCGACCCGCCGGGTCCCGGACATGGCCGCCGTACCCGCGGCCGGCCCCGATCTCGACACGGCCCGCCGGTGGCTCGCAGAGGCGGAGAAGCCGGTCATGGTCGTCGGCCTCGACGTGCTGACCCAGGACTGCGCCGACGAGGTGCGCGCCTTCGCCGAGCGGTTCTCCATCCCGACCGTCGCCACCTACAAGGGCAAGGGCGTGGTGCCCGACGACAGCCCGCTCTCGCTCGGCGGGGCGGGGCTCTCGCCGGTCGCCGACAAGCAGATCCTCCCGATTCTCCGGTCCGCCGACCTGATCCTCCTGGCCGGCTACGATCCGATCGAGATGCGGGTGGGCTGGCGCGAGGTCTGGGATCCGTCGGCCCAGCGGGTGATCGACATCACCGCCGCTCCGAACACCGCCTACATGCATCAGGCCTCGCTCGCCTTCGTCGGCCATGTGGGCAAGACGCTGTCGGTGATCGGCGAGGGGGTGACGGCGCAGCCCACGCGCTGGCCCGGCGGCGAACCGGCGACGGCGCGTCAGGCTCTGGCCGGTGCCTACGGCCAGAACGAGGCCTGGGGTCCCGCGGCGATCGTAACCACCGTGCGCAAGGCGCTCCCCCGCGACGGCGTCATCACCATCGACAGCGGCGCCCACCGCATCCTGGCGAGCCAGGTCTGGGAGAGCTTCGTGCCGCACGCGGTCCTGCAGTCCACCGGCCTCTGCACCATGGGCTGCGCCCTGCCGCTGGCGATCGGGGCAAAGATGGCGGCGCCGGAGCGCGGCGTGGTCGCCTTCACCGGCGACGCCGGGTTGGAGATGATCCTGGGCGAGTTGGTCACCCTGCGCGACGCCGGGGTGCCTGTCGTCGTCGTGGTGTTCGTGGACGCGTCCCTGGCGCTGATCGAGCTGAAGCAGCGATCGATGACCTACGCCAATGCGGGCGTGGATTTCGCGGAGACCGACTTCGCCGCCATCGCCACGGCACTCGGCGGCCGAGGCGTCGTCTGCGAGGACCGGGAGAGCCTGGAGCAGGCGGTCTCGGACGGACTGAACGCTGATACCTTCACCGTCTGCGCCTGCCGCATCGACCGCAAGAGTTACGACGGCCGGATCTAGCCTCTTTTTAGAGAGCGCTCGTATGGCGACGGTGTTGGGCGCATACCGATTTGGTCCGTATGCCGGTAGCTGGAGCGGTCCTTTTGGACCGCCCGGAAAGTCGATATAGGGGAGCAGCCTTCTCATCGACATTCCGGAGACGTGAGGCGCGATCCGGGCGCCGAAAATGGAGCATCCATGGCTGATCCCGCCTGGACCGAGGACACCAGCGCCGCCTTCCGCGACCTCTCCCACTACGCGGTCCCCGAGCGGGAGATCCAGCTCGAGACCATTCTCGCTCTGATCCCGGAGCCGCAGGACGGCGCGACGGCGATGGAGATCTGCTGCGGGGCGGGCGAGCTGACTTCGTCAATGCTGGCGCGGTTTCCGACGCTGCGGGTCATGGCCTTGGACGGGTCCGAGAGCATGCTTAAGGCGACCCGCGCGGCGGCGGGGAGCACGGCGGAGCGGTTGCAGACGGCGATCATCGACATCGCGGCGACCGGCTGGCGCATCCCGCCCGAACCGCTGCACGCGGTGGTCTCCTCGCTGGCGATCCATCACCTGGACGGGCCGGGCAAACAGCGGCCGTTCGCCGACATCCACGGGGCGCTGAAACCGGGCGGGGTGTTCGTCATGGCCGATCTGATTGAGCCGGCGACGGCAGCGGGTCGCACGGTGGCCGCAGAGACCTGTGACGCCGAGACCCGGCGCCGTGCCCTGGACACCGACGGCACGCTCGACGGCTACGAGCGGTTCGTGGCGGAGGACTGGAACTACTACCGTCTGCAGGAGCCCGACCCGGTCGACATGCCGTCCAGCGTGGGCGACCTGTTCGACTGGATGCGCGCGGCCGGTTTCGCAGGCGTCGACCTGCACTGGATGAAGGCCGGCCACGTGATCATGAGTGGGCTGCTGGTGTAGACCTAATTCTCCCACCAAGTTGATGTGATTGGAACAGGTTCGTTCCAAATCGCCGCCAATTCGAGTACCGAACTGAACCTACGGAACTCTCCTTAACCGAACCTTATTCGCGACTGATCAGAAACGATCATTTCATTTGTCAATGGCCATCCCCATGATGGACGTAGCCAGTATCTTACAGACTTTATATTTCTCCCTGATTTATTGTTTTCAATTATTGCCTCAAACACCTCTCCTCTTTCAAGGTTGATTTTATTATAAAAAATTGTGAAAGCTGCATTCGGGTGTGCTTCAAATTCGTGAATGAAACACGAATTTATGAAATTCAATATGGCTTCGTTTTCTACGGCCAGACTATCTAGAAATAGGTCTTCTGAACACCGCTCGTTCATTTCATTCAAATAAATTTTGGAAATTCGAAGATCACTCTCAACGTAAGAAACAGAATGAATTTTTCCATCTAAAAAAGCCTAATGCAAGAGTATCGACACCAATTATCTATAGCGCCGACATTCCAAGAATAGTGGAATGTTTTTTCGTCATTTTGGTGCATAAAAGACCCTGATCCGCCCAGAAACGTATATTTAATGGAATAAATAACATATCGAATGATAGATAAGTCGCTTGGGAACATCATAAAAAAAGAAAAAATCCAGAATAAAAAAATTTTACCCTTATTAGCCTGAGCAATCCGAGAATTTTTGCGATAACAGACAGAATAGTGCTGCCGAATACGCATGATACTATATAGGTAACACTTATACCAAATCCCATGTACGCGTCAGGGATCATGTCGATCCTCTATACACTTCGTAAACCAATTGAAATGACATTTCCCATGTGAATCCTCTTGACCAAGCGGGTGGTGAGCCGAGGACGATGTGCTTGCAACCTTCGGAGGTAGGGATCCGATATTCGGACCCAGACGCATCGCTTTCGGCGCTCCAGACCGCCCCGAACTATGATGTTCGGCCAGATCACCTGAATCTGGGCGCACGTCTCCCATCGGCTTGCTCGTTCGGCGTCCGACCGCCGTCATGTTTGAGCCCGCGCCGGTCTGAGGCGATCGATCCGCTCTAGGATGTCGGCGAACAGATCCCGAGGGATCGCGACCTCCGCCAATTGGAACGTCTCGTAGCGCCCGTGCCGAACCACCTTGGCCCCGATCTTCACCAACTTCTCGCGCAGCGTCGTCAGCGGCCAGTGACGCACCGCATCTGGCAGCGCCAGCGTCCGCAGGAAGTTGGTAAGGTTGTAGGCCAGCGCGTGCAGCTGCAGCCGCCAGTGCCGACAGGTTGCGGTCGGCCGTTAGCACCTCGGTCTCGAACCGGTCCATCTGGCTCGATGACGCCGCCCCTTTGTGTACCGCCTTGCCCCCGACCAGCCAGCGCATCGCTGGGTCGCGGGCCAGGCGCTCGGCGTCGTTCACGTCCTCGTATCCAGCGAGCCGCCCGAACACCGATTGCCGGAGCATGCCGACCAGGGCATGCCAGCCGTTCCTGCCGCGCCGTCCATCCTGCAGCATGCCGCCCGCCAGTTCCGACAGGCCGAGCGCGTCATCAAGGTTTCTATAGGCCAGCAGTCCTCCATCCGAGGTGACCCTGCTGCCGTGAAATGCCAGCTTCACACGGCGGTCGAAACCGACCCGAAGAGGCCCAGTCCACGAGTCACCCTCCGGGTACGCCACGAAAACCCCGCTTCAATCGCCGCAACATCATGATATAAAACTATGAATCGGTCCCGCCCTACGGGCAATCGCGTTCTCACCTGGGCAATGCGGGGGTAGGATAGCTTTAAATTCTATGTGTCGTCATCGTCTTCCCGGCGAACTCCGGGCATGACCCGGAGATCGGCCGGGACTCCGAGGGCATGAGGCTTGGTCCCGGCCCAAGCCCGGGTCGAGCCCGGTCTTGTTCGGGATGACGGTGGTTGGAAAGTCGGGAGGGGCGGAGACGGCGAGGAGGGCCTACGCAGTCGGCCGCTTGGCCACCAGGTGATGCATCTCGCAGGTCATAACAACTTCGTCGTTTTGATTCGTCGTCGTGTAGGCCAGTTTCACCCGGCCGAAGGGGCGGGAGGAGGAGGGGATGAGTTCCATCACCTCCGCCGTTGCCGACAGGGTGTCGCCGGGGCGCACCGGTCGCGGCCAACGCAGGTTGTCCATGCCGGTCCCGCCGACATTGGTCTCCTGGTGCGGCCCGGCCTGCCAGATCAGCCGAAACGTCAGCGCGAGCGTGTGGAAGCCGCTGGCGATCAGGCCGCCGAACATCGTGTCCTCGGCATCCGGTTTGGAGACATGGAACGGCTGCGGATCCCATTTGAAGGCGAAGTCGACGATCTGGCTCTCGGTCACCGTCGCCCGTTGGCCGGTCAGCACGTCGCCGACACGGAAGTCCTCGAAATACCTCTTCTCGCGCACGGTTCTACTCCATTAGGGCTTCGAGGCTCTTGAGCCCGTTGCCGGTCATCACCACCACCGTGTCGTCCGCCGCCGAGATCGTGCCGTCCGCGACGAGTTGGTCGTAGCCGGTGGCGGCGAGGGCGCAGGAGGGCTCGACCAGGACGCCCTTGGCGGCCAGCATGCGAACCGCCGGCAGGATGGTGTCCTCGGCGACGGCGACCGCGCCGCCGCCGGTATCCCGCAGGGCGGCCACGCACTCGGCCGTCCGCACCAGTTTCGCGGCGGCGACGCCCTCGGCGATGGTCGGCTTCGGGGTGAAGTCGACCGGCTCCTCGGCGTTCGCCTCGAAGGCCCGGACCAGGGCGCCCACATTGGCCGGCTGGGCGGCGAACAGGCGCGGCACCCGGTCGATCTCGCCCCGGCGCTTCAGCTCGTCGAAGCCGATCCGGCAGCCGAGCAGGTTGGAGCCGTAGCCGACCGGGATGACGATGTTGTCCGGCACCCGGAAGCCCGACTGCTCCCAGATCTCGCAGGCCAGCGTCTTGGTCCCCTCGATGAAGAAGGGCTGCCAGTTGTGGGAGGCGTAGAACACGCCCTCCTCGGCCAGCCTGAGTGCCTTCGCGGCGACGTCCTGGCGGCTACCCTCCACAAGATCGACGACGGCCCCGTAGGCGCGCATCTGCGCCACCTTGGTCGGCGAGGTGCTGGCCGGCACCAGAACCGTGCATTTGATCCCGGAAGCACCGGCGTAGCAGGCCAGCGATCCGGCGGCGTTGCCGGAGCTGTCGAGCATCACCTCGGTGATCCCGTGCGCCTTCAGGTAGGCGATCAGCACCGCCATGCCCCGGTCCTTGAAGGAGCCGCTCGGCATCAGGGACTCGAGCTTCAGCCGCACATCGCCGCCCGGCAGCGACACCGGGATCAGCGGCGTCCAGCCCTCGCCGAGCTGGACACGGGCCGCCTCGTCCACCCGGATCGCCTTGGCATAGCGCCACAGCGAGCGCTCCGCCGTATCGATCTCGGCGCGGGCGAGACCCTCGCCGTCCGTCAGGTTCACCGGCGCCCCGGTTTCGGGACAGCGCCAGATCGGGATGTCGACCGGATAGCGGTGGCGGCCGTCGCGGGTGACGTAGGCGGTCACTTCACCGCCGCCGCGATGGCGTCGCCCAGGTCCTTGGTCGCCGCCTGGCCGCCGATGTCCGGCGTCTTCGGTCCGGCCTCGGACAGCACTGTCTCGATCGCCTTGACGATATCGTCCGCCGCCGCCTGGTGGCCCAGATGCTCCAGCATCATGGCGCCCGACCAGATCTGACCGATCGGGTTGGCGATGCCCTTGCCGGCGATGTCAGGGGCCGAGCCGTGAACCGGCTCGAACATGCTCGGGTAGTCGCCCTCCGGATTGATGTTGGCCGACGGCGCGATGCCGATGGAGCCGGCTACCGCCGGGCCGAGATCGGACAGGATGTCGCCGAACAGGTTGGAGCCGACCACCACGTCGAACCAGTCCGGGTGCAGCACGAACTGCGCCGTCAGGATGTCGATGTGAAACTTGTCGGTGTCGAGGTCCGGGTATTCCTTGGCGATCGCCTCGAAACGCTCGTCCCAGAACGGCATGGTGTGGATGATGCCGTTCGACTTGGTGGCCGAAGTGACCTTCTTCTTGCCGACCCGGCGGCAGAGCTCGAAGGCGTAGCGCATGACCCGGTCGCAGCCCATGCGGGTCATGACCGTCTCCTGCATGGCCATCTCGTTCTCGGTGCCCTGGAAGAGCCGGCCGCCGATCTCGGAGTACTCGCCCTCGTTGTTCTCGCGGACGACCCAGAAGTCGATATCTTCAGGGCCGCGTCCGGCCAGCGGGCACTTCATGCCCTTCATCATCCGCACCGGGCGCAGGTTGATGTACTGGTTCATCGACCGGCGGATCGGGATCAGCAGGGACCAGAGCGAGATGTGGTCCGGCACGCCGGGAAAGCCGACCGCGCCGAGGAAGATCGAGTCGTGGGTCTTGAGCTGCTCCAGGCCGTCGTCAGGCATGAACTTGCCGGTCTTGTGGAACCGCTCGCAGCTCCAGTCGAATTCCGTGAAGTCGTACTCGAGCCCGTGCTTCGCGCCGACCGCCTCCAGAACCTTTATGCCCTCAGGCACGACCTCCCAGCCGATGCCGTCGCCCGGAATCACCGCGATCTTCAACTTCTCGGCCATGGCGACCGTCCTCCCGCGTCTCTTTTGGCACTCGATTGTCTTGCGCGGTTATAGAGGGCGCTGCTTGGCGGCGGAAGGGCCGGACTGCCGGCGCCGCCCGAGGGGACGCTCAGACCGGGATGTTGTCGATCAGCCGGGTCTCGCCGAGACGGGCGGCGGCGAACAGCCGGGCCGGGCGCGCCTCGGCACCCATCGCGGTGACCTCGGCCAGGGTCTCGGCGTCGCGCAGCTCGATATAGTCGATCGGACCGAATCCGTCGGCCTGAAGGGCGGCGACCGCATCGGCGCAGGCGGCGGAGACGTCCCCGTCGCCTGAGCGGATGCGGCGGGCCGCGGTCTGCATCTCGGCGTGGAGGCGGGGGGCCTTCGCGCGCTCGGGCGCGCTCAGATAGGCGTTGCGCGAGGAGAGCGCGAGCCCGTCCGCTTCCCGGACCGTCGGGCAACCGATGACGGCGATGGGGATGTCGAGATCGGCGGCCATGCGCCGGACGACAAGAAGCTGCTGGTAGTCCTTCTCGCCGAAGAACGCCCGGTCGGCGCCCGCCTGCAGGAACAGCTTGGCGACGACCGTGGCCACGCCGTCGAAGAAGCCGGGCCGGGCGATCCCGTCCAGACAGTCGGTGAGGCCGGAGACCGAGACGGTGGTGGCATGGCCCGCCGGGTACATCTCCGCCGGCAGGGGCGCGAACACCGCGTGGGCGCCGGCCTCCCGCAGGGCCGCCAGATCGCTGTCCCAGGTGCGCGGATAGCTGTCCAGGTCCTCGCCGGGCGCGAACTGCTTCGGATTGACGAAGATGGAGACAATGGTGCGGTCGCAGGTCGCCAGGGACTCGGCGACGAGGCTCAGATGTCCGGCGTGCAGCGCGCCCATAGTGGGGACGAGCCCGACGGTGAGCCCCTCGCGGCGCCAGCCGGCGACGGTGGTGCGGAGTTCGGTGACGGTGCGGGCGACGACCGGCTCGGCGTCATGCGAGCGGGAGGCGGCCCCGGAGGCGGGAGTCTTGATCATGCCGCCCGTCTAGCAAACCGGTCGGCGCGGGACCATACGCGGACTGCGCATGGCCCCCTGCGCGCGATCGCATGCCGCCCCGAAACGCCGCGATGACAGGCGTTCGAGGCGGTGAACCGGTTTTCCGCTAGTGGTTCTGCCCGGCGGTCGCCGGTTTGAGATAGGAACCGCAGGCGCGAAGGACGGCGCCCGGAAGACGGAAAAGGACGACGACAAGCCGCCGGACCTCCTGCGACCGCATGCGTTCGCCGCGGCGCATGTGCATGCGTATTACGGCGTCGTCGATAAGGGCGACGGATTCCTCGGCCCGTCCGGGTATCTCGGCACTTCTCGCCGGTTCGGATAGCCATGCATTTTCATGCGCGGTATAGGGATGCATCGTGGGTCACCTTGGCAATGTGGGCGGGCGTCCACCTCCCGGACTTAGGCTTCTTCTTGCTCCCCAGACCACCGTTTCTCGGCGGTTCGCGCGATATCGTCCGGTGGTGAATGTAGCCCTTTTGCTGCATTGCACAAGCAATATTGTGCGATGCAGCAAAAGACGTTTTGTCTGATCTTCTACCGATGTGCTTCCGGGTGCCGACGGCGTCGACGAGATCGCGTGTCCAGGTCTCTCGTCCAGGTCGGCGGCGGTATGAACTGCCGATGTCAGCCGCGTTGACAACACGGCGACCGCGCGACGATAACTGAGAGTGGAAATCGTGGCTTCGTGCCGCGGGGGGCCCGTAGTTCAGCGGTCAGAACGCGCCGCTCATAACGGTGTTGTCGCAGGTTCGAATCCTGCCGGGCCCACCATTTCCTTCCCGTAGATGGCGTGGTCGACCGCATTTGGAGGCAGTGTCAGACCATTAGGCATCCCCGGCATGGCAGATCCACGGATCGAACGATCACCGGCTGGGCGTCATTGATGTACTCGGTTGGCTCGTTCGACACCGCCACAGGCTTTCTGTACAGGGTCGCGCCATACACCGTGTTCACCCGCCCGTCCTCCGCCATGGGTAGCGCCAAGCGCTCGGTCTGCAGCGCATGCATCCCGGCTCGATACAACGGGCCGACCGCATAGTGGACCGCCGGGGTGTCGAGGACCGTTTCGATGGCTTCATGCATTTCCGTCTTATGACCGGCGAACAGTTCATCGACATATATGTCGGCGACTCGCCGTCCCAGGAGACTGCGAATCTTCTCCCCGGCCAACAGGAACCTGTAGCGGTCGGTGCTGTCCTCCCGCTGAATGATCCAGAACTGACTGAGCAGCGCCGGAACCTTTACGGGATCGAACCGGTGCCTTTCAGGCACGCCGCTGTCTTCTCGCAGCGATAGCCAGTAGCGCATGAGACCGAGCAACTCGGGAGACCGGACAGCCGGAAAAACGGCCGGTCCCGATGGACGGTCGCAGTGTTCCGGCGCGACGTATTCCCCGTCGGCGCGCTTCTTGCCGACGCAATAGGCAAGGCACTCCCCCCCGTCGGTCATGCTTGTCTCCACGGTCGCCCCCCCGATCTTCAGTTCCTGATGCGTCATTCGATACCAGCGGATCCATAAAGATTTATTAATTTGGCGCCATCGAGTTCGATGCCATCGGCGAACGCCGTGATTCCGTCGACGAACGATCTGCTCTACAGATGACAGCGGAGCGGTTCCGGTGCCGTCCGTAGGGTTCTTGAGCGGAGGACTTTAAATGGATTTGCCTGATCGCCAGACCGTATCGCTTCACCATGGCAGCGTCTCTTTCCGTCAGGCGGGAACGGGCCCGGAGCTGGTTTTCTTGCACGGCTTGGCGGGCAATTCCCGAACCTGGGAGGAGCAGTTCAAAGTCTTCGCCCAAAGCTGGCGGGTGACGGCGTGGGACGCGCCGGGTTACGGCGAGTCGGACCCGGTGACGCCGACGGTCGACCGCTATGCCGCGACCCTGGAGGCTCTAGTCGCCGCCCTCGACCTTCGGCCGTTCGTCCTCGTCGGCCATTCCATGGGCGGCGTGGTCGCGGGCCGCTTCGCGGCGACGTATCCCGACCGGCTGCGCGCGCTGGTGCTGTCCTGCACGCTGCTCGGTCGGCGGCAGCCGGCGGGGGCGCCGCTGGGGGAGGGCTACCTCGCGCGACTGGCGGATCTCGAGACCCTCGACGCGGAGGAATACGGGCGACGGCGCGCAACGGCGATGGCCGCTCCGGAGTGCGGCCCGGAGACCCTGAAACGCCTCGCCGCGATCGCCGCCGAGACCCGACGTGACGGGTTGGAGAGCGCGATGCGGGTAATCGCCGAGGCGGACAACTCGGCGGCCCTCGCCGGTCTCGTCCTGCCCGTGCTCGTGCTTATCGGCGAACTCGATCGCACGGCGACGCCGGAGTTGACCGGCGCCGTCGTTGACAGCTTGCGCGCCGGTTCGGCCCAGGTGGAGACAGCGGTCGTGCCCGGCGTGGGTCACGCGCCGTACCTGGAAAACTCCGGCGCCTTCAACGACGCCCTCGGCGCTTTCCTTTCCGGGATCTGAGCGTCAGACGATCACCCGTCCGTCCCTGTTCGAAGTTGCTCGATCCGGTTCTGCGTTTCGGAGATGACGCTTGCGATCTCGGTCGAGAGCTCGGCGGACCTCGACGCCAGCGTCTTGACCTCCGAAGCGACGACCGCGAAGCCCTTGCCGGCGTCGCCAGCGCGCGCCGCTTCGATCGTCGCGTTCAGCGCGAGCAGGTTCGTCTGCTCGGATACCCCGGAAATGTTGGCCGCCGTCGAGTTGATCCGCTGCAGCACTTCTTCCATGATTTCACGGGTCTTCTCGATCGATGTCCGGGTCGCCGTCGTGTCCGTTGCGTAAGAGACGATCCGCTCGATCGCTCCGTTCACGTCGCGAAGCGGCTGAACCGTCGCCGCCAGGAAGAGCCGGGACTGATTGTCGATGTCGATCACCAGCTCCCTCACGATCGCTCGGCCTTCGCTCAGTTGCCGTCTGGCCGCATCGTCGAACAGATGGTCGTAGGATAGACCGCGGACCGCTTTGGCGTCTTCCAGCGACTTCGCCCCGATGGCCGCCAATGCCAGTTCATTGGCGGCGGTCAATGCACCGCCGCTGTCCCACTCCAAGACCAGGTTCGACTGTTCGATTGCCGTGATGCGGGCACCCGCTTCCAGTGCCCGCAACTTTGTCGCCGTAATATCGACCTGGACGGAAACGTACCGGGAAATCTTCCCGCCTTCGTCGAAGACCGGATTGATGGCGAGCGAGATCCAATAGGGCTCCCCGGATTTCGTGTAGTTCAGGATCTCGACTTCGAAAGCTCGGTGGGCAGCCAAGTTGCGTCGGATTTCGCGTACGGCGTCGGGATCCGTATTGGCGCCTTGCAGCACGCTGCCGGGTGTTTTGCCGATCACCTCGTCGGACGAGTATCCGGTCATCCGCACGAAGCCGTCGTTCACGTACTCTATCCGACCCTCGGCGTCCGTGATGACGACGCTGTTGTCCGTCTCGTTGGCGACCAGGGAGAGGATGTTGAAATGCGCTTTCTGGCGTATGTCCTCGGTGATGTCCGTCGCGTATTTCACCACCTTGAACGGACGGCCATTCGCGTCGAGGATCGGGTTGTAGGACGCTTCGATCCAGACCTCGCTCCCGTCCCTGGCGATCCTCTTGTATTGTCCCGCCTGGTAACGCCCGGTGGCGAGGGTTTCCCAAAACTTCGCATAGGCGGGGCTCGCCGCATCGTCCGCCGGGACAAACATGCGATGGTGTTTACCGACGATCTCGTCGGCCGCGTAGCCCATGGCACTCAGGAAATTCTCGTTGGCTTCGAGAATCTTCCCGTCGTGGGAGAACTGGATGACCGCCTGGGACTTGTTGATGGCACCGATCTGGCCTTCGAAATCGGCGAACTGACGCTTGGATTCGGTAACGTCGGTAGCGAACTTGACGACCTTGTAAGGCTTGCCCGAGGCATCGAGGATCGGATTGTAGGTGGCGCGGATCCAGACTTCGCGACCGGCTTTGCCTACCCGTCGAAACTCTCCGGCCTGGAAGTCGCCCTGCTTGAGCGCCTTCCAGAAACTCCGGTACCTCTCGGAGTTGCGTTCCGTCGGCTCGATAAACATCGAATGATGCTGTCCGATGATCTCATCGGCGGTATAGCCCATGGCATTCAGGAAGTTCTCGTTCGCCTCCAGAATTGTGCCGTCCAGGGAGAAATGGATCACCGCTTCGGAGCCCCGGATCGCATCGATCTGGCCCTGATACTCGGCGGCCCGCCGCTTCTCGGCCGTGATGTCGGTGGCGAGTTTCACCACCCTTGCCACGCGACCACCGACCCCCAGGATCGGATTGTAGGACGCCTGAATCCAGATTTCCGACCCGTCCTTGCGCAGTCGGCGGAACTCGCTGCTGACGAATTCGCCACCGGCGAGTTTTGCCCAGAAAGCTCGGTACTCACCGGACTCCGCGTAGCTGCTCTCCACAAACATCGAGTGATGCTTGCCGACGATCTCGCCGGATCGGTAGCCCATTGCCTGAAGAAAGTTCTGGTTCGCCCGAAGAATTTTTCCTTTCGGCGTGAACTCAATGATTGCCTGGGATTTCTCCAGCGCCGTCAATGTCGCGCGAGATGAGCGCAACCCGAAACTGCTAAGAATAGTACCAAACACACACGTCTCCTTACCTTGCCCTGCATCGGGTCTACGTACTCGATATCCGTTTTTTCTGCGTGATGCGGAAGTTCGAATGCGCATTTTTTTCCAGGCCCCGGAAAGGGATCTGCCCTAAAAATGCACCTATAGGATTATAATCCGACCAGCGTTTCGTTTCTAATGTTCATGCCTTATAATTCTGTTTCAGTGTTCTAGACTGCAGAAAATATATTCAGAATGTGTTGACTGTTTTGGTTAATTATTGTTCCGAGCCGATGCTCGGGGGCGAAACTTGAGCCGTCGATAAGGCTGGTGTCCGAACTTCCGTGAGCCCGATACTGTGAGGTCCGTGCCTTCGACCTCCAGGAGAGATCAGATGCATTACGCCCCTGCGACCGATCCCTGTCCTCTACCGTTTTCTCCTTTCAAGAGCTGTACCGTGCCGAGACCGATCGGTTGGCTCTCGACCGTCTCGCGGGGAGGCGTGCCGAATCTGGCGCCCTATAGCCAATGGCAGAACCTGACCTTCGATCCGCCAATGGTCATGTTTGCCGCCAACCAGCTTAGCGACGGCCGGCGCAAGGACACGGTCCTCAACGCCGAACAAACCGGCTGGTTCGTCTGGAATATGGCGACGTACGATCTGCGCGAGGCGGTGAACATCACGGCCATGGAACTGTCGTCCGACGTCGACGAGTTCGAGCGGGCCGGTGTCACCAAAGCCCCCTGCATTGATGCGCCGGGACCCAGGGTCGCCGAGAGTCCCGCCCATTTCGAATGCCGCTATCTCTCGACCCATCGGCTTCAGGGAAACTCCAACCACGGGTGGGTCGACGTGGTCTACGGAGAAGTGGTGCGAATTCATGTGGACGAGGACGTGGTGACACCCGAGGGAAAACTCGATATCGCCAGGATCCGGCCGCTCGCGCGGCTCGGCTATTACGACTACACCAGCGTCACCGAAGTCTTCGAGATGCGGGTGCCCGGTGCCAGCGGAGCGGCCGCCGACGGGTTGGAAGGTCGATCCCGCTGAGCGGCATGTTTCGTTGACCGTCTCGGACTTCGGTGACGGTCGCGCATTCGACAGGCAGCACTTCCGATCTACGCCGAGGTTCGCATGAAGACGTCTCTCGATTTCCGTGACGCCCGTGTCGTCGTCACCGCCGGAGCATCGGGGATCGGATTGACCTTCGCACGACGTTTTGCGGCGGCCGGCGCGAGCGTGGCGATCTGCGATGTCGATGCGGCGGCGGTCGAGGCGGCACGGGCTGAGTTCCCGGCCGCCGTGACTGCGACAGCCGATGTGACCGACGAAGACCAGATGACAACGTTCTTCGACGAGGTCGAGCAACGTTGGGGTGGGGCGGATATCGTCATAGCGAATGCGGGAACCGGCGGCCCGGCGGGTGTCATCGAGGAACAGACGCTCGCGGACTGGCGGGCCTGCCTGGCGGTCAATTTGGACGGTGCGTTCCTGACGTGCCGCTGGGCGGCGCGGGTCCTGAAGCGGGGCGGCGGCGGATCTCTGATCCTGATGGCGTCGTCCGCCGGGCTCCACGGCTATCCGCACCGAAGCCCCTACGCGACGTCGAAATGGGGCGTCGTCGGGCTGATGAAGACGCTGGCGATGGAACTCGGACCTTTCGGTGTAAGGGTCAACGCCATCTGTCCGGGATCCGTCGAAGGCGACCGTATGGATCGGGTTCTGGCCAATGAGGCGAAGGCGACCGGCTTGACCGAAGCGGACCTTCGGTCCCGCTACGTGGCAGGCGTCTCCCTGCGCAGTTGGGTCAGCGCCGACGACGTGGCCGAGGCAGCGCTCTTCCTGGCGTCGCCTGCGGGATCGAAGATCTCCGGCCAGGCATTCTCCGTCGACGGCCACACCCATTCGCTGGCCTGATCGAGAGGCGACGATGACGCTTTTCATCTGAAGGTCGTCTGCCGAGCTTCTGTACGGTCCCCTTATCCAATCGTGCTGCGAACCAGGGTCACCAGGACGTCCCGGAAAAACCGACTGGGCGCATGCGACTCCGTCGGGCGCTCTGCTCGGCGTGTTCGGGGCGGTCAGCCGCTCTCGAGACGGCTACCGGTTTCCGTAGGCAGAGCGCGAAGAGCATCTGGTGCGAGTGAAAGACGGCCGCTAACCTGAATAGGGGCGTTTGATTTTCAGTTTTGGAGTGCCAGTAGTGCCAAAATTGTCAGAACACCCCAACGCGCCCGATTCCGATGCAACCATCCGGGGCATTGTCCTCGGTTTCCTGCCGACGCGCGCCCTTCATTGGGTTGGTGCGGGTCTCGCCTTCGGCGCCGTCGGCATTGCCGGGGCGGCGGCAGTCATGTTGACGGGCGTCCTCGACCTGAGCGCGACCGCCCCGCACCCCGAAGGATGGGCGCGCGTGCTTCACGGGACATTTCAACGAAGTGTGGCCGCGCATGCCGAACCGCTGCCGGCGTCGGTCTCTTTGGACGATCCGGCAATGATCATGCTCGGTGCCGCTCACTATGCAAATGTCTGCGCCACTTGCCACGGCGCTCCGGGGATTGGGCAGAATCCGGTCGCCCTGTCGATGAGACCGGAGCCGCCGATGCTGCTGGAAGCGGCAAATACCTATTCAGACGGCGAACTGTTCCACATCGTTGACGGCGGTGTGCGCTACTCCGCGATGCCGGCTTGGCCGGTCTCAAACCGGCCCGACGAGGTGTGGGCGGTGGTCGCTTTTCTAAAAGCGCTTCCTGGCATGGATCGAGCCCGATACGAACAGCTGGCCTTTGGCGATGATGGTCCTGCCACAACGCTCGCGGCCACCGGCACCGATGGCAGTTCGCTGCGGGGCAAAGGCCAACGACCCTATCTTCCGGGCGACGCGCAATCGATCTTCGCTTCACCGCATGCTGCCGACCGGCCGGCGACGGGCTTTGTCAATCTCCGACCGATGGAGTCCATCGCCTCGGCCTGCGTGTCGTGCCACGGAGCCGACGGTGCTGGGCGAAGCGGCGGGGCGGCGCCTAATCTTACCCTTCAGTCCCCTGAATACTTGACGCAGAGTCTCAATGCCTTCGCCAGCGGTGATCGACAGAGTGGGATCATGTGGCCCGTTGCGGCCAATCTGTCGCCCGACGATATCAAGCGGCTGGCACGGGACATCGGCGGCGCAGAGGCCAAACCGTCGCGCGGCCCCTCGCTGGATGGCGAGGTGGATCCCCAACTCCTGGCTCGGGGCCAGGAAATCGCCCTAAAAGGGATTCCGGCCGGCGAACGGGCGAGTGCGGACGTATCGCCGGGTGTACCAACAGCGGCCGCCGTTCAGGCATGTCAGGGGTGCCACGGCGACGTGGCCGACCGGGCGGCCGCGATGCCGCAGATCGCCGGCCAGAACCAGACTTACTTGGCCAACCAGATGCGCCTGTTCCGGGACCACGGAAGAGGCAACTCGTTGACGTACAACCCAATGTCGATTGTCAGCCATCGGCTTGCCGATCCGGATATCGACGCCTTGGCGACCTACTACGCATCGCTGCCGCCGCACAAAGAGGGTGGAGCCGGGACGGCGAAAAACTGACGATAAGCGACGGTGTGGAGATCGTTCGGCAGAAGCGCCACGGTCTCCGCAGACCACCGAGTTGCAGCGTCCAGAAATAGCTAGAAGAAGTTGGTCGGGGAGAGAGGATTCGAACCTCCGGCCCCTGCCTCCCGAAGACAGTGCTCTACCAGGCTGAGCTACTCCCCGACCGGACCTGAGGACGGGCCGCAGAACGGCCCGCCGGGAGGCGAGGGCGTGATATAGCGGACAGGCATCGGCGCATCAAGGACGAACTCATCCCATTCCGCACTTAGAACGACCTGCCGCGAACGGCGCTGTCCACGCGCCGGCTTTGCCCGGTGACGGCAAGGGGTTTCGTCGGCGGTCCGGCTCTGCTTTGCTGGCGGCCGGTCGATATGGGTCGACCGTTTCATGCCGGCAACCCGGAGGCCTGCCCATGTCCAGCGGCGACAGCGCGACCGTTACTTTGACCCTGGATGAGGTGCGCGACCTCACCATCCGGTGTTTCCTCGCCAACGGCTGCGATCAGGCCAATGCCGAGGCTGTCGCCGACGTGATCCACAACGCCGAACGCGACGGGGCCAAGAGCCACGGCCTCTTCAGGGTGCCCGGCTACGTCAAGTCGCTCAAGAGCGGAAAGGCCAACGGTCGGGCCAGGCCGGTTCTGGAGGATCTCGCCCCGGCGGCGCTGCGGGTGGCCGGCGATGGCGGCTTTGCGCCGCTCGCCCAGCAGGTCGGCCGGGACCCGCTCATCGAGCGCGCCCGTGCCCAGGGCGTGGCGGCGTTGGCGATCACCAACGTCCACCATTTTCAGGCGCTCTGGTACGAAGTCGAACCGTTGGCCGAAGCCGGCCTCTGCGCCTTCGCCTTCACCGCCGCCTTCCCGTACGTGACCCATCCGGGCGGCCGGACGCCGATCTACGGCACCAATCCAATGTCCTTTGGATGGCCGAGGCCGGGCAAGGCCCCGATGGTGTTCGACCAGGCCTCCTCCGCGCTGGCACGGGGAGAGATCATGATCGCCGCCCGCGACGGCCATGACGTGCCGCCGGGGACCGGCATCGATAGGGACGGCCACGGTACGACCGATCCGAAGGCGATCCTCGACGGCGGTGCGCAACTGCCTTTCGGCGGCTACAAGGGCGCGTCGATCGCCCTCATGGTGGAGCTCCTGGCCGGTGCCCTGATCGGCGACAAGTTCAGCTTCGAGGCGTTTGAGAGCGATCCAAAGGACGGCGGTCCGCCGAACGGCGGCGAGTTCATGCTGGCGATCGATCCCGGCCGCCTCGGCGATGCCGACGGCTGGGCCGCCCACGCGGAGCTGCTGTTCGACCGGATCCTGGCCGAGGAGGGAACCCGCCTGCCCGCCGGCCGCCGCCACGCCAACCGGGCCAAGACCGCCACGGAGGGTGCGGCGATCCCGGCGCCGCTGCACGCGGAGATCGTGGCGCTCTGCGGTTAGCCGCCGCAGGTCCGTTACGGCAGCCCGTTGCGCCCATGCGTCAGGAAGGCCGGCCGCTCGCTCAGGGTCTCGTAGTAGCGCGCCATGTTCGGGTAATCCGGCTTGCCGTCGAAGCGCAGATTGAACCAGCGGTTCACCACCAGCCCGATCGGGATGTCGGCAAGGGTGAAGGTATCCCCCGTCATGTAAGGCCCCGTTGAGGCCAGATGCGCGTCGAGCTGACCGACTTCCTTGGTGATCTGGGCGCGACCCTGGGCGACGAACCACGGATGGTTCCAGGGCGGCTCGTCGAGCTGGCCGCCGAGGAAGGCGCCGCGCAGGGAGGTCGAGGTCTCGTAGTTGGCCCAGTCCATCCATTGCTCGACACCGGCCCGGGCAACCGGATCGGCCGGATAGAGCGTGGTGTTGCCACAGACGGTCGCGAGGTAGCGGACGATCGTGTTGCTCTCGCGCAGGACCGTGCCGTCTTCCAGCACTACCGCGGGGACGAGCCCGATCGGGTTGATTGCCTGGAATGCGGGATCGGTCGTCGGCCTGAAGCCGCGACCCCAATCCTCGCGAGTGAACGGGACGCCGAGTTCGTCGCAGGCCCAGAGCACTTTGCGCACGTTGAAGGAATTCGCCCGGCCGAGAATGCGGATGGTCACAGGCTGCCCGCGCGTCCGAGGGGCACGCTCAGTACGCCCGGTCGACGCAGAAATCGATGACCTCCTCCAGCGCCCGGCGGTGGGCGGTGGGGGCGAAGAGGTCCAGGTCGCGTTGGGCCGCGTCGGCATAGTCCCGGGCACGTGCCAGGGACTTGGCAAGCGTTCCGTGCTTCGCCATCAGGGCCTGGGCATGCGCCAAGTCGCCGTCCCGCTGATCGAGCTCGCCGATGACCCGCGCCCAGAATGCGCGCTCCTCGTCGTCGGCGGCGGCATAGGCCAGGATCACCGGCAGGGTCACCTTGCCCTCGCGGAAATCGTCGCCGACGGTCTTGCCGAGCGCTTCCTGCTCGGCCGAGTAGTCGAGAACGTCGTCGACCAGTTGGAAGGCCACGCCCAGGTTCCGACCGAAGGACTCGAGCGCCGTCTCCTCGCCGTCCGGACGATCCGCGACCACCGCGCCGATCTGCGCGGCGGCGGCGAACAGAACCGCCGTCTTGCTCTCGATCACTTCGAGATAGGCGGCCTCCGTTGTCTCCACGTCGTTGGTCGTCACCAGCTGATGGACCTCGCCCTCGGCGATGACGGCCGAGGCGTCGGACAGGATCTTGAGCACCTTGAGCGAGCCGTCGGCGACCATGAGCTGGAAGGCCCGACTGAACAGGAAATCGCCGACCAGCACGCTCGCCTGGTTGCCCCAGACGGCGTTGGCCGTGTCCTTGCCGCGGCGCAGGGCGCTCTCGTCGACCACGTCGTCATGCAGCAGGGTGGCCGTATGAATGAACTCGACGCAGGCGGCGAGGTTGATGTGGCGCTCTCCCTCGTAGCCGACCAGACCGGCCGAGGCGAGTGTCAGCATCGGCCGCAGCCGCTTGCCGCCCGACGCGACGATATGTCCGGCCAACTGCGGAATCAGCGCGACCGGGCTGTGCATCTCGCGGATGATCGTCTCGTTGACCTTGGCCATATCGGCGGCGACCAGATCACGCAGCGCGTTGAAGCTGGGTCGGCGTTCGGCGCTGTCGCCGACGGTTTGAGAAGCCGGTGCGGTAACGGACACGGTATCGCTCCTGCGGCGTTCCTTGACGCCTCTGTGTGCTGTGCGAGCATAGAAAGGACGGTCGGAGGACGAAGTCAACCAGTCTTGCCCCGGCCCCGATGGAGGCGGACCACAGCATGCGCGAACTGCTGCGCACCAACGATGTCGTGAGGCTTTCCTATCTCGAGGCCCTGTTGCGGGCTGAAGGGATCGAAAGCGTGGTCATGGACGGCGGCATGAGCGTTCTGGAAGGCAGTGCCGGCGCCATCCCGCGGCGGCTGATGGTGCTGAACGAGGACTATGACGCTGCCGCGTCTCTGCTTGACGAATTGGGCGAGGCGCCTGATCCGAAATAGGCCTCCGGCTTCTTCCTCCCTCCCCGGTACCCGATCTCACTGCCCGGATTTATTCCGGGGCCTGCCTATGGGCTTTCCGGATGCCGACGTCTTATCCTTTGCGTTCAGTCCCGTCTCTTGGAGTGCGCCCCGGAATGAACCCGGAGAGTGACTTGCGGACGGGGTGTGTGGTGAGGCCACGATATAGGGAAGGAAAGGGCAGCGTGGCGGAGATGGAAACCACCGTGGACCTTCTGCTCGACGGCCGGGTGCGGCTGATACAGCCCAAGACCGGCTATCGCGCCGCTATCGATCCGGTTCTGCTCGCCGCTTCGGTTCCCGCGCGGCAGGACGAGCGGCTGGTCGATCTCGGCTGCGGCGCGGGGGCGGTGTTCGCCTGCCTGGCCGGTCGCGTGGCCGGACTCGAGGTGATCGGCGTCGAACGCGATCCGGCCATGGCGGACCTTTCCCGACGCACCTTGGCGGCCAACGGCTTTGCCGGCCGCATCGAAACGACCGACCTGACCGAGATTCCCGGCCCCTGGGAGGCTGGGTGCATCGATCATGTGGTCATGAACCCGCCGTACCTGCCGCCGGGCCGCGCTGATCCGTCGCCCGAAGCCGGCCGGGCGGCGGCAGGCGTGGAGGACGGCGCAGGTCTGGCCGACTGGGTCGCCGTCGCGCGCCGATGCCTGCGACACAAGGGAACGCTTACCGTCGTCCATCGGGCCGACCGGCTGGACGATATTTTCGCGGCATGCGCACGCGGCTTCGGTTCCGCCGTCGTCTTCCCGCTCTATCCGAAGGCGGGGAGGGATGCGGGCCGCGTGCTTGTCCGAGCCGTTCGGGGGGGGCGGGCGCCCTTGCGCCTCGCCGCCGGTCTGGTCCTTCACGGAGCGGACGGGGGCTATACCGAGGCGGCTGAGGCGGTCCTGCGTGGCGCCCCTCTCGATCTTTAGGCTCCCCGAGCTTATTTAACGCTCCATGGCATTCTATGATCCCGTTCTCGACCGGTTCCGGACACCTCCGCCGACCGTGTCCGTCGTTCCCCTGCGCGGTGTGATCGGAGGCTTCGGTCCCGGGCGCCGGGGTCTGTCCATCGACACCATGGCCCCCGTGCTGGAGGCGGCCTTCAGATCGAAGCGCGTAACCGCGGTCGCCCTGGTCATCAACTCGCCGGGCGGCTCTCCCGTGCAGTCCGATCTGATCGCCCGCCGTATCCGCGATCTTGCCGCCGAGCACGAGAAGCCGGTTACCGCCTTCGTCGAGGACGTCGCGGCGTCGGGCGGTTACTGGATCGCCTGCGCGGCAGATGAGATCCTGGTCCGTCCGGCGTCCATTGTCGGATCCATCGGCGTGGTGAGTGCCGGGTTCGGCTTCGTCGACGCGATGGAGAAGCTCGGGATCGAGCGCCGGGTCCATACGGCTGGCGCGCGCAAGGCGTTGCTGGACCCCTTCCGCCCGGAGCGCGACGAGGACGTGGCCCATCTCAAGGCGATCCAGGTCGAGCTGCATCACCAGTTCATCGACTGGGTTCGCGATCGGCGCGGCGCCCACTTGAACGCCGGGGAGGAGCCGGAGCTGTTCGAGGGCAAGTTCTGGACCGGTATCCGCGGGATTCAATACGGGCTGGCCGATGGCGAAGGCGAGCTGCGACGGACCATGCGGGAGCGCCATGGCGACAAGACCCGGTTCCGGGTTATCGAACGCAGCCGCTCGCTGCTTGACCGTCTGCGCTTCGGTGCTGCGGCGGATCCGATCGCCTGGGGCGACGGTATGATGGCGGCGGTCGGGGAGCGGGCCATGTGGTCGCGTTTCGGCCTGTGACGCCGTCGATGGCCGAACCGACCGCCATCCAGACGGAACGGCTTATCCTCGAACCCGCCGCCGAGCGGCATCGCGAGAACCTGATCGCCTTCCTCGGCGATCCCGCGGTGATGTCGGTCCGCAAGCTCGGCGTGCTGGACACGTCAGCCGCATCGCAGGTCGTCAATCGGATGATCGCCCAGTGGAGCTCGCACGGCTACGGCATGTTCGCCGTGATCGAACGGGATACCGGCGCGTTCCTCGGCGAATGCGGATTGCGGGCGCCTGAGCAGGGTACCATCCCGGAACTCAGCTACGGTCTGCTGACCGCCGCCCGGCGAAAAGGCTACGCCCGGGAAGCGGCGACGGCGACGGTGGAGCATGGCTTCGGGCCGCTCGGTCAGCCCACGCTCGTGGCGTTTGCCCGGGGCGACAATGCCATTTCCCGCAGATTGCTGGAGTCCCTCGGCTTCGAACTCGTCGGTGAAAGGCCGAAGGATGGCTATACCGTGGTTCAATACGAAGCGCGGGCGAGGGGGGAAGGCTGACCAACGCTCTTGCGCCGCACGGTGTCGTCGGTCAAATCTACGGTCATGTTCAGTATCACGAAGCTTGTCGCTCTCGCCGCCATCATCGGAGCCGTCTGGTTCGGTTTCAGGCTTATCGGACGGTTGGATGCGGCGCGAAAGGCCAAGGTCAAACAGGCGAATGCCGGGCCCCGACCCGATGAGGGTGGACGGCGGGGATCAGGTCGCGACGGTTCGCCCGCGCACGGCGACGTCGTCGACCTCGTGCGGGACGAGCGGACCGGCGAGTACGTGGCCCGCGACCGCCGAGACGACCGGACCTGAGCGCGTTGGCGACGCCCGCCGTCCGTCCCTTCGCCGACGCCGAATACGGTGCCCGGGTCGCCGCAGCCCGGCGGGAGATGGCGGTGAGAGGGCTCGACGCGCTGATCGTGTTCGCCCAGGAGAGCCTCTACTACCTTTTCGGCTATGACGGCGGCGGATACGTCTTCTTCCAATGCGCGGTATTGCACGCCGATGATCGGCCGACGACGCTGTTGTGCCGTCGTCCCGACGTGGCTCAGGCACGCGACACGTCCTTGCTGGACGACATCAAGGTCTGGCTGAACGCCGAGGACGCGGATCCGGCGCAGGATCTGCTCGGAATTCTGACGGAATATGACCTGGCCGGTTGCCGCGTCGGGATCGAGACCGACAGCCATTCGCTCACGGGCTTCAACTGTCGCGCCGTCTACGGCGTCGCCGAGGGTATCGTCGACCTGATCGAGGCGAGCGATATCGTGCGCGGCCTGCGCGTGGTGAAGTCTCCCGCCGAACTGGACCTGATGCGCCGGGCGGCGCGGCTTGCCGATGCGGCCGTGACCGCGATCGCCGAGACGGCCGGTCCCGGCGTGCTGGACAGCGCCCTGACCGCGGCCGCGATGAAGGCGATGCTGGAAGGCGGTGGCGACATGCCGCCTGCAGGTCCTCTGGTGAATTCCGGCTCCCGTGCCGTCTATGGCCGCGGGGTCGGCGGTGCCAGGGGATTGAGCGAGAGCGATCTGATCATGGTCGAGTTGGCGGGAACCTATCGCCGCTACAACGCCTGCATCGAGCGTTGCGTGACGGTCGGACCCGTCTCGGACATCCAGCGGGAGATGCACGCGCTGGTGCGCGACACCTTGGAGGAAATGCTGGAGGCATTCCGTCCGGGCGCGCCCCTGGGCCGGGTGGACGAGATCCACCGGGCGCGTCTCGATGCGGCCGGGTATGGAGAGGTTCGCTATGCCGCCTGCGGCTATTCCCTGGGGGCGACCTACCGGCCGTCCTGGATGGACGTGCCGCCGATGATTTACGCCGGCAACCCGTTGGAACTGAGGCCCGGCATGGTGTTTTTCCCACACGTCATGCTCGGCGACACCCGGCGGGGGCTTGCCATGGGATTGGGCGAGACCGTGGTCGTGACCGACGGCGCGCCGGAGGTCCTGAGCGGCCTGTCGCGGGACCTGGTCCGGGCGTAGAGAGGGCGCTCAAACACCGTCGTCACAGAATGATGCAGGTCGTCGTCGCGTGGGCGAACACCTTTCCGTTGGCATCGACCAGGGTCGCTTCCGCCGTCGCCGTGCGCCGGCCGCGATGGACGACGGTCCCTTCGGCGCGCAGCGTGCCGGTGTCGGGTCCGACGCCGCGGGTGATGTTCACCTTGTACTCAAGCGTCGTGTAGCCGGTGCCCGCCGGCAAGGTTGTATGCACCGCGCAGCCCATGGCGCTGTCCAGGATCGTGCCGTACCAGCCGCCATGGACCGTTCCGGCGGGGTTGGTCAGGAACTCCTGCCAAGCGCCCTCGAAGACCGCCCGTCCTTCCGCCACCTCGGCCAGCCTGAACCCCATGGTCGCGGCGATGCTCGGGGCCGGAAGCTCGCCGGAAGCAACCTTCGACAGAAGTGTGAGACCGTCCAGCGCCTTCGTCGCTTCGGCCAACGGGGCGGTGTTCTGCCAGGAGTAGGTGCGGCTGCGCTCTTGCATCGGGTCTCGCCTCGTGGGGTGTCTTCCGCCGGTTCGGCGGGTCGTGTTCGGTCTGCCTCAGCCGACGCCGGCGCGCAATCCAATCGTCTTTATCCGCGCTTCACAATCGCGGCTTGTCGCATTTGAGATTGAGGATGACGAGATGCGGCAATCCGACACTGCGGGAAAGCCTCATACAGATCGGGCAGCCGGGACGTTGCCGGCACGGGAAAGGGGACATGGATGGGATCTGTGACCGCGCATGACGTGACCGCCCTGATGCAGGGTTTCTCCGTCGAAACCACCCCGGCCTCCGCCGCCAAGGTCGCATCCTTCGCCGATCATCTGGCGCCGGGCACGACGGTCAACGTCACCTTCCTGCCACGCAGCGATATCGAGGACACGATCGCCGTCGCGACGCGCCTGCGTCGTGAGGGTTTCGAGCCGGTGCCGCATATCGCCGCCAGGTCGCTGCCGGACGCCGCGATGCTCGACCGGACGCTAGGGCGGCTAACCGACGAGGCGGGCGTGACCCAGGCGCTCGCCATCGCCGGCGGCCTGGACCGGCCCGTGGGCCCTTTCGCGTCCTCCATGGACATGCTGGCGACCGGCCTGTTCGAGGCCCATGGCATCTCCAGGATCGGCGTCGCCGGGCACCCCGAGGGTAGCCCCGACATCGACGAGACAGGGTTGAAGGACGCGTTGCTCTGGAAGAACCGCTTTGCGGCCGAGCGTGGGTTGGAGCTGTATATCGAGACGCAGTTCTGCTTCGATCCGGCCGCGATCATCGCCTGGGACAAGCGCATCCGCTCTTGGGGCAACACCTTGCCGATCCATCTCGGCGTTCCCGGCTTGGCGACGCTCAAGACCCTGCTGAAGTTCGCGCAGATGTCGGGAATCGGTCCGTCGATCCGTGTGCTGACCCGGCAGGCGCGCAACCTCGCCAAGCTCATGCTCGTGCAGGCTCCGGACAAGCTGATCCTGGATTTGGCCGAGTACAAGGCCGTCGATCCCGATTGCGGCATCGAGAAATTGCATTTCTATCCCTTCGGGGGGCTGGCGAAGACCGCCGAGTGGGCCAATGCCGTTGCCGCCGGCGATATCGCGGTGGATACGCGAAAATCCGCCATCCTTTTCGGCGCAGCCGACCGTTCCCGCGTGGCTTCCTAACCGTCCCGCATAGCGCATTCCGGAGACCCGCCCCATGGTCGACACCGTCGTCAGTTCCGCCACCAAGGAAATCGCCATCGGGTTTGAGCGGCCCTTCTGCGTGATCGGCGAGCGCATCAATCCGACGGGCCGCAAACTCCTCGCCGCCGAAATGGCCGCCGGCGACTTCAGTCGGGTCGAATCCGACGCCCGCGCGCAGGTCGAGGCCGGCGCCACAATGCTCGACGTCAATGCCGGTATCCCCCTGGCCGACGAGCCGGCGATCCTGGCCCAGTCGATCAAGCTGGTGCAGTCGATCACCGACGTCCCCCTCTCGATCGACAGCTCGATCGTCGAGGCGTTGGAGGCGGGCCTGGCCGTGTATCAGGGAAAGGCGCTGGTGAACTCGGTCACCGGTGAGGAGGAGCGGCTTGAGGTCGTGCTGCCCCTGGTCAAGAGATATGGCGCCGCCGTTGTCGCGATCTCGAATGATGAGACGGGAATCTCCGAAGATCCCGACGTGCGATACGAGGTTGCCAAGAAAATCGTCGAACGGGCCGAGGACTATGGAATTCCGCGCGCCGATGTCGTGGTCGACCCATTGGTGATGCCGGTCGGCGCGCTCAATATGGCCGGCCACTCGGCCATGCGGCTGATCCGCCGTCTGCGGGAAGAGCTTGGCGTGAACACCACCTGCGGCGCGTCGAACATTTCCTTCGGGCTGCCGAACCGCCACGCCCTGAACGCGTCGTTCCTGTCCATGGCCATCGGCGCCGGCATGACCTCCGCTATCATGAACCCTCTGCATGCCGAGGAGATGGCCGGCGTGATGGGAGCCGATGTGATGATGGGCCATGACCCGGAATGCCGCCGTTGGATCAAGCGCTTCCGCGAGCCGGCCGCAGATGGCCAGGAGGCGCTTGGCGCCCGGGGCGGTCGGGAGCGGCGGCGGCGGCGGGCCTGAGCCCCGTGACGCGCCAACAAAGGGAGAGCCGACGCACGGAACATGGATGACGCCAGGACCACCGCCGGGATGACCCGGCCCGCATCGAACGATGACGATGCGGGGGAGGCCTTTGTCGTCTTCACGCCATCCGGTCGTCGAGGAACCTTCCCGATCGGAACGCCGGTGCTTCAGGCCGCCCGCGCTCTCGGCGTCGATATCGACTCCGTGTGTGGCGGGCGTGGTCTCTGCGGGCGCTGCCAGGTCACGCTCAGCGAAGGCACCTTCTCCAAATTCCAGGTCGACAGCCGAAGCGCCAACCTGAGCGAACCGGCCCGAAACGAACTGCGCTATCGCGAGAAGCGTGGCTTGGCTCCCGGACGCCGGCTGTCCTGCTCGACCCGCCTACTCGGCAACGCCGTCATCGACGTTCCCGAGACCAGCCAGGTCCACCGCCAGATCGTTCGCAAGCGGGCCGAGGTCCGGGCGATCGAGATCAAACCGATCCACAAGTTGCACTTCGTCGAGGTGCGCGAGCCGGACATGCACGAACCGTCCGGCGATTTCCGCAGGCTATGCGAAAGCCTGCGTGAACAGTGGCCCGACTGGGGGATCGCGGAGGATGTGACCTGCGATCTACCGGTGCTCGGCTATCTCCAGAAGGCTTTGCGCGACGGCGGCTGGAAGGTCACGGTCTGCCTGCGCGAGGGGCGTCGGGTCACTGGCGTCTGGCCGGGATTCAAGGACCGGATCTTCGGTCTCGCCGTCGACATCGGGTCGACCACCATGTCCGCGCATCTCTGCGATCTCGGGACCGGGGAGGTCTTGGCCTCGAGCGGGGTGATGAACCCGCAGATCCGCTTCGGCGAAGACCTGATGAGCCGGGTCTCCTACGTCATGATGAATCCGGGCGGCGAGGTCGAGCTGACCAAGGTCGTGCGCGAGGCGGTCAACCACCTGTCCGCTCAGGTCGCTCAGGAGGCCGGGATCAACGTCGAGGATATCGTCGACCTGGTTTTCGTCGGCAACCCGATCATGCACCACCTGATGCTTGGGATCGATCCCACGGAACTTGGCGGAGCGCCCTTCGCCCTGGCCATCGATACCGCTGTGAACGTACACGCCAGCGAGCTCGGAATCACCCTGCACCCGGACGCACGGACCTACGGTTTGCCCTGCATCGCGGGCCATGTCGGCGCGGACACGGCGGCGGTGATCTTGTCCGAGGGACCGCACCAGCAGGAGGAGATGACCCTGATCGTCGACGTCGGCACCAATGCCGAGATCGTGCTGGGCAACCGCGATAGACTGCTCGCGGCGTCGTCACCGACGGGGCCGGCATTCGAAGGCGCGCAGATCACCTGCGGCCAGCGAGCGGCGCCGGGAGCCATCGAGCGGGTGCGTATCGACCCGGATACCCTGGAGCCGAAATTCAAGGTGATCGGTGTCGATCTCTGGTCCGACGATGACGGATTTCAGTCGGAGATTTGGCGGACCGGCGTCACCGGGATCTGCGGCTCGGGAATCATCGAGGTGCTAGCCGAGATGGTGCTGACCGGCTTGTTGAAGACAGATGGCACCATTGATGGCGCCATGGCTGCCCGCACTCCGCGTATCGAGAGCGACGGGCGCACATTCTCCTATCGTCTGTCGCCGGAGGTCGTGGTTACCCAGACCGACGTGCGGGCCATCCAACTCGCCAAGGCGGCACTCTATGCCGGGGCCGCTCTGCTGATGGACAAGATGGGTGTCGAAACCGTCGATCGTGTCATCCTGGCCGGAGCCTTCGGCAGTCACATCGACACCAAGTACGCGATGGTTCTCGGGATGATACCGGACTGTCGCCTGGAGAAGGTCTGGTCGGTCGGCAATGCCGCCGGAACCGGTGCGCGCATGGCGCTGCTCAATGCCGAAGCGCGCCGGGAGATCGAACGGGTGGTCCGCCGGGTGGAAAAGGTGGAGACGGCGGTCGAGCCCCGTTTCCAGGAGCATTTCGTCGACGCCATGGCGTTGCCGCACCGGACGGCACCGTTCCCGAATCTCGCGACGGCGGTGACGCTGCCGGAGCGGCCGGATCCGGGAGCGGCGGGCGGTGACGGAGAAGGACGTCGCCGGCGTCGGCGTCGCGCCGGGTAGGTCTCCAGGATCATCTGGCGCAACCCGTCGCCTGGCTACGGGCCGTGCGTCTCTTGGGAGGCCTGGTTCCTCACAACCCGCTGAGTGTTCTCGCGAGCTTCACCGAGCCGCGGCCGACGTCTTCCAGCTCAATCCAGCCCTGGGCTCGGTAGAAGCGCTCGGCCCTCGTGTCGCGCGCCGTTACCAGCCAGGCGGAGCGATGTCCCAGGCGGACAAGGTCTGCAAGCGCCCGGCGCATCAACGCCCGGCCGATCGTCTTCCCTTCGTGCAGCGGATGCACGTAGAGCATTTCCACCGAGCCGGCCCTGGCATCGATGACCGCGAAACCGACAGGGCTCGGCCCGATCGACAGAGTCCAGCAAAGGCCTGCCTCGATGTATGGGGCGACGGCCGACTCGAAGCTCTCCCTGGTTTCGAACTGCCGGTTCTCCCGCGCGGCGGCGACAATCGCGTAGAGAGACGGCGCATCGCCGGACCTGGCGCGCCGGGACCGGGCCTGGATCGGTGGAGTCGCCCGCTTGCGCTTGGTCGCTCTCATGGCCGGGGACGATAGCCGCGCGGCGCCGGATGGCAAATGGCCTTTTACATGACATCTTGAGGACAGTTCATCCGACTTGAGAAACCGTCATGCCCGATCTGCCCATGCCCGCCATCGACTCTGGCCATGTCTTCTTCTTCGGCCTTGGCTACACCGCGTTCCGCCTTGCCCGGCGCATGCGGGACGCCGGCTGGCGGGTGTCGGGTACCGTCCGATCTGCGGAGAAGGCGTCCGCCCTCGAAGCGGCCGAGGGCTTCGCGGTCCATGTCTTCGACGGCACGGCCCCGATCGCCGCGACGGAACCTTTCGCCGGCGTGACCCATCTGGTCGACACCATTCCGCCGCGCGATATCGTTGTGCCGGCGCTGGAACGGCACCGCGGCGATCTGAGAGCCTGCTCGTCGTTGCGCTGGGTCGGCTATCTCTCCACGCCGGCGGTCTACGGCGACCGGCAGGGCGGGGTGGTGACCGAGGACGAACCACCGACACCCGGCAGCCGGCGGGGCGCGCTGCGGGCCGAAGCCGAACGCGCGTGGCTCGACGCTTTCTCCGGTTCAGGCGTGGCGGTCCAGGTCTTCCGGATCGCCGGAATCTACGGTCCCGGTGGCGGGCGCAACGCGCTGGAGCAACTGAAGGCCGGTAAAGCGCGGATCGTCGACAAGCCTGGCCAGGTCTTCAATCGAATTCACGTGGACGATATCGGATCGATCCTGCTTGCTTCGATGGCCCGGCCGCGCGACGGCGGCATCTACAATGTGGCCGATACCGAGGCCTGTCCGCCGGGCGACCCCATCGTCTTCGCCGCCGGCCTGCTCGGCATCGATCCTCCGACCCCGGTCCCGTTCGACAGCGCCGAACTGTCGGAGATGGCCCGCAGCTTCTACAGCGAGTGCAAGCGCCTGGATACGACGCGGCTCTCCGAGGAACTCGGCGTGACGCTTACCTATCCGACCTACCGGGAGGGATTGCGCGCGATTGCCGCGGGCGGACTATCGGTGTGAGTCGGCAAGGGAACACTTTTGGTCGACTGAGGACGTAATTCCAGCTTGCCAGGATAAACACATAAAGATATCCTTATGTCGTTATTGGAGGTGACGATATGGAAGATGTGCTGGCGGGTTTGAGGGCGATCGCGGAGCCGACGCGGCTGCGGATCCTCGTTCTGTGCGCCCGCTCGGAGCTGTCCGTCACCGAACTCGTCGATATTCTCGGTCAGAGCCAGCCCCGTGTTTCGCGTCATCTCAAGCTGATGGTGGAGGCCGGCGTTTTGGAGCGAAACAGTGAGGGCGCCCGCGCCTATTACCGGCTGGCCGAGCGGACGTCGGGGGGCGACGTCGCCCACGCGCTCACGCCTCTGGTTCCGGCGGACGACGCGACGCTCAAGACAGATCTGGCTCGTTTGGAAACGATCCGAGCCCGCCGTTCGGAGCGGGCGGTTGCCTACTTCCAGGAGAACGCGGCTTTCTGGGAAGAGTTGCGCGGTCTGCATGTCGACGATGCCCTGGTCGATGCTAGCCTGATGGAGGCGGTGCGCGCCGAGCCGGTCGACAGCCTGCTCGATATCGGCACCGGTACCGGGCGCGTTCTGGAACAGCTTGCCGACCATGTAACGAGCGCTGTCGGCATCGATAACGCCAAACCGATGCTGGAGATCGCCCGGGACAAATTAGACCGGGCCGGGCTCAGCAATTGCCAGGTGCGTCTCGCCGACATGTACCACCTGCCGTTCCCGGCGGATCGGTTCGACGCGGTCACGCTGAACATGGTCCTCCATTATGCCGAGGTTCCGGCCGACGTCCTGCGGGAGGCGGCGCGGGTGCTGAAGCCGGGCGGCCGGGCGATCCTCGTGGATTTCGCGCCGCACGATCTCGAGGAACTGCGCGATCTTCATACCCATCGCTGGCTCGGCTTCTCGCAAGACGAGATCGCCCGCCTGGCCAAGACCGCCGGTCTCGTTCTCGAGCCGGTGGGAAGTCTGGCTGGGGACCCGTTGACCGTCTGTCTTTGGTGCGCCCGGAAGGCCGAGGGCGCAGACCTGATCACCGATAGTGCGGACGCTGCCGTTCTGCGCGCGGCTTCCTGAGGGATGACCACCATGACCCATACGCCCCGTGTCAGCTTCGAATTCTTCCCGCCCAAGGACGAGGACGGTGAAGCCAAGCTCTGGCATACGGTTTCCCGTCTCGAACCCTATCGTCCGTCTTTCGTCTCCGTCACGTACGGGGCCGGCGGCAGCACGCGGGAACGCACCAGTCGGATCGTGAAGCGTCTGGCCCGCGAGAGCGATATGACCCCGGCGGCGCATCTGACCTGCGTCGGGGCCACCCGTGAGGAGATCGACGCCATCGCGCGCGACTGGCAGGAGGCGGGTATCCGGCACATCGTTGCCCTGCGCGGCGACGCGCCGGCCGGTGCCGAACGCTACGAACCGCATCCCGGCGGGTACGCCAATGCGGCGGAGCTCACCGCGGGCCTGCGTCGGCTCGGCGATTTCGAAATCTCGGTCGGCGCCTATCCGGACGTTCATCCCGACAGCCCGTCGCCGCAGGCCGATCTCGACAATCTGAAGCGCAAGATAGACGCCGGCGCTACGCGGGCGATCACCCAGTACTTCTTCGAAGCCGAGACCTTCCTGCGGTTCCGCGACATCTGCGACAGGGCGGGGATCACCGTGCCGGTGGTGCCGGGCATTCTGCCGGTGACCAATTTCAAGACGGTGGTCCGCTTCTCCAAGGCCTGCGGTGCGGTGGTTCCTGCCTGGATGGCGGAGCTGTTCGACGGCCTGGACGAGGATCCGGAGACCCGTCAGCTGGTGGCCGCCACCACCGCGAGCGACCTCTGCATGAGGCTGATGGAGGAGGGGGTCGAGGATTTCCATTTCTACACCCTCAACCGACCGCAGCTCACTACCGCGATCTGCCGCCGTCTCGGGCTGCGCCCGGAAATGGAGGCAGCGGCATGAGACGCTCGGTGACGGTCACGTCGACGCGCGCCGGGGGCCGTCCGGCGCTGGTGTCCGGCGGGTTCGGCGAACTCTCCGGTCTCGCGGGATCGTGTTGCCTGGAGGAACTGAACATCACAGCGCCGAGCGCCGTGGTCGATCTTCATCGTCGGCATTTGGAGGCGGGAGCCGACATTCTGCGGACGAATACCGGCGGCGCCTCACCGGAGCGGCTCGATCGCTATCGGATGTATGACGAGGCGTTCATCGTTTCCTACATGGCGGCCGAGCATGCGTCGAAGGCGATCCGCAATGCCGGTGGCGGCCAGCGGGTGATGGGCGTGGCGCGGGTTGAAGCGCTGGCGCCTCTTGTCGGTTTCCTGCCGCTGGACCGGGTGGAGGCGGCATCCCGGACGATGGCGTCGGGTCTGGTCGGCGGCGGCGCCGGCCTCCTGCTGCTGGAGACCGCCCAGTGCCCGGCGCGCATTGCCGCTGCCATGGACGGGGTGCGGCGCGGCATGGCGGACGCGGGCAGGTCTGTGCCGGTGATCGTCAAGTTGCGTTACGAGACCCGTCTCGGTGCATTGGCCCGCGCTGCCGTCACCGAGGATCTTGCTCGAGCGGCCTCCGTCGCCGCGGGCGTCGCCGCTCACGCGGTCGCGGTCGCGCCGGACAATCTGGACAAACCGTTCGCGTCGACGTTGAAGCACGTAGCGGCCGCTTTCGGAGGGCCGCTGTTCCTGGACCTGGCCCCGTCCTCGCCCCATTGGGCGTGCGGTCGGGAGTTGGCGGACCTGCACGACCGCTTCGCCTTTACGGCCGGACAACGCCTGGATCGGGGCACCACGGCGTGCGTCGGGGCTACCTGTGCCGCCGCCAACGACGGGCGGTCGTCGATGAGGGCAGGCGCCTGAACGGTTTCGTCAACTGACCCGCTTGGTCAAGTGACGGACCGCTGAAACCGAACGGCGGGGTACGCCCGACAGCCTGTCATACGACCGATTTGGAGACGTTCATGACTACATCGGCCACGACGCAAGCGGCCCGGGAACTCTCAAGTCTCGCCGAGCAGCGGGTGCTGATCCTCGATGGGGCGATGGGGACCATGATCCAGGGTCTCGGTCTGTCCGAGGAGGAGTTTCGCGGCGCCCGTTTCGCCGACCACCCGGATGACCTGAAGGGCGACAACGACATCCTGAACCTTTCCCAGCCGGAGAAGATCGAGGCCATCCATCTGGAGTACTTCGACGCCGGGGCCGACATCGCACAGACCAATACCTTCAACGCGACCTCGATCAGCCAAGCGGACTACGGTCTGTCGCACCGGGCGAAGGAGATCAACATCGAGGGGGCCAGGATCGCCCGCCGCGCCGCCGACAAGGTGCGCGACGAGGAGGGGCGTCCGACCTTCGTCGCCGGCGCGCTCGGCCCGACCAACCGGACGGCATCGATTTCTCCGGACGTCACCGACCCGGGCGCGCGCAATACAAGCTTCGACGAGTTGCGGGACGCGTATCTGGAATCGACCCTCGGCCTGATCGAAGGTGGGGCCGACATCATCCTGGTTGAGACCGTCTTCGATACCTTGAACGCGAAGGCGGCGCTTTTCGCCGTCGAGGAGGCGTTCGACCAAGCCGGCACCCGGCTGCCGATCATGATCAGCGGCACGATCACCGATCGCTCGGGGCGGACGCTGTCCGGGCAGACGCCCGAGGCGTTCTGGAACTCGGTGCGTCACGCCAATCCGTTCAGCGTCGGCTTCAACTGCGCGCTGGGCGCCAAGGACCTGCGGCCGCATATCGCCGAGCTGTCGCGCGTGGCCGACGTGCGCGTCTCCGCCTACCCCAACGCCGGCCTGCCCAACGAGTTCGGCGGCTACGACGAGCGGCCGGAGCAGACCGCGGACCATCTCGGCGGTTGGGCGCGCGACGGTCTCGTCAATGTCGTCGGCGGCTGTTGCGGCACGACGCCGGACCATATCCGGGCGATCGCCCGCCAGGTGAAAGCCTCCGCGCCCCGCGTGGTCCCACAGCTCTCTCGCCGGCTGCGTCTATCCGGCCTGGAACCCTTCGATCTCAGGAGTGCATTTTGACCGAGCGCCAGGGAACCTTCGTCAATATCGGCGAGCGGACCAACGTCACCGGCTCCGCCCGCTTCCGCAAACTCATTGCCGAGAGCGACTATGAAACCGCGCTCGAGGTCGCCCGGCAGCAGGTCGAGAGCGGGGCGCAGATCCTTGACGTCAACATGGACGAGGGCCTGCTCGACAGCGAAGCGGCGATGACCACTTTCCTGAACCTGATCGCCAGCGAGCCGGATATCAGCCGCGTGCCGATCATGGTGGACAGCTCCAAATGGACCGTGATCGAGGCAGGTCTCAAGTGTCTACAAGGCAAGGGGATCGTCAACTCGATAAGCCTGAAGGAGGGCGAGGAACCGTTCCTCGCGCAGGCGCGGCTCGTGCGCCGGTACGGCGCCGCCGTCGTGGTCATGGCGTTCGACGAGCAGGGTCAGGCGGAGACCGCCGAGCGCAAGTTCGAGATCTGCAAGCGAGCCTATGAGTTGTTGGTGGAGAAAGTCGATTTTCCGCCCGAGGACATCATCTTCGACCCGAACATCTTCGCGGTCGCCACTGGCATCGACGAGCACAACGACTACGCCCGCGCTTTCTTCGAGGGCACCAGGATGATCAAGGAACGCCTGCCGCACGTTCATGTGTCAGGCGGCGTGTCCAACGTCTCGTTCTCGTTCCGCGGCAACAATGCCGTGCGTGAGGCGATGCACGCCTGCTTCCTCTATCACGCCATCGACGCCGGTCTGGACATGGCCATCGTGAATGCCGGCGCTTTGCCGGTGTATCAGGACATTCCGGACGACCTGCGCGAGCGCATCGAGGACGTCCTGTTGAACCGGCGCGCGGATGCCACCGACCGCCTGCTCGAGATCGCCGACCAGTACCGCGGAGCCGGCGGCGCGGCCAGGGTGGTCGACGATAAATGGCGCGAGCAGTCCGTTGAGAAGCGTCTCGAGCATGCCCTGGTGCATGGTATCGGCGACTTCGTCGAGGCTGATGTCGAGGAGGCCCGGCTGCAGGCCGATCGTCCGATCCACGTAATCGAAGGGCCGCTGATGGACGGCATGAACGTGGTTGGGGACCTGTTCGGCGCGGGTAAGATGTTTCTGCCGCAGGTGGTCAAGTCGGCCCGCGTGATGAAGAAGGCCGTGGCCGTCCTGCTGCCTCATATCGAGGCGGAGAAGGACGATACCCAGGGCGCCAAGGGGAAGATCCTCATGGCGACCGTGAAAGGCGACGTTCACGACATCGGAAAGAACATCGTCGGTGTCGTCTTGCAGTGCAACAACTATGAAGTGATCGACCTTGGCGTAATGGTGCCCTGCGCGAAGATTCTTGAAGTCGCGGCTGAGGAGAAAGTGGACGCGATCGGACTCTCGGGCCTAATCACGCCGAGCTTGGACGAAATGGTCTACGTCGCCACCGAGATGCAGCGCGAGGGCCTTGACCTGCCGCTGCTGATCGGCGGGGCGACAACGTCGAAGATGCATACGGCGGTGAAGATCGACCCGGCCTACGGCAACGGTCCGGTGGTCCATGTCGTCGATGCCAGCCGCGCCGTCGGCGTCGTCCAGGAGCTGTTGTCGCGCGAGCGCCGCGCGGCCTTCGCCGAGGGTATCCGCGCCGACTACCGCCGTATGGCCGAAGGCCGACGCAAGGGTCGGGTCGATAGGGCCCGCATTTCTATAGCCGACGCCCGCGCCAACAAGGCCAGGATCGACTGGTCCGGCTACACCCCGCCGAAGCCGGCTTTCGAAGGTCTGAAAACGTTCGACGACTATCCTCTGGCCGAATTGGTCGAGCGGATCGACTGGCAGCCCTTTTTCGCCACCTGGGAGCTCCGGGGACGGTTCCCCGACATCCTCGACGACCCGACGGTCGGCGCGGCCGCGCGCCCGCTCTGGAACGACGCCCAGGAGATGCTGAAACGCATCGTCGACGAGGGCTGGGCGAAGCCGCGCGCCGTAATCGGCTTCTGGCCGGCCCGGGCTGATGGCGACGATATCCGACTTCAGACGGGAGCCGGTGAGACGGTAGTCCACACCCTCCGGCAGCAGATGCCGCGAGGGGGAGACTCCGAGAGTCGAAAGGCAAATCTGGCGTTGTCCGACTACATCTCGCCTGAGGGCGGCGACTGGCTCGGCGGTTTCGCCGTCACGTCCGGTCCCGAGATCGACGAGAAGGCGAAGGAGTTCGAGCAGGCGGGAGACATGTACAACTCGATCCTCGTCAAAGCGCTCGCGGACCGGCTGGCCGAAGCCTTCGCCGAACGGATGCACGAGCGTGTGCGCCGGGAATTCTGGGGATATGCGGCCGAAGAGGTTCTGACGAACGAACAGCTCATCGCCGAGGAGTACCGGGGGATCCGTCCGGCTCCTGGATACCCGGCCTGCCCCGACCATACGGAAAAAGGCACGCTGTTCGCGCTGCTGGACGCCGGGAACACCGCCCGCGTCGAGTTGACCGAGTCGTTTGCCATGATGCCGGCGGCGTCCGTGTCCGGCTGGTACTTCTCGCACCCCGAAGCCCGGTATTTCGGGCTCGGCCGCATCGAACGCGACCAGGTCGAGGACTACGCGCGGCGCAAGGGCATGTCGGTCGAGGAGGTGGAGCGGTGGCTGGCGCCGTCGCTCGCCTACGATCCCGACGACGAGGCGGCCAAGCGAGAGGCAGCCTGACCGGTCGCGCTCTGGAATCTGGGTCCCGGATGCCCGTGAGGGCGCCGGCGGGGACGGGGAAAGGCCTCACCTCTCTCTCCCGCCGGCGTGCGGTAGCACGGTTCGGGACCCGGTGCAGTCTTCAGGCGACCAGAAGTTCCCCTACGCCGCCCGGCACAAGGCCGGGGAGTGCGTTGGCAGCGGGTGGGTCGCCGCTGTCCGCAACCCACCGGACCAGCGATGCTCCAAGGGCGGCGACCCGTCGATCTTGCGGGTCCGCGCCCGGCGTGGTTGAAGGTTGCCTCCACCGAAGGTCGTCCCCCGCCCCATGTCGCGAATTCCAGCCATCCTCGATCGTCTCGGCGCCGCGGCGCTCCTGCTCAGCAGCGGGCGTATCTTCATGGCTGCGGTCGCGGGGTACTATGCCGCCGCCTGGCTGATCCGAATGGGTCTGTTGTCCGGTTCATCCGGCGACGAGGCCCAGCTCATGCTGTACGGCCAGAGTTTCGCGCTGGGCTACGATTTCGGCAATCCGCCGATCACCGGATGGATGTCGGCATTGGCGGAGCGGGTCTTCGGGCCGAGCCTGGGCGCCACCGTCGCGATCCGGTACGGCCTTCTGGCCGCGTTCTTCGCCGCCATGTTGCTGGCGGCGCGGGAGGCGATCGCCGATCGCCGTCTCGCAGCGGCGGCTGCGCTGTCGCCTGTCGCGTTCTGGTTTCTCGGCTGGGCCTCGCTCACGGTCTACATGGACAGCCTTGCCCTGATCGCGGCCCTGGCGGCGACCGTCTGGTTGCTGCTGCGGCTGGCGCGGCTCCCAAGCACGGGCGGATACCTCGCGCTGCTGCCCGTGATGGCCGTCGGCCTTCTCGGCAAGTTCAGCTATGCGCCGACGACGGGGTTGCTGATCCTCGCCGCCCTGGCGGTTCCGACGTTGCGGATCGTGGTAACCGACCGACGGTTCTGGATGGCGGTGGCGGGGGCGGTGGGTGTTGCGGCACCCGCCTACGCCTCCGTGCTTTTGCAGATGGACACCTGGCTCGCCGTTGCCGAGGCGCGGATCCTGGAGGGAGCGGTCTCGGATTCGCCGCCCGAAGGCGTCTTGGAGCGGGGGCTGCTGGCGCTAAAGGCCGCTTTCGACTTTTCGCTGCCGATGCTGCCGCTGTTCTTGCTGGTCTTCGCCTCCGCCCTGTGGACAGTGCGACGGCAACCGATCGGGGGGGGTCAGGGGCCGGTGATCCAGTGGCTCGGTCTATGGCTGGTCTTCGTGCTGCTCGCTTTCGCCGTCGCCATGGCTGTCGCGGGGATCGACAAGCTGCGCGAGCACTACCTCTTCGTCCTGGTGCCGCTGCCGATCCTGCTGTTCGCTCTTGTCCCGTCCGAGGCGGCGAGCCCACGGGCGATCGGCGGTTATCTGGCCGTGCTCTGCGTGTTGGCGATTTCCGCCCTCGGTGCGCTGGCGGCCCAAGCCGTTGTCCAACCGATTTCCTGTACGAAATGCCGTCTGGTCATGCCGTGGTCGGACTATGCGGCCGAACTGCGGGCGGCTGGGTTCGAGGGTGGAACGATCGTGAGTTTCGACTCGCCGTCCACCGATGCCGGCGCCAACCTCCGGCGCTACATTCCCGACGTTCGGGTCTGGTCGAACAAGCGGCCGTTCTACAGCCCGCCGCCGCTGGAACGATCGGGCGGCTGCGTGCTGATCTGGAACGAGACCCGCTATCCCCAGACGGCCGAAGCGATTCACCTGGAGCACGTCGCACAGATCGGCGGCCCCGTGCCGGAAAACGCCGTGACCGGTCGTTTGGAAGCCCGACTGCCCTTGACCGGACGGCCGGCCCCGGTACTCGGCTACGCGCTGATCGCCGAGGGGGTCGGTGACTGCCGCTAGCGTCCTCGGCGGGCGTCGCGCACCAGTGCCGAGAACACCGACCTGTGACGGTGGCTCCAAGGCAGAAGCTCCGGGTGCCACTGAACGCCAAGACGCATCGGACCCTCCACCGCCTCCACTGACTGAATGAAGCCGACGGTTTCCCGCGCTCCGACGACGAAGCCGTCGCCGAGCCGATCGACCGCCTGGTGGTGCAGGGCATTCACCATCAACGGTTCGGCGCCCGCGACTTCGGACAGCAATGTTGCGGCGGCGATCTCGACGGTCTTGCAGGGTAGGATCGAGCGCTTGTTTCGGTATTCCGGCACGGCAGCCACGATGTCGCGCAACAGCGTACCCCCGCGATGCACGTTGAGGAGCTGCATTCCCCGGCAAATGCCGAGGATCGGAGCGCCGACTGAATCGGCCCAGTCGATGCCGGCGAGTTCCAGTGCGTCTCGCTCCGGATCGTAGGGCCATTCATCGCTGGTATCGATTCCGTACAGCCGCGCCTCTATGTCCACGCCGCCGCCGATGATGAGACCGTCGAGACCCTCGAAGGTCTCCCGGATTCCCGGCCCTATGGTCACGGGCCAACCGCCGGCCAGGAGCACGTTGAAAGCGTTCGCCAATCGCATCGCCCGGCCTTTGCGCTTGCCGGTCGTTATCCCGATCCGCGGGCGCATCAGAGTCGTTCCAGCCAGGGCCTTGCGCGTTCCAGCGCCCACTCCGCCACCTCGCGGTCCAGCCGGCGATCGTCGATGGCGAGGTTCTCCACGGTCAGCCATCGCTCCCACTCGTCAGACACGGTCCAGTGCGGGTTCTCCAGGTCGGCGTTCGGCAAACGCCAGTGGAAGGTTGGGCGGGACGATATCTTCTCGTCGTGCAGCCGGTTTCGCACCCGTTTGTCGTCGATATGGGCGAACAGCGGCAGCATGTCGAGTTCGCGGTTCCGCGTCGGGTTGAACGTGATGTAGTCGTCGATCAGGGCTTCCATCGACGGGTCGTAATCCGGGCTGATGACGCGTTGCATGTAGTCGTCGCCGAAAGCGGCGACGAACGGCAGGACCGAACGCGTGAAATCGACTTGAATGTCGCGGCGCAGGGTCGGCGACAACAGCAGATAGGCCTGGAGCACCCGGCGCAGGGTCGAGGCGTTCAGGTCGGCCTGCCAAACCTCGGGATTGAGATGAAGACCGAAGCCGTTCAGGAGGCCGGCGCGCGTCCCTTTGGCCCCGTTCTCGGCAAGACCTCGGACAAGACGATCCAACTCGTTCAGCCGATCGGCTTCCAGCGGTGGCGCGACGATCTCCGTCGGCACCACGTCGCGCCCGAGATCGGCTAGGATCTCCTTGGTCTGATCGATGATGCCGCCGTCGTCTCCCGCCTTCTGGATCCAGGACCAGTCGAGTTCGACCGACACGTCGCCGATCGAGGTGTCGCGGACGGTGGCGGTGTAGGGGCTGGAATCGTCAACGGCGCCGCCCAGCAGGTTGCCCACGATCCGGGCCGTTTCCATGGCCCCGATCCCACCGAATTCGATCTCCACGCCGACCTTCCGGTCGCCGCTCCGACCCAGCGCCGAGGATGACATGTCTGACATGGTTCGAAGATGATCATGGCCGCTCACATGTCAAGCGTCGGTGGGCGGTGCGAGGCGGCGTTTGACAGGGTACCTGACCCGCGCTACCGCAACACCGATGGTCGAGATTTCCACCCCCACCCCGTCATCGGCAACCGCCGCATCCGTGTCAGCGCCGACCGGTCTGTCGGCATCGGATCGGGCGGCGGAACGTCGCCGTATGACGTGGCTCAAGCGACTTTGCACCGGCGAGCGGGCCGCGTTGGTCTGGATGCTGACGGCCGGATTCGCCGCCGCCGCCCTTGCGGTGGTGCAAGCCTGGGTCGTTGCCGGGTTGATCGCCGGCGCCATCCAAGGGGTCTCTTTGCCGGACCTTCTGCTGCCGGCCACCCTCGCGTTCGGAGTGATCGTGTTGCGGGGCGTGCTCTCCGTCGTTGCCGAAGCGGTCGGATCGGCGGCGTCGCGCCGCATCAAATCGGGGATTCGAGGCCGCTTGCTATCCGCGCTCGCGGTCCTCGGGCCGGCCTGGCTGGACGCGCGGGCCAGTGGAACGGTTGCCGCGACGGTGGTTGATCAGGTCGAGGCGCTGGACGGTTTCGTATCCCGGTTCTATCCGGTTCAGATCCTGGCCGGCGCGGTGCCGATGCTGCTGCTGATCCCGGTGTTCTGGACCGACCCGCCCTCCGGATGGATGCTCTTGGCCGCCGGGGCGCTGACGCCGGTGATCATGGGGCTCGTCGGTTGGCGTACGGGCGTCCATGCCCGGGCGCAGATGACGGCGCTCAGACGGGCGAACGGCTACTTTCTCGATCGGCTACAGGGTCTGGCGACCCTCAAGCTCTTCGGTGAGATCGGGCGCGAACGCGACCGGATGCGTAAGGTCTCCGACGACCTGCGACGGCGGACCATGGGCGTCCTGCGTCTCGCCTTCCTCTCCTCGACGGCTCTTGAACTGCTGTCCTCCGTCGCGCTCGCCCTGGTCGCGGTCCATCTCGCCACAGGTCTGTTCGGCGCGGGCGCGATGGATCTCACCCAGGGGCTGTTCCTTCTGATCCTGGTACCGGAGATTTTCCAGCCGCTACGACGTCTCGGCGCTCATTATCACGACAAGGCCGCCGCCGTCGGCGCTGCCGAGGGCATATTGGAGATCCTGGAAGCGGCAGAACAGGTGCCGGTTGACGGCCCTGTCCCGGCGATCGCCAAGGCGCCGACCCTCCGGTTCGATCGCGTTTCGCTGGCCTATCCCGGCGGTCGGCGGGCTGCGCTCGATGGGGTGAGCTTCGAGATCGCGCCGGGGGAGACGGTCGCCCTGGTCGGCGAGAGCGGTTCCGGCAAGTCGAGCCTGCTGTCGATCCTGCTCGGTTTGCGGCGGCCGACCTCGGGAACGGTTTCGGTCGACGGCGCCGCGGTCGAGGGTGGGGCGCTGGTCCCGGCGATCGCCTGGGCCGGACAGCGCGTCCGGATCTTCTCCGCCTCGCTGCGGGACAACCTCACTCTCGGCCGACCCGACGCCGACGACTCGGCCGTGGCGTCGGCTCTAGAGGCTGTCGCGCTTCCACCCGTCCTCGCCCGGTTGCCCGAGCGACTGGACACGATGATGGGCGAGGGTGGTCGTGCCCTGTCTGGTGGTGAGGCCAGACGAGTGGCTGTGGCGCGTGCTCTGCTGCGGGACGCGCCGCTGGTCCTGCTTGACGAACCGACCGCCAATCTGGACCGGGACAGCGAGGCGGCGATCCTCTCCGCCATCCGGACCCTGTCGCATGGCCGCACCGTGATCGTGGCGACCCACTCCCCGGCGATCATGGCGATGGCTGACCGGGTCATCCGATTGGAACGCGGTCGCGTCGTAGACCAGCCTTCCGGGAAAGGGCGACCGGGTGGCTGACCTACTTTTCTTTGTCCGGCTGGCATGCCGTCGCGCTGGCTGGATGCTGCTTGGCGCAGTTTTCGCCGTCCTGGTGGTCGTGCTCGGTCTGGCGCTGCTGGGGCTGGCGGGAGCCGTTGCCGTTGGCGCGGCCGGCGGGCTTGCTTGGGTTCTGCGGCCGGTCGCCCTCGGCCGCTCGGCGGCGCGCTACCTCGAGAAGCTGACCACCCACGAGGCGACGTTCCGGGTTCTATCCGACATTCGGCTCTGGTTCTTCGACCGTCTGGCCCCGCTGATTCCGGGCCGGATCGGCGGCCTGCGAGCGGGCGATCTGTTGTCGCGTCTGGTCGGCGATGTCGACGCGCTGGACGGACTCTATATCCAACTCCTGACGCCGAGCCTGGTGGCGCTTCTGGCGACGTCGGCTTTGGCCATTGTCCTGTCCTCGGTGGCGCCGGTGGTGGCAGTGGCGGTGCTGGCGGTCCTGCTTGCCGCCGGCCTCGGCGTACCGGCACTCGCGGAGCGAGCCGGTCGGTCGGTCGGACGGCTTCAGGTAGAGCGGGCCGCGCGGCTGCGTCAGCAGGCGATCGACGTAATCCAGGGTCTGACCGATCTGGTCGCCAACCAGGCCGTTCCCGCAGCCCTGGCCGACGCGGACCGGGCCTCCATGCGCCACGGCGAGACCGTCGAACGGCAGGCACTGATCGCGGCGATCGGCGCTGCGGCGACCCAGGTCCTCACCCAAACGGCGCTGATCGCCGTCCTGCTGGTCGGTGTGGCGGCGACCGGAGCGGCTGGAGACTCGGTCGGGCCGACGCTGGCCATCGCCGCTTTCGTTACCCTGGCCGCATTCGAGGCGATCGCGCCGCTGCCGCTGGCGTACCAGATGCTGGGTCGGATCACGGCGGCGGGGCGTCGGTTGCGGGAGATCGCCGAGATGCCGCCGGCCGTCGTCGATCCGTTTCGACCGATCCGACCGGCAGCCGGAACCGATATCCGTCTGGAAGGTGTAAGCTTCACCTACCCCGGTGCCGAGGGACCGGTGCTCGAGGGGCTCGATCTAACGATACGGGCCGGAGAGAAGCTCGCGATTGTCGGACCGTCGGGCTCCGGCAAGTCGACGCTGCTCTCTTTGCTGCTGCGGTTCCACGACCCCGATCGCGGCACTGTTCGGATCGGCGGCTTGGATCTACGGGATCTCGCACAGGCCGATCATCACGAGCGGCTTGGCGTGTTGTCGCAGGGAACGGCTATCCTGGCCGGAACACTGCGCGAAAACCTGACATTCGGGGCGCCCGACGCCGATGCCGGCGGAGTGGATCACGCGCTGAGGGTCGCCGGTCTGGAACGCTTCGTGGCGGAGTTGCCGGAGGGGCTCGACACCTGGCTTGGCGAGGCGGGTGTCGCGGTCTCGGGCGGGGAAGGGCGGCGTATAGCGCTCGCCCGCGTCATTCTGCGCGACGCGCCGATCCTGTTGCTCGACGAGCCGACCGAGGGGCTCGACGCCGAGACCGAGAAGGCCGTTCTCGCCGCGCTGGCGGAGACGATGGCGGACAAGACCGTGATCATGATCACCCATCGCGACGCGGTGGCGCAGGCGATGGATCGGGTCGTGCGGATCGAGGCGGGCCGGCTGGTCGCGTGATGCTGGTTACTTCCACCCCTTGAAGCCGCCGACCAGCCAGATCTCGAGCCGTCTGGTACGGCCGTAGCTGGTGACGGAGATCACGCGGACCTGTTCGGTCACCTCGAAATGGTCGAGGATCGGTTCAGGGTTGTCCCAGTCGGTGATCATCAGAGCCCGGTCGGTCCGCTCCGGGTCGAACGGCACGGCGAGCTCGTAGTGGTGCTCTGGCCGGCGATTCCAGTCCCAGACATAGACCGGACGCTTCCCTGTCTGCAGCGTGCCCTGCCCGAGCAGGTCGCGCATGTAGTAGAGCATCGAGGCCATGGCGATCCGGTCGGTCATCAGCACCGGAAGGTCCGGATAGACCAGCACCTCGGGCCGAGCCGCGTCGGCCATCTCTTCCCATCCGGTCATCCGCGAGAAACCGCGATCGGTCTGCGGGATCCGCAGCGTCGGCCATACCGCAACCACGACGACGAAGGCGAGGCTGGCGACGAGATGCGGAACGACGGTCGCATACCGCATCCAGCGCGGCGCCGACGCGACCAGCCACAGCGCTACCAGAACGGTCGCCGTCGGATAGGCTGTGGCCGCCCAATTGGCATTGGCCCGTGATAGGAACGCCTGGACGGTAATCACCGCCAGCGGCGGCACCGCCCAGGCCAGCAGGAACTTCTCGGCGGCGCTCGCCCGGCCACGCAACCAGGCGACGACGCGCCAGACAAGGATGGCGAATGGGATGGGTCCGAACACTCCGGCCTGCTCGCCCAGGAACTGAAGAGCCTTGGAGATGCGGAACTTCTGCGCGGGGTCGGCGCCGAGGTTGGTGTTGTCTCCCAGATGGGCGACGGTCGCGAAATGGTTAGCCGCGTTCCAGTACAGGTTCGGCGACAGGACCAGAAGGGCAAGGATCAGGATCAGGCCGCCACGCGGGTCCCTAAGGATCCATCGGTCTCGGGGCGCCATGATCAGGTGGAGCGCGATGCCGAGAAAGGCATAGGCCATGGCGTATTTCGAGAGCATGCCTGCGCCGATCGCCAGTCCTGCGACGGCCGCCCAAGTCCAGGACCGGGTGTCCAGCGTGCGTCGGGTCGCGGCGGCCGCCACGGCCCAGCAGAACAGCAGCGGAACGTCGGTCGAGACGATCAGGCTGGAGAAGGCGATGGACGGCAGGCTGATCCAGATCAGCGCCGACCACATCGCCACCCGGCTGTCCGCCACTGCCCGGCCGAGACCGTAGAGGGCGACTGCGGTGCCGGCGTGCAGCAGCGGCGAGGACGCGCGAACGCAGGCTTCGCCGTCGCCGCAGACGGCCGTGGTCGCGGCGATGATCCAAGCGATCAGCGGCGGCTTCGTGAAATAGCCGAGGTCGAGGATCTCCGCCCAAGTCCAGTACTGAGCCTCGTCGCCGTAGAGTTCCAGGCCGGTCAATGCGTTTGCGAACAGCCGGAGCGCAGTGAGGCCGATCACCCACCCCAGCGCGATGCGCAGATGGGCGAATTCCTGGAGAGGCGGGGAGGGGGGCGTCGCGGGGGCGGTCATGGAGCCTCGGCGTCCGGTCAGAATCATATGTCCCGTGTGGCCCGCATCACGGCCTGGAAGCCGAACAGCAGCAGGACGATGCCGGCCACGATCTGGACCGCCACCAGCGCTTGCACCGCATATGTCAGCGGGACCACGTCTCCATACCCTACCGTCGAGAGCGTGACGATGGAGAAGTAGAGGCTTTCGGCGAAGCCGATATCTCGCGCGACGCCCGAGAAGGCGAAGGTGTCGACCCCGTCGAACCTGTCTATCAGCCGATAGAGAGCCGCGAAGACGATGGTGATCAACGAGTAGAAGGTAAGGAAGGCGAAGGCCGGCTTGATCAGGCGCGCGGCGGTTACATAGAAGTCTTCGAACAGCAGCCCGGTATCAACCAGGAACACCGCCACGCTGTGTCCGGCCAGAAAGATCACGATGGCGACCGCCGACATGGCGCCGAGCAGCCAGACGCCGCGTTGTCCAGGGTCCCAGCTCTCCAGAGGTACCAGGAAATTCAGGACTCCGATCGCAGTCACTGGCAGCAGCCAGAGAAATACCCGATCGAACCGGGTCTCGATCCGGGGATGTTCGGACGAGATGACCGAGCGGATGCCCTGGCGCCGCACGTAGACGGCAAGTGCGAAGCCGATGATCGGCAGCAGGAAGGCGGCGACCTCGACCAGACGGTTGGTCGGCTCGAACCGCGCCTCCAGGAAGGAGACATAGATGCAGGCATAGACGCCGATGGCATTGGCAAAGGTGATGGAGAAGAAGCGGCTGCCGGGCAACAGCCTGTGGAGGAGGGCCACCACCACGGCGACTGTAACCAGCACCATGGCGGTGAGTTGCCAGTTGGCGCCGCCGGCGGACGTGGCCACCAGCACCAGAAGGATGACCGTGGCAATCGCCGGAGCCAGCCAGTGAGTGCGTCGCTCTTCGCTCGGGTTCATGGAGACCTTTTGCCACTATCCGCGCGCCGGGTCACGCGAACCGGAAAGCGGGTGCCGGGCAGGCTCGCGCGCGTCTCGCGCCGGTTGCCTGATCGCCGATCAGGTCGTATCTCATGAACGACGGTTCATGCTGCGACGCGGACGGGGAGTGCGATGACCGAGAACGTGACCGGTGCCCTGACCTTGGCCGCCTATTTTCCGGCGGCCGATCGGGAGGCGTGGCGCAAGCTGGCCGAGGCCGCGCTGAAGGGGGCGCCTTTCGACAAGATGCTGACCAGACGCCTGGCGGAGGGGATCGTCACCGACCCGATCTACGCCGCCGACAGCGCTCCGCCTCCGGCCGACGCCGCGACCCGCAACGCTCGCGCGTTGGGCCGTGCCGCGACGGGCTGGGACATCCGCCAACTCCACTCCCATCCCGACCCGAAAGCGGTCAATAGGGCCGTCCTCGCCGATCTGGAGCGGGGTGCTGTCTCCGTCATTCTGCGGCTTGATCGGGCTGGTCGCCTGGGCGGCACGGCGGCGACCGATTCCGCCAATGCCGGGACGGACGGGGTCATGCTGCACAGTGCCGCCGCCCTCGAGACCGCTTTGGACGGGATCTTTCTCGACGCCGCCGTCGTGTCGCTGCAACCGGGAGGCGCCTTCGCCGGCGTCGCCGCCATGCTTCGGACGCTTTGGAAAAATCGCGGGATCGAAGCTAAGGGTGTGCTCGGCCATCTGGGCGCCGATCCGCTCGGGGCGCTCGCAGCCGACGGCATGCTCCCGGAGCCGCTGTCCTCCTCGCTTGCCCGAATGGCGGCTCTTGCCGCCGACATGACGGCGACGTATCCCCAGGTCACGACCGTCTCCGTCGACACCTCGCCGTATCACAGCGCCGGCGCGAACGAGGCGATGGACCTTGCCTATGCCCTTGCCACCGGCGTCGCCTATCTGCGCGCCCTGGAGGCGGGTGGTCTGTCGATCGAGGACGCGGCGAAACAAATTGAGTTCTCTCTGCCGGTCGGGGTCGACGTGTTCTTGGGGATCGCCAAGCTGCGAGCCGCCCGGAGGCTGTGGGCGGCAATCATGGCTGCCTGCGGCGCGCCGGATACGGCCCGGTCCATGCGCCTCCATGTCGTGACCGCGCCGAATGCCTGGGCCGGGCGCGATCCGTGGGTGAACATGCTACGGGCCACCGTCGCCGCCTTCTCCGGCGCGGTCGGCGGGGCGGACAGCATGACGGTGCTGCCCTACAGCCATGCCTGCGGCCTGCCGGACGGCTTCGCCCGGAGGATCGCCCGCAACACCCAGGTCATTCTGGCGGAGGAGAGCAGCCTGGCGAAGGTTGGGGATCCGGCAGGAGGGAGCTGGTATGTGGAGAGCCTTACCGACCAGCTCGCAGGTAGGGCCTGGGAGCGGTTCCAGGCGATCGAGGCGGCCGGCGGCATGGCGCGGCATCTGACCTCGGGGGCGGTCGCCAGGGAATGTGCCGATGCCTGGGCCGAACGCGAACGGCGTATCGCCGGCCGGCGCGAAGAACTCACCGGCGTTAACGCCTTTCCGAAGATCGACGAGGCGCCGGCGGACGTGGAGACCGTGGACCGCGAGGCCCTGGTTGCTGCGATGGCCGCGTCGCTTGCCGGCGTCGATACGCTCGACGCCCTTTTGGACGCCGCCGGAAACCGCGAAACCATCGAGGCGCCGACCGCTCATCGTCTGGGCGAGGCGTTCGAGGCTTTGCGCGACGCCTCCGATGCGGCGGCGTCCCGACCGACGGCGTTGCTTGTGCTGCTCGGCGGCCCGGCCCTGTCGACAGCGCGGGCGACGTTTGCCCGAAACCATCTCGGCACTGGCGGCATCGCCTGCGTGGATGTCGACGGAGACGGGGGCGATCTGAAAGCCGCCCTGGCGGGGACAGGGACGGATTTGGCGGTGATATGCTCGAGTGATAGCATCTATGCCGAGCGTGCGGCGGCGACCGCCCAGGCACTGAAAGCCGCCGGCGCGCGCGAGGTGCTGCTGGCCGGGCGTCCTGGCGACCACGCGGCGGAATGGGACGAAGCCGGGATCGACGGCTATGTCTTCGCAGGCGACGATACGCTCGCCACGGTCCGCGGCGTGCTCAGCCGTCTCGGCGTTCTGAACGAGGGAGGCCAGTGATGAGCCGGATACCCGATTTCGCCAGTATCGAGCTCGGCCGGGGTGCGGAAGCCGCTGCTCCGGCGGGCGCCGAGCCCTGGGTGACGCCGGAAGGCATCGCGGTGAAGCCGTTCTATACGGCGGAGGATCTGGAGGGTCTGGACCACCTGAATACGTGGCCTGGGATTCCGCCGTTCGTGCGCGGTCCCTATCCGACCATGTATGTCACAAAACCCTGGACGATCCGACAATACGCCGGGTTCTCGACCGCCGAGGAGAGCAACGCCTTCTACCGCCGCAATCTGGCGGCTGGGCAGAAGGGCCTCTCCATCGCCTTCGATCTCGCCACCCACCGGGGCTACGACAGCGACCATCCCCGGGTTGCCGGCGATGTCGGTATGGCGGGCGTGGCGATCGACAGCATCCTGGACATGCAGACCCTGTTCAGCGGCATTCCGCTGGACGAGATGAGCGTGTCGATGACCATGAACGGCGCGGTGCTGCCGGTGATGGCGCTCTATATTCTGGCGGCCGAGGAGCAGGGCGTGGCGCCGGAGAAGCTGAGCGGGACCATCCAGAACGACATCCTCAAGGAGTTCATGGTCCGCAACACCTACATCTACCCGCCGATCCCCTCCATGCGGATCATCTCCGACATCTTCGCCTACACTTCGGAGAAGATGCCGAAGTTCAACTCGATCTCGATCTCCGGCTATCACATGCAGGAGGCCGGGGCGACGGCGGACCTGGAGTTGGCCTATACGCTGGCTGACGGGGTCCAGTACATCCGCGCCGGCATGGATGCGGGGCTCGACGTCGACCGTTTCGCCCCGCGTCTGTCGTTCTTCTGGGCGATCGGCATGAACTTCTTCATGGAGGTTGCCAAGATGCGGGCTGCACGCCTGCTCTGGGCCAAGCTGGTCAAGGAGTTCGGCGCGAAGTCTGACAAGTCCCTGTCGCTGCGCACCCACTGCCAGACCTCCGGCTGGTCGCTGACCGCGCAGGACGTGTTCAACAACGTCACGCGAACCTGTGTCGAGGCGCTTGCCGCCACCCACGGACACACCCAGTCGCTGCACACAAACGCATTGGACGAGGCGTTGGCCCTGCCGACCGACTTTTCGGCGCGGATCGCCCGGAACACCCAGCTCCTGATCGCCCAGGAGACAGGGACGACCCGCGTGATCGATCCCTGGGGCGGCTCCTACTACGTCGAACGGCTGACCCGCGATCTGGCGGAGAAGGCCTGGGCCCATATCCAGGAGGTCGAGAGCTACGGCGGGATGGCCAAGGCGATCGAGGCGGGCATTCCGAAGATGCGGATCGAGGAGGCGGCGGCCCGCACCCAGGCGCGGATCGACGCGCGGCGCCAGACCATCGTCGGGGTGAACAAGTACAGGACCGACGACCCCGAGAACATCGAGATCCTCAAGGTCGACAACGCCAAAGTCCGCAAGGGCCAGCTCGAACAGCTCGCCCGCCTGAGGGCCGAGCGCGACCAGTCCAAGGTCGACGCCGCGCTGGACGCGCTTACCCGGTCGGCCGAGACGGGAGAGGCCAACCTGCTGGCGCTCGCTGTCGATGCTGCCCGGGCGCGGGCGACGGTCGGCGAGATCTCGATGGCGCTGGAGAAGGTCTGGGGCCGACATGTCGCTGAGGTGAAGGCGATCTCGGGCGTCTATTCCAAGGAAGTGGGGGAGAGCGGCGTGGTGGATCAGGTCAAGCAGCTCGTCGCCGAATTTGAGGAGCAGGAGGGCCGGCGGCCTCGCATCCTGATCGCCAAGATGGGCCAGGACGGCCACGACCGCGGCCAGAAGGTGATCGCCACCGCCTTCGCCGATCTCGGTTTCGACGTGGATATCGGCCCTCTGTTCCAGACCCCGGCCGAGGCGGCCCGTCAGGCGGTCGAGAACGACGTTCATGTGGTCGGCGCGTCGTCGCTGGCGGCGGGGCATCTGACACTGGTGCCGGAACTGCGCGAGGAATTGGCGAAACTGGGTCGCGAGGACATCATGGTCGTGGTCGGCGGCGTTGTGCCGCCCCAGGACTACGACGCCCTTCGCAAGGCCGGCGCGGCGGCGATCTTCCCGCCGGGGACGGTCATCGCAGAGGCGGCCATCGACCTGCTGAAGAAGCTTCTCGACACCTTCGGCGACGAGACCCGCGCCGCCTGAAGGGAGTTTTTCTCGGCCTTCCCACCTCATTCGCACTCCCCGGATTCATTCCGGGGCCCACGCCTCGGTGTGCGAGAAGTCCGGCGATAGAGCGCACCAACCGTGGACCCCGGAATGAATCCGGGGAGTGGTCGATGAGATGATGAAACGAAGGATCCCATGACTGACGCCCCGGCAAGTCCGCCCCGCCGCCGCTCGCTGTCGGTCGACGACTACGTCGCCGGTGTGCGGTCTGGCGACCGGGCGGTGGTGGCCCGTGCCATCACCCTGGTCGAGAGCCGCAAGCCGACTCACCGGGATCTGGCGCAGGAGATGCTGGTCCGGCTGCTGCCCCATGCGGGTGGGGCGCATCGGGTCGGCATCACCGGCGTGCCGGGCGTCGGCAAGTCCACCTTCATCGAGGCGCTGGGCACCCACCTGACCGGCAGCGGCCACAAGGTCGCCGTGCTCGCCGTCGATCCGACCAGCGGCCGCTCCGGCGGCTCCATTCTCGGCGACAAGACCCGGATGACCGACCTGGGGCAGGACCCGAACGCCTTCATTCGGCCGTCGCCCTCGGCCGGCACTCTCGGCGGCGTCGCGCGGGCGACGCGCGAGACCATGGTGGTGGTCGAGGCGGCGGGCTTCGACGTGGTGCTGGTGGAGACGGTCGGCGTCGGCCAGAGCGAGGTCACCGTCGCCGAAATGGTCGACATGTTCATGGTGCTGATGCTGCCGGGCGCGGGCGACGAGCTGCAGGGGATCAAGAAGGGCATCCTCGAAATCGCCGACATGCTCGTGATCAACAAGGCGGATGGCGACAACCGCGACCGCGCCAACCGGGCCGCACGCGAATACAAGGGCGCGCTGCACATCCTTCAGCAGGCCGACCCGGACTGGTCGCCGAAAGTTCTGACCTGTTCGGCGCTCATCAAACAAGGGATCGACGACGTCTGGGGTACGGTGAAGGAGCACCGCCAGGCGCTTGAGGCGGCCGGCTCCTTCGAGCGCAAGCGCGCCGGCCAGCAGGTCCGCTGGATGTGGGCCATGGTCCGCGACCGGCTGATCGGCGCCCTGGAGGGCCACCCGGAGGTGAAGGCCCTGGTGCCCGAGCTGGAGGCGGCGGTGGTCGGCGGTGACACGACGCCGGCGGCGGCGGCGACCCGGATTCTGGAAGCGTTCGGACTCGACCACGGCTGAGCCACCGGAACCCTCCGCCGATCGGTTGAGCGCCCGCCGGTCATCCGGCGGCTTGACCCTCCGCCGGTCATCCGGCGGCTTGACCCCCCGTCGCGGCGCTCTCTAAGGTTTCGGACCCCGGCATCAAGATCGGGGGCACCTGGGAGGACATCCGTGACGGCAGACCCGAACGCGCCAACCGCATCCGGCTCGGTTGCGGGGCGCAACCTCGATCTCGACCGCCTGCTCGCCCATCACAAGCTGATGTGGCGGATCCGCGCCTTCGAGGAGGCGGCCCTGCGCGCCAATACCGAGAAGCTGGTGCTCGGCGCCATCCATCCCTCGATCGGCCAGGAGGGCATCGCCGTCGGCGTCTGCTCCAACCTGCGCCCCGACGACATCCTCGCCTCCACCCATCGCGGCCACGGCCATACGCTGGCGAAAGGGGCTGATGCGCGGGCGATGATGCGCGAGCTGCTGGGCCGTGAAGGCGGAACCAGTCACGGCAAGGGCGGCTCCATGCACATCGCCGACTTCTCGGTCGGCATGCTCGGCGCCAATGGTGTCGTCGCCGCCAACATCCACATCACTGCCGGGGCGGCGCAGGCGATCAAGATGCGCGGCGAGGATCGGGTCGCCTGCTCGATCTTCGGCGACGGCGCGATCAATCGGGGTCCTTTCCTGGAAGGTCTCAACTGGGCCAAGGTGTTCGAGTTGCCGGCACTCTTCGTCTGCGAAGACAACGGCTACGCCTCCACGACCCGCACGGCCGACATGACAGCCGGGCCGGGCCCTGCCGCCCGGGCGGCGGCGATCGGTCTGCCGGCGGTGGAGGTTGACGGCAACGACGTTGTTGCCCTGGACGAGGCGGTTCGCGACGCGGTGGCGGCGATCCGGGCTGGCGGCGGTCCACGCTTCATCAACGCCAAGACCTATCGCCTGACCGGCCACACGGCGGCCGATCCCGACGGCTACCGGGCCCGCGACGACGTGACCGCCGCTTGGACGCGCTGTCCGATCAGCCGGCTTGCGCAGACGCTCGCAGATGCCGGGGTGCGTGGCGACCGGCTGGCGGACCATGAACGCGACGCCATCGAGGAGATGGACGCGGTCTACGACGATGCGAAGGCCGCGCCCTGGCCGCCGCTGGAACGCGCCTTCGCCGACGTGCAGGACGTCGGCGATCCCCGCCTGGACGCGTACTGAGGAGGCCGGCCGATGGTGACGATGACCTATGGCGAGGCCGCGAAGAACGCCCTGCGCGAGGAGATGCATCGCGACCCGACGGTCTGGGCGTTGGGCGAAGACCTACGGCGTGGCGGCGTGTTCGGCCAGTACAAGGGCCTGCCGGAGGAGTTCGGCCCCGAGCGGATCTCCGACGCGCCGATCTCGGAAGCGGCGATCATGGGCGTGGCCGTGGGGGCGGCGCTCGGCGGGACTAGACCGGTGGTGGAGATGCGCTTCGCCGATTTCGCCCTCTGCGCCGTCGACGAGTTGGTCAACCAGGCGGCCAAGGCCCGCTACATGTTCGGCGGCCAGGCCAAGGTGCCGCTCGTGGTGCGCGAGCCCATGGGCATGTGGCGCTCGTCAGCCGCGCAGCACTCGCAGAGCCTCGAGAGCTGGTACACCCACATCCCCGGCCTCGTCGTGGTCTGTCCGTCCAGTCCGGTCGACAACTACGGCCTGCTGAAGTCGGCGATCCGCTCGGACGACCCGGTCGTCTACATGGAGCACAAGAACCTCTGGGCGCTGGAGGGTGAGGTCGACAACAACGATCCGCTGCCGCTCGGCCGCCGCCGTCTGCTGCGCACCGGCGATGACCTGACGATCCTGTCCTGGTCGGCGACGGTGCACGAAGCGGTCGCCGCCGCCGCAACGCTGGAGAAGGAGGGGGCGTCGGTCGAGGTGATCGATCTGCGCACGCTCTGGCCCTGGGACAAGGAGCGGGTGTTCGACAGCGTGAAGAAGACCGGCCGCTTGATCGTCGCCCACGAGAGCGTCCAGGCCGGCGGGTTCGGCGCGGAGATCGCGGCGACGGTGTCCGACGTGCTGTTCCGCGACCTGAAGGCGCCGGTGAAGCGCCTCGGCGCGCCGCGCGTCCCCATCGCCTACGCCCCGCCGCTGGAGGACACGGTGCGGGTTACGGCGGCGATGATCGCAGAGACGGCGCGGGTACTGATGAAGATGTGACGCCCTGCCGATCCGTCGTCCTGACGCAGGTCAGGACCAAGCCGCGAACGGTAGAGCCGCGCGGATCTGGGACGTCGACGGAAGAGCGCTGATCCTGACTTGCGTCAGGATGGCGGGAGGAGGCGAACAGAAACAAAGGTCCTGACGTGCGTCAGGATGACAACAACACAGGGAACCGAGAGGAAATCTCATGACCACGAACGAGATGACCGGCGGCGAAGCGCTGGCGCGAATGCTGCAGGCCTTCAAGGTCGGGCCGATGTTCGGCATGGGCGGGTTTCAGCTTCTGCCGTTCTACGATGCCGCCCGCCGTCTCGGTTTGAGGCACTACCTGATCAACGACGAACGCTGCGGCGCCTTCGCCGCCGACGCCTACGCCAAGGTGACCGGCCGGGTCGGCGTGGTCGACGCAACGCTCGGCCCGGGTGCGACCAATCTGGTGACGGCACTGGTGGAGAGCCTGAACGCCGGCATACCGATCGTCGCCATCGTCGGCGACAGCCATCGGCTGCATTCCTGGAAGAACATGACCCAGGAGTCCAAGCAGCTGGATATCCTCGCTCCGGCGGTCAAGGAGGTGCTGCGGGTCGAGTATATCGAGCGCATTCCCGAACTGGTCCGACGCGCCTTCGCCGTCGCCACCTCCGGCCGGCCCGGCCCTGTCGTGCTCGACGTGCCCGAGGACATCTGCCACGGCACGTTCGGTTTCGACGAGGAGGAGTTCGTCGTCGACCCGATCCACCGCGCTGCCCCGGCGCTGCGCACCCGTCCCGACGCCACCGCGCTCGACACCGCCGTCGACATGCTGGCCTCGGCCGAGCGTCCGCTGATGCTGTGCGGCGGCGGCGTGCATATCAGCCGGGCGGCGGACAGCGTCACCGCCTTCGCAGAGGCGACCAACATGCCGGTCGCCCATACCATGTCCGGCAAGGGGGCCGTCGCCTGCACCCATCCGCTCTCCGCCGGTCTGTTCGGCCGCTACGACCGGATCGCCAACGCGATGATCGAGGAAGCCGACGTTCTGTTCGTGGTCGGCTGCAAGCTCGGCGAGATCGCGACCAAGCGCTACACCGTGCCGCCCAAGGGCAAAACCGTCATTCATCTCGACATCGTCGCCGAGGAGATGGGCCGCACCCTGATGCCGGCGCTCAGCCTGTGGGGCGACGTGAAGGCGACCCTGGACGAACTGCGCGGCGCTCTGGCCGGGCGCGGCCTGCGGGACAAACTGGCCGGCTGGGCGGGAGAGGTGCCGACGCGCATGGCCGCCTGGCGCAAGGACGTGGACGGCCGCCTGAACGACGCCGCGTCGCCGATCAACATGGCCCGCCTGTTGAACGAGTTGAACAAGGCGCTGCCGGCGGACGCGACACTGGTGGCCGACGGTGGGTTTGCGGCGCATTGGGGCGGGCTGGTCTACGACACCAAGCAGGCCGGGCGCGGCTTCGTGCCGGACCGGGGCTTCGCCTCCATCGGCTACGGCGTGCCGGGTGGCATCGGGGCGACGCTGGGCGCGCAGCATGACGGGCTCGGCCCCGTGGTGGCGCTGACCGGCGACGGCGGCTTCAACATGGTGCTGGGCGAGCTGGAGACGGCGCGGCGGCTCGGGCTGGCCTTCACGGTGATCGTCGTGAACAACGCCGCCTCCGGCTACGTGAAGGCGCTGCAGCATCTGATGTACGGCGAGGGCAACTACCAGTCCTCGGACCTCGCGGAGACCAACTACGCCGAGGTGGTGTCGGCCTTTGGCTGCCAGGGCATCCGGGTCGAGGCCCCGGACGAGATCGCCCCGGCCCTGGCCAAGGCGCTGGCGGAGACCGGCCGGCCGACCGTGCTCGACGTGGTCGTCACCCGCGACCCGGCAAAGATGCTCCCCGCCGTCGACAACCGCACGGTGCAGGTCAAGAAGGGCGACCGGGTGGCGTAAGGCGGCCGGTCGGGGCGGGGCTGCTGCGGTAGGGCCGGCGGCTTGATCCTGACTTGCGTCAGGATGACGGGAGGGGTTGGGCGGATACAAACCGTCATCCTGACGCAAGTCAGGATCAACGCCCGGACCCATCAACCCCTCGACCCCTCCGGTCATCCTGATGCACATCGGGATCCGCGCACGCACGTGTCCGCAGCCTGTAAAAAACTGTCCCCTCCCTCCACGCGTTCCCTGCTGTACGGTGTCGGCCGCCACAAGAACCGCCGGGAGGAGGCCAGGCCCATGAAGCTCTACTACACCCCGAACTCGCCCTATGCCCGGATCTGCCGGATCACCGCGATCGAGGGCGGGCTCGGCGACCGGCTGGAGCTCGACTGGGTCGGGCTGCGGACGCCGGACAGTCCGGTTGTTGCGATCTCTCCGCTCGGCCGGGTGCCGCTGTTGCAGGACGGCGATCTCGTGCTCCCTGAGGCGCGCCACATCTGCGCCTATCTCGACGAGAAGTCGGGCAGGCAGACCGTCGCTCGCTACGGCGACTGGCAGGCGGTGGCGGCGGAGGCCCAGTCCCTCGCCTTTCTCGACGTGGTCACGGTCTGGTCGCGCGAAACACGGCGTCAGGAGGAAGATCGCTCGGCCTTCATGCTGGAGGTGGCCGACATCCAGGTTCGGCGCGGTCTCGCCCATCTGAACAAGACGCTCGAGGTCCCGACGGGCGCGCCGCCGATCAGCTTCGACACGCTCTGCATCGTCGCCGGTCTCGGGATGATGCGGTTCTACGAGCTGGTGCCGGACTGGCGGGAGGCCCATCCAACCTTGGCCGCCTGGTCGGATGCTTACGACGCCGTGCCCTCCATCGCTGAGAGCGCGCCGAGCCAGGACGCGTTGCGCCCTCTGACGCGCTGAACACCGCCGATCAGCCGCCGAAAGGTAAAATGAATGTCGCCCGACAGTGAGGCAGACGCGCCGGCGGCGCGGCGCCGCCTGACCATTGCCGCCCTGTTCATGACCGGAGCCGCCGCGCTGGTCGCGGCGACCACGCTCATGGCCAAGGTGCTGGGGCAGGAGCTTCTCGGTGACCCGCTGCCCGGGTTCATGGTGAGCGCCGGGCGGTTCCTGTTCGCCTGGTTGGCGCTGGTCCCCGTGATCGTGGTCATGCGGCCGGGTTTCGCGGGGACGCGTTGGCGCCTGCATGCCGCCCGGTCGGTCGCCGGCTGGGCCACGGTCACCTGCATCTTCACCGCCGCTGCGCTGATGCCGCTCGGCGATGCGACGGCGATCTCGTTTCTGAACCCGCTGATCGCGATGGTCCTGGCGATTCCGTTGCTCGGCGAGCGGGTCGGGCCTTGGCGCTGGGCGGCGGCCGGCATGGCGGTGCTTGGCGCCCTGGTGCTGATCCGACCTGGCATGGCGGCGTTCCAGCCGGCGGCGCTGATCGCCCTGGCCGCCGCGCTGTTCGGGGCCTTCGAGGTGATCTTTATCAAGATGCTTGCGGGCCGGTCTGCGGGGGACGGCGAGCCCGCGATCCGTATTCTGTTCGTCAACAACACGATCGGGGCGGTGGTCTCGGCCGCGGTCGCGCTGACTGTCTGGCAGTGGCCGACGCCGCAGCAATGGCTGCTTCTAGCGGCGATCGGCGTCGTCATGGTGACGGCACAAAGCCTGTTCATCCAGGCGATGAAGCGGGCCGATGCGAGCTACGTGATGCCGTCCTTCTATGCCGCCCTGGTCTTTGCCGCGCTCTACGACGCGGCGGTCTTCGCGGTGATTCCGGTCCCCCTGTCGATCCTGGGCGCGGTGCTGATCGTCACCGGCGCCGTCGTGCTGGTCTGGCGCGAGCGGGTGAACCGGGAGGTGGATTAGAACGCGTAGCCCCCCAAGCTTCACTCTCTCGAGTTGTTCCGGGGCTGGGCCCAAAGCTCGCATGAGCGACTGAAACATCGCGCGCGCTGCTCGCTCGCCGCTGAACGAGTTCGGGGAGTGTGCAAGGAGAATTGGAGGAGCCTTCGCCTATTCCAGATCCAGTGTCATGAACACGCTGTAGGGGTCCTCGCGATAGTCGCCGAACGGACCGCAATAGGCGAAGCCATAGCGTTCGTAGAGCGCACGGGCGGCGGCGAAGCCGTCGGGGGAGCCGGTCTCGAGGCTGAGGCGGGAGTAGCCGCGCGCGCTCGCGGTCGCAATGACGTGCTCGACGATCTTCCCGGCCACGCCCTTCCCGCGATGGGCGGCGGCGGTATGCATCGACTTGATCTCGCCGTGCTCCGGCGACAGCTCCTTCAGCGCACCGCAGCCGATCAGATCGTCGCCTTCCCAGACCGTCCAGAACGTCACCTCCGGCACCCGCAGGCCACTCAGATCAAGGGCGTGGCGACTCTCCGCCGGGGAGTGCAGCGCCATCGTGTCGAGATGGGTCTGCAGCAGCGCGTGTACGTCCGGCAGGTCGAGCCCGCCCTCGCGGATACTCATAGCGGCGGCCAACGTCTACTCTCCCGCCAGGGCACGGGCTGCCGCTGCGATCTCCTCCGGGATCGCGGACGGCCGGCGTGCGTTCATGTCGAGATGAACGCCGAACTGGGACAGTTGCGCCACTAGGTCGCCGGTATCGGCACGGATCATCCGATGCACCATACGCATGGAGGAGCGGCCGACGGAGCCGATGGTCGACTCGGTATCGAGTGGAGTGCCGACCCAGGGCAGGGCGCCGATCGCCAACTGAAACTCGAAGGTCGAGAAGCCGACACGGTTGTCGCGCATATGGCCCGAGGACCAGCCTATCGCATTCAGCAGGTGGCCGCCGGCGCCGGTGAAACGGTGAACCATGGCGTCGAGGGTCAGCCGGCCTGCCGCGTCCACGTCCTTCGGAAGCACTACATCCGTCGCAGCCGGAATCCATCCCGCCTTCGGGGCAGGTTCCGAGCGGGCCTCTCGGGGCTCACCATCCCAGTCGGCATAGCCGTCGAGCGAGATCGGATTGTTCAGGGTAAAGGTCTGCTCGGTGGTGGCGGCGACGGTGTCCGATGCGGTGTCGATCAGCTTGTGGCCAATTGTGAGGCCGCCGCCCGGCCCGCTCCCGGTCGCTCGGATCGGCGCCGAGACGATCCGATAGGAGTCGCCCGCCCGCAGTTCCTTCTTGTATCGGGTGTAGCAGGCGGTGGTGCGGGCCTCCCCGGCCAGGATGCCGAGAGCCAGAAGTGCGCGGTCGCCGGCGGCGCGAAACTTCTCGTAGTAGTAGGCCACGGTGAAGTGCTCGACGATATCGCATTCCCACGGTGGGACGGCGGATCTGAATGTTTCCTGATAGTCGGTCACGCGGTCAGCCCCCCGGCGGCGATGAACGTGGATCACAGACGATAGAAGCGGGTTGCGGTGTCATGGAAGACCGCTTCGAGCTCCTGTCGTGTCAGGTCGGACAGGATCTCGAAAAAACCCTCGAGTTGGTCCCGAAAGCCGATGCGGAGGCTCGCCGGCGGAAAATTCGAGGCCCACATGCAACGCTCGGGGCCGAAGATATCCAGCGCTTCCAGCACGACCGCCCGGTTGCTCTCCACCGTCCAAGGTGCGTCGTGGAGGCCGAGCTCCGAGACTTTCAGGTGGACCCACGGAATCCGGGCGATGCGCTTCATCCCAGCCCGCCACGCCGACAGTCCCTCGGGTGTTCTGTCCCAGGGGAAGCCGAGATGGTTGACCACTACGGGCACGTCGGGATGGTTTTCGATCAGCGCCGCCGCCTCTTTCAGGTGCCAGAACGGAACCCGGAGATCGTAGCTGAGGCCGAAGCGGGCGAGGGCGGCGTAACCGCGTCGCCAGGCAGGATCTGACAGGCTGCGCGGTCCGTCAGGCCTTGCCATGTCGGCGGTCGCGGCTGTGACGGGTTTGGAGCGTATGCCGCGCATCAGCAGAGACCGGCAATGCCCGTCCAGCTTCGCCTCGACCTCCGGATCATCGAGCCAGACATGGCCGACGATGGCGTTGGGCATTCCGGTCTCTGCGGCGAGCGCCGTCAGCCACTCGGTCTCGGCGACCTGATCGTCCCTGTCCCACTCGGCTTCGCAGTGGACGGTCTTGACGATGTCGAAGCCCTCGGCATCTCGTTTGTAGTCCACAGGAAGATAGTTGCGTTTCAACGCGCTATAGTCGCCCAGGAAGAAGTGTGGCTCCGGCCGATCACTGAGCCAAGGGTAGTAGTTGGCGTCCAGGTCCCACAGATGATGGTGGGTGTCGACGATCTTGAGGTCGATCATAGGGGTGATCCGGGTTTCTTCATTCCGGCGGAGCATGGCACGGAGCCTTAATGGGGGCCAAGATGTGCCGCTGCGCGCTGTCGGGGACCGCGAGGGCGGGGACGTAGAGGGTTGGGGTTCATGAGAGAGGAAGCGGCATGACCAAGCGAATCGCGGTACTGACGAGCGGCGGAGATTGCGCCGGCCTGAATGCCGCGATCCGGGCGGTGGTGCTGCACGCGAGCACGATCTACGGCTGGGAGGTGATCGGCATCGAGGACGGCACCCGGGGCGTCATGGAACGCCCGATGCGGGTTCGCCCGTTGGACCCCGCCGTGTTCGACGGCCATCTGCTCCGCCGGGCGGGCACGATGCTGGGGAGCGTCAGCACGGGTGACCCCTTCGCCTTCCCGTCGCCGCACGGTCCGGTGGATCGGTCGGACGAAATCGTCACCGGGTTGAAGGATCTCGGGATCGACGGTCTGGTCGGGATCGGCGGCGACGGCAGCATGATGATTTTGGATCGGATCATGCAGCGCGCGGACCTGCCGTTCATCGGCATCCCCAAGACCATCGACAACGATGTCTACGGAACCGACACCACCATCGGATTCGATACCGCCGTCACCGTGGCGGTCGAGGCCCTGGACCGGCTGCATCCGACGGCGCAGAGCCATAACCGTGTAATGATCCTGGAGGTGATGGGGCGCGACGCCGGCCACATCGCCACCCATGCGGCGGTCGCGGGCGGTGCCGATGTGTGCCTGATTCCGGAATTCCCCTACTCCATCGACGGGGTGGTGGACGCTATTCAGAGCGTGGGCCATCACGGTCGGCGATTCTCGCTCATCGTGGTCGCCGAGGCGACGCCGCGATCCGACGGTTCCCAGGCCATGCGTCCCCGTCCCGGCGGCGGCGAGCGCTATGGCGGCATCGGAGAGTGGATCGGCGACGAACTGGAGAAGAAGATCGGCGCCGATGTGCGGGTGACGACGCTCGGTCACGTCCAGCGCGGGGCGGAGCCGAACGCCGCAGATCGGGTGCTGGCCAGCGCGCTCGGCGTGCATGCGGTCGATCTGATGGCCAAGGGCGCGACCGGGCGCGTGGCCGTCTGGCGCAACCGGGGTGTCGGCGACGTCTCCATAACCGACGTGGTATCGAACAAACGCCCTGTGTCCGCCGAGGACATCGTCGTCCGCACTGCGCTGGGGCTCGGGATCTACCTCGGCGACGTGCCGGCGCCGTCGGCGTAGTGGCCGCCATTAGCGCGCTCTCGCGTCGGCGATCAGCCGTACCAGCTTTGCGAACTCACGACGCAGGATCAGCCGGTCGTTGCGACAGAACTCGCCACCGCTCTCTGCCCCGGCGATGCACCCGAGAACGAGGTCCTCAATCGCTTTCTCGGCGGTTTCGCCCGCGCGCAAGCGTCCGATGAATCGCGACAGGAACGCGGTCATGTCCGTCTGGTGGACGATGACGGTATCCCAGGCGGGGATCACGACAACCGCCTGAGGGCCGAGGCCTTTGGCCCAGAACGTGCCGTCCGGCAGCCCGGACCCGTCGTCCGGGATCCACCAGAGCATGCCGTGGCGATGACTTAGCCCGCTGGTACCGGTCTCTCTGGCTTCGCCGAAGATGCGGTCCAGCCAGGCCGCCGGGAGAAGGCCGTCGGCAACGGACCGCCCCTCGTTCAAATACATCCTTCCGAAGGCCAGCAGATCGCGGCCCGACAGTCGGAACGCGGCGGCGCGGTGCCGGGACAGTTCCGGCGCGCCGATGTAGGAGACGCTTGCCTGCGTGAAGTCCTGCATCCCAAGTGGTCGCGCGATACCAGTTTCAAATGCTAGGGCGATGGTAAGGCCGGTCTGCTGTTCGAAGATCGTGGTCAGCGCGTTGTAGTCCCAATTGTTGTAGGCCCAGATCGTACCGGGCCGGTTCTCTGCGATCCCCAGTCGACGTGTCTTCTCTGCCTCCTGACCTTCCTCGGCCGCCGCCGGGTGGTTGATGCCTGAAGCGCTGTGCAGCAGATCGAGGACCGTCGCGGTTTTCTGCAGGTTTGTCAGAGGGCCGGGCGCGTCGTCGATGCCGAGGTCTTGGAGGGTTGCCTCCTGACGGATCTGGCCGGGAGAGGTCCCAAGATGCTGCGCGATCAACGTGCTCAGAACCGCCTTGCGCACGGAATGGACATGAAACACGCTCGCCGGATCGCCGAGAACGCCTATTGTTTGCCCGGAGGTTTGGACGATCAGCGTGTCGGTGCTGAGTGTCGCGGCAAAGTCGAATGCCTTGGACAGTCCCTTCATGTTCCAGCCGAGTGCCGGGCCGTATGTCCGATCCAACCGAGGGCCAGTTTCCGATGCCGCGGCAAGGCCTCCGCCCGACAAGGCCACGGCAACGACGATCGCCAGCATTGCTCTGGCGCCGGGAATTCGTAGGTGCGGCATCGGTAGAATTCCTTGGGTGATTCTCGGGTTGGGGGTGATTCTCGGGTTGGGGTCGGCTTCAAGGGAGCGCTTCAATCGTTGAGCGGCAGCCATAGCTCGACGATTCCTGTTGCCGCATCGTGGTCGTAGTTGCGGGAATAGCGTTCGATCCCGATCGGTGTGTCTGGCCCCGTCGGAAGACGTGGCAGCGTGCCTTCTTCCTGGGCTGCACGGATGGCGTCCCAACTCCGGTAGAGCGCGCTGGCATGGCCGTCGTGGCGGAAGACCGCATACCGCTTGGCGGGAATTCGGATGTCTTGATAGTCGGAGGGAAAGTCCAGGAGACCGGTATTCTCGATGGCGCAAAGGTAGGTCGCGGAGCCGGCCTCGCCCTCCAGCCCCTGTCCCAGCCCCTGCCCCTGCCTCGCGATCAGTCCATATGCCGGCACGCCGAGCCGACCGTCATCGGTGCCGAGATGGGACAGGAAACGGTGCCATTGCAGCGGAACCCGACGGCTGTCGCCCGCGCGGTGTCGGCCCGGCAGGCCGATCAGCTTGAGTCCGGGACGCGCCTCGAACCCGACCAGCGCCGGGAGTGTGGTCGGTACCTGCGGTAGGCGGATCGGTGCCAACAGTTCTAAACGGTCCAAGCCCTGCCCATCGAGGACCTTCGACGGCGGGATTCCGAACCGGCCATGGAAGGCCCGGGTGAAAGCCTCCAGTGAGCCGTAGCCGAACTCGACGGCGACGCTCGTGACGTTAGTCCCTCCGGACATGAGCGCGCGTGCCGCCTCGGTCAGCCGCCGGTCCCGCAGGTACCGGATGACTGTCAACCCGGTCGCAGCTCGAAACGCCCGGCACAGGTGGAAGGTCGACACCCCGCAGAACGCGGCGATCTCGCCAAGGTCGATCTCCTCTGAGAACCGGCTTTCGATATGCCAGAGCGCCTTGTCCACGATGCGCATCGTGCTCTCCAGTAAACCCACTAGGGGAAACTGCCACGGCGCGGGAGCGACGGCCTGATCGAAATTGACCTTCGGGGCAAAGCCGACTTTTGGGACTACGTTTGGCGGATGACAGGGGCGATGGCCAACCGCTACCCTTGGCCCATGCCGCTCGATACCGTTCCTTCCGTCTGCCCGCACGACTGCCCCAGCGCCTGCGCGCTGGAGGTGGAGCGGGTCGACCGCCACACCATCGGCCGGATCCGCGGCGCCGCCGCGAACGACTACACGGCCGGGGTGATCTGCGCGAAGGTCGCCCGCTACGCCGAGCGGGTTCACCATCCCGACAGATTGATGCGCCCGCTGCTCCGGACGGGCCCGAAGGGCTCGACCCAGTTCCGCGAGATCTCCTGGGACGAGGCCCTGGACCGGGTCGCGGGCGCCTTCGCAGAGGCGACCGAACGGCACGGGGCCGAGACCGTCTGGCCGTATTACTTCGCCGGCACCATGGGGCTGGTGAACCGGGACGGGATCAACCGCCTGCGCAACGTCATGGGCTACTCGCGCCAGGATCCGAACATCTGCACCACGGTCGTCAGGGCGGGCTGGATGGCCGGCATGGGCGGCATCAAGGGCACCGATCCACGCGAGATGGCGCAGTCGGACCTGATCATCATGTGGGGCGGCAATCCGGTCTCGACCCAGGTGAACGTGATGACCCACGTCGCCCGGGCGCGGAAGGAGCGTGGCGCCCATTTCGTCGTGGTCGATCCCTACCGCACGCCGAGCGCCGAGGCGGCGGACGAGCACGTCATGGTGCGGCCGGGCACCGACGGGGCGGTCGCGGCGGCGATGATGCATGTGCTGTTCCGCGACGGGTTGGCCGACCGCGCCTATCTGGCCCGCTTCGCCGAGAACGCGGCGGAGCTGGAGGCGCATCTGAAATCCCGCACACCGCAATGGGCCGAGGCGATCAGCGGTGTGCCCGCCGCCCAGATCGAGGCCCTGGCGAAACGCTACGGCGAGACCGACCGGGCCTATATCCGCGTCGGCTACGGTTTCGCCCGGTCCCGCAACGGGCCGATGCAGGTCCACGCGGTCGCCTGCCTGCCGACGGTGGGCGGCAAGTGGCAGTACGAGGGCGGCGGCGCGCTCTGGAAGGTCGACGGGTACTACAAGGTCGACAAGTCGCTGATAGAGGCGACCGATCGTCTCGACCCGTCGGTCCGCGTCCTCGACATGTCGCGCATCGGGCCGGTGCTGACAGGCGAGGATGCGGGGCTCGGCGAGGGGCCGCCGGTCACCGCCATGCTGATCCAGAACACCAACCCGGTCGCCGTCGCACCGGATAGTGGCCGGGTGCAGAAAGGCTTCCGGCGCGACGACCTGTTCGTCGCCGTGCACGAGCAGTTCCTGACCGAGACCGCCCGCCACGCGGACGTGGTCCTTCCCGCCACGACCTTCCTGGAGCACGCAGACCTGTACACCGCCGGAGGCCATCCGCACCTGGAGGTGCACGACGCGGTGATCGACCCGCCGGGGGAATGCCGCAGCAACCACCGTCTGCTGAACGATCTCATCCTGAAGCTCGGCGGCGACCACCCGTCCTGCCGCATGACCGAGGCCGAGCTTCTCGACGCGACGCTGCGGAAGTCCGGCTATCCCGGCTTTGACGAGATGGTGGAGCGGCGCTGGCTCGATGTCGGCCCGACCGACGCGGCGGAGAAGCGGTTCGCCAACGGCTTCCCGACGCCCTCGGGCCGGTTCCGTCTCCGTGCAGACTGGGCCGCGCTGGGACCGGCCGGCGCCGGCATCGAGGGGTTCCCGGATCACGTGGACATCGTCGACCGCGCGACGGCGGAGAAGCCGTTCCGCATGGTGACCGCGCCGGCGCGCAACTACCTCAACACCTCCTTCACCGAGACCGCCACCAGCCGAAAGCGCGAGGGCCGGCCGACGGTTCTGCTCCATCCCGACGCGGCGGAGGATCTCGCCGTCGCCGACGGCGACCGGGTGCGGGTCGGCAACGACCAGGGCTCCGTGGTCCTGCACGCCCGGCTGTTCGACGGGGTACAGCCGGGCACGGTCATCGTCGAATCGGTCTGGCCGAACGCCGCCTTCGAGGAGGGGGTGGGCATCAACCTGCTCACGTCGGCAGACAGCCCGCCACCCATGGGTGGGGCCGTCTTCCACGACACGGCGGTCTGGCTTCGCCGCGCCTGAGAGCCTGCGATCCGAGCGGTCGATCGGGAGTGTTCCACCCGCACCGCGTGCTTGCGCGGAACCCGTTCCGCCTGTAACGAGTCTTACATCCGAAACCGCATGGAATAGATCCGCCGTGGCCGATACAGCCGCAGAAACCGCCCCCGCGAACGACGCCCTGCCCGGCGAACCGGCGCATGTCATCGTCGTCGGCTGCGAAAAGGGCGGGTCGGGGAAGTCCACCACGTCCATGCACCTGACGGTCGCTCTGCTGCGCCTCGGCTATGCGGTAGGAACCATCGATCTGGACGCACGGCAATGGACGTTGACCCGGTACCTGTCCAATCGGGCGACGACGATCCAGCGCGAGAAGCGTAAACTGCCAATGCCCCGGCACTTCTTCCTCGCACCCTCGGACAAGCCGGTACGCGACGAGGCGCGGGCCGAGGACAAGCAGCGTTTCGAAGCGATCCTCGGCAAGCTGCGGGACATCGTCGACTACGTGGTGATCGACTGCGCCGGCACCGACAGTTACCTCGCGCGGGTCGCCCATTCCCATGCAGACACGCTTGTCACACCGGTGAACGACAGCTTCATCGACCTCGATGTGGTCGCCCATGTGGACGGCCAGACCGGCGAGATGGCGCGGCCCAGTGTCTATGCCGAGATGGTCTGGGATCAGCGGAAGGCGAGGGCCCAGCGGGACGGCGGGTCGATCGACTGGATCGTCATGCGCAACCGGCTGTCGACGCTGGAAGCGAACAACAAGAAGGAAATGGCCGACGTGCTCCAGCGCCTTGCGCGGCGCATCGGCTTCCGGATGGCGCCGGGTTTCAGCGAACGGGTGATCTTCCGCGAGCTGTTTCTTCAGGGTCTCACCATGCTCGACATGTTCGACGACCGCGCCCGGCCGAACTCGGCGCGGCCCCGCATGTCCCACGTCGCCGCACGGCAGGAAGTACGGGCACTCATCAACGCCCTGCAGCTTCCGGAGCGCCGGCCCCGGGCTCGGCAAGCCGGCTAGTCGCCGGGGGGCTGGAGCGACAAGAGCGCTTGGTCGGCCAGTTCGTAGTCGGCGGCGGAATAGCGCCGGGCGCCGATTGACCTGTAGAACGCCAACGCTTCGGCGTTGCGCGGGTGGGCCTGCCAGGTAATCCAGTCGCCGCCCCGGCTCGCAGTGGCGCGGGCAACCTCGGCGAGCAGCGCGCGGGCGATCCGTCGACGGCGGTGGGCCGGATCGACGAACAGGTCCATGAGCATGGTCCCGGGCCGGCCCCGCCCGATGTGGAAACCGTCGTGGAACAGGGCGTATCCGACGAGTTCGCCGGCAATGTCGGCAACGATGGCAGAGAATCGGGCGTCGCTTCCGAGGCTCCACTTGATCAGCGCTGCCCGATCGATCGGTGGCGGCGGCGCGCCCTCATGGGCCGATAGGGCGGCGATCATATCCAGCACCCCGCCGGCGTCGGACTCGGTCATCGCGCGGACCCGTAGACCCGGGTTCCTCTGCTCTCCCGCCACAAGATCCTCCCGCCCGTGTTCCGCTGATTTCGCGCTTGGTGTTGGCATACTGCGTTCCAGTACCGATCTTAGGGCAGGAGAGATTTTAACCACGAAGGCCGCCGCCCGCATCCGCAGCGGGTTTGGCCGCGTATCAGGCGTATGATGGGCACCAGGAGAGACCAGGACCGAGCGCTGCCGACAGCGGCCGACAAGGCCGGAGGGGAGGTTTCCACCCGGTCGGAAATCGACGCCTTCCTGTCCACCGTACGGTCGATGCCGAAGCAGGCCCCGACCGGTCGGCGGGGACGCCTGGTCTTCGCCCTCGACGCGACCGCCAGCCGCGAGCCGACGTGGGACCGGGCCTGCCATATCCAGGGGGAGATGTTTCATCAGACGGCGGCGCTGGGCGGGCTTGACGTACAGCTCGTTTTCTATCGCGGCTTCGGCGAGTGTAAGGCGTCGAAATGGCACTCCGATCCCGCAGCGCTGGGTAGGGTGATGACCGGCGTGCGCTGCCTGGGCGGTCAAACGCAGATCCGCAAGATCCTCCAGCACGCCGTCAAGGAGACCAAACGGGAGAAGGTCGGCGCCCTGATCTTCGTCGGCGATGCGTTCGAGGAGGACATCGACGCTGTCTGCCACAGCGCCGGTGAGCTCGGCGTACTCGGCGTGCCTGCCTTCGTCTTCCATGAAGGCGGGGATCCGATCGCGGCGCGCTGTTTCCGGCAGATCGCAACCCTCACCAGAGGCGCCTATTGCCCGTTCGATCTCGCCAGCGCGGACCGATTGAAGGAACTGCTCGCAGCCGTCGCCGTCTATGCCACCGGCGGGCGCCAGGCGCTGCTCGACTACGGTGCCGGAAAGAGTGAGGCGGTGAAGTTGCTGACCAGTCAGGTCAAGGGCTGACAGATGGCGTATGCGGTTCTCGGCCTCTGCCTCATTGCCGGTTTCGGGCTCATGGGCCGTTGGCTGCTCAATGCCGAACCCCGTGACATTCTGCGGGCGTTGAAATGGGTCGGTATCCTCCTCGCGGCCGGCCTGGCTCTGTTGATCCTGTTTCGTGGTCGCCTGGAATGGCTGGCCTACATGGCCCCGTTCGCCCTCCCATTCCTGCTCCGGGGCTCTCATATCTTCCGGCGGCTGCGCAATGCCGCGAAGGCGGCGCGGGGTCCGCGGCCCGGACAGAGTACGGGTGTTCGGACCCGCTGGCTCGCCATGACACTGGATCACGATAGCGGTGCAATGGACGGGGAGGTACTTCAGGGGCCCTTCGCCGGCCGGTTGCTGTCGGATCTGAGCCCGGAGGAACTGTCCGCTCTGGCCGGAGCGCTCGACGGAGATATCGAGTCTCGGCAGGTCTTCGACGCCTGGCTCGACCGCATGGGACCGCAGATGGACGGCGACGAGGCGGGCGCCGGCCCCTCGTCCGGTACGGGAACCGATGCGGGGAACCGTGGCGAGCCATCGATGACACCTGCTCGGGCGCGCGAAATTCTGGGCGTTTCGGAGGGGGCGACGGAAAAGGAGATCCGCGACGCCCACCGCCGGCTGATGCTCGCGAACCACCCGGACCGTGGCGGATCCTCTTGGGTTGCGGCACAGGTCAATATGGCCAAGGACGTGCTGATCGGGGGGCGCTGACCGGCGTGCCGCTTGCGCGATGGCTTGGCAATGCGCGATAACCTCCCACCTGATAGGCCACCCCCTCTAACCGAGAATACGATTGTGAGGAGACGATGCCTGTACCCGTCCGCAAGGCGATATTCCCTGTCGGAGGCCTTGGAACCCGCTTCCTGCCGGCGACAAAGTCGATGCCGAAGGAAATGCTGACCGTCGTCGACAAGCCGCTGATCCAATACGCGGTGGAGGAAGCGCGCGAGGCCGGTATCGAAGAGCTCATATTCGTGACCGGGCGTGGCAAGAGCGCCATCGAGGACCATTTCGACGTCGCCTACGAGCTTGAGGACATGCTGACCTCGCGTCAGAAGAACGACGCGCTCAAGCTGCTCAGCGCCACCGTTCCGGCGCCCGGCAGCCTTGCCTTCACGCGCCAGCAGGAGCCGCTCGGCCTCGGTCACGCGGTCTGGTGTGGCCGCAACTTCGTCGGCTCGGAGCCGGTCGCCGTTCTTCTGGCCGACGACCTGATTCTGTCGGAGCGCGGCTGCCTGAAGCAGATGATCGACGCCTATAACGAGGTCGGCGGCAACATGGTCGCGCTGATGGAAGTCGAGCGCGAGGCGATCTCCGCCTACGGCGTCGTCACACCGGGCGATGTCAACGGCAACCTGGTCGAGGTCCGCGGTCTGGTCGAGAAGCCGAAACCGGAGGAAGCCCCGTCGAACTACGCCGTCATCGGCCGCTATATCCTGCAGCCGAAGGTCTTTGAGGATCTGGGACGAATGGAGAAGGGGGCCGGGGGCGAGATCCAGCTCACCGACGCGATGGCCCGACAGCTTGGCCTGCAACCGTTCAACGGCGTGCTGTTCGAGGGTCGCCGCTTCGATTGCGGCAACAAGGTCGGCTTCCTTGAGGCCAACCTCGCCTTCGCGCTGGCCCGGGACGATATGAGGGACGACATTAAGGCTTTCCTCAAACACTACGTCTAGCATCTGCTGAGCACAGCTGCGGGAGGCCCGGTGTCAGCCATCGGGCCTTCGGGATAAGGAGACTTCCATGCGCATCGCGATGATCGGCACGGGCTACGTTGGCCTCGTTACAGGTGCCTGTTTTTCCGAGTTTGGCCACGACGTCGTTTGTGTCGACAAGGATGCGGACAAGATCCGCTGGCTGAAAGCCGGTGAGATCCCGATCTTCGAGCCTGGTCTGGAGGATCTGGTCGCCAACAACGTGAAGGCGGATCGCTTGTCCTTCACCACCGACCTCGCCGATGGGATGAAGGACTGCGACGCGGTCTTCATCGCCGTCGGAACGCCAAGCCGACGCGGAGACGGCCACGCCGATCTCAGCTACGTCTATGCTGCCGCTGCCGAGATCGCGGACAACATGGACCGCTATACGGTGGTGGTGACGAAGTCGACCGTGCCCGTCGGGACCGGCCGCGAGGTCGAGCGGATCATTCGCGAGCGCAGGCCCGACGGCGACTTCGACGTCTGCTCGAACCCTGAGTTCCTGCGAGAAGGCGCTGCGATCAACGACTTCATGCGCCCGGACCGTGTGGTCATCGGCGCCGGCAGCGACCGGGCCCGGGATGTCATGCGTCAGCTCTACCGGCCGCTGTTTCTGATCGAGACCCCGATCGTCTTCACCGAGCTGGAGACGAGCGAGATGATCAAGTACGCCGCCAACACCTTCCTCGCGACCAAGATCACCTTCATCAACGAGATCGCGGATCTGTGCGAGCGGGTCGGCGCCGATGTCCACGATGTGGCGAAAGGGATCGGGCTCGACGGGCGGATCGGCCGCAAGTTTCTGCACCCGGGGCCGGGCTATGGCGGGTCTTGTTTTCCGAAGGACACGCTCGCTCTGGTCAAGACCGCACAGGATTACGGGTCGCCGCTGCGCATCATCGAGACCGTGGTGGACGTGAACGACAAGCGCAAGCGGGCCATGGCCGATCGGATCGTGGCCGCCTGCGGCGGGTCCGTCGCCGGCAAGACGGTGGCTCTGCTCGGGCTCACCTTCAAGCCGAATACCGACGACATGCGCGACAGCCCGTCGATCGATATTGTGTCCGAACTGATCGGGGCGGGCGCGACGGTGCGTGGGTACGACCCGGAAGGCATGGAGGAAGCGGCCAAGCTGCTGCCCGACATCACCTATTGCCAAAGCGCGTATGAGGCGATGGACGGCGCCGATGTGGTGGCGATCGTTACCGAGTGGAACCAGTTCCGCGCCCTGGATATCGATCGCATCAAGGCGCTGCTGAAGGCGCCTGTGATGGTCGACCTGCGCAACGTCTACGATCCTGAGGAGATGCGGGCCGCAGGCTTCCGCTACACCTGCATTGGCCGGGGGACCGAACGCGGCGAGACGTCCGCCGGCGCGGCGGCGCAATAGCGGCTCGGTCGCGCCGTGACCGGACGCCATCGGTTCGATCCGACAATTCTCCGGGAATACGACGTCCGGGGCGTGATCGGCGAGACCCTGAATGACGCGGATGCCTACGCACTGGGCCGAGCTTTCGGGACCATCGTGGCGCAGGCGGGCGGCAAACGCGTCGCAGTCGGGCGCGACGGCAGATTGTCGTCGCCGGCTATCGCCGCGGCGGCAATCGGTGGACTGACGGATTGCGGGATCGACGCGCTTGATCTTGGCGGATGCCCCACGCCGGCGTTGTATTTCGCTGTCCATGAACTGGGTGCCGATGGCGGCATCATGATCACCGGCTCGCACAATCCGCCGGACTACAACGGCTTCAAGATGATGCTGGGAACGGCGCCATTCTTCGGCGCGGATATCCAGCGCTTGGGCGAGATCGCGTCGGCCGGCCGGTTTGCCTCCGGCGCGGGGACGATCGAGCGTGTGGCGATCCTGGAACCGTACCTTGCCCGCTTGTTGCGAGACCATCGGCAGGACCGGCCGCTGTCGGTGGTGTGGGATTGCGGCAACGGGGCGACCGGTCCCGTCGTCACGGCGTTGGCGGAGGCACTGCCTGGCACCCACCGGGTTCTCTATCCCGTGGTGGACGGCACCTTCCCCAACCACCACCCGGATCCGACTGTCCCGGAGACCCTCGACGGGCTTCGGAACGCGGTCGCCGAAGCGCAGGCCGATCTCGGCATCGCTTTCGACGGGGACGGCGACCGCATCGGCGTGATCGACCAGGCCGGCGGGGTGATCTGGGGCGATCAGCTCGTCGCGATCTACGCCACCGAGGTGTTGGCGGCACAGCCAGGCGCCACGGTCATCGCCGATGTGAAGGCCAGCCAGGTTCTGTTCGACCGAATCGCCGATTTGGGAGGGGTTCCGCTGATGTGGCGGACCGGGCACTCGCTGATCAAGAACAAGATGGCGGAAACCGGCGCGCCGCTGGCGGGCGAGATGAGCGGACACATCTTCTTCAAGGACCGCTACTACGGCTTCGATGACGCCTTGTACGCGGCGGTACGCCTGCTGGCCTTGGTAGCGTCGTCGGCCCGGCCGGTCTCCACATGGCGCGACGCTCTGCCGACGGTCCTGAACACGCCCGAGATCCGTTTTCCCTGCGCCGAGGAGCTGAAATTCGGCGCCATCGAGGCTGTGAGACAATCCCTGGCGACGCGCTCCGACGTGGCCGTCAACGACATCGATGGCGTCCGTGTAAGCTCGGACGAGGGCTGGTGGCTGCTGCGCGCCTCCAACACCCAGGATGTGCTTGTGGCCCGCTGCGAAGCGCAAAGCGTCGAGGGGCTGGAGCGTCTCAAGGATCAGGTGAGGAGCGCGGTGCGAAGCGCCGGACTGGATGTCCCGCCGTTCTGAGAAAGCGTCTTCCTATCCGCCGGCGGGGACCGGAACGCAGGGGAGGTGCCGACGCTTCAGGTCGAGACAGACTGAGCGTGCCTCTGCCTCCAGCAGACCGAAAAGGCGGGCCCGGTAGATCGGCGTATCCCGGTTGGTCAGCGCTTCGACCTTGGCGTCCGCGTCGGTCAGCAGGGTCGGCACCAGTCCGCGGGCCATGGCGATCGAGCGTTGCGCCCGCAGTTCCGTCGAATAGGCCCCAACCTGGACGCCCCAGCCGTCCGCGTCGTCGCGGGAGCCGACTTCGTCTTCTCCGGCTGAGCCTACGGCCGAGCCGAGAATGAGCACCGGAGCCGTCGATGGGGATTCTGCCGTTGCCATGATCGTCGGCCGCGGAACCGGCAGAGGCGGTTTGAAGGAGGCGATGCGTATTTCCTCCGCCCGACTGAAGCCGGTGGTCAAAATCTTCTTCATTTCAGCGTTTCGGGTGCGACCCGACCGGCCGCCGAACACCACACCGATCAGGCGCGTGCCGTTGCGCTCCACGGAAGCGACCAGGTTGTAGCCGGACGCATTGATGTATCCGGTCTTCAAACCGTCTGTCCCGTCGAAGGCGCCCAGCAGCTTGTTGTGGTTGCGGTGTTTCCGCCCGTTGTACTCGAAGGTCCGGGTCGCGAAGACCTTGTAGTATCCGGGGAAGTCTCGACGGATGGCGACGGCCAGCCGTGCCATGTCCCGGGCCGTGGTGATCTGACGTCGATCGTGCAGGCCGGATGCGTTCATGAAGCGGGTGGAGGTCAGGCCCAGCCTTTTCGCCTTATCGGTCATGGCGACGGCGAACCGGTATTCGGTGCCGCCGATCGCTTCGCCGACCGCCGTGGCGACATCGTTCGCGGATTTCGTCACGAGGGCGAGAATGGCGTCCTTGACCCGGATCGTATTGCTGCGCCGTAGCCCTAGACAGGAACATGGCTGACCCGCCGCCCGGGCCGACACGGGAATGCGCTGGTTCATCGACAGCTTGCCGCTCTCCAGCGCGTCGAAGACCATGTACAGGGTCATGATCTTGGTCAGGGATGCAGGATGGCGCCGGGCGTCGGCGTGGCGCGAGAACAAAATCTTGCCGCTTTCGACGTCCATGACCAAAGCCGCGTATTTCGAGGCCGCCTTGGCAGGCGCCGCGATGACGGTTGCCAGGAGGCCGGCGACCAGCAACGGTATTGCCAAAACCAGTACGATCCGCCGCATGCGTGCACTCCGCTGCCGTCTGGGCCTGGGCTCTAACGGAAAGGGAAGCTACCGTACGCAGCCTCCGAATCACCTCGCGAACTCTAGAAGATAGGTGAGCTTTTGTCCATAAGCGTTTGATTTGGAGAGCTGACCTTCCGCGAGGGGTGGATGTTCTTGAGAGCGATCCTGCCATCGCGCGCGGAAAAATGTTGCATTGCACAAAATATCTCTTGACGTTCGAAGGGCAGGTCCCACATATCCGTCATGTTGCGATGCACAAAATTGGATCTAGGATCCGGATCGCGACGTGCCATCGACCGAATGGAGAGAGCCATGTCCAACGCCAACAAGAAAACCACCGCACGCAGTGCGACGCCGGTCGACGCAGCCGTCGCCGCCGGTAAGGAGACCATCGAGAGCATGACCAAGCTGACCCAGGAAACCGGCCAGAAGAATTTCGAGCAGGTCGTTTCCGTCGCCAAGGAGAACATGGAGAAGGCTCAGGCCGCCGCGTTCAAGGGCTACGATCAGTTTGCGACCTACCAGCAGGCGAACTACGAGGCCTTCACCAAGTCCTTCGGCATCTTCGCCAAGGGCTTCGAGGACGTGACCAAGGCTTGGTTCAGCTACACCCAGACCTCCGTCGACTCGAGCGTCGACTTTTCCAAGAAGGTGATGGGCGCGAAGAGTGTGAACGAGGTCGTCGACCTGCAGAACGATTTCGCCAAGTCCTCCTTCGACAGCTTTGTCGCCGAAAGCACCAAGCTTTCCGAGATGACCGTCAAGACCGCCAACGAGGCGATTGAGCCGATCAAGGCCCGGGTCGACGAGACCGTCGAGACGATCTCAAAGGTCGCCGCCTAAGTCTGATCCGGAGCGCTCTGCGCATCCGAATCTTGGAACCATCGATCACGGAAAGCCCGGTCGGACGTCGACCGGGCTTTCTTGCGTTGGGGATGGCTGCTGCGGTCGGTCCGACGTGCCGTGCTGCAGCGCCGAGAGGCGAATTGAACCCTATGTGCCCACGCCCCCTTCCCCCTGGCCCGTTCAATCTCATATCCTCATGAGGCGGCGCCGCATGCGCGGCTCGTTGGCCGCGAGAACTTCGGCGGCCGTCGACCGCCGGCGGCCGGGGATATCACCAGATGCCCACGGGTTGAGAATGACTGACGACGATCGCGGAAACGGGAACGGCACGAACACGGGTGTGGTCGTCAAGACGCGTCCGAAGACCAAAAAACCATCGATGTACAAAGTCATCATGCTGAATGACGACTACACGCCGATGGAGTTCGTCGTTCACGTATTAGAAAGATTCTTCAGCAAGAATCGCGAAGAAGCGACTCGGATCATGCTGCATGTCCACCAACGTGGTGTTGGGGTCTGCGGGGTCTTCACCTACGAGGTGGCCGAAACCAAAGTCACTCAGGTCATGGACTTCGCGCGCCAGCACCACCATCCTTTGCAGTGCACCTTGGAGAAAGATTGACGACATGCTGTCGAAGAACCTCGAAGAGAGCCTGCACCGCGCCCTCGGCCTAGCGAACGAGAAGCGCCACGAATACGCCACCCTCGAGCATCTGCTGCTGTCGCTGACGGACGATCAGGACGCGCTGGCCGTGCTGAAAGCGTGCGGCGTCGATGTCACGAAGCTGCGGGACGACCTGATCACCTATATCGATACCGAGCTGAACGGGCTCGTCGGCAGTGCGCTGGAGGAGGCTAAGCCCACGGCCGGTTTCCAACGGGTGGTGCAGCGCGCGGTCATTCACGTCCAATCCTCCGGCCGCGAGGAGGTCACCGGCGCCAATGTGCTGGTCGCCCTGCTGTCGGAGCGGGAGAGCCATGCGGTCTTCTTCCTGCAGGAGCAGGAGATGACCCGATTCGATGCGGTGAGCTACATCAGCCACGGCATCGCAAAGGTCCACGGTCAGCAGCAGGCGGAGCCGAAACGCTCCGTCGACGGCGCCGACGAGGACTCGAAAGGCGAGCAGGTCAACAAGCAGGGGCATGAGGCGCTGGACGCCTACTGCGTCGACCTGAACAAGAAGGCCGCGTCGGGGAAGATCGATCCGCTTATCGGCCGCGAGCACGAGGTCGAGCGCACGATCCAGATCCTGTGCCGCCGTACCAAGAACAATCCGCTCTATGTCGGCGATCCGGGCGTCGGCAAGACCGCCATCGCCGAAGGGCTGGCCAAGCGGATCGTCGACGGCGACGTTCCCGAGGTTCTGATCGACGCCCAGATCTTCTCCCTCGACATGGGGGCGCTGCTTGCTGGAACCCGCTATCGCGGCGATTTTGAAGAGCGCCTCAAGGCCGTCGTGAACGAGCTTGAGCAGAACCCGCACGCGGTCCTGTTCATCGACGAGATCCACACCGTGATCGGCGCCGGCGCCACGAGCGGCGGAGCGATGGACGCCTCCAACCTTCTGAAGCCGGCGCTTCAGTCGGGGGGACTGCGCTGCATCGGGTCGACCACCTACAAGGAGTACCGGAGTTACTTCGAGAAGGACCGCGCGCTGGTTCGCCGGTTCCAGAAGATCGACGTGAACGAACCGTCGATCGCCGATTCGATCAAGATCCTCAAGGGGCTAAAGCCCTACTACGAGGAGCACCACAAGGTGCGCTACACCAACGATGCGCTCAAGATGGCAGTGGAACTGTCGGCGAAATACATCGGCGACCGCAAGCTGCCTGACAAGGCGATCGACGTGATCGACGAGGTCGGGGCAGCACAGATGCTGGTTTCGCCGTCGAAGCGTCGCAAGACCATTGGCGTAAAAGAGGTCGAGGACATCGTCGCGAAGATCGCTCGGATCCCGCCGAAGAGCGTGTCCACGGACGACAAGACCGTGCTCGCCAACCTCGAGCGCGATCTGAAGACCGTGGTTTTCGGCCAGGACGAGGCGATCACCTCGCTGGCGACCGCGATCAAGCTTGCACGTGCCGGACTGCGCGAGGCGGACAAGCCGATCGGCAACTACCTGTTCTCGGGCCCGACCGGCGTGGGCAAAACCGAAGTGGCGCGCCAGCTTTCGATGATCATGGGCGTCGAGCTGATCCGCTTCGACATGTCCGAATACATGGAACGCCATTCCGTCAGCCGGCTGATCGGCGCACCTCCGGGCTATGTCGGGTTCGACCAGGGCGGGCTTCTGACCGATCAGATCGACCAGCATCCGCACTGCGTGCTGCTGTTGGACGAGATCGAGAAGGCCCATCCGGATCTGTTCAATGTCCTGCTTCAGGTCATGGACCACGGCAAACTGACGGACCACAACGGCAAGCACGTGGATTTCCGTAACGTGATCCTGATCATGACCACGAATGCCGGTGCCGCGGACCTTGCGAAGGAAGCGATCGGCTTCGCGCGTTCCCAGCGTGAGGGCGACGATACCGAAGCGATCAACCGGATGTTCACGCCGGAGTTCCGCAACCGTCTCGACGCCATCATCGGCTTCAAGGCGCTGGGTCAGGACACCATCGGCAGGGTCGTGGACAAGTTCCTGATCCAGCTCGAGGCGCAGCTGGCCGATCGCGGTGTCACGATCGAGGCGAGCCAGCAGGCGCGCGACTGGCTCGGCGAGAAGGGCTACGACCGTCTCTACGGCGCCCGGCCGCTCTCTCGGGTGATCCAGGAGCACATCAAGAAGCCGCTGGCGGAAGAGCTGCTTTTCGGTCGGTTGGTAAAGGGCGGTGTGGTCCGTATCGGTCTGGTCGACGGCAAGCTCGCCTTCGACTTCGACGACGAACCGACCCCGGAGAAGCCCGAAAAGCGGACCAAGTCCAAGGGCCGCAAAGGCGGCGGCGACGGCAAGGATACCGGCAAGGTGGAGGAACTGGTCGACTAGACCGGTTCGACATCGGCGACATCGAGGCGGCCTCTCCCATCGGGAGAGGCCGTTTTCGTTTCCCGTGGGGACAACTGGCGGTGAGCTACCGTATCCATCCGGAGGAGAGCGCGCTTGCCCAGGCGGCATTTCCGCGGGCCCTCGCGATCTCGGCCATGGCCATGTGGTCGTAAGGCACCTGCCGGAAGCTGACGCGCCACGCGCCGCCGACTTCCTCCAAGATGGCGTAGGACGCGTCCGGCGTGCCCGCCTGCATGATGTGCGGTATCGGCGGGCTATCGTCGTCGTAGCCGGGACAGCCGACGCTGCCGGGATTCACGACAAGCCGCCCGTCCCGCAATCGGACCGCGCGCGGGATGTGGGTGTGGGCGCAGAGGATCAGCGGACAGTCGATACCTTCCGCCGCCGCCTCGATCTCCTCGATGGGGCTCATCGTGATCACGCCATAGGGGCGGACCTTCTCCAGCCAGTAGGTCGTGTCGGAGCCGGGTGTGCCGTGGCACAGAAAGATCCGGTCGTCGATCCAGCGCGTTGCCGGCAGCGTGCCGAGCCACTCCTTGTGCGCGTCCGTGAGCTGATCATGCGCCCAGCGGTCGGATGCACCCATCTGCTCCGGGGTCTTCTCCAGAATCCATCGGTCGTGATTACCGCGGATCGAGACCATCTGGCTGGCCAACAACAGATCCGCCGTTCTTGCCGCTTCCAGTGGCGAGCTCAGGTGGTCGCCGAGATTGACGGTCAGATCGACGTTCTGACGGTCGATGTCGTCCAGCACCGCCTTCAGCGCCAAATGATTTCCATGGATATCGGCAATGGCCGCGAGCCGCATGTTTCGCTCCCCGATCGCGCCTCGATGAGCGGATGGTGCAGCCTGTATCGGCCTCCCGACAACCCCGTTGATGATCTTTCAGTCGGTCCCGGAGGGTATCGCTCCCGCTTTCGAGCCTCGGTTCGTGACGCCCCCGGAACCCCTCAGGTTGGCAACCTTGCAGAGCAGGTCGAACCAGAATGGAGCGCCGAGGCTGATTGCTGCGACGGTCAGCAGCCAACCGAGAACCGCGGCCGGCCAGTTCATCCGGTCAAAGGTCGTCTCGGTCCAGCCGATGGGGAAGGCCCTGAGGCTGTCGATATCCGACTGTTGGACGGCCGAGACGCTGCCGGTGTTTGCCGCGGTCATGGCTTCCGTAGCGATGACCGAGCGCAGGGAGTCGTTCTTCCAAAGGCTCCCGGCGACCTGCACGGTACTGGCGTTGGTCGCAAGGGTGAGCACGACCGCAAGGGCCACGGTGATGGCCTTGGCATCGCGACGGTACCAGCCGGAAATCCGCTCCATGCCCTCGTCGAACCAGGCGGCGAGGTAGTCGCTCATCTCGTGCGCCGCATTGTCGCCGGCGGCCACCGCGGTCTTGAGCACGTCGCCGATCGGATTGCCGGCGGGGATCTTCTCCACCGCCGCCTTGAGCTCGTCGGCGTTCTGCACCAGAACCGACTTGCCGTCCTGGTCGCGGGCGACGATATCCAGCAGCACCGCGCTCAAGGTCTGCGGGTCGATGTAGGAGGGCAGGTGTCTGTCCGATATAGCCAGGTTGCGGATCATGCTGTGCCGGTAAACCTGCCGTGCCAGTTCGTCTCCGACCAGTCGGGAGATGCCCTTGCGCAGGGTCTTCGCCCTGAGTCGGAGCAGGCTGGCAATCCATTCCTGAGCCGATGTCACGATCAGGCTCAGGACGACGTAGAAGAAAATCAGGCCCAGCGCCACGTCGATGACGGAATTGTCGAGCATCCCCAATCCTCCCCAACAGTGTGCGAGAGGAATTGGACATCAGAGTAAGTCGATATTCAACTATAAATAAGTTTTATATCTTAAATATCACAACTATAAATAGTCACTTGCTCCATCGCGCAGCGGCGGCGTCGTCGCTTTCCCGGGCGTCGACCCAGCGCGCACCTTCCGGTGTTTCCTCGCGTTTCCAGAACGGAGCCTTGGTTTTCAGCCAGTCGATCAGGAACGCGGTGGCATCGAGGGCCGCCTGCCGGTGTGCGGACGCGCAGGCGACCAGGACGATGTTGTCGCCCGGCATCAAGTCTCCCACCCGATGGATGATCAGGCTCGCCTCCAGCGGCCACCGCGCCAGCGCCTCCGCCTCGATCTCTGCCAACTGCCGCTCGGTCATGCTGGGATAGTGTTCCAGGGACATCGCGCTGACCGCTTCGCCGCCGGCGATATCGCGGACCAGTCCGACGAAGACCCCGAGGCCGCCAATCGCGTGGTTCCCGGCGGTCAGATCGGCCAACTCCCGACCGATGTCGAAATCCGCTTCCTGCACGCGCACGGCCATCGCTCAGCCTCCGGTCACCGGCGGGAAGAACGCGATCTCGTCGCCCGCCGCCACGGGATGGGTCGGCTCGACATATTCCTGGTTCACCGCGAACCGGATCGCCCGAGTGTCCCGAAACGCCTCGGCATAGCCCGGACCTCGTGTCTTTAGCCAAGCCACAAGGTCTTCGACCGTCGCCGCTTCGGCCGGGGCGTCCACCGTTTCGCTCGCCGTGCCGATACGCTGGCGCACCCACGCGAAATACATCAGTTTCATCGCATCACCTCGTTGAACGGCAGATAGTCAGCCGTGTCCCCCTTCGCCAGCCCGGTCGAGTCCGCGGGAATGTCGAGCAGGCCGTCCGCTGCCGCCAGGGCCGAAAGAATGCTGGAGCCATCCGGCCCAGCCTTGAGCGCCACCGGCGGCATGCCGCTGTCGAGTCGGACCCGCAGGAACTCACGGCGTCCAGGTTTCTTCGCATGGTCGAAGCCCGCCGTCACGGGGTAGCGCGCCGGCGCGATCGCGACCGCCCCGGACAACGCCAGCAGGATCGGGCGGGCAAGCGTGACGAAGGCGACGACCGCGGCGACCGGGTTGCCGGGGAGGCCGATAAACGCGCTGCCGTCGATCACGCCCAGCGCGACCGGCCGTCCCGGCTTCACAGACAGGCGCCAGGCGTCGATCCGACCATGGGCTGCGACGGCGGCGCGGACATGGTCTTCCTCGCCGGCGGACACCCCGCCCGACGTGATCACGGCGTCGTGGCTCCCGGCCGCCGATCGCAGCGTGCGGGCGATGGCCGCTGGGTCGTCCCTGACGATTCCCAGATCGGTGACGCTGCAGCCGAGTCGGGCGAGCAGGCCCTTCACCGTATGCCGGTTGGCGTCGAAGACGGCACCGCTCCGCAGCGGATCGCCCGGCTCCGTCACCTCGTCGCCGGTCGACGCGAGGGCGACGCGCAGTCGGCGGCGCACCGCGAGGGCGGTGCCGCCGATCGAGGCGGCGAGGCCGAGATCGCCCGGCCCGAGCCGTCTGCCCGCCGTCAACGTCACCGCGCCTCGGCGGACGTCTTCGCCCCGGCGCCGGATATTGGCCCGCACGCGCACCTGGGCGGGAAGGCGGACGCGGCCATCGGCCTCGTGGCAGTCTTCCTGCATCACCACCGTATCCAGGGCTGCCGGGACCGGCGCCCCGGTGAAGACGCGGGCCGCGGAGCCCTTCGGGATCGCACCGTCGAGCGGATGCCCGGCGGCGATCCGGTCGGCCACCGGCAGTTCCGTCCCGCCCGGCTTAAGGTCGTCTGAGCGTACCGCGTAGCCGTCGACCGCCGCATTGTCGTGCGGCGGCACGTCGATCGGCGAGATCACGTCCTCGGCCAATACCCGGTCGAGAGCGTCGTCGAGGGCCACCGTCTCGATGCCGGTCACAGGGGTCAGACGGCCGCGAATGCGCTCGAGGGCCGCTTCGACCGAGAGCGGGGAGGTGTCCGTCGCGAAGCAGTCGTTCGGCAGCCGCGTCATCCTGCCGCCTCCAATGCCGACGCCCGATCCATGACGATATCCGCTAGCGACGGGATATCGGACAGGTCATGAACCGTACGGTCGCAGTGAGGCAGCGGCGAGTCGGTGGCGACGGCGACGATATGCATATCCTCAGGCCAGATCGGCGGTTTGCCGAGGGACGGGCGATGGACCTCGATCTTGGCGATCGGGTCGAACTTGAAGCCTTCGACCAGCACGATATCAACGGGTTCAAGGCGGGCGACGAGGTCGGTCAGGCTCGGCTCCGGAACAGAGCGTAGTTCATGCATCAGGGCGAAACGATGGGCGGAGCTGATCATGACCTCATGGGCGCCCGAGGTCCGATGGATGAAGCTGTCCTTGCCCGGCTTGTCTATGTCGAAGTCATGATGCGCGTGTTTTATGGTTGAAACCGAAAGGCCACGCGCCAGCAGCGCCGGGATCAGGGCGCGCAAGAGCGTGGTCTTTCCGCTGCCGGACCAGCCGGCGATACCAAAAACGCGTTTCATCGTACCGGATTCACGACTTAGACATAAATGTTTGGATACGGTTGTTTTGAGCGAACCGCAAATATAGGTTCGCGAAACCCGATTGCCCTGGAGTGTTGTCTGTGCGGCGGCTGCAACTGCGAATGTTCGGTAAGATCCTCCGCCAGTGGCGCAGGACCAGCATGTCGCCCGGCGTGATCTCCCGTTCCATGTGCATGGGAATGGCCGTCGGATTTTCGCCCACGGTCGGTCTCCAGGCGGTGATCTGTTTCATCATTGCCGTGTTGTGCAATCGCTACTGGCGTCCCGCAACGTTTGACTGGGTGATCGCCCTGGTCGGATCGCTGGTGGTCAACCCTCTGACGATGGTGCCGACCTATACGTTCTACTACTGGATCGGCTGCCAGATGATGAGCTGCTCCGGTCTCGTGGAGTTCCAGGATGCCGAGCACATCAAGGACCTGATTTTCGCCCTCGGCGATGGAACCGTCGCGATCCTGCTCGGCTCTCTACCCTTCATGATCGCCGGGCTTCCCGCCGGCTACTTCCTGGGGCGCGTTGTCGAGCGGGTTCTCGAGGCACGCGCCCACCGGCGGCGGCTCCGTCTCTTGGAGGTCGCACGTCAACGCCGTGAACGGGAATTGCTCGCCGCCCAGAAGGTGCCGTCGGCCGGCGCCGATTAGTCTCCGTCGGATCGGGTGGACTTGCCGTCAGTCGGTGGGAATCGTTCGAGCCTCCGCGGTTCCGATCTTCGAGCCTGTGCCGGTGGCGGCGGTTTGGGAAACGCGTCGGCGGGGTCTCGAAAAGGCGCCGTTTTCTTTGACGCCTGCCTATGGCGTAATGCGGTCTCCTAGGCCAGAGAGACTTGCCCGCCGCGCCCGGCGAATTGGATCGTGATGCTAGCCCAACTGCCCAATCTCTTGACGATTTCCCGCATTCTCGCGGTTGTACCTGTCGTCGTCTGTCTCTGGTTCGGCGGCGAAACCCTGCGCTGGGTGGCGCTCGGATTCTATGCGTTCGCGAGCATCACGGATTATCTGGATGGCTACCTCGCCCGCGCCTGGGAGGTCCAGTCGGGGCTCGGCCGCCTGCTCGACCCGATTGCCGATAAACTGCTGGTCGGCGCATCGCTGCTGATTCTCGTGGCCCTGGACCATATCGCAGGACTGACCGTCCTCGCGGCGCTGGTGATTCTGTTGCGCGAAATCCTCGTTTCGGGGCTTCGGGAGTTTCTGGCCGAGCTGCGCGTGAGCATGCCGGTCAGCCGACTCGCCAAATGGAAGACCACGGTGCAGCTCCTCGCGATCGGTTTTCTGATCATCGGCGACGACTCGCCCGACTGGATCGACGCCCGTCTGGTGGGCGAGGTCGGCCTATGGATCGGCGCGGTGCTGACGCTCTACACCGGTTGGGACTACCTGATCGCCGGTCTCCGTCAGGTGTCCAGCGAGGGCGACCGGACAGCGGACGAGTAGTGGGCAGGTGAGCCCGCGGCCGGTTCTCTATCGTCTTCCGCCTCAGCCGTCCTCGTGGAAGTGGTCGTAGACCTTGCGCGCGACTGCCTTGCTGATGCCGTCGACGGCCTCTAGGTCTCCCAGCCCGGCGCGGGAGACGCCGCGGGCCGAGCCGAAATGGTGCATCAGCGCCTTTTTGCGCTTGGCACCGATGCCGGCGATCTCGTCCAGCGGGTTGGCGCTGATCGCCTTGGTGCGTTTCGCACGGTGGGTCTCGATGGCGAAGCGGTGCGCTTCGTCGCGCAGCCGCTGGAGGAAGTAGAGGACCGGGTCGCGCCGCTCCATGAGGAACGGCTCCCGGTCCGGCATGAAGAACCGCTCGCGGCCGGCGTCCCGGTCGGGGCCCTTGGCGACGCCGACCACCGCAACGTCGTCGATACCGAGCTCCTCGAACACTTCCAGCGCTACGGTGAGCTGGCCCTGTCCGCCGTCGACCAGGATCAGGTCCGGCCAGGCGCCGGTCGTCCTCTCCGGGTCCTCCTTCAGTGCGCGGCCGAAGCGGCGGGTGAGCACCTGGCGCATCATCGCGTAGTCGTCGCCCGCCTCGACCTCGGCCAGCCCGTCCTGGGTGGCGCTCTCGCGCCCGGTCACGTTGCGGATGTTGAACTTCCGGTAGGCGTTCTTCATCAGACCGTCCGGTCCGGCGACGATCATCGCGCCGACGGCGTTCGACCCCTGGATATGCGAGTTGTCGTAGACCTCGATCCGCTCCGGCGTGCTGTCCAGGCCGAAGACGGCGGCGACCCCCTCCAGCAGCTTGCGCTGGGACGCGCTCTCTGCCATGCGGCGGCCCAGCGCCTCTCGGGCGTTCGTCAGGGCGTGGTCCATCAACTTGCGCCGTCCGCCGCGTTGGGGACGGGACATCTCGACCTTGCGCTCCGCCCGGGTCGACAGGGCTTCGCCGATCAGGTCGGCCTCGACGATATCGTGACTGACCAGGATCAGGCGCGGCGGGACCTTGTCGTCGTAAAACTGGCCGATGAAGGCGGCGAGCACGTCCTCTGGCTCGGTCTGCTTGTCGTGGGCCGGGAAATACGCGCGGTTGCCGAAGTTGCTGCCCGCCCGGAAGAAGAAGACCTGGATACAGGTTTGGCCGCCCTCCGCATGGAGTGCGATCACGTCGGCTTCCTCCACGCCCTCGACGTTGATGTCCTGGTTGGCCTGGACGGCCGTCAGCGCGCGGATACGGTTGCGGTAGATGGCCGCGGTCTCGAATTCAAGCTCCTCCGCCGCCTCCTGCATGCGGGTGGCGAACTCGCGCTGGATCTCGGTGCTGTTGCCGGTGAGGAAGCGGGTCGCGTCCTCGACCTGGCGGGCGTACTCGGCCTCGCTCACATAGCCGACGCAGGGCGCCGAGCAGCGCTTGATCTGGTACTGCAGGCACGGTCGCTGGCGGTTGGAGAACATGCTGTCCGTGCAGTTTCGCAACAGAAACGCCCGCTGCAGGGCCGTGATGGTGCGGTTCACCGCACCGGCCGATGCGAAGGGGCCGAAATACTGGCCCTTCCGTTTCCGCGCGCCCCGGTGTTTGGCGAGTTGCGGGTAGGGGTGATCGCCGGTGACCAGGATGTGGGGGAAGGACTTGTCGTCGCGGAGCAGGACGTTGAAGCGCGGCTTCAGACGCTTGATCAAGTTGCTCTCGAGCAGCAGAGCTTCGACTTCCGTGTGGGTCCGCACGATCTCCATCGACGCGGTTTCGCTGACCATTCGGAAGATCCGGTGCGGGAGCTTCGCCGGGAGGGTGTAGTTCACCACCCGTTTCTTCAGATTGCGCGCCTTGCCGACGTAGAGAACGTCGCCATGCTCGTCGAGCATTCGATAAACGCCCGGCGCATTGGGCAGCGTTCGGACCTGATTCCGGATTACGCCGACCCCGCGTTCGATGTCGGGAACGGTCCGGCGACCGCGCCGCGCCCGTTCGGTTCCTGTCGGCGGATCGTTAAAATCGCTGTTTGCCAATGGCTTGTTCATGGCCGTGCCCGCGATGCCTGGCCGCGTGTATCGGATGCACCAAAAAACGCGCACAGAGCGCGGTTTCTTAATCCACGATTCCTGTGGAAAACCTTGTTGAAAAGCCGGCCTGGGTTCGCCGGAGCCCGCAGACTCCGTGGCCCGGCTACAAAATGCCTAGTTTTTAAGCAAATCGTTAAGTATATGAAATTGCGAAACATTTTTTGATCTGGTCTGTCCGCTGTCATCGATGTTCGAGACTTCTTTGACACTTAGATTACAGCCATCGAAGCCAGTAGTCCGTGTGAACAAGTTCGCCAGTGATCTTGACGGCTACCGTAGCGTCGGCAAGACATCGGCGAAACGATTGCTTGAGAACTATTTCACGAAATGGATTGCAGGATTACATAAGCCTTCACCCGGGCGGCCTGTCGACGGATGTCGAAACCGCCGTCAGTCGCGCGGCGTCTCTGGCCCTGGGGGAGCCCACCATAGATGCTGCCCGGCATCGACCGCGATCATCTGGCCGGTGACCGACCGCGCTGTCGCCAGGTAAAGCACTGCGTCGGCGACCTCGTCCGGCCCGGCCCCATGCTGTAGCGGCATCGCGCGCGCCTGGGCGTCGAACTGATCCTGCTGCTGATGGACGCTGGGCAGGATGGGGCCAGGGCCGACTCCATTGATCCGGATTCGTGGCGCCAGTTCGAGGGCGAGCGAGCGTGTAAGCGCCCAGAGGCCGACCTTGCTCAGGGTATAGGAGAGAAAGTCCTCGGTCAGGTTCCAGACCCTTTGGTCGATGATATTGACGACCGCGCCGTCGTACTCCGCGGGCAGGCGGTCGGCGAACTGCTGGATCAGGACCAGAGGCGCCCGCAGATTGGGCTCCATATGCCGATCCCAGCTTTCGCGTGTGGCCGTAGACAGCTGATCCCGCTCGAAGGTCGAGGCATTGTTGACCAGCAATCCGATCGGACCGAGTTCCGCTTCCGCGCGGGGAACCATTTCTTTGACGGCGGCTTCATCGCCAAGATCGGCGGCGACCGTCATGGCGCGGGTGCCGAGAGATCGCACGTCGTCGGCGGTGCGCTCCGCCTCATCGCGCGACGTGCCATAGTGAACGGCCACATTCCAGCCGGCGCCTGCCAGGGCCAGGGCGATGGCGCGGCCGACCCGGCGCGCCCCGCCGGTGACCAGAGCGGATTTCGGCACGGGCTGGGTGGTACGTTGGGCCATGGTGTCGCTCAGTAGGATGCGAAAGCCAGGGTGCTCACGGGAACGAACTGGTTCGCGATGAACGCCACATAGGCGGCGAAGAACACCAGCGCCCAGGGTCTGCTGAAAGACGGCAGCTTGATGGCCATGGCCACGAAGACGACCGTCACACCCAGCATGAACCAGAGGTCCAGCGACATCACCTCGGGCGGAATCGGCAGCGGCTGTACGAGCGCGACCGTTCCGAGGATGCCGAGGGTATTGAAGATGTTGGAGCCGATGATGTTGCCGAGCGCGACGTCGCTGTGGCGGCGCAGCGCCGCGACCAGCGTGGTTGCGAGCTCCGGCAACGAGGTTCCGACGGCGACCACAGTGATACCGATCACCGTTTCGGAAATTCCAGCCTTGTGGGCGATGTCCACAGCGCCGTCGACTAGCAGACGGGCGCCGATAAGGACGCCGATCAGTCCGCCGATCGTGTAGAGGGCACTGCGCCACGTGCTGGTGGGGAGTGCATCGAACTCCTCCACCTCCTTGGCATGAATGCTGTCCGGCCGGCGACGTTCCTCGTAGTAGCAGTAGAACAGATAGCCCGCGAGCATGATCAGCATGAGCCCGCCATGCCACCGCTCGATGATACCGTGGACGCCTATCGCCACGAACAGGAGAGTGCCGAGAACCAGGGCGAGCCCGTCGCGGCGTATGGGGGCGCCTCCGCATACGAAGGGCGAGATCACCCCGACGGTTCCGATCATCAGCAGGATATTGGCGATGTTGGAACCGATCACGTTGCCGATCGCGATTCCGGGCGAACCGGCCGTCGCCGCCTTGAGGCTCACGAAGAGTTCGGGTGCCGACGTGCCGAAGGCAATGACTGTGAGGCCGATGACATGCGGGCTGATGTCCAGCCGCCGAGCGATGGCGACGGCGCCGCGAATCATGGTTTCCGCCCCGACCAGCAGGAGCACCAGACCGGCGAAAATCATGGCCGCTGAGATCATCGTGCCCTCCCGCAACGTTCGCCGGGCCGGTGCATTGGGCCTGTCGGGCCGAGGCGCGTCGTGGCGAACACTTGGTTTGGCGGCGAGATCATCAAAATCTGCGGACTGGTGGCGGGCAAGCGCGGCGCGCGTGACCCATAGGAATGGTGTGCCGGAACGAAATTTCAATGATTGTATACGAGGAGTTTTCCTGGGCCCGCTAGCCTCCTCGGTGGCGATTGTCTAGGATTGCCGGGTGGTCTCGCCGGACCAAGCCGCTTCACAGATGCGAATGGAGACGAACCGTTGGAAAGCCTGCTGGACGCCTTCGACACGATGCAGTCGAGCGGCCACGGCAGCCCGATCGGCGACGCCCTGATTTTTTTGGCGGCTGCGGTTCTGTTTGCGCCTCTGCTGCGGCGTCTGAAATTCAGTCTGGTCCTGGGCTATCTCGCGGCCGGCGCCATGATCGGCCCACACGGACTCGGCATCATCGACGATGTGACCGAGACCCGGGAACTTGCTGAGATCGGCGTCGTCTTTCTGCTTTTCACCATCGGTCTCGAGCTGTCGTTCGCGCGTCTCAAGGTGATGCGCCGGTTGGTCTTCGGCTTCGGATCGGCGCAGGTCGTCGTCACGGGCGTTCTAATAGCCGTGACGGCCCTCGTGTTGGGGCAGACCTACGGATCGGCTGCCACGATCGGGGCGGCCCTGGCCCTGTCCTCCACGGCATTCGTCATTCAGCTCATGAACGAGCGCGGTGAACTCGCGACCCGCCACGGTCGCGCATCCTTCTCAGCGCTGCTTTTCCAGGATCTTGCGGTCGTTCCCATCGTGGTCATCGTGCCGCTGCTCGGACAGGAACTGGACGGTTGGTCCATCGCGGTCGAACTGGTGAAGGTCTTGGGCATGGCCGTGCTGGCGCTGGCGATCATCGTAGTCGCCGGACGGCAGCTGCTACGTCCCCTCTATCATGTCATCGCGTCGGCTGGCGCGCCGGAGCTGTTCACGGCGATGACCCTGCTTGTGGTGCTCGGCATCGGCTGGGCCACCCAGCAGGTCGGCCTGTCCATGGCGCTTGGCGCGTTTCTCGCCGGACTGCTGCTGTCTGAGAGCGAATTCCGGCATCAGGTGGAGGCGGATATCGAGCCGTTCCGCGGCATTCTGCTCGGCCTGTTCTTCATGACCGTCGGCATGTCGGTCGATATCGGACTCGCCTTCCGGGAGGTGATCACGGTTCTGACCTATCTCGGCGGGTTGATCGCGCTGAAATTCGTCGTGGTCCTGGTCCTCGCCATGGCGTTCAGCATGCCGTTCGCGGTCAGCCTCCGCAGCGCGGCTCTGCTGGCCCAGGGCGGCGAGTTCGCTTTCGTCATTCTCGGTATCGCGGCGGCCTCCGCCGTGGTGCCCGACGAAACGGTGGACCTGCTATTCCTGGTCGTCGCCATATCGATGGCTGTGACGCCGGTCGTCGTCTGGGCGATCAGCCGGGTTGCGGTCTTCTTCGAGCAACAGGACAACAAGGCGCTCGCGGCTGATAGCGAGTCCCACTTCGAGATGCAGGATCACGTGGTCATCGCCGGTTTCGGGCGTGTCGGCCATACCATCGCACGCCTTCTCGACGCCAAGATGGTGCCGTACATCGCCATCGACACGGTTGCCCAGAACGTCAGGCTCGGCCGTCGCGACGGCCACACCGTGTACTATGGGGACGCCAGCCGGCCGGAGGTATTGCACAAGCTCGGCGGGGAACGGGCGCGTGCGGTGGTCCTGACCATGTCGACCGACGGTCACGCGGTCGAGCGGACCGTCCACCACCTAGCCAGCCGACTGCCGGAATTGCCGATCTTCGCCCGGGCCCGCGATCCGCTCCACGCGAGACGGCTGGAGGAACTGGGTGCCGCCGGAACGGTGGTGGAGACGATGGAGGCCAGCCTGCAGCTCGGCGGCGCTGTGCTGCGTCAAACCGGCTCCGAATGGGCCGATATCGAGGAGCTGATCCGCAGCCTGAGGATGGTGGACGGCATCGGCCGGCCGATCGGCGAACGTCCTGACGGCGACGCGCCGGCGGTTCAGCCGCCGGAAGATCCGCTCCTAGTCGCCGCCATGTGGGGTGAGGAAGAGGACAACCGCGCCCGAGAGGCCGATGCGGGTAAGGAGCGGCACGATCCGGTGTCGGCCCCGCGCATCGTGGATCCAAGCGGATCGGCGGACGGCTCCGCCCGGGCGGCTTCGGGTGAAGACGATGTGGTTGATGCCGATCCTCCGAGAGCGGCCGATACCCCGGAAGACCGCCGGTAGGTGCCGGCGGCCTCCGCCGGGTCGGCCTGACCCGTGCGGCGTCCCGTCCCAGGGAATTGATCTCAGTCAACGACCTTTCGATATCGGCGTCATACCGTCCTGCTATCAAGAGACGAGAAGGGCTTGTTCATGACCACCGACCTTCACCACGATATCGGCAGCGAGTTCCCGGAACTGAAGGACAAGATACACATCCTGAAGACCGAGAACGCACATTTCGCCAGACTCTTCGATGCCTATCACGACATCGACAGAGAGGTCGCCCGAATCGAGGCCGAGATCGAGCCGGCCTCCGACGCCTATGCCGAGGAATGCAAGAAGAAGCGCCTCGCGCTGAAGGACGAGATCTTCGACATGCTGAGAGCCGGCTAACTGTGAGCCGCGCGCGCTGACGGGATCACGGTGGGGTTGCGTCAGCGCGCGACCCGCTCCGGGACGAGGCCGAGAGGACTCCTGGCAGTGCTGATCATCTGCCGCGACGGCGGCGTCCTTTGCTCTTGCCGCCCTTTTCCGGCGGGCGACCGCTGGGCGGCTGGATCGCCACCTTGAGACGGACCACGCCGCCTTTCGGAAGCGGCTTGCCGTCCACCGTCATCCCGAGTTCGGCCGCTTCCAGGCGCTTCAGCTCGTCGCGGATGCGAGCGGCCTCCTCGAATTCCAGATCGGCGGCGGCCGCCTTCATCGCGGCTTCCAGTTCCTCGATGATCTGACGGATCGGCTTGTCGACGAGGTCGCCCTCGCCGGTCCCGGTCTCGACCGAGACGTGGTCGCCGCGCTCGTAGACGCTCTGGAGGATGTCGCCAATGTTCTTCTTCACGCTTTCCGGCGTGATGCCGTGCTTCTCGTTGTACTCCATCTGGCGCTGACGCCGGCGCTCGGTCTCGCCCAGCGCGTATTCCAGGCTGTCGGTCATGGTGTCGGCGTAGAGCAGGACCTTGCCGTCGACGTTGCGCGCGGCGCGTCCGATGGTCTGCACCAGGGACGTCTTCGACCTTAGGTATCCCTCCTTGTCCGCATCCAGGATGCAGACCAAGGCGCATTCGGGGATGTCCAGCCCCTCGCGCAGCAGGTTGATGCCGATCAGAACGTCGAACACCCCCAGGCGCAGGTCGCGGATGATCTCGATACGCTCCAGCGTGTCCACGTCCGAGTGGATGTAGCGCACCTTGATGCCGGCCTCGTTCATGTACTCGGTGAGCGCCTCGGCCATCTTCTTGGTGAGCGTGGTGATCAGCACCCGATGGCCGCGTGCGGCCGCGTCCTGGCATTCGGCGATGCAGTCGTCGACCTGCGATTTGGTCGGTCGGATCTCGCAGACCGGGTCGATCAGTCCGGTCGGGCGCACCACCTGCTCAGTGAAGACGCCGCCGGTGCGGTCCAGTTCCCAGGGGCCGGGCGTCGCCGACACGAACACCGTCTGCGGCCGCATATCCTCCCACTCCTCGAACTTGAGCGGGCGGTTGTCCATGCAGGAGGGCAGGCGGAAGCCGTATTCCGACAGGGTCAGCTTTCGGGCGTAGTCGCCCTTGTACATACCGCCGATCTGCGGAACCGTGACGTGGCTCTCGTCGACGATCAGCATGGCGTTTTCCGGCAGGTACTCGAACAGGGTGGGGGGCGGCTCGCCCGGATTGCGACCCGAGAGATAGCGCGAGTAGTTCTCGATCCCGGCGCAGGAGCCGGTCGCTTCGATCATCTCCATGTCGAAGGTCGTGCGCTGTTCCAGGCGCTGGGCTTCCAGCAACTTCCCGGCTCTGTTCAATTCGTCGAGCCGCCGCTTCAGCTCCTCCTTGATCAGACGGACCGCCTGCTGCAGCGTGGGCTTCGGCGTGACGTAGTGCGAGTTCGCGAAGACCCGGATCTGGTCCAGGGCCTGGCTCTTCTCGCCGGTCAGGGGATCGAATTCTTGGATCGTCTCCAACTCGTCCCCGAACAGGGACAACCGCCAGGCACGGTCCTCCAGGTGGGCCGGGAAGATCTCGAGGCTGTCGCCGCGTACCCGGAAGGTCCCGCGATGGAAGCTGGCGTCGTTGCGTTTGTATTGAAGTTCCACAAGCCGCCGCATGACCGCGTTGCGGTCGATCCGCTCGCCGACCTTGAGTTTCAGGATCATGTTGCCGTAGGTCTCGACCGCGCCGATGCCGTAGATGCAGGACACCGAGGCGACGATGATGACGTCTTCGCGCTCCAGCAGGGCGCGGGTGGCGGCATGACGCATGCGGTCGATCTGTTCGTTCACCGAGGCTTCCTTCTCGACGAAGGTATCGGTGCGCGGCACATAGGCTTCCGGCTGGTAGTAGTCGTAATAGGAGACGAAGTACTCCACCGCGTTGTGCGGGAAGAAACTCTTCATTTCGCCGTAGAGCTGGGCGGCGAGCGTCTTGTTCGGAGCCAGAATGAGGGCCGGCCGTTTCACTTCCTGGATCACGTGCGCCATCGTGAAGGTCTTGCCCGAGCCGGTCACGCCGAGCAGCACCTGATCCAACTCGCCTTGCCGGATGCCGCCGGTCAACTCCTCGATCGCTTTGGGCTGATCGCCGGCGGGGGCGAATTCGGACACCACCTGGAACGGCACGCCCTGGTCCTGGGCGGCGACATCGGCCTTGATCTCGGCGGTAATCGCCCGATTGGTGGCGCTCACCTCCTCGCGCAGGCCGCGGAGATGCTCGAGTTGCGTGTCGATCAGTTCGGTGCTCATGCGAGGAACATAGGGCGAGGGGTACGAAAAGGGAACGGCATAGTCACAGCCCGAGACCGCCGATCCCCGACGTCAGATCGGCAGTCGGATCGCCGCCCGCAGGCCGCCCATCGGCGACTCTTCCAGGGTCAGGTCGCCGCCGTGACTGCGGACGATGTCGCGGCTGATGGTCAGGCCGAGGCCCGTCCCGCCGGTCTCCTGGTTGCGCGACGGTTCGAGGCGCTTGAACGGTTGGAAAGCCTCCTCCCGTTTCTCGACGGGAATCCCGGATCCGTTGTCATCGACCAGGATCTCCACCGTGTCGCCGACCCGCATTACAGCGACGTTGACGCGCGTTCCGTAGCGTGCCGCGTTCTGGATCAGGTTGGCGACTGCCCGGCGCAGGGCGTCGGGACGGGCGGGCAAGACGGCGACACCGTCGTCCGGCTGTTCGTAGACGATGCGGCTGCCGCCGCGGCGTTCGCTGGCGGTCAGGTCGTTCACCAGCGTTCCGACGTCGATCTCCACCGGCGTCTCGGCGCCCTCACCGCGCGCGAAGGCAAGGTAGCCTTCCACCATGCGCTCCATCTCGGACACATCCGCCTTGAGTTCGGCGGTATCCTCGTTGTCGCCGAGCATGGCCAGTTCGAGCTTCATCCGGGTCAGCGGGGTTCGCAGATCGTGGCTCACCCCGGCAAGCATTTCGGTGCGCTGGGTGAGTTGGCGATTGATCCGGTCCCGCATCTGCAGGAACGCGGCCGATGCCTGGCGGACTTCGGTGGCGCCCTCCGGCTTGAACCCGGTGACGTCGCGCCCCAGGCCAAAGGCCCGTGCGGCGATCGCCAGGCGGCGGATCGGCCGGATCTGGTTGCGCATGAAGACGATGGCGACCGCGAACAGCACGAGCGACGACCCGACCATCCAGAGCAGGAAGACATAGGTGGTCGAGGTGAACAGACGTTTCTTGTGGGCGATCACCTGGAGCACGCCTGAGGGAAGCTGAACCAGGATCTCGATCCGCCGGTCGATGGTGTCGGTGTTCATCACGTAGGGGCGGCGGACCTTGGTGTGCATCGCGTCCTGCATCGCCATCTGGGTCTGGTCGAACACCGAGAATCCCGGTCGATTCGGCAAGATGCCGTCGGGGCGCCAATGCAGTTCGATGTCGAAGTGCCGGATAGACCGTTCCGACAGCCGGTCGACCGCGTCTTCTGTGATCGGCGGCCTGAGTTCCTCGACCAGGAACGCTATGTCGCCGGCCAGACTGTGGACCAGGCGCCGCGTCATGATTTCCCAGTGGCGTTCGTAGAACACGTAGGTCGAGATCACCTGCATCAAAACGACAGGAGTGACGATGATGAGCAGCGCCCGGCCGAACAGGGTCTTCGGCAGATAGTGTTTCAGACGCTTCTCGGCCGTATCCCCGTTGCCGGCTGCCCGCGGCCGGCTCAACGACGCCTCGTCGGTGCGTAGTCCGTCCAGGCGTGCACCGGGGGCGACGGAACCGTCCCGGGTGATTTCAGTCATTCGACAGATGCTCCGGTCCAATGCGCCGCCTGCTGCGCGGCCTGCGCGGCGTTGTCTCCTGGTGGGAGAATAGCAGGTCTCCGCTCCCGCCGCGCCCCTCAGGGGTATGGGTCCCGAAGCGCGGTCTGGACCTGAGGTGGTGGGCGGCGCGGTCAGCCGAAGTTCTGACCGCCGTCGACCGCCACGGTCTGGCCGGTGACCCAGTTGGCCGCCTCGGAAACCAGAAAGGCGGCAACGCGCGCGACCTCGTCCGGCGTGCCCATCCGCCCGAAGGGAATGCGGTCGCGCGTTGCGAAGTACTTGTCCGGTTCATTGTAGCGACGCCACTCCCAGCTTCCGCCCGGAAACTCGATGGATCCGGGCGCGATGCAGTTCACTCGGATTCCCTGCGGCGCATAGCGCACGGCGTGGGACTGTGTGAGCTGGATCACAGCCGCTTTCACGGCACCGTAGGGAATGGACCCGCTCGGCCCGATGCCTGAGATCGAGGAGATGTTCAGCACGCTGCCGCCGGTTTTCTCGAGATGGGGAGCCGCCGCCCATGTGGCGCGCACCACCCCCATGAGATCGACGTCGATTCCCTTTTTCCAGCCTTCCTCGTCGTCGCTGGCGCCGAAACCGGAGGGATTGTTCACCAATGCGAACAGACCTCCCAATGCGGTCGCCGCATCGTTCACATAGGCGGACAACGCCTCGGCGTCGCCGACATCGCACAACGTTCCATGCGCTCCGTCTCCCAGCTCGGCTAGGGCTGAGTCGAGGGACTCTCTGGTGCGGCCGCAGACTGACACCGTCGCGCCCTCCGCGAGGCAGGCTTTGGCGATGGCGAGCCCGATGCCCCGAGTGCCGCCGGTCACGATCACGCTCTTGCCCGAGAGTCCGAGGTCCATATCCGTCTCCTGCGATGGTGAGCGGCGACTCTAGGGGCGGCCTCGCGCGGCGCCAAGATGCGGAGTGGCAGGTCGGTCATTCCTTCGGTTCCGGGCATTCACCGTCTTGCCGAACCGCGCGCCCGCTGCTTCGATGCTGGCGCAACTGCTGAGCCGAGTTTCCGCCGATGACCGATCGCCAGACCTCCGTCGAAGGGGCGCCCGCCGGGGTAGCCCTGCCATATCGCCTTCGCCTGCCGGGCCCGACCGCCGTGCCCGAGCGTGTGCTCAAGGCTGCCGCGCGACCGATGCTGGCGCATCGCGGCCCCGAGTTTCTGGCCCGCTTCAAGGCGATCCAGGAGCGCTTGCAGCCGATCCTGGGCCGTTCCGGCATTCCGCCCTTCCTGTTCGCGTCCACCGGTATCGGCGCCATGGAGTCCGCGGTGGTCAATCTCGCCGGACCCGGCCGCCGCGTGCTGATCACTACCAACGGCCAATGGGGACCGGTATTCCGTCGGCTCGCCGAGGCAATCGGCGCCGAAGTCGACGAGGTCGTCTCGGAACGGGGAGATCCGATCGATCTGGACGGCGTCCGCAAGGCCCTGAAGGACAAGACCTACGACGCGGTCTTCACAGTCCACAGCGAGAGCTCGACGGGCGCACTCACCGATTTGAAAGCTCTCGGCGCGATTGTCGGCGAGACCGAGGCCGTACTCGCCTGCGACAGCGTTAGCGGCCTCGGCGGCGCCGAGATGCGGGCCGACGACTGGGGCGTGGACGTGGTCGTGTCGGCGTCCCAGAAAGCGTTGATGTGCCCGCCGGGCCTTGGGATTGCGAGCATCAGCAAGAAGGCCTGGGCGCTGATCGAACGTGATGATCGCGGCCCTAGGAGCTACTTCGACTATCGCCGCTTCCGTCCTTTGGCCGAGAAGGGAGAGCCGACCTACACCGCCCCGGTCGCGATGCTGAACGCGCTGGACGAGGCTCTGACAATGATCGGCGAGGAGGGCGCCACGGCGGCACTCGCCCGGCATGGGCGGCTCAACAGGGCGTTGAGCGCCGGGCTGGAAACGCTCGGCTTCGCCGTGTTCCCGACCGGTACGCCCAGTCCGACCCTTGTCGTGGCCAAGACGCCGGAGGGGCTTTCGGCTCCGGCGCTGATCGACCGACTGTCGGAGGGCTACAACGCCGTTGTCGCCGGCACACGGTTCGAGGACCTGAAGGACCGTTTGGTTCGCATCGGTACCATGGGATACGTGACCGACGGCGACATCCTGACCGATATCCATCAGATCGCGTCCGCGATGGCGGATCTCGGTCGTAACGCCGACACCGCCGGCGCCTTGGCAGCCGCCTCATCTGAACTGTCCTCCTGACCGGCGCCGCATTGCCGGGCTCGCATCGATGATGTCGCAGGTCTGGCGCCGCTGCGCATGGCCGGGCCGTCAAAGGTGATCCGGCGACAAGGGTCGTGATATAGCCGAACAAACGATCGAATAGCGGGTCATCGATGGACGATTTCGAGAAGATCCTGGACCGCAATCGGCAATGGGCCGATCGGATCAAGGCGGCCAATCCGGACTATTTCGCCAAGCTGTCGGAGCAGCAGGCGCCTGACATTCTTTGGATCGGTTGCGCCGACAGCCGCGTTCCCGCCAACCAGATTCTCGACCTCCCGCCAGGCGAGGTGTTCGTCCACCGCAACATCGCCAACATGGTCGTGCCGTCCGATCTGAACTGCCTATCGGTCATTCAGTACGCCGTGGAGGTTCTGAAGGTCAGCCATATACTCGTTTGCGGGCACTACGGCTGCGGCGGCGTGAAGGCTGCGATGTCGGACGCCGACAACGGCCTGATCGACAACTGGCTCAACCATATCCGGGTGGTGCAGCGGTTGCACGCGAAGGAATTGCCAGAGGACATGCTTCGGGAAGAGGCTCTCGACCGGCTGTGCGAGCTCAACGTCATCGAGCAGGCGGACAACGTCTGCCGCACCACCATCGTCCGGGACGCCTGGGCGAAGGGGAGCAAGCTACAGGTCCATGGGGTGGTCTACAGATTGAAGGACGGCGTTCTCAACGAGCTTTGCCTACGCCAGTCCTAGCCGGCCCTTCTTACGTCGTAAGATCGGCGATTCGGGCCAGCACCGCCGCGTTCGAGCGGATGCCATTGTGGAAACACACGAGCTCGAACTTCTCGTTCGGGGAATGCACACGGTCGTCGGCCAGGCCGAAGCCGAGCAGGATCGACTCAATGCCGAGATAGCGTTTGATCGAGCCGACCGCGGGGATCGACCCGCCGGACCCGATCAGGTAGGCGTCGCGGCGGAAGACGTCCTTGAGTCCGGCCTGCGCGGCCTGCAGATAGGGTGACTCGGTGGGTACCCGGATCGCCGGCGCCTCGCCCAGTTCGACGAAGGTGGCGGTGTATTCCTCCGGCAGACGGTCCGCGATGAACCTCTTGAGGTTGTCGAGGACGGCCCGCGGATCCTGATCCGGCACGAGGCGGCACGATATCTTGGCCATGGCTTCCCTGGCGATGACGGTCTTCGCGCCGTCGCCGACATAGCCGCCCAGAATACCGTTCACGTCGCAGGTCGGCCGGCCCCACTGGCGCTCCAGCGCACCCACCCCGGCCTCGCCGCCGGCCGTCTTCAGACCGACCTCCCCGAGGAAGGCCGCCTCGTCGAAGCCGAGCGCCTCCCATTGGGCTCGCTCGTTCTCGCCGACCGGAATGACGTCGTCGTAGAAGTGCGGGATCTGCACCCGGCCTTTCTCGTCGTGCAGCTCCCCGACGATGCGGCCCAGCAGGTTGAGCGGATTGATCATGCTGCCGCCGAACAGGCCGGAATGCAGGTCGCGGTCCGGTCCCTTGATCGTCGCCTCGAGATAGGCGAGGCCGCGCAGGCTGTAGGTGATCGCCGGCTGGGTCACGTCCCACATGCCGGTGTCGCAGACGATGCAGGCATCGGCCTTCAACTCGTCGGCGTTGGCCTTGATGAACGCGTCGAGCGACGGGCTGCCGGTCTCCTCCTCGCCCTCGAGCAGGACGGTGACCCGGCAGGGCAGGGTGCCGTTTACATCGATCCAGGCGCGGAACGCTTCGATCCAGGTCATCACCTGGCCTTTGTCGTCGACCGCACCGCGCGCGACGATTCGCTTGCCGTGCTCGGCATCGACCAGTACCGGTTCGAACGGGCCGGATTCCCAGAGTTCCAGAGGATCGGCCGGCTGCACGTCGTAATGGCCGTAGTAGAGAATGTGCGGCGCGTCGCCGCCCGGTCCGTCGTGGTGGGCAACTACAATGGGGTGACCCGGCGTGTCGCGCACCGAGGCGTCGAAACCAAGATCTCGCAGGGTATCGGCCATCCATTGGGCGCCGCGCCGGACGTCGGCTGCGAAAGCCGGATCGGTTGAGACGCTGGGGATTCGCAGCACGTCGAACAGGCGCTCGACCGAGGCGTCCAGGCCGGCATCAACGCGCTCGAGAACTCTCGCCGTCGGCAGAGGGGTCATGTCGTGGGCTCCAGCAGGGCGTGCTTGGCCGCGTGCAGAAAGGCGCGGATCCGGTCGGGATTTTTCACGCCGGGTTTGTCCTCGACGCCGGATGAGGCATCTACGCCCGGCGCGCCGGTGGTTCGGATCGCGTCGGCCACGTTCTCCGCGTTCAGGCCGCCGGACAGCATCCACGGCATGTCGATGTTGAGCCCGTCCAGCAGGTTCCAATCGAAGGAGATGCCGTTGCCGCCGGGCAGGGCGCCCTTCATCCCTTTGGGGGTCTTGGCGTCGAACAGCAGATGATCGGCGATACCGACATACGCATAGGCCTGCTTCACGTCGGCAGGGGTCGCGACCTTCAGCGCCTTCATGACGGGCAGCCCGGTCCGCTTCTTCAGCTCCAGAACACGGTCCGGCCCTTCCTTTCCATGCACCTGGAGCATGTCGATCACACCGGTACCGGTGATCTCGTCGATCTCCGCGTCGGTGGCATCGACGACCAGGGCGACCCGGGTCACGCCGGTCACGTCCTTGCCGAGCGCCTCGGCAAGATCGGGTGTCACGGTCCGGCGGCTGCGCTCATAGAATACGAAGCCGATCATGTCGGCGCCCGCGTCGACAGCGGCCTCGACCACGGTCAGCGTATTCAGGCCGCAGATTTTCACCAGCGGCTCCTTGGTCTTGCGGAAACGGGTCACAACAGGCTCTCGGCAATCGCTTTGGCGGCGGCGGCGGGATCAGCGGCCTGAGTAATCGGCCGCCCGATGACGATGTAGTCCGCTCCCGCGGAGACGGCGTCGGAGGGCGTCATTTTACGCTTCTGGTCGTCCTCGGGCGCGTCCGCCGGTCGAATGCCGGGAACGACGAGGGTGAAATTGTCGCCGCAGGCATCATGCAGCGTCGTGATCTCGTGCGGCGAGCACACGACGCCGTCGCACCCCGCTTCCTTGGCGAGCAGGGCGAGGCGCTTGACCTGATCGCCGGCGGGCGTCGCCTGACCGACTGCCGCCAGATCCGCGTCGTCAATGCTGGTCAGGACGGTGACGGCGATCATCAACGGCGGCGCAATCCCGACTTTCGCTGCCGCGTCCCGATTGGCGTCGACCGCCGCCCGCATCATCGCGGGCCCGCCGGAAGCGTGGACGTTGATGATGCGCGGCCGGCAGGTGGTCACGGCGGACCGCACGGCCCCGGCCACGGTGTTCGGGATATCGTGATACTTGAGATCCAGAAACAGCGGCGTGTCGCCGGCGATCTCCCGCACGCCCGCGGGACCGTTCGCGTTGTGAAACTCCATGCCGAGCTTGATGCCGCCCACCAGGCCGCGCACCCGCTCCGCGATATGTCGGGCACGCTCCATGTCCGGCGTGTCGATGCCGACGAGGATCCTCTCATGCGGCTTCATCAGCTTGCTCGTTTGTCCACCAGGGCGGGACGCTTGGACGTGTTGGGGATCTGCGCCCGGATCTCCTCCTCGCGGATGCGCATGACCGCGAGCTCGCGCTCCAGATCGTCGGCGCGCTTCTCCGCGCGGTTGGCACGCATCTTGTGGCCGATCTCCCCGGTCCACGCGATCACGGCCCCTAAGATGAACCCGGCGGCGACAGCCAGCAGAAAGATCAGCGACAGCGGCGCGTCCAGCGTGCCCGGTAGCGGCCACAGTTCCATCGACACCGGCTTCCAGTTCGACACGGCGAATAGGACCACGACGACGGTGATCGGAAGCTTGATGCAGAAGGAAATCAGGGCGGTGGCCCAATTGCGGTGGCCCATGTCGGAACCTCGGCGGTGACGGTAGAGTCACAATCTAGCGGCGGTGTGCTCCTTGGACAACGCCACAGCGGTTTGCGGGTCAGGATGACAGAGAACGCCGGGTTGCCAACGAGGCCGTTTGCCACGGCGGCGTTGAGGTCCGATCGTCAGGTCCGTGTGTCCCGGCGGCCCCCGTTTGACAGCCGTTCCATGAAATCGGCGACGGCCATATCCTCGGCGCCGCCCCGGGCGCGCAGGCCCGCGGTTGCTCCGGCGATATCCTCCGGCCTCTTGTTCTGGCTCATCTTCGACTTGGCCTCAAGCCGGTCGACCGGTAGCTCGAAGGCGAGCACGCCCTTGATCATTCGCGTCATCAGCCCGGCGCGCATCTTGTCGTGCGTCCACGGCCGCTTCGGCGCGAGCGGCGTCTCGTTCTCGGCGGAAAGCTCGGCGAGCAGCCCGGTCGTGTCCTCCGCCGCCAGCGCTTTCAGCGGGCCCGAGGCGTGAACGGCGACGTAGTTCCAGGTCGGTACCTGATCCTCGCTCGCATACCAGTCCGGCGAGATGTACGCATGCGGCCCGCTGAAGATCGCGGTGGCGGCCGCTCCGTCCACGATCAGGGCGACGATCGGGTTGGCCCTGGCGACATGGCCGCGGAGCACCAGTTCGTCGCCGCGCGTCTCCACCAGAAGCGGCACGTGGGTTATCTCCACCGTGTCCGCACGATGCGCGACCAGAATGGCGAAGGCGTTCTCGCGCATCAGAGCGACGGCGGCGTCCCGATCTTCAAGTCGGAAGGCGGGGGGCGTGTACATGGAGCGACTCCGATCGGTTGATCGGGTTGTGTAGCGTTTTTTTGGCCGTATGATAAATGCCAAATAAACCTTCCACATGGGGCCAACTGATGGCCGATGCCTTGCCCGTTTGGGGCGTGTTCCAGCCCGACAGAGCCGACCCGACGCCGCTTCAGGAACAGATCGCCGGCTTTTTCCGCCGTTCCATCGCCGAGGGAAGGCTGCCGCCGGGCGCCCGATTGCCGTCGAGCCGTCAACTCGCCGAGCAGCTTGCCGTCGCCCGAAACACGGTCAGCCTCGCCTACGAACGGTTGACGGCGGAAGGGTATGTGGTGGGCCGCCGAGGCGGCGGCACCCGTGTCGCCGACGACCTACCGGACTTGAAGCCGCAGATCCCGGCGCCGGCAGCGCCGCCGATACCCCAGGCGCCCGTCCGGTTGTCCGCCGCCGCCCACAAAATGATGGCGGAGCGGGTCGGCATCGGTGCGATAGACGGCCCGCTCCAGCCCGGGCGGCCGGGTCTGGACGCTTTCCCGGGTCGAACCTGGGCTCGGTTGGCAGGGCGCTTCTGGCGCGAGACGCCGGCGACCGCTTTCGGCTATGGCGATCCCGCCGGCTTTGTCGACCTGCGTCAGGCGATCTCCCGATATCTCGGAGCGTTTCGCGGTCTCATCGTCGATCCGGATGCGTTGATCGTCACGTCCGGGGCGCAGCAGGCAATCGATCTGATTTCCCGGGCTCTGCTCGATCCTGACGATACCGCCGTCATCGAAGAGCCGTGCTACCCGGGCCTGAGGGGACCCATGGTGGCGACCGGGGCACGGCTCGTAGCCGTGCCGGTGGACGCGGACGGGCTCGATGTCGCCCAGGCCCGCTTGTCGGCGCCGCAGGCCAGGCTGGTCACGGTCACCCCGACCCATCAGTTTCCGCTCGGCGTCACCCTGTCGCTCTCCCGTCGCCGAGCCCTCGTCGACTGGGCGATGGGCGAACAGGCGAGCGGCGGCGGACCGTTCGTGCTTGAGGACGACTACGACGGGGAGTTCCGCTATGCCGGCAAGCCGGTGCCGCCGCTCAAGGCGCTCGATGGCGCCGACCGGGTGCTCTACGTCGGTACCGTCTCCAAGGCGCTGGCCCCTTCGCTGCGCATCGGGTTCATCGCTGCGCCGCACCGACTGGTCGATCCGCTTGTGCGCCTGCGCGGACATTTCGACCGGCAGCCGGCGCTGGATACCCAGGCGGTGCTCGCCCGGTTCCTGGACGAGGGCCATATGGCTGGGCACCTGCGCCGCATGCGGACGCTGTATCGCGAGCGGCGGGATGCGCTTGCGGACGCGCTCGAAGCGATGCTGGACGGCCGCTTCACCGTCGAACGGCCCGACACGGGTATTAATCTGGTGGTGTCGCTCGATGGCGGTCCGGATGATCGGACCGTGGTCGAGAAGGCGACGGTCCTCGGTGTGCGTCCGGCGCCGATCTCGGCCTACTTTCGCGATCCGGCCCGTCGGAACGGCCTGCTGGTCGGCTTCGCATCGCTGCCCCGCGCCAGAGCCCGATGGGCGGCGGGCTGCATTCGGACGGCGATCGATGCAGCAGGTCACGGCTAGCCTAACCGCCGCAGCAAAACTGCCGTGGAGGGGCCGGGTATCAGGGGACGGAGGTTGGAAAACCGCCGGACGACTGACGCGGTCAGTCGGAGTTTAATTTCTCGCGGAGCAGTTTGCCGGTCTTGAAGAACGGGACCGCCTTGCTCTCCACCTTGACCGACTCTCCAGTCCGGGGATTGCGCCCGACACGGGCCTCGCGCTGCTTTACGGAGAATGCCCCGAAACCGCGCAGTTCGACCCGATCCCCTCGGGCCAGGGCCTCGGCGACTTCTTCGAAGATCGTCGAGACAATACGCTCAATGTCGCGTTGGAAGAGGTGCGGATTCGCCTCCGCAAGGCGCGCAATCAGTTCGGACTTGGTCATGCTTCCGAGCCTCCGCGAAGCCGAATCGCGGAGCGGTCGGCGCTTTGCTTCCTGGCGCACTTGCCCGCCCCAATGAAAATGTGCCAGCGCGCCCCCATTGCGTCAAGTCTAAGTGTTTCTAATAGAACCATTTTCGCCAGCGTATCCAGTTATTACCAAAAAGTGAGGCCGCCCGCGGGGCGGGCGGCCTCGAATTTGATGCGTTTTCGACGGGAAAGCTGCTTATTCGTCGCCCTTCGTCGCTTCCTCGCGCTGCTTGAGCGCCGCACCCAGAATATCGCCCAGGCTGGCACCGGCATCCGACGACCCGTATTCCTGCATCGCCTTCTTCTCCTCCTCGACCTCGCGGGCCTTGATGGAGAGGGTCAGCTTGCGGGTCTTGTTGTCGACGTTGGTAACCTTCGCGTCGACCTTCTCGCCGACGGCGAAGCGTTCGGGCCGCTGCTCGGAGCGGTCACGCGACAGATCCGACTTGCGGATGAAGCCCGTCAGGCCCTCGCCGACGCCGACCTCGATACCGCCCTCGGTGACCTGGGTCACGGTGCAGGTCACGACGGCGCCCTTGCGGACACCGGCCGAACCGGCCTCGAACGGATCGGTGGTCAGCTGCTTGATGCCGAGGGAGATGCGCTCCTTCTCGACGTCGACGTCCAGGACCTTGGCCTTGACCATGTCGCCCTTCTTGAACGTCTGGATCGCCTCTTCGCCCGGGGTGTCCCAGTCGATGTCGGAGAGGTGAACCATGCCGTCGATCTCGCCGGGAAGGCCGATGAACAAACCGAACTCGGTGATGTTCTTGACCTCGCCCTCGAGCTCGGTTCCCGCCGGATACTTCTCGACGAAGTCTTCCCACGGGTTGCCCAGGCACTGCTTCAGACCGAGCGAGATGCGGCGCTTGTTCGGATCGACGTCCAGGATCATCACCTCGACCTCCTGAGAGGTGGAGACGATCTTGCCCGGATGGACGTTCTTCTTCGTCCAGCTCATCTCCGAGACGTGAACCAGGCCCTCGATCCCCGGCTGCAGCTCCACGAAGGCGCCGTAGTCGGTGATGTTGGTGACGCGACCGGTGAACTTGGTGCCGACCGGGTAGCGCACTTCCACGCCTTCCCACGGGTCCGCCTCAAGCTGCTTCATGCCGAGCGAGATCCGCTGGGTCTCCGGGTTGAAGCGGATGACCTGGACCTTCACGGTCTGGCCGATCTGCAGAGCTTCGGTCGGATGGTTGATGCGGCGCCACGCGATGTCGGTGACGTGCAGCAGACCATCGACGCCGCCAAGATCGACGAACGCGCCGTAGTCGGTGATGTTCTTGACCACGCCCTGGAGGATCATGCCTTCCTTGAGCGACGCGACGAGTTCGCTGCGGGCTTCCGCACGGCTCTCCTCGAGAACGGCGCGGCGGGACACGACGATGTTGCCGCGGCGGCGATCCATCTTGAGGATCTGGAACGGCTGCGGGGTCCCCATGAGCGGGCCGATGTCACGGACCGGACGGATATCGACCTGCGAGCCCGGCAGGAACGCAACGGCGCCGGACAGATCGACGGTGAAGCCGCCTTTGACCCGCGAGAAGATCACGCCGGTGACCCGCTCGTTGTCGTTGAAGGCGCGCTCAAGCGCGGCCCAGGCTTCCTCGCGGCGTGCCTTGTCGCGGCTCAGCATCGCCTCGCCGTTGCGGTCCTCGAGGCGCTCGACATAAACCTCGACCTCGTCGCCGGGCTTAAGCTCAGCCTTCTGACCGGGGGCGGCGAATTCCTTCAAGGCGACGCGGCCCTCGGACTTGAGGCCGACATCGATCAGTGCGTGGTCGTTCTCCACCTCGACGACGATGCCCTTGACGACACTGCCTTCGATCGAGGTGACCTGGCCGAACGACTCCTCCAGCATGGATTCGAATTCGTCGGCGTAAGCGGCTTCAGCCATTAGTTCTCCTTAGAAACACGTATGCGGACCGCGGGCCCATGGCGTCGGGCCTCGTGTCCGGTTGACGGCGGCTGGCGATGTCTGGATCGGATCTTCCCTGGCTCCCTTGAGAGCCTCCCGAAGATCGTGTGCCCGATCCTTCGCGGGCGGCCCGACTCTCCTGTGTCGGGCATCGACCGAATTCCGCGGCCGCCGGGTTGGTTGACGATATGTCGGGCGCCCTACCTTGAGACGCTCGACGCTCTACTCCGTTCCCGCAGCCTCGATCACGGCAAGCGCCCGCGCTAAGACCTCGGAGGGAGAGAGATCGGATGTATCGATCTCGACCGCATCTTTGGCTTTGCGCATCGGAGCATCCGCCCGACCCGCATCGCGGGCGTCCCGCGCCTCAATATCGGCGAGAACGCGCGCATATATACTGGGCTCGCCCCGCTCCTGCAACTCCTGATGACGGCGGCCGGCCCGCACGGCGGCCGACGCGGTGACGAAGAGCTTCACGTCCGCTTCTGGCACCACCACGGTACCGAGGTCCCGCCCGTCCAGGACCGCGCCCGGCGGGCGGTGTGCGAACCCGCGCTGAAAATCGAGCAGTGCCGCCCGAACGCCGGGGATGGCGGCGACCTGCGACGAGGCTGCCCCGACCTCGGCCGTCCGCAGATCCGGACTGTCGAGGACGGCGGTGTCGAGGGAGCGGGCGGCCGTCTCCGCGATCTTCGGATCCTCCGGGTCGCCGCCGGCGCGAAGCACGGTGAGGGCCGTTGCCCGATAGAGCGCGCCCGTATCGAGATGCGGGTATCCGAGATGCTTGGCCAACGCCTTGGACAAAGTGCCCTTGCCGGCCCCGGCGGGCCCATCGATGGCGATGATCATCCGCCGGCCGCCCATGCCGCGATCGCGGCCCCAGCGTGGTTCATCAGCTCCTTGAATCCCGGGAACGAGGTCGCGATGGCCGCCTCGTCATCGATCGCGATGGCCGATTCTGCGGCCATGCCAAGCACCAGGAATGCCATGGCGATGCGATGGTCCAGATCCACGGGGATGGTGGCGTCTCCCGGCACGCCGTTGGCGGCTCCGTATACGGTCAGGTCGTCGCCAGTGACATCTACGCGGACGCCGCAGGACGCGAGGCCCTTTGCCGTTGCGGTCAGTCGGTCGCTTTCCTTTACACGCAGTTCCTCCAGCCCGCGCATGACGGTCGTTCCTTCGGCATGGGCGGCGGCGACCGCGAGGATCGGATACTCGTCGATCATCGAGGGCGCCCGCTCGGCCGGGACTTCGATCCCCTTGAGGCGCGAGTGGCGCACGACCAGATCCGCCACCGGTTCGCCAGCCTCTGTACGGGTGTTGGTGAGTTCGATATCGGCGCCCATCTCCAACAGGGTCTGGAACAGGCCGAAGCGCAGCGGGTTGATGCCGATGCCCGGCAACGTCAACTCGGATCCTTCCACCAGAAGGGCGGCAACGGCCGGGAACGCGGCGGAGGAGGGGTCGGCGGGGACGATGACCGGCCGTGCGCTCAAGTCCGGCTGACCGACCAGGGTTATGTGCCTGCCGTCCTCCAGGTCCTGCACCCGAACTTCCGCACCAAAATGGCGAAGCATCGTTTCGGTGTGGTCCCGCGTCCATTTCGGTTCGATCACTGTCGTCTCGCCGGGAGCCGCCAATCCCGCCAGCAAGATCGCCGACTTCACCTGGGCGGAAGCGACCGGCAGCGTGTAGGCGATCGGCATCAGCGTTTCCGGTCCGATCACGGCCAAGGGGGGGCGGCCGCCCTCGCGCGACACAATCTGCACGCCCATCTGCGCGAGTGGCGCCGCGACCCGGCCCATGGGGCGTCGCCGCAGCGAGCCGTCACCGGTGAAGAAGGTGGCGATCGGCTGTCCCGCCGCGGCTCCCATCAGCAACCGGATCCCGGTGCCGGCGTTGCCGCAATCGATCACGTCTGCCGGCTCTTCCAGTCCGCCGACGCCGCGTCCCACGACCCGCCACTCCCCCGGCCCGAGCCGCTCAAGCTTTGCGCCGAACGCCCGCATGGCGGCTGCGGTGGCCAGGATGTCCTCGCCTTCGAGCAGTCCGTCGATACGGGTCTCGCCGATCGCCAGCCCGCCTAGGATCAGCGAGCGGTGGGAGATCGATTTGTCGCCTGGCACGCGCAGGGTGCCGGTCAGCGGACGGGCACGCGACGAGATCAGCGGTTGCGGCATGTCTTGGTCTCCAGACACGGATGGCGCTTCACGAAAGGCTCCTGCGGCCGTTGGCCTCCGATTGCTTTTCGGCGGCGGTCATATCACGCCGGCCCGTCGCCCGCGACCCGCTGCGGTTCCACCCGGTACTTGAGGTCGATCTGGCCCAACTGGCTCGCTGGCGAGTTCGCGGCCGTCGCTTCGCGGAACGCGGCTCGTCAATTGTCGCCGCCAACGAGGCCAGACAGCGACAGGTGTCCGAACTTTATGACCAACGTCTGGGCCGGACGCAGAAGACGGGCGGATGCCCGCATCCACTTGCTGTCGACGGGTTTCCCAACAGTCGTTCGACCTCCCGTCGCGGCCCGATGTTGCACGCTGTGGTGTCGGTCCGGCCGGTGTCGGACAAATTTGCCTTTGACATGGTTTGCCTATCGTGGATATTCCCGCGCCACAGCCTAAAGGTAAGTTCATCTTAGAAGCGACGCGGAGTTGACCGTGGCGAAGCCTGAATGGGGAATCAAGCGGGTCTGTCAGTCCTGCGGCGCTCGGTACTACGACCTGGAACGGTTACCGATCGTCTGCCCGGCCTGCGACACGTCCTACGATCCCGAAGCCGTCCTGAAGAGCCGCCGGTCGCGCGCCTTGCCGCCGGAGGACAAGCCCAAGAAGCGTCCGGTCGACGACGAGGCCGAGGACCAGGAGACGGATGACGAGGAGGATATCGAGGAGGATGACGAAGACGAGGAGGAAGAACTCCTCGACGACGAGCCTCCCGTCGACGACGACGTCGAGGAAGACGACACGACGGCAAAACGTCCGATCGCCGATCCGCTCGCGGACGATGATGACGACGACGAACTCCTGGACGACGACGACGATGATGACGATTTGGCACTGGACGATGACGTCGACGACGACGAAACGCCCTGATTTCATGTCGTAATTTTTTGCCGCAATCCTCTTGATTGTCGAACGATCAGGAGATAGATAAGCGGCCTCCGGTGGCACCCAGAGCCGTTGGGGCGATACGGGGCCATAGCTCAGCTGGGAGAGCGCTACAATGGCATTGTAGAGGTCAGGAGTTCGATCCTCCTTGGCTCCACCAACCGGGGCTCCTTGGGAAACCAAGGGGCCCCGACCTGTTTCTGGGTTCCGCCGATCTGGTCAGGCAGCCAATTTTCCAACGCAATTCCCACGCAGAGCCTGAATTTCCTGAGCCGCCGTGGCGGGGTCCAGAATGAGGGGCCGTTTCGTGTGCTGCTGGATTTCAGAGAACCACGCATCGATAGCAGCGGCGATACGCGAACGGGTACGGTCACGCGACTTCGCATAGCCCTCAGTCGTCCGGCGGTTGGGGTCCTGATGACCGAGTAGCGTGGCGATATCCCAATCGGACAACCCACGTTCCCGAAGTTCCGTCGCGACCGTGTGGCGGATCGTGTATCGGGACACGCCTTTGAGGCCTGCACGGGCAGCGAGACGGGTGATGGCCTGACGGTTGTTGTCGACCCGTTGGCCCTGGTACTCGATGACATAGGTCTGCCCGGCGAGTATGAGCCAAGGCCGCAGGGTATTGCAGATTGGCACGACCGGGCGGCGTTTCTTGTTTTGAACCTGCCCGACTGGGAGCAGGTTGATGGTGCCGCCGTCGATATCCACCCGCTCCCGCGTCAGATCGAGGATCGCTCCTGGCCTGGCTCCGGTAGTGAACGCGATCATCATGTATAAGAAGGTGTGTTCCGCCTCGACGGTGTCGAACAGCAGGCCAATCTCCTCATTGGTCAGAATCCGTTCACGCGGAGGGGATTTCGGCAGGAGCTTGTGAGTGTAAGCACTCGTGATGTAACCGGCTTCAACCGCACGGTTCAGGGCTGTCCGTCGTCAGGATAATTGGGCCAGTCGAGTTCGTTTTGTAACGGAGGATCTGGCTCCTGTTTGATGATGCTATGCGGCTTGGTTCTGGTGCGCCAGACGTCTGGCGCGGAATGTCGCTGCTTTGATCCTCCTTCGAT
>JANSYS010000010.1 GCA_024742275.1 Alphaproteobacteria bacterium | reverse complement strand
GAAATCCGCGCCTTCCGTCCGCCGGAGCCGTTCAAGGGCAAGGGCGTCAAGTACGCGAACGAGATCATCCTTCGTAAGGAAGGTAAGAAGAAGTAGGAGTTCGGCGATGCTTTCGTCCAAGGATCTCTTCAAGCGCCGCCAGATGCGCAGTCGTGCGCAGCTTCGGCGCAAGGCGGCCGGTCGTCCGCGTCTGTCGGTCTTCCGTTCGTCCAAGCACATCTACGCTCAGCTCATCGACGATGTCGACGGCGTCACCCTGGTGGCCGCTTCGTCGCTCGACAAGGAGCTGAAGTCCTCGCTGAAGACCGGTGCCGATAAGGCAGCGGCCGAGGCAGTCGGCAAGCTCGTTGCGTCCCGCGCGATCGAGAAGGGCGTGAGCGACGTGGTGTTCGACCGCGGAGGCTATATCTATCACGGCCGGGTGAAGGCGCTTGCGGATGCAGCGCGCGAAGCCGGTCTGAAGTTCTAAGAGGGGCCAAGACATGGCACGTCAGGACAGGCAGGACCGCAACCGGGATCGCGAAGAAAGCGATCTGATCGAGAAGCTGGTCGGCATCAACCGCGTGGCCAAGGTGGTCAAGGGCGGTCGGCGCTTCGGTTTCGCGGCGATCGTGGTCGTCGGCGATCAGCGGGGGCGTGTGGGCCACGGCGCCGGCAAGGCGCGCGAGGTTCCGGAGGCAATCCGCAAGGCCACCGAGCAGGCGAAGCGCTCGATGATCCGGGTGCCGTTGCGGGAAGGCCGGACGCTTCATCACGACATCAACGGTCGCTTCGGCGCCGGTCGTGTGACCCTGCGTGCGGCGCCTGCTGGTACCGGTATCATTGCCGGCGGTCCGATGCGTGCGATTTTCGAGGCGTTGGGCGTTCAGGACGTGGTGGCGAAATCGATCGGTACCTCGAACCCGCACAACATGATCAAGGCCACCTTCGAGGCGCTGCGCAACGTTCATGCGCCGCGGTCCATCGCCGCCAAGCGCGGCAAGAAGGTTGCGGAGATCTTCGGCCGTGACAGTCAGGGCGAGGCGGCGGAAGCTGCCAGCGCTGAATAACAGGCAGGCTGACGGAGGCTGATGATGGCGACGAAAGCGAAAGCCGGGACGACGGTCACCGTGCGGCAGGTCCGCAGCGGGCTCGGCCGCAAGAAGGATCAGATCGCGACGCTGACGGGCCGCGGCCTCGGCAAGTTGAATCGCGAGCGCACGCTGGAAGATACCCCGGCCGTGCGTGGAATGATCGAGAAGGTCAAGCACCTGGTCGAGGTCGTCGACCAGGCGTAATCAACCGGATGGCGGCTCGGGATCCATTCCCGGAAACGGCCGACCCGGATGCGTAGACGAGGACTGTACGATGCGACTGAACGAGCTGAAGGACAACGAGGGCGCGACCCGGCCGCGCAAGCGTGTCGGCCGCGGTACCGGTTCGGGCCTCGGCAAGACCAGCGGCAAGGGCCACAAGGGCCAGAAGGCGCGGAGCGGCGTGGCGATCAACGGCTTCGAAGGCGGCCAGATGCCGATCTACCGCCGTTTGCCGAAGCGCGGCTTCAACAACCATAATTTCACCAAGCGCTTCAACGTGGTGAATATCGGCCGTCTGCAGGCGGCGATTGATGCCGGCAAGGTCGATGCGTCCAAGGCGATTGACGAGGCGGTGCTGCGTGCGGCCGGTCTCGCCGGTGACGCCAAGGACGGCGTTCGCCTTCTTGCCAAGGGCGAGCTGACCTCGAAGCTGGAGATCAGTGTCGCCGCTGCGTCGAAGGCGGCCGTCGCGGCCGTCGAGAAGGCGGGCGGCAGCATCACCACGCGCATCGCCGCGAAGGCGGAAGAGAACGCGGCGGAGTAATCTGCCGGTCTGCCTGTTCGCGTCCGGGTCCGTCCGGGCGCGGGCTCAGCCTCAGACGCTAGGACGAAGTCATGGCCACTGGTGCCGACCAACTCGCCTCGCAAATGAGCCTTGGAGCCTTCTCCAAGGCGACGGAGCTAAAGAAGCGCATCTGGTTCACACTGGGTGCGCTCATCGTGTATCGGCTTGGCACCTATATCCCGGTGCCGGGGATCGATCCGGGCATCCTGAACGAGATCTTCCAGCAGACCTCGGGCGGCGTCCTCGACATCTTCAATATGTTCTCGGGCGGCGCGCTCGGGCGCATGACGATCTTCGCATTGAACATCATGCCGTACATCTCGGCTGCGATCATCATGCAGCTGATGACGGCGGTGAGCCCGAACCTGGAGGCCCTCAAGAAGGAGGGAGAGGTCGGGCGCAAGAAGATCAACCAGTACACCCGGTATCTCACCGTCGTTCTGGCGACGTTCCAGGCCTACGGAATCGCGGTGGGCCTCGAGTCTCTGCCGGGGCCTGGCGGTTCGACGGCGGTCATCGATCCGGGCGCGTTCTTCCGCGCGACCACGGTCATTACCCTGGTGGGTGGCACGATCTTCCTGATGTGGCTGGGCGAGCAGATTACGGCACGGGGTGTCGGCAACGGTATCTCGCTGATCATCTTCGCCGGCATCGTTGCGAACCTGCCGTCGGCGCTGGCGAGTGTCTTCGAACTGGGCCGGACCGGCGCTCTCCCGACCCTCGTCATTCTGTTCCTGCTGGTGATGGCGGTGGCGGTCATCGCGTTCATCTGCTTCATCGAACGGTCGCAGCGTCGAATTCTGGTGCAGTATCCGAAGCGCCAGGTCGGCAACCGGATGACCGGCGGCGAAAGCTCGCATCTGCCGCTGAAGATCAACGTCGCCGGCGTGATTCCGCCGATCTTCGCCAGTTCTCTCTTGTTGATGCCGATCACGGTCGCCAGCTTCTCGGCCGGCGGCGGCGGACCGGAGTGGTTGACCCAGGTGACGGCGCTGCTCGGCCACGGCCAGCCGCTCTATATCGCGCTGTATGTCGCGATGATCGTGTTCTTCGCGTTCTTCTACACAGCAATCGTGTTCAATCCGCAAGAGACGGCGGAGAACCTGCGCAAGTACGGCGGCTTCGTTCCCGGCATACGTCCGGGCAAGAACACGGCCGACTACCTGGACTTCGTTCTGACGCGGTTGACGGTGATCGGCGCTGCCTACCTGGCCTTCGTTTGCGTCCTGCCGGAAATCCTGATCAGCCAGTATTCGGTGCCGTTCTATTTCGGTGGAACCAGCCTGCTGATCGTCGTGACGGTGACAATGGATACGGTGACGCAAATCCAGTCTCACTTGCTGGCGCATCAATATGAAGGACTGATTAAAAAGTCAAAAATCCGGGGGAAACGAGGATGAACCTGATCCTTTTGGGTCCGCCGGGCGCGGGCAAGGGCACCCAGGCGAAGCGTCTCGAAGAGAAGTTCGGCGTCAAGCAACTCTCGACCGGCGACATGCTTCGCGCGGCGGTGGCCTCCGGTTCAGAAATCGGGAAAGAAGCCAAGGCCGTCATGGATGCGGGGCAGCTGGTTTCCGACGACATCATGGTCCGAATGATTTCCGAGCGCATCGAAGAGCCGGACTGTGCCAAGGGTTTCATCCTCGACGGTTTCCCAAGGAATGTGGCTCAGGCGGAAGCCTTGGACGCGATGCTGTCGCGCAAGGGGCTTCAGATCGACCACGTCATCGAGTTCCGGGTCGACGAGGATCGGATGATCGACCGGATTCTCAAGCGTGCCGCCGAGGAAGGCCGGAGCGACGACAACGAGGACACCTTGCGCAAGCGCATGGACGTCTATCGCGCCCAAACCGCGCCGATCATTCCTCATTATCAGGGGAAGGGCGCGCTGAAGACGGTCGACGGAATGCAGTCGATGGATGAGGTCACGGCCGATCTGGAGAAGGTGCTGGCCGCCTGAGGCAGCTTTGTGGCGGCCGCCGGTGCGGCCGAAGGGAAGTGAATTCGGCCGATGCCATGGGGGTGGCGGGTCGGGTTTGGGAGATTGACTTGTGCGTGCCCGTGCATATAATCCGCGCCCCTGATTAGCGGATTGTTTTGCGCGGGCCGACGAGGAGCCGAGGGCTTCTTGTGCGGGCGCGTTTGGTGTTTTGAACGCCCCGAACTTGAGTGAGGAGAATAGGCGTGGCGCGCATCGCTGGTGTGAACATTCCGACGCAGAAACGCGTCGTTGTCGCGTTGACCTACATTCACGGTATCGGGCGGACCACCGCCGATAAGGTGTGTGCAAAGGTCGGCATTCCCGAGGAACGGCGGGTCCACGAACTGACCGAGGACGAGCTCGGCCGGCTTCGCGAGGCCATCGATACCGACCTGGTGGTCGAGGGCGACCTGCGCCGCCAGACCTCGATGAGCATCAAGCGGCTGATGGATCTCGGCTGCTACCGCGGGCTGCGCCACCGCAAGGGCCTTCCGGTCCGCGGCCAGCGTACCCACACGAACGCGCGGACCCGTAAGGGCCCGGCGAAGCCGATCGCCGGCAAGAAGAAGTAACGACCCACAGCGACGCCCGCAGGCCGCCGTTTAACGGTGGCCGCCGCCGGGTCGGACCAGGAGACGGAAGACGATGGCAAAGCAACCGACGCAGACGCGCGTTCGCCGCCGCGAAAAGAAGAACATCACCTCGGGCGTCGCGCATGTGAACGCGTCGTTCAACAACACCATGATCACCATTACCGATGCCCAGGGCAATGCCATTTCCTGGTCGTCGGCCGGTCACATGGGGTTCAAGGGCTCGCGGAAGTCGACTCCTTACGCCGCTCAGGTCGCGGCCGAGGATGCGGGTCGCAAGGCGGCCGAACACGGTATGAAGACCCTGGACGTGGAGGTCTGCGGTCCGGGTTCCGGACGTGAGTCGGCCCTGCGTGCCCTGCAGTCCGTGGGCTTCCAGGTCATGTCGATCCGCGATGTGACGCCGATCCCGCATAACGGGTGCCGTCCGCGCAAGCGCCGTCGGGTCTGATCCGGGCGCCGGGGGTTCGGATTTCCGGAGCCCCTTATAAATTCGAGCCCCGTCGGCCGCAGCCGGACACTGGTCCGGTCGCCCGGCGGGATCGCCGTTCTAGAAGAAGGGTTGAGCCGTGATCCAAAAGAACTGGCAGACGTTGATTAAGCCGAACAAGCTCGATGTCCAGGCGGGTTACGACCCCAAGCGGAAGGCGACCATCGTCGCCGAGCCGCTGGAGCGGGGCTTCGGCCTGACTCTCGGCAACGCGCTGCGCCGCGTCCTGCTGTCGTCCCTCCAGGGCGCGGCGGTGACCGCGATCCAGATCGACGGCGTGCTGCACGAGTTCTCTAGCGTGCCCGGCGTGCGCGAGGACGTGACCGACATCGTCCTGAACATCAAGGCGGTCGCCATTCGTATGCATGGCGAGGGCCCGAAGAAGATGCGCCTCAAGGCCGAGGGCCCGGGCGAGGTGACGGCCGGTCAGATCGAGACCGTCTCCGACATCGAGATCATGAACCCGGACCATGTCATCTGCACGCTGGATCGCGACGCGACCCTGTCGATGGAGCTGACCGTCGAGACCGGCAAGGGCTACGTGCCGGCTTCGGCGAACCGTCCGGAAGATGCGCCGATCGGCCTGATCCCGGTCGATGCGATCTTCAGCCCGGTCCGTCAGGTCGCCTACAAGGTCGAGAATACTCGCGTCGGCCAGGTCACCGACTACGACAAGCTGTCGATTACCGTCGAGACCGACGGGTCGCTGACGCCGGACGATTCCGTCGCCTATGCCGCCCGGATCCTTCAGGACCAGCTGCAGCTCTTCATCAACTTTGAGGAGCCGACCCATCGCGGCGAGGCGGAAGAGACCCACGATCTTCCGTTCAACAAGAACCTGCTGCGCAAGGTCGACGAGCTTGAGCTGTCGGTCCGCTCGGCGAACTGCCTGAAGAACGACAACATCGTCTATATCGGCGATCTGGTGCAGAAGACCGAGCCGGAAATGCTCCGGACCCCGAACTTCGGCCGCAAGTCGCTGAACGAGATCAAGGAAGTGCTGGCCTCCATGGGGCTGTCGCTCGGTATGGAAATCACCAATTGGCCGCCGGAAAACATCGAGGAACTGGCCAAGCGTCTGGAAGAGCCGTTCTAAGGCGAGACCTTAGAGACCAGGCGAGAACGAGGAGATCGAGAGATGCGTCACGGTAACAGCGGCCGGAAGCTTCACCGCACGGCGTCCCACCGCAAGGCCATGTTCAAGAACATGGCGGCGGCGCTGATCAAGCATGAGCAGATTGTCACCACGCTGCCGAAGGCGAAGGAACTGCGCCCGGTCGTGGAGAAGATGATCACGCTCGCCAAGCGTGGCGACCTGCACGCCCGTCGGCTGATCATGAGCCGTCTGAACGACGATTCGATGACCCGCAAGCTGATCGACGTGCTGGCGGATCGCTACAAGGAGCGCAAGGGCGGATACACCCGCGTGCTGAAGGCGGGCTTCCGCTACGGTGACGCCGCGCCGATGGCGGTGATCGAGCTGGTGGACCGCGACGAGGATGCCCGCGGCCAGGATTCTGGGCCGGTCCAGACGGCTGAAGAGAACGAGTACGGCGCGGCGATGCCGGCGGCGATCTGACCGCTCCGCCTAGACCCGGATACGAGTGAGGGCGGCCTTCGGGCCGCCCTTTTCCGTTGAGCCTCGACAGACTGCGGTTCGGACTGCCTCAGTGCAGCAGCCCGGCGTCGCGCGCCCGAGGCCTCGGGGGTTCGGCGCTTCCGATGCACAGTAGGAAGCGCTCCTGACTGTCGGCCGTGAAGCGGGGCGACCGGTGCAGGAGTTTCGACGTGTCGGATGATCGCGCGCTCGGATGTAGGAGGCCTTTCACGAGACCTACGTCGAACCGTCTCAGGGAGAGGTCGCATCGCCAGTCCTCGTTTTCGACGCCGGTTTGGCCAAATTCCGTTCCGGCACCGCGGTAGGTGCAGAGTAGGCGGGTCGTGACGCGATCGACATGCGGTTTGCGACAGGCGTCGTGATCTATTCGTTCCAGTCGAACCGAGAGCCATTCAGCCTGTTCCACATGGCTGTAGAGGATCGCCAGTAGAACGATGTCGCCGATCAACAGGTGCCGCGCGACTGAGGAGCCGATCCCGGCCGCTTCGAAGGCGGCGACGGTGGCCTGTTCGACCGCCCGTAGGGGCGCGCTGAACCTGACATGCGGCAGCGTGCCGTCCGCGGTGCTTTCGAGCCCCTCTCGCAGAGCCGCGGGCATCGCTCTCTGCCAATGGACTAGCGCTACTCCGGGATCGTGAATAAGCGCGAGGTCATTGGGCGCGTCGACCGTGACAACGGAGGTCTCCCTGTGGATCGAGCGGTCGTCGATCCGGTTAGACGCGGCGCGGGCGCTCACGCCGCTCGCTCCCGGTCCCACACAGGAAACGGGTCGGGACGAGAGCGCCAGGTCTCGGGGTCGAATACCGCCTCGTCCGATCCACCGACAAGACAGGCTTCTAGGTCGGATCGAATCGCCGCTTCATCCATGCCCTGGCCGATGAATACGATTTCCTGTCTGCGATCGGCGTGGACCGGGTGCCAAAGCCGCTCGACATGGTCGATCCATGCGGGATCGTCGGGCCAGCGCTCCTTTGGGACGCTGCTCCACCAATGGCCGAGCCGTTCCGTGCGGACGAGGGCGCCAGCTTGGCTGATTTCGCCTACCCAGTCTGGCCGGGTGGCGAGCCAGAAGTGCCCTTTCGCTCGAATCACACCGGGCCAAGTCTTTTCGATGAAAGCGGCAAACGCCATTGGGTCGAACGGCCGACGCGCACGGAACACGAAGCTCGTGACTCCGTACTCATCGGTCTCGGGTACATGCTCGTCGAACCCGTAGAGTTCCTTATACCAAAGCGGGTGGCTCCTGGCTTGCTCGAGGTCGAACAGACCTGTCTCAAGCACGCGGTCGAGCGGTACGCGGCTCTCAATGGTCTCGATAAGATCGGCATCGGGGTTCAATGCGCGGACGATCGCAAGGGCGGCTGCGTGCTGCTCCGGCGACGCCGCATCGATCTTGTTGAGCACGACGACATCGGCGAATTCGATCTGTTCGACGATAAGGTCTACGAGGCTTCGGTCATCAAGAGCGCCCGCAGTCTCTCCCCGATCGCGGAGAAAATCCGTCGATGTATAGTCTTTAAGGAGATTCGCGGCGTCTACTACCGTGATCATCGTGTCCAACTTGGCGACGTCGGAAAGGCATTGGCCGTGTTCGTCGCGAAAGTCGAAGGTGGTGGCGATGGGCAGCGGTTCGGAGATCCCGGTCGACTCGATCAGAAGACAATCGAACCGGCCTTCCTCTGCAAGACGGCGGACCTCCTTGAGCAGGTCTTCACGAAGGGTGCAGCAGATGCATCCGTTGGACATCTCGACGAGGGTGTCTTCTGTCCGGCTGAGATCCGCGCCGCCGGCGCGGACCAGATCGGCGTCGATGTTCACTTCGCTCATGTCGTTGACGATAACGGCGACCCGCCTGCCGTCTCGGTTGTTTAAAACGTGGTTCAGGAGCGTCGTCTTGCCCGCGCCAAGAAAGCCCGACAACACCGTGACGGGCAGTTTCGTTGGGTTCTTCGCTTTCATGACTTCCTTCGCGTCGTGATGGGACAGGAAAAACCGTCAGGTCGTCGCATCCGCATGTGTCTTCAGGTTAGAGTTTGAATGCAATGTTATAACATAACAATTCAGTCCGACAAGCCATCCCGACCATCGCGTCGTCCGGCGCTTTTCAAACGTCCGCCAGATCGAGGAACGTCGCCACCTCCATCAAGTCCATATCTTCCGGGTGGGCGAGGATCAGGCCGCGCAGGTCGTCGGCGATCACATCCGCCGCCGCGTGGTCGCCGCGGTCGCGGTGGGTCAGGACCAGGTTGGCCGCCGCCTTGGCGTGGGACAAACATATCGATCGGTCGTCGTCATGGGCGACGGACAGGCCCGACAGGTCGCCGTACAGCAGGGTCGCTACCTCGGGCTCTCCCAACTCGCAGAGATCGGTGATGAGGTTGAAGGCGGCGTCGGCCAGCCGACGCTGAACGAGGATACCTGCTTCCGCAAGCTGCGCCAAAGCCGCCAGATCGTCGTAGTGACGGCGCGCCAAGGCCACCTCACCTCGGGTGCCGAGCCCGGTGACGAAGGCAAAAATCCCTTCTGCTGCGAGGTCCACCAGGTTCGGGTCGACGGGCAGGCGGCGGGCCACATCGATTAGGGTGGCGAGGTCCGACATCCCGGTCACGTCCATGGGGTGGTCTTCGACTTCAGTGCGCCGGGCGGCGTGGGCCACCCGGTTGAACAGACCGCGGCATCGCTGCTGACGCACGAGCAGTATCCCCGGCTGCGCGGCCTCCAACCGAGCCAGGTCCTCCAATGCCTTGTCGGCCTCCAGCGGCGCATTCGCCTCCAGGGCCAGGGCGACCAGGTTGGCCGCGCCCTTGGCGTGCGCGCTCGCGACGTTCGGGTCGTTGCCTCGGGCGTGGCTGATCGCCACAACGGTCCGATAGGTCTCGAGCGCTCGCGGGAAACCGGTCTGCTGCGCCTCGGCCAGCATGAGATCGACGGAAGCCTCGGCCAGCGCTCTGTGAGGGAGGGGGTCATCCTCATCGCGCAGCGATAGTGTGGCGAGAAACAGATGGGCGTCGCGAACCACGCCGATGTTGCCGATCCGCCGACCGATTGCCATGTACCGCGTTGCGCCGCTCACGGCGATCCGCATGAGGCCTTCCATCGATGGGTGGTTCTCGGCGATGTCGGTGAGGGTTCGGAAGGCCGTGTTCACAGCGACGAGGTCGACGGTGTCGAGAACCTGATCCGCAAGTTCCTGCGCCGCGCCGCGGGCGGCGTCCAGGGGCCGGTCTTGGGGTCTCGGCGCGTCGGTCATGCCGCGCCTCCTTGTTCTCGTGATCGTAGAGCGGCCTTGGTCGCCTGAATGTCCGAGGCGCTTTTTCGGATATGGCGCCTTTGACGATATGTCCTCTGGCACGGTCGGCTGGACTCCCCAGATAGGGAAGCCTAACACAGCTTCCTGTTGCCACAACCGAACTGCACGGGCCGGAGGTCCGGTTATGAAGCTTCTCACCGCCGTATGGATCGTGATTCGGCTGATTTCGGTGGTTTTCCTGCTCCAGGTGATCCTGGTGCCAGCACCGGTCGAGGCCCAGAGCACCGTGCTTCAGGGCACCGCCGATCCGGTCTCGGCCGTGCCGCAGAGCCGAGAGCAGATCGGCCTGACCTTCGCTCCCCTGGTGCGGCAGGTGGGTCCGGCCGTGGTGAACGTCTACACGCGAACCGTGGTGTCGGAGCGCCGGGGCGTGTCGCCGCTGTTCGACGATCCTTTCTTCAAGCGGTTTTTCGGCGACTTGGTGCCCTCCCTGCCGCAGCGTCGCCGCGAGGCGAGTTCGCTCGGTTCGGGGGTGATCGTCGATGCCGCGGGTACCGTTGTCACCAACAACCACGTCATTCAGGGTGCCGACGAGATCACCGTCGTCCTGAACGACCGTCGGGAATACAAGGCTCGGCTGATCCTCGCCGATCCTGATACGGATCTGGCCGTCCTGGCGATCGACGGTCTGGAGGAGTCGCTGCCCTTTGTCGAGATCCAGGACAGCGACGATCTGTCGGTCGGCGATCTGGTCCTGGCCATCGGCAACCCGTTCGGCGTCGGGCAGACCGTCACGATGGGTATCGTCTCGGCGCTGGCCCGAACCAATGTCGGCATCACCGACTACAGTTTCTTCATCCAGACGGATGCGTCGATCAATCCCGGCAACTCGGGTGGCGCCCTGATCGGCACGGACGGGCGGCTGGTCGGAATCAACACGGCGATCTACTCGAACCAGCGTGGCGCCGGTGGCGGCGGTTCGGTCGGGATCGGCTTCGCGGTACCGTCGAACATGGTCGCGACGGTGCTGCGGGCGGCCCGGGACGGCGGCGTGGTGCGGCCGTGGCTCGGTGCCCGGACCCAGACTGTCACCGCCGATCTGGCCGATAGCCTGGGCATGAAGCGTCCGGTCGGCGCCCTGGTCAACACCCTCTATCCCGACGGCCCAGCGGAACGGTCGGGGGTCGAGGCCGGCGACGTGATCGTCGCCATCGACGGTCGCGAAGTGATCGACAGCGGCGCGCTGCGCTACCGGGTTGCGACGCGGGCACCGGGGGAGAACGTAACGATCCGGGTGATCCGCGGCGGCCGGGAGCGCGACCTGTCGCTCATCATGGAGCCGCCGGCCGAGGATCCACCGGCCGATGTGACCGATCTGAGCGGGCGTAATCCCTTCGCCGGAAGCCGCGTCGCCAATCTGTCTCCGGCCCTGGCGATCGAGGAGGGGCTGGACGAGATGATGCAGGGGGTCGTCGTGCTGGGCCTGCGGCGTGGGTCGGCGGCCGATCAGATCGGCCTGCGCCGAGGAGATGTGATCGTGCGGATCAACGGCCGCGATATCGGGAGCGTTGAAGTCCTGCGCGACGCCCTGGAGGGCGGTCGTGGCGGATGGGAACTGTCGATCAGGCGCGACGGCAAGGTTCTGACCACCCGGGTTCAGGGCTAGGACGGCCGATGAGTCTGTTCGACTCGCAAGCTCCGCGCCCGCTCGCCGACCGCCTCAGACCTGAACGGCTTGAGGATGTCGTGGGCCAGGAGCACCTGCTCGGGCCCGAGGGTCCGATCGGCCGGATGTTGGCCAAGGGACGTCTCGCCTCCATGATCCTCTGGGGGCCGCCCGGTTGCGGAAAGACCACGATCGCCCGCCTGCTCTCGGTGAAGGCGGAGCTCGAGTTCATGCCGCTCTCGGCGGTGTTCTCCGGAGTCGCGGACCTCAAGAAGGCGTTCGAGCAGGCGCGCGGGCTCCGGGCATCGGGGAGGGGAACGCTGCTGTTCGTCGACGAGATCCACCGGTTCAACCGGGCCCAACAGGATGGATTCCTGCCTGTCGTCGAGGACGGTACCGTGACCCTTGTCGGCGCCACGACCGAAAACCCGAGTTTCGAACTCAACGCCGCCTTGCTCTCCCGCGCGCAGGTCTTCGTTCTGCGCCGGCTGGACGATGCGGCGCTCGACCGTCTGCTCGACCGGGCATCGGAAGAGGAGGGGCGGCCGTTGCCGGTCACCGAAGACGGCCGGGCCACTCTGCTGGCGATGGCGGACGGGGATGGCCGGTTCCTGTTGAATATGGCCGAGGAGGTCTTCGAGCTGTCGCCGCACGAACCGCTCGACTCGGCCGGCATAGCGGCCGCGGTGAACCGACGGGCGCCGGTCTACGACAAGAACCGGGAAGAGCATTACAACCTGATCAGCGCGCTGCATAAGTCGATGCGCGGATCGGACCCGGACGCCGCGCTCTACTGGCTGGCCCGAATGCTCGCGGGCGGCGAGGATCCGGCCTATATCCTGCGACGGCTGACCCGCTTCGCGGTCGAGGATGTGGGTATGGCCGATCCGACCGCCGTCACCACCGCCATAGCCTGTTGGGAGACCTACGACCGGCTCGGCTCGCCCGAAGGCGACTTGGCGATCAGTCAGCTCGTCATCCATCTCGCCACCGCTCCCAAATCCAATGCCGGCTATAAGGCGCACGGCGCGGCGAAGCGTGCGGCGAAGGAGACCGGTTCGCTGATGCCGCCGGCGCATATCCTGAACGCGCCGACCAAGCTGATGAAGGAACTCGGCTACGGTGCGGGCTACGCCTACGACCACGACGCCGAAGAGGGATTCTCCGGGCAGGACTACTTTCCAGACGGCATGGCACGGCAGCGGTTCTACAATCCCGTGGAACGCGGGTTCGAGCGCGAGATCCGCAAGCGCGTGGACTATTTCGACAGGCTCCGGGGCAAGCGCCGCCAGGACCGGGACGCGGAAGCCGGGCCGGAAGCCGGCGACGAGGAATGACCGACGTGCCGCGCTTTCTGCGGTTCCTCGGCATCGACTGGTCGGGGGCGAAGCAGAAGCGCCCCAAGGGCATCCAGGTCGCCGTCTGCGAGGCCGGTTCGGCGGCCCCCGTCCTGATGACCCCGCCGTCCGCCGCCTTCTGGAGCCGCGACGAGGTGTGCGCTCTCGTCGCCGCGCCGGGCACGGGACGGACATTGGTCGGGATGGATTTCGCCTTCGCCTACGCTTTCCACGACCACCAGTCCTACTTCCCCGGCCTCGCCGACGGCCCCCGCGACGCGCCGGCCCTGTGGGCCTTCGTGGAGGCGCTCAACGCGGATCATCCGGACCTGTACGGGGCGGCCGCCTATGCCGATCCCGCGTCGCCGGTGCGCGGGCACTACTGGACGGGCGGAAAGCGGCCCGCGCATTTCGTCGAGCGGCGGCGGGTGGCGGAGCGCGCCTCCGCGGACGCCAACGCCGCGCCGCATCCGGTCTTCAAGGTATTCTCCGCCGCTAATGTCGGCACCGGCTCGCTCGCCGGCATGCGCCTGCTCCATCGCCTTCACCCGGCTGTTTCGGTCTGGCCGTTCGCCCGGCCCGGCGACGTCACGGTGGTCGAGATCTATCCCAAGCTCTACGTGCGTAAGGCGCGGGTCAGGGCGGAGAAACTTGTCGAGGACCGCGATCGCGTCGACGCCACCCTCGCGGCCTATGGCAGCGCACCGTATGTCGGCCCGCCGCTCGACACGGAGGACAAGGTCGACGCGGTGGTCTCGGCGGCGGCGCTGCGGGCGCTTTCGGACGACCCGGCGGTGTGGGCGGCCCCGGCCCGCGAGCCGGCCGCCGGGCACGAGGGCTGGATATTCGGCGTCACCTGAGATAAGCCCCGCGCATGAAAATGCTTATTGCGGTGGCCCTCGGCGGCGCGCTCGGCGCGGTCGCCCGCTACATGACGGTCGGTTGGATCGCGCATCTTGTGGGGCACGGCTTCCCGTGGGGCACGCTGGCGGTCAACGTGATCGGCTCCTTCGCGATGGGGGTGCTGGTCGAGGCGGGCGCTCTCAAGGTGAACCTTTCCGCCGAGATGCGGGCTTTCCTGGCGGTCGGTGTCCTCGGCGCCTTCACCACGTTCTCCACCTTTTCGCTGGACGTGGCCACGCTTTGGGAGCGGGGTGAGGTAATGATGACCGGCGCTTATGTGGCGGCGTCGGCGGCGCTGTCCATCCTGGCGCTGTTCGCCGGTCTGGCCCTGATGCGGAGCGTGCTGGCATGAGTGCCTATGTGGAAACCCGGATCGTCGACCCCGACGAGGCGGAGCAGCGGCTGGACCGATGGTTCAAGCGCCACTTCCCCGCCATTGCCCATGGCCAGTTGTCCAAGCTGCTGCGGACCGGTCAAATCCGGGTCGACGGCAAGCGGGCCAAGGCGAACCAGCGTCTGGAGGCCGGGCAGGCCGTTCGTATTCCGCCGCTCGGCGATGTGCAGCCGCATCTGCAGTTCGCCAAGCCGGTTCGCCGGGACACGGAGACCGGCGCCGAACTGATCGAGGCCGTGCTGTACCGCGACGACGAGATGATCGCGATCAACAAGCCCGCCGGCCTCGCCGTACAGGGCGGTTCCGGAACCACGAAACATATCGACGGCGCGCTCGACAGCCTGCGCTTCGGGGCGTCGGAACGCCCGCGGCTGGTCCACCGGTTGGACAAGGATACCTCGGGCGTCCTGGTCCTCGCCCGCTCCCAGCGCGCGGCCCGGCGCCTCACCCACGCCTTTCGGGCGAAGTCGGCGCTGAAGGTTTACTGGGCCCTGGTCGTCGGTGAGCCAAAGCCGGCATCTGGCCAGATTGAGCTGCCGATCGCCAAGCTACCGGGCAAGGCCGGGGAGAAGATGGTCGTCGACCGCGAGAATGGGCAGTCGGCGATCACCCGCTACGTGACGCTGGAGAAGCTCGGTCGGCGGGCGGCGCTGGTGGCACTCTATCCGGTCACCGGCCGAACCCATCAGCTCCGGGTCCATATGGAGGCGATCGGGACTCCGATCCTCGGCGACGGGAAGTATGGCGGTGCGGAGGCATTCCTGCAGGGCGAGGGAGTGAGCCGCAAGCTGCACTTGCACGCCCGCGCCATTCGTATCCCCGATGAGGACGGCGTGCCGGTCGAGGTCATCGCGCCGCTGCAGGACCACATGATCCGGTCCTTCGAGTTCTTCGGCCTGTCGCTGGAGCTCGATGGCTCGCCGTTCGAGCCGTTCGAGGAGTGACCATGGCGGAGCCGAAGCTTTGCGCCCTGGACCTCGACGGTACACTGGTGGACAGCCAGCACCATATCGTCGCCGCCATGACCGAGGCGTTCACGTCCGAAGGCGAGAACCCGCCGACGCCGGATGCGGTGCGGCAGATCGTTGGGCTGCCGCTCGACGTGGCGCTGCGCCGCCTGGCGCCCGGGATCGGGGGGCTCCAGGTCGAGCGTCTGGGACAGGCCTACAGGGACGCCTATTTCGATGCCCGGGCCGGGGATCGGCAGCCGGAACCGCTCTTTCCGGGGACGCTCGAGGCCTTGGACGCTCTTGAAGCGGGCGGCTGGTTGCTGGCGGTCGTGACCGGCAAGGGGCGACGGGGCCTGCTGTCGGTGCTGGACGCGCACGGCATCCGCAATCGCTTCGTCGCGCTCAAATCGGCCGATGACGGTCCCGGCAAGCCGGATCCGACATCCCTTCGGGACGCGATGGCCGAAGCGGGAAGCGAGCCCGGCAGAACGGTGATGGTCGGCGATACGACCTTCGACATGCAGACGGCGGTGAATGCCAGGATCGCCGCCGGTATCGGCGTGTCCTGGGGCTATCACGATGCGGCTCGGCTCCAAGCCGCCGGATCGGTTATCATCCTGGACCGTTTCGACCAGCTTGCCCCGGTGGCGGATCGTCTGGTCGATCCGCATCGGGAGGTCTGAGCCATGCGCTGGATGAGAGTTTCGGCCGGTGTCCTTGGGGTCTTCGCCGTCGCGGCGATCGGCGTCGTCGTCTTCGTCGCGACCCTCGATCTGAATGCCTACAAGCCGGAGATCGAGGCGGCGGTCGAGGAGGCGACGGGACGCAGGCTCTCAATCGACGGCGAGATCGGCTTGACCTGGACGCCCCGGCCGACCCTGACGACATCCACCGTTCATTTTGCAAACGCGTCATGGGGAAGCCGCCCGGACATGGCGACGGTCGGCCGGTTGGAGGTGGCGGTGGAGGTCCTGCCGCTGATCTCCGGTACCCTCGACGTCCAGCGCGTCACGCTGGCGGATGTCGACGTCTTGCTCGAGCGCAATGCCGACGGGGCCGGAAACTGGGCGTTCGCCGGCGATGGCGAGGGAGCGGCCGCCGCGAGCGGCCCGACCGCGATGCCGCTGTTGCGCGAGGTTTCGTTAAGCGACGTCACCGTGACCTGGCGCCCGGCGCCCGGTGCCGAAGGACAGACGCTTCGGATCGCCACATTGGAGATGGCGGCGGAGGGCCTGGCCGATCCGCTGGACGTGACGCTCGAAGCCGATGTGGACGGCGCACTGGTGACCTTGAGTGGAACGCTGCCGTCGGTGTCGGAGGCGTTCCGCGAGGGGGCGACCCTGCCGGTGGATTTGGCCGGGCGGATCGGGGATCAGGAGATCGCGCTTGCCGCCAACCTGCGCTACGCCCTGTCGAAGGACGGCGCCTTGGCCTCCGTCGAAGCGGACCGCTTGTCTTTCGGCCTTGACGGCCTTGCGATGGACGGGTCGGCATCGGCTGTCTTGGGCGGTCCGCGCCCTGCCGTCAAAGTGGCCCTCAAGGCGGATGCCATCGACGTGCCCGAGACGGGCGACGCGGGCGACGGCGACCCCTTGGAGGCGCCGCTGCCCTTCGACCTGCTCACGGCGATCGACGGCGATTTCGGTATCGTGCTGGGACGGCTCACGAGCGGCGACCTGACGCTCAGCGATATCGACGTGAAAGCTGTGCTCAAGGACGGCGTCCTGACCGTCGATCGGGCTGCGGCCCTGCTGTCGGACGGACGGATCGAGGCGGTGGCGGTCGTGAACGCCGCCGAAGCGACCGCGCGCCAGTCGCTGACTGCGACCTGGCGAGGCGCCGATTTCGGGAAGCTCATCGAAACTCTGCAGGGGTCGTCGGCGCTCGAGGCGCGCGGCGATGCGGCGCTGGACCTGACCGCTTCCGGCGGGAGCGTGCGGGACATGCTGGCGGCGCTCGGCGGGACCGCCTGGATCGTTACCCAGCAGGGGCGAATATCGAACCAGGGCTGGGAACTGATCGCCGAGGATCTCACGACCACGTTTCTGCCGTTCGTCGAGAACACCGATCGCGGCGTGCTGAACTGTGCCGTCGGACGGTGGGCACTGAAGCGTGGCGTCGCGGATACGCAGATCCTGATGATCGATAGCGATCGGGTGACCATTGCCGGAGAGGGAACGGTCGATCTCGCCCGCGAGCGCCTGGATATGCGGCTGGTGCCGAAGCCGAAGGACGCGAGCCTGATCAGCTTGTCGACCCCGATCCTGTTGACGGGCTCGCTCCGTGACCCGGGGATCGCGCCGGATCCGCTGGCGGTCGCGAAGGGGGTCGGGTCGCTGGTCGGCGGGGTGGCGCTGGCCGGGCCGTTCGCGGCGCTTCTGCCGTTCATGTCCGACGGATCCGACGAGCCGGCCTGCCCCGAGGCGGTGGCGATCGCCGAAGGTCGAAAGGCAATGCCGAAAGCAAGCGGATCGGTCAATCCGGCGTCGGGCGAGCAGCAGGAGAAGCCCGGCGGCATTCGGGGACTGTTCGACAGCCTGCGCAAGGCGGTTGAGTAGGGCAGACGGAACGAGGATCGATGAAACGCGTCTACAAGACCGTAGCGGTCGACGAACAGCAAGGTGGCTCCTTCTGCGTGACGCTGGACGGCCGGCCGTTGAGGTCGCCGGGCAAACGCCCGCTCGCGCTGCCGACCTGGCAACTGGCCGAGGCCGTGGCCGCCGAGTGGGATGCCCAGGGCGAGGAGATCGACCCGTACAGCATGGCGATGATGGGGTTCGCCGCCACGGTCACCGATGTTGTCACGCCGCAGCGTGACCACGTCGTCGGCGAGATCGCCGGCTTCGGGGGATCCGATCTGATCTGTTTTCTTGCCGACGGACCGGAGGATCTGGTCGCCCGCCAGGTGTCCCAGTGGACGCCGTGGCGCGAGCGGGCGGAGAAGAAGCTGTCGGTCGGTCTCACCGTCGCCAGCGGCGTCATGCCGGTGCGGCAGCCGGAGGAGACGCTGGCGGCATTTCGGGCCGCCGTGGATGGGGTCGGCGACTGGTATCTGGCGCCGCTGCACACCGCCACGTCGATCACCGGCTCGCTGATTCTGGGCCTCGCCTTTATGGAGGGCGAGCTTGATGCCATCGGGGCGTTCGACCTGTCCCAGGTGGACGAAGCCTATCAGGTTGAGAAATGGGGGCAGGATCGCGAGGCGGAACTGCGGCGGGCCGGTTTGCGCGCCGAGATGAAGGCGGCCGAACGGTTCAAGGGGTTGATCTCCGGCGAAGTCTGCTAGGATCGCCGACCAAGCGACCAAGGGAAACGCGTAAGGGGCATCGACGATGCAGGACATCATCCACCGTCTCGAGGAGATGCGGGACCAGGCACGGGCCGGCGGTGGCGAAAAGCGGGTGGCCGCGCAGCACGCCAAGGGCAAGCTCAGCGCACGGGAGCGGATCGACCTGCTGCTGGACCCGAATTCCTTCGAAGAGTGGGACATGTTCGTCGAGCACCGCTCGACCGATTTCGGCATGGCCGAACAGAAGGTCCGGGGCGACGGCGTGGTGACCGGCTGGGGCACGGTGAACGGCCGGCTGGTCTTCGTGTTCAGCCAGGACTTCACGGTTTTCGGCGGCTCGCTCAGCGAGGCCCATGCCGAGAAGATCTGCAAGATCATGGACCAGGCGATGAAGGTCGGCGCCCCGGTGATCGGACTGAACGACAGTGGCGGTGCGCGCATCCAGGAAGGTGTGGCCTCGCTCGGCGGCTACGCCGAGGTGTTCCAGCGCAACGTCATGGCGTCGGGCGTGGTCCCGCAGATCTCGATGATCATGGGGCCCTGCGCCGGTGGTGCGGTGTATTCCCCGGCGATGACCGACTTCATCTTCATGGTGAAGGACAGCTCCTACATGTTCGTCACCGGTCCCGATGTGGTGAAGACCGTCACCCACGAGACGGTCACCCATGAGGAACTCGGCGGCGCGGTCACCCATACGACCAAGTCGGGCGTCGCTGATCTCGCCTTCGAGAACGACGTCGAGGCGCTCCTGAACCTGCGCCGATTCATCGACTTCCTGCCCGCCTCCAACCGCGAGCAGCCGCCGGTGCGGCCGACCGCCGACGATGCGGATCGGCCCGAATATTCGCTCGACAGCCTGGTGCCGGCGAACCCGAACAAGCCCTACGACATGAAGGAGCTGATCCATAAGGTCGTGGACGAGGGCGACTTCTTCGAATTGCAGCCGGGTTATGCCGGCAACATCCTGATCGGCTTCGCCCGTATGCAGGGTTCGACCGTCGGCATCGTGGCCAACCAGCCGATGGTGCTGGCCGGCTGCCTCGATATCGATAGCGCGAAGAAGGCCGGCCGCTTCGTCCGGTTCTGCGACTGCTTCAACATCCCGATCGTCACCTTCGTCGACGTCCCGGGCTTCCTGCCGGGCACCGCACAGGAGTATGGCGGCATCATCAAGCACGGCGCCAAGCTGCTGTTCGCCTATGCCGAGGCGACCGTGCCCAAGGTCACGGTCATCACCCGCAAGGCCTATGGCGGCGCCTACGACGTCATGAGTTCGAAGCACCTGCGCGGCGATGTGAATTACGCCTGGCCGACGGCGGAGATCGCGGTGATGGGACCGAAGGGCGCGGTGGAGATCATCTTCCGCGGCGATCTCGGCGACGACGAGAAGATCGAGGCCCGCACCGAGGAGTACCGGGAGCGTTTCGCCAACCCGTTCGTGGCCGCCAGCCGGGGCTATCTCGACGACATCATCCGCCCGCACAACACGCGGCGCCGGATCTGCCGGGCGCTGGCTATGCTGCGCGACAAGCAGCTCGAGAACCCTTGGAAGAAGCACGACAATATCCCGCTGTAGGGGCTTTCGTGCTCCCCCGACGTCTTCCCGGACTTGATCCGGGATCCAGGGTCGGGATGGCCGCCAGCTTGGTGAACTGGCCCTGAATCGAGTTCAGGGCGACGAGAAAAAGAACAGGGAACTTGGTCCGATGTTCAATAAGATCCTCATCGCCAACCGCGGCGAGATCGCGTGCCGGATCATCCGCACCGCCAAGCGGATGGGCATCAAGACGGTCGCCGTCTATTCCGATGCCGACGCGGACGGCAAGCATGTGCGCATGGCCGACGAAGCGGTGCGGCTCGGTCCGCCGCCCTCGGCCGAGAGCTACCTGCTGATCGACAGGATCGTCGAGGCCTGCAAGCAGACCGGCGCCGAGGCGGTGCATCCGGGCTTCGGCTTCCTGTCCGAGCGCGCCGCCTTCTGCGAGGCGCTGGAGAAGGCCGGCATCACCTTCATCGGTCCCGGCGTCAAGGCGATCGAGGCGATGGGCGACAAGATCACCTCCAAGAAGATCGCCAAGGAGGCGGGCGTCAGCACGGTGCCCGGCTTCGTCGGGCTGATCGAGGGGCCGGACCATGCCGCCGAGATCGCCGAGGAGATCGGCTATCCGGTGATGATCAAGGCCACCGCCGGCGGTGGCGGCAAGGGCATGCGCATCGCCAACTCCAAGGACGAGCTCAAGGACGGCGTGCGTTCGGCGATGAACGAGGCGCGCTCCTCCTTCGGCGACGACCGCGTCTTCATCGAGAAGTTCGTCACCGAGCCGCGCCATATCGAGATCCAGGTGCTGGCCGACAAGCACGGCAACGTCATCCATCTGGGCGAGCGCGAGTGCTCGATCCAGCGCCGCCACCAGAAGGTCATAGAAGAGGCGCCGAGCCCGTTCATCGACGCCGCGACCCGGGCCGAGATGGGCGCCCAGGCCTGCGCGCTCGCCCGACAGGTGGGCTACGTCTCCGCCGGCACGGTCGAGTTCATCGCCGACGCGGATAAGAATTTCTACTTCCTGGAAATGAACACCCGCCTTCAGGTCGAGCACCCGGTCACCGAGATGGTTACCGGCCTGGATCTGGTGGAGCAGATGATCCGGGTGGCCTACGGCGAGAAACTGCCGCTGACCCAGGACGAGATGAAGATGGAGGGCTGGGCGATCGAGGCGCGGATCTACGCCGAGGATCCGTTCCGCGGCTTCCTGCCGTCGATCGGACGTCTGACCCGCTACGAACCGCCGCTGGACGTCGAGGGTATCCGCGTCGACGACGGCGTTGAGGAGGGGTCCGAGATCTCCATGTTCTACGACCCGATGATCGCCAAGCTTGTCGCCTACGGGGACACGCGCGAGGCGGCGGCCGATCGCATGGAAGAGGCGCTGAACCGGTATCGGATCCGGGGCGTGGGCCACAACATCCCATTCCTGTCCGCCACCATCGCCATGGAGCGGTTCCGCAAGGGCGATCTGACCACCAACTTCATCGCCGAGGAGTTTCCTGACGGGTTCGAGGGGGCGTCGATCGGCGACTACGAGCGGGGCGCGATGCAGGCGCTGGCCGTCGCCTCCGCCCGCGACGACGCCGAGCGCGGGCTCCGGATCAGCGGCCAGATCGCCAATCGCGGCAAGTCGGACATCGCCACCCTGTGGACCGTTCGCGAAGGAGCCGAGAGTACCCGGGTCGAGATCCGCCCGGTCGAGGACGGATACGACGTGGTGGTGAAAGGCCAACGGTACGCCGTTCGGGGGGCGCTGGATGCGACCATCGCGGTGTTCGACGGCAATGTGAACGGCGAACCGTTCCCGGTGCAGATCGACCGCGACGGCATCTACCGCGAGCTGTCCTTCGGCGGCGCGTCCATGCGGGTGCTGGTGGTGCCGCCGCGGGTCGCCGACGCGCTGGACAAGATGCCGGCCAAGGAGGCGGCCGACACCTCCAAGCTGCTGGTCTCGCCGATGCCCGGATTGCTGGTGTCCATCGCCGTCGCCGAGGGCGATCCGGTGAAGGCCGGTCAGGAGGTCTGCGTGGTCGAGGCCATGAAGATGGAGAACGTGCTGCGCGCCGAGAAGGACGGCACGGTGGCCAAGATCCACGCCAGCGCCGGCGCCAGCCTCGCGGTCGACCAGACCATCATCGAGTTCGAATAGGATAGTTGGCGATGGCCGACACCCGACGCCTGTCCGTCACCGGCCGGGTGCAGGGCGTGGCCTATCGCGCGTGGACGATCCGCACGGCGACGGATCTGGGGCTCGCAGGCTGGGTCCGCAACCGCCGGGACGGCTCGGTCGAGATTGCCGCGCGCGGTGATCCGGCGTCGCTGGACGCCCTGGCCGAGCGCTGCCGCCGAGGACCGCCTCTTTCGCGGGTGGACGATGTGACGGTCGCCCAGCTCGAGGACGACCCCTCTCTCGGATCGACGTTCGCCAAGGCGGCCACCGAATAGGAATTTCCCGTTGACGATTCGGCGATGTGCGGGGGCCGTGCGGCACGCGGCCGACCCTGGTAAACCGGAGGCGGGCACGGTCGGGCTGACGCTCTTTGCATAACCGCGTAGCCTTCCCGCAGAGACGATGCGAGGAGGCAGCCGTGACGCCGATCGATCCCCCGTCCCTGCGCCAGTGGAACGAGCGTCTCCGTTGGTTCGACGACCGTCTTAGACGTGCCGGCGGCGATCGGCCGCTCCAGGTCGACGCCCAGACCGAAGCGATCCTGACCGAATTGCGCCGGGTCTTCGCAGCGGGCGCCTGGGTCGCCGCTCTGATCCTCGCCCAGACCGCCATCGACAGCGATGTGGCGGATCAGATGGGGGCCGACCGGTGGGACGAAGAGCATGTGGATATGGCGGTCGGCATCGGAGGCGGATCGGGAGGCATCGCCGGCGGGATGGCCGGGGGCGGACTTCACCTCAACACCGTTCGTTTCGGACGCGACTATGTCTGGCTACGCGACAAGCGCAACAGCTACGTCCACAACGACGATCACCTGCCGGCGATCACCACCCGCGACCTGTCGTTCGACGCCGCCCGCCTCGAACACGAGGCCCGCAAGGCGGTGGATCTCATGGCGGACGCGCTGGCGGGCGCGGCTTAGATCGCCCTCAACCCCGCGGCGGCATTGGCACGCTGTCGCTGCCGTCCGGATAGGCCGGCGCGCCGTCCAAATCGTAGTAGGCACCCTTCTCGGCGGTGAAGATATGGGCGGCGATGCGGATGCCGCCGTCGCAGCCGTCATCCAGCGTCCCGACCGCGAAGGAAGTCTTCTCGCCGCCATCCACCTTGTAGAACATCGAGCAACCGCAGGTCTTGCAGAAGCCGCGCCGGCTCTTCGGCCCAGAGCGGTACCAGCCGAGATCGCGGGCTTCGGTCAGCTCGAAATGGTGGTTCCACACATCGGACGACGCCATGATATGCCCGGTCTGGCGTCGGCACTCCCGGCAATGGCAGACGACGATCTGCTTGATCGGGCCTGTGATCCGGTAGCGCACGCCGCCGCAGATGCAGCCACCGGTCCGAATGGGATGTTCAGTCATCGCGTGTCCCCCCGATCTCCTGGCGAGGCACATTGCCAGTCTGGTCCCCGACTGAAAAGTTCTTTTTTTGTTCTCGTGTCGCGCGGCAGCTCATCCGGGCCCTGGGTCGATCAGGGGCGACCTCCCGCCACTCGGATATTGGCGCCCGCGGTATAGGCGGCCTTGTCGCTCATCAGCCAGACGATCGCTTCGGCGATTTCTTCCGGCGTGCCGAGACGCCCCATCGGAATGCGCCCGACATTGGCCGCCGCGGCCTTCTCGGTCACCATGTCGGTGGCGGTCATACCGGGGGAGACGGCGTTCACCCGGATGCCCTCGCCGGCGACCTCCTGGCTCAGGCCGATATGAAGCGAGTTCACGGCCCCCTTGGAGATCGCGTACAGCACCTGGGCGCCCGGATTGCCGATATAGGCCGAGCCGGAAGAGACGTTCACGATGGCGCCGCCCTTGCCGCCGTACTTCGTCGACATTCGCTTCACCGCCTCGCGACAGGTGAGGATGCAGCCGACCACGTTGGTTTTCAGGACCCGGTCGATATCCTCGGGCGTCAGCGCATCGACCCGGCCGACCGGGCCGACGATACCGGCGGAGTTCACCAGACCGTCGAGCGGACCAAGCTCCCGCTCGACCGCCTCGAACATGGCGACCACCCGGGTTTCGTCGCCGACATCGGCCTGCACGGTCATCGCTCGGCGCCCGGCGGCGCGCACGGCATTTGCGACCGAGTCGGCGGCGGCGCCGTCGCGGGTGTAGTTCACGGCGACGTCCCAGCCGTCCCGGGCGAGCAGTCTGCATGTGGCCGCGCCGATCCCGCGCGAGCCGCCGGTGACGAGGGCGATCTTGGCCATGGCATATCCTCCTCCTGAGTGCAGGCGAGGAGGATAGCGCGGCGCGTTGGTTTAGGGCAGGTGGCCGCTCTTCACGTAGAGCAGGGCTCCCTGCGGCGACGATGCGGTGTGGCGGGACCCGTCCGGATAGCGGACCCAGGTGCCGGCGGGGTGGACACCGAACTCATCCTCCACCGAGCCTTCGATCACGTAGATCTCCTCGCCGCCGGCATGAAGGTGTTCCGGCGTGGCTGCACCCGGCGCGAAGCGGGCGAGACGGATGTGCTCCGGGTGGCCATCCTCCCGGTAAAGGTCCTGCACGTCGATGCCTTCGACCAGTCCCTGTCGCCAGGACCCTTTGCTTGTATCGACGGTGAGTTGGCGGCGCTCACCCGGATACTGGCGCAGTTTCACGAACAGGATGCAGCCTTCCTTCGAGCGCGGCGCATGGTCGAAGCCCTCCGGATTCAGCAGGAAAGTGCCGGCAGGATAGTCTCCGTGCTCGTCCGAGAACACGCCGTCGAGGACGAGGATCTCCTCGCCGTCCGGGTGCGGGTGACTGTGGAAGACGCTGTCGGGTTCGTAGCGCACGACCGACGTCACCCGGCTCGCCTCCTTGTCGCCGGCGAGGTCCAGGCGCTTGCGGAAGACGCTGGGACTCGGGCTTGGCTGCCAATCGACAGCGTTGGTGTCGATCCGCGCGAACTGCGTGAGGTCCTCGTTCAGACCCGCCGCGTCGCCGCTCATCGGAACAGGTTCCCGAATACGCCTTTGCGGCGCTTGGCCAGGAATTGCTGATGGTAGTCCTCGGCGCGCCAGAACGTGTCGGCCTGGGCGATCTCGGTCGCGACCGGCACGCCCCGGGCGGCGAGCTTTTCCTTGGCCGCGCGGGCGGCAGCCTCCTGCTCGGCGTCATGGAAGAACACGGCCGAACGGTACTGGGTGCCCACATCCGGGCCCTGGCGGTTCACCTGGGTCGGGTCGTGGATATCGAAGAAGACCTCCAACAGATCGTCGAAGGCGACCTGAGCCGGGTCGTACTCCACCTCGACGACCTCGGCATGCCCCGTATTGCCAGTGCAGACCTCTTCGTAGGTCGGGTTCTCCTTGGTCCCGCCGGCATAGCCGACGGCCACGTCGGTCACGCCGGGCACTTTCCGGAAGTGTTCTTCGGGGCTCCAGAAGCAGCCGGCCCCGAACATCGCCTTCGCCATTCGCTTTCCTCCATTGGACGCGGAGTGGACCCGCGCCCCTCAAAGATGTGTGTCGCGCCGCCCGCCGTCCAGCCCCTACTCCGGGCCCGGCCGCTCGCGCCGCCTACTCCCTCTCGGCCTCGGCGGCCCGATCCTCGCGCCATTTCAATGCGGCGCGCAGTCCGTCGTTGCGGGCGATCTCCAGAAAGTGATGCTTCGTGGCCATCCCCTCGCCCTCGATCAGCATGTCGACTTCCAGGGCGGATTCCAGCGCCGTGCCCATGCCCATGATCTCGTAGGTCCGGTTGACCGCCCGTTTGGTCTCGCGGATCAGCGTCCGGTCCATCGCCGCCATGCGCCGCGCGAGGGTAAGGGCGGTCTCGACGTCCTGACCGACCGGTACGATCCGGTTTATCAGGCCCATCTCCTTGGCCTCGGCGGCGGAAATGTCGTCGATGCCGAGAAGGATGATTTCCTTCGCCCGCTTCGGGCCGACGACCCAGGGCAGGATCATGGTCACGATGCCGGCGCCGAACTTGACCTCCGGCTCGCCGAAGATCGCGTCCTCGGCGGCTACGGTGATGTCGCAGGCCATGGTCAGTTCGCAGGCGCCGGCCAGTGCCGGTCCGTGGACGGCGGCGACGGTCGGCTTGCTCATGTGCCAGAACCGCATGGTGCAGTCGAAGTCCCGGCGCAGGACCGGCCGCCACTCCGCGACACCCCGCGGCGTGTTCTTCGCCTGAGCCTGCAGATCGAAACCGGACGAGAAAGCCTTGCCGGCACCGGTGACGACAACCGCGCCGACGGCGTCGTCCGCTTCCGCCCGGTCGCAGGCGGCCTCCAGTGCGCGGAGCATCGGCTGGTCCATAGCGTTGAGGCGATCGGGGCGGTTCAGGGTGATCAGGGCAACCTTGCCCCGGCGTTCGTAGAGCACGGTGTCGGTCATGGCGGCGGCTTGTCCGTTCTGCTTGGGCGGGTGAGGATGAGGGTATGACCCAGACCGCATCCTGTCTGCCCCGGCGATGACGCTCTTCGCCGATACCCTGTTCGCCGCCATGACCGCCCATGGCGATGCGCCGGCGATCGAGCTCGGCACGGCGACGATGTCCCATGCCGAGCTGGCCCGCCGCGCCGAGATGCGCGCCGACGAACTGCTGGAACGGGGCGTCGGCGGTTTCCGCCCCTATCCGATCCTGGTCGACAACTCGCCCGGCGACCTGATCGAGCTTCTCGGCACCTACCTGGCCGGCGGCGTCGCCGTGCCGATCCACCGGGCGATGCCCAAGGCGCGGGTCGAGGAGCTGGTCGCGCGGTTGCGGCCCGATCCGTTGCTGGACGGTGCGTCGACCATCGTGTTCACCTCAGGGACCACGGGGGCGCCGAAGGCCGCCGTTTTGTCGGCCCGCCGGCAGGCGGCGAAGCTGGAGATGATCCGGCGGGAGACCGGGTGGCTGGACGGGCGCCGCACTCTGCTGGCGTTGCAACTCACCTTCAGCTTTGGGCAGTGGGTGACCTGGCTCACGCTTCTGTCGGGCGGCACGCTGGTCTTTCCAGAGCGGCTGTCGGTGGATGCCGTCGCCGCGACCCTGGCCGGTGGCGGGATCGACCGGCTGCCGGCGGTGCCGACCCTGCTGCGCGGCCTGCTGGAGCGCGAGGCGACCGCGTCGCTGCCCGCTTGGAACGGAACGGTGATGGCCGGCGGGGAGGTGCTACCGGCGGGACTCGGGGCGAAAATCCGCGCTGCGTGGCCGCAGGCGGGGATAGGCGACATCTACGGCCTGACCGAGACCGGCACCTGCGATTTCTTCGTCGATCCGCCGGACTACGATGCCGCTTCGGGATCGCTCGGCCGACCGGGCCGGGACATCGAGACCCGGATCGCCGAGGACGGTGAACTGCGCATTCGCTCGCCTTACGCCATGCTCGGCTATCTGCGCGATCCGGAACGTACGGCCGAGGCGTTCGACGGCGACGGCTACTTTCGAACCGGCGATCTGGCCGAGATTCGTGCGGACGGCCGGGTCGGACTGGTCGGACGGGCGAAGGACCTGATCAACCGCGGTGGCATGAAGGTGGCGCCGCTTGAGGTCGAGGCGGTGCTGGCCGCCCATCCGGACGTGGCGGGCGCCCTGGTGTCCGGCGTTCCCGATCCCGAGACCGGCGAGGCGGTGATCGCCGTGATCACTGCCGCCCCCGGCCGCGCGCCCGAGCCGGAGCAGGTCCTTGCCTGGGCGGCGGAGCGGCTGGAGCGCTACAAGCTGCCGGTCCGCCTCAAGGTCGTCGACAGCCTGCCGACCGGCGCCACCGGCAAGGGCGACCGCAGCGCCGTCGGCCGCCTGTTCATCGGGACGGTCTGAGATCCGTCAAGGAGCCGCTTCGGGCGGCCGAGGCGGGGTCGGCGTGTTCTTCATCGCGTTGCGCCGCACGGTGTAGAGGGTCGAGCCGATGATGAAGACGGCGCCGATCACCGTGTAGACCGTCGGCACCTCGCTGAAGATCATGAAGCCGAGCCCGGCGGAGGCCAGCAGCCGCACATACTCCACCGGGGCAATGGCGGCCGCCTCGCCGTTGGCGTAGGCCTTGATGTTGACGAACTGCGCCAGCGACATGACGCCGCCGATCACTGCGGTCAGCGCCAGATCTTCCCAGCTTGGCCAGACCCAGAAATACCAGGCGGGGCCGGCCAGGATCACCGTCAGGCAGACCGACTGGTAGGCGATGATGGTCGACGGCTTCTCCGTGCGCGCCAGCATCCGCAGGCAGATCATGATCATCGCCACGAAGAAGGCCGAGAGCAGCGCGAGCAGCGCGTACTCGTTGAGACCGTCAGGGGACGGATGGGCGACGATCACCACACCGAGAAAGCCGATGGCGGTCGCGCTCCAACGTCGCCAGCCGACGATCTCGTGCAGAACCATCACGGCCAGCATCGTCGTGAACAGGGTCCTGGAAAAGCTGATGGCCGTCGCCTCGGCGAGCGGCAGATGGACCAGGGCAGTGAAACCCGTGGTCATGGCCACCGCGGAGAGACCGACGCGCAGCAGGTGCAGGCCGAGCCTGTCGGTGCGGAACACCGCCGGGAACCCTTTCACGATCGCGGGCAACATCACCACGATCACGAAGGCTTGCCTCAGGAACAGGATCTCGACCACGGGCAGGCGTTGGCCCACGAACTTGATCAGCGCCCCCATGACGGCGAAGACCAGGCTTGCGGCGAACAGCCAGATGGATCCCCGCACGTTTCCCGACAACCCGTTCCACCACGTCCGAAATCGGACGAGCGGAGCGGTTTCCGCCGGGGGGGCGCCACCGGCGTTACTTTGAGGGCTGTCGGTGGGAGGCTGCATATCGCTAAGCTTTGGAAGGCGGAAGAACCAGTATCGATCAAAAGGGAGGGGCAGCCAATGCGCAGTGTTGATGGACGGGTGGCGTGGATCACCGGTGCGGGAACAGGGATCGGCGAGGCGACGGCTCGGCGGCTGGCGGCGGACGGCATGGCCGTGATTCTGAGCGGCCGTCGGGAGGCGCCGCTGCAGGAGGTCGCCGAAGAAATCAAGTCGGCCGGCGGCAAGGCGGCGGTGATCGCCTTGGACATCACGGATCGGGCGACGGTGCTCGAAGCGGGCAAGCGGATCGACGCCGAGTACGGGCGGCTCGACGTCCAGTTCAACAACGCGGGCACCAACGTCACCCAGCGGACCTGGCGCGAAGCGGCGGCCGACCCGTCCCTGCTCGACGGTTGGGACACGGTGATCGATGCCAACATCAAGGGAGTCTACAACGGCGTCGCCGCCGCCCTGCCGATCATGCTGCGCCAGAAGGACGGGGTGATCGCGACGACGTCGTCCTGGGCCGGGCGATTCTATTCGGAGGTGGCGGGCGTGGCCTACGGGGCGTCCAAGCACGCGGTGATGTCGCTCAGCTTCCTGATCCAGCGCGAGCACGGCAACGACGGTATCCGGGCGACGGCGATCTGTCCGGGCGAGGTGCGGACCCCGATCCTCGACCGGCGCCCGAAGAAGCTGACCGAGCAGGAGCTCAAGCAGGTCATCCAGCCCGAGGATGTGGCCGATGTGGTCGCCTTCCTGGCGGCGCTGAGCCCGGGCGCGTGCCTGAACGAAATCCTGATGAGCCCGACCTTCGACAGGCACAAGGCGTAACGCCGCTTCTCCCGGCTCCACCGATCGAACCCTCAGGGGGTCAACGGCTCGCAGGGGCGCCGGCGCGGACACCGACACAAGGTCGGGAGCGATAGGGGGTGGAGCGGGCAATGGCGGCCGGGTTCGCTGCTGATTCCCCAACTTCCAAGCCGGTCGGGCAGGGTGGTACCGTTGGGCGATCAAGAAAAACGGGAGGGAAAGCCGATGGTCGATCTCGGTCTGTTCATGATGCCGCTGCATCCGCCGGGTCGCGATCTGACGACGGTCCTCGAGGAGAACCGAGAGTTGGTGATCCTGGCTGATCGGCTCGGCTTCTCCGAGGCGTGGATGGGCGAGCACTACACCTCGACCGCCGAGCCGATCCCCTCGCCGTTGATCTTCAATGCCTCGCTGATCTCGGAGACGCAGAGGATCAAGTTCGGCACCGGGGTCATCTCCCTGCCCCAGCAGCACCCGGCGGTGGTCGCCGGTCACGCGGCCGTCTTCGATCACCTCGCCCGGGGCCGGTTCCTGTTCGGCGTCGGTTCCGGCGGGCTGTCGAGCGATTGGGAGATGTTCGGCAATCTCGATGGACGCAAACGGGCGATGGCGATGATCGAATCCATCGACCTGATCTTGAAGATGTGGACGGAGGATCCGCCCTTTACCCATGAGGGCGACCACGTCAGCGTTTCCTTGACCGACCGCGTGCTCCCGGAGATGGGCATCGGCCGGATGATCCGACCGTACCAGAAGCCGCATCCGCCGATCGCCGTTTCGGTGCGCGGCGCGAACTCGATGACTGCGAACTTCGCCGGCCAGCGCGGATGGTGCATGCTTTCCGGCAATTTCGTGCCGGCCGCCGACATCGCCACCCATTGGCCGTCCTATGCCGCCGGGGCGATAGCGGCGGGGCGCCGGCCCGACCCCTCGCTCTGGCGGGTCGGCCGCAGCGTGCTGATCACCGAGACCGACGCCGAGGCGGAGGCGATTCTCGACGATCCCGAGGGCACCTTCAGCTGGTACTACACCTACCTGAACTCCCAGGGGAAACTGGCGGGCGGCGATTTCTCGACGGATATCGACTGGGACGCCCGCAAGGCCGAGGCGATGAAGGTCGCCAAGGATCTTGTCATCGCCGGCTCGGCCAAGACCGTGCTCGACCGGCTGATCGCCTTCCGCGACGAGGTCGGCGATTTCGGCACGCTCATGATCACCGGCCACGACATGGAGGGCGCGCTGCCGATGTGGCGGCGGTCCTTCACCACTCTCGCCGAAACCGTCTGGCCGAAGCTGTCCGCCTACATGGCCGACAAGCGGGTCGCCGAAGCCGCCGACTAGGATCTCCCGGAGACAACCGACATGCCGGACAGCCGGACAGCCGACGACCGTCTCAGCAATTCGCCGATCGAGGCGGCCTTCCGGGAAAAGACGCCCGGCTCGGCCGCACTGGCGTGGGAGGCCCGGGAGCTGTTTCCGAGCGGCGTGACCCACGACGCCCGGCACCTCAAGCCCTACGGCCTCTACGTCGACAGAGCGGTCGGACCGATCAAATGGGACGTGGACGGAAACGACTATGTCGACTTCTACGGCGGACACGGCGCCCTGCTGCTCGGTCATGCGGAGCCCCGGGTGACGGCGGCGGCGCAAGCGGCCATGGCGCAGGGGACGCAGTTCGGCGCCGGCCAACGGGGCGAGATAGCGTGGGCGAATGCGGTCCGCCGCCTCTGTCCCCGGACAGAGCGGATCCGCTTCACGTCCTCGGGCACGGAGGCGACCCTTATGGCGCTCCGCCTTGCCCGGGATTTCACCGGCAAGCGCAAGGTGATCCGCTTCCGTACCCATTTTCACGGCTGGCACGATCACATGGCCAGCGGCGTCGCCAACCATTTCGACGGCTCATCCTCGCCGGGCGTTCTGGAGGGGATCGACGCCGGTGTCGTGCTGCTCGACCCGAACGACGCCGACGGCCTGCGGAGTCTGCTGTCGGCCGACCGCGATATCGCCGCGGCGATCGTCGAGCCGACGGGCGGGGGGACCGGCTTCACCCCGCTGAATCCGAGCTTTCTGCACTTGCTGCGGGCAGAAACCCTCAAGCACGGCGTCCTGCTGATCCTGGACGAGGTCGTGACCGGCTTCCGGGTGGCACCCGGCGGAGCGGCCGAGGTGTTCGGAATCGAGCCGGACCTCACCTCCTGGGCCAAGATTCTGGCCGGTGGTCTGCCGGGCGGCGCGGTTGGCGGTCGGCGCGATATCCTGGACGGGCTCGATTTCGAAGCCGCCGCCGCGCGCGGGCGGGAGAAGATCGCCCATCCGGGAACCTTCAACGCGAACCCGGTTTCGGCGGCCGCCGGGGCGGAGGCGCTGACGATCATCGCCGAGAGTGATGCCTGCGCCCGCGCGAACGACACCGCTGCGGCGCTCCGCGAGGTGCTGACGGGGGTTCTGGTCGACAAGGGGCTGCCCTGGGCAGTCTACGGCGGCTTCTCCACCTTCCATCTGTTCGTGCGACCAGATCTGCCGGTGGATCCGACGACCTTCGATCCGCTGTCGCTGCCGTCGGTGGCGATGAAGGACCGGCCCAAGGAGCTGATCCGTCTGCTGCGGCTCGCCATGCTGATCAACGGCGTCGATACCAATCCTATGTGCGGCGGTCTGGTCTCCGCGACCCACGGGGCGGAGGAGGTGGCACGGACCGCTGACGCGTTCGCCGCCTCCATCGACATGCTGCGCCGCGCCGGCGAGATCTGACGGGCGCCCCCATGGCATCGCCAACCGGGGCCGACGACACGCGAAGCCGGACTGCCGGTCCGCTTTCCCTCGTCGCCGATCCCACCTTCCGAAAGCTCTGGACCATCGGCGTCCTGATGGGCGCGATGCGCTGGTTGGAGATGCTGGCCGTGGGCGTTTGGGTCTTCGCCGAAACCGGCTCGGCCACGCTCACCGGCCTGATGACCATGCTGCGGATGGCGCCGATGGCGCTGTTCGGGTCGGTCACCGGGGTTATCGCCGACCGGCTCGACCGAAAGCTCCTGCTTGTCGGCTCACTGGCTCTGATGGCGTTGACGGCGGGCGCCTTGGCCGTATCCGCCTGGGCCGGCACCCTGACGCTTTGGCAGGTCGGCCTCGGCGCCTTTCTGTCCGGACTGGGCTGGTCAACCGATTTTCCGGTGCGCCGAACGATCCTTGGCGAGATGGTCGGAAGCGCCCGCCTCGGCGCGGCGATGTCCATGGACAGCGCCTCCAACAACGCGACTCGCATGGTCGGGCCGATCGCCGGCGGCGGCCTCTACGCGACCATCGGCATGCACGGGATCTACACGGTTTCCGCCACGATCTTCGCCGTTTCCGTGCTGCTGGCCGTGCTGGTGGTCTATCGACCGGCCGCGCGGGAGCCGCGACCCTTCGCTCTTTTTGCCGAGATCCGAGACGGTTTCGCGTATCTGCGCCGCTCGCGGGCGTTGGTCGGCCATCTCGGCGTCACCGTGATCGTCAACCTGTTCGCCTTTCCCTACGCCGCCATGATTCCCGTGGTCGGCAAGGAGACCTTCGGCGTCGATGCGGTATGGATCGGCCTGCTGCTGTCGGTGGAGGGAGCGGGCGCGTTCGCCGGCGCGATGGCCGCCGCCTTCCTGGCGGCGCCTGAACGGTACCGCCGGATCTACCTTTTCGGATCCGCCCTGTTCGTGGTCTGCATCTTCGTGTTCTCTCTCCAGACCACCTACTCCGGGGCGCTGATGGTTCTGGTCGTGGCCGGGCTTGGGATATCCGGGTTCGCGTCCATGCAGAGCGCCATCATGTTCGCGGAAGCGCCGCCGGAGATCCGGTCCCGCCTGATGGGTATTCTGTCGGTCTGTATCGGCGCCGGGCCGATCGGGGTGCTGCATGTCGGCTGGCTGGCCGACTGGCTCGGCGGATCCATGGCGCTGACGGTGATCTCGCTCGAGGGGCTGGTGGCGATGCTGCTGCTGGTGATCGTCGTGCCGGAGTTGCGCCGCTAGACTGAATCAGCGTTCCGATCCGGTCGTGCGCTGGGCGCCGCGCCAGTTGAGGCGTTGACTTCCGCCCGCCGCCCCGCTTCGATCCGTCCATGTCGACCTCTCCCGCGCCGTCGGCCGGCGCTTCCCCTGCCGCCGAACTCGCCCGTCTCGATGCCTTGGCCACGGAGATCCGCACTCCTTGCGGGAACGGGACCATGGTCTGGCGGCAGTGGGGCTCGACCCGCGCGGAACCGCTGATCCTGCTTCATGGCGGCTTCGGATCGTGGAACCACTGGGTGCGGAATGTCGAGGTTCTCGCCGGACACTACCGGGTGATCTCCGCCGACATGCCGGGGCAAGGCGACAGCGACGACCCGGATCAGCCTTACGACGCCGACAGCCTGGCCGCTATCGTCACCGACGGCGTGCGGCGGGTGACGGGGGAAAGCGAGCCGATCCGGCTGATGTGCTTCTCCTTCGGATCGATCATCGGCGGGCTTACGGCGGCGTCGTTGGGCGAGCGGGTGGTCAGTTATACGGGGGTCGGAGCGGCGGGTATGGGGGCGCGCAGCCCGGTCACCCAGCAGATGATCCGCATCACCCCGGACTTGCCGGCAGAGGAGCAGGCCCGCCTGCGCCGACACAATCTCGGTATCCTGATGTTCGCCAACAAGGCCAACATCGATCCCCTGGCCGACCACATCCAGGAGATCAACATGGCGCGCAACCGCATCCGCTCGCGCCCGATCTCGCTCAGCGACCGGCTCTCGCGGACCTTCCCGCTCATCAAGGGCCGGATCAACCTGATCTGGGGCGGCGAGGACGTGACGGCGGTCGGCTATTTCGAGGCCCGCCACGCGGCGCTGAGGGAGATCCAGCCCGAGGCCGGTATCGCCATGCGCGCCGGTATCGGACACTGGGTGCAGTACGAGGACGCGGACTGGTTCAACGCGACGGCCCTGGATCTCCTGTCCCGAGGCTGAGCGGGCGTTCTCCGAGATCGGCGTTCATCATGATCAGATAGCCGTCCGGGTCCTGTACGAAGACTTCCCGCTGGCCACATTCGCGGTCGCCTGTTTGCCGCCAGACTTCGCGCGGACCCGCGTATACGGGCAAACGCCGGTCTTTCAGACGGCGTTCCAGGGCCGGTAGATCGTCAGTCAGGATCTGGAACATTACACCTCGGCCAAGCGGCGGTTCCAACGGGCCGGTCTGCCACTTGCCGTCGCGCTCGCGCAGCATGATCTGGGCGCCGGCCAGATCGAGGAAAGCGAAGCGCTCTGACGGCCGGCGGTACGCGACGTCGAATCCGAGCACGTCGCACCAATAGTCTAGGCTGGTCTCCAGGTCGCTGACGATGAGTTCCGGCGCCATCCGGTTCCAGCCGCTCGCGGGTGGCGCTCCAACGGCCGTTTTGGTCATCGTGTAGGCTCCAAGAGATGAGGGCGGCTCGTCAGCCGCCCTCGCAGTGTTCACAAGTCCTGACGATCGATCAACCGATCAGGCCGCCGTCCTCGCGCCGGATGGCGATGACGCAGGAGCGCGGGACCGAGGCGCCGCCGCCGGGGAAGTGGCTGTTGCCCTTTTCGCCCGGATGCTGGATGCCGACGAAGACCGTCCGGCGGTCCGGGCTCCAGGTGATGCCGGTGACTTCGCACTCGTTCGGGCCGACCAGGAAGCGTTTGATCTCGCCGGTCTCCGGGTCGCCGATCAGCATCTGGTTGTTGCCCATCCCGGCGAAGTCGCCCTCGTTGCTGTAGTTGCCGTCGGTCTGGATCCACATCAGACCCGTGCTGTCGAAGGCGAGCCCGTCGGGCGAGTTGAACATGTTGTCGGCGGTCACGTTCTCGGATCCGGCATAGGCGTCGGAATGGACCGTCGGGTTGCCGGCCAGGACGAACAGATCCCAGGCGAAGCCGGTCGCCGTGTGGTCGCCGTTCTCCGGCATCCAGCGCACGATCTGACCGTAGTTGTTCTTCTCGCGCGGGTTCGGGCCGTTGACCGAGGTGTCGTCGCCGCCGGCGTTCGGCTTGACGCCCCGGTTCTTGTTGTTGGTCAGGCAGCAGTAGATCTCCGCCTTCTTCGGGTTGGCCGCGACCCATTCCGGGCGATCCATCGTGGTCGCGCCGACCGCCGAGGCGGCCTGGCGGGTATGCACCGAGATTTCCGCCTGGGAGGCCATGCCGGTGGTCTCCGGCGTCAGGGCCAGCCAGTCGCCGGTGCCGTCGTCGTGGAAGCGGGCGACGTACAGGGTCCCGGAATCCAGCAGGTCTGCGTTGTCGCCGCCGATGCTGTAGGCGCCCTCGGAGACGAACTTGTAGAGGAACTCGCCGCGCTCATCGTCGCCCATGTAGACGACCACGTGTCCGGAATTGTCGACCACCAGTTCGGCGTTCTCGTGCTTGAAGCGCCCGAGGGCCGTGCGCTTCTTCGGGGTCGATGTCGGGTCGAGAGGATCGATCTCGACCACGTAGCCGGCGCGGTTCGGCTCGTTGGGATGCTTCGAGATGTCGAAGCGCTCGTCTGCCGTGGCCCAGGCGTAGCCCCAGTCCTCGGTCTTCACGCCGTAGCGGGAGAGCTCGGCGCTTGGCGTGTAGGAGGCATCGGAGGAGGAGAAGTAGCCGTTGAAGTTCTCCTCGCAGGCCAGATAGGTGCCCCATGGGGTGCGGCCGTTGCCGCAGTTGTTCCAGGTGCCGAGCGCGGTCGTGCCGCTCGGATCCGCCTCCGTTTTGAGGAGATCGTGGCCGCGCGCCGGTCCGGTGATTTCGATCGGCGTGTCCGCGGTGATGCGCCGGTTGTAAGTGCTGTCCTTGACGATGCCCCAGGTGCCGTCGGTTTCCGCGATCTCCATGACCGAGATGCCGTGGGCCGCCTTGCCCTTGCGCACGTCGTCCGCGTTTTCGGGCAGACCGGTCGCGCGTGCGCCGTAGATGATCGACCGGTTGGTGTATTCGTTGTTCACGGCGAGCACCGTGCGGGTGCCGTCGGAGAACAGGGCCATGCCGTCGTTGTTGTCGCCGAAAGCCCGTTCCTGGCTGGCGCCGGTGCCGCGGGTCGCCTGATCGAACGCCGGCGCGTCGGACCAGAGGGGTTCGCCCCAGGTGGCGACGGCATGCCAGCGGTAGCCGTCCGGGACGGTGATCGTGTCGAGGGTGTTGGCGGAGACGGCGTCGAATCCGAGGCGTGACGCGGCGCGCGCCGGGGTCAGGGCCGAGGTGCCAAGCAGCGCGGCGGCGCCGCCGAAGACGGCGAGCCCGCCAAGGAAACCGCGCCGGGACATGGCCCGATCCACGACACGGTCGAAGTCGGTCTCGGCCGTGCGCGGCGACTGCAGCTCGTCCCACTCGTCGAAGGACAGGCCGTGGTCCGCGATTCGCATTTCGATGTCTTGCAAGCGATCCATGGGTATGTCTCCCTAGACGTCAAAGGTGGCGGGCCGGGTCTTAACGCCGTGCGTTGAGCGTCCGGCCATCGAAGCGGGGCGCGTCTGGTCGCGCGCTTTCCTGGCACCTGGATACAGGCGGTACGTGACGCTTTCGTTGCGGACGTCCTACAAAAGAACGAAATCGGCCGGCCGCCCGGCGGGGGCAGGCAAACGGCGGCCAGGGAGGCACGATGAGACTGTTGCTCTTGCCCGGAGACGGGATCGGTCCGGAGATATCGGATGTCGTCGTGTCGGTGCTGGAGCGGCTGGAGACGGTCTATCGGTTCGGGCTGGAAATCGAGACCGGTCGGGTCGGACTTGAGGGCCTGAAGCGGGACAGCGTTACCGTCAGCGATCACACCTTCGGGCGGTCGACAGCGGTGGACGGCGTTATTCTCGGCCCGGTGGACACGGCCTCCTACCCGCCCCCGGCGGAGGGCGGCCTCAACCCCTCTGCAGAGTTCCGCAAACGGCTCGATCTCTACGCCAACATCCGACCGTCGCGCACGCGTGCCGGCGTGCCATCTCTGGCCAAGTCGATGGATCTGGTGATCGCCCGGGAGAATACCGAAGGCTTCTATGCCGACCGCACGATGCACATCGGTTCCGGCGAGTTCATGCCGACCCCGGACCTCGCCCTGGCGGTGCGCAAGATCACGCGGCAGGGCTCCGAGCGGATCGGCCGCGCGGCGGCGGCGCTGGCCGCAGGACGACGCAAGAAGCTTACGATCGTCACCAAGTCGAACGTGCTGAAACTGTCCGACGGTCTGTTCCGCAATGCCGTGCAGGCGGCGGCGCGGGAAGAGAGTGGCGTCGAGGTAGAAGAGGTCCTGGTCGACGCCATGGCCTCGCTGCTGGTGCGCGAGCCGGAACGGTTCGACGTCATCTGCACCACGAACATGTTCGGCGACATCCTGTCGAACCAGGCGGCGGAGCTGGCCGGTGGGTTGGGTGTTGCCGGGTCCCTGAACGCCGGCGACCGGTATGCCATCGCGCAGGCGGCTCACGGGACGGCACCCGACATCGCGGGACGCGGCATCGCAAACCCCACGTCGCTGGTGTTGTCCACCGCCATGCTGATTGGTTGGATCGCGCGACACAATGGCGACGATACAGCGTTGCGGGCCGCCGTGGCGTTGGAGGATGCTGTCGATACGGCCCTGGCCAGCCAGTCGGGCCGTACCGTCGATCTCGGCGGAACCGCGTCCACGTCCGACGCTGGCAAGGCGATCGCCGATGCCCTTGGAGCGGCGGGGTGAGCGATCCCGTCGCCGCGCGCCGCGACGGAGCGGTTCTGCATCTCGCGCTGAATCGCCCGGAGAGCAGCAACGCACTTAGTCCTGAAATCGTCGAGGCACTGCTGTCGGCGATCGATGCGGCGGCAGAAGACGGGGTGCGGCTGATCGTTTTTGAAGGAATGGGCAAGCATTTCTGCGCGGGTTTCAACCTGAGTGACCTCGATAGCCTGAGCGACGGCGACCTGCTGCTACGGTTGGTGCGGATCGAGACGCTGTTGCAGGCGGTGTATCGCGCGCCGATGCCGACCATGGCGCTGGTACGGGGTGCGGCTATGGGCGCGGGTGCGGATCTGGTTGCGGCGTGTCGGCGGCGGTTGGTCGTCGGGACTGGGCGGTTCGCGTTTCCCGGTGCCGGTTTCGGAATCGCCCTCGGTACCCGGCGGCTGGCGGGACGGGTGGGATCGGACCGGGCGATGGAGATAATTGCCGGCGGCGGGCTTCTCGATCAGGACGAGGCTGTGGCGGTCGGCCTGATCGATGCGGTGATCGCCGAGGACGCCGTCGACGACGAAATCGGCCGCTATGCCGCAATGGCCGCTCGGCTCGAACCGGGAACGCTTGCGACGGTGGGAAGCCTGACCCTCGACGACGGCCGGTCGGAGGATTTGGGTGCGCGGGACATGGCGGCGCTTGTCGCCTCCGCATCGCGGCCGGGTCTCAAGGACCGGGTTGTCCGCTATCAGGAGAATGTGCGCAGCGCGCGCGAGCAACGGGGGAGACGCAGATGAAGACGGTGACCCTGCCGGGCGGAGAGGCAGTTCCGGCGCTCGGACTTGGAACCTGGCATATGGGCGAACGGGGATCGGATCGGGCGGTGGAGGCCGACGCTCTGCGGCTCGGTATCGATCTTGGCATGACCCTGATCGATACAGCCGAGATGTATGCGTCGGGCGGCTCGGAAGAAGTGGTCGGCGAGGCCATTGCCGGTCGCCGCGACGGCCTCTTCATCGTTTCCAAGGTTCTGCCGTTCAACGCCGACCGCGCCGGTACGGTCGAAGCCTGCGAGAAGAGTCTGCGGCGCATGGGCGTCGAGACCATCGACCTGTATCTGCTGCACTGGCCGGGATCCCACCCGCTGGCGGAGACGATCGCCGCGTTCGACCAGCTTCGCCAGGACGGCAAGATCCGCTATTGGGGCGTCAGCAATTTCGACGCGGACGAGATGCAGGAGGTCGACGATGTCGGCGGCGGGGCCTGCGCGACCAACCAGATCCTCTACAACCTTGACCGTCGGGGACCGGAGTACGACCTGCTTCCGTGGTGCGAGAGCCGGGGCATGCCGGTCATGGCCTACTCTCCGCTGGAGCAGGGTCGCCTGGCCCGCCATGCCGCCCTGAAACCGATCGCCGAAAAGCACGGGGTGTCGGATCTTGCTGTGGCTCTCGCCTGGGTTCTGCGACGGGACGGCGTGATCGCCATCCCCAAGGCCGCACGCGCCGACCATGTCCGCGAGAACGCCGCCGCTCTCGAGGTCGGTCTGGACGGCGCCGACATGGCCGCGCTGGACTCCGCTTTCCCGCCGCCCACCGCAAAGCAACCGCTCGAAATCCTCTAGCCGAGACGATTAGACCGGGTATCGGCACCGGGGAGGTTCTCATATAGACTGCGGTCGGCTTGGCGAGCCCGTCTGGAAACATCGTAGGTGATTACATGAGGACAACCGTGGCGGCGATGGGGCTGATCCTGGCTGTCGGGATCCTCGGGAGCGCGGATGTCGTCCAAGCGCAGCAACTGAAGGGGCGTCCCCAGATTACATCCGGCGATACGCTGTTCATCGGGCGGCAGGAAGTGCGGCTGTCGGGGATCGACGCACCGGAAACAGACCAATACTGCGAAAACGAATTCGGACGACCGTTTCAGTGCGGCATTCAGGCGATGGATGCCTTGCGCGAAATGGTCGGACGGATCAGCGTCATCTGCGTCGCGGAAGGCACCGAGGACAGCGGCCGGTTGATCGGCACCTGCTATGCTGGCGACGTGAACCTCAACACCCGTATGGTCCGCACGGGGTGGGCCTTGGCTCTGCCCGACGAGCGACCGGACTATGCACCACTGGAGCAGATGGCGAAGCGGGAGAAGGCCGGAATTTGGGGCCTGAAGTTCGAGCATCCCTCCTTATGGCGCCAGCAGAACCAGTAGACCGGCACTATCCGCTCGGCTCCACCGTCACGGGGTCAAGCCCGACCGGGGACCGACCGCTCGGTCAGGCGCACTTGAAGGGGAACCAGGCTTCCGTGAAGTCTCGTGCGTCCCGGTGCGATCTGAACCAGAAGACGGGGGCGTTGCCGCGCGCGACCTCGACGCGCCAAGGCTCCTTACAGTGCTCGACGCACCAGTTCCGGCGCTGGATCATCGTGGTATCGGCGTAGACCCGTTCCTCGGGAAAGCCTCCCGTCCGCGACTCCCACCCGGAAGGGAAACGCACCGGATGCCACGTCCGGCGCATCTCTTCGAGCCCATCGTGGACCCGATGAAACTTGCCGTCGGCATCGGCGGCGGCGACAAGCGCGTCTTCCCCGCCCGTCGGCAGCGACGGATGCGCAGCAAACTGGTCCAGGCGGAACTGACGCCGCGTCATGCGAACGGCGATGGCGATCAAAACGGCAAAAAATATCAGGGGAATCAATATTTTCACTGTCGGCCTCCTGGAGCTGCCGGTGCATGACGCTACCCGAGGCCGCTGTCGGCATCAATCGTGTGACGCGGAACGGTCGATTGTCGGGCGGCCGAGGAGGCACAGGTCATACATTTCATCTGGAATCGTTTTTGACGATTCAGCAAAAACTAGGGAATCCGCAAAACCAATTTCGCTTGCGCGACTCGGGCGAATCACGGATTCTGGTTTATGCTTGCTTAATGGTAGCTCGCTCGTCCGAGCGTCTGGGTGACCGATGGCAAAAGCCGAAGCTGATCGAAAAGCCTTGGAAATCCTCGCGGATGCGCTCGACCGTACCGTGGGTACGGGATTCGTGCACGCGGCCGTTGTCAAAGCGGCGAACACCCTCGCCGAGAACGATCGCCGTCAGGCCGGGAAGGCTTTCGATATGTTGAACTCCCGGGAAAGCCGCAAGGTTCGCTCCACTGCCATCGAGTCGGCGGAGCTGTTCCGGCAGTTCGGCGATATCGACGATCCGATCGAGGATTTCGCTCCGGATCCGCGGCTTTCCCAGATCCGGTCGCGTTCCGCAAAGCTCGGTACCGGCTGATCCCCGCCGGGACACGGCCCCCGGTGTGATCCGCACCGACCGGACGCGCTCCGGTCTCCCTTTCGTGATTTCCGTTGAACACCCGCATTGCCGCATTGTGCGGATATGCCAGACCCTCGTCCTTCAGTCTCCGTCGCGATCCTGTTTCTGTTCCTGATGGGAGTCATACTCGCACCGCCGGAGGCGTCAGCGGCAGAGGATTGGAGCAAGGCGTGGCCGCAGACCGATTTCTCCCGGCACGCCGTCGCTCTGGACGAGATTAGTTCCGGCGGCCCGGAGAAGGACGGTATTCCGTCGATCGATGCGCCAAGCTTCGCCTCGGTCTCGAAAGGTTTCGCCGATGTCGCCCCGACCGAACCGGTGATTTCGCTGACCGTCGGCGACGATGCCCGGGCCTATCCATTGCGAATTCTCATGTGGCACGAGATCGTCAACGACACGGTGGGCGGCATCCCTCTTGCGGTCACCTACTGCCCTCTCTGCAACACTGCCATCGTCTTCGACCGCCGGGTCGAGGGTGAGCCGTTGGCTTTCGGGACGACCGGGAAACTGCGCAATTCCGGCTTGATCATGTACGACCGCAAGACCGAGAGCTGGTGGCAGCAATACACCGGCGAAGCGATCGTCGGCGCGATGACGGGTGCGCGGCTCCCCTCGGTGCCGGCCCGTCTCGAAAGCGCGGAGCGCTTCGCCGAGCGCTTTCCCGCGGGCAAGGTTCTCGTGCCCAACGATCCGACAGCCCGTCCTTACGGCATAAATCCCTACAAGGGTTACGACACGATGCCGGTGCCGTTCCTCTATGACGGATCGATGCCCGAGGGGTTGCCCGCCATGACCCGGGTGGTCGTTGTGGGCGACATGGCGTGGAGCCTGCCGATGCTCCGCGAAAAGGGGGAGTGGAGCGACGGCGACCTGGAGATCGTGTGGGAGCCGGGGCAGAACTCGGCCCTCGATACCCGCAGGATCTCCGAGGGCCGGGATGTCGGCAACGTCGTTGTCACCCGGGACGGGGCGGACGTCGCCCACGAGGTCACTTTCGCCTTCGTCTTTCATGCCTTCCGGCCGGACGGGAAAATCGTCTACTGAGCGGTTTCCGTCCGCGCGGCCCGGCGGGAGATGCCGAGGAAGACGACCCCCAACGCTGCGAGACTGGCCGATGCGAAGAAGGTTGCCGAATAGCTCCCCGTCACCTCGTACAGCATCGAGAATACGACCGGCCCGAAAAGCACACCGGAAAAGGTGATGAACAGGACTCCGCCGGTGGCATGCCCGATCGCGCCGGAGGGGCTGATCCGCGCCGCTTCGCTGGCGAAAACGCCGTTCCATCCGACTGCGGCCAGGCCGAAAGCGAAGAAGAAGACGAAAACGCCGATCTCCGGCCAACCCGCCCCGATCTGCGAGGCGGAAAGGCTGGCCAGGGTCATGGCACTGCCGATGATGATCAGCACGGCTGTGCTCGATCGCAGCCGATCGGCGACCACGCCCCAGCTGACGCGACCGATCACGCCCGCGACCTGTACGCAGGAAAGCGCCACCCCCGCCGTCACCAACGTCCAGCCAACTTCGTCCACCAGCATGGTCACGGTGAACGACATCAGCGACAGTTGGACCGCCGCGAAACACAGGCCGGTGAGGGCGAAGAACCTGAGCGCCCGAGACCGCAGGACGAGACGCAGACCGGAGAACGGGTCCCGGATCACCGTCGCGTTCGGCTGCCGGTTTCCATCGAAACGGGCGCGCAGCGGCTGCATCGCTGCGAACAGAACAAGGCCGAGCGCGCCCACCACCAGCATCGTCGCCTGCCAGCCGAAGGCCAGCGCCATCGATGGCGCCACCAGACTCGCCAGCACGCCGCCGAGGGGAACGCCGGTAAAGCGAACGGAAAAGACGAGGTTGCGGTTCGACGGCGTCACCACGCGATTGAGCAGGTCCATTGCCGGCGGGTTCATCATGCCGTACCCGAAGCCTGTGGCGACGGAGCCGAGTACCATCAGTTCGATATGGCCCGACATCAGGATCAGGTGGCCGATCGCGAGCATTCCGAGGCTGCTCTGGCTGGTGCGCCAAGCACCGAAGCGCTGCACGAAACCGCCGACCAGGAGGCTCGAGGCCATCGCCCCGATATAGGCCAGCGTGAACTGATAGCCGACCAGCGCAGGGGAGATGCCGAGATCCGCCGCCACCGCCGGCGCGATCGCCGGAATCCACAGGACCGACATGCTGGCCAGGGTCATCACCATGGTGGTGAAGAACACCACGACCAGCAGGTCTCCGAGACCGGGCTGGGCGTCAGAGTTCGGCTCGGTCTGCGGGGCGGAGGCGCCGTCGGTCTTGCTGGGCTTTGCCATGGGACGCACTAAACAGGCCGGGAAGCTCGCCGGATAGTGCGATTCCTGCAAAGCCGACTATCTCGAACGGAAAGTGTTACACGGGGGGCATTCCGTGGCACGCGTTCCCGATCTAGCATCCTTGCATGACGAAGATCGCACATGAGGGCTACAGCCCGACCCTTTTCGAGCGTTTGGCGGCGGCCCCGCATCCGTCCCTGACCTTCCAAGAGTCCTTCTGGCATGCGACCGCCCCCGCCGGTCCCCGGACCATACCGCTTGAAGGCGAGGCGGAGACCGATGTCGCGATCGTCGGCGGGGGCTATCTCGGCTTCTCGACCGCTCTGCACCTGGCGGAGGCCGGCGTCGAGGCGACGGTGTTGGAGGCGGACGAGCCGGGCTTCGGCGCTTCTGGCCGAAATACCGGCTTCGTAGTCCCGAATCTGCTCACCGGGCTCGATCCGACGGTCATGCGCAGAGAGATGGGCGACGAGCACGGCCGCCTGATCTGCGACATGGTCGGACAGAGCGCAGAGCTGGTTTTCGATTTGATTCGCCGGCACGGCATCGCGTGCGAAGCCCGGCAAAGTGGTTGGATACAGCCGGTTCACACGCCGGAGAAGCTGGCTTGGCTGGAGGATCGTGTGGCCCAGTGGCGTTCCCTGGGTCGGCCCGTACAGGCGTTGTCCCGCGACGAGGCCGTCTATGAAACCGGATCCGAAGTCTATCACGGTGCCTTTCTCGACCCGACCGGCGGCCACCTGAACCCGCTCGCCTACTGTCGGGGCCTGGCCGCGGCGGCGGTCCAAGCGGGGGCAAGGCTGCACACCAATTCCCGCGTCCGGGAGGTGCAGCGCCAAGGCGATCGGTGGCGGCTGACAACCGATCGGGGAACACTGGTCGCCAAGCGGCTGCTGCTCACCACCAACTCGACCGGCGGCGGTCTGGCGCCCAAGGCCGAGGGAACCCAATTTCCGATCACCCTGTTCCAGGTCGCCAGCCAACCGCTCGACCCGGCCCTGCGCGAGAGCGTGCTGCCCAGGGACCGGTCCGCGGCCGATACCCGAAAGGAACTGGTCGCTTATCGCTGGACCTGGGACAACCGCATCGTAACCGGCGGCCTGCTGGCCTCGCCCTTCGGATCCGCCGAGCGGGCGAAGACCTATCATCTCGATCGCCTGCAGGAGATGCTTCCCCAGCTTCCGCCGCTGGAGCCCGCATATGCCTGGCAGGGGAGGCTGGCGGCGGCGCGGGACTTCATGCCGCGCCTGATGAGGCTCGGCGAGCGCGGGAGCGACCAGGGTTGGTCGGCCATCGCCTGCAACGGACGCGGCATGGCGATGACCACCGCCCTTGGGCGTCGGCTCGCACTCTGGCTCTCCGGCGGCTCGAACGAGAAGCTACCGGTCCCGGTCACCGATCCCGACCCGGTCGCCGTTCCGTCCCTGGCCTCCGTGGCGTTTTCGGTCTGGCTGCCCTGGAACCGGCGGATCGACCGGGCCGAACTCAAGCGGGCGAAGTGATCACCCGGTCCCAGCGTCGGCGAGATCGCCATAGCTGCGGATCGACCGCAACCGGCTGACCGCCGACACCGCGAAGGACACCATGAAGCCGGTGGCGGCGAAGGCGAGGGCGGTTTGCGGCGAGGTCGCCCCGACGAGCAGCCCGCCGCACAGGGCGCCGGCGGGCCGAGCGCCGTAGATCGAGGTCTGGATGACAGCGTTTACCCGACCGAGCATATCGCGCGGGCTGACGATCTGGCGCACCGAGTTCTGTGCGATCAACCACATGGACGGCCCGAAGCCGAGGCCGAAGAAGGCCGCATAGATTATGGCCGGTGATCCGCCGGGCTCGACGGCCATCAGCAGCAGTGCTGCCGGCACCGAGCTGCCTGGGCCGAACAGCAGGAGCAGGTTCGGGCGCATGCGTCCGGCATAGCGGGCGGCGATACTGGAGCCGGCGAAGGCGGCCAGACCGAAGCAGGCCATCGCGATCCCGAACACGCCGGGCTCCATGCGCAGTCCGTCCGTGATCAGCGGCACCATGGTCACTAAAAGAGCCGAGAACGCGAAGTTCCAGAACAGGGCGCAGGCGCCGATTGCAAGCAGGAACTCGTTGCCCAGAACGAAGCTGCCGCCCTCCGCGATCCGGCGCAGCGGGCTTTGGGAGCCTGGCTGTCCCGGGTCGAAACGGGGAAGTCCTGCGGCCGCCGTCAGGGCAAGAACTCCGCCGCCCAGCGCTGCCGGGAAGATCCAGGCGACGGTATCTGCCGATACGACCGCGCCGAGAACCAACGGAACCGCGAAGGAGGCCGCCGCGCGCGGGATCTCAATGCGGGCATTGGCCTGGGCGAGGGTCGCCGCCGGGACGGCGCGGGGGAGAAGCGAGAGTGCGGTGAGAGTGAAGAGGACGATGCCGAAGCCGGCGACCGTCACGCCGACGCCGAACCCGACGAGGCTCTGGCCAAAGACGCTCGCTGCCGCTCCCGCGACACCGAGCAGCGAGACCATGACGGCTGCCAACGTCACGCGCCGGGGCGCGCCGCGGTCGACGATGAGTCCGGCGGGAAGCGAGCCGAGCAGGTGGGCCATCGACTGGCAGGCGACGAGAACGCCGATGACCTGGGCCGAAGCGTCGAAGACCAGGGCGGCGGCGAGTGGGACGCCGACGAGGGCGATCTGGTCGGCCAGATGGAGGCCGCTTCCGGCAATCTGCAGGCGTGTGACGGTCGACATGGACTGATCTCCGAATGGTTTCGGCGATCAGTAGGGTCCGGTTCTGTCCGCAGCTATCCGCGGGTTGCGGGTGATTCCTCTTAGGAGGCTGCGGCGACCAACGCGGGCGCAAAGAAACCGCTGCGCGGCCTGGATCGGCCCGGAAAACCGGGTCGATCGGGCAGGGGCGGTTCAGACGGCGAGTCTGGTCATAAGCCAGGCGATACCGGCGATGGCGGCCGCCATCATCGTTCCGACGACGAGCGTGTCGCAAAACTGGGCGTGGGCGGCACGGGCCGTCAGAGCGGCGCGGCATTGGCAACGGCGGATACGATCGTTCATGGCATCCTCCTCTCGGTCGGCGGGCGGGGCGCATCAGCCGTCTGGTAACCCCGACCATCTTGTCTATCATGTCGGACTCTAATCGATACCGGAAGCCCACTCCCCAAAAGAGGCGGAAACATGGCGCAATGGCGACAACTCCCTGCGGCGGGTGAGACGTTTCTCGATCACCTCGGGCATTTCGTGCCGGATATGGAGGTGGCGCATATCGAGCTGACCAGGCTCGGCTTCGTGCAGACTCCCTATGTGCTGCACGCGTTCACCGACGAGGCGGGCCAGCGCCATCCGATGGGCACGGCTAACCGGTGCGTCATGCTCCGCGAGGGGTATCTCGAGGTCCTGACCGTCACCGACGTGTCGACGCCGACCGGGGAACGGACTCAGGGTCAGCTCGACCGCTACAACGGCGTCCATATCGTAGCCATGGCCGACCCCGACGCCATCGCCCGGCGCGAGCGCCAGATGGCCGCGGGTTTCCACCCGCAGGAGCCGACGCCGCTCAAACGCCCGGTGCCGTTGCTGACCGAGGACGGGACGGAGACGGGCTCGGCCGAGGCCGCGTTCACAGTGATCAAGAACCCGGCGACCGACATGCCGGAGGGGCGAGTCCAGGCACTGACCCACCACACCGAGGATCTGGTGTGGCAGGAAGCCTGGATGCGTCACGAGAACGGGATTCAGGCGCTGCGGGACGTGATCATCGTGCCGGAGGACCTGGGCGAGGCCGAGGACCGCTACGCCCGTTTCACCGAAGTCCCGCCCGTACGGCTCGACGACGACCTGATCCGATTCCGGCTGGCCCGGGGCGGTATCCTGCTCGCGACGCCGGAGCGGGCGGCGGCGCTGCTTCCGGGAGCGGTCGTGCCGCCCGCGCCCGGTGTCGCCGGATACGCGCTGTTATGCGACGACCTGGCCGCCACGAGGCAGTTCCTGGAGGGGCGCGGGTTCGCGCCGAAGGATACCCAGTGGCCGGGTGTCAGTTCGCTGGCGTTGTCCGGCGTTCTGGGTGGGGCATGGTTGATCGCCGAGCGGGAGGCGGCGCTGCCCTGGAACGGTTGAGCGGGACCGCCACGGAACCGCCGCGTATCGGTCGCGTTGATCGATTGGTCTTGCGCGGCCCGGTCAGCTTTTCGCCGGGCGCTCCCCGTTACTCTTCTGCGGAGTGCCGGGGTTGAGGGAGACATGGGTGTGGACGCCTTTCCATGGTGCGTCCACGGCGGCCCTCGCGAAGGCCACGGTTCCGCGACCGGGCCGGTCGAAGCGGCCGCCGTCCTCGGCGATACCGGTGGAGGAGAAGGTGATGACGCCGATGGCGAACAGCCGGTCCGGCGACACCCCCACCTTCAGAGTCTCCAGGTTCCAGCGGAAGTCTTCGATGGTCGGCCACACGTTCCGCCACTGATTTTCGGCGAGGCGGTCCAGCCCCTCGACGACGTCCATATGGGTGCCGAAACTGGCGATGTTGCCCTCGAACAGCTCCAGCGCCGGGGCGAAATCGACGGCGGCGACGTGCTCGCTCCAGCCGCCGAACCAGCGCTCGATCTCCGCCCGATCCTCTTCCGGCGTGTTCCAGGTCAAGGTCATGGCCGTCTTTCCTCTAGGGCTGCGTTGTTCTACGGCTGAACCGCCGTCTGTTCGCCGAGGAGACCGATGCGGAACCGGGTCTTCAGGTAGCCGCCGTCGCGCGGCGGTACGGACATGGGCAAATCCTCGTCGACGACCTTGACCACGGCGCAAACCGGTCCCGGCTCGCGGAACAGCAGGCGGCTGAGGTTCTTGGCCTCGATCTCGGTGCGGATCATCGCCGTTTTGGCGAAGCCGCAGGCCGAGGCGACGGCCGCAAGGTCGGTGCCGCGGCCGGTCGCGGTCGGCTGGCGGCCGGTTTCGGTGTAGGTCTCGTTGTCGATGACGCAGATCGCCAGGTTCGAGGGGTGCTTGGCACCGATCGTCGAGAAACTGGTCATGCCCATGAGCATCTCGCCGTCGCCGGTGATGACAACGACGCGGCGGTCGGGTCGGGCGAGGGCGATCCCGAGACCGATCATCGCGGCGTTGCCCATGGCGCCCCACAGATAGAAGTTCTCCGGCCGGTCGCCGAAGGAGGCGAGGTCCCAAGTGGTCGATCCGAGACCGGAAACGAAGAGCGTATCGCCGCGCTCCGCCATCACGGAGCCGAGAACCTCGCGGCGGTGCAGGGTGATGGTGCTCATTGGTTCACCGCCTTTCCGGCTGTCCAGACCTTGGAGCCGATGACCTTCTGTCCGACCAGGACGGCTACCGGGGTATCGGTCGAGTAGGCCATGCGCAAACCGGACTCGATCATCATTTCCACCGCGTCGGGGCTTTCCGCGAGGAAGGTCTTCACGCCGACCGCTTCCAGAGTCGGTACCACGGCCTGACCCATCGGCACCTGCCAGGGATTCCCCTCGCCCCACTGCCCGCGCATCGTGACGATCGCGAAGAACGGAAAGTTGGCCGAGGAGATCAGCGAGGCGATGGCGTTGATGGTATTGCCCACGCCGCTGGACTGCATGAGTACCGCGGATTTCTGTCCACCGAGCCAGGCGCCCGCGGCGAGGCCGACCGCTTCTTCCTCGGTCGCGCACATCACGGTCTCGATCTCGTTGTCGCCCAGACAACGTTCGATCAGCAGCCGCAGACCGCCGTCGGGCACGTAGCCGATCTGTTTCACGCCGGCGGCTTTCAAGTGATGGTGGGCCGCTGCGCTCCAGTGTTCATCCATGGGGTGTCAAATCCATTTTATCAAAGGATTCCGAAGGCTAGGCGTCTCGACTCGGGTCTGTAAAGATGGCGGTATACGCCTGCATACAATCCAATCGTTCCCTCCAAGCGAGCCCATCCCACCGACATGCATCCGCTTCCCTCCGCAGGCGCAGGTTACCTGGACGACCTCTATGCCCGCTTCCTGAAGGACCCGCTCTCAGTGGATCCATCCCTGTGGACGCTGTTCGCGCCATATGCCGAAAAGGCCTCAACGGGTGGGTTGTCGACGTCGATCGGGGGCGATGGCCGGTTGGCGGTGGCCTGCGAGCGGCTGACGGCGGCGTGGCGCACCCATGGCCACCTCGCCGCCGCCCTGGACCCGCTCGACCTGCGCCTGCCGCCCGGCCATCCCGAGCTGTCGCCCGCCGCTCATGGGGTGACCGAGGCCGATCTGGACAGTCCGGTCGGCGGCACGACGCCCAGAGCGCTCCAAGACCGGCTGAAACGAGCCTGGGGCGGGCGGTTCACTGCCGAGGTCATGCATTTGGATGACCCTGCGGCGCGCGACTGGCTGATCGACGCTGTTGAAGGAGGGGTGTACGCGGATCCCACGATCGAAGAGCGGCGCGACCGGCTCGACGCGCTGTTGGCGGCGGACGCCATGGAAACCTTCATGAACAAGCGCCTGCCGACCAACAAGCGCTTCGGGATCGAAGGATTGGAGTCGCTGATCGTCCTGCTGGAGGCGATCGTCGGCGACGCCGCCCGCTCGGGCATGGACAAAGCGTTGATTGCGCCGATGCATCGCGGCCGCCTGACTCTGATCACGCGTCTGGTCGGCAAGCCGCTGACCGCCGCCTTCTCCGAACTGCTGGGTACACCGCAGGTGCCAGAAGGAACGGAAGCTTCGTCCGATGTCCCGTACCATCTCGGCTTCACCGGCGAACGCGCATTTGCCGACGCCGACGGCATGGAGCACCGCATCCGGCTGACCATGCCGTCGAACCCGAGCCATGTGGAGATCGTCTCGGCGGTCACGCTGGGCAAGACCCGGGCGACACTGGACCTGCGCCGCCGCGACGGGGAGGCCGCGCCGGAGGGGAAGGTCCTGCCGCTACTGATCCACACCGACGGCGCGTTCGCGGGGCAGGGCGTGATCGCCGAGATGCTGCAGCTCGCCGCTCTGCCGGCCTACGGGGTCGGCGGGTCGGTGCATGTGCTGGTGAACAACCAGCTCGCCTTCACGGTGAAGCCCGAGCACGGCCGCTCCTCACGCCACCCGAGCGATGTCGCCAAGGCGATCGGCGCACCGGTGATCCATGTCTCTGCGGAAGATGTCGACGCCTGCGCCCGTGCCGGCCGGATCGCGCTCGCCTATCGCCAGCGGTTCGGGCGGGACATCCTGGTCGATATCGTCGGCTTCCGCCGCCGCGGCCACAACGAGCTGGAAGAACCGATGTTCACCGAGCCGGTCCGCTATACGCGGATCGCCGAGACCGACGCGACGCCCGGCCGCTACGCCGCCGCCTGCGTCGCCGACGGCGTGATCTCGGAGATGGAAACGTCCGCCCTGGTGGAGCGGCACTGGTCGGTGCTGGACAGGGCGTTCGACGCGGCGAAGACCTACAAGCCGAATGCGGCGGATCGGCTGCAGGGGCGGTGGTCGTCCCTGTCGGTGCGCGGCGAGGGAGAGGCGCCGGTGACTGGCCTCGACGCCGCCCGCCTGCGTCGCCTTGCCGAGGCGAGCGTGGCGGTGCCCGAGGGCTTCGCGCTGAATCCGAAGATCGCTCGCCAGTGGCGCGACCGCCTGGACAGTCTGGACGACGGGGTCAACTTTGCGACCGCCGAGGCGTTGGCCTTCGCCTCCCTGCTTGAGGAGGGCAAGGCGGTACGCCTCACCGGACAGGACAGTCGGCGCGGGACCTTCTCCCAGCGTCATGCGGTGGTCTTCGATCAGAAAACCGGGCGGGAGCACACGCCTTTGGCGGCTGTTGCTTCGACACCGCATCTGGCGACCTTCGCCGACAGCCCGCTGACCGAGGAGGCCTGTATGGCCTTCGAGTACGGAATCTCGATCACCGATCCGGATGCTCTGGTGTGTTGGGAGGCGCAATTCGGCGACTTCGCCAACGGCGCTCAGGCGGTGATCGACCAGTTTCTGGTCGCCGGCGACGACAAATGGCTGCGCCAGTCCGGCCTGGTTCTGATGCTGCCGCACGGCCTGGAGGGCGGCGGGCCCGAGCATTCCTCGGCCCGGCCCGAGCGGTTTCTTCAGATGGCGGCGCGGAACAACTTCTCGGTCTTGGCCTGTGGGTCGCCGGCCAACCTGTTCCACGCGTTGCGCCGCCAGATCCTCGCCCCCTGGCGCCGGCCGTTGGTGATGCTGACCGCCAAGTCCGGGCTGCGCCACGGCGAGGCGGTTTCCAAGCTCGCGGAGATGGGCTCAGACACCCGCTTCCGCCCGGTGATCGACGATGGCGAGGTTCCGGCGGGCGCGCGGAAGGTCGTCCTGACTGCCGGCAAGCTGTCCTTCGACCTCGCCGCCGCCCGCCGGGAGCGTGGAATCGGCGACATCGCCCTGATCCGCGTCGAGGAACTCTATCCGGTTCCGGAAACCGAGATCGCCGCCATCCTCGAACGCCATCCCGGTGCCGATGTGGTGTGGGCTCAGGAGGAGCCCGAGAACATGGGCGCGTGGCGCCACCTCGCCCCGCACCTGGCGCGCATTCTCGACGGCTTGCGCGCGTCGGGGGCTCGTGCCACCTATGTCGGACGAGACGCCGCACCGTCTCCCGCCGTCGGCTGGGGCGTGTGGCACAGGGCCGAGCAGGCGGCGGTGATCGATACCGCGCTGGCCTGAGGCTTCCGACGGAGGTTCAGCCGAAGCCTCCGGCGGTGCCGCCGTGAAAGGACGGACGAAATGAGCACAGCGATCAAGCGTACCCTGATTCCGACCGCGACCCATTGGGGGACCTACTTCGCCGAGGTCGAGGGCGACCGGCTGATCGCCGTTCACGACTACGACAAGGATCCGGCTCCGGCGATCATCGGACCGGGCATCGTCGATGCCGTCACCCACGAGACCCGGGTCGGCCGCCCGCATATCCGCAAAGGCTGGCTCGAGAACCGCCACCGCGGCGATCCGGCGGGCCGCGGCTCGGAGGCGTTCGTCGCCGTTCCCTGGGACGAGGCGCTGGACATGGCGTCCGAGGAGCTCGCCCGGGTGAAGAAGGAGCACGCCAACGGCGCCATGTACGCCGGGTCCTACGGCTGGGCCAGCGCCGGACGGTTCCACCACGCCAACTCCCATATCCACCGGTTCTTCAATCAGTTCGGTGGCTACGTCGCCCACCGGGGTACCTACTCCTACGCGGCGGCCGAGACGATCGTGCCGCACATCGTCGGCCCGTTCGCCGAGGTCCTGAACACGCACACCACCTGGCCGGTGCTGGCCGAGCATTGCGAATTGCTGGTGATGTTCGGCGGCATGCCGGTGAAGAACGCGCAGGTGACGTCCGGCGGCGTCGGCCGCCACACCTGTTACCACGGGCTGCGCGACTGTGCCGATGCCGGCTGCGAGTTGGTCTATCTGAGCCCGATCCGCTCGGACCTGCCGCCGGATCTGGGCGGCGAGTGGATCGCGCCGCGCCCCGGCTCCGACGTGTCGATCATGCTGGCGCTGGCCCATACGCTGCTGTCGGAAGGCCTGCACGACAAGGCGTTCCTGGAGCGCTACACGACCGGGTTCGCTCCGTTCGAGGCCTATCTGCGCGGCGAGACGGACGGCCAGCCGAAGACCGCCGACTGGGCGGCGGCGATCAGTGGCGTCCAGGCCGATACGATCCGCGATCTCGCCCGGCGCATGGCGTCCAAGCGGACGATGATCAACGCCACCTGGTCGATGCAGCGTTCCGAGTACGGCGAGCAACCGATTTGGATGACCGTTGTTCTGGCGGCGATGCTGGGGCAGATCGGCCTGCCGGGCGGCGGTTTCGGCATCGGCTACAGCTCGGAGAACGGTATCGGCAACCCGGTGAAGCAGTTCCATTGGCCGTCGGTGCCCCAGGGCATCAACGGCGTAAGGGACTTCATTCCGGTGGCCCGCGTCTCCGATATGCTGCTCAATCCGGGTGCCGAGTACGATTTCAACGGCGAGCGGCGAACCTACCCGGATATCAAGCTGGTGTACTGGGCGGGCGGAAACCCGTTCCACCATCACCAGGACATCAACCAGCTCGTCCGCGCCTTCCGCGAGCCGGACACGATCATCGTCAACGAGATCTTCTGGACCTCGATGGCGCGCCACGCCGACATCGTCTTCCCGTCGACCACCGCACTCGAGCGCAACGACCTGTCCATCACCAAGTGGGAGCCGCTGTCCTCCGCGATGAAGCAGGCCATCCCGCGGGTCGGCGAGAGCCGGCCCGACTACGAGATCTTCACCGGTCTCGCCGAGCGGCTCGGCTTCGCGGAGCGCTATACCGAGGGCCGGGACGAGATGGACTGGATCCGCCATCTCTGGGAGCAGTCGCGCCAGCGCGCCGCCGAGGCCGGTTTCGAACTACCCGACTTCGAGACCTTCTGGGAGCAGGAGCATGTAGAGCTTCCCGAACCGGAAAAGCCGATGGTGATGCTGGAGGACTTCCGTGCCGATCCGGACGCCAACCCGCTGAAGACACCCTCGGGCCGGATCGAGATCTTCTCCGAAACCATCGAAGGCTTCGGCTACGACGACTGCCCGGGTCACCCGGTCTGGCGCGAACCGGACGAGTGGTTGGGCGGAGAGAAAGCCAAGGATTTCCCGCTGCACCTGATGTCGAATCAACCCCGCACCCGCCTGCACAGCCAGTTGGACTGCGGTCAGGTGAGTCAGGGCTCCAAGGTGGCTGGGCGCGAGCCGGTGACGATCCACCCGGACGACGCGGCGGCGCGGGGAATCTCTTCCGGCGACGTGGTGCGGGTGTGGAACGACCGCGGCGCCTGCCTGGCCGGTGCGATCGTCGCCGATCAGGTGATGCCGGGCGTGATCCAGCTCTCGACCGGCGCCTGGTACGATCCGCAGACCCCGGGCGGGCTCGAGGTCCACGGCAACCCGAATGTCCTCACCCGCGACCGAGGCACCTCCCGCCTCGGCCAGGGCCCGACCGCGCACTCGACCCTTGTGGAGATCGCCAAGGTCGACGGCGTGGTGCCGGACGTCACGGTGATGCGCAAGCCGGTGGTGGAGGGGTAGGGGCGCCGTCTCTCTCCTCATCCTGACGGAAGTCAGGATCAAGCTGTGGCTTGCCATCCGCGCTCCGACCGGTTGTGACGTGAGTCCGGCTGCTGGGATGGGGTGCGGCGGTGATGCGGGCGGCTTGGTCCTGATTTGCATCAGGACGACGGTCTCTCTCCGTCATCCTGACGCACGTCAGGATCAAGCCCCCTGCCCATCGGGATATCCCTTGGGCCAAAGATCCGTCCAACCCGGATTGTGTGCCTCGATAAGCTCGATCTTCCATGCCCGCCGCCAAGCCTTGAGCTGCTTCTCCCGCCCAATGGCTTCGACGATGCGGTAGTAGGATTCGGTGTGCACGAGCCGATGCAGCTGGTAGCGCCGAACGAACGCCGAACCCTCGCCCCGATGGTGCTGGAGAATCCGCAAGGCAGGGTCGGCCTTGACGCCGATATAGAGCGTGCCGCGCTTCATGTTGGTGAGGATGTACACCGTCGGCTGCATACCGCGGTCATGGGAGACCCAGGAAGAGATCGCCGCAACGCTGCGGCCTGTCCCGGCGCCCGGTTGGGCCCGGGGGCCTGGTCCTGACGCACGTCAGAACGACGGAATTGTCTTGTCGTCCTGAACGCGCTTCACGACCAAGCCGTCGGCACCACCGCGTCTCACCAGCCGCCTTGGTACCGTCTGTCCTTGCCCCCTTGCCCCCTTGCCCTCCCAGTCGCCGCCGGGCTAACTGCCGGCAGCGAAAAAAAACCTCGGGAGGAACACCACCATGGCAGGTCGGCTCAGCGGCAGGACCGCGCTCATTACGGCGGCAGGGCAGGGGATCGGACGCGCCTGCGCCGAAGCCTTCGCACGTGAGGGCGCGTCGGTCATCGCCACCGACATCAACGACAAGGCGCTCGCCGAACTCGACGCGATGGACGGCATCACCGCCCGCAAGCTGGACGTGCTCGACCCCGAGGCGATCAAGGCCGCGGCGCGGCAGGTGGGCGCGCTCGACGTGCTGTTCAACTGCGCCGGCTTCGTCCACCACGGCACAATCCTGGACTGCGACGAGGACGCCTTCGACTTCTCGGTGAACCTGAACGTACGGGCCATGTACCGGATGATCCGCGCCTTCCTGCCGGCGATGCTTGAGAACGGCGGCGGTTCGGTGATCAACATGGCCTCGGTGTCGGGCAACCTGAAGGGCATTCCCAATCGATTCATCTACGGCACCACCAAGGCCGCCGTGATCGGCCTGACCAAGTCGATTGCCGCCGACTTCATTCGCCAAGGAATTCGGTGCAATGCGATCTGTCCGGGGACGGTCCAGTCGCCGTCGCTCGATGACCGGATCAATGCGTTCGACGACCCGGAACAGGCGCGCAAGGACTTCATCGCCCGCCAGCCGTTGGGTCGTCTCGGCACGGCCGAAGAGATCGCCGCCATGGCGGTCTATCTCGCCGGCGACGAGAGCGCCTATACGACCGGGCAGGCGATGATCGTGGACGGGGGAATCACCATCTGATGGCGGTCGACCTTGACACGATCCGCGCCGCGCAGGATCGGATCGCCGGCCATGTGCGTCAGACGCCCGTCCTTGAGCCGGTGGGGCCGCTGCATCCTGTGACCGAGGGCCGGCTTGTCCTCAAGCTCGATTTCCTTCAGCCGACCGGCTCCTTCAAGGTGCGGGGCGCGGTGAACACCCTTAAGTCGCTGAGCGACGGCGAGGTGGCGCGCGGCCTGATCACAGCGTCGGGCGGCAATCACGGTCTGGCGGTCGCCTATGCCGCCTGGATGGGCGGGACGCGCGCGGTGGTCTATCTGCCGACCTCGGCGCCGGCGTCGAAGGCCGAGAACCTGCGCCGCTGGGGCGCGGAGGTGGTGATCGAGGGCGCGGTCTTCGACGAGGCGGCGGTGGCCGCGAAGGCGCGGGCGGAGGCCGAGGGCATGACCTTCGTTCATCCCTTCGCCCCGGAGACGGTGATCGCCGGCCAGGGCACGGTCGGCCTCGAAATCCTCGACCAGATCCCCGACCTGGACACGGTGATCGTCGCCATCGGCGGTGGCGGCCTGATCGCCGGCACGGCGACGGCGATCAAGGGGGTGAGGCCGGACGTCAGGGTGATCGGGGTCGAGCCGGTGGGCGCACCGACCCACTACGAGAGCCGGAAGGCCGGCGGCCTGGTCACCCTCGACGCCATCGAGACGGCGGCGGGCACCCTGGCGCCGCGGCGCAGCGAGCAGATCAACTACGACCTGATCACCGCCCATGTGGACGACATCGTGCTGGTCGACGACGCGGCCATGGTCGCCGCCGCCCGCTGGCTCTGGGAGGAATGCGGCATCGGCGCCGAGTTGGCGGGCGCCGCCGGCCTCGCGGCCCTGCAGGCCGGGGCGGTTCGGGCCGAAAAGGGCGAGACCGTCTGCACCATCGTCTGCGGCGCCGGGACCGACGGAATCGGGTGATCCGGACGGCGGCCCGGGTCTACGCTCCGTAGGCCGCCCAGACCTTCTTCAGTTCGAGCGCGTGGAACGTCGCCGCCTGAGGGCCGCGGTCCGGGCCGAAATACAGGCCCAGTTCCGTTGCCTTCTGGAAGAACCCTGGCGCCGGGATACCATCGCGGGCCTTGGAAATGGCGACGGCCGCCAGCAGCGGGCGGCCGTGTTCGGCGTCCTGTTCCATCAGCGCCTCGAGCGCTTCGGCGGTCTTGTGCACCGTATGCGGCGGCGGCACGTCGGCGGCCTGAGCGAGATGGGCGTAGATGATGGTGGCGCCGGCGCGCGCCCGATCCTCCAGGACCGGGCGCAGCAGGTCGGCGAGAGCGGTCATCCGCTCAGTAGGTGGCGGCGATCCGGTCGACGATCGGACCGACGCCGTCCTTCAGCGGATCGACGACCGGCAAGCCGGTCTCCTCGGCGGTCTTCTTCTTGAAGGCCTCGGCTTCGTCGGCGCTGACGTTCGAGGTGTTGAGCGAGACGCCCATGAACTTGACGTCGGAGTTCACCATACGCGCCATGTGCAGGATGGTCTCCATCGCGGTCGGAATGGCCGGCACCTCGTAGTCGGGCAGGCCCCGCATGTGCGGGCGGCCGATCTCGTGACACATGACCAGCGCGTCGGCCTGGGAGCCGTGGATCAGTCCGAGCGTTACGCCGGAATAGGAGACGTTGTACAGCGAACCCTGACCTTCGATCAGGTCCCAGTGATCCTCACTGTTGTCCGGCGCCAGCCACTCGATGGAGCCGGAGATGAAGTCGGCGATGACCGCGTCGACGGACAGGCCGGAGCCGGCGATGAAGATGCCGGTCTGTCCGGTGGCCCGGAAATCGGCGTTCATCCCGCGCGCCCGCATCTCCTTCTCGATTGCGAGCGTGGTGAACATCTTGCCGACCGATACGTCGGTGCCGACGGTCAGGAGGCGCTTACCTGCACGCGGAACGCCGCTGGCGACCGGATAGTCGCGGGTCGGATGGCGCACGTCGAAAAGCGTCCGGCCGTTCTTCTCCGCGGCTTCCTTCAGCGCCGGGATGGTGGTGATCCGGGTGTGCAGGCCCGAGGCGATGTCCATGCCGAGATCCAGCGCCTTCACCAACTCGACGATCCAGGCTTCCGGAATGAACCCGCCGCGGTTGGCGACGCCGAGGATCACGGTCTTCACACCTGCGGCGGCGGCCTCCTCGATGGTCATGTCCGGCAGGCCGAGGTCAGCCTTGCAGGCGGGAAAGCGGAACTGGCCGAGGCACCACTCCGGGCGCCATACCTTGACGCCGTTCGCGGTCTTAGCGGCGAGCTGGTCCGGCGCGTCGCCCAGGAACAGCAGATACGGGTTCTGAATCTCGAAACGCGACATGTCGCTCCCCAGGGAAGTGCGGGTGGGGGCCGGACCGGGTCGATGCCGGGACGGCCGGTAACAGGATCAGGCGGCGTCGTTGGTGCTAACGCTCCATCCGCGACGCGCGCTTTGAACCAGAAGATAAACCGCGCCCAGCGCCAATACCACCGCGATCAGCGTCCGCGGCCAGCCGTCCATCATCGCCAGCGGAACGGCCAGACACAGCATCAGCGCCGGTAGGTAGCCAAGTGTCCACGACGCCGTCTGGCGAGCCTTCTGGTACCACGGGAAGACGATCGAGAACGCCGCGATGATCAGGAAGAACAGGGCCCAGGGGCGGGTTACCATGTCGAGCAAGAACTGCTCGCCCGTACCCGAGAGCGAGATCGCCCGGCTCAGGTTCAGCTCGGCGACGTGGCCGAGCACGACGCCCAGGATCATCGGTGCCAGCGGGAAGCCGAGCAACTTCATCGCGTAGCCGATCAGGCCGAACACGAACAGAGTCCAGATGTCGTCCTGGATATTGTTGAGGGCGAAGACGCCGATCGCGCAGTAGGACAGAATCACTGCTGCCAGCATGTACATGGGAATGCGCACGACCAGGAGAAAGGCCTTAAGGCAGAAGGCCTGCATCGCGATCATGATGAAGTGGGCCAGGAAGAACGCGATGAAGATCGCGTAGGCGAGATCCGGGTTCTCGGTGATGAAACTCGGGCTCGGCTGCACGTTGTGGATCAGCAGGGCACCGAGCATGACGGCGGTGACCACGTCGCCCGGAATGCCGAGCGCCATCATGGTGATGAGCGCGCCTCCGGCAGTGGCGTTGTTGGAGGATTCCGGGGCGATAATGCCATCCGGGACACCGGTGCCGAACTCGCTGGGGTTCTTCGACGCCTTCTTCGCCTGATCGTAGGCGAGAATGTTCGAGATGGATCCGCCCGCTGCCGGCAGAACGCCGGTGAAGACGCCGATGAGCGACGAGCGCACCAGATTGATCCAGCGCGAGAAGATCGTGCGGATGGCCGCCAGGTGCTCGACCCGTACGCCCTTCGCCTCCACTCCGGTCATCAGCGGCTGCCGGGCTTTCTCGGTGTCCTGAACGTCCGACAGGAGTTGGCTGAAGGCGAACAGACCGATCAGGACAGGCAGAAAGTCGAAGCCGCTCTCCAGTGTCTCGCTGCCGAAGGTGAAGCGCGCGACGCCGTTGATCTCGTCCTCGCCGACCGACGCCACGAACAGCCCGAGCAAGCCGGCGATGATGCCTTTGACGAGGGTTTCGCCCGACAGGCTGGCTGTGATGGTCAACGCGAAAAGAACCAATGCGAAGTAGTCCCAGGGGCCGAATTCGAGACCGATCTTGGCCAGGCTCGGCGCTAGGGAGACGAGCAGCACGGCGCTGAAAATGCCGCCGAAGAAGCTGGACCATACTCCCAGGCCAAGCGCGAGGCCGGGCCTGCCCTTGCGCGCCATGGGGAAGCCGTCGAAGGTGGTCGCGATCGAGGAGGGCGTGCCGGGAATGCCGGTCAGCATGCCGGACATCAGGCCTCCGGAAAGACCGCCGACGAACACGCCGATCATGGTCGACAGGCCCTCGACCGGCGACAGCCCGAAGGTGAAGGGCAGAGTCAGCACCACCGCCATGGTGATGGTGAATCCTGGAATCGACCCGGCGATCAGGCCCGCCGTGGTGCCGAGGACCATCAGCCCGAGGTTCTTCCAGTGGAAGACTTCCTGAAAGGCGAAGAGAACGTTCTCGATAATCATGGGACCGGCTCTCTCCGTTCAGATCGGCAGAATTTCGCCCTGGGGCAGGATCACCCGCAGGCCGAAGGTGAAGATCGACCACATCGCGCCGATCGAAACGACGGCGATTGCGGCATGGACGGCGATCAGTTTCGGCGACGGACGGCCGAGTGCCGTCAGCGCGAGGAAGACGAACAAGGCCCCGCCCAGATGCATGCCGAGCGTCGGAAGGGTCAGCAGGAAGAACAGGAACAACGCGTAGATGATGCCGGCGTTGCGATAGCGCTTGAGGAACGGGAGTTTCGGCGCCGCCTCGGTGGTTTCTTCTTCTCGCAGCAGAAGGGACCTCAGCAGAAGAAGCGCCGAGAAGACCCCGATCGCGATGATGACGATCCGCGGCCATACCGTGCTCGGCATCGTGCCGTAGCTGGTGATTTCGATGTCGTAGGAGGCGTGCCAGAGCACGCCGCAGAACGCCAGCAGCAGAATGGCGACGATCGTATCGCGGCTCACCGACATCTTCGGTCCCCCGTCAGTTCCAAATCAGTGGATCGTGGACTGTATCAAAAACGGCGAAATCAAAACGGAACGGGCGCCGACAGTGCTGCCGACGCCCGCTCCGACCGATATCTGGGTCAGTTTTTGGCCTTGTAGATGCCGACTTCCTTGGCGATCCGGGACCAGGTGGTGAACGTATCGGTCCAGTACTGGGCCGACGCGTCCGGACCGAGATAGTTGACGTCCGTGCCCTTGGCGGCCATCGCCTCGACGACCTTCGGGTTGTTCGCCGCCGCCTCGAACAGGGCGGCATAATGACCGACGATCTCCTTCGACGCGCCCTTCGGCAGCATGACGCCGCGATCCGTGCCGTAGATCATGTCGTAGCCCTGCTCCTTGACCGTCATGACGTCCGGGATCTCCGGGTTGCGCTTCTCGGTGGTGATGCCGAGCGCCTTCAACTCATTGGAGGTGATGTACTTTTTCGCCGCCGCCAGGTTGATCTCGCCGGTATCGATGTTCTTGGCGAGCAGGGCGGTCATACGCTCACGCGTCCCGTCGTAGGAAACGTGGTTGAACTTGATTCCCGCCGCGTCTTCAAGAAGCAGATAGACGAAGTGGCTGGTCGAGCCGAGGGTGCCGCCGGCGTTGATCTTGCCGGGGTTCTCCTTGGCGTAGGCAACCATCTCCTTGACGTTGTTATACGGAACGTCCGGGTTGGCGCCGAAGATCGCCGGTGTCCGGGTCAGCATGGCGACCGGCTCGAACGCGTCCCAGGTGAAGTCGACGCGGCCGGTGAAGTAGCTGGTCAGCGCGCTCTGGTGAATGGCGAACAGGGTGCAGCCGTCGGGCTTCGCCTTGACCGCTTCCTTCGCGCCCTTGTTGCCGCCCTGACCGCCGATGTTCACGACCTGCAGTTCTGGCTCCGCTCCGGCTTCGTTCACCGCCTCGACGAACTGGCGGAAGATGACGTCGGTGCCGCCGCCGGCGCCCCACGGCACGATCAGCTTGGCGGTCCGGCAGCCGAAATCGGCGGCGGCGGCCGGACTGGCGCCGAACGCCGTTCCGGCGGCGACGACGGCGGCCGCAGCCGCGAGAAGTGTCGATTTGATCTTCATAGGTCGGTTCCCCTGTTCGTCCTGTTGATTGGTCGTGGTGGGTGTCCGGAACTTGTGCCGTTCCTGGTGGGCCCGCGCGCAGACGCGTACCGATGGTACGACCATGCTCCTAAATACCGGGCTGGCGCGTCCTGTCAATCGACGCACCGTCCGGCGCTTCCGCCGAAAGACGCCGGCCTTCTACCGGCTGGAGCGGTCGTAGCCAGCCTCGACAGCGATCTCGCGCCAGGAAGCCATCAGGTTTTCCCAATAGATCGTGTACTGGGTGAGAGGCCGGAAGTCGATGCGGACGTCGAAGCCGGACAGAGTGTCCCGGAGTTGGCGGTCGCCGAGTACACGCTCGAGATCGTCGGCCAAGCTGGCGGCCAGTTCGGGCGATGCCGACCGTGGCAGGAGGATGCCCAGATCGATCGCATAGTCGTAGTCGATGCCCTGGTCGCGCAGGGTATCGATGGTGGGGAGCAGGGCGCTTGGATCCCGGTCGGTGACCGCGATCGCTCGCACCGACTGGGTTTCGACCAGCCGCTTGGCGAGCGCCGTGGGCACGGAGATCAGTTCGACCTCGCCCGCCAGCAAGGCCATCACCCGATCACGGGCACCGGAAATCACGTCGTACTCGAAGGTCGCGCCCATCGCTTCTGCGAGGCCGCGCATCGAGAACTCCGCGATCGTCCCCGGACCCACCGACGCCAAAACCGAACGGTCGCGCGCGGTCTCGCTCAGGGTTCGTGCGTCGTCGAAAGGCGCTGCGACGGGCGATGCCAGCACCATGGGCGTGCGGGTCAGCAGCGCGACATGGCGAAAATCCTGCCACGCGAAAGGCGCCTTCCAGGTCAGGAAATTGACGAGCAGGCCCTGGTGGGCGGCGAGCATCATGCAGCCGTCACCCGGCGCTTCCAACACCGCCCGGGCCCCGTCGACGCCGTCGTCGCCATCGATGTTGCGCACGCTCAGGGCCGGCTGGATGTCGGCGCGGTTGGCGGCTTCGGCGATGGCGCGGGCGATCAGATCCGTGCCGCTGCCGGCTCCGCCCGCGACGACCAGGGTCGCGGTCCGGCATGGCGGCGCGCTGTCCTGGGCCGAGGCGCCACCCGGAACGAGACCGCCGACGGCAAATGCGAGCGCCAGAGCGCAAGGCAATGCGCGCGCAACGCGGAAGCGGAGAGATCGACGGCTGGACATGGGCGACACACCGGGGCTACGACAGCGTCCAACCTTGGACGAGGAGGACGGCGTGTCAACATCGCCCGTATCGCGACCGCTGACGGTCGGTATCGGAGGATTCGGCGCAATCGGCCAGAAGGTCGCCGCTGCGCTCGACAGCGACGGCATAGAGGGGCTGAAGCTGGCGGCGGTCTCCGCCCGTGACGTCGACAAGGCCCGCGCCAACATGGCCGGTTTCCGCAATGAGGTGCCGGTGGTGCCGCTCGGCGAGTTGGCCGATCTGGCCGATGTCGTCGTCGAATGCGCGCCGGCTTCGGTCTTCGCCGACGTGGCGGAGCCGGCTGTCGAGCGCGGCCGGATCTTCCTGCCGATCAGCGTCGGTGCGCTGCTTCGCCATGACCATCTGGTCGACCGAGCCCGGCTCAGCGGTGCGCGTATCGTGGTGCCGACCGGCGCGCTGATCGGGCTCGACGCCGTTCGCGCGGCTGCCGAGGGCAACATCTCGGAGGTTCGGCTCGTCACTCGCAAGCCGCCGGGCGGCCTGGCCGGAGCCCCCTATCTGTTGGAGAACAACATCTCGGTCGAGGGGCTGAATACGGCGAAGAAGGTATTCGACGGCTCGGCGCGCGACGGCGCCGCCGGCTTTCCCGCCAATGTGAACGTAGCCGCCGCACTCTCGCTCGCCGGAATAGGAGCGGATGAGACGCGTTTGGAGATCTGGGCCGATCCGGAGGTCACCCGAAACACGCACACCATAACCGTCGAGGCGGACAGCGCCCGGTTTACGATGACCATCGAGAATGTACCGACGGAAGAGAACCCGAAGACCGGCAAGATCACCGCGCTCAGCATCATCGCCACCCTGCGGCGCCTCGGCGCTCCAATGACGGCGGGAACCTGACGACAGCACCCGGAAGACCCCGGCGCAGGACGCCGGGGTCGATGGCCAACGCCGCTAGTTCTTCAGGATACCTCTGAGGAGGCCCTTGGCGGCGTCTTCGAGCTGCTGTTGCGGATCCGGCTTCTGGGTTCCGGTTCCGCTGTCGGGAGCTCCGCCGGTCGCTGAATCGCCGGTTGCGGATCCTCCTGCCTGCCCGCCGCCGCTGTTCAGTAGATTATCCAGCTTCTCGACTGTGCCGCTCCTGTCGAGTTGCTTGAGCGTTCGGGTGCCAACCTGACGGACGATGAAGCGCTGCATCTCGTCGATGGCGAGAATGCGGCGCGGGTTGTCGAAGGGCCCGACCAGTCGCATGCCGACCGGCGGTGCGTTCGGGTGCTCGGTCAATCCAGCCTGCATGTTCACGTCCAACTGCCGGGGCGGCAGATCGACCACGGCGGTTGCCGATCCCTGAGCGGCATCGGCGTCCAGGGCGATGTCGTTGGAGCGCAGGACGCCCTGCTGAACCTGATAGGTTCCGGATAGAGAGCGGAAGGCGGTTTCCCCTCCGGATAGGGCCTTCTGAGTGAGATCGAGGAAGTCGCTGGCGCCGTTCAGCTCCTTGAGCCGGCTCGAAAAGGCCGCCAGGTCGAAGCCCTGGACCGTGCCGTCCCGCACCTGGAAAGAGCCGGTGCCGTTCAGGTTGGAGACCAACTCGTACTCCGAGCCGCCCTGGGCCTTGAGATCGGTATCGTAGGTCAGGATCCCGCTTACCATGTCGGTATCAGCGGCGGTTTGCGCGGCCTGGCGCACATCGGCGTCGCGCACCTTGACCGTGAGCGCCGCCTCGGGCGTCGTCCGGTCCGCCAGCATCGCCGTCATGTCGAACGTGCCGCCGAACATGCCGCCGGCGAGCTTGGAGACGGTGAGGACACCGTCGTTGACGGCAGCGGCGAGCTGCGCGTTGTCGACGACGTAGCTGCCATAGCTGATTGCCTCGATACCGACGGTGACGTCGGCGTCGATGGCGGACAGACCGGAGGTGTCGATCCGGTCTCGCGACCAACCCCCTGCATCGCCGGAGCCGGAGGCTGGAGCGACGGGCGCCGCGCCGCGCGGCGTCGGTGTCTCGGGCGGCAGCCACGGATCCACGTCGATCCGGTTGGAACTCAGCGCCAGGGTGATCCTCGGGCGCGGTCCGGTGCCGGAGATGGAGCCGCCACCGGTGATCCTGATCGGACCGGCGGCGACGGAGGTCTCGCTCAACGTCAAGCCATCGACCGGACCGGCGAACAGGGTGGATGCCTCGAACGGACCAAGGTTGCCGCCCCGTGCCCGATATGTCGGCGAGGCGAGCCGGATCGCGTCGGTCGCGCTCGGATGGGAAGCGACGATCTTCATGTTGACGTCGGGGACCGCGGCGAAGGGATCGACGTTGCCGACCAACTCGATCCGTCCACCGCCGGTAAACACAGCGATCGTGTTGGCGTAGCGACCGTCGTCGCGGGTTCGGAGCCTGCCGTCGACATCCAGCGGGCCGAGCGCACCGAAGCCGTCCAAAGAGCCCGGCGCCAGGGTGGCGATCAGCCGGTTCGTATCCGGATGCTGGACCTTGTAGCTTACGTTGACGGTCGGCGGCACGGTCAGCGGTTGCGCCGTTCCCTGGAGGTCCAGAGTGCCGCCGGCAACGGTCAGGCGTACATCGAGGGCGACATCGTTCATGTTGCCGGACGCCGTCCCCTTCAGCGCGACGGTGCCGAGCTGGCTGGCCGGCACGGCATTGTCACTGGACAGGAGGCGGGAGAACCGGTCTGCGTCCTTAACGGAAACGTCGAAAGACAGGTCGACCGACGGCTGGGCCGCCGCGTCTCGCAGCTCGCCGGAGATCGTTCCGGACGCGCCTGCAATATCGCCGACAGTCGCATTGCGCAGGGTCAGGGTTCCGCCCTGCAGCAGGGCGTCGATTCGGGTGTCGGCGATGGTGACCCCCGAGACCGTTGCTTCTCCCAGGCGCAGGTCGATATTGGCGTCGAAGCTGTCGAGCACGGCGAGCGCTTCCGCGTTGTCGGTACCCGATGCTGGCGCGGGCGCCGTACCGGCCGCCGATCCCGACGCGGCATCGGATGTCGGGTCTTGCGATGCCATGTATGCGTCAACGTTTACGCGGTCGATCGCCAAACTGAGTCCGAAAGCCGGCCGCTCGCGCAAGGCGAGGGTGAGACCGCCCTGTGCCTTGGTCGCATCAAGTTCCATCGTCCAATCCGAGACTTGGATCTCTTGGGCCGAAGCGCGGATCGCCGCGCTCACTACAGCCTTGCGCAGGCGGTCCGCCGGTACTCCCGACAGATCGACTTCAAGCCAGTCTAAGGTGCCGCGAATGTTGTCGGAGGCGCTCTCGAGCCTGCCGACGAAGGTCGGACCGGCTTCCACGCCACCGATGACGGTCACGTCGGTCCCGCCCGGAAGCTGCGCCGTCGCCAGCCGCAGGTCGCCAACGCCGTCGCGCAGCGATGCGGCGACCTGGACGTTGCGGATGGCAGCACCGTTGTACTGCACGGCGTCGATGCGGAGATCGGCCTGTATGTCGATATCGCTCGGCAGACCGGTGCCGGCTGCCTGCGTCGCACCTGCCGGAGGTGTTGCCGATGGGGCCGAGGAGGGCTCACCCGCAGCTCCGCCCGCATCGGCTTGCGGCGACTTGGGAAGCAAGGCATCCAGGTCGAGGCGGTTGCCGGACAGGGTGACGTCGATGGCGGCCTTCGGATCGAGCGAGGCGGAAACACGTCCCTGGAAGCGGGAGTCGCCGAGCGTGAAGACGATCGCATCAGCCGTCGCCGCCGTCGGCGAAGCATCGAGTTCGGCGGTCAATGAGACGGCGTTCTGCGGCAGAGCCGTGGGCGCATCGGCCCCGAAAGCTGCGGCCAGAGAGGCCGCCTTGGCGAGATCGGGCGCGGAGACTTCGATCTGCCCCTTGAAACCAGGCCCCGCGTTCATGGCAAGGGAACCGGTCACCGAGAGATCGACGGCTCCCTCCTGCGCCGACGCGGTCAGCCGGACCGTCGTTGCCCGCCCGGAATCGAGCGCGCCGACCGCGCCTTTGAGCGAAAGCGGCACCCCTTGGTACACGACGGCGCCGTCGATCTCGAAGGGACCCTGAAGACCCCCTAGGGAAATCGAGAGATTGATGTCGGTCAGGGTGTGTTCGGCGGCCGTGGTCGCGTCCCGATAGACCAGCCGGCCATTCTCGATCACCGCGTTGTCGATGGCGAGGGCCGGGGCGTCGCCGCCACCGGCGGTCGCCGGCTCGGCCGCGCCGCCCGCTGCGGGCTCGCCGCCGTCAAACGCCCAATTGACCCGGCCGTCCGCCAGTTTCTCAAGCACGATCGTCGGTTCGACCAGGGTGACCGAGGTGACGCGGATTTCGCCGGAAAGCAGCGGAACAAGGGCGACGGATACATCGAGAGACGCCAAGCTCGCCATCTCGGGGCTGGATCCGCCTTCTATGTTGGCCAGGCGAACGTCGGCGACGGAGAGCGTGGGCGAGGGCAGGATCGACAGGGATAGATCCCCGTCGATGCTCAACTGCCGCCCGGTGGCGTCCTGTGCTGCGGCCTGGATCTCCGGCTTGTAGCCGTTCCAATCGATGAGGCTCGGGACGACGACCACGGCGCCGAGGAGCATGACGACGAGGGCGGCAATTGCGATCAGGACCTTACGCACGGCTACTCTCCATTCGGGTGCCCGGCCATCGGGTTCTCAAGTCTGCACGCTGGAGGCCGGAGCGGTAGCGCGTCGCCGGCCTCTTTCGCAACGGTTTGGGCGTGTTGCGTCGCGACCCGGCACATACGGTCCCGGGTCGCGGTGTTCCATTGGCACTATACGATGCTGCAGGCGTCGTCGAAGTCAAAGCGTGGCAAGCGTTGGAAGACGCTGTCCGGTTCGCCGTATCCCAGGTTGCACAGGAAGTTCGACTTGATCTCGGTGCCGGAGAAGAACTCGGCGTCCACCTTGCCTTGATCGAAGCCCGACATCGGGCCGCAATCGAGACCGAGCGCACGGGCGGCGACCATAAGATACGCGCCCTGGAGCGACCCGTTTCGGAAACTGGCGGTTTCGGCTGCCTGCGGGTTGTCCTTGAAGGGACCGGACATGTCCCGGTGCGGAAACAGGAACGGGTATTTCTCCCAGAACGCCAGGTCATAGCCGACGATGGCGCAAACCGGGGCCGCCATGGTCTTGTCCAGGTTCCCGCCCGCCAGCGCCGGTTTCAGCCGCTCCTTGCCTTCCTTGCTTTTCACGAAGACCAGGCGCATGGGCGACCCGTTGGCGGCGGTCGGACCCATCTTGGCGACGTCGAACAGGGTGCGCAGCAGATCGTCAGGAACATCGCGGTCCTGCCAGCCGTTGAAGGTTCTGGCCTCGCGGAAGATCAGGTCGAGGCCGTTGTCATCCAGGGACTGGATACGCCCCTTGAGCGCACGGACGGCCTCCTGGGCGGCGGCGACGGCGGCGTCGGTCATGTATGTTTCTCCTCAACGCCGATCATGCCGGCGGTTGTTAGGTCACGGATATGCGTGTTTATTGCGCGTCGTAAAGGTCGTGGGAAAGAACTCAAATGAAGCAGGCTCCGAGGCGGTTACTTCGCATATTCCCGGTTGTTGCGGCTATTGCGTTCACCTGCGGGGTCGGTGTCTCCGTCGCGTGGAACGCGCCAGCCCATGCGCAGACGCCACAAGCGCTTTCCGATCGCGAGCGTCAGTTGATGGGGATCGCCGCGTCTTGCGTCGCCTTCTATCAGTCGGCGATGGCGGAGCTCGACTTGCCGGTCGAGGGGAACGAGGCGAAGCGTCAGGCGTTTCTCAACGTGTTCGATGCGTTCGCCAAGCGTGGCCAGACCCGTCAGGAGCACGAAGCCGCGTTCCAGCGCGACGTGGTGATGCGGACAATCGAGGTCACGACGATCATCCAGAACGACCCCGAGACCGCCAGTCCGCAGGTGCTGGGCAACCTGCCGAAATGCGACGCCTATCTCGAGGAGATGAACGCGGCTGCGGGCTTGAACTGACGCTGGGCCCGCGCAGGTGGAGGCGATCCTCGCGTATATCGTTCCGGCCCCGCTGAGCGATGTCGCCGCGCTGTCGTTGATCGCGCTGAGCTTCGTCACCTCTCTGATGACGGCGGCTCTCGGCCTCGGCGGCGGCATCCTCATGGTGGCCGCCATGGCCAGCGTCGTGCCGCCGGCGGCGTTGATACCGGTCCATGGGATGGTCCAGCTCGGCTCGAACAGCGGGAGGGTGCTCCTGTTCCGCCGCCACATCCGCCGTCCGATCGTTCTTTGGTTTCTGCTCGGCGCCGTGGTCGGCGTGACGATCGGCGCCCAGGTCGCGGTCCGCCTCCCGCGTGAGGCGCTCCTGATCGTCGTCGGCGCTTTCGTTCTGGTCACGACTTGGATGCCGTCGTTCGGCCGCTACCGCGTCCCGGACCGCGGGTTCTCGATCATCGGCGCGGCGACCGCCTTCATCACCATGTTTGCCGGTGCCACGGGACCGTTTCTCGCCCCGTTCCTGTCGCCGGAACGGCTCGGCGATCGCCACGCCACCATCGGCACCTTCGCCGCCTGCATGACACTCAAGCATGGCTTGAAGGTCACGGCTTTCGCGGCGGTGGGCTTTGCCTACCTGCCTTGGTTGCCGCTCGTCGTGCTGATGATCGCCAGCGGCTTTCTCGGTACCGTGGTCGGCCGGCAGATCGTCTCCCGCATGCCCGAGGCGCGCTTCCGCACGGCCTTTAAGATTCTTCTGACCGCTCTTGCGATTCGGCTTTTGTACCAGGGCGTCGCCGGCTGGACGGGACCGGTCTAATGGCGCTTGTCGACTGTCGGGGCGCGGGTCACCATGCGCAGCCCGACGGCAACGCGAACCCGCAAAAAAAACCATCAACAACAGTGTCGGCATGATCTGTAGGGAGGGATGTCCACCATGAGCGCCAATACCGCCTTCGCGATTTCTGTTTTTCCCGGTGACGGCATCGGGCCGGAGGTGATTGATCCGACCGTCGCGATCCTTGAGAGCCTCCGAAAGCGTATCGGCGGCTTCGACCTGCGCTTCCGCTCGGAGGCTGCAGGGGCCGCGCACTACAGGGACACCGGCACCGCCTTGCCGGAAGAGGCGCTGGCCCGGGCCGACAAGGCGGACGCGATCCTCCTCGGCGCAATGGGCATGCCTGACATTCGCTACCCGGACGGCCGCGAGATCGCGCCGCAACTGGACCTGCGCGAGTCCTTCGATCTGTTCGCCGGCGTGCGGCCGGTCCGAACCCTTCCGGGAGCCCCCGTGCCGCTCGGCGACGAGCGGGCGCAGAACCTGGATTTCGTGCTGATCCGCGAGAGCACCGAGGGCCTCTTCGCGGGGCGCGGGAAGACCGTCTACGACGGGCCTGCCGACCGGCCAACGGCCGCCCATGACACGCAGACCATCACGCGCGCCGGCTCGGAGCGGCTGTTCGACTTCGCCTTCAATCTTGGAGCCCGACGCAAGGAGCGTGGGTTCTCCGGCGAGGTGACCTGCGTCGACAAAGCGAATGTCATCGGCGGGTTCTATTTCTTCAGACAGATTTTCGACGAGGTGGCGGCGCGTCACGGCGTTGCCGACCCGTCGCACATGTATGTCGACGCTTGCGCCCTCAACATGGTGCGCCGACCCTGGATGTTCGACGTGCTGGTCACCGAGAACATGTTCGGCGACATCCTTTCCGATCTCGGCGCCGGACTGATGGGCGGGATGGGGATGGCTCCCTCGGCGGATATCGGACCGCGCCACGCCGTGTTCCAGCCTTGTCACGGCAGCGCGCCGGACATCGCCGGACAGGGCCTCGCCAATCCAACGGCGACGCTGCTTTCGGCGGCGATGATGCTCGAATGGCTTGCCGATACCCATGGCGTCGCCGACTGCGCGCGTGCCGCCCGGGTCTTGGACAAGGCGGTCGAGGTCGCGTTCGACGACAACGGCCTGGTGCCGACCGAATATGGCGGGACCGCCGGTACCCGCGCGATCACCGATGCGGTTTCGGCCGCCATCGAGGACGGCCGGGCCGAAGCGCGATTGGACCTGTGACCGAGGGCTTCCCGCGCACGGTCGGGCTGGGGCGATGGCGGCGCGTGGCGGCGACGGCAAGGCGGTGGTAATGTCGATCGTCGACAACCTACGGACGTTTGCCGATGGCCCTGGCTGAGTCCCACATGCCCGACGGGCATTCCGCTGTGTTCGAGGCTCTGTCGTCCGGACCGGATAATCGGGCGCATGATCGCTACGTCGCGCAGCGAACAGGAATCAATGTCGACCGTCAGCGCTTCCGCGTCTTCGACATCTCCAAGGGCGGACTGCGGATGCAGGCCCCGCCGGATTTCCGTGAGCCCGGGGCCGAGTTCAGCGGGCTGCTGACCAGCAAGGCCGGCGGTGCCGATATCAGGGTGGTCGTGCGTGGCCGCGTCGTCCGGGTCGAGGGCGACGGAGAAACCGTCGGCGTCGCGTTCCGCCCGATGGCTCCGTCGCACGAAGCGGCGGTCGGCGCGATCATCCAGATGCTCGAAAGGCTGGAGATTGAATCGGCGTTCGAAAAGGCCCGGACGCCGAAGAAGAGTCCGCCTTGGTTGCGGGTCGCGGTCTCGGTTGCTGTCTTCGGCGCGACGTTTGCCCTGGCTGCCCTGTACCTTACAATCCGCTGACCGTCCCGGATGGTCGACCGATGTCGCGAGGTTCCGCATGCAAGCCGTGATCGACTCCCTTCTGTCCGGATTGCCGTATCTGATCCTGCATCTGACGGTCACGCTGGCGATGCTGGCCATCGGCGCATGGCTCTACGAGAAGATCACCCCGATCCGCGAACTCGACCTGATCCGTGCCGGAAATGTTGCGGCGGCGGTGTCCTACTCCGGTGCTCTGCTCGGCTTGGCTATTCCGCTCGCGGTTTGTATGGCGGCCAGCGTGAACGTCGTCGACATCGTCGTGTGGGGCGTGGTCGCGCTGGCGCTGCAATTGGCGGTGGTGCGACTGGTTGAGGCGGTGCTCGGCGGCCTCTGGCATCGTATCGAGGGCGATGAGGTGGGGCCCGCCATTCTGGTCGCAGCCGTCAAACTGTCGGTCGCCGTCGTGAACGCGGCGGCGATCTCCGGCTGAGACATGCGTGTCGGCAAGGACGCCCTCGGTCTTCTCGGCGTTCTGTTGGTCGCCATCATCGCGGTCACGTCTTCCCTGCTGGAGGATCGACCGATCGTGCGCGAAGGCGGTGACGGAGCGGTGCGTCGCCCGGCGCCCACCTCGCCCGGGTCAGGCGACGGCCCCGACCTGCGCGGCATCCCGGAGTTCTCTATTTCGGTCGACGAAAAAAGGGATAGCAGCGGAACCGCCTTCGCCATCGCGGATGGCGTCTGGATGACCGCTCGCCACGTGGTCGACGGCTGCGATGTTGTGGGCGTGCTCGACCGTCCGGGCCGTGCCGTGCGGGCGCGCAGCTACTCGGTCCACCACAATGCCGACGTGGCGATTATGCGCATCGATCGCTCCGGTCCGCCGGTCGTCTTCAAGGACGACGTGCCGCGGCGGGGCGATATTGCCTACCATGTCGGCTACCCCCGCGGTGAACCAGGCGAGGTGCGCTCTCGGATGCTGGGGTTGCGCGTGATGAACGCCCGGGGAAGATACAGTACCCGGGAACCGGTGATCGCATGGGCGGAGTTGGAGCGCATCCCGGAGGATTCGCGCCCGCTCTCCGGACTGAGCGGCGGCCCCGTGTTCGATGAGGCGGGGCGGTTGATCAGCGTCCACGTGGCCGGTTCGGTTCGGCGGGGCAGGTCCTTCACCGCGCACCCGTCGTCGATTCGGGAGATGGCGGATCAGGCCCGTGTCGCGTTTGCCGGTATCGGCGCGACGGTACGGTTCACGCCTGCGACGCTGCCCCAGGTCGCGGACGAGCTCCGACAGTACCGGACGGTGGTCAAAGCGCTGTGCGACGTGCGGTAGCCTCCGCCTTTCATTCAATTGGATTTGGCATTACCTTTTTACTCGGTCCTTCAGGAGCGCCGAGTTGGTTTTTCACACCGAGGTTCGTGACGCGATCGACCGTCTGGTCGACAACAGGACGATCCGCGAACTCTATCGTGAATGGGTGGAATTGGCGGCGACCGGAAGTCTGCCTCCCTACTCGGCCTTCGAGCCTAAAAATCGACCGCTACTCTCTGCGAATCTGATGGTTTTGGTGCCGGAGTACGGCGCCTATCGATATCGCCACTATGGCGTAGGCATCGCACGCGTTTCCGGGTTCGACATGTCGGGACGGACGACGGCGGATTTCGACAGCGACGTCGGGCGCTTCTTCGCCGAGAAGTATGAGCAGACTATGAGAGACCTGAAGCCTCTCTACACTTTGCACCGAGCCAGTCACGCCCGGGGTGTGCTCCTTTGGGAGCGCCTGATCCTTCCGGTGGAGGAAAACGGCAGCCCCATTCTCGTCTGCTACAACACCCCGGCGGACAACAAGACGGATGCGTTCGACGCATTGATGGAGACGAGTACCGAGGGGCTTGTGCTCCTTCGGCCGGTGCATGACGAAGACGGCGCGATCACCGACTTCGTGTTCGCCGTCTCCAATCGTCAGGCCGTTGAGATTCTCGCGCCCGAGAATACTCTCGACGGATTGCGCCTGAGCATCGCGTCTCCGCCGCTCGCCCCTCAGGTTTTCGACGCCTGCGCCCGGTCTCTGAGTACCGGCGCGACCGAACGGCTCCAGATCGATTTCAGATCCGATGGTGGCGCAGAGCGGACGTCTGTCGAGGCTGCAGGCGGACGCATCTATCAGGTCGGCATCTCGCGCGCCGAGGAACGGGTGCTGATGGTGCTCAGCGACGTTACGGAGGTCACGCGGGCCAAGGAGGCGGCGGAACGGGCGAACGAGGCCAAAACCCGGTTCCTTGCGATGATGAGCCACGAGATCCGGACGCCGATGAACGGACTGATCGGGATGCTCGGTCTCGTGCTGACGTCGGAGTTGAACCAGGAACAGCGTTCGATGATTTCGCTCGCCAAGCAATCGGCGGACAACCTTCTGGTCATCCTGAACGATATTCTCGATTTCTCGAAAATCGAGTTCGACAAACTGGAACTCGCTCAGGAGCCGTTCGATCTTAGCGATATCGTCGCCAGCGTCGCGGATCTTTTCTATCCTCAGACCGCTGCCAAGGACGTCGAGATCGGCTTCTTCGTCGACACCTCGATGCCGCTCAAGAGGGTTGGCGACGCCAGCCGCGTGCGGCAGATCCTGCTCAACCTCGTCGGCAATGCGGTCAAGTTCACCGAGCAGGGCGGTGTGACGGTCAACGTCAGAGCGCAAGGCGACGCGGGAGTAGTTCTCACGGTCGAAGATACGGGCATCGGCATCCCGAGCGATCGCCTGCACGTTCTGTTTCAGGATTTCTCTCAGGCCGACGAAAGTATTTCTCGGCGTTACGGGGGAACGGGCCTCGGCCTCGCGATCAGTCAGCGCCTCGCGCAGCTCATGGGTGGGAGAATCACCGCCTCTTCGCAGATCGGGTCCGGCAGTGTGTTCCGTCTCGACCTGCCGCTGCCTGCCGCCAACGGCCGTGCTACCGGCGCCGACCAGGCTGAGCGGTTGCGCGGCAAACTCTGTCTGATCGTCGACGACACGCCGCTCAACATCGATATCTTCCGTCGCCAGATGGCTCTCTGGAACATGGAGAGCGAGGGTGTCGATGATCCGGTTCAGGTTGTGGACCGGTTGGTCGAAGCGAAACGCCAGGGGCGCCCCTTCGATATTGCCGTGATCGACCACAACATGCCCGGCCTCAGCGGTCTCGACGTGGCCGACCGTATTCGCGCCAATCCAGAGATATCCGGGACGCGGCTTCTTCTCGCGACATCTGCCGATGTCGGTCTGAGCGGGGTCGGAGACCGGTTTTCCGTGTTCGACCGTGTGCTCCGCAAGCCGGTGCAGCCGATGATTCTGTTGGCCGCTCTTGCCGGTGAGGGAGCAGACCGGCCGGTCTCCGCGCCGTCGAGTGCGGACCCTCGGACGGCCAATCCTCTCAAGCTCCTGGTGGCCGAGGACAACAACATCAACCGCATCCTCATGCACACCGCCCTGACCAGGCTCGGCCACACGGTCTCGACGGCCGAGAACGGGGTCGACGCCGTCGAGGCTGTCGCCCGGGAACCGTTCGACGTGGTCTTGATGGACATCGAGATGCCGGAGATGGATGGAGAGGAGGCCACCCGCCGGATCCGCGCGGCGCACGGTGCGCGGCCGGCAATCGTGGCACTGACGGCTCACGCTGGGCCGGCCCACCGAGATCGATTTCTCGGCCTGGGCTTCGACGGGTACTTGGCGAAGCCGGTCGATTTCGAGGCACTGGAACTGCTTCTTGGAGAGGTGTCGGGCGCTGCTAGTGGTCCGTTGCCGGAGTCGTCGGAGCCTGCGGCGCCGCCCGTGGACGTCATCGACCGGTCAAGGGTCGATATGCTGGCCAGTTCCTTGGACCCGGACATGGTGGTCACGATGCTCGACCGTTTCGCGGGCAGCCTCGACGAGACCCGCTTCTCGTTGGCGGCGCTCGACGAGAAGGGCGACCCGCTGGCAGCGTCTAAACTGGCGCACGGATTGAAAGGGATGTCTCTGAACTTCGGGGCCAACCGACTGGCCGCAGCAGCCTCCACCGCCGAAGGGGCTTGGGGGGGCGGCAGCCGTATCACGCAACGCGAGATCGACGGTCTCATCGAGACTCTGGAGCAGACCCGCGGGGAAATCTTGAACCTTGCGCACCAGATGCGTGAGACTATCGAAACCAATGCGTAGTTTTCGGATGCCCGAGTCGCCGCCGGCGGCGCCGATCCGGCTGATCAGGTAGCGTGTGGAATCGGAAATGTCTGAGGATCGTCGAGCTTTCAGTCGAAGAACCACCGAGACAACGATCTCGATCAGTACCCTGGAGGGTCAGATCCTCGACACCGAAGCGCGTATCATCAATCTCTCGGTTGGGGGAATCCGGATCGCGTCGCCGGCCGAACTGCTGCTTCAACAGGGCTACCGGGCTAGACTGGCGAATACCGATACGTGGTTCGAAATTCTGATCATCGAGAGGATCGGCGCCGAATACCGGTGCCGGATCGTCACGCCCTGGGAGGATCTGTACGAAGTGATTCGGCAGAGTGACGACCTGACCCTCCTGGTTCTCGAAGCATCGGACCCCGACGAGGAAATACCCTGATCTCGACCGATGCTCGACAGCCTCACCTTCGCGCAGCCACAGGACTCTCTCCGCCGGTCGCAACAGACTGCTGCCTGAACCGCGTTCACTGAAGGACCAAGCATGACCCAGGATGGCGTTGCGGTTCCGGCCGGCATCGGGTTCTTCGAGAAATGGCTCTCCGTCTGGGTCGCTCTCTGCATCGCGGTCGGCGTGGCCCTGGGATCAGTCTTGCCGGGGCTGTTTGGCGCGCTGGCGGCGGTTGAGGTCGCGAACGTCAACCTGATCGTCGCGGTGTTGATCTGGGCGATGGTCTATCCGATGATGGTGAGCGTCGATTTCAGCAGCCTCGGTCACATCGCTGACAAGCCCAAGGGGCTCGTGGTGACGGTGGTGGTGAACTGGCTGGTCAAGCCGTTCAGCATGGCCGCGCTCGGCGTGCTGTTCTTCGAGGTGGTCTTCGCCGACTTGATCTCTCCTGCCGACGCCCAGCAGTACATCGCCGGGCTGATTCTGCTCGGGGCCGCTCCCTGTACCGCCATGGTGTTCGTGTGGTCCCAGCTCACCCGCGGCGACCCGAACTATACGCTCGTACAGGTGTCGGTGAACGACGTGATCATGGTGTTCGCTTTCGCGCCGATCGTTGCTTTCCTGCTCGGCGTGACGGATATCGAGGTGCCTTGGGAGACGTTGCTGCTCTCGGTCGGGCTCTACGTGATCATTCCCCTGGCGGCAGGGGCGGCGACCCGCTGGCGGCTGACGGCGCGCGGCGGCGACGAGGTGACGGTCGCCCGCTTTACCGGCGCGATAAAGCCGATCTCCGTCCTCGGTCTGCTGGCGACGGTCGTGCTGCTGTTCGGCTTTCAGGGTCAGGTGATCCTCGAGCGTCCGGCGGTCATCGCCATGATCGCGGTGCCGCTGCTCGTCCAATCCTACGGCATCTTCTTCATCGCCTATGCGGCGGCTTGGGCCTGGCGCATCCCGTTCAACATCGCCGCGCCCTGCGCCCTGATCGGCACGTCGAATTTTTTCGAACTGGCGGTCGCCGTGGCGATCAGCCTATTCGGCCTGCAATCCGGTGCCGCGCTCGCCACGGTGGTCGGCGTTCTGGTCGAGGTCCCGGTCATGCTGTCGCTGGTCGCCTTCGCCAACCGGACCCGCGGAGCCTTTCGCAGCGCGTGAGTGCCGGATGACGGACGGCCGCGGGGCGCGCTACCCTGCGGCGGTCTTTTCGGAGGTACCCATGTCCATGAAGCCGCTGCGCGAGACCGACTGTCTCGTCCTGATAGACCTGCAATACGACTTCATGCCCGGCGGTGCGTTGGCCGTGGCCGAGGGCGATCTGTTGGTGCCGGTCGCCAACCGTCTGGTAGAGCGTTTCGACCATGTGGTCGTCACCCAGGACTGGCACCCGGCCGGTCACAGCTCGTTCGCCTCCCAGCATCCCGACCGGGAGCCGTTCGGGACCGTGCAGATGCCCTATGGCCCCCAGACCCTGTGGCCGGATCACTGCATCCAGGACACGGCTGGCGCCGAGTTGCATCGCGATCTGGCGCTCGGCGGCGCCGATTTGGTGCTTCGCAAAGGGTACCGGCGCGGCATCGATAGCTATTCGGCGTTCATGGAGAACGATCAGACCACCCCGACGGGCCTGGCAGGATACCTGCGGGAGCGGGGGTTCCGGCGCCTGTTTTTCGCCGGACTGGCGACCGATTTCTGCGTCGCATGGTCGGTCCTGGACGCCCGCAAGGCAGGGTTCGAGGCAGTGCTCCTGGCCGACGCCTGTCGCGCCATCGACCTGGACGGCTCGCTCGACGCCGCGATGACAGCCATGGGTGAGGCGGGGGCGGGGATCGCCGAGACAATAGCCGTTCTCGGCTGACGCGCTATGCGTCGCCGGTCTCTTTAACGTAATGCCTCACCACCTTCCCGGTCGTCAGGCCCTGGATGACAATGGAGGAGATCACCACCACGTAGGTCACCGTGAGCAGCATCGGCTTCTCCGGATGGTCGGGCAGGGACAGGACCAGGGCGACGGAGATCGCGCCGCGCAACCCGCCCCAGGTCATGATCGGAACCACGCCCGGCGTGAACACCCGACGCAGTCTGAGCACGGTGATCGGGACGCCGACGGCGACCGCCCGGGCCGCCAGCACCATCGGGATCGCCGCCAGTCCGTAAAGCAGAAAGCTGGTGTCAAAGGCGACGGCCAGCACCTCCAACCCGATCAGTAGGAACAGCACGGCGTTCAGGATCTCGTCTATCAGTCGCCAGAAGGCGTCCACATGCTCGCGGGTGTTGGTGCTCATGCCGAACTTCACGCCTCGATGGCCGATCAGCAGGCCGGCGACGACGACGGCGATGGGACCGCTCATGTGCAGAGCGCTGGCCAGCGCATAGGTCCCCATGACCAGACCCAGGGTCAGCAGCACCTCAAGCGCGTAGTCGTCGATCCGGCGCATCGCCCGATAGACCAGCCATCCCGCGGCACCGCCGAGGATCGCGCCGCCGACCGCCTCGACCAGGAACAGTTCGGCCATGTCGAGCACCCCCAGGGGCGCGTCCGACCCCGTGCGGAACGCCGCCGCCGAGGCGACCAGGAAGACCACATAGGCCACGCCGTCGTTGAACAGGCTCTCGCCGGCGATCTTGGTTTCCAGCGACGCCGGGACCTTGATCGATTTGAGCAGGCTCAGCACCGCCACCGGATCGGTCGGTGAGATCAGCGCGCCGAAGACGAAGGCGATCAGAATGGGCACGCCGGTCAGCAGGTGGAAGCCGAGGGCGACCAGGGCGGTGGAGATCAGCACCCCGAGGCTGGCCATCAGGGCGACCGCCCATTTCTGCTCCTTGAGCGACTCGAAGTCGACGTGCAAGGCCCCGGCGAACAGCAGAAAACCGAGCATTCCCTTCAGCAGGGTGTCGGCGAAGTCGATCTCCAGGAGGTGGCTGCGGACCACATCATCGAGGCTGAAGCTTGGCATCACCGCATCAATGCCGATCAGGATCAGGGATGCGCCGAGGCCGATCAGCACGAGACCCACCGTCGACGGCAGACGGAACAGAAAATGGTTCAGCACCCCGCACCCGGCGGCCAGACAGACGAGGATCGCGGCGATGTCGAAAGCGGTCACGGTTGGGCCCTCCGTCGATGCCGGACTGACCGGTTGGACGTCTGTAGCATCAAACGGCGGACCGGTCAGTCGCCGCCGGCTCCAGGTGAGACTGGCCGGGGGGGAAGCTGGGGAGAAGGCTGGGTGGAAGGCTGCGGTGCGTCGCCTTCCGCCACGTCCGGGACGGTCGCGGCATGGGCCATCTCGCGCTCGAGCCGTCCTGTTCCGGCAGCCCGCGCCGGCGACAACGGAGCGAGGAGAAGGTAGACCACCGGAGTCAGGTACAGGGTGAAGACCGCGGCGATGCCGAGCCCGCCGAAGACCACCCAGCCAATCGCCGCGCGGGCCTCGGCGCCCGGACCCTCGCTCAGGATCAGTGGCAGGCCGCCGAGCACGGTCGATATCATCGTCATCACGATCGGGCGCAGCCGCACTTCCGCCGCTCTCTCCACCGCCTCCCTGACCGGCAGGCCGCGGTCGCGGAGCTGATCGGCGAACTCGACCACCAGGATTCCGTTCTTCGCCATCAGACCGATCATCATCACCAGGCCGATTTGGCTGTAGACGTTGATCGACGTGCCGGTCAGTAACAGGGCGTAGATCGCCGCGGCGATCCCGAACGGAACGGTGACCAGCACGATGGCGGCGCTGGTCAGGCTCTCGAACTGGGCCACCAGCACCAGGAAGACGACGACGATGGCGATGGCGTAGGTGATCATCACCTCCCGCTCCGCCTCTTCCAGGGCCTCCGCCTCGCCAAGCAGGATCAGGTCGATGTCTTCCGCCAGTACGGCGTCGGCGATCCGGCGTATGTCGACCGTGGCCTGCTGGAGGGTCACGCTGGGGTCGACATCGGCGTCGATTTCCACCGCGCGGCGCTGAACGTGGCGGTCCAGCTCGGCCGCCACTCCTTCCTCCTTGAGTGAGACCAGACTGGATAAAGGCACGAGCGTCCCGTTGTCGGTGCGGACATGCAGATTGACCAGATCGCTCGGATCGTCGATCGCCCCGCCGCGCGCCTCCAGCATGATTGGGATCGACTGGTCGCTGACGTTCAGGTCAGCGACGTCCATACCGTCGATCATCACCCGTAGGGTATCCGCCAGATCGTCGAGCGGGATGTCCAGATCGGAGGCCCGGCGCCGGTCGATCCGCACCGACAGCTGGGGTTGGGTCGGCTGATATGAGATCCGGATGTCGGACAGATAGGGCAGCCGGGATTCGGCTTCCCGCGCGATGTCCTTGGCGGCCTCGTAGAGCCGGAGATAGTCGTTTCCGATGAGCGCGGCCTCTAGGCCGCCCGAGTTGCTGCGCAGGTTGAGGCTGTTGGATCCGTAGACGCGGATCCGCATGCCTGGGATCGCGTTCATCTTGGGCCGCAGCTCGTCCATGATCTCCCGCTGCGAGCGCTCCCGCTCTTTCCACGGTGCGAGCGGCGCCGAGATGAATACCCTGTTCAGGTCGTACCGGCCGACGATGGTGAACAGGGACTCGATCTCGCCGCTATCCAGATAGGGCTGCAGGACAGCCTCCATCTTGTCCGCCTGCCGGTCGCTGTAGCCGAGGCCGACCCCGTCCGGGCCGGTACCGAAGGCGAACACGATCCCCCGATCCTCGTCCGGCAGCAGTTCGCGGTTGAGGCGTTCGAAAGCCAGCCAGGAGCCGGCGGCCAGGGCCAGGGCGAGGGCGAGGACGACGAGCGGTGCGTTCAGGGTCGCCCGCAGGGTCGCGGTGTAGAGGTCGGACAGCCGGCCACCGACCCGCCCGAGGGCATGGCGCAGGCCGCTGTCTCTCCTACGCTCCTCGCCGAGTCGGGCGGCAAGCGCCGGTACCAAGGTGAGGGCGACGAAGGAGGAGATCAGCACGGCGATGGCGAGCACGAAGCCGAACTCCCGGAACAGCCGGCCGGCCGTGCTTGGCAGAAAGGAGATCGGCACGAAGACCGAGACGAGCGTTGCCGTGGTCGCGATGACCGCGAAGAACACCTGGCGTGATCCGAGGACGGCTGCGGCCCGCGCGCCCAGGGACTGGGCCCGGCGCCGCTGGATGTTCTCCAGCACCACGATGCTGTCGTCGACGATCAGGCCGGTGGCCAGCACCAGTGCCAGAAGCGTCAGGATGTTGATCGAGAATCCCAGCATCCAGATCGCGGCTACCGATCCGATGAGCGCGACCGGGATCGACACGCAGGGGATAAGGGTGGCGCTTGGCGAGCCCAGGAACAGCCAGAGCGTCGCGATCACGATCAGCACCGCCAGGGCGAGGGTGTAGAGTACCTCCTCCACCGACCCCTCGATGAACAGGGCGTCGTCCGAGGTCACCAGGATCTGGATACGGTCGAACCGGGCGTTCAGTTCGCTCACGGTGGCGCGCACGCTCTCGGAAATCTCGATGGTGTTGGACTGGGCCTGACGTACGATGCCGAGGCCGATCACCTGGGCGCCGTTGACCCGGACGATGCTTTCTGCGTCCTCGGGGCCGAAGAACACCTGCGCGATGTCGCCGATCCGGATGTTGTCGCGGATGACGATCGCCTCGACCTCCGCCGCATCCTCCACCGTGGCGTCGGCCCGCACGATCAGTTCCTGGTCCTTGGAGCCGAAGCTGCCGGCCGGAATGTCGAAGGGCGCGTTTTCCAGGACGTCGATCACGTCGCTGACGGAAAGCCTGTAGGCGCTGAGGCGCAGCGGATCGAGCACCACCCGGAGCTGCCGCTCACGGTCGCCGAACTGGGTCACGTCGGCGACACCGTCGACCGAGATCAGTTCCGGGATGATGTCGTTCTCGACGACGCGCGACAGTTCCTCGTCGCTCAGTGTCTCGCCGAGCACGGCGAGGCGAAGAACCGGCGAGGCGTCGGCATCGGCCTTCACCACGGCGAGCTGCTCGACATTGTCCGGCAGTTCCCGTTCGACCCGGCTGACCGCCTCGCGCACGTCGGCGGCGGCGAGATCGAGATCCGCCCCCGGATCGAACTCGACCCGCATGCGGAAATTGTTTTCCTCGCTGGAAGACCGGATCTCGCGAACGCCGTTTACCCGAGCGACCGCACCTTCCACGATGCTGGTGACCTCCCGGTCCATGGTTTCCGGCGACGCACCCTGCAGGATGCCGCGTACGGTGACGATGGGCCGGTCAACGTTCGGCAGTTCGCGCACCTCCACCGCCAGAATCGCGGCGACGCCGGCGAGCGCGATCAGCAGGTTCAGCACGAGGGCGAGCAGCGGCCGCCGGACGCTCAGCGCCGGGAGATCGCTGATGCCGGGCGTGGGTTGCGGCGAAGACTGGCTCACGAGCTGGCGTCCTGGAGCCGCGCCGGGATCGATTTCGGTGCCGCGGTACTGTCGGAAATGACGTCGACGGGGGCGCCGGGCCGCATGCGGTGAAGACCTTCGACGACCACCAGATCCCCGCGACCGATCGCTCCGTCAACGAGGACCGCGGCTCCCTGGCGCTGAAGGATGGTCACGGGCACACGGCGCGCGGTGCCGCCGCCGACCGCCCAGACGAAGGATCCGTCACCGCCCCATTGGATCGCCACCTCCGGCACCTTCGGGTGTTCGGCGCCGTGGATGTCCAAGTTGACCCGAAAGCTCATGCCGGGGCGCAGGAGATCCGCATCGTTGGGGATTCTGGCCCGGACCGCGAAGGCCCGGTTTTCCTCGTCGACGCGGCTGCCCACGTCGTAGATCGTTCCCTCGGCCCGAATGTCGCCGCTCGACCAGGGCACGACCGACACGGAATCGCCGACTTGCACACGCCCCAGCAAGGCTTCCGGAACGTCGAAGCGGACCAGGAGGGCGGAGCGGTCGTCCAGGCTCGCAATCCGCGTGTCCGGTGCGACGCGGTCGCCGACATCCAGGTCGGTGAGGCCGATGCGGCCGGAGAACGGCGCCACGACAAGTCGATCGGAGAGTGCGACTTCGGCCTGTTTCAGCTCGATACGGGCCGCCTCAAGCGTCGTCAGCGCATCGTCGAGGGTCGCCTGGGCCACGGCGCCGGTCCGGCTCAGGCTGGTGAGCCGTTTAACGATCCTGTCGGCGTCGGCGAGCCGAACCCGAGCGAGGTCGACGGCCAGTTCCTCGGCCTCGCGGTCCAGTTCCAGCAGAACGTCGCCTTGCTCGACCGGCGCGTCGGCGGTGAAATTGATGGACTCGATCTCGCCGGCGGTGGGGGCGAAGAGCGTTGCCGAGCGAACGGCCCGCGCCGTTCCGACGGCCTCGACGCGGACGCGTTCGGAGGCGAAGTCCACCGCCGCGACCACGGCGGCCGCTGGTCTCGCCGACCCGTTGCCGTTTTTTGGCCTGGCGCCGTCGGCGGAATCCGACAGCAAAGGTCCGGCCACGGTCCACCCGCCGGCACCGATGGCCGCCAAGACTCCGACGATCAGGATCTGACGCAAGACACTCATGCAGCCCCTCCGCTGGCGGGCCCGGGAGCGTGTCTCCAACGGGTACTTTGAACGATACGCAATCTAGTCGCAAACGGGCGACAGTCCAGATTCCGTCTATGGGTACCTGGAGATCCTCAGGCGGCGCGCTTCTGCGCCAGATAGATAACGCCCGGGATTGGTTTGCCGCGATCGCTCCTGAGGTCGGTGCTTAGCTTGTCGAGGACGCGGAAACCGTTCTCCTCCATCAGCGCGGAGATGTAGGCATCTCCATGACCGAACCGCCCGGACGCTCGCAGGATCCAGGACGCTGAGGGAACCTCCGCCTCGACGGAAAAGGAGAGGAAGCCGCCGTCGGTCATGCGAGCGGCGAGTAGGCTTATCATGGTGTCCAGCGCGCCGATGTAGATGAACACGTCGCTGGCCATGACGAGATCCAGCGGGTCTTCGTTCTGTTCCAGGTAGCTGTGGATTTCGGCGGCTTGCAGCGAGTCGTAGACGCCCTTCACCTCCGCCTGACGGAGCATTTTTTCCGAGATGTCGACGCCGACGAGTTCGTCGACGAAGTCGCGCGCCGCAGCGCCGGCGAGCCCGGTGCCGCAGCCGAGATCGAGGGATCGGGAGAACCTGCGTTGTCCCCTGTGCTGATTGATCAGCCGGACCATGTCGAGGTAGATCCGGCAGCCCAATTCGCCCACCAGATGCGCCTCGAAGCGCGGTGCATAGTCGTCGAAGAGTTTGCGGATGTAGTCGGGGGGCGCGGTACGGGTGGTTCGACCCTCCAGAGCGGCGACCAAATGCTCGGCGTCGGCGCGGTTGGGATTGATTTCCAAGGCACGGCGCAGGTGAACAAGCGCGTCGTCGTAGCGACCCTGTCTGTTCAGGAGCAGACCGACGTTGAAATGAACGGTGTCGCTGTCCGGCATCCGCTCCGCGGCCTGCAGATACGCCTCCACGGCCTCGTTCAGTTCGCCGATCTCCTGATAGGCGTTGGCCAGATTGTTGAAGGCTTCGCCAAGGGTCGGATCGATATCGAGGGCGCGGCGATAGCAGTCGATCGCGCGCAGCAGGTGGCCTTCGGCCTTAAGGATCACGCCGAGATTGTTGTGGGCGTCGGCGAACTGCCCGTCGATCCGGATCGCCTTCTGATAGCAGTCCGCGGCGGCTGCGGTCTGGCCCGCTTGTTTGAAGATCAGACCGAGATTATTGAAGGCGGAGGCCGAGCGTGGATCGACCAGCACTGCTTTGGCGGAGAACGGAACGGCCGCGGCTAAGTCGCCGCTCTGAAGATGCAGCGTCCCAAGCAGGTTCAAGGCGTCCGGTTCCGCCGGGTCGATCTGCAGGGCGCGGGCATATAGCTCCGCCGCCGCTTCAAGATGCCCAAGCTGATGCTCACGGACGGCCTGGACCACCAAAATCGGGGCCGGCGTATGCACCGTCGCCGTCGCCATATCCTCGTTCTCCCCTACAGTTGAATGAAATATGACTCAAACGCATTCAACAATTGGTTAACGCTCGGGGAGCGGCTGAGGATAGTTGGGACGCGCCATGCAAAAAGGCCGGCCACAAGGGCTGGCCGATCGCAGTGTCGTCGACGCGCTGCGTATCAGCGCGAGTAGAATTCGACCACGAGGCTCGGTTCCATCTGCACCGGATACGGCACATCCTCGAGTTTCGGGGTCCGGACGAAGGTGCCCGTCATCTTCGAGTGGTCGACTTCCAGATAGTCCGGCACGTCGCGCTCGTTCGACTGTGCGCCCTCGAGCACGACCGGCAGCTCCCGCGACTTCTCCTTGACCTCGACCACGTCGCCTTCGCGCACCAGGTATGAGGGGATGTTCACGCGCTTGCCGTTGACCTTGACGTGGCCATGGTTGACGAGCTGACGGGCGGCGAAGACGGTCGGCACGAATTTCATGCGGTAGACGACGGCGTCGAGACGGGTCTCGAGAATGCCGATCAGGTTCTCGCCGGTATCGCCCTTACGGCGGACAGCCTCGGCGTAGTACTTGCGGAACTGCTTCTCGCCGATGTTGCCGTAGTAGCCCTTCAGCTTCTGCTTCGCCATCAGCTGCACGCCGTAGTCGGTCGGCTTGCGGCGGCGCTGCCCGTGCTGACCCGGGCCGTATTCGCGATTATTGAGCGGGGATTTCGGCCGGCCCCAGAGGTTTACACCCAGGCGGCGGTCGATCTTATGCTTCGCGGCGATGCGCTTGGCCATCGCGTCACTCCTTCTTCTTCAGCCCATTCGCGGCTCTGAATGCGGCCGGCGGGCAGGTTGTCCCGATAGGGCGATCCGGAGCGCCGCCGAAGCGGTATCCGGGCCGGGAACATACCGATTGCGTATGCTCCTCGTTCTCGGGAATGGGCGCGTTATACGGATCGACCGGCAAATGTCAAACGGACCGTGGCATTCCGCCGAAGCGTGGGGCCGCTCTGGTGCCTCGCATCGATCGTCGATAGCGGATATTCTTGATGCGGTCGGCGGTCTCGTCGATGGCCCACTCCCACGCCGAACGGAGCCCTGAATCTCATGCGCCAGGACTATTTCGGGCGGAAACGCGTCCTCGTGACCGGCGGTGCGGGCTTCATCGGCTCGCATCTCTGCGAACGGCTGCTGGGCGAAGGATGCGAGGTGGTCTGCGTCGACAATTTCTTCTCCGGCACGCGGGCAAACGTCACCCACCTGCTGGAGAACCGCGAGTTCGAACTTATCCGTCACGACGTGACCTTCCCGCTCTATGTCGAGGTCGATGAGATCTACAATCTCGCGTGCCCGGCGTCGCCGATCCACTACCAGCACGATCCCGTCCAGACCACGAAGACCTCGGTGCATGGCGCCATCAACCTGTTGGGCCTCGCCAAGCGGTTGGATGCTCGGATCTTTCAGGCATCAACCTCGGAGGTATACGGAGACCCGACGGTGCATCCTCAGCGCGAGGAGTATTGGGGCAACGTTAATCCGATTGGTCCAAGGGCCTGCTACGACGAAGCCAAGCGGTGCGCGGAGACGCTGTTCTTCGACTATCGCCGCCAGCACAGTCTGGGGATCAAGGTGGCGCGGATCTTCAACACCTATGGACCGCGCATGCATCCGCGCGATGGCCGTGTCGTCTCGAACTTCGTCATGCAGGCGCTCCAGGGCGAGCCCATCACGCTGTATGGCGACGGCAGTCAGACCCGCTCGTTCTGCTATGTCGACGATCTTGTGGAGGGCTCTGTGCGGCTGATGCGGAGTCCCGACACGGTCACCGGTCCGGTCAATTTGGGCAATCCGACGGAGTCCACGGTGCTGGAACTCGCGGAGACCGTGATCCGGCTCACGAAATCGACGTCGCGGATCGAATATCGGCCCCTGCCGGAAGACGATCCGCGTCAGCGCCAGCCGGACATTTCGCGCGCTCGAGACTTGCTGGACTGGCAGCCGTCGGTTCCGCTCGAGGAGGGGCTGGCGCGAACCGTCGACTACTTCCGCCGGGTGATCGACGCGGGCGGATGACCGACTCCGGCAGGTCGCCGCGCTTTACATCCGGCTTTCGGGCCGCCTACGGTCCCTTCTTCGGGATTGATGCGAGGATGCGAGATGGCGGGGCGCAAGGCGCTGACCACGATGGTGATCGGCGAGGGCTATCAGTCGATGTGGAACGGCCTCTATCGCAAGAGCGTTCAGGCCTATGCCGACCGACACGGCTACGACCTGGTTCTCATCGACGACTATATCGACCAGACGCCGCGAGGCACCGAACGGACGCCGCACTGGCAGAAATGCCTGATCCTCGAGCATCCGAGTCTTCAGAGCTACGACCATGTGGTCTGGATCGATGCCGATATCTTCGTGAACTACCACTCGGCTCCGTGCATCGTCGAGCACTACGGTGGCTCCGACGGTATCGGCGCGGTCCCCTTCGGCGCCACCCAGCCGAACGCCGAGACGCTTGAGAACCGTTGGGATCGTGCGTTCCGCTTCGGCAGCGGCATCTTCAAGCGCGAGCGCGGTCCGACCGCGCAGGAGCGGTATGCCGAGGCCGGTCTGCCGGACGACCAGCCGGACATGGTCAACACAGGTGTCATGGTGCTTCGCCCGGATCGTCACAAGGCGTTTCTGCGCGACGTGTACGAGACCGGGAGCGAGAACGAATACTCCGCGATGGAGCAGATGTGGCTGTCCTACCGGATCTTCCAGGAGGGTCTGCTGCGCCCGCTCGACCCCCGGTTCAACAAGATCTGGAGCGAGGAACTGGTGCAGAACTATCCGTTCCTGATGAACAGCGCGACCCGCCAGCAGATCCCGATCATCGCGCTGTGCGTGACGTCGGCCTGGCTGAACGGGTATTTCCTGCACTTCCTGGCGGACGGCTACTCGCGGGGCGACGTTCGGTACATCATGACGATGTTCGAGTCGCCGGAGCACATCAGTCTGGACGCCTTGCTGAGCAAGAAGCCCTAGCCATCCGCCTCCGGGCGGAGAAACAGGGTGTCACGGTGCGCGGCGGCGTTTGCCCGTCAGAGCCTTGATCACCCCGTGAAGGCTCTGGACCTCCTGGTCTGTCATGCCGGCACGGGTGAACAGGGTGCGCAGGTTCCGCTTCATGGTCGGCCCCAGATGTTCGGGGTAGAAGAACCCCGCGTCCTCCAGCTCCGTTTCCAGGCGCGAAAAGAAGAACTCGCGGGTCTCGACCGGTGCCGGCGGACCGTCGCCCATTAGGTGAACATCGGGGGTGTCGTCGCCGCCCTGGAACCACTCGTAGCCGACCAGCAGCACGGCTTGGGCTAGGTTGAGGGACGAAAAGCCCGGATTCAGCGGTACGGTGATCACCGCGTCGGCCAGGGTAATGTCCTCGTTCACCAATCCGGCGCGTTCCGGACCGAACAGGACGCCCGCCGGCTGGCCTGCTCCGATCCGTGCGTGGAGCCGGGCGGCGGCGGCGCGGGGGACCAAAGCTTCCTTCGTCACGCCACGCGGCCGGGCTGTGGTCGCCAGCACATAGGTCAGGTCGGCGCAGGCCTCGGCCGTCGTCGAGTAGACCCGCGCCCGCTCGAGCACCTCCAACGCCCCGGCGGCCATCGCCTCCGCCTTGGGGTTCGGCCAGCCGTCGCGAGGACTGACAAGCCGCATGTCGGTTAGGCCGCAGTTCAGCATGGCTCGAGCGCAGGCGCCGATATTCTCTCCGAGCTGCGGTTCGACCAGCACGATGGCCGGCTGCGGGCCGCCGCCCGCTCCGGTGTCGAGGCGGCCGTGATCCGTCCCCGCCATGGCGTTAGAGTCCGCCGCTCGGCGCCGTCGCGCCGTCCCGCAACAGCTTCCAGGTGATGGCGTCGGACAAGGCGGCGATGGACGCGTCGATGATGTTCGGGCTGACGCCGACCGTGCGCCAGGTGGTGCCGCTGCCGTCCTCGCTCTCGATCATGACCCGCGTCGTGGCATCGGTGCCGTCGCCGTCGCGTGCAGGCGGCAGGATGCGGACCTTGTAGTCGATCAGCCGCATATCCTGGATGCCCGGTAGGGACGGCTTCAGGGCCTTGCGGATGGCGGTGTCGAGCGCGTTCACCGGGCCGTTGCCGACCGCGACCTCGTGACGGGAGGTGCCGCCGACCTTCAGCGTCGCGGTCGCCTCGGATTCGATGACGAGTTGGCCACGGGCGTTGAAGCGACGCTCGTCCATAACGCGCCAGCGCTCGATGGTGAAGTAGTCCGGTACCCCTTCGATCATCCGGCGGGCCAGCAGCTCGAAACTAGCCTCCGCGCTGTCGTAGGAGTAGCCGAGGAACTCCTTCTCCTTCACCTCGTCGACCAATCGCTGAACCTTCGGGTGCTTGGGGTCGACCTCGACGCCGATCTCGGCAAAGCGCGCGAGAATGTTGGAGCGTCCCGCCTGGTCGGAGACCAGAATGTGGCGCTGATTGCCTACGCTTGACGGTTCCACATGCTCGTAGGTTGTCGGATCCTTCTGTACGGCCGAGACGTGCAGGCCGCCCTTGTGGGCGAAGGCGGCGGCCCCGACATAGGCGCGGTGCGGGTCGCCGGCACGGTTCAGGCGCTCGTCGAGCAGCCGCGAGACTGCCGTCAGGTGCTTCAGCTTTTCGGAGCCGACGCTCGTTTCCATACCCATCTTGATGATGAGATTCGGAATGATCGCCATCAGGTCGGCGTTGCCGCAGCGTTCGCCGAGGCCGTTGATCGTGCCTTGCACCTGCCGGGCCCCGGCGCGAACGGCGGCGAGCGAATTGGCGACCGCGTTGCCGGTGTCGTTGTGGCAATGGATACCAAGATGGGTGCCCGGAACCTTCTGCGCGACCTTAGCGACGATCTCCTCGATCTCATGCGGCAGCGTACCGCCGTTGGTGTCGCAGAGGACTACCCAACGCGCGCCGGACGCATAGGCGGCCTCCGCGCAGTCCAGGGCGTAGTCAGGATTGGCCTTGAACCCGTCGAAGAAATGCTCGCAGTCGAACATCGCCTCGCGGCCGACCGCGACGGCGCGGGCGATACTGTCGCGGACCATCGCAACGTTCTCGTCGCGCTCGATCTCCAGAGCCACGTCGACGTGGAAGTCCCAGGTCTTGCCGACCAGACACACCGCGGGAACGCGGGCGTCGAGAATGCCGGCGAGCCCAGGGTCGTTCTCGGCGCTGCGGCCGGGGCGCCGGGTCATGCCGAAGGCGACAAGCCGGGCGCTCTCCAATTTCGGCGGCTCGGAGAAGAAGCGATCGTCGGTGGGATTGGCGCCGGGCCAACCGCCCTCGATGTAGTTGACCCCGAGCTGATCCAACGCCCTCGCGATCGCCGCCTTGTCGGCCACGGTGAAATCGACGCCGCGGGTCTGCTGGCCGTCGCGAAGCGTGGTGTCGAACAGGTAGACGCGGTCTGTTCCGGTGCTGGTGGCCATCGAGCCTCTCCCGGCCCGCCTCGGAGTGCCGTCAGGGAGGCGGGCGAATCGCTAGTGGGAGGGGGTCTCTACCAGCGCGGGCGTCGGGCGGCAAGGCGGCTGGCCGCCCGATCCGCTCTCGCTCCGTGCGGTCAACCCCGAAGAACCGGGAACTCCTCGCCCCTGAGAGGCTCGCCATGGCCTAGACGGACGTTCGGGAAGGGCGGCGAAACCTCCCCGCCGCGCTTCACGTAGACCACGTCGTCTCCGCAGAAGCGGGCGGCGAAGGCGCGGCGACGGTTGCCGCCATCGCCCGGATTGCCCGGCGCGCCGTGTACGGTGAGAAACGAGAAGGCGATGGCGTCGCCCGGCTCCATGTCCCAGCCCAGGATCGTGTGCTCGCCCCGCTGCAGTTCGATGTCGGGCAGCGGTTCCAATCCCTCGTCCGATCGGTCGTAGGCCTCGCCTTTGAATTTGGTGGGCAGGAAGCGCTTGCCCCAGGCGTGTGAGCCGGCGATGAACTCCACGCAGACCTCCCGTGGGACTGGATCGAGCGGGATCCAAAGCGAGCAGGTCTTTGTGCCCTCGATACAGTAGTAGGGCTGGTCGTGGTGCCAGGGGGTCCGTTCCTCGGTCCCAGGCTCTTTGACCAAGACATGCTCGTGGAACAGCACCACTTCTCGCGAGCCCATGAGCTGGCCTGCAAGGTCGGCGGCCGGCGAGTTCTTGAGGAAGTCCTCATACTCGGGGATGCGCTGCCAGTTGCAGTAGTCGCCGAAGAAGTATCCCGGCCTGCCCTCCGGCGTGTATTCCTTGGCGTAGATTCCGGGCTCGCGCATGTTGCGGTCGATACCGTCGCGCAGTTCAGCGATCCAGTCGCGGGTGAACACGGCCGACAGTTTCACCGCTCCGTCCCGACGAAACATGTCGACGGTGTCATCGGCGAGCTGCATCTCGGTCATGGTGTCTCCTCCGGCCGGTCCGAGCGGGCGTCTGCGATAGGGTGCGAACTCGGCGCTGCCGCGTCAATCCGCGGGGACCGTTCAGCGACCTCAGAACTTCGAGAGCTCAACCAGAAAGGCGCGGATGTTCTCCTTGATGGCCTTTTCGTTGGCGAGTCGAAGCCGCTCCACCCCGAGCGGGGAGTCGCTGAACGTCGCGGTGCCCTTGGCGGTCACCGGAATACTCCGGCCACGGCCGCCGCCGTCGACCCGATATTCGACCGAGGATGTCACCGTGAATTCGAAGCCGATGAACGGTTGGTTGAGCGCAAGCATCTGGGCATCGACCGTATAACGTGCTTCCGCCTGCGTCGGAGCGAGGTAACCCTGTATCCGCAGACTGTCTTCCAGCGCCTGGCGGAAAGAGGCGTCATCAACCTGGGATGTCCACATTGGATTCGTATCGGAGCCGCCGCTAACGGTGCCGACCGTCATGAGTCCCTGAAGCGTTGGATTGGCGGGCGCCGTGACGTCGGTGGTATGCGCCACCATCGCTTCGGGTTTCGCGCCACTGGCGCAAGCGCTCAAAAGACCGAGGGCGGCAAAGGCGAAAAGAACGGCGCGCAGGCGAGAGATCATGTGAAATTCCCTGGTGGGTTGCGGTTCGGGCAAGCCTGCCACACAGCGACTGCGTCGATCCAGCATCGAAACACGCTGGATGCGCCGTCTCTCGCTCGACCGCCGTCTTCGCGTCACATTGATGCGCTAACCACGGAGACGGTGTGGGCCTCACGGCGTTGGGAATGCACAGGTCCTGAGTGTCTGGTAGGGTGGAGAAGGGCGTCGGAGGTATAGAGATTTGATGCGGTGGCTGCTCGGTATCGTCATGGTTCTGCTGATTGCCGGGATCGGCGGAGCAGGGGCCGTTCTGTACGCGTTTCATCATTTCGGACGCGATCTGCCGGACTATGAGTTCCTGGCGGATTACGAACCGCCTGTGGTTACCCGCGTTCACGCGGGCGACGGCCGGCTGTTGGCCGAGTATGCCCGCAACAAGCGCGTATTCGTGTCGATCGAGGCCATTCCCAAGCGGGTTGTGAAGGCCTTCCTCGCTGCCGAGGACAAGAATTTCTACAACCACCCCGGCATCGATTTCGTCAGTCTCGCCTCGGCCGTCGTCATCAACATCAAGAACTATGGCACCGGCCGGCGCCCGATCGGTGCATCGACCATCACCCAGCAGGTGGCGAAGAATTTCCTGCTCACCAACGAGGTATCGATCGACCGTAAAGCCAAGGAAGCGATTCTCTCGTTCCGAATGGAGCGCGCGCTGAACAAGGACCGCATCCTCGAGTTGTATCTGAACGAGATCTATCTCGGCTTCGGTTCGTATGGGGTCGCTGCGGCGGCGTTGAACTATTTCAACAAGCCGCTCGCCGACCTGACCGTCGCCGAGGCGGCCTACCTCGCCGCCCTCCCCAAGGCGCCGAACAACTATCACCCGATCCGTCGGCATGACGCGGCCGTGGGCCGGCGCAATTGGGTGATCGGTCAGATGGTGGAGAACGGCTTCATCACCCCGGCCGAGGCGGAGGGGGCGAAGCGGGAGGCGCTGACGGTCAGCGTGCCCTCTACCGGAGACGAGACCGATGCCGCCTATTTCGCCGAGGAGGTCCGCCGTGACCTCATTGAGCGATATGGCGACAAGGGATTGTACGAAGGTGGACTATCGGTCCGCACGACCCTGGATCCACACCTGCAGCAGATTGCCGAGAAGGCGCTGCGCGAGGGGCTGGAGAGCTACGACCGCAGACACGGATGGCGCGGAGCGATCGCGCAGATCGACATCGTGCCCGGCTGGGGCGACGCCCTCGCGAAGGTGGCGCGTCCGGCCGGTCTCGGGGATTGGCGTCTCGGAGCGGTGGTCAAGGCGAATGCCAGGGCCGCGACCATCGGGTTTCCGGATGGATCGCTGGCAACGCTGCCCTACGAGGAGATGAAATGGGCGCGACCCTGGCTTGAGGATCAGCGGTTCGGCGCAACGCCGAACGCGGTGACGGCGGTGCTGTCCGTCGGCGATGTCGTGCTGGTCGAGGCCGTGACGGAAAACGGTGACGGCGAGGCCTACGAGGAGGCAACCGTGGCCCTCCGTCAGATCCCGAACGTCGGCGGCGCGATCGTGGCAATGGACCCGCATACCGGGCGCGTTCTGGCGATGAGTGGCGGCTACAGCGCTGAAATGAGCGAGTTCAACCGGGCGACCCAGGCCTTGCGGCAGCCTGGTTCGTCGTTCAAGCCGATCGTCTACATGGCGGGACTCGATCTCGGATACACGCCGGCGACCCGGATTCTCGACGCGCCCTTCGTTCTCGACCAGGGGCCGGGGCAGCCGAAATGGAAGCCCTCGAACTATTCCAACGAATTCTATGGGCCGACGCCGATGCGCGTCGGCATCGAGAAGTCGCGCAACCTGATGACGGTGAGGCTCGCGCAGACCATCGGCATGGACAAGGTCGTCCAGTACGCAAAGCGTTTCGGCGTGGTCGACGAGATGCAGCCCCACCTGTCCTTCTCGCTCGGCGCGGCCGAGACGACACTGATGCGCGTGACGACGGCGTACTCGATGTTCGTCAATGGCGGCAAGCGGATCACCCCGTCGTTGTTCGACCGGGTGGTCGACCGGCACGGCAGGACGATCTACCGGCACGACGCCCGTCCTTGCGAAGGCTGCAATGCGAGGGCCTGGGACGGCGGGCCGCCGCCGCGGATCCCCGACACCCGGGAGCAGATCGCCGACCCGGCCTCCGCCTACCAGATGGTTTCCATGCTCGAAGGCGTCGTCCAACGGGGTACCGGGCGCCGGATCGCCGAGCTCGGCAAGACCTTGGGCGGCAAGACGGGCACGACCAACAACAACATGGACACCTGGTTCGTCGGCTTCTCTCCGGATCTGGCGGTCGGCGTCTTCGTCGGCTTCGATCAGCCGCGCACGCTCGGCGAGAAAGATACCGGATCGAACGTCGCCGCGCCGATCTTCAAGCTGTTCATGAAGGACGCGCTGGACGGCGTCGTGACGCCCGACTTCCGGATCCCGCCGGGCGTGCGGATGGTCTGGATCGATCACGATACCGGCGGCCGGTCGAGATCCGGCGCTCCCGGCGCGATTCTGGAAGCGTTCAAGCCGGGAACAGAGCCGACCGGCGAGAGCCTCGTGATCGGCGGCGGCGTCGGCCCCATGCCATCGGGCGATTCCGGTTCGGCGTCGGCCCCCGCTTCCGCCGCGCCTGTTGCGACCAGCGGTTCCGGTCTCTATTAAGCGATAGACCGTCTGCCAGCGACCGACGGACGACACCTGCACGGAGGGCGCGATGCGCGCCGAGACGACTCAGACCCTCGATGAAATCAAGCAGTCGATCGAACTGCTGAGGAGGCATCTTTGACTGGGATGCCTCACTGACGCGACTGTCCGAACTGGACGCGCTGACCCAGGACCAGAGCCTCTGGGACGATCCCGACCGGGCGCAGAAGCTGATGCAGGAGCGCACGCGTCTGGAAAAGCAGATCGAGGACGTGAAGTCTCTCGACCAGGCGGTCGAGGACTGCGTCATGCTGATCGAACTCGGCGAGGCCGAGGGGGACGGCGATACGGTTTCCGAGGCTGAGCAGGAACTGGAGGCGGTTCGCGCCAAGGCCGAGAAGATGCAGATCGAGAGCATGCTCTCTGGCGAGGCCGACAGCCTCGACTGCTATCTTGAGGTCCACGCCGGGGCGGGCGGCACCGAGGCCCAGGACTGGGCGGAGATGCTGCTCCGGATGTACACCCGCTGGTCCGAGCGGAAGGGCTACAAGGTCGAATGGCTTGAAGAGAGCGCGGGCGAGGAAGCCGGTCTTAAATCCGCGACCATCAAGATTTCCGGCCACAACGCCTATGGCTGGCTGAAGACGGAGAGCGGCGTCCACCGGCTCGTCAGGATCTCTCCGTACGACAGCCAGGCCCGCCGCCACACCAGCTTCTCAAGCGCGTGGATCTATCCGGTTGTCGATGATTCGATCGATATCGTGATCGAGGAAAAGGATCTGAAGGTCGATACCTATCGCGCCTCCGGCGCCGGTGGACAGCACGTCAACAGGACCGATTCCGCGATCCGCATCACGCATATTCCGTCGGGGATCGTCGTGCAGTGCCAGAACGACCGATCCCAGCACCGCAACCGCGCCACGGCCATGGACATGCTGCGAGCCCGGCTCTACGAGGCCGAGTTGCAGCGTCGAGAGGAGGAGGCCAGCGCCACCGAGGCTACCAAATCCGATATCGGCTGGGGCCATCAGATCCGGTCCTACGTGTTGCAGCCCTATCAGATGGTGAAGGACCTGCGCACCGGTCACGAGAGCGGCAACCCGTCGGCGGTCCTGGACGGAGACATCGATCCTTTCCTTGAGGCGTCGCTTGCCGGCAAGGTCGGCATGAACCGGGAGAGCGCCGCCGCCGGTTGAGAGCGGACGGCCCTCGTGTCGGTCCCGGCTACGCCTGGAAGCCAGTGAGATCCGGGGCGTTCCCGGCACCCAGGACCGTCTCCAGCGCCATGGCGATGGACAGCAGCCGTCCGTCTTGACCGCCCGGGCACATGAGCTGCAGGCCCACCGGCAGCGCCGCGCCGAACTGATGGATCGGAAGGGACGCGGCGCACAGCTTGAAAAGGTTCCCGGCCTGGGTGTTCCGGGACGAGAGCATGGCGCGGGCGGCTTCCTCCGGGTGCTTCAGGTTCTCGACCGGCATAGGAACGAACGGGCAGGTTGGGGAGATCCAACCGTCAAGCCCGTCGAACCGGTCGGCCGCGATGCGTTCCAGCTCCAGCCGTCGATACTGAGCGGCGAGATGCTCTGTCGCCGAGACCGAGAGGCCATGGGCCGCGCGTTCGGCGGTGACCGGATCCATGGCCGGCCGCGCCTTCTCGAAAGCCTCCGGCGTCAGTCGGGCGATGAGTTCGGGCGGTACGATCGCCGGGAACAGCCGGGCCCGTTCCGCCGCTTCGGGAATCTCGACATCGACGATCTCGACGCCGGCGGCGCTCAGGGCGACGATCGCCGCCTCCACGGTGCCGGCGACCTGATCGTCCAGGTCGTCGAAGAAGAAATTGGTCGGTCGTCCGAGGCGGAGCCCTTCGAGGCGTGCCGGCATGGGCACTCGCTCGCCGGTCAGCACCGCATGGATCAATGCGGCGTCTCCGGCGTTGCGCGTCAACGGGCCGATCGAGTCCAGGCTCGGGCTCAACGGGAAGACGCCATCGGTCGGCCAGAGACCCACTGTCGTCTTGTGACCGAACAGGCCGGTGAAGCAGGCGGGGATTCGCACGGAGCCGCCGGTATCCGTTCCGAGGGCGAAACCGCAGAGGCCGGCCGCAGTGGCCACCGCCGATCCGCTGGAGGAGCCGCCGGGAATACGATGGGTGGCGGCATCCCAAGGGTTCCAGGGCGTACCGCGAGCTTCATTGACGCCTGTCGCGCCCAAGGCGAATTCGACCGTCTTGGTCTTGCCGATCGGAATGCAACCGGCCGCCTTTAGAGCTTGCACCACCGTCCCCTCCGGGCCGGTCAGATGGTCGCTCTTCATCTGCGAGCCGTTGGTCGTCGGCAGCCCCTCGAGGGCAATGATGTCCTTCACCCCGACCGGAACGCCCATCAGCGGACCAAGATCGATCCCGGAGGCGAGCAGGGCGTCGATTGCCTGCGCTGCCTTGAGAGCTCGGCCGCCGTCGACCACCTGGAAGGCATCCAGCTTGCCGTACGCTTCGATCCGCGCCAGGCAGGCTTCCGTGGCCTGTGTCGCCGTCACCGTGCCGTCCCGCAAATCCTGGGCATAGGCCGCGATTCCGTGTTCGAAATAATCCTTCAGGGGGGTCGCCATGTTTTTCTCCCGGGTCACACGTGACGGTCGCACGGCATGGGGCCGCGATCAAACCCAGTTCTGTCGTGAGTCTGCCTGTGGGTCGGCGGGCGCCGAACCGGTGCGATCCAATCGTTGGCAGTCATGTCGTACGGGCTTGCCGGTCTCTGCTCTCCATTCGGAATGACAGCGGCGGTCGATGGTATGCCGGTTCGGTTGTCGCCGCCCGCGCGGACCGGTATACCGATCCGGCATGAAAGCCACCTGCCTCAAGGGATTTCGATGATCAGCCACCACGCCGCCCTCGTTTACGCCATGGTGCTCGGTGCCGCCGCCGACGGGTCGCTTGCAGACAGCGAGTTGGAGACCATTCGCGGTATCGTTCATCACCTGCCGATCTTCGCAGATTTCGAACGGGGCAACCTGCCGCAACTGGCCGCCGCCGCGACCGACATGTTGTCGGAGGCGGACGGTCTCGATACCGCGATCGGTCAGATCAAGGCGAACCTGCCGGAACGGCTCTGCCCCACCGCCTACGCGCTGGCCTGCGACGTGGTCGCCGCGGACGGCGAGGCGACCCAGGAGGAACTGCGCTACCTCGAGATGCTGCGTCACGATCTGAACGTCGACCGGTTGACCGCGGCGGCGATCGAACGCGGCGCCGGCGCCCGCTACGCCCGTATCTGATCCGATCGGGGCCCGGTCGTGAGCGAGCCCCGCGCATCTGATGTCCCGCCGGTCCTGACGGGCTGGCGGATCGGCGTCGTGGGTCTCGGCCTGATGGGCACGCCGATGGCCCGACGGCTCGCTGCCGCCGGAGCCGAGCTTGCCCTATGGAATAGGTCGATCGAGAAGGCCGAGGCCCTGGCCTCCGAGCTCCGGGGCGTTTCCGCGCAGCCATCCCCTCGGCATGTTGCCGAAGCATCCGACATCGTCATCGTCATGGTCACCGACGCCGATGCCGTCCGCGAGGTCGTGTTTGATCCCGTGGACGACCAGTGGGGCGTCCTGCATGGCCTTGCCGAGGACGGCATCGTGGTCGACATGGGCACGACCGGCCTGTCCGCCACGCAGGATCTCGCGGGACGGCTTCGGATGGGCGGCGGCAATTGGATCGACGCCCCGGTGTCCGGGGGCACCACCGCGGCCGAGGACGGCAGCCTGACCATCATGGTTGGGGCCAGCGATCCCGACTTCGCACGAGTGGAGCCCGTGCTCCGGGTTCTCGGCAAACGCGTGACCCATGTGGGCGCCGTCGGGTCCGGGCAAGTGGCCAAGACGGCGAACCAGATGATCGTCGGCATGACCATCGGTGCCGTCGCCGAGGCCATGGCCCTCGGGAGACGCGCGGGGGTGGATCCGGGGCTGCTGCGCGAGGCGATCATGGGCGGATTCGCCCAAAGCCGGATTCTCGAGTTGCATGGCGAACGCATGGCCACGGGAGACTTCCGCGCCCGGGCCAAGGCGACCATCCAGCGCAAGGACATGCGGGCGGCCCTGGCCCTGGCCCAAACCGCGGGGATCGCGCTGCCCGGCTTGGAGACCAATGCCGCGCTTTGGGAGGCGATGGTCGAAAGCGGGTTCGGCGATCTTGACCACTCCGCCCTCATCCTGGCGGTCGATCCGCCGCTGGAAGACTGAAGCCGCCCGACTCTTATCCGATCTTCGCCGAGCGCAAAGGATTCGATCATGTCTGCGACCGTCAATGCCGTCGTCTTCGACATCGGGAACGTGCTGATCCGGTGGGACCCGCGGCACCTGTACCGAAAACTGTTCACCCATGCCGACATGACGGCGGACGACCGCCGGGTCGATTGGTTTCTGTCGACTGTCTGTACCGAAGCGTGGAACCTGGAGCAGGATCGCGGGCGGCCCATTGCCGAGGCGGTAGAAGAGGCGATCGGGCGCCATTCCGACTACGCCGCGCATATCCGGTCGTTCTACGGTCGGTTCCAGGAGATGATTCCGGGCGAGATACCGCAAACGGTCGCGGCCCTGCGGCGCGCCAAGGCAGCCGGCATTCCGGTGCATGGGCTGACCAACTTCTGCGCCGAGACCTTTCCGGCGACGGCGAGTCGATTCGATTTCCTGCGTTGCTTCGATACCGTCGTCGTCTCGGGCGAGGAGGGGGTGATCAAACCGGATCCGGCGATCTTTGAACTCCTGATCGATCGCGCCGGCCTGGATCCGTCGAGCACGGCGTTCATCGACGACAGCGCGGCCAATATAGCAACCGCGCAGGAGCTGGGGTTCGTCTCTCACCGGTTCAACGATCCCACCGCGTTTGAAGCCTGGTGGGTCGGAAACGGGCTTCCCGCGTGATCCGCTTGGCTCAGTCGATTGGGAGGGTTTTGAGGAAGGTCTCTTCGATCGACCGCAAGCATCCCAGCCGAAACGGAGCCTCCTCGTGGAAGTGAAAGAGTGCTGTCGACCGCTCAGGTAGATCCGGTGCGACGAACTCGTTCGCGAACAGAATCATGTTGACCGGCGCCTCGTCGTCCTGCGCGAGCGGCAGGATCAGCCGCCGGATGGTGAGGGGCTGCTCGCTGTCGTAGTGGAATACCGCTTCGCTCAGCACAGGACGCCGATTGTCGGTCGCGGTGCCGTATAGTGTCTCTAGCAGGGTTCGGTATGGGCCATACTGCGCCTCGTCGAGGTATCGTCCCTGAAAATTTTCGCCGCACATCGCGATGATGAAGGACCCGACAAGCCGGTACCGATATCGGCGCGGCCCCTGCTCGACTTCGACCAGGCCGATATTCGATAGAAACTGAGGGATGTCGATGGGATCGATATCGGCGCGGGCGGGAAGCTGCCGGTCGCCGCGTCTCATCGACCAGTAGTTTAGGAAGAAACCGAGATCAGGTTGCCCGATAGAGGTGCGGCTTTCCCCGAGAGGGGCATGGAACCGATGATCGCTCTGAAGAACCGCTGACATTCCATCACCTCGCACTCCCGAAATAATAGAGTCGCGATGGCCGATCGACCAGCGTTATCGAATTGAAATTAGGGAAAACACATATAAATCTGAAAGCAAAATAGGGAATCGCCTTTTCACTTATGCCGAGTTCTTGGCGCGAGGCTGGTCGGAACCTACGCCGGAGGCGTCTCAGTCCGGCGCCGGTCGCTTTTGCCGGGTAAAAAAAGAACGGGCCGGGGATCGCTCCCCGGCCCGTCGCGTCGTGTATGGAGGCGAGCTTAGAAGCCCATGCCACCCATGTCCGGCGCGGCCGGCGCGGCCGACTTCGGCTCCGCCTTCTCGGCGACCATCGCCTCGGTGGTGATCAGCAGACCGGCGACCGACGCGGCGTTCTGCAGCGAGCTGCGGACAACCTTGGTCGGGTCGATGATGCCGGCCTTCACCAGGTCGGTGAACTCGCCGCTCTGGGCATCGAAGCCCCAGCTGCTGTCCTTGGACTCGAGCAGCTTGCCGACGATGACCGAACCGTCGTGACCGGCGTTGGACGCGATCTGACGGGCCGGGGCCTCCAGCGCGCGACGGATGATGTTCACACCCATGCGCTGGTCGTCGTTGCTGTACTTCACCTTCTCGAGGGCCTTGATGGCATAGACCAGAGCGGAACCGCCGCCCGGCAGGATGCCTTCCTCGACCGCGGCGCGGGTGGCGTGCATCGCGTCGTCGACCCGATCCTTACGCTCCTTCACCTCGATCTCGGTGGCGCCGCCGACGCGGATCACCGCAACACCGCCGGCGAGCTTCGCCAGACGCTCCTGCAGCTTCTCGCGGTCATAATCGGAGCTCGTGTCCTCGATCTGCGCGCGGATCTGCGTGCAGCGACCCTCGATGTCCTTCTTCTTGCCGGCACCGTCGACGATGGTGGTTTCGTCCTTGGAGATGGCGACGCGCTTGGCCGTACCCAGCATGTCCAGCGTAACGCTGTCGAGGCTGATGCCGACGTCCTCGGAGATGACGGTGCCGCCGGTGAGGATCGCGATGTCCTCAAGCATCGCCTTGCGGCGATCGCCGAAGCCCGGAGCCTTCACGGCCGCGACCTTCAGGCCGCCGCGCAGCTTGTTGACCACGAGGGTGGCCAGGGCCTCGCCTTCGACGTCCTCGGCGATGATCAGCAGCGGACGGCTGGACTGCACGACCTGCTCGAGAACCGGCAGCATCGCCTGCAGGTTGGAGAGCTTCTTCTCGTGCAGCAGGATGTACGGGTTGTCGAGTTCGCAGACCATCTTGTCGGCGTTGGTCACGAAGTACGGCGACAGGTAGCCGCGGTCGAACTGCATGCCCTCAACGACGTCGAGCTCGGTGTGCAGCGACTTGGCTTCCTCGACAGTGATAACGCCCTCGTTGCCGACCTTCTCCATGGCCTTGGCGATCATCTCGCCGATTTCCTTCTCGCCATTGGCGGAGATGGTGCCGACCTGGGCGACCTCGCCCGAGGTGGAGATCTTCTTCGAGCGCTTCTCGATGTCGGCCACGACGGCCTCGACGGCGCTGTCGATGCCGCGCTTCAGGTCCATCGGGTTCATGCCGGCGGCAACGGCCTTCGCGCCCTCACGGACGATGGCCTGCGCCAGCACGGTGGCGGTGGTGGTGCCGTCGCCGGCCACGTCGTTGGCCTTGGAAGCGACCTCGCGCACCATCTGCGCGCCCATGTTCTCGAACTTGTCGGTCAGCTCGATTTCCTTGGCGACGGTCACGCCGTCCTTGGAAATCCGCGGAGCGCCGAACGACTTCTCCAGCACGACGTTGCGACCCTTCGGGCCCAGCGTCACCTTGACCGCATCGGCCAGGATGTCGACGCCGTGCAGCATCTTGTTGCGCGCGTCGATGCCGAACTTAACGTCCTTGGCAGCCATGTTGATATTCTCCCTTTCGGAATGATTAGCCCTTAGTACAAGCGGCTTCTTTCGAAGGCCCCTCGCTGATCAAGACAGCTTGTTAGGCGGCCTTCTTGGTCGACTTCTTGGACGTGCCCTCGAGCACACCCATGATGTCGGACTCCTTCATGATCAGAACGTCTTCGCCGTCGATCTTGACCTCGGTGCCCGACCATTTGCCGAACAGCACATGGTCACCGACCTTCACGTCGAGAGCGGCAACCTTGCCGGACTCGTCGCGAGCGCCCGGACCCACAGCCAGGATCTCTCCCTCCATCGGCTTTTCCTTCGCCGTGTCGGGGATGATGATGCCGCCGGCGGTCTTCTGATCGGCGTCGAGACGACGGACCACCACGCGGTCGTGGAGCGGCCGAAATTTCATGACCCTTCCTCCGTATACACTCTGTTGAGACGTGCAGTTTGAGCAATGTCCCCGGGCCGGCTCTGGTTGTTAGCAGTCGAACCCGGTGAGTGCCAGCGATGTAAGGAAGCCGGGGGACCCTGTCAAGATCGCTCGGTGTCGGATCGAGAGATTTCCGCGCGTCTCGCGCTTTCACGAGGCTCCGGTTCTCGGCATCGCGACTGGCATATGAGGATGCTGCCGGAAGAGGTCAATGGGTCCGCAGGGCGCCGATCGGAGAGGAACGCACCGGCCCGTGCAGGCCGTCTCAATAGGTCCAGGCCGGATCGAAGGTCACGGCAAGGCGCGTCGGCCCGGCCGGTTCGACGAGCGAGTACATGAACCGGTTCGGGCCCGTGTATCCGCACTGACCCGTCTCGGCTCCCGCCCGCTTGCGGAACCGTACCTCGAGGCGGAAGTGTTTGACCCGGATGTCCATCTCCGCCTGCCGGTAGGCTTGGACCGCCGCCGCCGGCAAGTCGATCGACCGGGGAGGGTCGTAGATCCCCTCGATGCAGAGCTGGGTGACGATGCACGCCGGAAGGCTGCCGCCGCCCGCCTCCAAATCCGGGCACGTCCCGGTGGCGGCTTTGGCGGCGTGTGGAGACAGGAGGACGATCGCCTGGCAGCAGAGTCCGATGGTGGCTGCTAAAATACTGAAGGTAAACAGATTTCGTCTTGCCGGAGCGTGCGTTCTACCAGCAGACTTTTTTCCGTCAACAGCGTTCATACGGAGGTGAGGCGCGATGCTGAAGTCTGGCACCGTTCCAAACGTCAAAGATCTGTATCGATATCGGCTGACCACGGCGGAAATCCTCTATCGTCTGCCCGATTTTCCGAAACTCCTGCAAAGCTACCTCTGGCAGGATATGGACATCGCGCCGGACTTCCCGAAGCTCACCCGTTTCCTCGACTACTGGGAACGTAACCTGGATGGGCGACTCCACACGGTGCGCATCGCCAATGCCGAGTTGGTCAGACCGCAGGAGATCGCCTACGCCACCCACGACTTCGCCTATCACTAGGCCGGCTGTGGGCTGCCGGGGGCTTACTCCGGTGCCAGGGTGACCTTCAGACCGTCGAGACTCTCGTCGAACATGATCTGACAGGACAGGCGCGAGTTCTCCTGCACCTCGAAAGCGAGGTCGAGCATGTCATTCTCCTCCTCGCCGCGGGGCTCGAGCTTGTCCCACCAGTCGTCGGCCACGTAGACGTGGCAGGTGGCGCAAGCGCAGGCGCCGCCGCATTCCGCGGTGATCGGCAGCCCGGCCTCGCGGATGATCTCCATCACCCGCCAGCCTTTGGTCGCCTCGACCTCGTGCTCGCCGCCGTCGCGATCTGTGACATTGATCTTCATCGGATCCCCTCAATCTGCATGGCTCGCGGATCTTTTTTCCGAGGTTTAGACAAACCGTCGTCTCCGGTCCAGTTGCTATCGCGGCGCGCGGTCCCGTCCGAGCAGCCTCGCCGGACCGGACTACCGTGGGAGCGGCGCGATCGTGACGTGCAGGCCGTCCAGATCATCGCGCATCAGGATCTGGCAGGACAGGCGGGAGTTGTCGCGGACGTCGAACGCCTCGTCCAGCTTCTCCTCCTCTTCCTCGCTGCGCGGTGGCAGCCTGTCGAGCCAGGCCTCGTCCACATATACATGGCAGGTGGCGCAGGCACAGGCTCCGCCGCATTCCGCCAGGATTGGCACGCCCCAATCGCGGATCACCTCCATCACGCGCCACCCTTCCAGCGCCTCCAGCGCGTGGCTTTCGCCGTCGGGGGTGGTGACGTTCAGGATCACGCGACGCCCAGTTTCTGCTGTAGGTCGGTGGAAGAGGTCGTGTACTGGAAGCGGATCTTCTTGTCCGGGTGGACGATACGGACCGCCGCTTGGCTCATCAGCGCCGCCTCGTGGAAGCCTGACAGGATCAGTTTCAGCTTGCCTCGGTAGGTGTTGATGTCGCCGATGGCGAAGATGCCGGGGGTTGAGGTCTCGAACTTCTCGGTATCAACCGGAATGAGGTTCTGCTCCAGGTTCAGGCCGAATTCCGCCACCGGGCCGAGCTTCATGGTCAGCCCGTAGAAGGGCAAGAGCATGTCGCAGGGCATGGACCACTCGCCGCGCTCCTTGTCCTTGAAGACGACGCCGGTGAGCTGTCCGTCTTCGCCTTGAAGGCCGGAAATCTGAGCGATCTCCAACGTCATCTTCCGCTCGGCCACCAGGGCGCGCATCTTGTTGACGCTGTCAGGGGCAGCCCGGAACTCGTCGCGGCGATGGACCAGGGTGACGGACTCGGCCAAAGGCTGCAGGTTCAGGGTCCAGTCGAGCGCGCTGTCGCCGCCGCCGGCGATGATCAGGCGCTTGCCTCTGAACTGTTCCATTTTCCGCACGGCGTAGAAGACGCTGGTTCCCTCAAAGGCGTCGATGCCGGGGATCGGCGGCTTCTTCGGCACGAAGGATCCTCCGCCCGCGGCGATGACGATCACCTTGCTGTCGATCACCGTGCCGGTGTCGGTGGTGAGGCGCCAGGTACCGTCTTCCAGCTTCTCCAGCTTCTCCGCCATCTGGTTGAGGTGGAACACCGGGTCGAACGGCGCGATCTGCTCCATAAGCCGGTCGGTCAGTTCCTGACCGGTGCAGATCGGCACCGCCGGGATGTCGTAGATCGGCTTCTCCGGATAGAGCTCCGCGCATTGCCCGCCCGGCCGATCGAGGATGTCGACCAGATGGCATTTCAGGTCGAGCAGCCCGAGCTCGAAGACCGCGAACAGGCCGCAGGGGCCGGCACCGATGATGGTGACGTCGGTCGCATGCGGGCCGCTGCCCTCGGCGACGGTGAAGCTCTTGTCGGAAGCGGCGTCTGGAGACATGGGTCGGCTCGGGGCTGGGAGTGTCGACTGATCGCGTCGAACATAGGCAACCGGCCGCGCGGGGCCAAGCTCTGGATTGGTATCAAGGGTGGTTTCGTTTGGACGGTCGCTGCGGTCGACGGGCGGTTGACGAGGCTTCCCCTGAAGGCGAATCCTCCCATGCGACACCCCGCCGTTTGACCGGCGCGTTCGGGTGCGCCATATCCGGCTTCATGACCGACGCGACACAGTCCCTGTCCCCCGGCCTTTCCGGCAGCAAAGCCGAGCGCGCGCGCCCGGCGGTCGCCGGATGGCTTTTCGCTTCCGCCTTCATGGTCGCCGCCATGATCGTGATCGGCGGCATCACGCGACTGACGGAGAGCGGCCTCTCCATGGTGGAGTGGCGCCCGCTGGTCGGATGGATCCCGCCGCTGAGCGACACGGAATGGCAGCGGGTCTTCGACATCTACAAGGCGACGCCCGAGTACCGGACGGTCAATTTCTGGATGTCGATCGACGACTTCAAGACGATCTTCTTCTGGGAGTACTTCCATCGGGTCTGGGGGCGGCTGATCGGTATCGTATTCGCCTTGCCGTTCCTGTTCTTCCTTCTCACCGGCCGGATCGAGAGGTCGCTGGTGCCACGGCTGGTCCTGCTCTTCGTGCTCGGCGGCATTCAGGGAGCGATCGGCTGGTGGATGGTGACGTCTGGTCTCGTGGACGAGGCGCGCGTGAGCCCCTACCGGCTGGCAGTGCATCTCTCCATGGCGTTCCTCATCCTCGGCCTGCTCCTTTGGACGGCGCTCGGTCTCGTTCAGAAGCCGTCCGGCGGTACGCGGGGTCAGCGTATCGGGGCTGGGCACGTGCTCGCGGCGATCTCGATCACCGTGGTCCTGGGCGCCTTCGTTGCCGGCACCGATGCGGGATACGCCTACAACACCTTCCCGCTGATGGGCGGCCAGTTCGTCCCTGCCGAATATTGGAACCCCGATCTCGGCTGGCGTTCGCTCGTCGAGCATGTGCCGGCGGCGCAGTTCCACCACCGCTGGATCGCGATCCTGACCGCGCTGCTGACACTGGTCTTCGTCGCGCGTCACCGGAACGCGCTCGAGGGAATGGGGCGCATGGCGCTAACGCTGCTGGGCGCCGCGGTGCTGGTGCAGGTCGGCCTCGGCATCGCCGCTCTGCTGGCCGCCGTCCCGGTCTGGCTAGGCGCGTTGCATCAGGCGGGGGCCGTGGTCCTGTTCAGTGTGGCGATCTGGACACGGTACACCTTGCGCGTGCCCTGATTTGGCGCTCGACTGACGGCGTCCGCGGCACGCATTACCCGCGTGGGAGCCGACCATGAGGATCGACCGAGCTCATTTCGATCGCAGGGTGCCACCGGTTCTTCGAGGGCTTCGTCCCGATCGCGGCTGATCGTCACGAGTGTAGGAACGCCGTTGTTTCCGCCACCGCTTCCGCCAGCCCGCAGCGCGTCACGGCCACGTCCGGCGGGAAGGCGCCGAGCAGGCGGCTCGGCATGCTGGGATCGAGCAGAACGAAGACCCCCTTGTCGTCGGCCCGGCGGATCAGCCGTCCGAACGCCTGCTTGAGGCGCAGTCGGGTCAGCATGTCGGTATAGGCATTGCCGCCGAAGGCCGACCGCCGGGCGCGGTACAGAATGTCCGGGCGCGGCCAGGGCACCCGGTCGAACACGATCAGCCGCAGGCTGTCACCCGGCACGTCCACCCCGTCGCGCACCGCATCGGTGCCCAGCAGGCAGCTCTCCGGCTCGGCCCGGAAAATGTCGATCAGGGTGGCGAGGTTCATCCCGTCCACATGCTGGGCATAGAGCGGCGGGCCCGCCTGATCCATGGCAGCGGCGATCCGCTGATGCACCTGGCGCAACCGGCTGATCGCCGTGAACAGGCCGAGTGCGCCGCCTCCCGAAGCCTGGAACAGGGCGCGGTAGGCCGCCGCCACCTGATCGGCATCGTCCTTGCGCACGTCCCCGACAATGAAGACGCGGGTCCGGTTCGGATAATCGAAGGGCGAGGCAACGGCGGTGCGGATCGCCGGTTGCGGCAGATGCAGCGATCCGGTTCGGGTCTCCGCCGCGTGCCAGTCCAGGTCGTCGTTGCCGGTCCCGTCGCGCAGGGTGGCCGAGGTCACGACCAGCCCATGTGCGGTCTTCGCCACCGTCTCGGTGAATGGTCGGGTCGGATCGATCCAGTGCCGGTGGAGGCCGATGTCGATGTCGCGACCGTCGATGCGCTCCACCGCCATCCAGTCGACGAATTCCGCCGGAGTCTCCGCTTCCAGACTGGAGAGCATGGCGCGCCAGCCCTCGATCATCGCCTCGCCGCGCCGGGACAGCGCGCGGGCGGCGGCTTCGATCCGCAGCCGGGTGGGCGTGTCCATGTCGTCGGCCTGCTCATCCAGCATCGCGAGCAGATCCTTGCGCAACATCAGCATCGGCTCGACGAGTCGACGTAGCGCCGATTCCAAGGCACGGGCGGCCGGTTGAAGCCCGTCCACCGGCGGCCGGGTTCCGCATTCCAGGCCGTAGGGCGTCCGCGGGTCGCTGGCACGGGCGTAGACCTGCTGGCGGACCATCACCAGGAAGCTCTCGGTCGGGCCCTTGGGTTGGGCGTCGGATATCCGGTTCATCCAGCCGTCGCCCGGCAGGGCGCGGGCAGCCTCCTCGATCTCGTCCAGCGCCTCCAGCGCGGCGGGACGGTCGGCGATCAGCTCCTCGACGCGTCGGCGCAGGCCGCGGGCTCTGCCGCCTCGCCGGGTTTCGGCCCCGAGCAGCCAGCGCCTCAGTTCCACCGATTCAAGCGCCGACAGATGGGCGGAGAACGCGCTGTCGGCGGCATCGAAGACGTGGTGCCCCTCGTCGAACACGTAACGTGTCGGCACATGCGCGTCGTCCACCCCGCCGAGTGCCGCCTGGATCATCACCAGCGCATGGTTGGCGATGACGATCCGCGCCCGCCGTGCGCGCCGGACCGACCGCTCGATGAAGCACCTGTTGTAGTGCGGACAGGCGGAATAGATGCACTCTCCCCGGCGATCGGCGAGGCCGAGGGTGCGACCGCGCCCGAGGATGTCCGAAAGCCACGCCGGAAAGTCGCCGCCCTGGAGGTCGCCGTCCCGCGTAGCCCGCGCCCAACGAGCCATCAGGCCGAGCGCGGTGGCGTATTGCGGCTGCGTGGTTAGGGTGCGGATCGCCTCTTCCAGGTTCAGGAGGCAGAGGTAGTTCTCCCGTCCCTTGCGTACGACCACCTTCTGCGCCTTGCCGACGGGATCCGGGTAGAGCCGGTCCAGTTCGCCGTCGATCTGGTGCTGCAGGTTCCGGGTATACGTGGAAACCCAGACCGCTCCCTCGTTCTTCTCCGCCCAGACCGAGGCAGGGGCGAGATAGCCCATGGTCTTGCCCACGCCGGTTCCGGCTTCGGCGAGCACGACCGTCGGTTCGTCCTCGCGCTCGCGGGGTCGGAAGGCCGCCGAGGTGGCGGCTGCATAGTCGGCCTGGGACGGCCGCGGCTCCGCCTGGTCTCCGAGCATGCTCGCCAACCGGACCCTGGCCTCGGTCTCTCCGACCGGTTCATGGCCGGCGGGCGGTTGCGGCGCGTGTTCCGACCACTCCTGCAGATCGCGCCAGACCTCCATCGTGGCTGGACGGATCGGCGCCGGCGGTCCGGGGTCCGGTTCGCCGAGAGCGAGCAGGATCAGCCGGCCCCAGCCCCAACCGCCGTCATGCATGGCTTTGGCTACCGGTCGGGCCCAACGGTCGCGCTCGCCGATCGCCTGGCGTTCCGGCAACTCCGCCAGCAGCGCATCGGCGGCAGCGAGCAGGGTGTCCGGCGCGTCATCCAGGTGGTGTGGCGGCGACAGCCCCATGGACTCGGCCAGGCCGCGCGGGGTCGGCAGGCAGAAGGCCGCCGGGCGGACGAAAGCAAACAGCTCCAGGACGTCCAGGGCCTGAATCTGCTCCACGCCGAGCCTGCGGGCGACGGCGCGGGCGTGGCAGACAACCGGCGGCGTCTCGTGGGCGCGCAAGGCGGCTCGCGATGGGGTGGGGTGTTCGATGATGCCGTCCGGCCGCCGCCATGCCGTCCCGACGGGGGTGGCGTGCAGGGCATCGAGTTGGCTGATCTCGCGGGCGACGGGGGAACGCATGGGTTTCGTCTAGCAGGGTGCCGAAGGGTTTGAAAGCGACCGTCGGCCACATGTAGAGTCCGGGCGTTGCTCAGCGATCGCGGACCGGCGGTATGGCAGATATGGACGCCCTGGAGAGCGCGCTGCGCGATCTGGAGAATCGGCTCGTCGACCTGGCCGTCCGGCGGGCCGACGTCGAGACCATCGCGGCCCTGGTCGGCGAAAGCCTCTCGGCGGCCGGCGTGCCGCTGGACGAGATCCGGGTCGGCGCGCGCACCCTGCATCCGGAGATCGATGCGATCGGCGTCACCTGGACCGCCGACCGGGCGCTGGATACGGGGGTGTGGCGCCACGAGGATGATACGCGCGAGGTCTGGCTGAACAGCCCGCTCCATCACATGATGACGACCGGCGAGCGCCGCATGCATCGTCCACTCCACGGCCGCGACTGTCCGATGGATTTTCCGGTGTTCGCCGAACTACGCGAGGAGGGGTTCACCGACTACCTCGCCCACCTGGTGCGGGTCGGCGAGGGCGGGCGCGAGCGGCTCGAAGGCTTCATCCTGCGCTGGCTCTCCCGAGGCCCGAAGGGCTTCTCTGCCGATGACATCGCTGTCCTGGATCGGGTCGCCCCCCGGGTCGTCGCCGCTTGCGAGCCGGGACGCGAGCGGGCGATCGCCCGGGATCTGCTCGGGGCCTATCTCGGTCCAAGATCCGGCACCGCGGTTCTGAACGGGTCGGTGCAGCCCGGCCATACCCAGTCGCTGGAGGCGGTCATTCTGGTGGCCGACCTGAGCGGCTTCACCGCCGCAAGCGACTCCATGCCCGGCGCGCGTCTCGTCGACTTCCTCGACCGGCATTTCGACGCCATGGTGCCGCCGGTCGGCGCCGAAGGCGGCGAGATCCTGGCCTTTCTGGGCGACGGTTTCCTAGCCGCCTTCGATACGGGGGGCGATCCCCGGGAGGCATGCCGGCGCGGTGTCCGGACGGCCCGGTCGATTCTGGAGCGCATCCGCGTCCTCGGGCAAAGCGATCCGGCCGCCCTCCCGGTCGACATTTCCCTGCATATAGGCACGGTCCGGTACGGCAATGTCGGCGCCGGCGGGCGGCAAGCCTTTACCGTGATCGGTCCGGCGGTGAACCTCGCGAGTCGGATCGAGGCGCTCTGCGGGTCGCTCGGCTGCTCTATCCTGATCTCCGACGCGGTCGCGGCCAACTTGGACCGCGGCACGGTTCGCAGTGTGGGGGCGCATCCGGTGCGGGGGATGCTCGAGCCAATTCCGTTATTTTCCTTGAAGTAGGATGATTTTTCCGCATTTAATACGGCTATGGATGCTATTGACCGGAAAATATTGGTCCACGTTCAACAAAATGGCCGCGGGACCAGTGCCGAGATTGCCGCCGCCTGCGGGCTGTCGGTGTCGGCGGCGAACGACCGGCTGAAGCGGCTGCAGGAGCGCGGCGTGATCACCGGCTGGGCCGCGCGGATAGATCCGGATGCGGCAAATCTGGGTCTGTTGGCGTTCATGTTCGTGGAGATCGATCGGACGGAGCACAACGCGCGCTTCATCGCCGCGGCGACGCGTTTGCCCGATGTCCTGGAACTGCATCACGTCACCGGCGAATGGTCCTACCTGCTGAAGATCCGGGCGCGGGACACCAAGGCGCTGGAGGCGCTGATCACCGACCGACTCAAGACGCTGCCGGGGGTGACTCGCAGTCTGACCCATATCGCGCTGTCGTCGGCGAAGGAGAACGGCCCACTGCCGATCGAGGACGAAACCGATGGCTGACCTGGGTCTCGGGCCGTTGGGCCAGGGACTTCTCTTCGGGCTTGCACTCGCGATGCCGGTCGGCGCGATCGGTCTGCTCTGCATCCGCCGGTCTCTGGATCACGGCTTCGCTACCGGCTTCGCCACCGGCCTGGGGGCGGCGGTGGCAGACGCCGGTTACGGTGCCGTGGCGGCGTTCGGACTGACGTCGGTCTCCGATTTCCTTCTGGCATGGCAGCAGGTTCTGGCACTCGCCGGCGGGGCGGCGCTGATCTGGCTGGGATTGCAGTCCTGGCGGGCACGGCCCGGTGGGCCAGCAGCCACGTCATCTGTCGGCCCGCACCCAATCCTCGCGTTCGCGCAGACCGTTGGATTGACCCTGGCCAACCCACAGACGGTGCTGACCTTCATTGCCCTGTTCGCCGGGTTGGGGGTGGTGCTGGGGGACGATTTCGGATGGCGCCCGGCCGCCCTGCTGGTCGCGGGCGTGTTTCTGGGCTCCGCCGCCTGGTGGCTGATTCTGGCGGGCGGGGTAGCAGGGCTCTTGCGCCGGCGCTTGAGCGCTGCGGTCATCGGTTGGATCAACCGAGGCGCGGGCGCGCTCGTCATGGGATTTGGCCTGCTGGCGATCGTCGGCGGTCTCGGCCTGATATAAAGACAAATCCGATCGTACTGAGTCACTTGATCAATCGATACTGTCGGCGAATCTGTCTCTCAAACAGCAAGAGGGAGCAGAATCAAGCACCCTGGCAGGATTACGAAATAATCCTGTATCCGCTCGATCTGAACTAATTCAGACGGAAAACGACCGGCACGATCGCCTCGCCGGCGACCTGCTGGCCGCCTCGGGTCGCGGGCTGGAAGACCCATCGCGCTACGGTTCGGTGTGCCGCATCGTCCAGGACCCGGTGGCCGCTGCTCGTGGCGATGTCTATGGCGACCGGCTGCCCCCGGTCGTCGACGGCAACCCGGAGAACCACGCGGCCTTCCCAGCCGCGCTGGCGGGCCCGGATCGGATAATCCGGCGCTGGGTTTCCGGCCGATCCAAGGTCGAAAGCAGCCGGGCGGCCCGCCTCCGCGAGCGCTGGTCTGGCATCCGATCGGCCATCGAGCGAGGCGAGATCGGAAACGGTCGAGGCGCTGGTCGGTTGCGTGCCCGTCGCCGCAAGGCTTGCTCTCGTCTGATCGGACGGGGTCAGGTCGGTCGCTGCCGGCCGTCCCACGGGCCGGGGTGGCCGGCTGATGCCCGGAGCGGGCTCGGCGTTTTCGTTGGGCCGCGCGACGGCAGCCTTCTGCGGGCTGACTGTGACCAGCGGAGCCGTCTTCACCGGACGCGTCACGATCGGCGCCGAGGCGACTTTCGGCATCTCCATCGCTGTCGGTTCGGCCCATCGCTCGATCGCCGCTTGCTGAACCGAGATCCGCGTGTCCACGCTCTCCGGCGGCGCGACCGCGTCGGGCCGTGGCGGGTGTTCGGCCGCAACTGATTTGATCGCCGCCGGAGGAACCGGGGCACCCATGGTCGATGACGGAACGGGTAGTCGGCTCGGGCGGGTCAGCGCGACCATCACGACCTCGATGGGGCGCGCGGTGGTCGAGGTGTCGTCGCCCCAGAAGCCGGAAACGGCGGCCATCGCCACGCCATGGGCTGCGATGGACGCGGCGACTGCGACTGCGGCGAGCACCGGCCGGCGGCGCGGGGTCTCCATGCTCCGGATGTGCAGGCGCTCGGAGGTATCAGGCATCGCCACCCCCGCCCATCGGAGACCGGCTCGCTTGAGCGCGGATCGTCCAGGGTACGATCACCGTATCGGCTCCGCTGCCGACGGTCCGGGCCTCGACCTCGAAGGCGGTCGCGATCGTCGTCTGATCAAGCGCGCTGGGCGGCGGGCCTTCGGCCATGACACGGCCTTGGTGCAGCACGTAGACCCGATGGCAGAAACGGGCCGCCAGCGTCAGATCGTGCAGGACGACGAGGGTGCCGCTTCCTTCCTCGGTCAAGTGTTCGAGCAGCAGCATCGCCTCGAGTTGGTGGCGCGGATCGAGTCCGGTGACCGGCTCGTCCAGCAGGAGCAGCGACGGCTCGCCGGCCAGCACGCGCGCCAGCATCACCCGCATCCGCTCTCCGCCCGACAGAGTGTTGACCGATCGCTCGGCGAGACCGTCGGTGTCGGTCAGTGCCATTGCCCGGGCGACGGCGGCATCGTCTACGGCCGACCTCCGGGACGGGGGCGACAGGAACGGCGTGCGGCCCAGCGTGACGGTCTCGCGCACTGACAACGGCCATTCGCTGCGCGCGCTTTGCGGCAGATAGCCGATCGTTCGAGCGGTTTCCCGCCGATCCAGCGCGCCGACTGGAGTCCCGTTCAGGGTGATGGTGCCGTCCGACGGTTCGCCCAGGCGCGCGAGCAGACGCAGCAGGGTGCTCTTGCCCGATCCGTTCGGACCGAGCAGGCCGACCACCTCACCCGCTCGGACATCGACGCTCACGTTGTCCAGCAGGGAGCGGTCGCCGACCCGGAAGGCCACGCGGTCGGCCCGAAGAGTCGGGGGCGCGGATTGGGAGACGGAAGCGGCGAAAGATGACATTCCTGGCCTGACGGTCGCGGTGGCGCATTCGCCACCCTTCGGACCTCAGCCCTACCGTCGGAACACCCCGCCCGCCGGATGGTGACGCGTCGCGGTCGGTCTCCTGGCTCACGGCTCGAACGCGAACCCCCGTCCTTCCCGGAATCTCTCCGGTGGTTTATCGGGGGTCGCTCGCCGCATACAGTTGCGGGGGCAGCACCGGCATCTCACCGGTTTCCCTGACCGACAGTCGGAAGTTCGACAGCCGGTCGCCACGACGTGGACAGTGTCCGGTTTCCGCTGCCGTGAGGCAAGCGGTTTCCGCCCCCGGCTGCCGTTAACCCTAGTGGATGAGAGCGGAAGGTCGCGGGTGCGTTGCGAGGGCGTCCATCCACCATGTCTCGTCCAGATCGGCTTGACGCAGGGGCAGTCTCAGGTCGGCGCCATCGAGCGATCGGGCAAGCGTTGCGATCTGCATATATGCGGTCAATGACGCGGTGGTCGGCAACCAGCCTTGCACGACCTCGAGCGACTCGTCCCGGCGGCCGCGCTGCGCGAGTGCAATGGCCCGGAGCACGTCCTGCTCCCCGTCGCCGAGAGTGGGGCAGCGGACGCACCCCACATCCCTCACCGTGGTCGCTTCTTCCAGCGTGATCATCAGCAGCCGATCCAACGCCTCGGTCATGTCGTCCGCCGTCGAGTCGCCGGCCTCGAGGGTCGAGAATCCACGGGTGAGCAGGGCGCGTGGATCGAGCCGCGCCTTCACCGACTGAACCCAGTGGCGTATCGCCCAGACGATCAGAGCCTCGCCGGTCGTCAGCCGACAGATCGGGATCCGCTGCGAGAGTCGCTGCGGCGGAGTGAGATGGGAGGGATGGGCCATGTCGGAAATCCCTTGTTGCGACTGGTTCTCATTTATGGATACTCAAAATGAGAATGAGTTGCAATAGGAAGGCGCGTCTCATGTCGATTCCCCTGGTTCTGTGTCTGGCAACGCTTGCGTTGCTCCTGGCGACGGCGGCGAGCGGGCTCGCGATCGCCGTTCTGGAACGGCGCGGTGTCGTGCCGCGTCTCGCCGAGTTGGCATTCTTCGGCCTTGGTGCGGCCGGCTCTGTCGTCCTGGTCGCATCGGTGGCGATCATGCATCCGATCACTGCCGATCGGCTCGGCCTTCGCGACGCGTACGTGTCCATCGCGACCGTGGCGATGGCGAGCGAGGAGACTGCCGAGGCAAACGGCGATAGTGTTCTTCGGCGCGTTTCCCTCACCGAGCCTGCCGCCTATGATCGGGGTCAAGTCCGACCGTACGGACGAGGCGCAGAGGGAGAAAGCGGCCATGAAATTCTTGTATTTCGATCATTCGGAGCTCGGTGACTGGCGCCTGGGCGTGCTGTCGGAGACCGCCGACGCGGTGGTCGACGTCACCGCTTCCGTGGCGCATCTGCCGCATCTGGACAATCGGGGCTTGATCAATGCCGTCATCGCCCGGTTCGACGAGGTGCGCCGCACGATCGAGGCGGCGGCCGCGAACGCGACGCCGGTCGGCCTCGACGGGGTGACCATCCGCCCGCCGCTGCCGCTGCCGCGCCAAATCGACTGCATGGCCGTCAACTACATGGAGGACGGCACTCTCCCGGCACCGCCGCAGATCAACGGGTTCCACAAGTCGCCCAGCGCGATCATCGGAACCGGCGGCACCATGGAACTGCCCGACGTACCGGCCGAGGTGTTCGAGGGCGAGGCTGAGTTGGCGCTTGTCATCGGCAAGCGGGCACGGAACGTCCCGGCCTCCGAGGCTATGGACTATGTGTTCGGCTATATGAACTTCATCGACGGGTCGGCCCGCGCGCTACCGCCGGCCGGCAACACGTTCTTCCAGGTGAAGTCCCGGGAGACCTTCGCGCCGACGGGTCCCTTTCTGGTGACCAAGGATGAGATCGCCGACCCGAACGACCTGGATGTCCGGCTGACCGTCAACGGGGAGACGCGGCAGTCCTTCAACACGTCGGACATGGCGCACAAGATCCCACGCTGCATCGAGTGGCTTAGCGCAATGCACACGCTCGAACCGGGCGACATCGTCGCCACGGGCACCAATCACCGCGGTCTGAGTCCGTTCATGGATGGGGATAGGGTCGAGCTCGAGGTCGAGGGGCTCGGAGTCCTCAAGGTCTCGGTCAGCGATCCGCTCAAGCGGACGTGGGCGCGCGACAGCCGCTTACAGCACAAGGAGAAGGGGCTCGACGGTCCCTACACGCCGCAGCTGACGGGCAAGTATGCGCGGTGACGGACTCCAGCCGGCTTCCGCTCGGAGGAGGGGAGGCCGGCGTCGACCTGGAGACACAGCCGCCGACTGTGACCTGACCCGGAGCGCGCGACGTTTGTCGGGATAGAGCTTCATCGGCCGTTTCCCGTGTATATTGCGCTGCAATATCGGTTGTGTGGCGGCGTGCCGCCAAACCGCTATGCTCGACGCGACAAAGCACCAGTCACCGCAGGAGACCTTTTTGGAGATCCTCGCCGGCAGTTTCAGCCGTCTCGGCGCCCACTGCGACGGAGAAGGGGTGAATTTCGCCGTCTTCTCCGAGAACGCGGCCCGGATCGAACTCTGCCTTTTCGACGCGCAGGGAACCGAGACGCACCGGGTCGATTTGCCAGAGCGCAGCGGACCGGTCTGGCATGGCTATATCCCGGGACTCGCGCCGGGATGCCGATACGGGTACCGGGCCCATGGGGTTTATGCCCCGGAGCGCGGGCACCGCTTCAATCCGAATAAGCTGCTGATCGATCCCTATGCCCGGGCCCTGGAGGGCGCCTTCGTGCAAAGCGATGCGCTCTACGGGTTCGACATTAGAGCCCCAGAGGAGGACCTGTCCTTCGATGGCCGGGACAGCGCGCCGTTCGTCCCGAAGTCGGTCGTGCTGGCCTCGGATGGCGCACCCGAACGCCGATCGGATCTCGGCCCGCGGCCGCGTACGCCCTGGATCGACAGCGTGATTTACGAGGCGCATATCAAGGGATTGACGCAACGGTTCGAGGCCGTCGACGAGCCGCTGCGCGGCACCTACGACGCACTCGGCCATCCGGCGGTCGTCGCGCATCTCAAGGCGCTGGGCGTCACCGCCGTGGAGTTGCTTCCGATCCAGGCGATCCTCGACGAGGGCTTCCTCGCCGACAAGGGCATGGTCAATTATTGGGGCTACAACCCGATCAACTATTTTGTTGCCGACTCCCGATATGCCGGTCCGGGTGGCGTGACGGCGTTTCGAGACTCCGTGCGTCGGCTGCACGATGCCGGGATCGAGGTCCTGCTGGACGTCGTCTACAATCACACGGCGGAAGCCGATCAGCGCGGCCCGACGGTGTCGTATCGAGGATTGGACAACGGCGCCTACTACCGCCTGCAGAGCGGACGCCCGCGCTTTTATGCCGACGATACCGGATGCGGAAACTCGCTTCGGACGGCCCATCCGTTCGTCGGCCGGCTGGCGCTGGACAGCCTGCGGTACTGGGTGGAGGAGATGGGAATCGACGGGTTCCGTTTCGACCTCGCCACCGCTCTGGGGCGTGAGGACAACGGGTTCGATCCGGGGGCCGGGCTGCTCGACGCGATGACTCAAGACCCGGTGCTGTGCGGCATCAAACTGATCGCGGAACCGTGGGACATCGGTCCGGGTGGATACCGGCTCGGCGGATTTCCATTCCCGTTCGCAGAGTGGAACGACCGCTACCGCGACGATGTCCGCAAGTTCTGGCGCGGTGACGACCGCGGCCCGCACGGCCTTGCGGCCCGCCTGCTCGGGTCGGCCGAGCTGTTCGACAAGGGCGGAAGGGCGGCCTGGAGCTCGGTGAACCTCATCACCGCCCATGACGGTTTCACCCTGGCCGACGTGACCGCCTACAACGAGAAGCACAACGACGCAAACCAGGAGGACAACCGCGACGGGCACGAGGCGAACTACAGCGACAACTGCGGCGTCGAAGGGCCGAGCGACGATCCCGCGATCATCGCACGCCGCGCCCGGCGCCAGCGCAACATGCTGACGACGCTGTTCGTCTCGCAGGGGACGCCGATGCTGCTGGCCGGCGACGAGATCGCAAACAGCCAAGGCGGAAACAACAACGCATACTGCCAGGACAACGAGATAGGCTGGATCGATTGGCCGGGCGCCGATGCCGAACTGCTGGAATTCGTGCGGAGACTCACCGAGCTGCGCCGTGCGCACCCGGCTCTGCGCCAGGGGCGCTTTCTGCACGGCAGGGTCCGGGCGGAAGACAATCAGCCCGACGTGATCTGGCGCGGCTTCGACGGGGGGAGCGTGAACTGGCGCGATCCGGGACTCGGCGTGTTCTGTCTACGGGTGCGCGGGTCGGCGGAGGCGGCGGATCCGTCGCTTGTTGACGATGACGTGTTCCTGGCCTTCAACAACCAGCAGCGCGACCGGTCCGTGGCGCTTCCGGATGCGCCGGAAGGACGCCATTGGATCCGCTGCCTCGATACCGCGGCTCCGGCGACGCCCGAGCGCGCGGTGCTCGAACAGGAATCCGTTGCCGCGGACTCCGTGGTCGTTTTTGCCCTGGATAGAAACGGGACGATGGAATGACCGACACCGCCCTGGACGCACTCGCCGCCCATGCCGGTATCTTCGACCGCTACAGAGACCTCGCCGACAGAGAGCACGTAACCTCGCCGGATACCAAGCGCGCCCTCCTGGCGGCCATGGGCTTGGGCGAGGACGATCCGAGCGATACTCTGCGGCGCCTCCAAGCTGAGCGCGATGCCCGACCGTTGCCTGCGGCCATCGTGGTGCGCGCCGGCGAACCGACGGACCTGCGGGTTCGCGGCGGCGACGTCGAATGGCGGCTGGCCCCGGATCCGCGCACGGCCGAACCCTTGCATGGCGGGCGGTCTCGCGAGGGGATCATTGGTCTGCCCGCCCTTCCGGTAGGGCTTCATTTGGTCATCGTTCGTGAAGCGCATTCGGTGGTGGTTGCCGCGCCGGAGGCCGCGCCCGACCTTGCCTTGCGCGGGCTCGACGCGCCGAGATGGGGGATCACGACGGCGCTGTACGGACTGCGCTCCGACGCGAATGCCGGGATCGGTACCTACCGGGATCTGGCTGTCGCCGCCGAGGCATTGGCGCGTCAAGGCGCGGACTTCATCGGCATCAATCCGGTGCATGCCCTCGGTGCCGCATCAGGGTCGATCAGCCCGTACTCGCCGACGCATCGGGCGTTTCTGAACACCGACCATATCGAACCGCGTGACGTGCCGGCCGAGGCCGAGGCGCTGCGGGCGCCCGGACTAGTCGACTATCCGGCAAGCCGCCGTGTGCTGGATCAAACCCTCCGCCAAAGCTACCGGACCATGAACGATATCGAGGCTAGGGACTTGCAGACGTTCCGGTCACGCTCCGGCACGGCGCTGCAGGACTTCGCCACCTTCGAGGCGATATCGCTATTGCACGGGGCGGACTGGCGGTGTTGGCCGGAAACGCTGCGTCGACCGACGACAGCGGCCGTTCGCCGCTTCGCCGTCGAGAACGAGGACGAGATCGGCTACCACGCCTACCTGCAGTGGCAGGCGGAAACGCAGCTCGCCGAAGCCCAGCGGCGTGCGAAATGCGCCGGTATGGCTCTGGGCCTCTATGTCGACCTGGCGATCGGCGTCCGTCCCGACGGCGCCGAGGTATGGGCGGAACCCAATTCCTTCGCGCGCAGCGTGTCGCTCGGTACGCCGCCCGACCAGTTCAACGCCAAGGGACAGGTTTGGGGTCTTGCGCCGATGTCGCCGCTTGGGTTGCAGGAGGACCTCTTCCGACCTTTTGTCGATACCATGCGGGCAGTTGCAGGCCATGCCGGGTTGGCGCGCATCGACCATATTCTCGGCTTCGTGCGGTGCTTCTGGGTGCCCGAAGACGGGACACCCGGAACCTATGTGCGATATCCGACGGACATCCTGCTCGCCATCACCAAGGTCGAGGCGGTCCACGCCGGCTGTATCATGATCGGCGAGGATCTGGGTGTCCTGCCGGACGGACTGCGGGAACGGCTGGCGGAGGCGAATCTCTACGGGTGCTCGGTCGCCCAGTTCGAACGCGGCGCGGACGGCGATATGTGTCACCCGTCCGAGTATCGCACACGCGCGCTCGCCAGCTTCTCGACCCACGACACGCCGACGGTTCGCGGTTTCTGGCAGGGCTGGGAGATCGAACGCCAGGCCGCCTTCGGACAGCTCGACGAGGAGATGGCGGTCCGCGGCCGCCAGAGGCGCGATTGGGACCGGCGCCGGCTGCACTGGCTCGTTGACGAAGCGTCGGACGAGCCTCCGGGCGATCTGAATGTCGATGATGTCGCGCGGATTCATGCGCTGCTCGGGGAGGGGGCATCTGACCTGCTGGCGGTCCAACTCGACGATGTGTTCGCCCGGGTCGAGCAGCAGAATTTCCCGGGCACGGTCGACGAGTACCCGAATTGGCGGCTAAAATGTCCGGTAAGCGTCGGCGAGATGGACGAGATTGCGGCGCTGGGACCCGTACGGCGCGCGGTAGACAGGCGACGGATGCGCGATAGATAAGAAGGCGGGCAGGGAGAACGCTTGAAAGCGAGACTGGGTGACCGGAGGCCGGCTCGTCGGCGTCCGGCGGCAATTCGCGGGTGACAGCGAAGGGAACGTTTCTATGCATGGACTGCAGGCCCTGGCTCGGGCACGCACGGCTTCTGGAGATCTGGAAGCCGCCATTCACGACCACCTGCTCTATTCCATTGGCAAGACGACGGCGGCGGCCTCCCTGTCGGACTGGCGCATGGCCCTGTCGCGCGCGATCCGCGACCTGGTGGTCGACCCCTGGTTCGAAACCACGCGGCGCGTCTACGCCGAGGACCGAAAGCGGGTCTACTACCTGTCGATGGAGTTTCTCATCGGGCGGCTGCTGGAAGATGCGGTCTTCAACCTCGGGATAGAGGACCACGCCCGGCGCGCGATGTACCGGTTCGGCGTCAACTACGACGAAGTCGTCGATGACGAGCCCGATGCGGCGCTCGGAAATGGCGGGCTCGGCAGATTGGCGGCCTGTTTCCTGGATAGCATGTCGACGGTCGGCGTCGCCGCCTATGGCTACGGAATCCGCTACGAGCATGGGCTGTTCAAGCAGCGGTTCCGCGACGGCTGGCAGATCGAGCAGCCCGAGGACTGGCTGACCCAGGTTCACCCTTGGGAGTTTCAGCGAACGGAAAGCGTCTACCCCATCGGATTCGGCGGCGGAGTCGAAACGCGGGAGGACGGCCGCACGGTCTGGCATCCGGAGGAGACGGTGCTGGCGGCGGCTTACGACACGCCGGTTCCGGGTTGGCGGGGACGCTGGGTCAATACGCTCAGGTTGTGGTCGGCCCAGGCGACCCAGGTTTACGATCTGGAACCTTTCTCACGGGGAGATTATCTCGCCGCGGCGGCGCCGGCCGTGCTCGCCGAGACGATCAGCCGGGTGCTCTATCCAGACGACAGCACGCCTCAGGGCAAGGAATTGCGCCTCAAGCAGGAGTTCTTCTTCACCGCGGCGTCTTTGCGCGATCTGGTCCGCCGTTTCGCCGCCCATCACAAGGACGTGCGCAAGCTGCCGGAGAAGGTTGCGGTCCAGCTCAACGACACCCACCCGGCCATCGCCGGGCCGGAGTTGGTGCGGATACTGGTCGACGAGCACGGGCTCGATTTCGACGAGGCGTTTCTGACCGCCCGAGGCTGCCTGCACTACACCAATCACACGCTGATGCCCGAGGCGCTGGAGCGCTGGCCGATCGACCTCATGCAGCGGGTTCTGCCCCGCCACATGGAACTGATCGAGCGGATCGACGAGGCCCACGCGGTGTCCAGCAAGGCGGCCAACCGGCCGCGGCCCGACAGCGTGAAGATCATCGATGGCGGAGACGTGCGGATGGGCGATCTCGCCTTCATCGCGGCGCGCAAGGTCAACGGGGTCTCGGCACTCCATACCGATCTGATGAAGCGGACGGTCTTCAAGGATCTGCACGCGCTGCATCCCGAGCGCATTGTCAACCAGACCAATGGCGTCACGCCTCGACGCTGGCTGGCCGGCTGCAACCCTGCGTTGGCCAGTCTTCTCACCGAGGCGGTGGGCCACGGCTGGGAGACCGACCTCGAGCAGCTCAGGGTCATCGCGCCCCTGGCCGAGGATTCCGGTTTCCGCTCCCGGTTCACCACGGCCAAGAAGGTCAACAAGGACCTTCTAACCAGATATTTGAAAGAGAAGCTCGACGTCAGCGTCGACCCGGCTGCCATGTTCGACATTCAGATCAAGCGCATCCACGAGTACAAGCGCCAGCTGATGAACATTCTCGAGGCGGCCGCCGTGAGGAACGAGATGAAGCGGGACCCCTCGGCCCCGTTCGCCCCGCGTGTCCGGATCTTCGGTGGCAAGGCCGCGCCCGGTTACGCGATGGCCAAGCTTATCATCAAGCTGATCAACGACATTGGCCGCACCGTGAACGGCGATCCGGAAACGCGCGACCGGCTGACGATTGTCTATCCGCCTAACTACAACGTCTCCATGGCCGAGGTGCTCATTCCGGCCGCCGACCTCAGCGAGCAGATATCGACGGCCGGAATGGAGGCGTCGGGCACGGGCAACATGAAGTTCGCCATGAACGGCGCCCTGACGATCGGTACGCTCGACGGGGCCAATGTCGAGATCCGGGAACGGGTCGGCGATGAGAACATCTTCATCTTCGGCAAGACCGCGGATGAGGTCAGCGCAACGCGCGAGCAGGGTTACGATCCATCGGCGGCGATCGCCGCGTCCCCGAGACTCACCGAGGTTGTGAACCAGATCGAGGCGGGCGAGTTCTCGCCGGAGGACCCGGACCGCTACCGGGCGTTGGTCGACAATCTGCGGGGTCATGACTGGTTCATGGTCTGCGCCGATTTCGACGCCTACTACGCCGCCCAGCGTGCGGTCGATGCGGCCTGGGCCGACAAGGACGCCTGGGCCCGCAGTGCGGTTCTCAACACCGCGCCCATGGGCTGGTTCTCGTCCGACCGCACGATCCGAGGCTACGCCAAGGATGTCTGGGAGGTGGACGCCAGGGTGTAGGCCCGACGCGGTTGCCGGCCGTGGGCCGGCGACAGTCCGACAGTAACGGCAAAGCGGAGATCCATGACCGACGAGATGCAACTCATCGATCCGACGACCGCCGCCGATATCGCCCGGGGCATTTTCCCGGAGCCATTTTCGGTACTTGGTGTTCACTCGCATGGCGACGGCTTCGTCCTGCGGGCCTTCATACCCGGCGCGGAGACCGTGGATGCGGTTTCCGATGCCACGGGCGCAACCCTCGCGCCGCTGGCGAAAGCGGGAGCCGACGGCGTCTTCGCAACACGACTCGATGAGCATCCCGGCCGGTACCGGCTGCGAGCCACGCGTGGCGGTGACACCTGGGACGTGATCGACCCCTACGCGTTTCCGCCGGTGATCGGCGAGCAGGACGAGTATTTCCTGTCCGAAGGGAGCCATCTCCGTCTCTGGCAGGTTCTCGGCGCCCATCCGATGACCCATGAGAGTGTGGACGGCGTCCATTTCGCCGTCTGGGCGCCCAATGCTCTGCGGGTGTCGGTGGTCGGCGAGTTCAACGCCTGGGACGGCCGGCGAAACGTGATGCGCCGCCGGGGTGCGACCGGCGTCTGGGAGATCTTCCTGCCGGGACTGAGCGAAGGCGCGGCATACAAATACGAGATTCGGGGGCCGGGCGGCATGCTCCTACCGCTGAAGGCCGACCCGGTCGGCTTCGGCTCGGAGCACCCGCCGCAGCAGGCGTCGATCGTGCGCGATCTGCGCGGCTACGGTTGGCGCGACGATGCGTGGATGGAGGCGCGCTCCGCCCGCAACCGGATCGATGCGCCCATTTCGATCTACGAGGTCCATCTCGGCTCCTGGCGACGGCGCTGGGGGGAGGACGGCCGCATGCTGTCCTATAGGGAACTGGCCGACGAACTCGTGCCCTACGTCGCCGATATGGGCTTCACCCATATCGAGATCATGCCGATCTCGGAGTTTCCGTTCGACGGTTCCTGGGGCTACCAGCCGGTCGGTCTGTTCGCGCCGTCGATCCGGTTCGGCCGTCCGGAGGAGTTTCGCGATTTCGTGGGCGCCTGCCACGACCATGGACTCGGTCTCATTCTCGACTGGGTGCCGGGCCATTTCCCGAGCGACCCGCACGGTCTCGGCCGGTTCGACGGCACCGCGCTGTATGAGCATGCCGATCCGCGGGAGGGCTTCCACAAGGATTGGAACACCCTGATCTACAACTACGGCCGCCGCGAGGTGTCCAATTTCCTGGTCGCCAACGCGCTGTATTGGCTGGAGGCGCATCACCTGGACGGCCTGCGCGTCGACGCCGTCGCCTCGATGCTGTACCGCGACTACAGCCGCGCCGACGGCGAGTGGGTGCCCAATGTCCATGGCGGTCGGGAAAACCTGGAAGCCATCGCCTTGCTGAAGCGGATGAACGAGGTCGTCTACGGCGCCGATCCGTCGATCATGACGGTGGCGGAGGAATCCACGTCCTGGCCAGGCGTCACCCGCCCGACCGACAGTGACGGTCTAGGCTTCGGTTACAAATGGAACATGGGGTGGATGAACGACACCCTCGAATACATGAAGGAGGACCCACTCCATCGTCGCCATCATCATTCGAAGATGACCTTCGGCCTTCACTACGCCTTCAGCGAGAACTTCATTCTGCCGCTGAGCCATGACGAGGTTGTGCATGGCAAGGGCTCCCTGATCGGCCGAATGCCCGGCGACCGCTGGCAGCGTTTCGCCAACCTGCGCGCCTACTACGCTTTCATGTGGGCCCATCCTGGCAAGAAGCTGATCTTCATGGGCGGTGAGTTCGGCCAGGAAGCAGAGTGGAACCATGATGCGGAACTGGACTGGAGCTGTCTGGCCGCTGCCGATCACGCGGGCGTGCAGCGACTCGTCCGTGATTTGAACCGGCTGTATCGGGACATGCCCGCGTTGCACCGGCGGGACGCCCGCGACGACGGTTTCTCCTGGATAAACGGCGGAGCGGAGGCGGAATCGGTGATCTCCTGGGCCCGGTTCGGCGAGAAGGCGGACGCGCCGGTCGCCGCCGTCTTCAACTTCACGCCCGTTCCCCGTCCGGGCTGGCGCCTCGGCGTCCCGTCGGCCGGGACCTGGACGCTGCGCCTGAACACCGATGCCGTCGAGTATGGTGGAAGCGGTGCGGCGCCGCCGGATCGGATCGAGAGCGAGGGCATCCCGTGGGACGGTTTCGCTCAGTCGATCGTCGTCGACCTCCCACCTTTGGCGGGCCTTGTGCTTCTGGGGAGCGATTAGGCTTGCGGGCTACCAGTAGAAGTCCATCACGCCAATGATATGTCTGGCCCGAGGACCGGAACTGCCGAGGGGCAGTATCAGGCGAATATAGGCGCGAGCGTCTTCGGTAGAGATGAGGTCCCGGCCTTGGGATATCAACACGGCCAGGCGATCCTCGGCGCAGCGTCGGTGCTCGTATAGTGTCTCGTCAAGGGCAGATCCCGACATCACGTCGCCGATGCATTTGCCTTTCAACCGGCTGGCATAGCGCTTCGATATCTGTTCGCCGACAAGCCGAAAGCGATAGTCGGTTCGTTCCACATCGAGCAGGACCAGGTTCGGTAGGAGATCCGGAATGTCGGCAGGGTCGACGTCAGCGCGCTCCGGAATCGTTCGGTCCCCTCGCCAGGTGTTCCAAGCATCAAGTAGCCTGGCGGCCTTCGGGTGGGCCGATACAATCGCGTCCGCGCACAGGGGGTCGAAGATCCGCAACCGATCTTTTCGAAACCGCCCCACCGACGCGTTGATTCGACCGGACATCGATCTTCGAACACTGTTTGAAAACGGGCCGGGTTGGCCGCCCGGGAACTATATGACGAAAAACCACCTAGAGCACGAAGGCAATCTAGATGGCGGATCTAGGCAACTGACTTTGCCGGTCGACCGATCGATCAGGCGATATCCCGAGCCTCGCCCAAACCATCGTCCTCAACAGCGCCCTTCGCGAGGCCCTCTTCAAGGTCCTGCACCCGCGACCAGAGCTCTGTCTTGGTCTCTATCGGCAGGCTCTCTAGCGTTTGCTGGCAGAGGATGAGGCTCAGGTTGTCGTTGTTGTCTATGGCGCTGGCAAGGTCCGTATAGGCAGCGCTATTGCGGCCGAGAACATCGGCAATCGCTTTGAGGACGATGTTTTTTCTGGACATCCGGAACCCCCTGGCCGGCGATCAGAACCGGCAAGGTCGGCACAGTACGTGATTCGCGAAACACCCGTCCAGTCGCGCTCTTCGAAGCGTAGGATTGTTCACAAGTCTCAGCTCTAGCATAATGCAGCAGAAGGATAAAATAGATTGCATTTAAGAAAAAATTAGCGATAGGTCCGCAGGATTTCAGAGTTGAAGAGTGATTTAGCATGAGACTGTTCAGGCGCCGCACGCCCGATTTCGTCGTTGTTGAAATCGCGGGGCAGCGGCTTACCCTGCCCAAGAACGCGAGCGCCCGGATGGAGCGGGACGTCGCCAAGCTCAATCCGCTTGCAAGCTCTCTCTGCGACTATTGGCATACGAACCGTGGCGACGGCGGCGTCCCGGATCGTTCGAGTTTCGACCCCCTGCGCTTGAAGCCTTGGCTCGGCTTCCTCAGCGTTTATGAATTCGACAACCGTCGGGGCGATTTTCGAAACCGGCTTGAGGGTAGTTTCGTAGTCGACCTGACCGGGGAGAATTGGACCGGGCGATATGCCTCGGAGGTCGATGACCGTTTCGATTCCAATTTCCTGGCAGAGCTGCGAGAGGTTCTCGGGGCCGGGAGGCCCAGTGTCGACCTTATCCAGATCTATCAAAACGACTTCGGCGTCGCCGTGCGCGTCCTGTTGCCAGTGGCCAGTCGACCGGGGGCGGCGGCCAATCAGGTTTTCGTCGCTATCTTCGCGAACATGTTGAATCTCAAACGCGATTCTTAGCGTTGCTTCACGTCGCGGCGTCAACTTCTTCGCGGGCAAGGGCGCCTCGCATCGGAGCGAGATGCGCTTCATAGCGGCGCCACGCGCCTATCGCCCCGCCATGGATAGGGTTCCGAACCTGCTCCACACTGGCGGTACGAACGAGCCGATGATTCCCCACTATGTCGAGACACCGGGCGTCCCACGGAAGGCCGCAGTAGTACAGCAGCGCGCGGGCGGTGCGTTCCGGTTCGGCCACAAGACGTTCGTAGGCGAGGTCGAACATACCGGTCGGTCGTCGGGCCGACCAATGGGCCATGAAGCTTTCGTAGATCGCGTACAGCGCGGCGACCTCTTCCTGGTCGTAGGCGTAGTGGAAGCCCCAGCCGACGAAGTTGTGGCGGAAGATAGAGAAGCACGTATCCAGCGGATCGCGTCGGCAATGGATGATTTTCGCGCCGGGGAGGGCGGCCCAGATCGCCGGAACCATCTGGAAGTTGCCCGGGGTCTTATTCACCGTGACCGGGCGCCCGGTCGGCTCCAAAGACGCCTCGTAGCCGAGCCTCACGGCGCGCCAGTCGTCGTCCGACAAATGCCGAACGCCGTTTGGAAAACCCTCTTCCGCCCGACCTGTGCGCTCCAGGCCGCGCAGCATTTCAAGGCGAAGGTTCTGGATCTCTCCGGCGCCGTGAACGACGGGATGGCTGGCGAGGATCTGCTCGACCAGAGTTGTTCCCGATCGAGGCAGTCCCACGACAAAGATGCTCGTCGACCCCGGCGCGTTCTCTGGTAGCGAGACAGGTGCGGAACGGCTGTCGACGACCGCGTCAAAGGCTTGCCGGATGGCCGCGAAGTAGCGCCGATTGGCGTCGCTTGAATAGGCAATCTGGCGCCTTATCAGGGCATTCGCTTCTGCGAGATGGCCGAACGCCTGATCGTGATCACCCAGATCGTCCCACACCTTGAACAACGCGAAATGCGCATCCGCGCGACTCCGGTCCGACAGTGTCTTCATGCCGGCCAATCGGTCCAGGTCGTGGACACGATCATCGACATCGACATGCCGGGTGATCCGCGAAAGGCTGTAGTGGGCGGCGGTGTTGGCGGGCTCGTGACGGATGGCGTCCCGGAACGCGAGCCGGGCCGCGTCGGTTTGCCCGGCCTCCAGCAAGCGGGTTCCTAGCCGAAGATGGGTGGCGGCACTGTTCGGCGCCAGGTTCGCCGCTTCCCGGCATGCCAGTATGGCTTCATCGATCCGGTACCGATCGACGAGCACGTCGGATAGGGCCAACCAGGCAGACGCTGTCGGATTTTGATCGAGGGCGCTGCGCAGGTTGGTTTCCGCTTCGTCTAGGCGTCCGAGATGTCTCATCCCCTGGGCAAATGCCAGCCGGCCTTTGGCGTCGCCTTGCAGGGCGACGGCATCGCGGTAGGCCCGTTCGCTGGCGATCAGCCTTCCGGCGTCTTTGAGCAGACCAGCGAGTGCGAAGGCGATGTCGGAACGGGTCGGAGCGGCTGCGCGGGCTTTTGCCAATTGGTCGTCCGCCGGTCCGCGCGCTCCGAGCGCTGCAAGAACAAGTCCTGATCCCACGAGCGCGTCTGGGTTCTCTGGGTCTCCGCGCAGGACCGTCTCATAAGCGTCAAGTGCAGATCTGAGTTCGCCGGCCCGGTGCAGTCCACGCGCTCGTTCCAGATATTTGCGCGTATCAGGCGTGTTTTCGCTCATGGCCAGGGCTCGGGAAAGAGCCCGGAAACAGGGCAATGACGGCGGCGGCGCACGATGGAAAGCCCTCAGCGGAAAGACGCTCACAATGACGCGTCTTGCTCGCTATACGAGATGGGAGAGTCGCGACGACTGGAGAAGATGGTGGTTGGAGGCGGATCGGAATTTCTATCGTGCTGCGGCAGCGCCAAAGCCGCGGGATGTGTATGATCTGGTCTCAACCGCCGTATCCTTCGAGCGGCGGCAACTGCCAACAGGCGGAAACTTCCGGAGACGAGACGTCGCTGATCCAAATGCCTTTCACAGCCCTCCCGGCCGGTCGGCGCAGCCGACGCTATCCGGGGATCGATCTTGACTGATCGTTCCTTCGTGGCCGAAACGCGGCGGCTCATGTCCTTGGCCGAAAGCCAGGCGCGCGCCAGCAATCCGACGGATGCGGCGGCAACCTATCGACTGATCGCCGCCCGGCATCCGTCCGTTCCTGCCGGATGGCTACAGGCGGCGCTTGCCGCGTGGTCCGCAGGGCACCTGGAGATAACTGAACGTCTCTTGCGCCGGACCCTCAGCCTCGATCCGTCGCTGGCACCGGCCGCGTCTTTATGGAATGGCCCGCCCCTTTTCCCTGGCATCAGATAGGATGCCGGTGCTTGAGAAGGAAAGGAACGGACCGATGAATATTGTGATCCTTGGGGTTGATCTGGGCAAGAATGCTTGCAGTGTGGTCGGCGTCGAT
>JANSYS010000066.1 GCA_024742275.1 Alphaproteobacteria bacterium | reverse complement strand
CTCGAAGGCCGTGCGGGCGTCGGCTCCGGCGAGCAATTGATCAAGAACGGCATCAGCAATCACAGGCGGTTTGCGTCGGGGCATGGGGGATCTCCTTCATTCCCATCATGCTCCCCCGCACACGAAATTCCTGACAGTCCCTCCCAAGACCAGCGTCCGAGCCAGACATCATAAGGCTTGGGCAGCTCCAGAACGCCGACCTTGTTGCGGATGATCTTCTCCTCGCGTGTCATTGTGGGCTCCTCTGTCGCCGTCTGGCCGGGGCAATCGCCCTAGCCAGACGGCCCAATCCCCACCCCTTCAGCAAATACGTCAGATTAAGTCGATATCTCTACAGCTCAAGCGCCCGGTCGGCCATCCGCCGAAGTATGTGCAGCGGTTCTACGCCAGCTTCAGCTATCAGGCCGGATCGTGGAACCGGAAGCGCCGCGTGGTCGCCAAGGTGGAATGGCATCCCGGCGAACTGTACCCCCGCGTCGGGTTCATCGTCACCAACCTGACCCGGTGTTGATACCGGAGTGATTCTCCCCAGAACCGCCGTTTAAAAATTTCCCAGTTGGCGTGCCGCCGGTCATCCGGGGCGCGCCCCGGATGACCGGCGGCGGCGCGTTGCCGATGCTCCTCTCGATCGGCGAGAGGAGTTCGGCGGTGATCAAGCTGGGAGAGATGCTCATGATCTTGGAACTGCATCGGCAGGGGTTGTCGATATCAGCGATCGCGCGACAAAGCGGGTTCGATCGCAAGACTGTCCACCGCTATCCTTTCTCCCGATCAGTTGGCTGCTCTTGCGCCGGAACATCCTCCAACGCCGCCTGCTGCCGTCGGCGCTCTTCCTGCCAACTCGGACTGTGCCGAAGAGCGAAATCCTCCGAACGATCAACCGAGTACCGACCGGCCCAAGAGGAGCCCGTCTCGTGCCGGGTATTTCGATGCTCCCACAAAAGGGCAGCAATCGTTGCAACTGCGATACCGATCAGCGTTACGACGCCCATAGCTAATATCTCCTGCGCGATGTTCTATGTAAAAAGCATGAGGCTCATGGGCGGTATGGAAACCCACTGCGTCAACTCGCCCAGGCGGACTTGGGCGGACGCTCACCGCTTTGGCGGGGCGGCGGCTAAAGCCGCTCCCTGAGCTGTTTTTCCTGTTCGATCTCGGCTTCCTCGTCGCGCCAGAAGTCCTTGCGGGAGACGATCCCGACGAGACGTCCTCCGTCCTCGACGACCGGAAGGTGGCGGTATCCACCTTCCTGCATCAGGCGCAGGGCCTCGATCGCCAGGGTTTGGGGCGTGATCGTGGTCGGGTCCGGGGTCATCACCGTGGCGACCGCCGTCTTCTGCGGCGACAGGCCGGCGGCCACGACCCGTCCGATCAAATCCGTCCCCGTGAAACGCGCTCGAATTTGGTTAGAGTTTTCCGGGTCTGATTCCTTAGCTGGGAGAGGAGCGGGAGACGATGAAGGCATCGAGATTCACGGACGCGCAGAAGGCGTTCATCATCAAGCAGGGCGAGGACGGAACGCCGGTGGCAGAAGTTTGCCGTCAGGCTGGGATCAGCCAGGCGACGTATTTCAATTGGAAGAAGAAGTACGCAGGCATGATGCCGTCGGAGATGCGGCGGATGCGCGAGCTCGAGCATGAGAACGCTCGGCTGAAGAAGATCGTTGCCGACTTGTCGCTCGACAAGGAGATGCTGCAGGACGTGATTAAACGAAAGCTCTGAGGCCTGGTCGGAAGAGAACGCTGGTCGATGCGATGCGATCGGATTGGGCGGTCTCGATCCGCCGCGCCTGCGCGGCGATCCTGCTCGATCCCAAGACCTACCGATACACCTCGCGTCGACCCGACCAGGCCGCTTTGGAACAGCGGATTAAAGAGATATGTCAGACCCGGGTGCGCTTCGGGTACCGGCGGGTCCATGTCCTTCTCACGCGCGAAGGCTGGACGATCAACATGAAGAAGACCTATCGGTTTTACAGGGAGTTGGGCATGCAGTTGCGCAACAAGACACCGAAGCGGCGGGTGAAGGCCAAGTTGCGTGACGACCGTGCAGAGGCCGTTAGACCTGGAGACGTATGGGCCATGGACTTCGTGCACGACCAACTGGCGACGGGCCGCAAGCTCCGCGTACTGACGGTGGTCGATCCGCGGTTCAGCTACCGGGGCGAAGACGTGGTGGCGACGCTGGAACGGGTCTGCGGTCAGATTGGCTATCCGAAGACGATCCGGGTCGACCAGGGCTCGGAGTTCATCTCCCAAGACATGGATCTGTGAGCGTATCGGCGGGGCGTTATCCTCGACTTCTCACGCCCTGGAAAACCCACCGACAATGCGTTCATTGAGGCGTTCAACGGACGGCTCCGGGCGGAATGTCTGAACGCCCACTGGTTCCTGAGCCTTGCCGATGCGGCGGAAAAGTTGGAGGCTTGGCGTAGAGACTACAATGAGGAGCGACCTCACAGCGCGATCGGGAACAAGGTCCCGGCAGCGCTCATGAAATCAGCACACGTAACCAGCCCGTGATGCTGATCATGCCCCGGAAACTCTAGCCGCAGCCGGGGGCACGTTCGGGAGCACTTCAGTTTTGATCCGCGTCAAATCGAGCGTCTGGACTTTTTGGGGGGCATTTTTTTGAGGAAAAACCGCCAGGTCTTGGCCCGTGCGGCGATTTCGATGTCCGCGAGGTGCAGTTCCGCTATGTGCTGGCGCAGCCCCTGGTGGGCGGCCAAACAGGTCGGCTGCACCCGCCGCTACGGTCTGGAGCGGAGGCTCGGTATCCAGTAAGGCGTTTGCGCCCTGTAGGCGTGCCATCGG
>JANSYS010000028.1 GCA_024742275.1 Alphaproteobacteria bacterium | reverse complement strand
GTGGAGGGACTTGAACCCCCATGGCTTGCGCCACTGGAACCTAAATCCAGCGTGTCTACCAATTCCACCACACCCGCGCCGGGGCAAACGCGCCCACATTGGGGACGCGCACTGCTATATGACGGCGCGGGCGGCGTCAACCGTGCCTGGGGCCGCAGGGCGGCCTGACGTGTCAGGCTTTGGTCAGACCGCGGATCTGCGACGACTTCGCAATGCGGCCGTCATCCGTGTAGGCCTCGTGGTTGTCGTCGATTTCGGCGAGGCGATAGAGATAGTTGATCATCATGCCGCAGGACTGGCGGAAACCGTTGGCCGATCTGTCGCCCAGCCAGTTCAGCCGCTCCATTCTGGCGCCGTTGGACAGGTGGAAATGGGCGACCGGGTCGCCGGCGCCGCCGCTCCGGCGTTTCTCCGCCGAAAGGTACTGAGCCGCTCCTCGCATCAGAGGCCCCTTCAAAGCGTCGGACAGTGCCTCGTCGTCCCACCAGCCTTCCACGCCCAGGCCGGTCTTGATGAGAACGGCGTCGCTCGCCTCCCTACCCGGTTCGAGGGCCTGCACAAGAGCCTTGCGTTCGGTGGACGTCAGAACCGGCGCCTTGCCTTCCTCGATCCGCCCGTCCAACCACCGGCGATAACCCGGAATCGGCGACAGGGTGGCGAAGGTCTTCAAATTCGGCAGTTCCTGCTTGAGCAGATCGACCACCCTCTTGATCAGGAAATTGCCGAAACTGATCCCGGCCAGCCCACGCTGCGCGTTGGAGATCGAATAGAAAATGGCGCAATCGGCGACCTTCGGGTCGCTTGCGGGCGCCTCCTCGTCGAGCAGCGTCTGGACATTGTCTGACATGCCGTGAACCAGCGCGACCTCGACGAAGATCAGCGGTTCCTCGGGCATGTTCGGGTGGAAAAACGCAAAACACCGGCGGTCGCTGTCCAGACGGTTCTTCAGATCCTCCCAGGATCGGATCGCGTGAACCGCCTCATACGCGATCAGCTTCTCCAGCAGGGACGCCGGCGACGTCCAGGTGATTCGTTTGAGCTCCAACAGACCAATATCGAACCAAGCCGCCAGAAGTTCCTTGAGATCGGCGTCCAGGTCGGCCAACTCCGGGGTCTCCCGCGCCAAGGGCAGCAACTCGGCCCGCAGGTCGACCAGAAACTTCACGCCTTCCGGAAGCGACGTGAAACGGCGCAAAAGGGTCCTCCAGCGCGGGACCAGAGCGGCCCGCAACGCCCGCTCGGCGCGGCGGCGGCCTTCCTCTTCCTTCGCCTCGTTCAGTTTGGATACCGCCGTCTGCACCGCGATCCTGTCCGTCCCGAACTCCGTCGCAAGCAGCGACAGGAAGCGATGCCGACCGGTCTTGTTCAGGGAGAGGTAAGAACGGCCAAGATCAGCCGCCCGAACACGGGCCGTGACCTCGCCCCCCTTATCGGAAAGACAATCAGCCATCTGCCCCCTGATCTTCTCCAGATCATCGGTCGGCAGATCGGGACGGGGCGCGCCGGTCCAATAATGGCGGGTCGAAACGGAGATCTCGCCCCACGCACCGCGCAGGTTGCGGAGGGTCCGATCTAGAAAACTCTCAACGGTCGCATCGCTCATGCCTTCAGCATGCCTCCAGACGCCACCCGTCGCAACATTTTAGCCTTCCGAAAAGTGGCGGTTTTCCGGGAAGCGAGACACCTGTCCGTCGCTTAGCCCACCTGCTCTTTCGTCGCCATGAGACGCAGCTTCGGCCAAGTCTCCGCTGTGTGATTGAGATGCCAGCCATTGCGCGCCAGGAACACGGGATCACCGTCGTGATCCTCGGCCAGATCGCCCTGATGGGCGTCCATGAATTTCTTCAGTTCCGCCGGATCGTCCGCCGCCAGCCATCTGGCCGTGTGCAGACCTGCCGGCTCGAAAGTCACCGGAACGTCGTATTCCGTCCGAATGCGGTCCGCCAACACCTCGAATTGCAGGGCGCCGACCACGCCGACGATCCACTGGCTGCCAAGTCGGGTCTTGAACGCTTTTGCCGCCCCTTCTTCAGCCAACTGCTCAACTGCACGCGATAAGTGCTTCATTTTCATGGGGTCCGATGGCCTGACCCTCTGAAGCAACTCCGGTGCGAAGCTGGGAATCCCCTTTACGTGCAGGTCCTCGCCCTCGGTCAGGGTATCGCCGATCCGCAAGTTTCCGTGGTTCGGAATGCCGATGATATCGCCCGGCCAGGCCTCCTCCGCAACTTCGCGGTCCCGGGCGAGGAACAGAACCGGGTTGTGCATGGTCATCATCTTGCCGCTGCGCATGTGCTTCAGCTTCATGCCCCGCTTGAAGTGCCCGGAGCTGAGCCGAACGAAGGCGATGCGATCGCGGTGCTTCGGGTCCATGTTCGCTTGGATCTTGAAGACGAACGCGGTGACCTTGTCCTCCGACGGCGCGATCGGGCGCTCCATGGCCGGCTGCGGCCGGGGCGGCGGGGCGTATTCCGCGACCCCCTCCAACAACTCGCGGACGCCGAAATTGTTCAGGGCGCTGCCGAAGAAGACCGGAGTCATGGTTCCGTCGCGGAACGCCTGAATGTCGAAATCCGGGCAAAGACCGCGCGCCATCTCGACCTGTTCGCGCAGTTCCGCGACCAGATCCGCGGGCAACAGCTCGTCAAGTTTCGGATCGTCCAGACCGTCGCACTGGATGCCTTCGGCCGGACGGTCGTTGTTGCCGCGCTCCACCAGGATCAGGCGGTCGTTCACCAGGTCGTAGCAGCCCTTGAAGCGCTGCCCCATGCCAATCGGCCAACTCGCCGGCGTCACGTCGAGAGCGAGCGTCTGCTCCACCTCGTCCAGCAGTTCGAAGGGATCCCGTCCCTCACGATCCAACTTGTTGATGAAGGTCACGATCGGCACGTCGCGCAACCGGCAGACCTCGAACAGCTTCCGCGTCTGCTCCTCGATACCCTTGGCGGCGTCGATGACCATGACCGCGCTGTCGACGGCGGTCAGGGTTCGGTAGGTGTCCTCCGAGAAGTCCTCGTGACCCGGCGTGTCCAGCAGGTTGAAGGTGCGACCGTGATACTCGTAGGTCATCACCGAGGAGGCGACCGAGATGCCGCGCTCCTGCTCGACCTTCATCCAGTCGGAGCGGGCGCGCCGACGCTCGCCGCGGGCTTTCACGGCGCCGGCCATCTGAATGGCGCCGCCGAACAGCAGCAGTTTTTCGGTGAGTGTCGTCTTGCCGGCGTCCGGATGCGAAATGATCGCGAAAGTCCGGCGCCGGTCGACTTCCTCGGCGAGGCTGGCCATGGGGTGATCCGGTCGGTGTAGAGATACCCGCTAGATAAACCTGCGACCCGAGATCATCAAGCGTCGGCTCGGCGCTGGACCTTGGAGCCCGGGCGCCTTATTCACCTGTCGGATGTTCACACGCAAGAAACCGCTCCTCCGCCCGCGCAGCGTTCCGATCGCCTGGCTATTGCTGGGTGGCGTCGGAGCTCTGGTGACCCTGTCTCTGGTCATCGTCCTCGCAACCGGTTTCATCGCCGCCGGCCGAAACACGGTCGATTTGATACGCGAGCGTACCTCGGAAACCATGGGCGTGGTCATAACGCGCACCACGACGCACCTGCGCACCGCAGAGGAACACGCCAAAGCGGTCGCCACGATGATCGTCGACGAGCAGTTCGACTTCCGCTCCGCAGACATCGATAGGATTCGATTGACCATGGCTGCCGTGCCGCAGATCCAGGGCACTGCGATCGTCCTGGAGGATGGGCGGACCATTCGCGTCGGACGCAACGACATCGTCGCCCGTGGCACATGGGCCGACATCGGGATCACCCGGGAGGAGTACGACAAGCACAGCCGGGCCCAAGGTGTCACATGGAGCGATCCGGTATGGGCTGACGATATCAGTCACGCCATCGTCGTCGCCCGCTATCCAATCCGCGACAAAGACGGCTCGACGCTCGGCTTCGTTGCGAGCGGAATTACCACCAAGGACCTGTCCCGGTTCCTAAATCAACTGTCGACCCCGACGGTTCGAGCCCTGCTGCTCGATTCCACCCGGCATGTCGTCGCGCATTGGGACCCGCTGTTCGGATCATTGGAAGCTCAAAAGGCCACTGCGCCGACGGCCGAGGAACTGGGCGACGATGTCCTGGCTGCGTATCTGCGCGGCGATGGCCGCGAGACGTCCCTGCTCCGGGGGCTGGAAGGTCTGCAGTCGGCTTTGGTGACGGTCGCCGATCTAGACTACGTGGTCATCACCTCGGATCTACCGTCCGTCCAGCCGTTGAAATGGACGGTCGCGCTGGTCGTCAGCACCGAGAGCTCGGATATCCTTTTCACGCGGCTCTACGCCATCCTGATCGCCGGCGGGACGGTGCTGGCTCTCACGTTGTTCCTGTTGTGGCGGGTCGCCCAGTCGGTCCGCCAGCCGGTCGCCGCTCTGGCTCGGGCATCGGACAGCATCCGCCGTCTGGATCTGGACTCTATCCCGGAAGCGCCGGAGACGGCGGTGGCCGAATTGCGTGACGCATCGGCAGCCTTTCAAAGCATGGTCGGGGCGCTGCGCTGGTTCGAGCTCTACGTTCCGCGCCGCCTGGTGAAGCGGCTCATGGAGTCGTCGCAGGCCGAGGGTTATCCGACCCGCAGCCGCGAAGTCACGGTCATGTTCACGGATATCGTCGGCTTCACCGGTCTGTCGGAAGGCAAGGACGCTCGCGAGCTCTCCGACATGCTGAACGCCCACTTCTCGCTCGTCGCGCGCTGCGTTGAGGCCGAGGACGGCACGATCGACAAATATATCGGAGACAGCGTGATGGCGTTCTGGGGAGCGCCGAGCCGCCAGGAAGACCATCGAGGGCGGGCGATCCGCGCGATTCAGGCCATTGCCAAAAACGTCCATGCTGAAAACGAGGTGCGCGCCGCCGCGGGAGAACCTCCGGTGCGGATCCGTATCGGCCTGCATTCGGGAACTGTCGTCGTCGGCAATATCGGCGCGCCCGGCAGGGTCAATTACACCCTGGTCGGCGACACGGTGAACGTGGCCAATCGGATCGAACAACTCGGCAAGGATATCGATCCGGGCGCCGAGGTGATCGTCCTCGCCAGCGACGCAACCGTGACCAATGCAGGCAATCCGCCAGACGGATCGCAGAATATAGGCAGTCGTACTTTGCGCGGGCTATCACACCCGCTCGATATTTGGCGGCTGGTGTGACGGTCAGACACTAAGGCGACGGCCTTCGTCGCTCGACCGATAAGCGGCCTCCACCAACTCCATGTTCCGCAGATAAGCCCGCCCTTCGTTTTGAGCCGTCATTCCCGCTCGCCAGGACTCCACGATATGGGCGTTGGTCGCGAGCACGCAGTCGCCACCGAAACCGCGGCTGCTCCAGGAGTACCCATGTTCGGCCTCGGCTCCTCCATGGGTTTTCCAGAACAGCCGCCCGGCACCGTCGAAACGCAGAACGCCCGCCTCTCCTTCCAGCCACATCTCTCCCATCGTCAGCCTGGTGTTCTCCGCGACGTGATCGTTCAGCCGGTTGCCGTCGAACAGTCCGGTCCCGCCGTTTTCGAAGCCGAGAAGAATGTAACCGGCATCCTCGCCGGCGATCGCCGGATTGAGTCGCCGCAGGTCGGCATAGAGCGATGTCGCCTCACCCATGAGCATGCGGAAGGTATCGATCAGATGAACGGCGGTCTCGTGAACGAGAAACCGGGACATGGTCTGGAAATACGGCTGGCGGTCGAGATACGCGCGCGGCCCCTGGCCGTCGCCAGGTCTTAGACGGAAAGCTACGGAATGCAGCGCCCCAAACCGTCCGTCGTCGACGAGCCGCCGCGCTTCGCGAAACCATGGCTGGAAGCGGAAATTTTCATGGACCGCGAGCCTGATCCCGGCGGTATCCGCGCGGTCGACAAGTTGCCGGGCTTCGTCGAGATCCGGAGCGAGGGGTTTCTGACAGATGACGTCCACAGACCGATCGGCACACAGCGCGACAAGAGGCCCATGGGTCGGCGGCGGGGTGACGATGTCGACCAGATTTGGCCCCGCCTCATCGAGCATCCGTGCCGCATCGTCGAATGCGGAGGCCGTGGGATGATGGGCATCGCGGGCGGCTTCGGCCTTGGCGAGGTCGCGATCGCATACTCCGACAACCTCGACGCCAGGCATTCGCGCCCACGCATCGTGATGAAAGGCCGCGAAATAGCCGCAACCGACGATGGCGATTCTGACGGTCATTTCCTTCCCCGCAGCGGTGTCCATTGATCAGGGTCGATCAGACGCGGGTTGTGCGCAAGCGCCGCCCATGGCACATCGCCCCTATGGTCCGCGGCGCCTCTATCGCCGTCCTGGTGGCCACGTTCCTTCTTTGGCCTGGCGCGACAGCCCAGGCGGAGAATCAGGATCGGGCCCCGATACGCGAATCGACAAGTCTGGTCGATTTACCGGAGAACGGCAGCTTGCCGGGCTCCCTAGAACCGGGAGGACTGCTGAAAGACACCGACGAGCGGATCGTTCGATGGGAACAGGCGCTCGAGGTTTATAGGCTCATCCGCGGACAGTCGGATCTGAGCCAGGATCAACTCGCCGTTATCCGCAGCCAAATCGTCGATACCCGGATCGCGATTGACGATCGCAGACGCCGGCTGGACTCGCTGATCAGCGACCTGCAAGCCCAGTTGGATTCGCTCGGCGTGGCCCCGGACGACGGATTGGAACCGGATGCGGTCGTCCGACGTCGCGCGGAACTGACCGACAGGATTCGGGAGGTCGAAGGTCGGCACAAGGAAATCGGCCTGTTGATCGAACTCACCGATCAGCTCATCGAGCGCATCGGTACGGCGCGGGTCATGGAACTGCGCGACCGTCTGTTCACCCAATACCCGGCTCCGATCCGTCCAAGAATCATCTTCGCGGCCCTGAACGACGGGCTCGACGTGCTTGGCCGGATCCTGTCCGCGCCCTTGGCGGGTTTCAATCAGGGGCTGGATCGGGCCAAGGACGTGCTGCCTCCCACCATCGCGGCCGCCGGGCTCGCATTGGCGGCGTGGCTGTTCTGTCTGTTCTGGCTCGAACGCCGTTTCGGCCCCAACGGCGATCCGTCTTCCTACTCGCGGAAAGTTCTGGCCGCCGTGGTGATCGCGATCTCCAGAGGTCTCGCTCCGGCCGCCGTCGTTGCCGCGCCGGTCTACGTGCTCGAGGCCACGGGTGCGACCTCCGAACTGGCCGGAATCGTGCTTCTCGCAGCGAAGGAGGCCGTGGTCCGCTACCTGATCCTGACCGGCCTGATCCGCGCTGCGCTCGCTCCACATGCGGCGCCTTGGCGCCTTCCCAGTTTCACCGACGAGGCGGCGGCGGGTATCTGGCGACGGTCGCTGGTGCTCTTGACGACCCTGCATATCGCCCTGTTCCTGATCGAGGTCGCGCAGAGCCTTACAATCGCACCGGAGTTGCACTCGGTCTTTGCTTTGGTCTTCAGCGTTCTTGTCGCTTCCAACCTGCTGGCCCTGCTCCGGCGGTCCTACTGGGAACCGGAGACGGGAGGAAGCCTCGAGCTCGACGAGGACGACGACGCCCGTGCCGGGATTGATCCGGGATCGGTGCTGCGCTGGTTTCTGATCCTCGTGGCTCTCTCCAGCGTCGGGTTTGCGATCGTCGGTTACAGCGAGGCGTCGGTCTGGCTGCTCTCCCGGCTGATCGACGTCGGCTTCCTGACGTTGGTGCTGGCGATGGTTCGCGGACTGATCCGCGACATCACCGGGATCGTCAACGATCCGGAGACCCGCGCCCACCGCTTGGTCCAACGGTTCACCGGCGCCAGCGACGGTGCGATCTCACGGACGGTCTTCTGGTTGAACATTCTGTTCGATCTTGTCACTGCACTTGCGGCGCTCTTCAGCATCGCGTTGATCGTGGGCATGAGCGTCGGTGACATGTACCTCGTCGTCCTGCGCGGCCTCGAAGGGTTCGACGTCGGCAACGTGCGTATCTCGCCGGGGAGTCTTCTGTCCGGCCTGATTGCGTTCTTCGTCGCCCTGATCGCTACCCGGATGATCCAGCGCGGCCTGGTTAAACGGATCTTCCCACACACCCACATCGACACGGGCATCCAGCATTCCGTCACCGCAGGGATCGGCTATGTCGGCGTCACCCTGGCGCTGCTCACCGCAGTCGCCGTCGTCGGCTTCGATCTCTCGAACCTCGCGCTGATCGCCGGCGCCCTTTCGGTCGGCATCGGCTTCGGACTTCAGGCCATCGTCAACAACTTCGTCTCGGGTTTGATTCTGCTGGCGGAGCGGCCGATCAAGGTCGGCGACTGGATCAAGATCGGCGCCTTTGAAGGCACCGTGAAGCGGATCAACGTGCGCGCTACGGAGATCCAGACCTTCCAGCGCTCGGAGGTGATCATTCCGAATTCGGAGCTGATCACGTCGGCACTGATCAACTACACCCACAAGGACAAGTACGGCAGGATCGACGTCGCCGTTCCGGTGAGCTACGGCGAAGATCCGAACAGAGTGGGCGAAATCCTTCTCGAGATCGCCGCCGAGCATCCGATGATCGCAACCTGGCCGGAGCCCTATCTCTTCTTCCATGGCTTCGACGATGTGGCCATGCGCCTGCAGCTCAGGGTCTACCTGATCGACATCAACAATTTCCTGACGGTCACAAACGACCTGCATTTCGCCGTGGCGGAACGACTGCGCGCCGCCGGCATCGCCTTTCCGCGCCCGCACGTGGATACGCGATTGCGGCGTGACGACGTTCAGGACAGCCGTCTCGGTCCCGTCGCCGAAGAAGTCGCGGTCGACCATCGGGCGCCGAAAGGCGGAGAGATGGAGGGCTGACACTCCCCTCCGGAAGACTCCGCGACCAGGAAGGTGGTTCGAGACCTGGCTACATAGCGAGGGCCTGTTCGCGCAGGACAAACTTCTGGATCTTGCCGGTTGAGGTTTTCGGCAGGTCGGTGAAGACGATGGTCTTCGGCACCTTGAACCGGGCCATGTTCTCCCGGCAGAACGCGATAACCTCTTCTTCCGTGAGATCCGCTCCGGGTTTCGGCGTCACGAAGGCGCAGGGAGTTTCGCCCCATGTCTCGTCCGGCCGGGCGACGACGGCCGCTTCCATGATTTTCGGATGCCGGAACAACACATCCTCCACCTCAAGCGAGGAAATGTTTTCGCCGCCGGAGATGATGATGTCCTTTGACCGGTCCTTGACCTCGGCATAGCCGTCCGGGTGCATGACCGCCAGATCGCCGGAACGGAACCAGCCATCAACGAATGCTTTTGCAGTGGCGGCCGGGTTCTTCAGGTACCCCTTCATCACCGTATTGCCGCGGATCGCGATCTCGCCGATCGTCTCACCGTCGCGCGGCACGTCCTCGCCGGAATCCGGGTCGACGACACGGAGCCCTTCCAACGTCGGATAGCCGACACCCTGGCGCGCCATCTTGCGCGCCTTTTCGTCGAGCATGAGTTCGTTCCATTCCGGCGGCCAGGCGCAGATACCGGAAGGCCCGTAGGTCTCGGTCAGACCGTAGAGATGCATGACCTTGAAGCCCATCTGTTCCATTCCGGAAATGACGGCGCTCGGCGGCGCCGCTCCCCCGGTACCGATCCAGATCTCATGGTCGAAACGACGCTTAACCTCTTCCGGCGCATGGATCAGCATCGTCAGCACGATGGGCGCGCCACACATATGCGTCACCTCATGCGTACCGATCAGTTCGAAGATAAGCTTGGGATCGACCTTGCGCAGGCAGACATGCGTGCCGCAGGCCGCCGTCACCCCCCAGGTGAACGTCCAGCCGTTGCAGTGGAACATCGGCAGGGTCCAGAGGTAGCGCGAATGCCGATCCACCTGGAAGGCGATGGCGTTTCCCATACCGTTCAGGTACGCGCCGCGATGATGGTAGACCACGCCCTTCGGATCGCCCGTCGTCCCGCTCGTATAGTTCAGGCTGATCGCCTGCCATTCGTCGCCCGGCTGCGGCCAATCGAAGTCGGGATCGCCCTCGGCCAGAAGCGCCTCGTAGTCGCACACACCAAGCGGATCGCCGCCCTCCGCCAGAACGTCGTCGATCCAGACGACCGTCGGCTTCCCTTCAGCCTTGGCAAGCGCCTCGGCCATGACGCCGGTGAACTCGCGGTCGACGAGAACGATCTTGGCGGCGCCATGGTCGAGGATGAAGCCGATCGTGGCAGCGTCCAGACGGGTGTTGATCGCATTCAGCACCGCGCCAGACATCGGAACCCCGTAGTGGGCCTCCAGCATCGCCGGCGTATTGGGCGCGAGGATCGCCACCGTATCGCCGACACCGATCCCGCGCCCGACGAGAGCGGAGGCGAGCCGCCGGGCGCGTGCATAGGTATCGGCATAGGTCTGGCGGAGATCGCCGTGGATAACCGCAACCTTGTCCGGGTAGGTATGGGCGGCCCGGGCCAGGAAATCGCTCGGCGTCAGCGGCGCGTAGTTCGCCGGACGTCGTCCCAGGTCGCGATCATAGATCGAGTCGGTCATCGGCGGGGGCGTCCTCCACGGTGTTTTCCACTACCTTTTCCATCGACCGTTCAAAGGTCAAGCGTCGGCAACGGCGGCCGGGTTGTATACATCGGTAGCGCGCGCTAGTTTTCGACCATGCGTATAGACATCTTCTCAGACGTGATCTGCCCATGGTGTTTCATCGGCAAGCGTCGCCTGGAACGCGCGCTTGCGCTGCGCCCTCACGACCGGGTCGAAATCCATTGGCGGGCGTTCCAACTCAACCCGGACATGCCTGTGCAGGGCATGCCGCGACAGACCTATGTCCAGACGAAGTTTGGCGGCGCTGAGCGGGCATCCCAGATCTACGAGACGATCCGGGAGAACGGACGCAAGGAAGGCCTCGACTTTCAGTTCGAGAAGATCGGCACGACGCCGAACACCGTGCGCGCCCATCGACTGATCCGCTTTGCCGCAGATAACGGTGTGTCCGACGCTCTGGTCGAGCGGCTGTTCACGGCATACTTCTACGATGGGCTCGATATTGGCGAGCTAGCCGTTTTGGCCGACCTTGCCGCCGAAGCCGGATTGGATCGCGAGACCGCACTGACATTCCTCGAGAGCAACGAGTCGGTGGCCGACGTTTTGGCAGAGACGCGGTTCGCGTACGAGAACGGAATCAACGGCGTCCCGTGCTTCATCTTCGACCGCCGATATGCCCTGGCCGGAGCCCAGGAGCCCGAGGCGTTCTTCCCGCTGTTCGAGTTGGTCCAAAACGAGGCCGCGAACCGGCCGACAGCGGCCAATCTGGCCTGACAGAACCGCCCTCCCCGCCTATCAGAGGCGCTCAGCGCGGGCGCCCTGTCAGCCGGACGATCACTCAGCCCGATCATCCATCCAACGCGCGACCTTCTCGTGCTTCACGTTGGTCTGGGAATAGATTCGGTAATAGTTGATGAGGTCCCGAAGCGGCTCCGCCATTCGGTTGAAGCCGGAAATAAACGCCACCACGACGCCGACTTGCGTTTCACCCTGAACGACCATCCAGCCACCGAAGGCCAGCACCATCAACGGTGCGACGGCATTCAGGAAGTTCAGAACGACCTTTCCCAGGAATTTCCATAGGAAGAAACGCATCCGGTTACCGAACATCCTACGGATATCGTTGTCCGTTCGTTTGAGCAGATCTTCTTCGCCTGCCTGATCGGTGACGTCCTCGCTAAGGTCGCGGACGAGGTCTACCCTGCGATCGACGAGGGCGTTCAGCTTTCGCTGGATCAGCGGTATGATGACAACCTGCGGCCCGAGGAACGCGATGCTGATGAGCGCGATCATCGGCTCCACGGTCACCATGTAGACGACGATGGCGACCATCACGCCGACTTGCGCCAAGGGATCGGAGATGCCGTCGCCGACGAAACCGCCGATCGCCTCCAATTCATGGTTGACGATCGAGACCGCTGTGCCGCTCTGGCCCTCCGCCTCGTTCTTAGTCTCGCGTCCATGCAAGCCGATAATATGTCTTCGGCAATAGGCGATCGTGCTTTCCGCCAGCCACCCCTGATACACCCTGAGGACGAACTTGATCATACCGTTCAGGGCAATCACACCGAGGTAGATCAGTGCCAACATGACCAACAGTTCCGCGTCGCCGGCCGTCAGTGCGTCGTCGATGATCCGGCGTTGAAGCTCGAGAGGGACAACGGTCAGCCCGGCAACCACCAATGCAAGTATGCAGGCCGGCACCTGATACCAACCGCTCATCCGCCACATGAAGGCGACAAGGTTGGCGGCAGGCCGATCGTCGCCAGTCCGTTCAATACGCTTCGGCCTGCTTAAAAACATGTCGGATCTCCTCTAGGGGCGTCTCGCGCTCCCTAAGCCGCGAGCGCCGCGAGTTCCTCCATCAAACGGGTCAACCCGAGAACCCGCTGGTCCGGCCTGTTCCAGGCTCTGCGGTAGACCAGCTTATGATCCGGGCGAAGCTGTACAGAGCCCGCCTGCTGCTGCATGAAAGTGACCAGCTTCTCCGGGTTCGCGAAACTGTTGTTGCGGAAGGCAACGATGGCCCCCTTCGGACCGGCATCGACTTTCTCGATCCCGGCGGTCCGGCACAGCCCCTTGATCGCCACAACCTTCAGCAGGTTCTCCACCTCCGGCGGCGTTGGCCCGAACCGGTCGGCGAGTTCCGCAGCGAAACCGTCGATCTCGTCCTTGTCCACCAACATGGCGATCCGGCGATACAGGCTCATGCGCACGGACAGGTCCGGCACGTAGGCGTCGGGGATCAGCACCGGCATGCCGATGGCGATCTGCGGCGTCCAGGACGTGTCCTCGGGCGACGGTCCCTCGCCCGACCGCGCCGCCTCAACCGCTTCCCGCAGCAGTTCCTGATACAGTTCGATGCCGACTTCCTTGACCTGCCCGGACTGCTCCTCGCCCAACAGGTTTCCGGCACCCCGGATATCCATGTCGTGGCTGGCAAGCGAGAAACCGGCGCCCAGGCTGTCCAGGGTCTGCATGACCTCCAGGCGCCGCTTTGCGATCGGTGGAAGGACACGAGTGGGATGAGTGGTCAGATACGCATAGGCACGGGTCTTCGACCGGCCGACCCGCCCCCGTAGTTGATAGAGTTGGGCCAGCCCGAACATGTCGGATCGGTGGATGACGATGGTGTTCGCGGACGGGATGTCGAGACCGGACTCGACGATGTTGGTCGAGAGCAAAACGTCATAGGTGCCGTCCGTAAAGGACGTCATGACATCCTCGAGCTCCGTCGGCGCCATCCGGCCGTGGGCGACACCAATCCGCAGGTCCGGTACAAGCTTCGTCAGCCGCTCTTGGACCCGGCTCAGATCCTCGATGCGGGGGCAGACGTAGAAGGTCTGACCTCCGCGATAGCGCTCGCGCAGCAGGGCCTCGCGGATGATCACCCCGTCATAGGGCATCACGAAAGTCCGCACGGCCAGCCGGTCGACCGGCGGGGTGGCGATCAGGCTCATCTCGCGTACGCCAGACAGCGCCATCTGCAGGGTCCGGGGGATCGGTGTCGCCGTCATGGTCAGGACATGCACCTCCTTCCGCAGATCCTTGAGGCGCTCCTTCTGGGTCACGCCGAAATGCTGCTCCTCGTCGACGATGACGAGGCCGAGGTTGTTGAACTGGTTCTGCTTGGCGAGCACTGCGTGGGTGCCGACGACGATGTTCACGTCGCCGTTCTTTAGGCCTTCCCGGATCTCGTTGGCCTCCTTGGTCGTCACCAGCCGCGACAGTTGCGCGACGCGGATCGAGAAGCCCTGAAAGCGGTCACGGAAATTCCGATAGTGCTGGCGGCAGAGCAGCGTGGTCGGCACGACGACCGCCACCTGATAACCCTGGCCGGCTGCGACCAGCGCGGCCCGCAGCGCCACCTCGGTCTTACCGAACCCGACATCGCCGCAAACCAGCCGATCCATCGGCCGGGACGACGCCATATCTTCGAGCACGTCATCGATCGCCTTGAGTTGATCCTCGGTCTCGGTGAACGGGAACCGAGCGCAGAACTCGTCATATGTCCCCGGCGGCGGGTACAGTGGCTCGGTCTTGCGCAGCTCACGCTCGGCGGCGATCCCGATCAGCGCCTCGGCCATGTCCAGCAGCCGCTTCTTGACCCGTGCCTTGCGTGCCTGCCATCCGGCGCCACCCAACTTGTCGAGCTGCGCCTTGGTCTCCTCGCTGCCGTATCGTGACAGGACGTCGATATTCTCGACCGGAACGAACAGCTTGTCGCCGCCCAGATATTCGAGACGCAGAACGTCGTGCGGGGCCCCGCCGATTTCCAGCGTCTCAAGCCCGAGGTAGCGGCCGATGCCGTGCTCGGTATGGACGACGTAGTCTCCCTCCTCCAGCGACGAGACCTCGCGCAGGAACTCCTCGCCACGACGCTTGCGGCGCCGCGACGGGCGGACCAGCCGTTCGCCGACGATGTCCGGCTCGGAGATGACGGTTACGTCGCCGCGGCGGTAGCCGTGCTCTAGGGGCAGAACCGCCGTCGCAACGGCCGATGGCGGCAGATCAAGAATGTCCCCGAGCGTATCCGCCGGCGCGATCGAGTCGATTCCATGGTCCCTGAGAAGATGCGCCAGCCGGTCGCGCGATCCCTCGCTGTATCCGGCGACGATGACCCGCCGCCCCCGACCGATCTCTTCGATCACGGCGTCCCGCACGGCGTCGTAGACGGCGGAGCCGCCGCGCGCCCGAGCCTCCGCCAGATCGATGCCCGATCCGGCGCCAAGGTCGATCACCGCACCGTCGTCGGGCAACGCGAACGGAGTGAAGGCGCCGACCGCGCGATCCGCCAACAACGTTGCCCAGTCCAAGGGTGCGAGATACAAGGAATCAGGATCCAGCGGCCGATAGATCCCGCCGGCCTCGGCGCCGCCGGCTCGCAGCATCTGAATCCGGGCCTCATGATATTCAGCGATCTGCTCGAACCGGGCAGCGGCCACCTCGTCCGCTTGATGGTCCAAAGTGACGGGCGCATCCCCAACGTAGTCCAGAACGGTGTCCAGACGCTCATGGTAGAGCGGCAACCAGTGTTCCATACCGCCATGGCGCCGGCCGGCGGACACCGCCTCATAGACCGGATCGGCCGTGACCTCGGCGCCGAATAGCGACCGGTATCCCGAGCGGAATCGCTGGATCGTCGCATCGTCGAGCAGCACCTCGCCGACGGGAAGGAAAGCGACGCTCTTGCGCTTTCCGGTGGTCCGCTGGGACATCGGATCGAAGCGCCGGATCTCCTCCAGATCGTCGCCGAAGAAGTCGAGCCTTACCGGCTCCTCCGTTCCTGTCGGAAAGACATCGACGATACCGCCGCGGACCGCGTACTCCCCGGGCTCGCGGACGGTGTCGGAGCGGTTGTAGCCGTTTCGGGTGAAGAACGTCGTGAGGTCGTCGAGCGCGATCGACTGGCCGAGCTTGAGGACCAACGTGGCGCCGTCGAAGAACGCTCTCGGCGGCACCCTCTGAAGGGCGGCGTTTACCGTCGTGAGGACAACCGTCGGCTTGGTTGCGCGCTTGCGGACGGCAAGCCGCGCCAGCGTGTCGATCCGTCGGCTGACAATCTCCGTATTCGGCGAAACCCGGTCATAGGGAAGGCAGTCCCAAGCCGGAAGCAGCATGATCCTCAGGCCTGGATCGAAGAAAGCGATCGCTCTCGCCAGTGCCGCCACGCGCGTATCGTCGCGCGCCACATGCAGCAGAAGGCCCCGTTCGCGGGTCAGCGCCGCGATCGCCTCGGCATCCACGCCCTCCGGAGCGGACGCGATGGCCACCCGGCCGACCGAAGTGGGAAACGTGGCAAACAGCCGGTCGTTGTCGCCGACCAAGTCCATGGGCCGGTCCTTCTTCTACGTCAGGCGCGGGAGAGTTCGAAATCGCGGATCAACTGCAGCACCGGCGTCTCGAATTCCGCCGGCGGCGTCTCCTGACCGGTGATCCAGGTATAGAGCCTTGGATCCTCGATGCTGAGCAGATGCTCGTAGTCGTCGAGATCGGCCGCAGCCAACGTATCCAGATGCGCCTCGGCGAAAGCGCCCAGAAGAATGTCGGTCTCTTTCGTGCCCGTATAGGTGCTGCGATAGCGCAGCCGCTTTCGGCGGGCTTCCAGTGCCTCGGTCATACGGCACTCCTCTGTGAACGGCTCCGTCCGGAAATTCGCTGCCGGACGGTCATGGTCTCGCAATCCCGGGCTGTGGGATATAAAGCAGGGACAGATCAGAGACCACCCCCGGCAGGCCGACTGGACGAGTTGCGACATTGCGCCCCGAGATCCTCTTTCCACTCTTCGCCGATGTCGGCCAGCTCACCGGGATCGGGCCGCGCTACGCCAAGCTGATCGAGAAGGCCGCCGGGCCGCAGATCGTTGATTTGCTATGGCATCTGCCGAGCGGCCTGATCGACCGCCGGTTCTCGCCGGCGGTGGCGGAGGCACCGGACGGATTGATTGCCACCCTGACAGTCACCGTCCTGCGCCACGAACCCGGCCGCGGCCGCGCGCCGTACCGGGTGATCTGTGCCGACGAGAGCGGCGAGATCGAGCTGGTCTATTTCCACGCCAAGGGCGACTGGCTCGAGAAGCTTCTGCCCCAAGGGCAACAGCGCGTCATTAGCGGCAAGGTCGAGCGGTTCAGGGGCAAAGCCCAGATGCCGCATCCCGACCATGCGGTTCCGCCGACCGAGGCTGACAGCGTTCGCATCGTCGAACCGACCCATCCCTCCACCGACGGTCTGCACCAACGCATATTGCGCAAGGCGATCGAAGGGGCGCTGGCCCGACTCCCGGTCCTGGGCGAATGGATCAATCCAACCCTTGTTCAGCAGCGTCAATGGCCGGCCTGGGATGTCGCCGTGAGAGCCGTCCATCACCCGCAGGACCGCCTCGACCTTGAACCCGAAACCCTCACCAGGCAGCGGCTGGCCTATGACGAAATCCTAGCCAACCAACTTGCCTTGGCGCTGGTCCGCGCCCGGATGAAGAAGCAGAAGGGGCGGATCATCAGAGGCGACGGAGCCTTGCGCGACCGGCTCATCGCCGGCCTCCCGTTCAGTCTCACCGGCGCGCAGCGCACGGCACTGGCCGAGATCGAGGGCGACATGGCCGCCCCGAACCGGATGCTGCGCCTGCTCCAGGGCGATGTCGGGAGCGGGAAGACGCTGGTCGCACTCATGGCTATGGCGAACGGGGTTGAATGTGGCGCGCAGGCGGCGCTGATGGCACCGACCGAGATCCTGGCCCGTCAGCACTTCGCAACCATCGAGCCCCTCGCCCGCGCCGCGGGCATCCGCTGCGAGATCCTCACCGGACGGGACAAGGGCAAGACCCGCGGCGCGATCCTGGGCCGCATCGCGGAAGGCACGGCGCAGATCGTCGTCGGGACCCACGCCCTGTTCCAGGAGGATGTGGAATTCCGCGACCTGGCGGTGGCAGTGATCGACGAACAGCACCGCTTCGGGGTCCATCAGCGCATGGTGCTCGGCCAGAAAGGTCAGGGTGTCGACATTCTGGTCATGACAGCCACACCGATCCCCCGCACGCTGGTCATGACCGCATATGGCGACCTCGACGTGTCCCGTCTGACCGAAAAGCCGCCGGGACGCCAGCCGATCGATACCCGCGTGATCTCCAACGATCGACTGATGGATGTGATCGAAGGCGTTGCCCGGCGGATGGATGCCGGAGCGAAAGTGTACTGGGTCTGCCCCCTGGTCGAGGAGTCGGAGGCGCTCGATGTCGCCGCCGCGGAGGAGCGTGCCACGACCCTTCGGGAACGGTTCGGCGATCGGGTCGGTCTGATCCACGGCCGCCTGAAGGGGCCCGCCAAAGACGCCGTCATGGCCTCCTTCAAGGACGGACCGATCGACCTGCTCGTTGCCACCACGGTCATCGAAGTGGGCGTCGACGTGCCGGACGCCACCGTCATGGTGATCGAGCATGCGGAGCGGTTCGGCCTGGCCCAGCTCCACCAGCTGCGCGGCCGTATCGGACGCGGCGACAAGGCGTCGACGTGCCTTCTTGTCTATGCCGCGCCGCTGAGCGAGACCGGCCGCGCCCGGCTCTCGGTCATGCGGGAAAGCGAAGACGGTTTCCGTATCGCCGAGGAGGACCTGAAGCTCCGAGGCGCGGGAGAGGTCCTCGGAACGCGCCAAAGCGGCCTGCCGACCTTCCGCATGGCCGATGCAGCCGGGCACAACGACTTGTTCGAAGTGGCCCGGGACGACGCGCGGCTGCTGCTGGAGAAAGACCCGGAACTGGAGAGTCCACGCGGCCAGGCGGCCAGGACCCTTCTGTATCTGTTCGAGCGCGACGCTGCCGTGCGATATCTCAGGGGAGCGTGAACCGAAGCGCCGTCGAAGGAGAGACCGTTGAAGCTTCTGCTGATCCAGGGCGCCAATATGGAATGGCTCGGCCGACGGCAGCCGGAAGTCTACGGAACGACCACTGCCGCGGAACTAGACGCCCTTGTGCTCGAGGAAGCGCGACGCCTCGGAGTCGCGTTGGATATTTTCTACACGAACATCGAGGGCGAGGCGATCACGCGCATCTATCGGGCAGCGCGGGACGGGATCGACGGGCTGATGATGAATCCTGCCGGTTTCAACTACGCAGGCTACGCGCTGCGCGATTGCCTGCGAGGCGTCGACCTCCCCTATGTCGAAATCCACATGTCCAACATCGAGCGACGCGGGATTCCCTCCATTCCATCGAGCGAGGCCGATGGGATGATCACGGGCTTGGGGATCGACTCCTACCTGCTGGGCCTGGACGCTCTGATCCGGGTGATCAAGAAAAGGGCGCCCTGACAGCGCCTCCCGTCAGCCCGCGGGCATTCCGAAAGCCGCGCGTATCGCCCGGGCCGAATCATCGATCGTCTGCCGCGCAGCGTCGACGATCGCAAACGCGCGCAGGTAGCCATGGATCATTCCCGGATACTCGATGTGCTCGACCGGAACACCGTCCGCCCGGAGCTTCTCCACATAGGCCATGCCTTCATCCTTCAGTGGATCGAAGCCGGCCGTCGTCACCAGCGCCGGCGCTACGCCAGTCAAGCTACCGTTCCGCAGCGGCGAGCATAGCGGATTCAGCCGGTCGGCATGCTCCGGCGCATAGAAGTTCTTGTACCAGTCCATGGCCGCCCTCGTCAGGAAGTATCCCTCGGCGAACGCATCGATCGATCCACCCTCGGCGGCCAGATCGACATTTGGATAGATCAGCCACTGGAAGCACGGAGGGATCGGGTCTGCTCGGGTCTCGTTGCTGACAACCGCCGCCAGATTGCCGCCTGCACTGTCACCGCCGACCGCGACTCGGGCGGCATCGACGCCAAGGGCGTCAGCCTTTGCAAGGACCCAACGGAACCCGGCGATCGCATCCTCCGCCGCTCCGGGAAAGGGGGTCTCCGGCGCCAAGCGGTAATCGATGGAGATGACCGTACACGGCACCGCTTCGGCGATCGCCCGACAGATCGGATCGTGGCTGTCGAGTGATCCGAACACCATGCCCCCGCCGTGATAGTAGATCAGCAGCGGAGCAGGCGACTCGGACAGATCCTCGGGCCTGTAGAGCCGGTATTTGACGACCCCACCCGGTCCGTCGAAGCGGCCGTTTTCGACCGATCGAAAACGCCCGCCGTACGGCTGCGCCCTGTCGACGGATTCCTGAACCCGCCGCCGCGCTTCGACCGGATCCTCCGTGTCGAAAGGCGATCCGATCTCTTCGATCGCAGCCATCAGGGCGATGCATTGCGGGTCCAGGGACATGGGCTGCCTCTCATCGGTCGATGATCTTCATCCAACAGCGGCAATTCTAGCGCGCGCGTGTTCCAAAGAGAACGGCCGCCCCGAGGTCCGGAGCGGCCGCTTCTGCGGTCGATTTCGGAGCGGCCGTCAGCCGCTACCGAGCACCTGGTTCGGAAGCCAGAGGGCCAATCCCGGGAACTCGAGCACCAGCAGAATACCAATGACCTGCAAGGCGACGAACGGGATGATCCCAAAGTAGATGTCCTGCATCTTCACCGACGAAGGCGCCACACCCTTCATGTAGAACAGGGCGAACCCGAACGGTGGCGTGAGGAACGAAGTCTGCAGGTTCGTCGCTACGAGAATGGCGAACCAGTATATGACCTGTGCCTCCAAGAACTGCGTTTCCGCCATGTTCGACGGCTCCGCATACCCCAGATGGGTCGCGAACGCGGGGGCCAGGGTCCTGATCACCGGCGCAAAGACCGGCAGGATGATCAGGGTGATCTCCAGGAAGTCGAAGAAGAAGCCCAGCAGGAAGATCGCGAACATCAGCATGAACAGCAGAGCCCAAGGACTGAGTTCAAGCCACTCGATGAACTCGATGATCAGGTCCTCGCCATAGACGTTCCGGAAAATCGTCGAGAACGCCGTGGCACCGACGAAGATGAAGAAGATCATCGCCGTCGTCAGAGCGGTGCGGTGGATCACCTGGGTAAGCACGTCCTTGGTCAGGGTCCGGTTGAACCAGGCGAGGACAAGCGATCCGAAGGCACCGACGCCCGCCGCCTCGGTCGGGGTCGCCCAACCCGCGAAGATCGAGCCGAGCACCATGACGATCAGGAAGATCGGCGGCACAAACCCTCTCAGGATCCCGCCGAGCATCGTGTCGCCTTCGGCACGGCCGAGCATCATGCAGGACGCGAAGATCGCCAGGAACGCGCACAGTCCCCAGTTGACCGTCTCGTCGCCGATGGTCGCCTCGCCGAGATAGGCAACCAGAACGATACCGCCGATCGTGAAGCAAACCCGCGCGACATTCTTCTTCTGCGTCGGATCCAGCACGATCGCATCGTCGGGAAGCGGCGGCGCGAGCTGCGGCTTGATGCCGGCGATCAGCAGAATGTAGGCGAAATACAGGCCCGACAGGACAAGTCCAGGGAAGATCGCGCCGATGAACAGATTGCCGACCGACACCGCGAGCAGGTTGGCCATAAGAACCAGCATGATCGAGGGCGGGATCAGGATTCCGAGCGTTGCCGAAGCGGCGATCGTTCCTGTGGCCAGGGCGGGATGGTAGCCACGCTGCAACATCGCCGGAAGCGCCAGCAGCGTCATCATCACGACCGACGCACCGATGATGCCGGTGGTCGCCGCCATGATCGTTCCCATGACCGTGACCGACAGCGCGAGCGCGCCCGGAACCCGGCGAAGCATCACTTGCAGAATGTGCAGCAGATCCTCGGCAACACGGGATTTTTCCAGCATCGTCCCCATGAAGACGAAACAGGGGACTGCCACGAGGATCGGGTTCTGCACCGCACCCGACGCGCCGTCTCCGCCCCACACCCGTTGGATGACCTGGAAGAACACGGCGAAGTCGAGGAACTCAAGGTAGATGGCGATGCCGCCGAAGATCACCGAGATCCCGCCGAGCGCGATCGCCACCGGCAGGCCGGTAAAGAGCGTAAGGGCCAGCGCCAGGAACATGTAGGCGCCGATGAACTCGTAGAGGTGGTCGTAAATGAGGTCGAAGAGCTCCATCGGTCAGTTCCCCCCCTGCTTTAGAGCTTCTTCCGCTGCACGGCGCGCCGCCGCCAGCTCCTCATTCTCTTCAGCGAAAATCTCGAGCCCTTCCAAGGCCTCTTCCTGCGCATCCTGATCGCCGAACAGGTACGCTATCAGTCGGAACAGGGTGGCGAGGATGGCCATCATCGTCACGATGAAGCCCCAGAGAAGAAAACTCTTAATAAACCATCGCTGACCGATACCGGTCATCGACTCCGATCCCTCGCCCTGATGGAAAGACAGTTCGGTCATCTGGAACGAGTACCAGATCATGAGCAAGACGAAGGGAAAACCGAAGAAAATCAGCCCGAAGACCTCGATCCAGGCCTGCGGTCGCCGCGGCAGGAGTTCACGGAACACATCGACCCGGACGTGCGCGTTGGCCAGATAGCCGAAACCGAAAGTCATCATCAGGAGCACGGCGTGGAAGTGCCACTGCAGGTCCTGCAGGATCGTCGACACGGAAACGCCCGATGTCGCGGTATATCCGGCGAACAGCAAGCGCGTGAAGTCCAGCTTCCGCGTAATGACATCGAAAATGATCACCAGGATGAGAGGGATCATGATCCAGCCGACCGTCTTACCGATCGTTCTCGCGATCCTGTCTAGCAGTCCGGCGACGCTTAGAAGTGCACCCATTTCTCTGCTTTCGGTTGGTTGCCACGCCCTTGTCCAGACGCACTTCGGGCGCAGGCTGCGCCCAGTCTGACGGCGGTTAAGGAAACGGCGGCGCTTAAGGCCGCCGGAGCAATCCAGTCAGAACAGCCGGGGACGGCGCCCCGTCCCCGGCCAAGAGTCATGAGCCCTACTTGAGGTAACCCATCTCACCCCAAACTTTGTACTGCTCGTGGAACGCGGAATAGCTGTCCCAGAGTTTCTGGACGTCGGGGTTCGCAGCGAGCTCCTCCGCCAGGACTTCTTCCCACTTCTCGCGCAGGGTATCCAGCACGTCGTCGGACCACGAAACATTGGTCACGCCATCTTTTTGGTTGGCGATCATGGCAGCCGGCTGAAGGGCTTCACCCTCGGCCAGTTCGACACCGATGTTCGCCTTGCACGCAACTTCGAACTGAGCCCGCTTGGCGTCGTCGAGAGCGCCCCACTTGCCCTGGTTGACCACGATTTCGTTGGTCGTGGACTGCTGGTGCCAACCCGGGAAGTAGTTGTACTTGGCGATCTGATAGAAGCCGTACGACCGGTCGATGGCCGGCATGGAGAACTCGGTAGCGTCAATCGTGCCCAGCTCGAGAGCCGGGTAGATGTCGCCGCCAGCGAGCTGCTGGGTCGAGACACCGAGCTTCTGCATGACCTTCGCGCCGACGCCGAAGAAGCGCATCTTCAGGCCCTTCAGCTGATCGAGGCTCTCGATCGGCTCGCGGAACCAGCCCGAGGTCTCCGGCGGAATCATGCCGCAGTAGAAGTACTCGATCCCGTCGCGAGCATAGAGTTCTTTGCCAATCTCGACGCCACCGCCGAACTGCATCCAGGCATTGAACTCGAGCGCGCCCGGACCGAACGGCCAGGTCGATAGGAACGCGAAGGCCGAGTTCTTACCCTGGTTGGCGCCCGGCGTGCCGTAGGCCGCATCGAACGCGCCCTGGCTGACCGGATCGTAATACGCGTAGCCTCCGGCCAGCGCGCCCGGCTCGAACACCTTGATGTCGAAGTCGCCGTCGGAAATCTGATTGACCCAATCGGCGATGCGGTAGCCGACCGGGCCGATGACCGCGACCTGCTCGCCGAACGCCGAATGCATCTTCCAGCGAACCTTCTTCGCCTCAGCGTCGCCAGCACCCGCCGACAGCACGAACGCCGCAGCGGCTGCAACGAGCCCAGCTTTCTTAATGATATTCAACGACATAGAGGTAACCTCCCTGTAATTACTGCGGCTTGTTGTTTTTATTTCCCGCACTACACGATCAACACGATCGATTGATCGGAGCCACCTTAGCAGAACCCTTCCGGTTTGTGTCAATAGACCATTTATCATTTGGCACGGATAAGGGGGTTGTCATGGCGACGCTCACGGTTCGATACACAAATCGGCCGCAAACAGCCGGTATCGTTCGATAATTCAGGATGCTGCAGCGCGAACACGCTCGGCTGTCGGTATCGGTGTGACAGCGCCGTAGCCGGTCGTGGTCAGCGCCGCGGCCACCGCCGCGTATCGTCCCGCCGTGGCGGGACTGTCGCCGGCGGCCAATCTAGCCAGGAAAGCTCCGTCGAAGGTATCGCCGGCACCCGTGGCGTCTACGGGAACGACCGGATGTGGCGGGATCCGGGTCCGGCCCTCGGCGGTCGCGATCAAAGCACCCTCCTCGCCCATCTTGAGAGCGACGATGCGGGGGCCCATGGCGAGGTAGGCGTCCGCGATGGCGTCCGCGTCGTCCAGACCGGTGAGAATCCGAGAGTCATCGATCGATGGGAGAGCAATCGTGCAACGGGCGATCGCGGCATGCATGACCTGCCGAGCGCGCGGCAGGTCCCAGAGTTTGAGGCGCAGGTTGGTATCGTACGCCACGTCGCAACCGGCAGCGCGGGCTGCGTCTATCAGCGAGTCTCCGGCGCTCTGCGGCCCCTCGCCGATCGCCTGACTGATACCGGATAGCTGGACAATCCGAGTTCGCGCCAGAATGTCACGCGGCAAGTCTGCCGCCGTGTAGCGGCTCGCCGCGGAACCGGCTCGATAATAGGCGAAATCGCGCCCGGCCGGACTGGGCGTGATGATGTAGAGCCCGGTCGGAGCGGTTGCGTGGACGCGCACAGAGGTCGTGTCGACCCCCTCGCCGCGCCAGAGTTCCAGAAGTTCACGGCCGAAGGCGTCGTCGCCGACGGCGGTCAGGTAGCCGGTCCTCGCGCCTTGCCGAGCGGCGGCAATCGCGCAGTTCGACGTGTCGCCGCCGTAGCCGGGACGGTAGTCGCCCGATTCCAGCCGCGTCAGTTCCACCATCGCTTCGCCGAAGCACAGCAGGTCGAAGTCCATCTTCCCTCTCCTCGATGACCGGCTCGCCGGATATCTCGGAAGCCGGAGCCGAAGCCTACGGGCTGTTCCGCATCGCGAAAAGCGCAGCTTGGCGGCTTGCGCCGGTTCCCGGCTTCGGGTCACCATCCTGCAAGTCAATCTAGGGGTGCCGACCGGCGCCGCTGGCAAAAAGCATTCATGGGGAAGAAACGATGACCGACATCACGGCGGCCGATCTCGAACGTCTGACGGCGTGGGACACGCCCACGATCTGCAACGGCTTGGAAGTCACGAATCCGGAGCGGCGCGCCATAGGCTTCACCACAGGCGCCATGGTCTGCGCCGTTCCCGAACTCAAGCCGATCTGCGGATATGCCCGCACCGCCACAATCCGGGCCATGGTCGCGCCGAAGCGCTCGGCTGCGGAGAACGTCGCAGCGCGTCAGGCTTATTACGACTATGTCGCAAACGGCGGGCCCACCCCTTCGGTTTCGGTCATCCAGGACCTCGATAGCGACCCCGGTTTCGGCGCCTTCTGGGGCGAGGTGAACACCTCGATCCACAAGGGATTGGGGGCGCTCGGCGTCGTGACGGACGGCTCGATCCGTGATCTCGACGCGAATGCGCCGGGGTTCCAACTCCTCGCCCGCAAGGTCGGCCCCAGCCACGCCCATGTCCATGTGGTCGATCACGGCGGCCAGGTGAACATCTTCGGCATGGTCGTCAACGACGGCGACATCATCCATGCCGACCGCCACGGGGCCGTCGTCATACCTGCCGAGGCCGTCAAGAAGCTGCCGGACGCCATCGACCTGTTGACCCGAAGGGAAGCGGTCATCCTGGAGGCGGCCCGCGCCCCGGGCTTCGACTTCGAGAAGCTGAAGGCCGCGATGGGTCAGTCGGCCGACATCCATTGACGCCCGCGGCGGGAGCACGAACGACATGAGCACGAACAAGAAGAAGGTCCTGATCGTCGGACCGATACACGAGCACGGCATGGCCTTGCTGGAAGCGCGCGACGACGTGACGGTCGAGGTGATCGACACTCTCGACCCGGACGTGATCAAGAGCCATGCCGCTGACGCCCACGGTATCGGCGTCCGGGTCGCCAAGATCGACCGTCTGGTCATCGACAATGCCCCGAACCTGCAGGTCGTCTCTCGCCACGGCGTGGGCTACGACAGCGTCGATGTCGATGCGCTCACCGAACGCAAGATCCCGCTTTGCATCGCGCCCCGCTCCAACGCACCCTCGGTAGCGGAGCAGGCGATGATGTTCATGCTGGTTCACGCCAAGCAGATGCATATCCTGGACCCGATGGTCCGAAGCAACGACTGGAACCGTCGCTCCGAGGTCGAGGCGTTTGACCTCGCGGGTCGGACTCTTCTGATTTGCGGCCTCGGCCGGATCGGCTCCCGTCTCGCCAAACGGGCATTGGCCTTCGACATGAAAGTGTTCGGCTATGACCCCTATATCGACCATGGCGCGATCCAGGCTATGGGTGTCGCGCCGGTGGACGACTTCCGCACGGTTCTCGGCGACTGCCATATGGTCAGCGTCCATTGTCCGAGAAACAAGGAAACCATCGGCCTGATTGGCGAGTCCGAACTCGCCGCCCTTCCGGCGGGCGCCCTGGTCATCAACTGCGCGCGCGGCGGCATTGTCGACGAGTCGGCGCTGCTCCGAGCCGTACAGAGCGGCCGCGTCATCGGCGCCGGCCTGGACGTCTTCGATGAGGAGCCCGCCTTCGACCATCCGTTCTTCGGCGAGAGAAACATCCTCATGACTCCGCACTCCGCGGGCATGAGCCTGGAGGCCCGGCAACGCTCGTCCTATCAGACCGTGGAGAACATCCTGGCCGTGTTCGACGGCACCCTCGACCCCGATGTGGTCGTCAACAAGGAGGTCCTCGCCTAAGAGGACCCCGCTATCGGAGGAAACAGCATGACAAGCCGCCTGCACGACGTCTGGGCCGCCGACCGCGGCGCCCTGAACGGCTGGCTCTCGATCCCCTCGACGGTCACTGCGGAATTCACCGCACTCCAGGACTACGACAGTCTGACGCTGGATCTGCAGCACGGCCTGGTCGACTACCAGTCGGCCCTTCAACTCATGCAGGCTGTCACCGGCTACGGCAAGACGGTTCTGGCGCGCGTGCCCTGGAACGAGCCCGGCATCATCATGAAGTTGCTGGATGGCGGCGCGCTGGGGATCATCTGTCCGATGATCAACACCGCCGAAGAGGCCGAGCGGTTCGTCGGCGCCTGCCAGTACGCGCCCCGCGGCTACCGCTCCTCGGGGCCCACCCGGGCCGGGCTGATCTACCCGGACTACTTCAATACAGCCAACGAGACGATCGTCACCCTGGCGATGATCGAGACAGTCCAGGCGGTCGAGAACCTGGACGGGATTCTCGCGACGCCGAACCTTACCGGCGTCTATGTCGGACCGGGAGACCTCGCGGTTTCGATGGGCAAGCCGCCGGCGCTCGATCACACCGATACGGAAATGACCGAGGTGATCGACGGCATTCTCAAGAAGACGAAGGCCGCCGGCCTCAAATGCGGGATGCACTGCCTGAACCCGCCGTTCATGGCCGACGCCGTGAAGAAGGGGTTCGACTTCGTTACCTTGGCGAGCGACGTGCGGCTGTTCACCGCCGCCCAGGCTGCGGCCGTGGGCGAGTTCAGGAAGCTCGGTGGAGGCGACCGATGAGCGCTTCGACGGTCGGTTCGGTGCGGCGCGACGGCAATCAGGTCTTCGTGCCGCTGGAGGTGATGGAACGGGTCGGGAAGGCGACCTTCGAGGCGAGCGGTTGCTCGGCCGAGGAGGCGAGCACGATCATCACGCGCCTCGCCGGAGCCAATCTGCGGGGGCACGACAGTCACGGGGTCATCCGCGTGCCGCGCTACGTGCAGTGGATCGATGAAGGCCGCCAGATTCCCAACCAGACCGTCGAGGTGCTTCAAGATCAGCCGAGCTTCGCCATCGTCGACGGTCGCTTTGGATTCGGCCAGAGCATCGGCGAACAGACGGTCGACATCGGCATCGCCAAGGCCAAGGCCCATGGCGTGGCCATGACCGCGCTCCGAAACTCCGGCCACCTCGGGCGGATCGGTGACTGGGCCGAGCGGGCGGCGGCCGAGGGCATCGTGTCGATCCATATGGTCAACGTGCGCGGCTCCCTCATCGTCGCTCCGTTCGGCGGCATCGACCGGCGCGGCAGCACGAATCCGTTCTGCGCCGGCATCCCGATGCCGGACGGGGATCCGATCATCCTCGACTTCGCCACCTCGCTGGTGGCCGAGGGCAAGGCCCTCGTCGCGCTCAAAGGCGGAAAGGCGCTTCCGGCCGGCTCCCTGGTCGACGCCGACGGCACGATCACCAGCGATCCGACCCCGCTCTACGGCGAGACGCCGCCGGGAACCTATCCGGACCCGTCCAGGGGGCCCGGCGCGCTGCGGGCCTTCGGCGACCATAAGGGCTTCGGCATGAATTTCCTGATGGAGATGATGGCCGGCGCCCTTACCGGCTCCGGCACCGCCGGCGCGCTCGGCGAAGAACAGGCCCGGCCGTTCTGCAACGGCATGTTCTCGATCTATGTGGATCTCGGCGCGGTGACCGGTGTCGCGCCCCATATGGGTCACCCTTTCGCGGAGGAAGTGCGCAACTACGTCGCCTTCGTGAAGTCGGCCCGTCCGACCGAACCGGGCGGCGAGGTGCTGATCCCCGGTGAGAAGGAGAAGAAGGTCATGGCGGAGCGCCTGCAGACCGGCCTGCCCCTGGCCGCCGAAGCCTGGGACGACATCGTCGCCACCGCCCGCGCCAAGGGCATGAACGACGTGGATCTGGGGTGAACGTCTTCGCCAGGGTGTTCAGCGTGAGCTAAAAAGAGCGCATTCACGATCAGAGTGGGTCGGCAAATGCAGCGTTAGAGCGAGGACGGACACTAGCGTCGAACCACGCCGTCCCGGCCGACCACACGATCGCGGCCCGCCGCCTTGGCTTCCTGCAGCCGCTCCTTCGCCGCGGCGAACAGCGTGTAGAGATCGCGGCCGTCCTCCGGACCCGTCGCGACGCCGACGCTGATCGTCACGATCGCCCCGGAGTCGGCGTGATCCGCTCGCGCCGTCGTGCGCCGCAACTCTTCGGCCAGATCAAGGGCCGCTAGGTGTTTTCTGCCCTGTAGGAGCAGCGCGAAGACGCTGCCGCCATGTCGGAAGAAGTAACAGGGTTCATCCCCTGCCTTGTCGATGAGCAGCCGGGTGACCGATCTCAGGACGGCATCGCCCGCAACCGGTCCCTCCTCCTCGGCAATGCGCCTCACCCCATCCACGTCCAAGACCACCAGGCTGACAGCGTCGCCTACAGCGACGGCCGATCCCGTCAAATCGCGCCCGAGCGAATCGAACTGTCCACGGTCGAGAGCCCCGGTCACCCGATCGCGCCCGGTCTCCCCAAGCAGATCGAGGTAGCGCTCCCTGTAGGTGAGCGTGTCGAACACATCCGAAAGAGGCAGCGGCAGGACACCGGATTCGCGTCGCTCGACCACTCTGAGATAGACGAAGACCAAGACGCTGAAGACGAGCGCCGCGCCCATCTTCGCCGCCCAGCCGCCATACAACACCGGCCACGGCGCCCCGGTGACGTAGTGCAGGGCCAGGAAAAAACCGAGTTGGTCAAATGTCAGTATCACCGCGGAGGCGATGATGATCCTCGGCAACTGGTACTCCCGGAGCCATCGACCGAGCTTCTCGTAGAGCAGGATCACGCCGATCGCATCCAGGAACAGCAGGGCCGTACCCCAAACCATCAGCCATCCAATCTCGTCTACGAATCGAATGTCGGGCTGCCGTTCCGGGATGGCCGGAACCACCTCGTGGTTCCTGAGCACGACGACCAGGCCGACGATCAGGAAGTTGCCGATCAGCAATCCGTAGATGGGTTGGCGGACCGTCGCCGCGTCCTCCTTGATATAGAGCAGGAGGATCATCAGAAGCTTGCCGGAGAACAGGACGGTGCAGCCCGGCGAGATGATGCCGAAAGGCAGTTGGATGTAGAACACCGCCGCGAGATAGGTCTCGAGGAAGTGCATCACGCCGAGCGCACACAGAAAGACCCCGATCCCGATTCGCCGCCGCGCGCGGAACAGCGCGGCCATCACGACGAAATAAATCAGCGCCTGCGCCAGCAGCAACACAAGGTTGCCGGTTTCCAGCGAGCTGGGCATGAGACTGTATCCCTTGAGAAGAGCGTCCGGTACTCCTACACGGCCCAAGGTCCGGGCTCAACGCTCCACGGACGCGATCGCGCGCAATACCCTCCCAAGAAAAAACCCCGATGCAATGCAACGGGGTTTTATCGAAATCCGATCGGCGACCGAAGCCGCCGCCTGAACGGGATTAGACCCGCTCTTTCACCTTCAGCACCTGACGACCGCGATACATGCCGGTCTTCAGGTCGATGTGGTGCGGCCGGTGCAGCTCGCCGGTGTCCGGGCTCTCGACATAGGCATCGGACGCCAGCTTGTCGTGCGCCCGGCGCATACCCCGCTTGGACGGGGTGGTTTTACGCTTGGGAACCGCCATCGTTCGCACTCCAATAGAAACACGGTGCCGCGGGCAGCCCCGCAGCGGAGGCCGGTATATACGGAAAATGCCCGCAGGACGCAAGGCTTCCTGTGCGGCGGCGCAACGGAAAGGTAACTTGCGGGCCGCGTCGTTGCGGCCTACTCAGTCTCCCCCAGAGGCAGCCCCCCGGTTCCCGATATGTCGATCGCTTTCCGAAACGCCAAAATCGTTTTGCCCGAGACCGTCATCGACGGCACTCTCGCTACCGCGGGCACCTTGATTTCCGCCGTAGACGCCACCGCCGCCGCCCCCGCCGACGCTGAAGACTGCGAGGGCGACTACCTGCTCCCCGGTCTGGTCGAACTGCATACCGACAATATCGAAAAGCACTTCCAGCCGCGCGCGCAGGTTTTCTGGGACGGGATCTCCGCCGCTGTCGCCCATGACGGCCAGATCGCCACCTCCGGCATCACCACGGTCTTCGACTCCCTTTGCCTCGGCCTGTCCGAGAAAGGCGAACTTCGGGCCAAGCACGTGGCGCCGATCATCGACGGGATCGCCGATGCGCGCTCCGCCGGCATGCTGCGCGCCGACCACCGTATCCACCTGCGCTGCGAAGTCATCGGAACCGACGTGCTCGAACAGCTCGCAGTCTACGACGATCATCCCCTCGTAGGGCTCGTGTCGCTGATGGACCACGCGCCGGGCCAGCGCCAAACCGCCGACATCGAAATCTGGCGCCGCCTGCGTCGCGAGGTCGACGGCCAGTCCGAGGCGGAGATCGACGAAGCCTACGATCGACTCACCGAGGCGTCCCGCACGCACGGTCCGCGACATCGCCGCATGATCGCAGCCTGGGCGCGGGAGCGGGGCATCGCCCTCGCAAGCCATGACGACGAGACTTCGGAGCATGTATCGGAGTCGGCGGAGATCGGCTGCTCGATCGCCGAGTTTCCGACCACGCAGGTTGCGGCGGAAGCTTCCAGAGCGGAAGGGCTCGCGGTGCTGATGGGCGGCCCCAATCTCGTCCGCGGACGGTCATCCTACGGCAACATCACCGCTCGCGATCTAGCCGCCGCCGGATTGCTCGACATCATCTCGTCGGATTATGTGCCCGCCAGCATGCTGCACGGTGCGTTCTCGCTGGTTCAGAATGTCACCGGCTGGGACCTGCCCCGCGCGATCGCCACGGTGACCGCCACTCCGGCCCGTCATGCCGGTCTCGACGACCGCGGCGTCATCGCCGCGGGCAAGCGCGCCGACCTGGTACGTGTTCGCGTCATCGAAGGCCGGCCGGTCGTCCGGGGCGTTTGGGTGGCCGGATCGAGGGTTGCCTGACAGGCGCCTGCGACGAAACCTTCAGTAGGTCCTCTGAGGCGGAACCTCCCATTGGTGAACGGCGTCCGGCGTATCTCCGTCATACCGATGGGCCCGTCTTTGCCCAAGCAGGTCAAGCCCTACGGACGTCTTCTCATGGTAGTCGTCCGCGTATCGCGCCGAGGCGACGAGAAGCATGTCGAATCCCCCCGGCTTAGAGGTCATCGGCAGAACAAGCCTGCAATAGTGGAAAAGGTCGTTGTCGCCACCGATGTCGACCTTGATTTCCCAGAAACAAGGTCGGCGTAGACGGTAGGCTTGCAGGTAGTTTCGCTGGACGAGATCGGCATATGCCGGCTCCCGGACGTCCGTGACTTGCCTGTCGGTCATGTCGTTGGCAATCGGGTCGTCCATCCCTGACCCGAACAGGCGGAAGCGGAAGCGTGTCGGCCGTCCCGGACTCACTGTCACGATGTTGATGCGCCCGAACAGATCCGGAAACGCCGAGACGTCGAAGTCGTCGCGTGGAAGGGCCACTCTGCCGGCCCGCTTCTCGTGCCAGTATTTCCACAGCCGGGCCATCGGATCGTCTGCGCCGACCGGCCGGGGCAACTCTCGCTCAATGAGGATTTCGAACATACCGCACCGTGTACGAAACGACGTCCCCCAACTATGCGCCGTGGCGGCAGGCGGCTATCAAAAAAAATTATTTTCCGGCCAGGAAATTACTTGGTTAAGGCCGGCAGCGGCGAGCTACTCCTCGAACGTGTAGCGGAAGTCGCAATGGGTAGCGCCACCCATAAGGGTCTGAGTCCTCTCGAGTTTGATACGCGGGTCATAGCCCTCGCAGAATGTGCCGTCCCTGTTGCAGGACAACAGGTGTCCGATCTCGCCGAGCCCCATCGCTTTGTACATCTCCGAGTACCGGCAGCGCGTGACATTGAAATCCAAGGTTTGCGGTGTGCGGTCCACCGGCTCGATCTCCAGCGCACCGCTCGCCGTCCAGTGCTTCTGGATGTCGGCGAACGTTTCCAGATCGGTGCCGCCCTCCGCCTCAGCGGCAAAGCTTCGCCCCTGGGCGATAGCAGCTTTCTTGATAGCGGAGCCCAGGATCTCCTGCGCCTTCTCCGTCCCGACCGACGCGACCATCTCCTCATAGATCGGTTTGATCACTTCGGCCTCGATACGCCGTTGTTCCAGGATCGGCAGTCTCTCGTTCATTGTCGTCTCCCGCTCAAGCCGATCGGTCACCTAGCGCTGTAGCCGCCGTCGAGCAGCAGATCGGCGCCGGTCATGAAACTGGAATCCTCGCTGGCCAGAAAAACGGCACCTCGCGCCATCTCAAGTGGTTGGCCGAGGCGACCCAGCGGATGCATCGCCAATCCCCAGTGCTTCTCGGCTTCCTCCATGGTGCCGAACTGCGCGGTCATTCGGTCGGTAGCGGTCCCGCCCGGCGACAAGGTGTTCACCCGGATACCGTCCTCTGCGTGGTCCAAAGCCATGCCCTTGGCCATCTGGATCAGCGCGCCCTTGGTCGTGCAGTAGGTCGTACTGCCGGCCCGCGCCACTCTGCCCATCTGCGACGCAGTGAGAATGATGGACCCGCCTCCCGCCCGCTTCAGATGTGGGATGCCGTGCTTGCAGAGATGAAAGGCGCCGGTGAGGTTGACCGCCAGCGCCTGGGTCCAGTCCTCTTCCTCCAGGGTCTCCAACGTCGCTTTCGGGGTCAGCGTTGCGGCGTTCGCAACCAGGATGTCGAGACCGCCGAAGGCGTTCGCCGCCTGCTCCACCACATCGCGCACGCTGTCGGTGGATCGCACGTCGCAATATCCACCCGCCGCCCGACCACCGCTCTCCGCCAGGGCAGCGGCCAGGGCCTCCGCTTCGCCGCCATGGAGGTCCGCGACGTAGACCGCCGCCCCCTCCTCCACGAACGCCTCGCAGATGGCTTTGCCGATGCCTCGCGCGGCTCCGGTGACGATCGCCGCCCGGCCTTCGAGCTTGTCCGCCATGTCCGCCCCTCCTCCCTACCTATCCATCATTCGTCGTCGACCGGTCCGGCGGTGATGATCGCACCCGTGGTCGACCGCGGATCCCGCAGTCCCCAGCGACCGCACTCCACCGTGTGAAAGAAGTCCTCCACCACCGCGTTGAACAGCGCCGGCTCCTCGATGTTCATGGTGTGGCCGGTTTTCGGCAGTACAGAGAGCGCGGCAGACGGAATCATCCGCTTCATGAAATTGCCCACGTCCAGGCAGGGATCGTCCTCGTCGCCGTTGACGATCAGTGTCGGCACGGTGAGCGCTTTCATCTGCTCGACAAGGTCATAGAGCGACGGTCGACGGGCCTGAACGCCCCGCATCGTGTTGGCGGAACCCAGCGTCGAATGCTCGCAGAGTTGGGTCTCGAACTCCTTCCAACCACGCGGATCCTTGGTTTCGAACTGCACCCGTGTCGGACCGATGGCGTAAGCCTTTCCAACCACCGTCATTCCCTCGGCGGCGATCCGGTCGGCCGTCGCTTCGGTTTCCTTGCGGAACTGGTCCCGCCGATCCGCATCGGCTCCGTAACCGCAGCCGGCGACAGTGAGCGACAACGCGCGGTCGGGATGGTGAAATCCGAAGTGCAGCGCGGCGAAACCGCCCATGGAGAGCCCGACCACATGGGCCGCATCGATGCCGAGACCGTCGAGAACCGAACGAATGTCCTCTCGGGCCCGGTCCTGACCGTACGCTTGCGGACTCTCGGGTACGTCCGATGGCGTGTAACCGCGCGCGGCGTAGGTGATGCATCGGTAACGCCGGCCAAAGTGGCGCATCTGCGGCTCCCACGACCGATGGTCGCCAGCATATTCATGAACGAACACGATCGGCGTGCCTTCTCCGACCTCCTCGTAGTAGAGGTTCACCCCGTCGTCGGTCGTCACGAATCCCATCGTCGTCCTCTCAGTCACCGTTTGTCACCGGCGCATTGGAGCACCGCATTCCGCGATACGGCAATGGCCGAACGATCAGCGGGCGCGGGATATCCGCATCAGGACGGCAGCGTAGACACCCGCGATAAAGCCCGACAGGGCGAAAGCGGTGACCACCGCCGTCACCGCCCCGAGTGGACCGGCAAGCCAGTGCAGCGCCAAGCAAAAGCTCGCATAGACCACGAGCGACGGTTGGGCGGCGTTTAGGGTGGCGGCCGTGAAGTCCCTGCCGTAGTGTCCCCACAACATCCAGGTCGACGCCAGCAGTGTCGTCGGAAAGGCCAGCAGGATCCCCGACCAGTGCGGGCCGAGCCAGGGACTGGCGGTCGCGACCGATGCGACGACGATCCCCGCCGCCAACCCCCTTGCGATGACGAAGCGCCAACCGGCCGCCACCGATGGCGCCTCGGGTTTGGGGATGTCCCGACGGCGCAGCATCAGCGCTAAAGCTGCCCCCAGGGCCACGCTGACGAGCGCGACCGGCAGGACCGCAGGAAGAGCGTCCAGGACGAGCACACCGCCCAGCCAGGCACTCAACGCGACCAGCGACGTGGCGACAAAGTTGAACCGGCGCGCCGCATGAACCCATGCCGTACAGTAGACCAGGATCACACCGGTCACTGCGAACGCCATCAGCGCCCCTTCCGCAACGAAGGCCGGTTCCTGATCCAGAGCGACAAAGAAGAACCCGGGCCCCGCATTGAACGGCAGGGTGATCAGAACCGATGTCAGCAACGGGCCGAGACGCCGGGCAAGCCGGCCGGCGACGACAATGACCGCTGCCGTCGCCAGCGTTTTCCAGAGGATGGAGAGAACTACAAGAGCCATTGAGCCAAAACGTCCAGGAACCGGGTCGCGAAGACAAGCCGTCGGACGAGGCAAAAGCAACCGCCCGTACTGTGGTTCAGCCCCCCGCTTTCCGCATGGCGGCCATCGCCGCATCGAACGACAGTGTGCCGAACCCCTTCTTGGCCTGGCGAGACCAATCGAGCCACGCCGCCACCATTCGGTTCGACGGAGCGTCCGGCGGGTCGTCGGCCCGGGTTACAGCCCACCAGTCCAACGACAGCCCGTCCGCTCCGATCGGCCGGGCTGTCAGCGTGCCATCCGCCAATTCCGGCTCGATCGCCCAGCGGCTGAACAGTGCAACGCCGTATCCCGCCCTAATCAGGTCGATCGCAGCTTCCGGTGTCGGTAACTGCGTGACGCGCCGGTAGGGGGTCGTCGGCGGCCCGATCATGGTCTCCCACTCGAATCCGGGCTCGCTGGCGAACGGATAGGAAAACACGCGCTCATCCGCCATCAGCGTGGAGTCGATATGGGATCGGTCGGCCAGACGATGGTCCGGGGCCATTACCGCGACTATCGGATCGGAGGCCAACCAGGTCCACTTGTAGCGCCGGGAGGCGGTCGGCCGGCCGAAGACAGTGCTCACGTCCACGACCCCCTCCCTCAGAGATCCCAACGGACGCGCGGTCGCGCTGCCTGCCAGGTCGAATGACAGCGTCGGATCGCGTTCTTCCAGAAACTCAAGAAAGGCAGGCAGCCAGTGGTAGCGGCTATAGGTGGCCTGGCCGAGCCGGACCAGATTGCGCCCATCGGTCCGCACGCTCTCGATGTCCTGCTCAAGACGGGATAGCTCCCGCAGGAAACGGTCGGCGAAGGCGTAGACCCGCTCGCCCTCCTCCGTGAGGGTGACACCGGTCGCGCTCCGTCGGACCAGAGGGGCGTTCAACCGACGCTCCGCCTCGCGCAGCCTGTGCGAGGCGGCGGACTGGGTGATGCCGAGGCGGGTTCCGGCGGCCGCGACGCTGCCGGCCTCCGCCAACGCGATCAACAGCGAGAGATGGTTCGTGGTCAGACGCGGATGCATAGAGCTATTAAATCATTTCATACCATAGGAGAGAATTTGGAATTTTTCCGATCATGCCCGCTGCGCTAGTCAGGTGCCTATGACCTCTCCAACTCCCCCGCTCCCGCGCAGCACCATCCTTACGCCTGCGACGGCGACCCTGGTGGTCATCGCCGCCTGCGTCAGCTTCGGCATGGTCCCGCTGTTCGCCAAGCTGTTGCTCGAGAGCGGTATGTCACCCGCTGCGATCGGGTTCTTTCGGTATGCCTTCAGCGGGATCGTCATGCTGCCCTTCCTGCCCCTGGCGGAGGCGAAGCGGCGGGAGGCAATGCGCCTCATCATGGCCGGCGTATTGATGGGGCTGGGCTGGATCAGCTACCTGAACGCGCTGGAAACCGTGTCCGTCGCAGCGGCTGGACTGGTCTACATGACCTATCCGGTCTTCGCCTTACTGCTCGCCTGGCTCCTGGTCCGCCAAATCCCGAGCGGTCGGGCCTGGGGTGGCTGCGCCCTCGTCCTCGTCGCCGCGCTGATCGTTTTCGACGGCGATCTGACCGGCACCGCGTCATGGAGCCTGCTGCTCTCGCTACCCGCGCCCGCCCTGTTCGCCCTCATCATCGTCGTTCTGACCTGCCTGACGCCGTCGCTGTCCTCGCTGGAAAAGCTCGCCTGCGGCATGGTTGGCTCGATGATCGGCCTGGCGCCGGTCGTCGCCATGACAGACCCGGCCGCCTTCCTACCACGCGATGGGAATGTCTGGCTGACGATCCTTGCCATGGGGTTCGCGACGGCGCTGATCCCGCAACTTCTGTACACTGTCGCGGCGCCGAAGATCGGTCCCGGCCGGACGGCGGCGGCCGGCGCGGTCGAGCTACCGACCATGATCGCCCTTGGCTGGATCGTCTTCGGCGAAGTTGTAGGGCCGCGCGAGATCATCGCGTCGATCCTGGTGCTCGCGGCGATCCTTCTGGTACCGCCGATCACCGGCCCGAGGACGGTGCCAGCCTGAGGCCACAGCAGGGCAGTCAGCGCCTATCTGAGAAAACTCAAAGGCGTCCAGACACCAGTCGCCGGATGCGGCGCGACCGCGGTGTAACCGCTGGTCCGCAGCGAACCGCCGGTCGCGCTCAGGTGATAAAACACTATGAGGCGCATCTTGCCGGACGCCGTGTATTCCTCGCCGACCACCGACAGATACAGGCTGTCGCACTTGTTCTCCGCCGTCACGGTCCAGGGATCCTTGCGCTCAACCGCCCGCGGCCCGCAGCCGGCCAACGATGGTTCCTGGAACCCGCCAAGCGGAATTCCACGCTCGACCGCCACCTCGACCGCATCGGCCACGTTGGCGGATACCGCGAGTTGGAACCAGGCGGACCAGAGATCCAAAACATCGGCGTGAAGCGTCTGCTTCGGCGCCTCGGTCGGTTCGAACGCAGCACCGCGGTAGCGTTGGCCCAGTTCGCAGACCTCGGTCACCAGAGCCTCACGAGCCATGCCGTAGCTGGTGTAGGTGTAGTACCCCGCCGCCTGGTTCGACCGCAGGGTTGCACAGTCGGTCACCGGAGGAAGAGCGACATCGGTTTTCGTTGTCTCGTCGTATCCGGACATCTCCAACGGTTCATCCCTGAGGAGGAGGTCGGGGTCGGCGAACCACGTCAGAACGGACGGCAGCAGCCGGACGAGGACGACCGGGTCGGCCTGCTGAGCGGCCGCGGGCCGTCCAAACATCCCTGCCAGAACCAGACAAGCGCAAAGGATCAAGAGACGCGGCATCGCGATCACCGTCCCGCCAAATAGGTACGGGCGAGTTGGCTGTAGTTCTCAGCCGTGCGATGGATCATCGCGATGTCGTCATCGGTGAGGTCGCGCATCTTCTTGGCCGGCGATCCCGCCCAGAGCTCACCGGTCGGAACCACCTTGCCAGGGGTGACCAACGACCCGGCGGCGACCATGGCATGACGCTGTACCACCGCCCCGTCCAGAACCGTCGCTCCCATGCCGACGAAACTGTCGTCCTCCAGGGTGCAGGCATGAATGATCGCTGCATGGCCGACCGTGACGCCCGCGCCGATCACGGTCGGGAGCCGATTGGAGGTTATGTGGACGATCGTCCCGTCCTGGATGTTGGAGCGGGCGCCCACGGTGATCGAGTGCCCGTCGCCGCGCAAAACGGTGCCATACCAGACCGATGCGTCCTCGCCGATCTCGACCTCGCCGATCAGAACGGCGGTCTCGGCAATGAAGGCACCTGTCGCCACCCGAGGCGTCTGACCATGGTGCGGTCGTATCAGGGCTGGCATCTGCTTCCTCCAATGGCATGCTTCGTCTATGAACACTTTAGCCGAACTGGCGCCCGAGCTTCACGGCTCAAGTGGCGATGACAAGGCGTCGCCCCATCGAAGGAGCGGCCGATGAGCCCGGTTCCGGTCGCACTGCTAACCGATATGACGTCGGCTGCGGCGATATCCGTGCTGGCCGCGGCGCGGGGCTTGCCGAACACGATCTTCTTCGTGTCCGACAGCACGGCCCTCGACAGGGTGTTCGAGCATTTCGACGCCGACCGTCCGTGGCCGGGCCGACTGGTCGGCTTCTACAGCGACGTGATCGTGCCCAGGCGCTACCTGGACGCGATGGCGCTCGAGCCGGTGAACATCCATCCGGCACCGCCGGAGTACCCCGGAAAGCGGGCGCTCGAGTTCGCGCTTGGAGATCGGTGCCAATCCTACGGCGTTACCGCCCATGTCATGACCCTGCCGGTGGACTCCGGGCCGATCCTGACGGTGCAACGGTTCGCGGTTACTCCCGGAATGACGGAACAGGCGCTTCGCTACCTCACATGGCGGGCCGGCTTCGCCCTGATGTTCGGACTGCTGCCGACATTGGCGCAGGATCTTCCGCTGACGGCCGATCCCAACCACCAATGGGGCACCCGAGACTGCAGCGAAGCGGCCTGGCGAGCTGTCCGGGATTCTGGAGCCACAACGTCGTGAGCGTCCGTCAGTCGGTGGTGAGCGCGCGGCGGGCCAGATCCTTCATGGCAGCCACATAGCGGTCCTGCGGCCAGCCGCAGTCCTGACGCAGATGTTCCCAGTTCCGAACAGACAGCAGTGTCCATAGGATATCGGTCGCGGCATCGCCATCGATGTCCGTCCGCAGCATGCCGTCCGCGGACAACGCTGCGACCGCCGCCGCGCAGCCCTCTCGAACGGCGGCCATTCTGTCATGCCACGCAGCCGCAGCCGCCGCGTCCGTATCGCGCATCGCCAACAACGCGCTGCATACGCCGTGAACTTCGGGGATGTACCCACTCCAGGTATCGATGAAGGCCTCTAGCCTGGCCAGACCGCCGGTCGCCGCCCGGCTGGCGGCAAGACGCCCCGCCACGTCGTGCATCGCATCGATGTGTCGCGTCGTCTCGATCAAAAGCTCCGCGCGACTGGGGAAGTGCAGATAGACCGCCTGGCGGCTGACACCGGCCAATGCGGCCACGTCGGCCATGCGCACGCCCTTCCCGGCACCTTGCTCCAGCAGCTGCCAAGCGGCGTTCAAAATTCTCGTTCTCGTGTCGTCGACATCTCTTGACATGGCGTAAACCTAACACTATTTGACATCGTGTCAATTGACACAGTGTAAACCCAACCCAAGGAGCAAACCATGTCGAAACGTATTTTCATCTGGGTCGCCCATCCGAAGTCCGACTCGCTCTGCAAAGCCATGGCCGACGCCTACCAGACGGGAGCCGAAGCTAACGGGTCCGACGTCCGGCGGATGGACCTCAGCGCCATGCACTTTGACCTGAATACGGATGGCTATGGCGACGATGCAGCGCCCCTGGAACCCGACCTGATCGCCTGGCAAGAGGCCATTGCCTGGGCCGACCACATCCTGGTCGTACATCCCTATTGGTGGGGATCCATGCCGACCAAAGCCAAAGCGGTCATCGACCGTGCCCTCGCGCCAGGCTTCGCCTTCAAGTATCACCGACGAGGCATCGCATGGGACCGCCTGCTCACCGGTCGGACCGCCGATATACTGATCACGTCGGACACACCGCCTTTGCTCGATACCCTGCTGAATTGGCAGTCGGGGCGACGGGTCCTCAGCAAGCAGGTCCTCGGTTTCTGCGGCGTGAAGACCCGCAAGGTCCTGCAGTTCGGTTCGGTAAAGACGGCGTCGCCGGAAAAGATCCTCGCCTGGATCGCCCGTGCCCGCCAACTTGGCGCCCGGGCCGTCGCTTGAGCCAGGCGATGAAAATTCTGATCCCCGCTCCATATCCGGTAGCGTCGGAGACCGGAGCGGGACTGCATGGACATCATTGTCGCCTATGGCGGCCTTTTCCTGATTTCGCTCGGCTCCGCGACCATTCTGCCGATCCAATCCGAAATCCTACTGACCGGACTGATCCTGAAGACCGACCACTGGGTCCCCGCCCTCGTCGTCGTCGCCAGCATCGGCAACACGCTCGGGTCGGCCGTCAACTGGGCGATCGGGATCCGGATCGAGCGCTTCAAGGACAGACGCTGGTTTCCTGCATCCCCGGAGCAACTCGACCGGGCGTCGCGCTGGTACCGGAAGTACGGATACTGGTCCCTGCTTCTCAGCTGGGCTCCGTTCATCGGTGATCCCCTCACGCTGGCCGCCGGCCTCATGCGGGAGCCGCTCAGCACCTTCATTCTGCTGGTCGCGATAGCCAAGACCGTGCGCTACGTGCTGTTCGCCGCGCTGATCCTGGGTGTCTTCTAACCACCGACGCCGGCCGAAACCAAATGTGGGGAAAAATCACACTTTCGGCCCATGGCGGTTCTCGTCTCCGCCTGAGACACTCCTCGCAGAATGAGGAGTGACGGCAATGCCCACGACCGATCAACGATTTGGCGACCGTTCTGTCGTGCCTTCGATGCAGAGGTTTGGCATCTCCATCGCCATCTATGTCTTCGCAGCCTTCGTGGCTCTCTCGTTCATGCCCACCTACCAAGGGTCACCGGCGCCGGCGCCGTCCGGCGATCTGGTGCTGATCTCGGCGCCGATCGGTGCTGATGCCGCTACGCTGAAGACAGATCCCGCCCCCTTCGTTCTGCGGTCACGCGAACTTGAGCTGCATCCGGAAGGTCTTCAACGACTGGCGGCAGATGACGCGCTCAGAACCTTCGAACTCATTCTGTTCGACGACGCGCGCCTAACCATCGCGATCGCCTCCCGCAACCTGGCAGCGCCGGGATCTGCAGATACCCTCGGCAGACTATCGGGAACCGTCGCGGGCGACAGTTTCTCCACCGCCGCCTTGTCGATAGCGAGCGGAAAGGTCGACGGACTGGTCTCGACGGGTGATCGGCTGTTTCGGATCTTCCCGGCGGGCCACGGACGGCATCAGGTCGCCGAACTGAAACGGCACGCAGCCTATCTCCGGTAAGGCTTGCGACGCAGGGCGTCCGCGCCGAAGGGGACAAAGAGCCATCGAGGCCGCCGGTTTCGCCGTATTGGTTCCGTCCCGGCGCGACACCGTTTCGAACCCATTCCCGGGGTCGGCATGACAGCGGGGTTGCAATCGGCCCTTGCGACTCTTAGGTCGCGAAGACACGAGGCGTCGCCTCGACGGGAGACATCAGGAAAGTGGATCCAACATGAACGACATGCCGTCCTACACGCCACCCAAGGTTTGGACCTGGGAAAAAGAAAACGGTGGCCGGTTCGCCAGCACAAACCGACCGATTGCCGGCGCGACCCATGAGAAGGAGCTTCCGGTGGGAGAGCACCCGCTGCAGCTCTACTCCCTCGGCACGCCGAACGGCGTGAAGGTCACGATCATGCTGGAAGAGCTTCTGGCGCTCGGCCATTCAGGCGCCGAGTACGACGCCTGGATCATCCGGATTGGCGACGGCGACCAGTTCGGCAGCGGCTTCGTCGACATCAACCCGAATTCCAAGATCCCCGCCCTCCTGGACCGAAGCGTCGAGAAGCCGCTGCGGGTCTTCGAGTCCGGTTCGATCCTGTTTTACCTGGCCGAGAAGTTCGGAGAGTTTCTGCCCAAGGATCCGGCGAAGCGCACCGAGACCATGAACTGGCTCTTCTGGCAGATGGGTAGCGCTCCCTATTTGGGCGGCGGCTTCGGGCATTTCTATGCCTATGCGCCAGACAAGTGGGAATACCCGATCAACCGCTTTGCCATGGAGACCAAGCGCCAGCTCGACGTGATGGAACGGCAACTCGCGGAGCATCGCTACATTGCCGGTGAAGACTACACGATCGCCGATATGGCCATTTGGTCGTGGTACGGGCAACTCGCGCAGGGCAAGCTCTACGACGCCGCCGAGTTCCTGGACGTCGCCTCGTACAAGAACGTTCAGCGCTGGACCAACGAGATCGCCGAGCGCAAGGGCGTAAAACGCGGACGGGTCGTGAATCGGGTCCGCGGCGAGGAGAACGAGAAGTTGGAGGAGCGGCACAGCGCCGCCGACATCGACAAGATGGGCCTCTGAGCCGGGCGCCTGCTCTCCCTCCATACGGCACGGAAGGGTCGCTTTCGGGCGGCCCTTTCCTTTTCAGGCGCGCCAGAAGTCTCGGTCCAGAAAGACCAAGAGCGCCAGAACCTCTAGCCGGCCGGCCAGCATGGCGACCACGAGGATCCATTTGGCCGTATCCGGAAGCGACTGGAACGTGCCCGATGGACCGACCACGGGCCCAAGGCCCGGCCCCACATTGGTGATCGCTGTCACGGTGGCCGAATAGGCCGTGATCAGGTCCAAACCCGCAAAAGCCAGCATCACGGTGAAGATCGAGATCGTCGCGATGAAGACCGCCAGGAACGCGAGCACCGAGAGCGGAACGTCCTCCCCCATGGTCGCGCCGTTGTAGCGCAGCACCATGATCCGGTGGGGCGAGAACAGCCGTCTGACATGCGCCCGCACGAACAGCCAAAGCACTTGGTATCGATAGATCTTGATCGAGCCGGATGTGGAGCCGGAACAACCGCCCACGAACATCAGGAGCAGGAACAACCCGACGGCGCCGGTCCCCCAGGTCGTATAGTCGGTGCTGGCGAACCCTGTCGTGGTAACGATCGACGTGACGTTGAAGGCCGTCAGTGTCAGCGCCTCGCCGAAGCCGATATCGCTGTGCTGAAACGTGAGCCAGATCGCCGTCAGGAGACTGCAGACCGCAAGAAATCCGATAAATCCCCTCACCTGCGCATCCCGGAACAGGGCCCGGTCATGTCCCTGTGTCGCCCGGACGAAGAGAATGAAGGGGATGCCGCCGCATACCATGAAGACCGTACCCGCCCATTGCAGCGCCGGTTGCGTGAAATAGCCGAACGACGCGTCGTGGGTCGAGTATCCGCCGGTGGATAGGGTCGCCATCGCATGGGTCACGGCATCGAAGAAGCTCATACCGAGCGCCCAGAAAACGCCGAAACAAAGCGCCGTCAGTCCGACATAAACGGCCGATAGGCGGACCAGGATCCGGCTGGTGAAGGACGCCGCTTCGCCCTCATGGACCGACGTCTCCAGCTTGTACAACTGCATGCCGCCGACCCGCAGATACGGCAGGATCATAACCGCGACAGCTATGATCCCCACGCCGCCGATCCACTGCAGAATGGCGCGCCATAGGAGGATCCCCGGCGGCATGGCATCGAGTCCGGTGAGGATCGTCGAGCCGGTGGTGGTGATTCCAGACATGGTCTCGAAGACGGCGTCGGTTAGCGATAATCCATAAGCCATGAACGGAATCGAACCGAACGCGCCCACCGTCTGTAAATGCTGGATCAAAATTCCCCAGAGATGCTGGCGCAAAATTCCCCACCTTTTCGGTTTCAGCGGTCATCCTTGCATGTGATTGTCGCCTCCGTTCTTGGGTGGACGACCGCGCCTTTTTTGGGGCGGCGGTGGTGC
>JANSYS010000088.1 GCA_024742275.1 Alphaproteobacteria bacterium | reverse complement strand
GTCCGACAGATCGGAGGTCTTGTGCGCCTCGATCACCTCGTCCTGATACGCCTGGAACGTCCGCAGGAACTTGTCCCGCGCCTCGTTGTTCGCCGCCCGGTCGGCGCAGATGTGCTCCGCCCCGGTGATCTCCGAGGTCTCCCCGAAACAGCCGTACAGACCGTGGGGCAGCAGCTTGTCGTACATGTTGCCCACGGTCGGGCAGCTCGACAGACCGGTCGTCGTGTCGCTCTCGCCGCACTTGGTCGAAACCCAGAGCTCGCCGAGACCGCACTCCTCCTTCTGCAGCTCCGTCGCCCAGTGCACGAACTCCTTCGCCTTCCAACTCGCCTGGCGAATGGTCTCGAAATCGCCCTTCTGCTCGATCGAGAAGCCTGCCACCGGCTTGCCCGTCTTCGCGATGCCGTCGACGATCACCTTGGTCCATTCCGGCTCGATCCCGATCACCACCACGGCCGCCACGTTCGGGTTCGCGCCGGTGCCGATGATCGTGCGGAAATGCAGCTCCAGATCCTCGCCGAACTGCAGCCGCCCATAGGCATGCGGGATCGCCATCGTCCCCTTCACGTTGTTGGCGACCGCCTCGCAGGCGGCATTGGAAATGTCGTCCACCGGCAGGATCACGACGTGATTGCGAACAGCAACGCGGCCGTTCTCACGGCGCCAGGCGTGAACGCTCTGATTGGCGTAATCGATCGAGGGTGCCATCTGGTCGTGCCTCCTACCAGCGCTTGGTCTTGAGATTGTGAACATGCACGTGCTTGCCCTTCGCGGCGCCGCCGACCATCCGGCCGATGTCCTCGCCGTACTTGATCGCCGTGTCGCCTTCAGACAGGTCGACAAGCGCAACCTTGTGCCCGATCGGAACGTCGTCGAGAACTTGCATGCGGAACGTCGAATTGTCCTCCGTCACTCGGCAGAACATCTCCGTACCAGCCTCAAGACCCTCAACAACAACAACGCCAACGTTGTCCTTGCGGTCGTGAACCAAAAGATGCGGCTCTTCGCTCAT
>JANSYS010000083.1 GCA_024742275.1 Alphaproteobacteria bacterium | reverse complement strand
CCGGGACGGTGGACAAGGGGCAGCGCTCCGGGTCCCGGTTCCGGGCCCGGGACGGGACCGAATGGGACGCGGACCTGCACGCCGCGGAGCTGCTCGCGCGCTGGCTCTTCCTACGGCCTAAACCGGCGGCTTCTGCCGCCGCGTCGACCATGTGACAAAAAACTTCAGCCGTGGGCGGGGGCTCAACGCCGCCGCTCACGGCAGGGAAGCCCCGGGGTTTAGCCCGGGGAGGTTCACCTGATATTCGGTTTGGCGGTGAGCGGGACGGGCCTGGGCCCGGTCCGCCAACCGCCCGGGGTGCGGGAACGGCGGAGCGATCGTTCCCTGGCCAAGGGAACTCATTGGCAGGAGCGTGCAGGAGGCGATACGGGACCTTGTCCGTTGTGCCGGCAGAAAGGCTCCTTCTTGTCAGGTTGCCCCCTGAGGCTTGCTCGAGACCCGTCTCACCATGGAGGGTCATTGCGGCTTGTGATTCCGACCAGACCCGCCCCCCGTCAGACAGGAGGGCCCGCCGTTTCTGGCGGGCCTTTTTTTGGTCCTGGCGTCTTTTCAGGGCTGCGAGCTTTTTGGTCGTCGCGATTGACCAACATCCCCGAAAGGACTCCCGGGCTCCCCTGCGGTGAACGGCGGCGTCGGGGCCTCAGCCTCCGGCGATCTCGTTTGCCATATCATCGGGTTCGGCGACCGGGGCCGGCAGTCTGGGCCGAAGGGTGAGCCGACCCGCGCAGCTGGGCGGCGTGCAGGCGTGTCATCCTTGGCCGTGTTGCTTGGCACGAAAGATCAGTCGCGCTAAAGGTTTTCCGAGCCATCCAACGGACCGCCCGCAATGATCGATACGCTCGAAAACCGGATCGAAGCCGGCACGGGGTTCCTTGCGGGGCGCGTGACCTGTCGATTGACCGATCATCATTTGGAGGTCTTGAACGGCACGGAGGTGACCCGGATCGCATACGGAGATCTGTCGTCGGTCCGCATCGCCCGGCAGGGGACGCGGCGCGTCGTCCTTGCACTTGGCACCGCAAACGGTCGACAGCTGAGGATGCGGCTCGGGTCACCGTCATCCGAGAAGGCGATCACGGGGTTCGCGGGATCACTGATCCGGCGCGTGGCGCTCATCGCGCCGGAGACGCCGCTCCTGCTCGGACCCAGTCGGCGACAGCGTCTGGCCGGCTGGACCGGTCTGACCGTCTCCATCCTGATCCTCGT
>JANSYS010000086.1 GCA_024742275.1 Alphaproteobacteria bacterium | reverse complement strand
TTGGGTTTGGTTGGATTGGTCTGGTATGGTATGGTCTGGTCTGGTCTGGTTTGGCACGGTTCGGTGCGGCGCGGTGCGGTACGGCTTGGCGTGGTGCGGCGCGGTGCGGCGCGGTGCGGCGCGGTGCGGCGCGGTGAGGCGCGGGACGCAGACGGCCCATGTTGTCGCGCGACATCGCGATCGTGGTGTTGATAGGAAACAGCGGGTTACGGGTCGTGCGTGCTGCCGTGCCCGCCGTGGTCGCGTGCTGCAACCGTGCTCCGAACCGCTCTTTCGCGAGTGTGGCGTAGCTCGACTTCTCGTCGGTCAAGAGCGTCACGGGTCCTTCGGTTGCCACCCGCTCGAGTCGAGCCAGCACCCCACGAACACAGGACCTGCTGCGATCCTTGCGCTTGCCGTGCTTGCGCTCGTGATGGTCCTGCCACGTCCGGCGTTTGGTTCCTTTCGGTGCCAGGCGACGAATCGGCCCGGCGGTCGCCGCGACGAGGAACCAGGACTCCTGCTCCATCACGATCGGGACCGTCAGGGGCCGGATCGAGGCACCGGCATAGGTCTCTTCCTCGTCGAGCAGGTACGTTCGCCCGGCCGGCAACTGCTGCGTCAGGTTGCGCTGTAGCCAGCGGCAGTTGCGTGTCATCTTGCGCATCTTGTGCTGCACTGAGCTCGGTGCGAGGCCGAGCACTCGCCCGGCCTGTCGTAGCCCGGTCCCGCTGGTCAGCAACTTGAAGAGGGTCGCGTTGCTGTCCGGGCGGCGGTCGCAGTAATCCTGCCGGAAGGTCTGGCGAGAGAAGCTCCTACGGCAAGTGCGACACTTGAAGCGTGGCTGCGGCTCCGCCCGGCAGTCCGGGGAGTAACTGCCGTTGCGCCAATAGAAGCGGCGGCGCGGCATGGCGTGCACTGGACAGGAACGGTTGGGGCAGCGCGGTGGGGTGAACGACATCGGGCCTCCTCGGAGGCGGCCGATGCGACCGGAGCCTCCGATGGTCCCGTGCCCCGCGATCCGCGGGCGTTACGTCGCAACTATCGGTTCCCACTCATTCGATCAGTTCCGCGGACCGG
>JANSYS010000069.1 GCA_024742275.1 Alphaproteobacteria bacterium | reverse complement strand
TTCTCCTCCTACCAGTCGGGTCTGCTCTACATGCTGGGCATCAAGCCGGGCGGTGGCGCGCATCTGCACCAGTCGGCGCAGCCCAAGCCCATGGGCCTCAGCTTCGACCGCAACGGCCAGTTGACCATGACCGGCGGTTTCCACGTGATCCGTTTCGAGAACGTGCTGGCCTCGCATGAGCGGGTGAACGGCCTGTTCGACGCCTGTTTCGTCCCGCGCCGCACGCATTTCACCGGGGCGCTGGACGCCCATGACATCGGTCTCGATGCCGAGGGCGAGCCTGTCTTCGTGAACACCCGGTTCAATTGCATCGCCAACACCGATGCCCGCCACAGCTTCAGGCCGGTCTGGCGGCCGCCCTTCATCAGCGCGCTGGTCAACGAGGACCGTTGCCACCTGAACGGGCTGGCGATGGACGGCGACACGCCCGCCTATGCCACCGCCGTCAGCCGCTCGGACACGATCGACGGCTGGCGCGACCGCCGCGCCGATGGCGGGGTGGTGATCGACATCCGCCGCAACGAGATCGTCTGCGAGGGGCTGTCCATGCCGCACTCGCCCCGACTGCACAAGGGCGAGCTGTGGGTGCTGAACTCCGGCACGGGCGAGCTGGGCGTGGTGGCTGGTCTCGACAAGGGCAAGGGCCGCTTCGAGCCCCGCGCCTTCTGCCCCGGTTTCCTGCGCGGCCTGTCCTTCCACGGCGGCTTTGCCTTCGTGGGCCTGTCCAAGCCACGCTACAAGCGGTTCGAGGGGCTGGAGCTGGACGAGCGGCTCAAGAAGGCCGACAGCGAGCCATGGTGCGGGGTGCAGGTCATCGACCTGAAGACCGGCAGCTGCGTCGACTGGTTCCGCATCGACGGCCATGTGGGCGAGCTTTACGACGTGGAGGTGCTGCCGGGCATGACCTGCCCGATGTCGCTCAGCCTGACCTCGCCGGAACTCGCCGATCTCGTCACCTACGAGGGGATGACCCCGAAACCCGCCGCATAGACGTCCCCGTGCTGGCCCAAACACCGCTCATTTCCCAGCAAGCCAAAAGGAGACAGCTCCATGACACGCGTCCTGACCGCCTTGGCCATGTCCACGTTCCTCAGCGTCTTGGCTACCACATCTTCGGCACAAGACGACCAGGGCCAAATGGTCCGCGGCATGGGCGCGTTGGGCTGTGACGTGCTCGTGGATACGTTGCAGGGCGACCAAGCCTCGGAGGCGGCCACCCGCCTGATGGCATGGCTGTCAGGCTATGTCAGCCACGCCAATCGTGCAACGACGGGGACGTTCGATGTCGTGCCCTATACCACCATGGAAGAGTTTGCGACGGTGGTCGCGCGCCTGTGCGCCAGCAATCCACAGGCACAAGTCGAGGCCGCAACCGGGGCTGCCCTGCGCATGCTAACACCCCTGGCCGTGGATGGCCCCAGCGACGCCGTGGAACTCGAGAGCGGCGACAACCGTCTCATCATGCGCACCTCTGTCCTGCAAGCCATTCAGCAACGCCTCATCGCCCGTGATCTCCTGCCCGACAGCAGCGCGGACGGGATCTTCGGCGCGCAGACCGCAGAGGCGCTGGCAGCATTCCAGGAACAGGCCGGCCTGCAAGTGACGGGCATGCCCGACGCATGGACGGTCTTCGTACTCACCGCGATGGATGGTCAGCCATGACGCATCAATTCAAACCGCGGTTCGACATAAAACGGCTGGAGATGCGTCCACGAAACACGAGCTGCACTCACCTGACGGTCCGCGATCTCATGCAAAAGCTGTACAGGAAAGAACAATTGCGCAGCGCCATCCTCGACCACGAGCTTCTTGATACGCCACTGGAGAAGGCACTGTTGAATCAGGAGCAGTTTTTAAAGGAATTCTTCAGTCTGCCACATGTCGGCCGCAAAGCGGTGACGGTTCTGTCGAGGGCCTTGCGCCATGCAGAAACCGTTCACCAATTACCACTGACCAGTCTTGAGGATGACGCACAATGTCACCCCGATTACGGGATCGATACCGGAAATCACTCCATCAAATCAATCAAGCGCAGGCACAAATCATGGCCAAAACACGCACCCGAATAGCTTGTCACCATGAGGGGGAGTGCCAATGGAAACAGCATTTTGAATGTTGCAATCATGACTGCCGACAGGGCCGAAATTGCCCTGCCCGGCCCAAGCGCATTCATAACGCCTATTG
>JANSYS010000048.1 GCA_024742275.1 Alphaproteobacteria bacterium | reverse complement strand
GACGGATGCTGGGCCTCGTTGTCGAGAACCAGCCGCACGGCGCGCTCGCGCACTTCAGGGGAAAACTTGTTCGTGGTCTTGCTCATGATGCTCCACCCTACTCAGGAGTTGGAGCCTCCGGCAAACCCGGCGCGGTTCAGAGTCAGGTGGGCGTTACCCCTGACCGCTGAGCGACGCCGTCTTGAGGTCTTCCTCGAAACGTCGCGCCGCCTTCGCTGCCTCTTTCATCAGCGCATCGAAATCGTCTGGCGGGTTGCCGCCATCCAGCATTCCTTTGAAAGTCGCATACGCGTCGCTCTTGCTGCCATAGGCCCGCAAGGTCTCCTCGTCGTTCACCCAGGCGAGGACGATGACCTTCGCATCGCTCTTGAACCGGTAGAACAGGCGATACTGCTGGAAGAATTTCGCTCGAAACCAGTGCTTTCGTTCGTCGCCAAGAGTCCCGCCCTGCCGGAACTGCGCGGCGCCAGGATCAGCCGGAATGTCCTGGCCTACCAACTTGAAGATGGCGGCCAGGCGCTTCGTGCAGTTCTTCTTCTGCCAGGCCTTCGGATCGCGCCTCTTGCGCTCTTCGACCTCCGCGATCAGCCCTTCCAGTTGATCGAGGAAGATGGGGTGGGCGTAGATGGACCAACCGTTGACGACCATAGGCGCCATGACGGACTTTTCACCGTCCGTCATTCGTCATCGGGCGACAGCGGTTCGTCGAGATCGACGATAACCTCTCCAACCAGGGCTTTGAGGTGGTCGTGCAGGGCGCCGTCGAACGCTCGAAGGCGCTCCGGATGCGCCTTGATATCGGCCTCGACGAAATCGAGGAAGGCGCCCACCGCCGGATCCCCCTCCTCTTCATGCACCGGCTCGATATAGACCCGGCCATCCGGCTCGGTGCAGTATCGGATCTGGTCACCCTTAGCCAGGTTCAGCTGCTTGCGCACGCCGCTCGGCACCGTCGTCTGATAGCGATCGGTGAGCTTGGAGAGTTCTTGAGCGAGGACGGGCATATGCACCTCCTGGAGAAGCGGATTGCGTCGAACACCCGATAGGTAATGCACATGCATTACTTGGTCAAGTCCGCCCTCTGCTCTCGCCCCCTCCCCTGCCCTTCTACCCTGGCACTTGAGGTCGTTCTGGCTCCTCCTCGACGCGGAGCGCCGGCGTGTTCCTCGGTCATCGTCCTCTCAGGTGTCCTTCTTCTTGGCCGACATGACGAGTGCCGAGGCGCTGCGGTCCACGCGGCGCGTGGATTCGACATAGCGGAGCGCGGTCACGGCCGACTTCCACCGGCCGGCCTCCTGAACCGCCTTCACGTCGCCGTCCGTGGCTTCGGCAACCGCGGTCGCGATGCCGCGCCGCAGGCTGTGGCCGCCCCAGCGGACCTGCTCGGTGACCGTGCGCCCGCCGCGCTGGGTCCGCCGCACGTCGAGCCCGACCGCGGCCGCCCGCTCCTTCATCACCAGGCGCACCGCCTGGTCGCTCAGCGCCGTCGGCCGCAGATCGCCGTTCGGCAGGAATCCCCGAAACACCGGCCCCTCCTGAAGGCCCGAGCGGTCCAGCCAGGCGTTCAGCGCGCCCACGGGGCAGATCTTCGTACCGGTCTCGGCGATCAGCGCCACGTTGTCCCGGTCGCCCTCGTCCGTCTTCGTGGTTCCGAGCCAGATCTCGTAGCCGCCCTCCACGGCCGTCATGTGCTCGACCTGGATCGCCACCAGCTCCGAGCGCCGCAGGCCCGCCGCGAACCCCACCAGGATCAGCGCGCGGTCGCGCAGGCCCCGCAGACCGCCGGTCTCGATCCCGGCGACGATCGCCTCGAGGTCGGCGATACCGAGCGCGGCGACCGGATCCTGGCGCACCAGGGTCGGGTTGCGCCGGGCCAGCCCGCGGATCTGCTTGGCGATCGCCGGGTGTTTCCAATCCATCACCTGGCCGGCCTCGCGGAAGAAGTGCTTGATGGCGGCGAGGCGCAGTTTGACGGTCGATATCTTGCGGCGGGCCGCCGCGTCGTCGGACGGCACGAGCGAGGCCAGATAGGTCGCGATCTGCTCCGGGTGGCCGGTCAGCGGCTCCAGGTACCGGCCCCGGCACCAGTCGCGGTACTGGCGCCAGCCGGTTTGGTAGGAGCGCAGCGTGTTGGGCGACAGGGCCGCGTCGTCGTTCTCGCCGGCATCCCGGAGATTGCGGATCAGCGCCCGATCCAGGGACGGGTCGAGATCGCGGCGGTCGGTGTCGCCCACGGTAAGGTGCTGGTCTCTAAGATCACCTGTCATTACCAGCGACCCTTTTGCCCCTCGCCCCAGGCGTCCCGGAAACGCTGAAGGCGGGGACGACTCTCCTTGTCGTCCTCCGGGAGTTCACCGAGGGCCGCATCCACACGGGTGAGGAATTCGTCGGGATCGACCAGCCAGGCGATTCGATCTGGCTTCACGACATAGTGCGTGACCGCTACCCAGTCCCCTGCCCCCTCAGTTCGGACACGGCCCACGATCTTCTCCGCGATCTCGGCAAGGATGCTGGGGTCCTGCACCTGCCTCTCAACCCACTCTCTGGCGACCTGGTCCCGTTCGTCTCCACCCAGGTACATCCAATGAGCCAGCGTTCCAATAATGTTCGGAACGGTCAGCAACGCCCCATCCTCTGCCGCTCTGTCTAAGCGGTCGAGAACACGGACACGCAGACGCTCGGCACATTGTTTTGAAACAAGGGCATCGCTTGGATCACGTTTCTCAGAATCGTGATTTTTCACACAGCGCGACACGAAATCGGCTGCCCATCCGAGCGCAGCTGTCGATGCTACAGGTTCAAGGATCTCATCCCGACGGACTTCGTCCTCTCGGTATCTGTCCCGCACAAGCGCATTAACCAGCCAATGAAGCCGACGTTCATTGTCGACACTGAATAAATTAAAACTCTCGTCCTCGGGGACCATCAAACGATCAGCGACCTCGAACAGGGCCTCCAAAAGTGGATGAAGCCTGGACTCGTCGATCTTGTCGCCTCGCGCCCTTAGTTCTTCGAGGAGCACAGCCGCCATTGTCCCGCCGGCTTTCCGGATCGTGCCTACCATCTCGAGAAGTATTTCGATAATCCGGGCTGGGGCTGTCTCAGCGTCCAGTATTTCAGCCGCACGTTCGAGTATGATGCTTTGTTCAGCGATCGAGAGACTGAAGTAGAAGTCGAAATACGTTTCGCTGCAGACACGACGGTCGCGACGCCACTCGTCCGCAAAATCGCTTCCATACGTCACGTCCGCCCATTGACGCGAAAGCATCGGGAACAACCGGCTCAGGCCATCTCTTAGTTCCGACTTATCGCGCTCTGGCACGTCAACCAAGAGGATCTTGTCGAGGTACTCCGCATTGAATTCGACGGGAATTGGACCCCTCTTCTCTCCCGTCAGAACGACGTCGCGATGAGTCTGGATCGCTGAATAGACGGATGGTCTAAACAGTTTTAAAGCCTCCAATGAAAGCAGATCTGCAGCGTTCGCGACGTTCGAGATGGCCGGCCACGAAACGGAAACAGCGTTGAGTAGACGGACGACGTCACGCGGAGAGTGCAGGCACGGGTCTACGAGCGAGTAGTACAAATTCGGTAGGTGCGTTTTCGGACCTGTTTCTGCCACACCGAAAACGCGACCCAACCCTTCGAACAACCAACGCCTCAAGTCCTCGCGGTTAGCTGGTGGCAGCGCGAAACTCGCCTGGACAATTTTCTCTAGGTAATGCGGGCCCTCTTCGGGCGCCAAATGCGCTAACGCGCGGTCAAGGATTTTTCGGTCATAGACCAGCAGATACATAACGTTGGGCAGCTGACCGGCAGCCTTCACCAGTTTGATCATCTCAAGCGCTTGAGCGCCCTGTATTCGATCGAGATCGTCAATGATGACAAGGATCCGGCGACTCTGATTGTCGAGTGCCGAGGCTAGCGCTCCGTGCTCTTCGGTCACCGATCGATCCTCATGGACAAGGCTGGATACCGACTCGATAGCGCTGCGGGATAAGCCACTTGGAACGCCTATCGTCGCGAAGTCGACTAAGTTACCGATAAGACCTGAATGCTGTCCGAGCCTAAGGCCGAGTGCGCGAAGACTGGATTTCACGTTACCGGAAAACGATCCGCCCAGAGCCGCGGCGATTTCGCCGAAGAAAACGGCGGTCAGGTCGTTCGCATTGGTAAACCACCACGGATTGAAGACGACCACGTGAACATCGTTCGCCGTTTCAGAGAGCCTTTTTGTAACAAGATTAACGACGCCACTCTTACCACTCCCCCATTGTCCTTCCAGACCGAGGACAGTGCCGTGAGGCTGTCGTATGCCGCGCAGAGCGGCCGCAACAGCATTGGCAAAGTCCACAACCCCGAACCGATCCTGGGTCGCATCGTTTATCGGCCTGTCGCTAGCGACACCCCCGTTAATCCTTTCGTCGGTACTCAGCCCAAGTGCCGGCCTTGGAGGCCCATCCGATAACGACTCTTTGATGTCCCGAGCTGGGACACCCGAAACCGAATCTACGAGGCCATTCCATGTTTCTGAGAGGATCGTCAGAAATGGCGGGGCTGGGCCGTCCGGAGAAGGAACGCCGGAGATTCGGTCTACAGCAAGCCTCCAGAGAGCGCAGAGCATGATTCTTTCCCCTCGCGGTTCGTGCCAGCGCGAGTCTGCGATGATTCTACCGGATTGCGCGTTGAAATCCAATATACTGATAAGGAAAATTATCAATAGCTGTGATTGGGCAAGTGGAACGTATATTTAACACATGTTATATTCCCCAGGATGGTGGATACCGCTGATATCATTGCCGCGCTTGACGTCCTGTCCGCCGACCTGGAGGCCGCGCAGCCGGCCTTTCAGGCGCGCCTGGAAGCCCTTTCCGCCGTGCGACTTCCACTGGTGGCGACGGCCGCCCTCCCCCGGGCGTTCCTGGACCTGGAGCGCGCGGCTCGAGGCATCCCCGGCCACCGACGGACGCCGTTGCTGCGGATCCGGGAGGCGGTGGACCTGGTCCGCCTGAACGGCGAGCTCGTCCACGCCGACACGCTGCTCCTGTGTCGTTCTTTACTGAAAACTTTCATTGATCGCTTTCAGCTCCAGACGCTGTTCATTATGGGTATCGCAACTCGCTAGGATCGCAGAGTTCTGCCATGAACGCTTTGAGCGAAAGATTTCGCGGACAAGAGGCGCTGCTCACGCTGCGATTTCGTGAATCCTGACGGTCGGACAGATCTGCCGCGCGATCGAACACAGATGGCGATGGTGCGTCAGATAGATGACCTGACCGACAGAGGCCATCTCCGAGAACAGGCAGAACGCCTCCTCGGCTCGGAAATCATCGAAGGTTTTCATGATGTCGTCAGCTACAAACGGCACCGACCGCCGCGTCTGGGCGAATTCGTAGGATCCTGCCACCCGCAGAGCCAGATAGAGCTGAAAGCGCGTGCCTTTCGACAGTTCAGTTGCGAACTTGGAACCGCCGGTGGCTAACAGAGCGACCAGTCTTTCGTGGTCATCTTCAGGCTGCGTGTCGAGGCCGGTGAACGCCCCGCGGCTTATCGTGCGGAACGCCTGCGAGGCTCGAGTCATCATAGAACCGCGATGACGGTCACGACGACGCCGCGGCGACCGGGTTTGCTTCCAGCAGGATCGCCAACGCTCGGTCGAAACCCGCGAGATACTCGCAGGCCTCTGCCGGTGAGCGGCTACCTAGGCTGTCTCGTCGAGCATCTAGCCAGTTCATCGCAGCTTTGTATTTCAGTCTGTCTGCTGCGGCTTCTTGGAGCCGCGACCTGCGGTAAGATTCTGAATCGAGGCTCGTCGCCATTTCGGCAACGGTCGTCAGTTCCGATCGCAGCGCTTCGTCGCTGACAGCGGCCCCACCCTCCAGATCCGGGAGGGCGACAACCCTCGGATTGGCGTCTGAAGGTTTCCAGATGGCGTAGAACGGCATTTCAGCCTTCAAGCGGCAAACAGCGGCAGGGGCGGGGGTGGTGTCGTGGGGATTCGGCGCCGGACCGGGCTGGTCGCCGGCAGTCGCGTGATGCCGACCGGTCCCGCCCGCGCCCGCCGGCGATCCGCACCCCCCGCCGCCTGCCACAAGCCCACAAGACGGGCCGCTGCTTCCCCGTCGGCCGACAGCAGGACGTAGGCGCTCCCGAGACGTCGGCGGGCGCTGAGACGACGGCGCAGCAACCCCGCTGCAATGCGCTGCGCATCCTCGATCGTGGCCGCGGCATGCACGACGGCCCGCAATGCCGATCCCTGTCGACCAAAGCGGGCAGTGACCGTCAGCCGGTCGAAGAGATCCCGGCCGAGGTCGAGTTCATAGGCCCGATCCCTGTTGCAGGACCGGTCGACCAGACGAAAGCGGAGATGCGCGAGCGACCACATCCCCGAATCCTAACACTACGGGAACGGAAGGTGAATCCCCAGCCGCATCAGCGATCGCACCCAGCTTAACCAGAGCTTCCGCGCCTCGGGCCTCAACCTGGTGATCGCCGCCATCGTCTACTGGAACACGGTCTATATGGAGCGGGCCGTGCAGCACCTCCGATCGACCGGCGTGGATGTCCATCATGACCTGCTCGCGCATGTCGCGCCGCTCGGTTGGTCCCATATCAGTCTGACCGGCGACTATCTCTGGGAGCAGGCAGCCCAACGCCCGCTGGACTACCATCCGCTCCGTTCACACGATGAGCGCCTCTATGCAACGAGGTGAGCGCGTTCCCGTTTTGTCCGCCGTAGCGTATTCTGGCGGTAAAACCTTGCGGTGCCTCCCTCTCTGAGAAGTCATCTGCTCCGCTTTCCGCTCGACCGACACGGAATTGGGATCAGGGCTTGATCGGCTCCACGCCGCACCATTCGGCTACGAAGAGCGCCATGGTACCGGTGATGCGCTTCAGCGAGGCGATGCTGACGCGCTCATCGAAGCCGTGGATGTTCTCGGAGATCGGCCCGTAGCAAAGGGACGGTATCTTGTCATAGAGCGCGTAGACGCGGGTATCGAGATATCCCGGCGTCATGAAGCTCTTCAGCGGCTCTCCTGTCGAACTTTCATGAGCGCGCGCCAGAATGGCTTCCGCCTCTGTCCCGGGGGCCTGGACATAGCCCTCGGCATGGAAGCCGTTGAAGGTGACGCTCGGCGGGGTGTTGCCCATGAACGGGTCGGCACGCGCGAAGGCCGACACGCGGTCGCTGATCTCCTTGGCCGCCTCGGCGGCCTTCACGCCAGGGTAGAGGCCGATCCGGCAATCGATCCGGCACCAGCAAGGCACCGATGAAGCCCAGTCGCCGCCTTCGATCTTGCCGATATTGAGGTTGATGGGATGGTCGACATCGGCGAAGTGCTCGCGACCGGTCCTGGCGTCGTTCCACTCCTGCTCGAGCTTCCGGAGTTCGCCGATGACGCGATAGGCCGCATCGATGGCGTTGGCGCCGTTGCCCATCTCACGGACGTGCACCGGCAGGCCGCGGACTTCGACCTGGAACCAGAGGACGCCGACATTGGCGCGCACCAGCATCTCCTCCTCCGGCTCCGGAATGAGCACGGCATCGGCCTTGTAGCCGCGCAGATGCGTCATGAGGGCGCCATTGCCGGTGGACTCCTCCTCGACCACCGACTGGACGTAGACTGTCGCCGACGGCTGAAGGCCGATGCGTCGCAAGGCGTCGAGGCAGAAGAGATTGGCGGCGTGGCCCGCCTTCATGTCTGCACCACCGCGGCCGTAAAGCCAGTCGCCGTCGACAACCGGGTCGAAGGGCTTGTTGGTCCACATGTCCGAGGGCCCGGGCGGCACGACATCGACATGAGCCTGAAGGATCAGCGACTTGCCCTTCTCCTCGCACGGGTGATGGATGCCGACGACGATCGGCGCATCGGAGTGCTCCTCCGACCACGGGCTGCCGCCCGGATGAACCGTGATCGCCTCACGGTCCATAGCAAAACGATCCAGGGCGAAGCCGCGCTCGCGCAACGCCCTGAAAACGAAATCCTGGCACGCGTGTTCGGCGCCGCGTACCGAGGCGAAGCGGATCAGCTCCTGGGTGAAGGCGATCTGTTCGGCGAACCCGGCCTCGACTGCGGCCAGGATCTTCTCTCGCAATGCCGGATCGAGGGACATGTTGATGGTCTCCAGACTTGGGTCTCGTCGGTCGGCTGCCGACCCCCCCTCTGCCGGGCACGGCGGTGAGGAACCGACGGGTGCATGCGTAGTGGGGAGCGGCGAAGACCGACGCGGATCGTGGGATCGCGCTCTCTTCCTCGCGCCGGTTGCCGACTTGGGCTGGACCATATGGCTGTGCATTTTTAGTGTCAATAAATGATAGTAAGTATCATGAGATGACATTGTCACATCAGAACACTTGCGATATCGCTCGGCATCCTGATGCAGGAGGGCTTTCATGGCCGCAGACGTTCGAGAGGTGAGCACGAAACCGGGAGTCCCGCTCGTTCGTGCCTTGGACCGCGGTATCGCGCTGTTGAAAGCATTCTCGCCAGCGAAACCGCGTCAGACGCTGACCGACCTCACCAAGGCTGTGGAGCTGGACAAGGGCACCACGCGTCGCCTGCTCCAGACCCTCGTGGTTGCCGGACTGGTCGATCACGATGAGCGAAGCGCGCTATACTCGCTCAGTGTCGGCGTACTCGAGATTGCATCGGCGGTGGACACCGGGCGCGAACTTCGCGAAGTGGCCGCTCCCTATCTCAGCGACATTGCCGAGGCCTGCCACATGACCACCTTTCTGTGGGTGCATCATGAAGGAATGGCCCTCTGCACGGACCGGGTCCGAGCCGGGCACCCCAGCATCGACGCGTCCTGGTTCACGGTCGGTGCGCGCACGCCGCTCAACAGCGGCGCCGGTCCGCGAGTTCTGCTCGCCTTCATCTCACCCGAAGAGCGCGAGGTTGCTCTGCGCAGGCCGCTCGCCTCGCGAACGCCGTCGAGCCAAACCGACCCCGATGCGCTCAGGCGCGCGGCCGAGAAGATCTGCGAAAAAGGTTACGAGTTGGCGATCGACGATTTTGTCCCCGGTTTGGCCGCCCTGGGCGTCCCGGTTTTTGACCGGTCGGGCACGCTCGCCGGTTCGATCAGCATCACGAGCCTAACCAACCAGCTCGTAGACCAGGCTCAGCCGCGCTACCTCGATATTCTTTGCCGCGCGGCCGACGACATTCAACGCACGCTGATCTGATGACGGAAGAGCCCGCTCTGATTGAACATCCGCTCTGGGTCGAACGGCGCTGAAGCCTCGAACGGCGGCTTTGGGTCGATACTGTTGAAGAAGTCGGCGGTTGGATCGCCGTTGAGGCATGGCGATGCTCCCCGGGCTTGGGCGCAAAGGCGTCCCGACCGTCAGGTTGCCGGCACCAGGGTCTGAGGGCTGCAGATCTTGGCGAG
>JANSYS010000040.1 GCA_024742275.1 Alphaproteobacteria bacterium | reverse complement strand
GCTGAAGCCGTAGAACAGCTCCTCCTGCATCACTGTCCGCTCACCCATCATCGCTCCGTCCTCCCGCTACAGGAGAAGTGAATCAGCGCCTCGGATCCGCGGCAAGATGGCCTTTTTCAACAGTATCGGTCGTGAGCAGTCGCCTTTATATGCAGCAGTCCATGCCGCGGCGCCTCTCCCATCGGGGTGCGGTTATGGGAACTAGCACCGAATTCTCGGAATAATATCGATATATCAAGGGATGCTGGCGGAGGGAGGGGGATTCGAACCCCCGAGGGCTTGCGCCCAACACGCTTTCCAGGCGTGCGCCTTAAACCGCTCGGCCATCCCTCCTGAAGCGCGCGGAACCTAGTCGAGCCGGCGCCGGTTTGCAACAACCTGTCTCGGGTGTGCTTTCGTGTGATGCCAGAAGGGGTTAAGATCAGCCTTCCTCAGCGGCGGGACCGGTTCCGAGAATTGGCGGGATCGGATCGACACAACACGGGTGATTCGATGCGAACAGCTCTGCTCTGCTTCGGCTGGATGTTCGCCGCCGTTGCCGCCGCGCTCCTGACGCGCGACCTTTACGCGTTCTTCGAGGACGGCGCCTTCCGGCCGCTGGCCACGGGGTTCGTCTGGTACACCTTGCATCCGACCTCCCTGCAACTCGCTGAGGCGGCAGTCTCCCGCTATATCGGCCAGTTCCTTTGGCACCCGGTGATCTCGACGATCCTGGTCTGGCCGGCCTTCGCGGTCTTCGGGGCGTTTGCCGCATTCTTCTTCATCTGCGGCCGCCGATCCTCGCGGTCAACGGGCCGGAACCGATCGAGCGAATATTTTAAACAAGATTAGACTTGTTTTAATTATCGTACGGCGTCACTATCCTGATCTCGGTTCGGAAATACCCGGGCCGCCGAAAGACAGGAGGTCGCCATGACCGTCGCCGCTTCGTCGTCCATAGAGCCCCCCGCTCCTGATCCGCTTTCGGAGACCGCAGGGGCCTGGGTCGAGGCGCTGGCGCTGTCGGACCTGGCCGACAAGGGCCGGGCACTGGTCAAGCGCGAAGGCCGGCAGATCGCCCTGTTCATGACGCCGAAGGGCGTCCGCGCCATCGCCAATCGCTGCCCGCACGAGGGTTACCCGCTGTCGGAAGGCACTCTTTCCGACGGTGGCGACGATCGGGCATGTACGCTCACCTGCAACTGGCACAACTGGAAGTTCGACCTGGAAAGCGGCGTCGAGATCGGCGGCGGCGACGCGGTTCGCGTGTTCCCGGTGGAGATCCGCCGGGGGGTCGTCTGGGTCGACCTCGCCGATCCGCCGGCAAGCGAACGTGTCGCCAAGGCGCTTGCCGGGCTGCGTGCGGGGTTTCGCGATCGCCGAGACGATCGGATCGCCCGTGACCTCGCCCGCCTGGAGGCGGCCGGAGCCGATCCCAGAGTCGGTGTCCGGGCCGCCATCCAATGGACCCACGATCGGTTTCAGTGGGGCATGACCCATGCCCACGCGGCGCTGGCGGATTGGCTGGCGCTGGCCGAAGAGCGGCATGATCCGGTGGACCGTCTGGCCTGCTTCACCGAGATTGTCGGCCATCTGGTCGAGGACAGCTTGAGGGAGGACCTTTACTCCTATCCCGAGGGAACCGACGTTTGGGACGAGGATGCTTTCGTCGCTGCGGTCGAGGCCGAGGACGAGCGCCGGGCGGTGCGTCTGGCGCGCGGCGGGCTCGCAGCGGGGGGCTGGGCCGCGATCGATCGCGGCCTCTGCCGCGCGGCCCTCGCGCACTACCAGGATTTCGGCCACTCGGCGATCTACGTTGAGAAGACCCGCGAGGCGGTTGAGCGCCTGGATGCGGTGAAAGATCCGGAGGGGACCGGCGGGTCGGTAGCGGAACCGCTGATGCTGCTCCTCGTGCGCGCGCTGGTTTCAGCAAGACGGGAGGATCTGATCCCAGAGTTCAAGGCCTATCGTCCCGCTCGCGACGCCTGGACCGGCCTTGGTCGGACGCCTTTGAAGCCGGCCGATCTCTGCCGGGTGTCGATCGCCGGAGCGTTGGAGCGCGTATCGGCGGGCAGCGCCGATCAGGTCCGGTGCTACGATGCGCTGATGGCCGCCGCCGCCTGGCAACTCCTGCACGCCGATCCGGTTTTCGCGACCAGGGCCGAGCAGTCGGTCAGCCAGAATGTCGGGCGTCTCGACTTCAGCCACGCGATCACGTTCGCCAACGCCGGACGGCGGATCATGCGCCGCTACCCTGACCTCGCGCCGGACGTACTCCTTCAGATCGCCTGCTTCCTCGGCCGCAATTCCGGATATGTCGATCCGGCCTATCCAGCGGAGCGATGGCGTGTCTCGGATTCGCGAGGCTTCGTCACGCAGGCCGCCGCCGCGGTGATCGACCACGGACAACCGGAGTTCATCGTCTCGGCCCATCTGGTGAAGATGACCTGCGCCGTGCGCGAGGAGATCGCCGCCGCACCTCAGGCCTCCTGGGTCCCGGAGCTGGCGAGCGCGCTGAACCGGTTCCTGAACGAGCCCTTCAAGCGCAAGCTGACCCGACGGAACGCGTATCAGGCGCGGGAAACCGTAAAAGGAGAGTAGTCCGCCGCCGCGGTCCTCGGTCATGATGCGCCCCGACCCGCCCCCGACCCGCACGAACCGAGGCTCATATGACCGAGAAGAAGACCGCAGGCAAAACGATCGGGGATCTGATCGAGGACCGGTTCGGGCTGCCGACCGAGGACGGTCGCGGCATGCCGGCCGAGGGCGAGATCGCCGCCATCCTCAGCCATCGCAGCCACCGCCGATACACCGGCGACCCGGTCCCGGACGAGTTGCTGCGCATCGCGCTTGCCGGTGCCTTCTCCGCCCCGGCCAAGTCGGACCTTCAGCAATGCTCGGTGATCGTCGTGAAGGACCCGGAGATCCGCCGCGCCCTGAACGAGCAGATCAACGATCCCTGGGTGACCGCCGCGCCGAGCCTGCTGGTGTTCTGCGGCGACAATCGGCGCATCCACAGGATCGCCGAGGCGAAGGGCACGCCCTATCCGAACGACCATCTGGACGCGTTCCTGAACGCGGCGGGCGACGCCGCCATAGTGACGGCGACCTTCATCCGCGCGGCCGAGGCGCTGGGGCTCGGCTGCTGCCCGATCAGCGTGATCCGCAACAAGATCGAGGTGGCGTCCGAGGTCCTGGGGCTACCGGACTACGTGTTCCCCTTCGTCGGGATGGGCGTCGGATTCCCCGAGCGCGAGGGCTGGGTGAGCCTGCGCCTGCCGCCGAGCGTGACCGTCCATACCGACCGCTACAACGACGACGACGCGCTGGAGGAGATCGCCGCCTACGACCGGCGCCGCGACGCCAAGTTCTCCACCCCGCCGGAGAAGTACCGCATGGTCGAGGAATACGGCGCACCGGATTTCTACGGCTGGTCCGACGACAAGGCCCGGCAATACGCCGTGCCCCAGCGCAAGAACCTGGCGGCGTTCCTGAGGTCGAAGAAGTTCAACCTGGACTGACCCCCGTCAGGCGGCGTCGTCCGACCAGGGGCGGAGGAAGACGTCGTCCACCGGGATCTTGTAGGCGTCGGACATCGCGTTGGTCTGGTTGAACATGCCGACGACCGCGATCAGCTCGCCATATTCCGCGTCGGACATGCCGAGCTTGCGGGCGGCGGCGGTATGGGTGCGTGTGCAGTAGTTGCAGCCATTGGTCACTGACACGGCGATCGCGATCATCTCCTTGAACTTCGGATCCAGCGCGCCCGGCGCCATCACCTCCTTCAGGCCGTACCACAGGCGCTTTAGGCTCGGGGGGTGGGACGCAAAAACCTTCCAGGCGTTCGGCACGAAGTCGATACCCTTGGTCGTCATGATGTCGTCGAAAACCTCGCGGACCTCGTCCGAGGCGGTTTCGTACTCGACCATGACGACGGTTGCGGGCTCGGTGGACATGGGCGACTCCTCTTCTGCTGACGTCTGCCCGGCGGGGCTGTGGGTCAAATGGGGCAGAAGAGGCGGGGCGCCGTCAACGCCCCGTCGCGCATTCGTCCCGTCGGATCATTTTCCGGCGGCGCGGGCCTCGGTGTCGATGAGGCTGCGCTTGCGCTCGAGCCCCCAGCGGTAGCCCCGCAGAGTGCCGTCGGTCCCGACCGCCCGATGACAGGGCACGATCAGCGACACCGGATTGTTGGCGCAGGCGCTCCCCACAGCGCGGATCGCCTTCGGCCGGCCGATCGCGGCCGCAAGCTCGGCATAGGTCCGGGTCTCGCCCATCGGAATGTCGGTGAGCGCCTGCCAAACTTGCCGCTGGAAAGCGGTGCCGCGGATGTCGAGGGGCAGGTCGGCGTGGGGCTCCCTGCCTTCCAGCAGGCCGGCGACCTCTTCCAGCGTCTCGCCCAGACCGCCCGGGTCGGCGGCGAGGGTCGCGCGCGGGAAATCGCCACGCAGTTCCTCGACCAGCGCCGCGTCGTCCCGGCCGATGCCGACGAAGCAGATACCGGTTTTGGTGGCGCCGACGATCACCCGGTCAAGAGACGTGTCGGCGAAGGCATAGGCGATCACCGCGCCCTCGCCGCCTTTACCGTAGCTTGCCGGTGTCATGCCCAATTGTGCCCCCGCTTTTTCATAGAGCCGGCTGGAGGACCCGTAGCCTGCGCCATACAGGGCCATGGCCACCCCCTCGCCGGATTTGAGATTTTCTTTCAGCCGACCGAGCCGCCGCGCATCCCAGTATTGGCGCGGGCTGATGCCCATCACCGCCTTGAAGCCGCGCTGCAGATGGAACGGGCTGATGCCGGCGGCCGCGCCCAGAGCTTCGAGGCTCGGACACTCGTCCTCCGCGCTTTCGATGGCCCGGCACGCCGTGCGCACGGCATCAAGCCTTGGGTCCGGTGCGACGGAGTCGTCCGGCTTACACCGGCGGCAGGCCCGGTAGCCCGCCTTTCGAGCCTCTTCCGGCGTGGCGAAGAACGACACGTTCTCGCGCTTCGGCGTGCGCGACGGGCAGTAGGGTCGGCAGTAGACGCCTGTGGTTCGAACCGCCACGACAAAGGCGCCGTCGAAGGATTTGTCCCGGGCGACGACGACCCGGTAGCGGGCGTCGTCGTCCATGTCGGTGTCACGCAGAGCTGTCGTTGTCGTCGCGGTCATCTCGGGTCTCCATCGCGCTAGATGATCCTACCCTGCTCCGGCGCGCTGAGCCGCTCCATCCGGTTCTTGCGGCGACGGTCGCTGCGCTCAGTTCACGTTGAACGCGGCGGCGTCCATGCCCGCCTCGACACCGGCCCGGGTCATTTCGGCCCAGGTATTGTCGTCGATCGGGATGCCGTTCGCCCGGCGCTCCGCGGCGGTCTCCCGCTCGGGATCGCCGGGAAAGCGGATCTTGTCGTGGCCGACCGCGACTTTGGCCGTGGAGACGTGGCCGACAAGCTGGTCGATCTCCGACTTGAACGGAATGTCGGCACCGAAGCCGGCCGGGTCCAGCACGATGCTCAGCATGTTGTTGCAGATCGTGTCCTGGCTCATCAGCTCGTCGCGGGCAGTGCCTCCGCCGGTGAGTCCGGCTGCCAGGATCTCGCAGATCATGGCGAGGCCGTAGCCCTTGTGCTGGCCGAAGGAGAGCATGGCGCCGTAGGGCTCCTCGAAGATCACCGTGGGATCGTCGGTCGGCTTGCCGTCCGGGCCGACCAGCGCGTCCGCCGGGGTCTTCTTACCGGCGTAGTACGCGACGCGGACCTTGCCCTGCGCCACGCGGGAGGTTGCCATGTCGAGCACGATCATCGGGTGATCGTCGGTCGCTGGGATCGCCGTGCAGTACGGATTGGTCGAATACTTCGCCTCGTAGCCGCCCCAGGGCGACACATAGGGACGGTGGCCGGTGGTGTTGACGTAGTGGATCGAGATCAGCCCGGCCTTGGCCGCCATCTCGCCCCAGGCGCCGATCCGGCCCATATGGTGGGTGCGGCGCAGGCCCATGATGCATACGCCCGTCTTCTTCGCCCGCGCGATCGCCATCTCCATCGCCTCGCGGCACACGGTCTGGCCGTAGCCCATGTTGCCGTCGAGCAGCAGGTAGGCATCGTTGTCGGTGACCACGGAAGGGCGTGCGCCAGGGTTCATGGTGCCGCCCAGAGCATGTTTCATGTAGCGCGGCGCGAGGCCGACCCCGTGGCTGTCGTGGCCCATGAGATTGGCCGTCACCAGATTCTCGGCGATGGTGCGCGCCTCTTCGGGTGAGCTCTTCGCCCCCTCCATCATGGCGGTGACGATATCGGTCAGGCGGCCGTGTCCGATGGTGATCGGCATTTCGCTCCCTCGTGTTCTTTTGCGGTTCGCTCAAGGCATGCTTGCGGGCGAGCCTACACCGTCTCTATATGAGCCGTCATGAGCACGAATTTGCCCTTTCTGAAGATGCACGGCCTCGGCAACGACTTCGTCGTGGTCGATGGGCGCGAGAACGCTGCTGCCCTGAGCCAGGCCCAATACCGTGCCGTGGGCGACCGTCGGCGCGGGGTGGGCTACGACCAGTTTCTGACCATCCTGCCGCCCCGGAACGGCGGCATTGCCTATATGGCGATCCACAATCCCGACGGCTCCGAGGCTCAGGCCTGCGGCAACGGCACGCGCTGCGTCGCGTCCCTGCTGATGGACGAGGCGGGAGCCGACGAGATCGTGCTCGAGACGGTCGCCGGCGGCCTCGTCTGCCGGCGCGCCGAGGACGGTCGGGTGACCGTCGACATGGGCGCGGCGCGGCTGCGCTGGGACGAGATCCCGATCGCGGTGGAGGCCGATACCCTCGAGGTGCCGGTCCCGACGGCCGAGGCCTATGGTCCGGCGACGATGGTCAATATGGGCAACCCGCACGCGGTGTTTTTCGTCGAGGATGCCGAGGCGCTGGATCTCGCCCGCATCGGCCCGCCGATCGAGACCGATCCGATCTTTCCGGAACGGGCCAATATCGAATTCGTGACGGTGCTCGAACCGGCGTCAGACGGTGCAGCCCGGTTGCGCATGCGCGTGTGGGAGCGCGGAGCCGGGATCACACAGGCCTGCGGCTCAGGCGCCTGCGCGACGGCGGTGGCGGCGGTACGGCGCGGGTTGATCGCCGGACGCTCGGCCGCCGTTGTGCTGGATGGCGGCGTGCTCGACATCACTTGGCGCGAGGATGGGCATGTGGAGATGACCGGTCCGGTGGCGACCAGTTTCTCTGGCACGCTCGACCTCGTTGCGCTCGTCGGCTAGGGGCGCGCGATGAGTCTCGTGGTGCTCGGCCGCCCCTCAATGGCGGCGGCCGACCGGGCCTGGATCGACGCGCTCCGGGACCGCCATCGCGGTGCCGTTTTCGAGCGCGCGATCGGCGCACACGTCACCCTTGTTTTCCCGACCGAGGCGACGGATCCGACCAGCGCGACCAGTCATCTCGCGACCGTTGCCGCCGAGACCGCACCGATCGACCTGCTGTTCCGTGCGACGATGCCTTGGCTCGACCGCTATACGGGCGAGACATACGTCTACCTCGTCCCCGATGCCGGGAACGGAAAACTGATCCGCCTGCACGACCATCTCTACAGCGGACCGTTCTCCGACGTGCTGCGCCTGGATCTGCCCTTCGTGCCGCACATCACCCTTGGCCGGTTCGGCGAGGCGAAGGTGGCCAAGGCCCTGGTGGACGACTTGAACGCCCAGGACATCGAACTCCGCGCACGGCTGGACACGGTCGAGCTGTTCCGTCTGTCCGAGGGTGAGCAGCCCCGACGGTTGGCCGAGGTGGCGCTGCGGGGGTAGGTCCGCCGTAGCCGCGTCAGATGTTCGACGCCCGGATCGCTTCGCAAACCGCGTCGGTGACCTCCTGGGTCGTGGCCGTTCCGCCGATATCGGGGGTGATCACGCCCTCGGCCGTGACCTTTTCCACCGCCTCCATCAGCCGCGCCGCGGCCTGCGCCTCGCCCAGGAGCACGAGCATCTGGCTCGCCGTCCAGAACGTCGCGATCGGGTTGGCGATGCCCTTGCCGGTGATGTCGAAGGCGGAGCCGTGGATCGGCTCGAACATGGAGGGATAGCGCCGCTCCGGATCGATGTTCGCCGTGGGCGCCACGCCGAGGCTGCCGGCCAGCGCACCCGCCAGATCCGACAGGATGTCGGCGTGGAGGTTGGTGGCGACGATCGTGTCCAGGCTCCGCGGTTTCAGGGTCATGCGTACGGTCATGGCGTCGACCAGCATCTTGTCCCAGGTCACGTCGGGGAATTCCTGGGCCACTTCGGCGGCGATCTCGTCCCACATCACCATGCCGAAGCGCTGAGCGTTGGACTTGGTGACGACCGTCAGCAGCTTGCGCGGCCGCGACTGGGCCAGTTTGAAGGCGAAGCGCATGATCCGGGTCACGCCGACCCGGGTGAAGATCGAGACCTCGGTGCCGACCTCCTCGGGCATGCCGCGATGGGTGCGTCCCCCATTGCCCGCGTATTCGCCTTCCGAGTTCTCGCGCACGATCACCCAATCCAGATCGCCCGGCCCCACGCCGGCGAGCGGCGAGGTGATGCCCGGTAGGATCTTGGTCGGTCGTACGTTGGCGTACTGATCGAAGCCCTGACAGATCGGAAGGCGCAGACCCCAAAGAGTGATGTGGTCCGGCACGTCGGGGGCGCCGACCGCGCCGAAGAAGATCGCGTCGAACGGCTTCAGCGTCTCGCGGCCGTCCTCCGGCATCATCACGCCGTGCTTCGTGTAGTAGTCGGAGCCCCAGTCGAACTGCTCGACCTGCAGCTTGAACGACCCGTCGCGCCGCTCCAGCGCTTCCAGCGCCTGCAGGCCGGCGGCGATCACTTCCGGGCCGATGCCGTCGGCCGGAATGGCTGCGATCTTGTAGATCTTCATAGGGCTCCCTCGCGGATGCTTCTTCTGACGGGCGGCCAATGTAGGCGAGGGATCGGCTGGTCCACAATCGCCGGATCATGCCCGGAGTCTTGCATTCCTCCCCCCGTGCAGGCATCTACCGCCCTATGGCGCACGCGGCTGACACCAAGACAGCTCCCTCTCACCGGGTCGAGACCTTCGGCTGCCGGCTGAACGCGCACGAATCCGACCTGATCCAGGGCCATCTCTCGGCCTCTGGCACCGGCGATACCATCGTCGTGAACACCTGCGCCGTGACCTCCGAGGCGGAGCGCCAGTCTCGCCAGGCGATCCGTCGCCTGATCCGCGAGAATCCGAACGCTCAGGTGGTCGTAACCGGCTGTGCCGCGCAGATCGACCCGGACCGCTACGCCGCGATTCCGGGCGTCGCCCGCGTGGTCGGCAACGAGGAGAAGCTGCGGCCCGAGACCTGGAACGCGCCGGCCGGCGACGACGCGCCGAAGATCCTCGTCAACGACATCATGAGCGTGCGCGAGACCGCCGCCCATCTGGTCACCGAGGCTCAGGGCCGCGAACGCGCCATCGTCCAGGTGCAGCAGGGCTGCGACCACCGCTGCACCTTCTGCGTCATCCCCTTCGGGCGCGGCAACAGCCGCTCGGTGCCCATGGGCGTGATCGTCGAGCAGGTCCGCACTCTGGTCGCATCCGGCTACCGCGAGATGGTGCTGAGCGGCGTCGACATCACCTCCTACGGCGGCGACCTGCCGGGCAGCCCGTCGCTCGGCCAGATGGTGCGCCGGCTGCTTGCCCTGGTGCCGGAACTGCCGCGTCTGCGCCTGTCCTCGGTCGATCCGGTGGAACTCGACGATGACATCTGGCGCCTGCTGGAGAGCGAGCCCCGCTTCATGCCGCACCTGCATCTCAGCCTGCAGGCCGGCGACGACATGGTCCTGAAGCGCATGAAGCGCCGCCACCTGCGCGATGACGCGATCCGCGTGGTCGAGCGCGCCCGCGCGCTCCGTCCGGACGTTGCCTTCGGCGCGGACGTGATCGCCGGCTTCCCGACCGAGAGCGACGGGATGCACGCCAACACCTCGGCCCTGCTGCGCGATCTCGGCCTGCAGTACCTGCACATCTTCCCGTATTCGCCGCGCCCCGGCACGCCGGCGGCCCGAATGCCTCAGGTTCCCGGCGACGTCCGTAAGGCCCGCGCGGCCGAGCTGCGCGCCATCGGCGCCGATAATCTGACACGATGGCTCGACTCCCGAATCGGCGGCACCGATCGGGTGCTGATCGAGCGCGACGGTTCCGGGCATGGCGAGAGCTTTGCCGAGATTCGGGTCGTTGGCGGCGCCGTTCCGGGCGAGGTCGTCGAGGTGACCCTGACCGGGCGCGACGGTGCCACCCTGATCGGCGAGCGGACCGTCCGGGCCGCCGCATGAGCGCCACCTATTGAGCTCCTTCGCATGACCGAGACAGACACCGACGAGACCCCGAAGAAGGGATGGTTCGCCCGCCTGCGCGAAGGGCTGTCGAAATCCTCGAAGCGGCTGGTGGAGGGCATCGGCGGTCTGTTTACAAAGCGCCGTCTGGACGACGCGACGCTGGAGGAGTTGGAGGAACTGCTGATCACCGCCGATCTCGGGGTCGAGACGGCGATGAAGTTGACCGGCAACCTGGCCCGCGAGAAATTCGATAAGGAAGTTACCGGCGAGGAAGTGCGCGCCGCCTTCGCCGAGGACATCGCCGAGATCCTCGCACCGGTCGCGCGGCCGCTGGAGCCGGTCGGCCACAAGCCCTTCGTTCTGTTGATGGTCGGTGTCAACGGCTCCGGCAAGACCACCACCATCGGCAAGCTCGCGCATCAATGGAAGCGCGAGGGCAGGTCGGTGATGCTGGCCGCCGGCGATACCTTCCGCGCCGCGGCCATCGAACAGCTCAAGGTCTGGGGCGAGCGCGCCGGGGTGCCGGTGATCGAAAAGCCGCACGGATCGGATGCCGCCGCCCTCGCCTTCGATGCCCTGGCCGCGGCCAAGACCGCGGGCACGGACATCCTGATGGTCGATACTGCCGGCCGGTTGCAGAACAAGACCCTGCTGATGGACGAATTGGCCAAGGTGGTCAGGGTGATCAAGAAGCAGGATGAGACCGCGCCGCACGCGACGGTCCTGGTGCTCGATGGCACGGTCGGCCAGAACGCCCATGCCCAGGTCAAGGCGTTCAAGGAGATGGTCGATGTGACCGGTCTGGTCGTGACCAAGCTGGACGGCTCGGCCCGGGGTGGAGTGGTCGTGGCGTTGGCCCAGAGTATCGGTCTCCCTGTCCATGCGGTCGGCGTCGGTGAGGGGGCGGACGATCTACGCCCGTTCGAGGCCAGGGCCTTCGCCAACTCGCTGATGGGGATCGAGTAGGGCCGACAGGAGACTACGCCGTGGTGAACAGGCGACCGTAGCCTTCGAGGCGATCGTCAATCCCGGCCTTGCGCAGGCAGTCCCAGATCATCGCCTGGTTGCTGACGATCACCGGTTTGCCAATTGCGCGCTCCAGGGAATCGACGATGCCGACGCTGCGCATGGCGCCGCAACTGAAGAACAGGGCGTCCGCGTCCGGGTGACGGGCGGCTGCGGCCGCGGCGTATTCCGCCAGAAAGTCCGGCGGCAAGCGAACCATGTCGCTGTCCTTCTCCAACTCCATGCCGTAGAGCGCGTCGACGGTGAAACCGCGCGCTTCCAGATAGGCGATCTCGGCGTCGTTCACCGGTTTCACATAGGGTGTGCAGACGACCAGACGTGTCGCTTGCACCGCCCGAAGCGCGGCGAGCACGCCTGTAATGATCGACGTCGGGACGGCCTGGGGCTGGCCAGTTTTCAGTTCCGCGAACACGCGGTCTTCTCCGACCACCAGACTGCCGGAGGTGCAGGCGTAGCAGACCACGTCGAGCGACCCGTCCGGCAGCAGCAGGCGAGCGGCGTCGGCCAGGAGGTCGGCCTGGGCCGCCAGGGTCTCGACCGTGATCAGGTCGGGGATGGCGACGCGGGTGATGTGGACGCCGACGCCCTCCGGCCTCAATGCCACGATGTCGTCCTGCACCGTCTGCTCGGTCGCCAGCAGTAGGTAGCCGATCTTCGCGCGCCAATGGACGCCGCGGTCGAATCGGACGGCGGGCATCGGCGGTGCGGGGGCATCGAGCGGACTCATGGATCGAGTATGCGCCCGGGGACGGACGCTGTCATCGTCCTCGCTGAGCCGCTAGAATGGCCCGATGAGCAAGGCATTCGTGAAAGAAGACGACGGTGGGCTCGACGGCTGGGACGAGACCGACGAGGTGCATGACGACGCCGAGGAGGCGCTAGACGCCCAGATGGGCCGCAACCTGATCACGCCCAAAGGGCTGGAGGCGCTGCGCACCGAGCTCAAGCACCTGCGCACGGTCGAGCGGCCCAAGGTGGTCGAGGTCGTGTCCTGGGCGGCGGGCAACGGCGACCGCTCTGAGAACGGCGACTACATCTACGGCAAGAAGCGGCTGCGCGAGATCGACCGGCGCATGCGCTACCTCTCGAAGCGGCTCGATACGGCCGAGCCGGTCGATCCCGCCCGCCAGACCCATCTGGACAAGGTCTTCTTCGGCGCCACCGTGACCTATGCGGAACTGCACGAGGACGGGTCCGAGAGCGAGCACACGATCCGCATCGTCGGCGTGGACGAGGCCGATACCGAGGCGGGCGACGTGAGCTGGATCTCGCCGATCGCCAAGGCGCTGATGAAGGCGGAGGTGGGCGACGCCGTCACCGTCCGCACGCCCCAGGGGCCGAAGGAGATCGAGGTGATCGGCATCCGCTACGTGACCGAGTGATCCGCGCCGTCCCAGAGCCCGTGCGAGGGGATGTCGACCGCGGGAACACCGGGCGTCAGTTTGCCGGCTGCACGTAGAGCAGGTCCACGACAGAATCGTCTTCGAGCGAGATGCTCCACAGGAAGCGCGCCGCGTTGTGATAGGCGATGAACTGATCGATCCGCTTTCCGGTATCGTTCTGATTGGAACTCAGGAACCGCAGGTCCTCGAGCGGTCCGGCCGCTTTCAGCGCCGGAAAGATGAAGGCCCGCTGCCGCTCGATTTCCATGGCCAGAACCTGGGAGTATCGCGCCCTGTCGATCGTCTCGTCCTGCAGTTCGACGATGATCTCTTCGAGGGTTGCCCGAACCGCTGACGGGCTCGCCCGCTCTTCGACCGGGGCCGGACGGAAATTCGGGATCAGGATCTGCAGGATCTGGACGGCGCATTCCCTCGGGTCGGTCGCGTACTGGTCGAGCCTCTGGCTGATGCCGTCCCAGCTCTCGTGGCTGACGCTGCCGGCCAGCTCGGCGCCGACGACCTTCACGATGACGCCGGCGTCGATCTCACCCTCGACTTTCAGGTAGTTGCCCTTCCGATCGGGATGCAGGCACATCTCGTTGACGGCCTTGGTAACGGCGGGCAGGTCGGAACTGGCGATCTGTGCGTTGACGGCGGATACGCCGGTCAACCAGAACAGGCAGGCGGCCAGGGAGAGATGCTTCATGGCGGCACCTTCGCTTAGTCGCGGGGTCTGACGTCCGGCGAGCATCTCACACCCTGTTCTGTTTTACGACTCAGGATTGTTTTTGCGATGTCGGACGAGATCGGCACGCTGGCGCATTGACCCTCGATGCCCGCGGCGGCCACCATGCCGGCGACGTCAGAGAAGAAACCGGGGAGCGAGGCATGGCGGAACGGAAGAAGGCGGTCGTTGTCGGCGCGCTCGGGGTGATCGGCCGCAAGCTGATCGAGGATCTGGGCCGGCGCGGCGGCTGGGATATCGTCGGCCTGTCGCGCCGCGCGCCGGATTTCGACAGCCCGGCCACCTACATCTCCGTCGATCTGCTCGACCGCGCCGACGCGGAGGCGAAGCTCGGCGGCCTCTCCGACGTGACCCATATCTTCTACAGCGCCTTCCAGGCCCGGCCGACCTGGGCCGAGCACTCGGCGCCCAACCTCGCCATGCTGGTCAACGCGGTGGAGCCGATCGAGAAGGCCTCGCCGGCGCTCGAGCATGTCCACCTGATCGAGGGCAACAAGTGGTACGGCTCCCATCTCGGACCGTTCAAGACGCCGGCCCGCGAGGACGATCCGCCGCACATGCTGCCGAACTTCTACTACGACCAGGAGATGTGGCTGCGGGATGCGCAGAAGGGGAAGAGTTGGACCTGGTCGGCCCTGCGGCCGCAGACTGTCTGCGGCTTCGCGCTCGGCAACCCGATGAACATCACCACCTGCATCGCGGTCTACGCGACGATCTCCAAGGAGCTCGGCCTGCCGCTGCGCTTCCCCGGCAAGCCGGGCGCCTACGAGGCGGTCTATCAGGTCTGCGACAACCAGCACCTGGCCAACGCCATGGTGTGGTGCGGCACCGACCCGAACGCGGCCAACAACGTGTTCAACATCACCAACGGCGACTTCTTCCGCTGGAAGAACGTCTGGGGCCAGTTCGCCAAGTTCTTCGACATGGAGGTCGGCGACCTGCAGACCATCTCCCTGACCGAGTTCATGGCCGACAAGGGTCCGCTCTGGGACAGCATCGTCGAGAAATACGGGCTGCAGAAGATCCCCTACCGGGACGTCGCCGCCTGGCCGTTCGCCGACTACGTGTTCGGCACGGATTGGGACGTGATGACGGACACGCTCAAGCTGCGGCTGCACGGGTTTCCCGACTGCCTGCGCAGCGACGAGATGTTCCTGCGCATCTTCCAGGAATTCCGCGACATGAAGGTGGTGCCGTGAGAACTACCATTTGAACCGGTTCTGGATCCGGGCAGGCGAAGTCTGTCCTTCAGCCAACCTCCGATCCGCGCGAGGAATCGTCGGTGCCTTCGGCGTCAGGTGACGAGGTGACAGCGCTCCGGCGCTGCACTAGCCTTTTTCCTCCCACCCGGAGGTTCCTATGACCGATACGCCCCTCCCGCTTGCCGGCCTCGACCACGTCGTGATCCGCGCCAGGGACATCGACGCGATGCTCGGCTTCTACCGCGACGTGCTCGGCCTCAGGGTCGCGAAGCACAACGAACCGCTCGGCCTCTGGCACCTGGACGCGGGCGGCTCGATGATCGATCTGGTCGACATGAAGGGCAAGCTCGGTCAGGCGGGCGGACCCGCGCCCGGGCTGGCGCCGAACGTTGATCACGTCGCGATCAAACTCGCCGCGTTCGACGAGACGGCGATCCGCGCCTACCTGGACTCGAAAGGCGTCGACAGCGAGCCGGCCAAGACGCGTTTCGGCGCCCGCGGCGACGGGCCGTCGATCTATATGAAGGACCCTGACGGCAATGGGGTGGAATTGACGGGGACACCGTCATAGGGGGAGGACCGCGTGAAAGTCACCGCAATCGAGACCATTCGCCTGGATGAGTTTCCGAACCTGCTCTGGGTCCATGTGGAGACCGATGAGGGCATCACCGGGCTCGGTGAGACGTTCTACGGCGCCCAGTCCGCGGAGGCGCATATCCACGCCATCGTCGCTCCGTATCTGCTCGGCCAGGACCCGCTGCTGATCGAACGGCATCACGCCAACCTGATCGGCTATGTCGGCTTCACCGGGGCCGGTGCCGAGCAGCGCGGCCGCTCCGCCGTCGACATCGCGCTCTGGGATCTCTGGGGCAAGGCCTCGGGGCAGCCGATCCACCAGTTGCTCGGCGGCGCCACCCGCGACGACATCCGCGTCTACAACACCTGCGCCGGGTACCAGTACGTCCGCTCCAAACCGGTCCAGGGCACCGCCAATTTCGGCCTTGGGGCGGCGGAGGGACCGTATGAGGACCTCAACGCCTTTCTGAACAACGCCGACGACCTCGCCCACTCCCTGCTGGAGATGGGCATCGACGCCATGAAGATCTGGCCGTTCGACTACGCTGCCGAGGCGAGCCAGGGGCAGCACATTTCCGCCGCCGACCTGAAGAAGGGGCTGGAGCCGTTCGAGAAGATCCGCGCCGCCGTCGGCGACCGAATGGACATCATGTGCGAGCTCCATTCCATGTGGAACCGCCCGAGCGCGGTGAAGATCGCCCGGGCGCTGGAGGATATCGAGCCGACCTGGGTCGAGGATCCGGTGTTCATGGATCATCTGGACTCCCTGGGCGAGGTGGCGCGCTCCACGGCGTCTCCCATCGCCGTCGGCGAGACGCGCGGCGGCAAGGCCGACTTCCGCTATCTGGTCGAACTCGACGCGCTCAGCGTGATCATAGCCGATCTCACCTGGTGCGGCGGACTGACCGAGGGCCGGAAAATCGCCACGCTGTGCGACGCGTGGCATGTACCGGTAGCGTTCCATGACTGCACCGGGCCGGTGGCGCTGACCGCGTCGACCCATCTGGCGCTGCACACGCGCAACTGCTTCATCCAGGAGATGGTCAGGGCCTTCTACTACGGCTGGTACGGCGAGCTGGTCACCGAGCTGCCGCCGGTCGAGAACGGACGGATCCGGGCGCCGGCGGGGCCGGGACTCGGTTTGGCGCTGCAGCCCGGCATCGCCGATCGCGACGACGCGACCGTCCGGCGGAGCACCGTCTGAGCTGAGTTTGCGCGGCGAATGCCCGCGGCGGCGCTATTCGGAGAAATGAAGGCGACCTGCTGATCTTCTTTCCTGCCGGGGTCGATCGTCACGGTGATCAATCGTCTTATTCATGCGGGCGACGACCGGTTCGTCAGCGTCAGTTTTCCGCATGATTTGGTCGAGGATCTCCGGGAGCAGATCGTGCGGTGAAGCAATACGGTCAGATCCGGCTCTAGGACGCGCCGACCTCGGAACCGCGCGGCGGCGTGGACGGATCGGGTTCGGGCAGATCGATCGTGCGTTCAGCCGGGAACGTCACGCTCACCACCGTGCCCTTTCCCACCGTGCTCTCCAGATGGATCACGCCCTTATGCGCTTCGGCGAGGTTGCGGGTGATGAAGAGGCCGAGGCCGGTTCCGTCGTGACGCCTGGAATGGGCGTTTTCGAGTTGCTCGAATGGGCGGAACACCACCTCGTGCCGGTCTTCCGGAATCCCGATTCCGGTATCGGCGACGGCGATCTTGACGCGCCCGCGATCGTCGATCGCGTAGCTCAGTCGCACGCTTCCGCCGGCCGGGGTGAACTTGATGGCGTTGGAAGCGAGGTTCACCAAGATCTGTTTCACCGCCCGGCGGTCGGCGTTCAGGCAGAAGGCGGTCTCCGCTTCCTCGACGGTTAGGTCGACATCCTTGTCGTCGGCGCGGACCCGCAACATGCGGGCGCACTCGCCGATCAGTTCGTTGACACTGAACGCCGACTCCTCGAGTTCCAGACGGCCGGCCTCGATCCGCGAAACGTCAAGCAGGTCGTTGATCAGTGCCAGCAGGTGCGTCCCTGACTCGTTGATGTGTTCGGCATAGCGCATGTAGGTGTCCATCGCATCGCCCAGCACCCGGTTCCGGATCACATCGGAGAACCCGATGATCGCGTTCAGCGGCGTGCGGAGCTCGTGGCTCATGACCGCCAGGAACTCCATCTTCGCCCGGTTGGCGATGTCGGCATCCGCCACCGCCCGGCGCATGGCGGCCTCGCGCTCCTTGATGTCGCTGATGTCGAGCGTCGTTTGCAGCAACCAGCCGTCCGCGGTCCTCAGCTCGGTGACCTTCAGCCAGCGGCCTCCGCGCATCAACTCGTGTGTCGACGGGGCGCGCTTGCGCATCTCCAACCGATTGGCGATCCACTGTTCCTCGCGACCGATTGCGTCCGGAAGGGCGCCGCTATCGACCGAGGCGCGGATATAGTCCTCGAACCTGACGCCTTCCTGCAGCGCGCTCTCCGCCCCCGGCGCCAAGGCGCGATAGGCGCTGTTGTAGAGCCGCAGCCGATCGGTTTGATCCCAGAACGATATGCCTTCGGACCGGGCTTCGATGGCGCTGAGGAATCGGCGCTGGGTCTCGGTGGCCTCGCGTTCGGCTTCGACCTGGAAACTGATGTCCCGGCCCACGCCCCGGTACCCGCGAAAGATGCCCGCGCTGTCGAACACCGGATCGCCGTCGATCTCGATATAGCGGTATTCCCCGTTCTCGATCCGATGCCGCAAGCGCAGGCTGCGGATCGGCGCCCGCCGGGCCTGCAGCTTCTCGTGGGCGGCGAAGCCGCCACTGTCCAACGCGTCCGGAAACGCCTCGCGGCGGGTCTTGCCGATGCAGTCCTGCGGATTGATGCTCAGCACCTTGCGAATCGACTCGGAGATGTGCGTGAAGCGCAGCTGGTCGTCCTGGTCCCACGTCCAGTCCGCGGAGACGGCGATGAGCGATCGCAATCTCTGTATCTGGTTTTCGGCGTCGCGCAAGGACGCGGATCGCGCTCTCAGCTTGGTCCAGAGCGCGCCGATAACGACGGCCGCCCCGACGGCCGTTCCAAGGGCGATCCAAACCTCTGTTCCGGATTCCAACCAGCACTCTCCCAGGCGCCCGCACGACAGCCATCGTCAATGCGGTGATGGTAACCGGCGCGGACCTGTCGGCCAATCGCGTCTTTTCGACGACGGCGCGCCCTGACCCGCCACCTGCGCTCACGATCGATTGGTTTCATTCCGGATTTTTTTGGTGGAGCCGAGGAGGATCGAACTCCCGACCTTCGCATTGCGAACGCGATAGGCTCCACCGGTTAAAACGGGTTTTACAATGGGTTAGCTCATGCCGCCCTGGGTGCTGGCACAGTGTTGTCACAGTGTCAGGTAAAACGTCATGGCTACCATCCGTAAGCGGGGCTTGCGCTACCAAGCGATCATTCGCCGGAACGAACACGCGCCAATTGCTCGAACCTTTGCGAACCGGGCCGACGCTCAGCAATGGGCACGCGGCATTGAACGCGAGATGGATCTGGGCACCTTCCGCAGCAATCAGGGGATGTCCGCCGACATATTACTGAGAGAACTTCTGGCTCGGTACGTCTCGGAGATCACACCCCGTAAAAAGGGCCATGTGCAGGAGGCATACCGGATCAACAGACTGATGCTGTCTGATCTGGCTTCACGGAACCTAAAGGATCTGTCGCCATCTGATCTCGCTCGGTTTCGGGATGAACGGCTCAAGTCGGGAACCGAGGCTGCTCGGTACGACCTGGTTCTCATCCAGGGGGTGATCAACACGGCTATGCGGGAATGGGGGCTGGATCTTCAACAGAACCCGGTAACACGCGTGACCAAGCCTAAGCCCGTTCGTGCCAGGGAACGGCGGCTGACGGACTCCGAGTTGACCAGTATCGTGGAACGGGCGCACGGACGGTGTGGCGGAGTTTTGCTGCCAACCATCTTGCTGGCTATCCAGACCGGCATGAGGCGAAGCGAACTACTCAGCATGACCTGGGCGAACGTGGCTCTGGCAATGGGCACGGTGACGCTGGCAGACACGAAGAACGGCAAGCCGCGTACAGTTCCGCTCACGAGTGAGGCCATACAGATCCTGAGTGACCTACCAAGAGACACCAGCAACGTGCTGCCAATCTCCGCAAACGCCCTGGCTCTGGGATGGAAACGGCTCGTGCGGACCTGTGGGATTGTTGATCTGCGATTTCATGACCTAAGACACGAGGCCATCAGCCGGTTTTTCGAGATGGGTTTGAATGTGCCTGAGGTTGCGCTGATCAGCGGGCATAAGACGCCTAGCCAGCTCTTCCGGTACACGAACCTTAAGGCGGATCTGGTGGGGGAGAAGCTCAGGAGGTCAACTGTGCCAGCACCCAGGGCGGCATGAGCTAACCCATTGTAAAACCCGTTTTAACCGGTGGAGCCTATCGCGTTCGCAATGCGAAGGTCGGGAGTTCGATCCTCCTCGGCTCCACCAAAATCTCCAGGTTTCCCGGCACTGACAGCAGAATCGTAACCTGCCTTTCGGGCTGATACGAGGCATTATGCTGTGACCACTGTGACAGG
>JANSYS010000011.1 GCA_024742275.1 Alphaproteobacteria bacterium | reverse complement strand
TCGGATCGCAAATTCATGCCGCAGGTCGTGGCACCTGAAACTGGTTCCCGCGCGTTGACCGATCTCCCTAAATCTCGATGCAAAGTTTCGGTAAGGCCCACCAGCCTGCGTGTTGAAAACGAACAAGCTGTCCAGGCGATGGGGTGTGCCCCTCAATGTGCCCCAGGCATCTTCGCTGGCTACGATCACGCGAGGCCGGGTCTTGGTCTTGATAAGTCGGATCTCGCCTGTCTCATACACAAGCTGCGAGCGTTGCAGTGACACCGCCTCCATTTGGCGCATTCCAGTTTGGAGCAGGAACAGAACCACCCGCCCAAATCCGGCTGGCGCTGTTGCTAAAAACTTCTCCAAATCGGTATCCGTGACGCGATGAATAGGATCACGTCGCTCCGGTATCACGCCACGGTCCCACTCTCGCGCTGGGTTGGTGTCGATCCAGTCCATTGCAATAGCAGCCGACAAAACGCGCGATACCGCAGTCAGATCGCGTCGCACCGTCGCGTTGCTCGCGCCCTCTTGGCCGCGTTTTCTGACCAGCCCGCCTATGACCTTCCGGCTAATCTCGTTCAGATACAGATGGTTTAGGTGCGGGGCGACCATGCGAATGGACGTGAGATACCGATCCGCGGTACGAGTTTTCACAGCCTTTGGCAATATGTCCTCGACATAGTGCACCACTGCCTCTTTCCATGTGTGCCGCGCCTCCCCATGGAACGCTAAATGGTCCATATCCTCTCGGAACTTCGTCAGCCTCTTGCGCGCTTCCCCAAGAGAAGTTGTTCGTAGCGAGCGTCGATAGTCCCGCCCGTTAACTTTGATTCGCGCCCACCATGTTTTGCCGCGTTGATAGAGATTGTCCGGCATGGTTCTACCTCCTGCTCCCTTAACCAGCGCCGCAACCGTCGCTCGTCGAAGGTCCATCGTCCAAGTACTTTTGCTGCCCCTGGAAGGCTCCCGCGCGCAGCCGCGTCCTGCACAGTCCGCAAGGGACGGCCCAGGATCTCGCAGGCGCGGGCTATGTCGATTCGCTCGGTGGACACGTTCATCACGGCACCACCCAACAGACGAATCCGTCGATCGAGACTACAGTGATGGTCAACGCAGACGACACAAATGCCTGATGACCGTCTCCATCGGCCACGACCTTCCGCCACTTCTTAACCAATGCGGAAATTGTCTTGCGACAGCCCACTTCGTTATGATTTTTGAGCGCGGCGAAATAGAACGAATATTGCATTTCTTCTCGCGATCGTATGTTATTGTTACTGTGCTGCCTTAGATTCTTAATGTCGTTAGCAGGCCTCGCCTCGTTATCGGCCTGATGTGCCGCTGCGTCAGCTTTGGTCGCGTTCGCATTCGTTTCGGCCTCGCCGTGCGGCTCCGCTTCTCCGGATCCTGTCTTGTAAATGATCGGTGGAGCCACCGATTGAGCGCCCGCGTCCAACGTCTTGCCCGGACCGAAGGCCTTTACAAAGTACTCCCTGACAAGCCCAGCGGCGTGGTCTCGCGCGTCGCTCAAAATCCGCTCGTTAAATGCACGGCTCCGGATCAACGTTTGTACTTCTTGCGTCAGCGTGTGTGTCATTTTTCGAGCCTTGATCGTCTCACCTTGGCGCTTGAGATTAGCCGTAAGCTTTTCGAGTGGATCATTGGGAAAGTTAGGTTCACCGCCGTTTGGATGATCATCTTGGAGCTCCTCGTTATCCGCATCATTTATGTTTAATACGTGTGGGGTTTGTTTGATCAGGCTGAACGTGCCGCCATCCCAGGCTTCTACGATCGATAGCGCGGAAATTTGCTTTGGGTTCAGGTTTAGTTCATCAGCGAACCTCAGAATTGTCTGACGGATTTCGAATTTTGCATCTTTGGCATTACGGCCCATTGGACAGTCCTCATATTTTTATGTTGTTCGTTTTCGATCGCGTTCTCAGGCCTTTTGCGGGGGCTCAATTGGCGATTAATTCCGCTTGAAGGAGAAGATACGCCCAAACTTTCAGTCGAGTAGTTGTCGTGTTGAAATTTTTATTATATCTGACATCACAATCAGAGCGCGTTCCGAAAACCAAAAGTAATATTTGTTGTTTTTTCAGATAATTAAGGGGTTGTTTGGGTAAGTCGGCCAAAGAATTATTTTTCTTAAAAAAATAGGTCTCTATTTGGCGCGCCCTCTTGCATTATCTGCCGGTCTCTCAAGTACAATCAAAGTAGGTCAAGAGGAGGCCCCAAGATGCCAGCCATACTTCCGACATTCCTAACCGTCTCTGAGGCTGCGACGGCCCTCAGATGCTCGCCAAAAACCGTGCGGAATATGATCCGCTCGGGCACGATTGCGGGTCAGAAGATTGCGCGCCGCTGGGTTGTTCCAGCAGGAGAGATCCGCCGTATCGAGCATCTGGCACTGGCTGGTATCTGGGCGGCGGACCGTGAGAACATATCGTGAACTTACTGCGGCCTCATGACGCGCCGATCTCCTGGACTTGGTCGCGTCCCGTTGGTGAACGCAACCAAGTCCAGGAACTCAGCATGTCCAATACCATCAACACCCTCGATCAGCGCATTTCTGTTTTTTCTGGTTTAGCCCCGTCACGCCAGATTCTTCATTATGCCCGTGCCGCGCTGGCGAACGCCCGCAAGATTAATCCAGAGTCTATGGCTTCGTTTCGCTCGGTTGAGGCGGCGATCTGCCATGGTGCCGACGATAGAGTCTGCGAGACCCGCCAGGGCCTTCGCTGGGCGCTCGCACTTCCGGCTGTACCGGCTGGCGTGGCCGAACGCGTGAGTACGGGTTCTCCGACCCTCGCCGATGCAGCCGAGGTTCTTGAGCTTGCTATATCGACCGGTCTGGCAAAGAGATCCAAACGCCGCGCGATCGGCGATGCACGAGCTCTGGCGCGGCGGATACACAAGAATCCGGATGCGCTGACCGCCTTCCCAGCCAGCCGTCGCGCGATCAAGAAACTGCTCGACGGTCTCACGCACTGCGACTTCGGTATGTCGGTGGGATCGTACGCCTCACGGCGCTCCCGGATTCTCTTTCTCGCCAGCCTTCTCGATCCGGCGCGCCGCCAGACGCTCAGGGCTTCGGAGCTTCCAGCAGAGTGGGCCGCTGTATTCCAAGATGCGAGAGCAATCGGTCTGGGTGGCCAACTGGCGAAGATTTACCCACTGGTTCGCCTGGCATCCCGGGACGGTTTGAGCCCGTCCGAGGTCGGGCAGTCAGTCGTCGACATGCTGGTCGATGCGTCTGCCGTCAGGGGCCTTGAGAACCCGAGAGCAAGCGTCGGAGCCACCGTCTATGCGTGGAATGCAGTCGCCACACGCTTACCTCCGCATCACCTTAAACGACTCACTGCGCCAGCCGACCTTGCAAAGATGCGCGGTCCGATAGTTCGGCGTTTCACCGATCTGCCCGACGAGGTTCAGAAGATCTGGGCCGACTTCGAGGCCGAATACGGGAACCGGACGCTCGGCGGAAACAGCCTCGCGTCCTTGGTCGTTTCGTCAAACGACCCCTATGCCTCCCTCTTCGCCGGCGCGGGAATCTCGGTCTCGGGCTACGCGGCGAACACAATGCGGAATTTCAAGGGTCTCTTTACCTCGCTTGCCTGGGCAGAAATCGAGGACGGTCGAACGCCAACAACGCTTTTCGACTGCCTGTCGCACGAGGCGATCGGCAAAGTCATCGCCACCAAGCGGGCCGCACAAAAGGCGCGGTCTGCGGCCCAAGGCAAGGAATACCAACCCAAAAACGCCACACTCAAATCGGTCCTCACCAGCCTCATCACGCTGAGCCGGATCGCTGGCCGGACGGACCGTGATATCGACGCATTGCTGAAGCTGCGCAACCAACTAGACCCGACGATCATCAAAATGAAGCGGGATCCGCGAGGAGGTGGTTATAGGCCAGTGTACGCGTCAGAAAAAATGGGTCCCCTGCATGCAGAAATGTTGGAGCAGTTCTCTGGCGAAGCCGGCCATACCAAGCTTCGCGCGTTCCTGCAGTTGCCGGAAACACTCTTCAAACCCTTGGAAAGCAAGCTGCGACGCAGCAAGGCTTTAACCGCGGCCGAACGGGTCGACGGCCTGACGGCGATTGCCATTGCGATCCTGCAAGTCTGCCCGATAAGGCGGGCCAATCTTGTCGAGGGGCTTCGTATCGGTGGGCCTGATCCTTCAATGAGCATCCCGACCGATCCCCGGCAGCCGATCCGAATCCGGATCTCTCGCTCTGAAACCAAAACCGGTGCTCGCGACATTGCGGCAGAATTGCCTGTGGGCGTGTCACGGCGGATCCGGGTCTATGTCGACAAAATTCGCCCCCAGTTGATGGCAGCGGTCGGATCTGATCCCGACAATCCTTACCTGTTCCCTGCGAAGGGCCAGAGCCCGCGATCCGGGACACTCGTGCTCAAAAACATCTCAGGCCGAGCCTGGAAGCGAGGCGGAATCCGGCTCGACTGCCATGTTTTCCGGCATATTGCCGCCAAGATCGTGCTCGATCAGGATCCGTCGGCAATCCCGCTGGTGAGCCAGATTCTCAGCCATGCGTCGATCACAACAACGTTGTCTTATTACGCAAAGATCAACGATGTGATCAGCCAGAGGCTCTATCACCAAGCCTTAGCGTCCAAAATCAGATCGGTCTTCGCCTCACCAACATCCGATGACGAATAGGAGCCAGCAATGGTGTCGATCATCCGCCGGACCAGCTCAGAGCTGGTCCGGCAGCGCTGTGCTGGTTGGTCTGAGAAGGACCAGGCGGCTTGGATCAAAGCCTTCGACCCCGAGGTTCTCCTCGGGGTCGAACCTTGTTGGGCTCCAGTAACTCAATACCAAAATGGCGGTGTATATACTCGCTACCTGGACGTCTGCCGAGACAGCGGTGTGGCTGAGGACCTGTCCCCGGACGGGCTCCAGCGGTTCATTCAATCGACCGAAAACCTCGGCTGCTCAGTCATCACGATCTCCGGATATGTGTGGTCGCTCTGGAAAGTCACGACAATTCTCCGAGACGTGAGCACCGGCGAATTCGATTGGCTGCTGGCAACTGCCAAACGGGTTGGCGCGGCCGCCAAACGGACCCGCAAACGCAAAGCCGATCGGTACGTTTCGGTCGAGCCTTTGCTCGAGCTGGCGTTCTCGACGATGCGGGCCTCAGCGCCCGAGAGCGGTCGCTGGGCGGAAATCCAGTCCTACCGGGACGGCCTGTTTCTGGCGTTTGCCAGTGTTTGCCCGGAACGTCTCCGGGCGCTTGAAGCGATCCGCCTGAGTTGGATTGCTGATGACAGCAGTGCTGTGAAAATCCCGACCGAATTTCAAAAGACGGCGGAGCCGTCGACCCGGCTCGTACCCGGATTCCTCAGGCCTGCGCTGGCGCGGTGGATCACCGATATCCGACCTATCGTCGCCGGCGATCATGATCTTCTGTGGGTGGCAAAGGGAGGCCGGCCGATGGGGTTTGGCGCAATCCAAGCGGCAATGCGCAAGCTCACTCAGCCGGCGTTCGGGATAGCTGTCACGCCGCACCGGCTCCGGGATGCTGCCGCAACCTTCGTTGTCGAGGAAATCACCAACCAGGCGGGCCTGGCCTCCCGGATCCTAAACCATCGGGACCCGAATTCCATGCGCGCCTACACCGAAACAGCAGCGGGGCTCACAGCGTCACGCCGGGTTGGAGCCCTGATCGAAACCGCCCGACTGGAAGCCGGGTAGGCGATCCACACAGGATACGTGCGCCGCCTCTGACGAGGCGCACGCATCCTGTTGCGTCTCTTCACATGAGGAGACTGTCATGAACTATGATTACGACATCACGGACTACGGACTCACCGAAAGCGACGGGGGATATCTGGACCTGGCCTGGGACCTGTTTCCCTCGCTGCCACAACAGCCGTTGGTGCCGCTCAGCCGTGCTCTGAAAGGAGTATCCCGACCCAAATCTGTAAGTTACAGCGCCAAACGGCCACTGCTGATCGACGGCGAGGCGGCCGGTGCCTCCCAGGCCGGCCACCCCGATTGTGTAACCTGGATCGACAATCTCCAAACCGCGCTGCGGCCGCTGCTGTTGGAATGCCTGGACCTTACCCCCCCATCACAGCCTTCCGCTGTACAGCCGGTGCCGTCCACCGTTATCTCAATGCTTGCGTCGCTTATTTCGCAGCCGATACCGACACGAGAGGCGAGAGGCCTGCCGAGGGATTCGGTCGGGGTGTTCCATCTTCAGATCGAAGATGGACGTGTCACGGTCAGCGCCCACTATCGGAGCAAAAAACCCAAGGAAACTCTGACGGACAGTCAGCAGGCGACCATTGAACACGCGCTCGAGGCCACACGCCGCCCAGGCGAAATTGGGCCCTTCGCCAATCGCCGAGATGATGTGAATGAGCTCGCCCGAATGATGGAGCGCTACCTGGTCGCGAGTGGGGTTCGGTTGCTGATCTTCAGCGTACGGCTTGTGTCGGAGGAGTTCCACTGGGCTTCAGTCTAGACGGTCAGCTAAAAACAAACCTGCCCCGGAGAGTGAGTCTCCGGGGCAGGTCTTTATCGGCCGGTTTGTGATAGAAAATCATCTGATTGACGCGGGGCTGAAGACGGCGCTCGTGGCCGCTCATCGCCCCCTACCTGGACGGCCCGTCAAGAAGGGACGGGGTGATTGCGAAGTTGATTCATTTTATCCCTTTTTGACAAAACGCCGCCACAGATCACCAATGCCTTTCGTGGGCGTTGGAGGGTGTGTCATTGCGTTGCAGAAGTCGCCGGCTGGCTGACTGCCGTCAGGATAACTGGGTCAGTTGAGGTCGTTAGGTTTAAAAGTAGGGACTTGATCTGACAGTCGGCCTATTGGCGGGCGGGCTGTCCGACGGGTCGATTGTGTCAGCCTTGGCCTTCTCGAGCGCCGCCAGCTGGTCTTCGGTAAGGATTACGCCGTCCAGGGCGACCTGGGCTTCCAGGGCCTTCAGCTGCTTCTTCATGTTCTGCAGGTCGAGGCTCTGCCACACCCTGCGTGCCCCGAACGCCGAGATCGACAGGCGGCGCTCGCGCAGCTCGTTCGACACCCGCTTCTGGCCCCAGGTCGGTTTCTTCAGTGCCAAGTCCAGCACCGCCTGCTCGATCTTGCCCGCTTGGCTAACGTTGACGAGCTGCTTGGCCAGATCGAGAACGCCGACCTTGTTGCGGATGATCCTCTACTCTCGTGTCATTGTGGGCTCCTCTGTCGCCTTCTGGCCGGGGCGATCCCCCGGCCAGAAGGCCCAATCCCCACTAGTCCATTAAATGCGTCAGATTAGGTCGAGACCTCTGCAATTCCAGCGGAGTGGGTGGGCACGGCGACCGGTGTCGCCGGCGCAGTTCTGATCGCGCTCAATATCGGCGCTGTAGCCGTGGGATTCGGTCTATTTCTGATATCCTCACTCCTGTGGAGCGCGGTCGGCTGGATCCACCGCGAGCCAAGTCTGGTCGTGCTGCAGGTCGCGTTCACTGCAATAAATGTGCTCGGCATCTATCGGTGGGCGACGTTTTAACGAATGGGCGCTAGCTCAATGGGAACCAAGAATGACGCCTGAGCAATTGCTCCGGGAGAAGCTGCGCAAGATCGAGGCCCTTTTCTCGGGCGCCGCGACTGAGGGCGAGCGTGTCGCCGCTGGCGCTGCGGCGGAACGCATCCGCGATCGCCTGAGCCAGGCCGCCGGCAAGGAGAAGGAGATCGAGGTAAAATTCTCGATCTCGGACGTATGGTCCCAACAGCTGTTTGTCGCGTTGTGCCGCCGCTACGGGATTCGCCCCTTCCGTTATCGCCGGATGCACCGCCAAACCATCATCATCAAGGCGCCAAAGAGCTTCGTCGAGCAGGTCCTCTGGCCCGAGTTTGAAGCGCTGAGCGACGCGTTGACCTCCTATCTTTCCGAAATCACGGAAAAAGTCATTCGGGAGGAAGTGCACGGCGAGACCGGCGAGGCCGAAGAAGTCGACGAACCGCGACGGATCGGCCGATGACGCTACCGCGCCTCATATTTGTGCTGCTGGTGGCAAGTTCGGCCGTCGGGACCGCTGCCGCGCAGTCGCCGGTCGTCGGCGTCGCCAGTGTTATCGATGGCGATACGCTCGATATTCAAGGACGGCGCATCCGGCTCCACGGGATCGACGCCCCAGAGAGCGGGCAGTTCTGCGAGAAGGAAGGGAAACAATACCGCTGCGGCCAGCAGGCCGCTCTGGCGCTTTCCGACAAGATCGGGCAGGCAACGGTCCGATGCGAGCAACTCGATATAGATCGCTACAAAAGGATCGTCGCCGTGTGCCGCCTCGGGAACATAGAGCTTAATGCCTGGATGGTCCGCCAGGGCTGGGCCATCGCCTACCGCCGATACTCGCGTGATTATATCGACGACGAAGGAACTGCCCAGGTGGCGAAAGCTGGGATTTGGGCGGGCCGTTTCATCGAGCCCTCGAGATGGCGCCGCGGAGAAAGACTTACGGCGGAATCGACATCAGGTCCAGCTGGCGATGCCTGCCAGATCAAAGGGAACATCAGCCGGAGCGGCGACAGGATCTATCATATGCCGGCCGGGCGAGATTATGGGCCAACCCGAATTGACGAATCCAGGGGCGAGCGATGGTTCTGTTCCGAGGATGAGGCCCGAAAGGCCGGATGGCGGAGGTCGCGTCAATGAGGTGGTCAGGCCTTTTTGTTGCTCTGTCCGTCCTCCTGTCAACACCGGAGCAAAAATGCAGGCAGTGTCCCGAGTGGTGGTGTAGGAGGCCGCGCGCGGAGCCCCCGGCTTAGCGCAGCTCGCGGCCGAGTTCGACGCTGTCGGTCATCGCCGATCTTCGGAGAAGGTTCGGGTTGCAACACCTGGAACGGACAATGGAGACGACGATGACCGACGAGAGAATGGCGCTGATCGAGCTGATTGAGAAGCAGGCCGACAGCGACTTCGTGCGCGACATGCTGGCCTTTGAGGCCGATCGTATCATGGAGATGGAGGTGGAGGCGCGCACGGGCGCGGCGAAGGCGCACGCTCGCCGCTGCGGGAGGTGCAGCGGAACGGCTATCGTGTAAAAGTAGGGACTTGATCTGACAGTCGACCTATCGGTGGGCGGGGTTGTCCGACGGGTCGATTGTGTCAGCGGTCACGCAGCCGGCAGCAATTTCTCCCTGGCGATCGGCAGGGTGTCAACGAAGGAGAGCACCGTCAGGTTGACGCCGGGGCGCTTCAGCTCGCAGGTCAGCGACGCCCAGTCCGGCTCGGACCGACGACGGAACCCGTGACGCGCACCGGCACGCGCGAACAGCCGCTGCTCCAGCATGTCGTCGCTCAGATCACCCGGCAAAGGCCAGCTCAGACCCGCCGCCTTTGCCCGGTTCAGGTTGTCTTGGATCGTGCTGCGCGCCGCTCCGAGTGTGCGCCCGATCTCACGGGCGCTCACACCGTCGCGCGTCAGCCGCAGCATCTGTCGTATCTGTCGCATGGTCAGCTCTCTCTTCGCCGGCATCCCGCTCCCTCCTCGTCACAAGACGAGGCAAGCGTGATGCCCGAGGTGCTGACCCGGAAGGCGCGCCGGGACCGTCAGCCAGGTGGCCGGATAAATCTCGGAACGGTGGCCGGCTTCATGTCGGAATGGTGGCCGGCTTCAAATCGGAACACCGGCCGACTTCATCTCGCAATACCCGGCCGGCTTGCGTCGGAATCCGCACTCTCGTCGACCGGCGCCGAGTTGCTGTTGTCGTCGTCGACGTTACTGTGCCCCCGTTTGTGCCAACGCGATCTGCATATGTTCGCGCTGTTTGCGCGTCCTGCGCTTGTCTGAACGCCGCAATTTCCCTCGTGTTATTCGTTTTTTTTGCGATATTCGTCGAGTACGGCGAGGGTTTGCTAAACCGTTTTAGGGGGAAACCCCTAACGTGGGTTCGAATCCCATCCCCTCCGCCAGCTTTCCCGATCTCTCTTATAGTATTGCCCCAGACCTGCGGCCTCGAACCCCACTGCCCTCATGGCGCCGTGGACTGTAGGGTATCGAGGGGTCAGCTTTCGTTAGTTTTCACCGATAGATACTCTAGAAATGCGTGCTTGATCAGTCATACTGCTCCGATGAATTTGGGGCATAGTCGTTGCTCTGTCGGTACAACGCTTCTCGGGCGAGCAATTCGTTGAGCCTCTTCAACCGAAAAACCATTCAACGGCATATCAACGAAGTAGCGATTGCCCCGGAGCACCTGGGCGTGGTCACCGAATGGGCGGACCTCGTCAATTCAGGCCGGATCAGAGAGCTGAAAGAGGTCGCTCTCCACGGCCAATTCACCGCCAAGATCGTCGAAGGTGTTCTAGGGTACTCGGGGCCAGCCTCGGGCGCCGAGTATACGGTCGCAACAGAGCAGACGATTTTGCGGGGGAGCGTGGATCTCGCACTCGGTCGTTTCGGCGGCGAGAAGCCTGAAATCATAGCTCCGTTCGAACTCAAGGGTGCGGATACCCGCGATCTCGATGCGATCATGCCGGGTCGCAACAAATCGCCGGTGCAACAGGCGTGGGAGTACGCCACGAATGCGCCAGGCGTTAAATGGGTTCTGGTATCAAACTACATTGAACTGCGGCTCTACGGGTTCGGCGAGGGCACCGCTGCCTACGAAGCCTTTCGGTTGGATCAGCTAACCAACCAAGCGGAGTATGCGCGTTTTAGACTGCTGCTATCCGCCGAAAGCCTGCTCTCGGGGCGAACCCTTGATCTGCTGAAGGAGAGTCGGCGCGAAGACAAGGACATCACCGATAGCCTGTATCGCGACTACAAATCCCTAAGGTTGAGGCTGTTGCAGGCGGTCCAAGACGCGGACATCGGCATCGAACCGCTGGATGAGATTGCGCTCGCCCAGAAGATCCTCGACCGGGTGCTCTTCGTCGCGTTCGCGGAAGACACCGGTCTGCTTCCCATGAACACGCTCGGCGATGCGTTCAAAGCGCGCGATGCGTACAACCCCAAACCAATATGGGAAAACTTCAAGGGCCTGTTTCGGGCCATCGACCAAGGTAGCGATGACCTAAAGATCCCACGGTACAACGGGGGGCTTTTTCGAGCGGATGATCGGATCGATCGACTGGGTCTGCCCGATGCCGTCTGCGAGGGATTCAAGACCCTTGGCGAGTATGACTTCGCATCCGAAATCTCGGTTACGGTCCTTGGGCATATCTTCGAGCAGTCCATTGCGGACGTCGAGCGGCTTCAGGCTGCGGCCAGAGGCGAGGACGAGGAACCGGAACCAGTTAGCGGTACCAGCGGCCGTCGAAAACGTGACGGCGTGGTCTATACGCCCGACTACATCGCTCGTTTCATCGTTGCGGAAACCCTGGGCAGGCACCTGCGCGAGATCTTTGCGGAGGTCGTGAGCGGGTACGCCAAGAAAGGCGCGGATCTCAGCGACTATGAAGCGATCCCATGGCGTCGAGGCTCGTCGGAACTCGACGCATGGGAAGCCTACCGCGAAAGGTTACATCGTCTGCGGATTGTCGATCCCGCATGTGGGTCTGGAGTCTTTCTGGTGGTTGCGTTCGACTTCATGAAGGCCGAACTGACGCGCGTGAACGATAAGATCAAACAGCTCTCGCCGCAGACTCGACACTATGGCGACCTACTCGATTACGTGACCGACAGCGAGATCCTGTCGAACAACCTGTTCGGTGTCGACGTCAATGAAGAGAGCGTTGAGATCACCAAGCTGTCGCTATGGATCAAGACGGCGCGTCGGGGAAAGGTGCTCGATAGCCTGGCGGGAAACATCCGGGTTGGCGACAGTCTGATAGAAGATAGCAATTTCGCGTATCTCGACCACGCATTCACTTGGGAAACGGCGTTTCCCGAAGTGTTCGCCGAGGGTGGTTTCGACGTGGTTCTCGGCAATCCGCCGTATGTTCGAATGGAGTTTCTGAAGGCACTGAAGCCCTATCTGGAAAAACGCTACGAGGTCGTGTCCGACCGTGCGGATCTTTATTGCTATTTCTACGAACGGGGGTTGAGGCTCCTGAAGCCGGGGGGACGCCTCGGATACATCTCCTCGAATACCTTCTTCAAGACGGGGTCGGGCAGGCCGCTCCGCAGATACCTTCTGCGGGAAGCGACGATCGAGGGGGTGGTCGACTTCGGGGACCTGCAGGTTTTCGAAGGCGTCACGACATATCCGGCGATCCTCGTTCTCTGTCGGGGGCAGGCGAAGAAGGACCATCACTTGAACTTCTGGAAGGTGGAGACGCTCCCCGAGGCCAACTTCCTGGCGACCTGGGAGACGGTCCGCGCGTCGTATCCGCAATCGGCTCTCGGAGACGGTTCCTGGGAATTGGAATCCCCCGCCCTTCGGGAACTGCGGGAAAAGATCCGACGTGGGGGAAGGATTCTGAAGGAGGTTTACGGCGCTCCGCTACGAGGGGTGGTTACAGGCCTCAACGAAGCTTTCGTGATCGACACGGAGACCAAGGATCGCCTGTGCGCAGCCGATCCGAAATCCGCCGACTTGCTGAAGCCCTTCCTCGAAGGCAAGGACCTAAAGCGTTGGCGTTCCGAACCGCGGGGTTTGTGGCTGATCTACATCCCGAAAAACCGTGTGCGGATCGACGACTATCCGGCTATTCGCGATTGGTTGTTGCCGTTCAAGGATCGCCTGGAAAAACGGGCAACCAAACAGGAATGGTTCGAACTGCAACAGGCTCAGGAAGCTTATGCGCAGCATTTCGGATCAGAAAAGATCAGCTATCCACACTTTAACTCGGATAGGAATTTCTCTTTCGATACCACTGGAGCCTTTTCGAATGACAAGTCCTACATGGTGCCGTCGAGCGACACTTCTCTACTCGCGCTTTTGAACAGCAGGGTTTTTTGGTTTCTGCTTTCATCAATGAGCCCGCCGGTTCGTGGTGGGTATCATGAGCTTCGCGTCCAGTACGTCGAGACGATGCCTGTACCTAAATTGTCTGAAAGCAAACGATCGGACCTATCCAAGGCGAGCGTGGCAGCAATAGAGGCAGCCCGGTATCGCCTTGATCTTCAGAGAGCGCTTGTTCGTCGTCTACCGGATCTCTGCCCGTCAGACCGCGAGCCAAAGCTCACGACGAAACTTAGGGAATGGTGGAGGCTGCCGGACTTCGCGTCTTTCCGGACGGAAGTGAAGAAGGCCTTCAAAGCCGACATACCGCTTTCCGAGCGATCCGCTTGGGAGGACTGGATCCAGCGAGATCGCGCCGAGATTTCGCGGTTGAGCGCTGAAATCCGCCAAGCGGAAGCCGAGATCGACCGAATTGTCTACGGACTGTTCGATCTGTCGGAGGAAGAGATCCAGCTCCTGGAAAGAGCCTGCGCGAAGGAGACCCAAGAATGAGCGGGACGGCGAAGCGCCGATTTGTTGTGGGAAAGGAAGGCCTCCCGGACCTGCCGGGGATGATGCTCGCCACGATCGAGGCGCTGATCGGCATGGGCGGATCGGCCTCCATCCACGAATTGGACGAGAAAATCATCGAGATCGAAGGGCTCAGCGAGGCGGAGCAGTCCTATACAATGGCCAACGACGATCCTCGATCCCGCGTGAAGTACTACCTGGCTTGGGCTCGTACCTACCTCAAGCGCGGCGGAGCGCTGCGGAACTCATCCAGGGGCGTTTGGGCGCTTACCGAAGAGGGGGAACAGCTCAGCACGTTGGCCGAGATGCAGGCGATCCACCGGCAGGTCAGTGACGAGGAACGCGAACGCGCGCGTCAGAAGCGCAATCGGAAGCGGGCCAACGAAACGGACTCGCCGGACGACTCGGCCGACGTCGATATCGAAGAGGAAACACCGGACACGGACTGGAAATCCCGCCTTCTCTCCGTGCTTCAGGGCATCGATCCCGGAGACTTCGAGCGATTGTCTCAACGGCTCCTGCGCGAAGCCGGATTCGTGAAGGTGGAAGTGCGCGGCAAGAGTGGCGACGGCGGGATCGACGGCGTGGGGGTGCTTCGGGTGAACCTCGTGTCGTTCCAGATCTACTTCCAGTGCAAGCGATGGAAGGGCAGCGTCGGATCGAAGGAGATCCGTGATTTCCGGGGCGCCGTGCAGGGACGGGCCGACAAGGGTCTGTTCATCACCACCGGCACGTTCACAAGCCAAGCCTCGGAAGAAGCGACACGGGACGGAGCCATCGCCATCGATCTGATCGACGGGCAAAGCCTGTGCGAGTTGTTGAAGCAGTACGACCTGGGCGTCAGAACGGAAACGGTCGAGAGGGTGACCGTCGAAACCGATTGGTTCGAGGCTTTTTGAGCACCTCCAAGCGCGTAAAAGGCGCACAAAAAAGTCGCGTTTTTTTCCGGCGGTCGGAAGGCAACCGGATCCGCAGCGTTGTTGGCGTCAGGGACCCTCGGATTGCGCCGTCTGTTTTGCGAGCTTAATGCGGGTCCAAACGACAACGAGAACGATCAGGGCTGCGCCGGCGAGGTTGGCCGGCAGCATCAAGGGCCAGAACGCTAGCGTGGCGCCGCCGACCAGTGCGCAGATCTCCAGAATGCCGACCGGCCCCTCGCTGTACCACTGGATCACCGCGTTCGTGGCGTAGATGCCGAAGAGCGAGAACACGGCGATATGCATCACCTCGCCGAAATCACCGGAGATCAGCGGCGTATAGGCGAAGAGCAGCGGCATGATGTAGAGGCCCTTGGCGATCTTCCAACTCTCGAAACCGGTGGCCATCGGCCGCGACCCGGCGATGCCCGCCGCGGTGAAGGCGGCGAGACAGACCGGCGGCGTGACGTTCGAATCCTGGCTCAGCCAGTAGATGATGAGATGCGCGATCAGCAGGAAGCTCATGGTCTGGGTCGGGTCGACCAGGGCCGGACGGATGGTGACCGCGACCTCGAACGGGATGGACGCGACCAGGTCCCAGGCCTCCGGTTTCGTCATTCCCTGCGCTATCTTCGCCACGTTCGGATGGTCGACCAGGAAGAACAGCGCCGATTTCGCTGGATCGGTGATGCCCTGGACAAGCTGTTCGACGACGATGGTATCGGCCATGATCCCGGCCAGCGCCGGGGCGGTCAGGATCGCGATGATGATGTAGGCCGCGGTGACCGGCAGTCCCATGCCGAGCACCAGGGAGGCGATGGCGATCAGGGCCAGCGCGATCACCAGCGACCCCTGGGACCATTGCACGATCATCAGCGAGAAGCCGTTGCCGACGCCGCTGGTGACGATGGCGTTGTTCATGAGGCCGATGGTGACCAACAGGATCGCGGTCAGAACCGACGCGTTCACGCCGGAGACCAACGCCTCAACGATCTTCTTCGGTCCCATGACGACGGGCTCGAACCGGTCGCTGGGCACGAACCGCGCCACGACGCTTGTGAACCACGACGTACCGATCAGAGCGGCGATCGCCCAGCATGCGGCGTAGGCCGGCGTCACGCCGGTCAGCAGCAGCCAGACCATCGTCGTCAGCGGAATGATGAAAACGAGCCCACCCGAGACCAGCTTGCCGCTGTCGACCGTCATGTCGATTTCGGCCCCGGCGTTCTGCTTCACCGCTTCGATCCGCACGATGAAGGCGATGGAGAGAAAGTACAGGATCGCCGGAACCACCGAGACGGCGACGATGGTGCCGTACGGAATTCCGGTGTAGCTCGCCATCACGAAGGCGCCGGCGCCCATGATCGGCGGCATGATCTGCCCGCCGGTCGAGGCCGCCGCCTCGACTCCGCCTGCAAACTTTGCGCGGAACCCGTTCGCCTTCATGAGTGGAATGGTGATCACCCCCGTCGAGGCGGTGTTCGCGACCGCCGATCCGGAGATCGTGCCGGTCAGCGCCGAGGAGATCACCGCGACGAAGGCGGCGCCACCCTTCACGCGACCGGCGATGATCTTCGAGACCTCGATGACGAAGTGGCTGGCGCCGGAAACCACGAGAAAACCGCCGAAGATCATGAATAGGGCGATGTTCGTGGAGGAGATTCCCGCCAGGATTCCGAACATGCCCTCGTCGTTGAACAGGCTTCGGAATAGGACGTCGTCGAGGGGCAGACTGGCCGCCCGAAACACGCCGGGCATGTAGGTGCCGAGGAAAAGGATGTAGCAAAGCGAGAGGATCACGAGGATCGGAATCACCCAACCGGAAACCCGGCGGGACAGGTCGATGCAGGCGAAGATCACGATCCCGCCCGCGGCCCAGTCGATCCAACTCAACTGCCACCCCTGGCCCGTCACCGCCAGGGATCGTTCGTAGATGCTGTTTTCGTTTCCGGCGATCCACATCGCCGAGGCGGCGATCAACGTCGCGTAGGCGAGGTCCACCGACCAGGCCAGCCATGTGTTCGACCGCCGGCCGAAGGGGGATAGGGTTATGGCGGCAAGAAACGCGAACCCACCGAAATGGATGGCGTTCTGCCATAGCCCCGGTTCGTTCAGATAGACGTTCGTGGCAATGTGCCAGATACCGAAAGCCGCCGCGAAAATGACGGCGAACTGCGACGCGGCGGTCCTGTTCGGTGCCGATAGATCGAGCAAGTCGGCGCGGTTGAGCGCACCGGCATCTTCGCGTTCGCTCACGACGCTGTCCCCCCGTATTTCTGCGACGAAAGGACAGGAGCGCGTCCGTGGACGCGCCCCTGCCTACCCGATCTTTGTCGGATTATTGAGCCTTAAGATGGTCTGGAATGGCGAGGCCCATCTCCTCGTAGTACCGCTGTGCGCCCGGATGCAGCGGAACCGGCAGGCCGGCGAGGGCTTTCTCCAGAGACATCGCGTTCGTGGCCGGGTGAATGGCCTGGAGGAACGCCAGGTTCTCGTACATCGTCTTGGTCAGCATGTAGACGTGGTTCTCGTCGACCGTGTCGTTGACCGCCAGGAAGTTCGGCTGACCGATGGTCTGGATATCCGAAGTCTGCCCCGGATAGGTCCCGGCTGGAACGGTGTAGGGAACCCAGAGGTTGCGGCCGTCATCCATCTTCGCCAGTTCGTCCGCCGTGACGTTCAGGATCGTGAACTTACCGCTGTTGGCGGCCAGCAACTGGGTGACGGCACCGACCGGCGGGCCGGCGGGCAGCCCGGCCGCGACGATCTGGCCGTTGGCCAACGCCGACGCCGTCGGCCCGTAGCCGCCGTACATCAGCTCGAAGTCCTCGTCCATGTTCAGCCCAAGGCCCGCGAGCAGAACGCGGTTCGAGCCGATCGTTCCCGAGCTCTGCCGCCCCATCCCGGCCGCCTGGCCCTTGAGCGCGACCAGGTCTTCCATGGTGCCGGTCTTGACCAATTCGGTCGGAATGACGAAGTGCTCCACGTTCTGCCACAGCATGGACACCGAGCGCAGGTTCGACTGCGGCTCGGAAACCGGGCCGGTTCCGGTCTTCGCATAGGCGCCAAAGAGCCCCTGCAGAATGGCGAAATCCGCCGTACCGGAGCCGAGCGCCTGCACGTTCGCGCCGGAGCCGGCGGAATTGACGGCGGTCAGCGAAAACTTTTCCTTCGGCAGGAGCTTGACCTTGGTCAGCGTGGAAATCGCCGTGCCCACCGGATGATAGGTACCGCCGGTCGAGGCGGTGTTGAGGACATAGTCCTTTTCCTCAGCGTGAACCAACCCTGCGGACATGGTTAGGGCGACGCCCAATGCGAGCGTCTTCAACATGTTCATTATTTGGCCTCCCAGTTGTAATGCCGCTGTTACGACATGGCTGCCCAGATATAGGTCCTTCGGCAATCGGTTAAAGGGCGGCTCGGCGACTTTGGCGTGGCTCAAACCGCCGGCGACGTTCGGCATTTCTGCTTCGAGTTCACATCGATCCTTCAAAGAATCGGAAATCGACCGATCACGGCCACGCCGCGACGGCGTCCCATCCCAATTCCCGCGCCTGCTCCTCAGCCCCGCGAATCCACTCCAGAACGTAGGGATGGTCGAGGCACGCCTCGATATAGGCGGCGGAGACCGGGTCGGTCTCGACGCTGTAGGTGCGGAACCGGCTGGCCATGGGGGCGTACATGGCGTCGGCGAAGCAGAACCGCTCGCCGAACAGGTACGGCCCGCCGGCCCCCCAGTCCGCCCGGGTCGTCCGCCAGATCTTCTGCACCCGCGCGACCTGATCGCGCACCCCTGGCTTGTCCAGGAGCTTCACGTTGGACGGGATGCCGTTGGCGATCGGCCAGCGTTTCACCAGGTTCATCTGCAGCGAGTAGCGCAGCTCGAAGAAGTGGCCGTGCATCTCGCCGGCGATCATCCGGGCGGCGGTGCGGGCGCGCCGGTCCCTAGGCCAGAGATCGCTGTCCGGGGCGAGCTCCCACAGGTACTCCGCGATCGCCCAGGTGTCGGTGATGCGCTGCCCGTCATGCAGGAGGACGGGAATGCGGCCGGTCGGCGAGACCGCCTCCAGCTTCTCCCGGCTGTCCTCGCGCGACAGGAAGATGGTCTCGGTGTCGAAGTCGAGGCCGGACAGTTTGCAGGCGAGCCAGCCGCGCATCGTCCAGGTGCTCGACCATTTTCCGCCGATATAGAGCTTCACGACCGGTCTCCTCGGATGCGGCGCTAGGTGCAGGCGTTCCCAGGGCAGGTTACCTCAGGGCAGGCGTTCTCAGGGCAGGTGGCCTCAGGGCAGGGCCGACACGTAGCCGGTCAGCGGTGCGGCGATGCGGCCGGCGCGGATCGGCACGCAGGCCTCGGGGAAGTCCTGGCGGAACCGGGCGCCGAGCGCCGCCGCGCGGTCGAGGAACGTCTCCAGCCGGTCCATCGCGCCGGTCGGCAGGTCGTGCAGGACGATCAGGGTCCAGGGCTGCGCCGCGCACTGCTCCAGCGCGGTCTCGACCCAGCCCTCCGGATCGGCCCAGTCGCGCGGAATGGCGTTCCACAGGACGCAGGAATAGCCCTCCGCCACCAGGTGGTCGACCACGCTGGGCTTGAGCAGGCGGGTGTCCAGGTTGCCGCCGCCGCCGAACGGCCGGAACAGGCGGGTCTCGACGCCGATCGCGCGCAGCAGCCGGTCGGTGGCGGCGATCTCGGCCTCGGCGGCGTCCGGCGCGGGATTTTCGCCGAGCGGGACGGTGTGGGTGAGGGTGTGGTTGCCGATCCGGTGACCGTCGGCCAGGGCGGCGCGGACCAGGGCGGGCCCGTCCGGGTGGTCGAGCTTGCCGCCGACGACGAAGAAGGTCACCTTCAGCCGCCGCTCCCGCAGGATGTCGAGCACCCGAGGGGTGACCTGCGGGTCCGGGCCGTTGTCGAAGGTCAGGGTGAGGTCGAACATGGGCGAGGGTCGCCGGTGATTGCGGTACCGACGTACTGTCCCGCCGACCGCGCGGCCGCACAACTCCTCATCTGCGGCATATCGAACCGAGGGCCGGGAAGCGCGCAAAGGCGGTTCGCTGCTGCCCGATATTGACATCGCTTTCCAGGGGTTCCACTCCTTGGCCGACAACCGCGCCATGCACTACCATCCGAGCCGGATCGGACAACTCGGCCGCGAGGCCGACGCCAACGCACACCGACCGTCTCGCGCTGCCGACTAGGGGAAACGCCTGTGAGAAACACAAGAACCGTACTGATCGACCGCCATCCTGGCCGCTCGGCCCAGACCATCGGCCTCGCCCGCGAACTCGGCACCGACCCGGAGCTGATCCATGAGCCGTCCGTCGGCGTCGTCGGCACCAAGGGCGACAGCCAGTGCTATCTGGGCGTTCAGGCGAAGGTCGAGGCGATCCACGAGGCCCTGAAGAGCCGGATCGGCGCCGAGGGCGACAAGCTGCGCCTGCGCCTGGTGCAGCCGGAATACACGATCGCCACCTCCGACGGCATCCGCAACGGCACCCGGGAGATGCGGTACTCGCTGATCGGCCGCGAGGTCACCCACGACGCGCTGTGCGAGCATCTGGAGGCGACGGGCCTCGCCGGGACCATCGCCGTCGTCGCCTGCGACAAGCCGCCGGTCGGCACGCTCGCCGCCCTGCTCGAGCACAACCAGCCGGCCATCATCATGTCGGACGGGCCGATCCGGCCGGGCCACGACCCGAACACCGGCGAGGCGCTCGACATCGTCAGCGCCTATCAGGTCGCCGGCAATCCGGACCCTGAGTTCCGCCACCACATCTCCTGCCACGCCTGCCCGGGCTTCGGCAGCTGCGGCGGCATGTTCACCTACAACACCATGCAGACCTTCATCGGCGTGGTCGGCCTGCAGCCGCTGGAGATGGTGGCGCCGCCGTCCGACGATCCGCGCCGCCTGACCGAGTTCCCGCCGGTGCTGGTGCAGCATCTGGCGAACATGATCGAGAAGGACCTGAAGCCGCGCGACATCGTGGTGCGGGACAGCCTGCGCAACGCGATGATCGTCGCCATGGCGATCGGCGGCTCGACCAACGTCACCCTGCATGCGCCGGAGATCGCGCGGGCGGCTGGCTACGCCGACTTCTGGAAGGAGGTCATCACGCCGGAGGAGTTCAACCACCTGTCCCAGCACGTGGTGCCGGTGCTGACCGACGCGCGGCCCTACGGCAAGTACTCCATGGTGGACATCGACGGTGTGGGCGGCGTGCAGGTGATCGTGCGCGAACTGCTGGAGGCCGGGCTGCTGAACGGCGACGTCCTCACCTGCACAGGCGAGACCCTGGCCGAGCAGGTCGCGCGACTGGGCACGAAGCCCGTCGACGGCACGGTGATCTATCCGGTCGAGACGCCGTACAAGCCGACCGGCGGCCTGCGGGTGCTCGGCGGCAACCTGTCGCCGGACTTCTCCGCCATTCTCAAGCTGGCCGGTGTCGAGGTTGGGCTCGAAAACAACCGCTTCGTCGGCAAGGCCCGCGTTTTCGAGGGTGAGGCGGGTCTCCTGAAGGCGCTCGACGAGACGCCGGACACCTTCGAGAACAACGATATGATCATCGTGCGCTACGAAGGCCCCAGCGGGGCGCCGGGCATGCCCGAGATGCTGGATCCGACCTCGCGCATCACGACGCTGTGCCGGGAGCGGGGCATCGCTGTCGGGCTCATGACCGACGCCCGGTTCTCCGGTGGGTCGGTCGGCCTGGTGATCGGCCATGTCGGTCCGGAGGCGGCGCTCGGCGGGCCGATTGCCCTGATCGAGAACGGTGACGAGATCGTCGCCGACCTCAACACCAACGAGTTGACCTGCACCGCCCTGAACGACCCCGCCACGCGGGCGGCCCGCCAAGCGAAGTGGGAGAAGGAAGTCGCCGACAACGGCGGCGTGCATCCGAATTGCGGCATCGCCGATACCCGGTTGCTGCATCGCGCCCGGCATACCGCGGTTCCGGCCACGCGGGGCGGCGGACTGCACCCGAACCGCGAGGTCTGGGTACGCGACCAGCGCGAGGCCGACCGTTCGGGGTTCTCGCCGAGGAACAAGTACCGGCCGCAGACCGACAAAGCATTCTGACGGGGGCGGGTCGGAGATCGGCCGCAACAGTCTGTGGAAATGACGCGGGATCCGCCGAAAGGCGGGTCCCGGTTGTCCGGTAAACCGCGATTAGGCGGCGTGGAAGGCCGGGCTGGTTTTCGTCGTCGACCGCAAGTCCAGTTCCTGCTGGACGCGTTCGACCGTTTCGCCGCAGACGGCGACGAATTCTGATTGTGCAGCCTCCAGAGTTGCCCGGTCTCCCACCATAGCTGCCTGGCTGAGCCGCAAGGATAGCTCTCCCAAGGCGATGGCGCCGACGTTGAGGCACTGCCCTGTCAAGGCATGCATCGTCCTCTCCGTTTCCAGAAGGCAATCCGCCGTGGTGATTTCCGGATAGGCTTCCGCCTGCCGTTCGATGTCTTTGCAGAGCTGTTCCAACAGAGTGCCGCACAAGGCGGATGTCGTCAGCGCCCGGATGGCGTCGAGACGATCCGTATCGAGGAGAGGTTTGCCTGCGGTGTCGCGGGATTCCGAAGGAGCGATCTCTACCGCGGCCGTCCGCTGCACCGGATTCGAGCCTGTCGCCGGCGTCGCTGGAACGCGCATTTCGCCGAGGTCGTCCCCGATCGCGACCGCATCCCGGAGAGCCTCAAGCAAGGCCGAGAAATCCAACGGCTTCGCCAGGTAGCGGAAGAACCCTTTTTGCGTGCCGCGCTCAACCTCTTCCGGCATCGCCGACGCGGTCAGCGCGATGACAGGGATCGTGGCGGTCTCGGGGTTCGCGCGCAGGCCGGCGAGGACATCGAGACCGGACATGTCCGGCAGGTTGAGGTCGAGCAGTATGGTATCGGGCTGCCTGGCCTGAGCCCGGTTCAAGCCCTCGGTCCCCGTCGTCGCCTCAAGGAAGGTCAGGTCGGGAACGTCTTTGACCACATGCTCCACGATCCGCAGACTGATCGGGCTGTCCTCGATACAAAGGACCGTGATGCCCTTGAGGGGGTCCATCGCGGTTGCCGACCCCTGTGCTTCCGGCTGCGATACGATCGGAGCCTGGCTGGCGGGCAGGGTGAACCAGAAAGTGCTGCCTGTCGGCTCGGCCGGGTGGTAGCCAATCTGACCCGACATCGCAGCGGTAAGGCGCTTGCACAGGGCGAGGCCGATCCCGGTGCCCTCAATATTGCCGAACTCGGCGCCGAGCCGATCGAACGGGGAGAACAGGCGCGAGACCTTGTTCGCACTGATGCCCGGACCGCTGTCGGTCACCATGATCGTAACCATTTCGTTCTCCTCAAGGGCTTCCACGCGGACATAGCCTTTCTGGCTGTTGTACTTGATCGCGTTCGACAAGAGATTGAGAAGCACTTGGGTGGCGCGTTGGCTGTCGGCCAGAACGGTGCCGACCGTTTCTGGGATCTCGACCCGCAGATCGATTGCCTTTTGGGCCGCTAGTGGGCGCACGTTTTCGATGGCCTGTTCGACGATCGAGCGTACATCCACGCTCTGCGGGTCCACCTTCATGTGTCCAGATTCGATGCTGGCGAGATCGAGGACCTCGCTGACGAGGCTTAGCAGAAGCCGACCGCTGGAGACGACGTAACTGCTGTACTCACTGATCTGTTCCTTCTGGAGGCGGCGCTCCGACGCACCTTCGAGGATCTCCCCGAACCCGATAATCGCGTTGAGAGGCGTGCGCAACTCGTGGCTCATGCTTGCGAGAAAATCGGACTTCGCCTGATTGGCCGCGTCCGCCGCGTCCCGCGCATGGCGCAATTCCTCAATGGCCAACTCCCGATCGGTCACGTCGAAGCGTAGCAGCACGCGGCCCCCATCGGATGTTGGCCGCTCGATGATCTCGATGGCCCGTCCGTTGACGTGGAAAAGCGAGGGGCGGTCGGCACTCCGATGCCGCTCCAGCCGCCATCGGACCCACTCTTCAGGATTCTCCCGCGCTTCCTCAATCAAGCCCTGCTCGGCGGCACGGCGAGCGATATCCTCGAACGTGTCGCCGATGTTTTCGAACGAGGCCAAGCCCGTCGGCTGCTGGGTCGGGGCATTCTTGAAGACGAGCTTGTCCTCGCTGTCGAACAGAAGAAAACCACCCGGAAGCGCGTCGGCGGCGTCCTTCAGGCGAGCCTTGGCGTCGATGAAATCTGTAATGTCGCGGGCGCTGCCGCGGTACCCAAGGAACCGTCCTTTCTCGTCAAACCGCGGAACCCCGCTGGTCCGAATCCATCGCACGCCGCCCGGCGTTTGGCGGGGGTATTCGAAGTCGTTGAAGGTTTCGTGCCGATCGAGCCGTGCCTCATGTTCGTCAATACTATCGGCATCGGACATGAGATGAGTCGCGTACATGTCCCGTCGACGCTTGCCGATATGCCAATCTGCCGGCGTACCCAAAGCAGTCGCGACACTCTTGGACAGCCATGACATGCGATGGTCCGGGTCGGTCTCCCAGAACCAGTCGCCGGAAGCCTTCGCAAAGTCCCGAAACCGGCGCTCGCTCTCACGCAGTTGGTTGCTGAGCCCCTCCCGGCGGCGGATTTGCGCGACAAGGGCTGCGGTGACTGCGGCAATCAGGCATATGGCGAGCAGCAGACGCCATGCGTTGCTGAACAACTCCTCATGGAATGCGGCGAGAGCGGTTTCCAACGGGATCGAGACCGAAACGATGAAGCGGCGATCCTGGGTGACGGCGAACCCAACGACTTTACTCTGAGACTCCGTTTCCTTCTCAATGCGGAGCGATCCGGAACTGTCTTGTCCGATTGATTCGACGGAAAAGGCCAGACCTGCCGCAAGAAGACCGGAGATCGAGGCGGCGGCAGGTTGGGTTGCCAGAACCGTTCCGTCGCTTTTCGATAGAACGATGGTCGCGGCTTCGCCGAGATCCAACGTTTCGAAGACCTTGGAGAAATACATCGGGTCGAGGACGCCGTAAGCGAGACCCAGAAAACGTTCGTCGGGTGTCGCTATTCGACGGGTCACATACATGACTGGGACGCCGAAAAACCTGGAGGGCCGCGGCGCCGAAACGAACGTGGACGGCCCGCCGGGTTCTTGGTCGCGTCGCGCCAGGAACGCCTCGCTTTTCGACAAGTCCAGGGGGGGCGGGTTTGGCGACATCGACGTCACCGTCCTGATGCCTTTCTCGTTCACCAAGCCGATCGTTTTTAGAACGGGGTTCCCGCCGTGAACCGCTTCCAGGAGCCGATGATTTAGCTGAGCGCTGCCGTTCTGGTTCCCGGTCTCCAGGCGCACCCGAGCGACCTCTTGCAAGGCGGAGTCGATACCGTCGAACGCCAGTTCCGTATGTCGGACCATGAGCTGGGCCGCCCGCCGAGCGCTTTCCTCTGCATCAGCGATCTCGACCCGGTACTGAGTCCAATTGTCATAGGTAAACGTACCCACGAGCGCCAAAACGCCGATCGATGCACCGACCAGAATCTGATGGCTGGGCTTCACGCTCTGCCATGAGAGGGGCATGCTGTCACTTCCCTCGACTTTTTAACAAAATTGAGTTTGAAGAAATTGGATTAGGAATTCCTTAACGGTGCCGAGGCTGGTCCTTCCGCCCGAAGACTCAGGTTCTCGGGGCGGACCGTTTGCGTTCGGTTGCCCGAGTGTGGCAGTGCGGAACGGTTAGGAAGCCGGCAAGAATGAAAAGAGGAGGCAGACATGTCCCAGGAGGAAATCACCGCCGAGCGGCTGGTCGATCGGGAGAAGATCAAGACCTTGAAAGCTCAGTACTGTCGCCTCCTAGACACCAAGCAGTGGAAGCCTCTGCGCGGACTGTTCCTGGACGAGGCGACGTTCGAGGGGTTCGGGTCGGCACCGACCGGATCGACGGCCGACGCGTTCATCGCCGGCGCCAGCGCCCGCCTTCAGGAGGCGTTGACCGTCCATCACTGTCACATGGCGGAAATCGCGTTCGACGGTCCCGACCGGGCGCGCGCTGTTTGGGCGATGATCGACGTGGTCCAGTTTCTGGACGGTCGGGAGCCCGTCGAGGCGCCTGGACACAGAGGATTCACGGGTTTCGGCCACTACGAGGATGCATACCGGCGGATCGAGGGGATCTGGTACTTCGCCAGCAAGCGTCTGTCGCGGATCCGTATAGATCCGATCCCGAACAGCCAGCCCGCACCGTTTACGAACCGTCTGAAGGTGCATAGGGACTGGGTCGGTCCGAAAGACGGCTGAGGCCGAAAAACTGCGCCTAGCAGCGGATCAGCCCGCCAGCATACGTCGGATCGTCTCCACCAGTTTGACCTCCTCGATCACCACCTGTTCGCCTGTTGCAAGCGTCTTCACCTGCCAGGTGCCGGCCGCGAACTCGTCCCCGCCTGCCACCAGGGCGAGGATGAAGCCCTTGCGGTCGGCGTATTTGAATTGCTGACCGATCTTACGCTGCTCAGTCGCCACTTCGGCGCCGATGCCCGCTTTTCTGAGCAGTCCGGCGACGTTGAGATAGCGGTCCAGGCTGCCCGGATCGAGTACGGTGACCAGAACCGGTGCCGTCGTCGCCTGCTCCACCGCCAGCAGACCGGCCTCCATCAGGCGCGTGACCAGGCGCGTCAACCCGATTGAGATGCCAACGCCCGGCAGCTTGCGGCTGGTGTAGAGACCGGCCAGGTTCTCATAGCGTCCGCCGGAGCAGATGCTCCCGATCCCCGGATGGTCGACGAGCGTCGTCTCGTAGACCGTCCCGGTATAATAGCTGAGCCCCCTGGCAACGCTGAGATCGAGCACGAAGGTTTCGGACGTCAGTCCGAGGCTGGCGACCGCGCGGGCTACGGTTGTGAGTTCCTCAACGCCCGCCGCATAGGTTTCGTTCAGGCTGTCCGCCGGAGCAAGGGTAAGAAGCTTCTCTATGACCTCCTCCGCCGGTCCCCGGAGGGAGACGTAGACCATGATCCGGTCGAGCTGCTCGGCTCCCGGGCTGAAGGTCTCGGCCAATTCCTTGCGGATCTCGTCCGGTCCGACCTTATCGATCTTGTCGATCACGCGCATGGCATCGGCGATGGCGTCCGACGGGATACCCGAGCCCGAAAGAAAGCCTTCCAGGAGCTTTCGGTTGCTCATCCGGATCTGGAACGGCCCGATGTTCATCTCCTTGAAGATCCCGTCGATGATCGCCGGAATCTCCGCGTCATTGATCAGACTGAGCGTCTGGTCGCCGACCACGTCGATGTCGCACTGGATGAACTCGCGGTAGCGGCCGGCCTGGGCCCGCTCGCCGCGCCACACCGGTTGAATTTGGTAGCGGCGGAACGGAAACGTCAGTTCGCCCGCATGTTGGGCGACGAAGCGCGCCATCGGCACCGTGAGGTCGAAGCGGAGCGCGTAGTCGGTATCCTCTCCACCGTCAGCCAGCCGATGCACGCCGTAGACCTGCCTGTCGACGCTGTCGCCGCCTTCCTTGGCGAGAAGCACCTCGCGCAATTCGAAAGCGGGTGTGCTCAAAGGCACGGCGCCCGCCAATTCGAAATGCTTGCGGACGATCTCGACACAGCGATTGAAGGCGATCTGTTCGGCGGGCAGGAACTCCCGCAGGCCGCTGATGGAACGGGGACGAATCATGGTCTGCCGCTTCCCTTGCCGGCATGCGTGCCGGCGCTCGATTGCACGAAGGCTCCTGAACTAGAAGGTTGAACGGGGCGGGGCAATAGGAGAGTGGAGGCCCAGGGCTATCGGAGCGGCTCCGAGCGGCATCCGCAAAGCGCTGGGAACCGAGCGGGAGAGCGGTCCATCCTGCCGGATCGGACGACTGGCCGACGACTCCCTGGGCGGCTGCCTCTTGATTGGGGAACCTGACGCGACGATCCTTCCTCTTGTTGGCAGTCTGGAGCAGGCATGCCGGCGCGAACTGGCTGGAGGCTGCATGCCAAGACTTCTCTCCTCAGACCAGATCGGCGCCTATCGCCGTGACGGATTCCTGTCGCCGGTAACGGTCATGTCCGAGAGAGAAGCCGCCGAATACCGCGCCCGACTTGAGGCTGTGGAGGCTGCTTGGCCGGACGCCATGCAGGGGGCAAACCGCAACAACGCCCATCTGAACCTGAAGGTTCTGGATGAGCTGACGCACCATCCCAGAATTCTCGATGCGGTCGAAGACCTGCTCGGCCCGGACATCCTCGTCTGCGGGACCGTCCTGTTCATCAAGGAACCAGGCGACCCGGGCTTCGTCAGTTGGCATCAGGATGCCAAGTACATGGGGTTGGAGCCCTATGCCGACGCCACCACCATATGGCTGGCCCTGTCGCCGGCAACGGAGGAAAGCGGCTGCATGCGCATGTCTCCCGGGAGTCACGCTGCTGGCATGCGGGATCACGAGGACACCTATCTGGAAACGAACATCCTGACGCGGGGGCAGTCGGTATACGACGTTGACGAAGCGGCCGCTGTCAGTACTCCGCTCCGCCCTGGCCAGATGTCGTTCCACAATCTGGCGGTGCTCCATGCGTCCTCGCCCAATCGCAGCGACGATCGGCGGATCGGCTTCGCGGTGCAGAGCTATCTGAAACCGACCGTGAGGCAGACACGCGGCGAGACCTTTGTGCAACTCGCGCGCGGTACGGATCCGAACCGGTACCTGCGCCATATCGGCCGGCCCAAGACCGATATGGCCGCTGAAGACGTGGCCATGCGCGAAAAGGTAAACGCCCTGTGGTCCGACGTCCTGTACTTTGGAGCGGAGAAGCGCCGCAACTTCTGACGGCTCCGCCATGAGCCACCCTGTTTCCCGCGTCCGCTCGGTGTGGACGCCCGCCGTCCGCGGTATGCTGTTCCACACCTGTCCGGGGAGGCTCGGTCGTCGCGGCCGGATGGTTGACGACGATTGGACGTCTCGACGGCGAGCCGCCACGGGCATTGTCGGATTTTCTCCGTCTCACGGGGGAGGGGTTTTGGGAGCGCACCATAGGGAAGTGATCCGCCGGTCGACGATCACGTGCCCGCAATGCGGTCATGTGGAGACCGAAACCATGCCGACCGATGCCTGTCAGTGGTTCTACGACTGCAAAGGCTGCGGCGCCGTCCTCAAGCCGCTTCCGGGAGACTGTTGCGTCTATTGCTCCTATGCGACCGTCCCGTGCCCACTGGTCCAGTCGGGCGACGGTTGCTGCGGCTGAGGCATATGAGTGCCCGGCTCTGGTCGGATCCCGGATGACTGGATGGTTCTCCGCGGCTCCGCCCGCCTGGTCGCATTTGTCCACAAGTGAGCCGTCTCGCCTATCGCGCGAAGACGGCGAATTGGCACGGCGGCCGATCGGCCAGTGACAGGAGCTCGGTCGAATCTTTCTGGACGATAAAGTAATATGAATGTAGATCAATGTGAGCATTAGTCATATCGATATGGGTGACCCATGAAGCGTGTGCTACTGACCGGCGCCGGTGGTGGGATCGGAAAGCGGATGCGCCAGCAACTGGCTGGCGCCTACCCCGTACTCAGAGTCTCCGACATCGTCGACCTTGGGGCGGCGGGCCCGGGCGAGGAGGTCGTGATCGGCGACATCTGCGACCCGACCGACCGCAAACGCATCGTCGAGGGTGTAGACGGGATCATCCATCTTGGGGGGCTGTCGGTCGAAAACCCGTGGGAAGACATCCTGCGGGTCAATATCGACGGCTCCTACCGGCTGTTCGAAGCGGCGTACGAGGCCAGTGTCAAACGGATCGTGTTTGCCAGTTCGAATCATGCCGTCGGTTTCTACCCGCGAGGCCAAACTCTCGACGACACCGTCCGGCCGCGCCCGGATTGCCGCTACGGGCTGAGCAAGGTCTTCGGGGAAGCGCTCTCGCAGTACTTCGCCGACAACTACGGTATCGGCGTTCTGTCGATCCGCATCGGCTGGTGTTTCCAGAAACCGGAGACACCGCGCACCCTGGGCTCCTGGATCCATATCGAGGACCTTACCCAACTCTGCCGTCTCGGATTGGATGCGCCGACTCTGCATCACGAGATCGTTTTCGGCATCTCAGACAATTCTCGGACCTGGTGGGACAACGCGACCGCCAAGCGTCTGGGCTACGCGCCTCGGCATTCCTCCGACCAGTGGATCGCCGAAATCGATGCGTCCACCGTTCCCGAGCCGGGGAATACCGTCGCGCTCGGCGTCCAGGGCGGCCCCTTCGCCAGCGAGGGATACGAAGGCGACCCGTCGCGGGTCGTGCCTGCGGCGCCCGCTGGGCAGGACTGAGCGCGCCGCCCGCACTGTCGCCGAGTTCATCACGCCAAACAGGTCTCTGATCAAAAGACCCGTGTGCAATTTGCTCTCCCATCTCTACCGGAAGAACCCGCCATGCCGATGTCGCCCCAGGAACTGAAATTGAAGATGGGAACCGGGCTCCTGTCTTTTCCAGTCACGCACTTCGATCGAAATCTTCAATTCGCCGAGGCGCCGTATCGTGATCATGTGGCTTGGCTGTCCTCCTTCGACGCGGCGACCCTGTTAGCCGCTGGCGGCACTGGGGAGTATTTCTCTCTGGGTCAGGACGAATTCCCGACCATCATCCGAACCGCCGTGGAGGCGGCAGAAGGTCGATGCCCGGTGGTTGCCGGCTGCGGGGTGAACACGCGCCGCGCGATCGCCGAAGCCAGGGCTGCCGAGGCGGCCGGCGCCGACGGCGTGCTCCTGCTGCCGACCTATCTGATGGGGGGAACCCAGGAAGGTCAGTACGCCCATGTGAAGGCGGTCTGCGACTCGGTCGCCATCGGTGTCATCGTCTACAACCGGGCGACGTCGGTTCTGACGGCGGAGACGGTTCAGCGTTTGGCGGACGCCTGTCCCAATCTGATCGGCTTCAAGGACGGCGTCGGGGAGATCGATCTCGTCACCCGGATCCGTGCCACCCTCGGCGACCGCCTGGTCTATATCGGCGGTATGCCGACGCACGAGCTGTTCGCCTCGGCATACGACGCCGCCGGTTTCTCGACCTACTCGTCTGCGGTCTTCAACTTCGTGCCGGAGCTCGCGCTGACGTTCTACAACGCGCTTCGGGCGGGGGATCGGAGCACCATGGATCGGATCCTTCACGGATTCTTCTATCCCTTCGCGGATATCCGCGACCGGGTTGCTGGATATCCGGTATCGCTGATCAAGGGCGGGCTGAAGGCGGTCGGGCGCGATCCGGGGCCGGTCCGTCCGCCGTTGGTCAACGCGACGGAGAAAGACATCGCCGATCTTGCATCGGTGATCCGCGCGATCGAGCCGATGGGCTCCGCCGCATAAAAATACGATCAATGTACAGATAGATTGACCAATTCCGGAAAGGGAGCATACTTCTCTTTAAAATGGCATTCCGCTCGCGACGATCCCCGGAATATCGGGAGCCGCCGGCGGTGGATCGCCGCGGCAGCCTGCCGATGCGCGACTCAACAAGCCCGGGGCAATCGGGCGCTACAGGGAGGAAGACATGAGACTTATCAACAGGATTAGTGCCACCGCGGCGGCCGTCGCGATGGTCGCCGGATTGGCCGGAGCCGTACAGGCGGCCGAGTGGAAGGGCTGGAACATCCACGTTGCGGACTACCCGAACACGGTTGCCATGGACCGGTTTGCCGAACTCCTCGACGAGAAGACGGACGGCCGGATCACGTTGAAGATGTTCCACGGCGGCACCCTGGGCAGCCAGCCGGACGCCATCGAACAGCTTCGGATCGGCGCGATCGCCATCGGGAATTTCAATCTCGGGCCGATCGGGCCTGTGGCGCCGGAAGCCAACGTCGTTTCGCTGCCCTTCATCTTCAAGGACATGGAACACATGCACCGGGCCATGGACGGGGCCCCCGGCGATCAGATCAGCGCCGGCATGGAGAAGAAGGGGATCGTCGCGCTCGCCTGGTATGATTCCGGCGCGCGCTCCTTCTACAATGCGAAGAAGCCGATCACCACGCCGGCTGACGTGGCCGGCATGAAGGTTCGGGTCATGAACAACGATCTGTACTCGGGCATGATCTCCGCGCTCGGCGGCAACCCGTCGCCCATGGCTTTCTCGGAGGTTTACCAGTCGCTCAAGACCGGCGTGGTCGATGGTGCGGAGAACAACTGGCCGTCCTACGAGTCGACGGGACATTTCGAGGTGGCGGGTTACTACTCGCTCTCCCAGCACCTGATCATTCCGGAATGCGTCTGCATCAACGCCGACGTCTATAACGGCCTGTCGGACGCGGACAAGACGGCCGTGCGTGAAGCGGCACGGGAGTCCGCCGTTCTGCAGCGCGAACTCTGGGCCAAGCGGGCCGAAGCCAGCCGCGAGAAGGTCATGAAGGCCGGCGTGAAGTTCAACGACATCGCCGACAAGCAGGCCTTCCAGGACGCGATGAAGCCGGTCTATGCCCGGTTCCTCGAGACTAACGCCGATCTGAAGCCGTTGGTGGAAGCCATCCAGGCGACCCAGTAACCGTCCCCCTGCGAGGCCACCGGAGCGGATCGTCCCATGCCCTCCGGGGGCCCTTTTTTTGGCCGGTCCTGAACATTCGGGCCGCGCGTTTCCGGGAATGGATGTCGCCATGCCTTCATCGACCGCCAATGACAGCAAGAATTGGGCCGACCGGTTCCGACCGTTTCTTTCTCCGTTCTATCGGATGTTGGACACGCTCTGCGGCGTCAGCCTGGCGATTTCCGGCGCGGCCATGGTGGTGCTGACGGTGATCTTCGGTTGGCTCGTGTTCGGGCGGTACGTCCTGAACGCCACACCGACGTGGGTCGAACAGATATCGCTGCTGCTGGTCGCGTTGATCGGGTTTCTCGGCGCTTCGACCGGGGTGCATGAGCGCTCCCACCTCGGCGTTTCGTTCTTTCGCGATATCGCGCCCAGGCCGGTCAGGCTTGTCATGGAACTGGCTTCCTACGCGATCATGGCCGTGTTCGGCGCGGTGATGATGGTGAACAGCTACGAACTCGTCCTGTTCAAATGGAGCACGCAGATTCCGCTGATCCACCTGCCGGAGGGGCTTCGAGCGATACCGCTGACGCTCTGCGGCGCCTTCACGCTCGCCTATTCGATCGGACATCTGATTCGGTTCTTCACCGGAGAGAGCCACGACGACCGGATCCTCGAGACACCTCCGCCCGATCCGGATCCGGCGGACGTCGCTCCGTCTGACCGATAGAGGGAACCGACCATGGGTCTGCTTATTCTCCTGAGCGTCTTCGCGCTCTGCGTGGTCATCGGCGTACCCGTGGCCTTCGCGCTGGGCGTCGCCGCTGTTGCCGCCTTCTTCTACGAGGGCTTGCCGCTGGTGATTGCCTTCCAACGGATCATCTCCGGTATCAACGTGTTCTCGCTGATGGCGATCCCGTTCTTCATCTTCGCGGGCGAGCTGATGTTCCACGGCGGGATTGCGATCCGTCTGGTTCGGTTCGCCTCGGCGGCCGTCGGCGCGGTGCGCGGGGGACTGGGCGTGGTGAACGTGCTGTCCTCCATGCTTTTCGGCGGCATTTCCGGGTCCGCGGTCGCCGACATCTCCGCGCTCGGCTCGATCCTGATCCCGGTGATGAAGGAGAAGGGCTACGACGACGACTACGCGGTCAACGTCACCGTGACGTCGTCGATCGCCGGCATTCTGGTGCCGCCGAGCCACAACATGATCCTGTATGCGATCGCTGCAGGCGGCGGCATCTCGATCTCCCAGCTGTTCCTCGCCGGCGTGGTCCCCGGCGTCCTGATGTGCGCCTGTCTTGCGGTCGCCGCCTATCTGATCGCGGTGAAGCGCGGCTACAATGCGGAGGCGTTTCCGGGATACAGCGCGTTGCTGATGTCGTTCGTGGTGGCGCTGCCCGGTCTGTTCACCGCCGTGATCATCGTCGGTGGCGTGCTCTCGGGGATCTTCACCGTCACCGAGTCCGGCGCCTTCGGGACGCTGTACGCCTTCGTCGTCACGCTACTCGTGTACCGGTCGATGAGCTGGCGGGCGTTCCGCACGGCGGTGATCAATTCGGTCCGGACCACCTCGATGGTGCTGATCCTGGTCGCCTCGGCCACCGCTTTCGCCTACATGCTGACCTTCTATCAGGTGCCGAACCGGATGATCGACTTCATGACCGGGGTGTCCGAGAACCCGATCATGATCCTGCTGATGATCAACCTCATGCTCCTGGTATTGGGGATGATCATGGACATGGCGGCGCTGATCCTTATCTGCACCCCGATCTTCCTGCCGGTGGTCGTTTCGTTCGGCATGGATCCGGTTCAGTTCGGCATGATTCTCATGATGAATCTGGGACTCGGCCTCTGCACGCCCCCGGTCGGGTCCTGCCTGTTCCTGGGCTGCGCGGTCGGCAAGGTGCCGATCGAGCGGGCTGTCCGGACGATCTGGCCCTTCTACGCGGCGATCCTGGTAGCGCTGGTGCTGACGACCTTCATCCCAGGGATCTCGCTGACCCTGCCGGCTTTGCTGTCGGGTTGATCACGCCGCGCAGGGGGGCGGCGCGTAGCCCGGAACGCCCGGGTTCAGGGCGAAGAGGCCGCCGGCATCGGGTTGGCGGTCTTCTGTCCCCTGGGCGATCAAGCCGGGTCCCATGCTCGTAAGGTAGAGCGTATCGAGCCGCGGCCCGCCGAAGGCGAGGCAGGTCGGTTTCTGGACGGGGACCGGCACAATCCGGTCGACCGTCCCGGCCGGCGTGATCCGGATCACCTGCCAACCGTCTACACCGGCCATCCAGTAGCATCCGTCGGCATCGATCGCCGCTCCATCAGGACGCCCGTCTACTTGGCGGGTATCGAAGAAGACGCGTCGGTTGCTGGGCGTCCCCGTCTCCAAGGCGTAGTCGAAAGCCCAGATTGTCCGGACGGTCGGGTGGCTGTCCGACAAGTACATGACCGAACCGTCCGGCGAGAACGCGAGGCCGTTCTGGATGTAGAGACCGTCGAGAATGAGGGACGAGCCGCCGTCAGGATCGAGACGGAACAGATCGCCGATTGCGGGCTCACCCTCGGACGCATTCGCTGGCCCTGCTTTAGGCATCGTGCCGGCCCAAAATCGGCCGTGGGGATCGACGGCGCCGTCGTTGAAGCGCATGCCAGTGCCGCGCGGTGCCTGCGCGTTCAGAACCTCGATACGACCCGACGCAGGATCGAAGGTGCTCCAACCTTCCTCTAGGCAAATCATGGCGCCGCCCGCGCGGCGGGGCGCGACGCAGCCGATGGCTGAGGGCATGGGCCAAGTCTCGTCGCGACCGCTCTCCGGGTCAAAACGATGCAGGGCGGGGGCGGCGATATCGACCCACCAGAGACTGGCCGTCGCCGTGTCCCAGACGATCCCCTCGCCGAGGGTCGCCGCCGCGCCGAGCACGCAGTCCACCTTGGACGGCATTCTGAATCCTCTCGTCAGAGTGAGCTGCTGTATCGCGCGATGCTGCCGCTGAGATGCGCGCGCATGGCCGCGCGTGCCTGTTCGGCATCGCCGGCGCCGACCGCGTCCGCGATCGCCTGATGTTCCTGATGCACCCGCTGCAGATAGTCGTCGTTGATCAGACGTTTCCGCTGATCCTGGGACAGCGAGTTTCTAGGGATGGCGCGACCGCCGAGCGACTCCAGGAAAACCGCGAACAGCGGATTGTTCGTTCCCTGGGCGATCGCGGTATGGAAGGCGATGTCGAGTTCGCTCGTCTTTGCCCCGGTCTCCAAAGCTCGGCCGAAATCGGCCATCGCTTCCCGTATGCGCGCGTCTTGTGCGAGCGTTCTACGCGTCGCCGCGAGTCCCGCCGCTTCGACCTCGACCGCCATCCGCAATTCCAGCAGGTCGAGCGCCTGATACACTTGTCCCGGCAGGAACGTTGGGAACCCCCGTTGCCTGGACTGCGACGGATCGAGCACGAAGACGCCGGCACCGCGGCGCGGCTCGACCAAGCCGTCCGCCTTGAGAACGGCGACGGCTTCGCGGATCACCGTGCGGCTGACGCCGAACTCCGCCTCCAGTTCCTTTTCGGTCGGAAGCCGGTCGCCCGGTTTCATCGGCCCGTCGGCGATCTTGGCACGCAGGGCATCGGTAGTCTGTTGAGTCAGGCTCTTGCTGCTTGTCATCGCCGATATTGGGCCCCTGCAGCGACTAGGATAGGATCATTCAGTCTATGATGTACGACTTTTCAGATTTTTCATCACATTAATTTAAACCTGATGCGGGCGAAGAGTAGCGGTCGACCGCGGAGCCGGCGGGAATTCGACGCCACGAGCGGGTCGTCCGCCCCCTCCTTGGGCTGGATCGTGAACGGCGCGCGACGATTGGAGCGCTTGCAGTCCCCTGCTCGGAGAAACGAACCGGCTCCATCGGCACACCGAGTCGGGCCGATTGCCGTCGGTCGATGCCGCGGGCGCCAGTTGCCATCGCTCGGCTTGTTGCGTTGCAGCAAGCGGTTCTTCCTCTGTTCTCCGAATGAGAATCCTTGGATATCCCGTCCTTATTGCGCGTCTTCGGGGAGTGCGGCAGCATGCCATTTCGACGGTGCACAAACGATGCTCGCGAACGAATCCAAGCGACAAGGACAGGGGTGGCGAAATGAAGAAGAGTTTCCCGATTGGTGGCGCGGGCTGGACCCGTCGTCGCGTGCTGGGTGCGTCCGGTGCGGCAATGGCCGCGGGACTTATGGTCCGGCCGACGAGCCTGCTCGCGGCTGAGCCGATAAAGACGGCCGGCATCTACACGGTGCCGGTCGAGCAGCAGTGGGTCAGCCGAATCCACAAGGCGGCCGAGGCGGCGCAGGCTGCGGGCGAGGTCACCTATACCTTCTCCGAGAATACCGCCAACACCGATTATCCCAGGGTCATGCGGGAGTATGCGGAGCAGGGTGTGAAGCTGATCGTCGGCGAGATATTCGGCGTCGAGCAGGAAGCGCGCGAGGTCACGCTTGAATATCCGGACGTGGCATTCCTGATGGGCTCCAGCTTCCTGGACGATCCGGCCCATCCGAACCTCGCGGTTTTCGACAACTACATCCAGGACGCCTCCTATCTGTCGGGCATCATTGCCGGTGCGATGACCAAGAGCGCGAATATCGGCATGGTGGGCGGGTTCCCGATCCCGGAAGTGAACCGGCTGATGCACGCCTTCATGGCGGGCGCACGGGAGATGAACCCGGACATCGCCTTCCAGGTGAGCTTCATCGGGTCTTGGTTCGATCCGCCGAAGGCGAAGGAAACCGCCTATGCGATGATCGAGAACGGCGCGGACCTGCTCTATGCGGAGCGCTTCGGCGTGTCGGACGCCGCCCAGGAGAAGGGCATCCTCGCCATCGGCAACGTGATCGACACCCAGCCGGAGTACCCCGATACCGTGGTGGCGTCCGCCCTGTGGCACTTCGAGCCGACCTTCAACGCTGCACTGGCCAACGTGAAGGCCGGTACGTTCAAGGCGGACAACTATGGGGTCTACTCGTTCATGAAGGCCGGCGGCTGCTCTCTCGCCCCGCTTGGAACCTTCGAAGGCAAGGTTCCCGAGAAGGCGATGGCCCTGGTTCAGGAGCGCGAGGCGGCGATCAAGGCCGGCACGTATGTCGTCGAGATCAACGACGAAGAACCGAAGTCGAGCTGATGCCGTCCGGCGGGGAGGCGCGGGCAGTCCTGCGCCTCCGCAACATTACCAAGCGGTTCGGCCCGCTGACCGCGAACGACGCGATCACCTTCGACCTGCGGGAGGGCGAGGTGATCGCGCTTCTCGGAGAGAACGGTGCCGGCAAGACGACGCTGATGAACATCCTGTTCGGTCACTACATGGCCGACGCGGGAGAGATCGAGGCGTTCGGCCATATCCTGCCGCCGGGCAATCCGAGGGCGGCGCTGGAGGCGGGTGTCGGGATGGTTCACCAGCACTTCACCCTGGCCGATAACCTCTCGGTTCTTGAAAACATCATCCTCGGAACTGAGCCGCTCTGGCGCCTGGGCAGCGGCCGCGCGGCTGCACGTGCCCGGATCGAGCAGCTCAGCCGGGATTTCGGCCTCGCCGTCCATTCGGACGCCAAGGCGGGGACACTCAGCGTCGGCGAGCGCCAGCGGGTGGAGATCCTGAAGGCGCTGTATCGAGACGCACGCGTTCTGATCTTGGATGAACCGACTGCCGTTCTGACGCCTCAGGAGACCGACGACCTGTTCGCGACCCTGCGCAAGGCAGTGGCCCGCGGGCTGTCGATCATCTTCATCTCCCATAAGATGCACGAGGTTCTTGCCATCTCCTCTCGAGTCCTTGTGCTCCGCCATGGCCGGTTGGTGGGCGAGGTGGCGACGGCTGAGACCGACCGGCACCAGCTGGCCCACATGATGGTGGGGTCCGAGATCCGTGCGCCGGAGGTCGGTGGCGCGGCGCCTGGCCGGGTGCTGTTGCGTTTGCGCGACGTGTCGACCGTTCCCGTCGGCAATGCGGTCGGGCTTCGGTCGCTGTCGCTCGATCTGCGCGCTGGGCAAATCACCGGTCTCGCGGGTGTTTCGGGCAACGGTCAGACGGCGCTGGCCGATCTGATCGCCGGGGAGATCGTGCCGGCGGCTGGCGCGATGGAGATCGGCGGACGGGAAGCGAAGGGCTGGACGCCGAAGGCGGCGCTGGAGGCCGGTATCGGGCGAATTCCCGAGGATCGACATCGGACCGGCACGGTGGCGGATTTTTCCCTGGCGGAGAACGCCGTTCTGGAAGCGTACGAGAAAGCGCCGTTTTCGAGACGCGGATGGTTCGACTGGCAGGCCGTCGACCGGCACACGCGGTCCATCATCGAGCGCTACGACGTGCGTTGTCCGGGGCCGGATGCCCGCATTCGCCTGCTCTCCGGCGGCAACATGCAGAAACTTATCCTGGGTCGTGTGCTTGAGGCCGAACCGGCGATCATCCTGGCTGTTCAGCCCGTGCGCGGGCTCGACATCGGGGCCGTGACCTATGTCCAGAACCGCCTGATCGAGGCGCGGGAGGCCGGGGCGGCGGTATTGCTGATCTCGGAGGATCTGGACGAGATCCTCACCCTGGCGGACGTGATCCACGTCATCTCCGAAGGACGCCTGTCACCGGCATTCGCCCGCGGTTCAAAGAGCCCGGCGGAGCTTGGCGTTTGGATGGCGGGACAGGGCTTCGAGGAGGGCGGTCATGCGGCTTGAACCGGTCGCCGATGCGGGTTGGGCGCGCACCCTAGGACTGCCTGCGGTGGCACTGGGGGGAACCGTGCTGATCGCCATGGCGTTGTCCCTCGTCGCCGGTTCTAATCCGTTCGCCGTACTCGGGCTGATCGTGAAGGGGGCGGTCGGTTCGAAATTCGCGCTCCTTGAGACGCTGAACCGGGCTACGCCGTTGATCTTCACAGGTCTTGCCGTCGCGGTCGCCTTCCGGGCAAAGCTCTGGAACATCGGCGCCGAGGCGCAGCTCTACATGGGGGCGCTGCTGGTCGTGGTGCTCGGGACTGGGCTGCTGCCGCTTCCTTCTGCGCTGCTGATCCCGATCCTGATGGGGACGGCCATCGTCGGCGGGGCGATGCTGCTGCTCGGTCCGGCCTGGCTAAAGACCCGTCTCGGTGTCGACGAGGTGGTCACGACGCTTCTGCTCAACTTCGTGATGATCCTGTTCGTCTCTCTGTTGCTCGAAGGGCCGATGAAGGATCCGATGGGAATGGGCTGGCCGAAATCCGAGCGGCTGCTCGCCGAGGCCCGTCTGCCGCGCATCGTCGATGGATTAAGGCTCCACTGGGGCTTCGGTCTGGCCCTCATCTGCGCCCTGCTGGTCTGGGTGATGCAGACGCGGACCACCCTCGGATACGAGATCCGCGCGGTCGGCCTGAACCGTCGTGCCGCGTCGTTCGCCGGCATTCCGGTGACGGGCGTCGTGATCAAGACCGCGCTCATTTCCGGCGGTCTGGCCGGGCTCGCCGGCTTTTCGGAAGTGGCTGGGCTCAAGGGGAGCCTGACCTTGGATCTGAGCCCGGGCTTCGGGTACACCGGCATCATCGTCGCGATGCTCGCGCTGCTGAATCCGCTGGGAGTCGTCGTGTCGGCCCTTTTCGTCGCCGGGATATTCGTGGGCGCCGACAGCATGAGTCGCGCCGCCGCCGTGCCGACCTATATCGCCGATATCCTGCTCGCTTCGGCGCTGCTGCTGATGGTGCTGGCGATCATGCTGACGCGCTTTCGGGTTGTAAGGGGGTAGGCGGTGGAGATCCTGGACATCCTCCTCTCGGCCAGCTTTTGGGCGGCCGCGGTTCGGATCGCGAGTCCGTTGATCTTCGCCACGCTCGGCGAACTGATTTGCGAGCGGGCGGGCGTGCTGAACCTCGGCATCGAAGGAATCATGGTGGTCGGCGCCTTCGCCGGTTGGATGGCGGTCTATTCCGGGGCCGATCTTTGGACCGGGGTGGCCGTCGCCATGGGCGCTGGGATGCTGTTCGGTCTCCTGCATGCGATCCTGTCCGTGCCGTTCGGTCTCAGCCAGCATGTGGTCGGCCTCGGGATCACGCTGCTGGCGACCGCCTCGACCTACTTCGCCTACCGGGTATCCCTGCCGGAGGTGACCAACCCGCCGCGGATCGAGGCGTTCAAGGAGTTGCCGATCCCGATAGTGTCCGACATACCGATCGTCGGCCCGGCGCTTTTCGCCCAGACCCCGCTGACCTACCTCGCATTCGTCGCCGCTGCTGTCGTCGCCTTCGTGCTCTACCGCACGCCGCTCGGCCTGGCGTTGCGCGCGGTCGGAGAAAACCCGCACTCGGTGGAGGCCCAGGGTCTGTCGGTCACCGGCCTGCGCATGGGCGCGGTGATCGTTGGCTCCGGCCTTATGGCGGTCGGCGGCGCGTTTCTGACCATGTCGGCCTTCAACTCGTTCTTCTTCGAGATGGTGAACGGCCGAGGGTGGATCTGCATCGCGCTGGTCGTGTTCGGCGCCTGGAAACCGGGTAAGGCTGTGCTTGGCGCGTTGCTGTTCGCGGCCTTCGACGCTCTGCAGATCCGGTTGCAACAGACGTCGCTCGGGGCCGATATCCCGTATCAGATCTTCCTGATGATGCCGTATCTGCTCTCGATCCTGGCGCTGGTGGTCATGTCGCGCCGGGCCGAGGTGCCGGCGGCCCTGATGGTCCCGTTCAACAGGGGGGAGCGCTGATATGTTCGACATCGTCGTGAAGGGCGGCACCCTGCCGGACGGTTCGGTAACCGATATCGGTATCCGGGACGGCCGGATCGCCGCGGTCGAGCGCCTGGATGATGGGGTCCAGGTCGGCGAGCTGATCGACGCATCGGGCGACTTGGTCTCTCCGCCCTTCGTCGACCCGCATTTCCACATGGACGCCACGCTTAGCTACGGTCTGCCGAGGATCAACGCGTCAGGCACCCTTCTCGAAGGCATCGCGCTCTGGGGCGAACTGAAACAGATCGTGACTGTCGACGAGATCAAGGAACGCGCGCTCGCCTATTGCGACTGGGCGGCGAGTCTCGGATTGCTCGCGATCCGAAGCCATGTCGACACCTGCGACGATCGGCTCCTCGGAGTAGAGGCGCTGCTCGATGTCCGCGAGTCGGTGAAGGGCTATATCGATCTCCAACTGGTCGCGTTTCCCCAGGACGGGCTGTACCGCGACCCGACGGCGTATTCCAACACGGTCCGCGCCCTGGACATGGGTGTAGACGTTGTCGGCGGCATTCCGCATTTCGAGCGATCCATGGCCGACGGCGCGGCCTCGGTGACGGCGCTCTGCGAGATCGCGGCCGAGCGTGGCCTTCTGGTCGACATGCACTGCGACGAGACGGACGATCCGCTATCTCGGCACATCGAGACTCTGGCCTACGAGACGCAGCGCCTCGGCCTGCAAGGCCGGGTGGCGGGCTCGCACCTGACCTCGATGCATTCGATGGACAACTACTACGTCTCCAAGCTTCTTCCGCTGATCGCCGAGGCCGAGATTGCAGCCATCCCGAACCCGCTGATCAACATCATGCTCCAGGGGCGCCACGACACGTTTCCGAAACGCCGCGGCCTGACGCGGGTGAAGGAGATGCAGGCGCTCGGCATCACCGTTGGCTGGGGCCAGGACTGCGTGCGCGACCCGTGGTACTCGCTCGGCACCGGCGACATGCTGGACGTGGCGTTCATGGGCCTGCATGTGGCGCAGATGAGCGCGCCGGAAGAGATGGCCCGCTGTTTCGACATGGTTACAGCAGAGAGCGCGAAGATCATGCATCTTGACGGCTACGGGTTGGAGGTCGGCTCGGTGGCCTCCTTGGTCGTGCTGGATGCAGGCGACAAGATCGAGGCGGTCCGATTGCGCCCGGACCGGCTCTGTGTGATCGCAAAAGGCAGGGTGATCTCCCGCCGGGCGCGGAACGACGCGCGGCTGTCGATCCCTGGGCGTCCGTCCAGTGTCCGGCGGCGGCATGGTACCGGCAGCGCCATCCGCTGACGCCCGTCTCGCCGGTCAGGCCGGCGTCTTCATCGCGGTGGGGGACAGGAAGAGGGGACCGGTCAGCCCCTCCTTCGCCGCGGCCCGCAGGGCGGCCGGCCGTTCCTGCAATCGGTCCAGCATGGCCACGACGCGCGGAAACCGGTCGAGATCGGCGCGGTCGAGAACGGGTCTGTTCGGCGCATAGAGTTGAGCCCAACGAATGCAGGCGCCGAGATAATAGTCGCACACGCTGACGGCGCCGCCGAGGATCCACGGGCGCCCGTCCGCGAGAAGGTCTTCATAGATCGCCACTCCGGCCAGGGTCTCCTGTGCGCTCCATTTGGTGACGCTTTCCGAGGTCGTCGGACTGTCGGAGACGCGGTCCGAGTAGAAACCCAGTCTGAGATGGGCGTGGACGGTATTGGAGAGATGAAAGAGCCGCCGGAGATAGTTGCCGCGCCCCGCAGGATCTTCGATGCCGGTTCCGAGCGCCCCATGCCGGTCGGTCAGATAGAGCAGGATCGCCGCCGTCTCCGCGATGGGCTGACCGGTGCCGCGATCGATCAGCACAGGCAGAAGACCGGTGGGATTCATCTGGTGAAAGGCGGCGTCCCGGCCTGTCCGCCGCCCCGCGACGAGCCGATCCTCATAAGCGAGGCCGAGTTCCTCGAGCGCGAAACGGATCACGAGGTTGGCGCTGTCCGGATTGAAGAACAGGGTATAGAGCATCGCCGATCTCTCAGGCTGGGAATGCCGTGGCCACAGCCGACGGTCGGGTGCGCAGACGCTGCCACCAGGCACGGACGGCAGGGTGAGCGTCGATCATCTCGCAACCGATATCGGTCATGGCGAACAGGTCGATCGCCGACAGGAAATGGGTGTCCGCAAGCGTCAGGGCGTCGCCCGCGAGCCACGGCCCGTCGGCGAGCCATCTGTCGAGTTCCGCGAGGATTGCTTGCGACTGGGACAAGGCAAGGTCCCTCGGCATCGAGCCTTCCTGAACGTCGTGAACCTCGCACACGAAGATGCTCCACACCATGGCCGGGTAGGCATAGTTGTCCATAACGCGCATGGCCTGGACGGCGCGGGCCAAGGCGGCGGGCTCGGCCGGAAGCAGGCTCGGTTTGGGGTACCGGGCCTCAAGGTAACGCAAGATCGCGTCGCTCTCGTAGAGACGCAGGTCGTCGTCTTCGAACGCCGGCATTTTCCCGAACGGATGCAGGTCGCGATACCAGACGGGCAGGCTCGCTGGTTCGAATGGATCGACCGGGACGAGTTCGTAGTCCAGGCCCTTCTCCTCAAGGCAGAGCCTGACCGTGCGGACATAGACGCTGAACGGTCGGCCGTAGAGCTTTCTCACGTTCGCCTCCACCGAGCGACGATCAGCCTGAGACCGCGACCATGTCGACGGATTGCGAGGTCTCCTGGGATCCGGCCGTGCGCAGCGCGCCCTTTACCGGCGCGACGTCGAAGTAGTCGCGGCCCACGGCGACGGTGACGTGATCCTCGCCGGCCATCATGTTGTTGGTCGGGTCGAACTCGACCCACCCTATCTCCATTCCGCACCAGGCGCGCACCCAGGCGTGCATGGCGTCCGCTCCTTCCAGGCGCGCGGACCCTTTTGGCGGAATGGTGCGCAGGAAGCCGCTGACATAGCCGGCGGGCACACCGACGCTGCGCAGCGCGCAGATGGCGATGTGGGTGAAGTCCTGGCAGACCCCGTGGCGAGCGCGGAAAGCCTCCTCCAGCGGCGTGTCGACGGCGGTGGCTTCCGGATCGAACGCCATTTCTGCATGCAGGGCGGTGCAGATCGTACGGACCGCGTCCAACGCGCTCGGGCTTGCGGAAGTCTGCGTTCGCGCCCAGGCCGCAACCTCGGACGACGGCGGGATTCGGGGCGACCGGCCGCGGAAATGCTGCGGGGAGTCGGCGGCCACCGACAGGATCGTCTCAAGCTCCTCGGTCAGCCTGTCCAGGCTTGGCGACACGTCGAAGACGGGGTCCAGCGGGGCGCGATCAACCCGAGCCTGCATCAGGAAGGCGGTCTCCTCGACGGCCTCGTCGTAGGAAACGCCGACGCATCGGTTCCCGAAGAAATCATGGGAGAAATTCCGCTCGAACGGGGCCGGGGCGACGTCCAGGTTGGCGGCGATCACCCGCTGCTGTCCCGGGATCGTTGCCGGTGTCAGGCGTAGCAGATGCCGTCCTGCCGCAGCCATGCCGTCATAGGCATACTCGATCCGCAAGGTGATGTCGTAGAGCATCGGCGTTCGCTTCTATTGCAGATAGGTGTCGGCCAGCAGGCCGGTGAGGGACGCCGCGTCCTCCGACAGATCATCCAGCCGTTCGGGCGTGATTTCCCGGGGTGCCGCGGCGGCCAGAACCGTCTTCATCTCCAGCACCCGACGCTGAAAAGGTGTCATCCGGACCTCCTCGACGGAGACCGGGAGAAACGAGGCATGATCGTCGATCGCTATGAGCTGGTTCAGGACCGACCGCGGGTTCATGTCATCCAGCAGCAACAGATCGACGGCGGTGTCGCGACTGGTGCCCGCGGCGTAGCGCCGACGGTGGGTCATCACCGAGTCGCCGACCTCGATGGCCAGGTCCAGGCTGCCGTCCGGCGCCTCCACGTCGGTAAACACCCGCAGGAAGTTCATCATCCCCCAGGTTCTCTCTACGGCCCGGCCGATGCCGAGGAACCGCCATCCGGTCGAACGGTACATGTTCTCGTGAACCAGTCCCGCGAAACCCGAGGTCTTGCGCAGGAGAACGCTGAACGCCCGCGACGCGTCGTCGCCCGGCAGCACGCGCTCGGCGAACATTTCCGTCGTCCTGGTAAGGTCGACGAGGGCGTTCCAGGCGTCCGTCGAGAACCGGTCGCGCACCTGTCCGGCGCTCCGCAGCGCGCAGCGCATGTCCTCCAGGATGCCGTCGAAGATCGGATCGTCCGTCTCCATGCCGAGGGACGCGAGGTAGTCGGAGAGCGTCACCGCCAGCGGATAGTCGCCGCCGCCGGTTTCGGCCAGCCGCGCATGCAGCGCCCGCAGCAGTCGAATCTTGAAGTCGGTCCGTTCCACATAGCGGCCGAGCCAGAACAGGTTGTCGGCGGCCGTGCTCGGAAGGCTCATGTCATGAGTCCGCTTGGCGCTGCCGCCGCCGGTCTCCAGCAAGGTGTCCACAGGACCGGTCTTGTCCGACACGACCCACACGTCGGAAACGGCGCCGCCGCGCTGCATGGAGATGTCGGCGCTTTCCGCTGAATTTCCGATGCGGGCAAAGCCGCCCGGCATGACGACCCATCCGCCGCCTGACCGAGCGACGAAGACCCGAAGGCTCATTGGCCTGGCTTCCAACTTCCCGTCAACCAGAGCGGGTGCGGTGGAGAGGGAGACCACCTCCTGGCCCGCGAGCAGCGGCCCGTTCCTGTCGATCCAGTCCGGATCAACCGGAGATCCGTCGAGCTTTCGACCGCCGATGACGACATTCGGGCCGTGGTCGAAAGGCAGGCGTGTCGACATGGCGTTGTCGATGGTCATCCGCTCGAGATTGGCCTTTACGAAGTCCCGTTCGGCGGTACCGCCGCACCACCACGTGGCGATGTTGGGCATCGCCAGCGGCTGGCCCATCAGCACCTCGCTCATCCGGGGCATAAAGGCCATCAGCGCGCGGGCTTCCAGGACGCCGGATCCGAGGGCGTTGACCATCGTGAAGGAGCCGTTGCGCAGGGCGCCGACCATCCCTGGCGTGCCGAGCTGCGAGCCCTCGTTCAGCTCCAGTGGGTCCGTCCATTCGGCGTCGAGCCGGCGCCAGACGACGGACACGGGCTGCAGACCGCTGACCGTGCGCACCATCAGTCGGTTCTCGCGCACCGCCAGATCGGCACCCTGGACCAGCATCAGTCCGAGATAACGGGCGATATAGGAGTGCTCGAAATAGGTATCGTTCAGGGGCCCCGGAGTCAGGATCGCCACGCGGCTGGTCTCGCCGTCGCGCATGCTCAAAAGCGTATCCCTGAACCGCCGGAAGAATCCCGCGAGCCGCATGACGTTGGCATTGCTGGTCATCGACGAGAAGCTGCGCGAGGTCGCCATCCTGGTTTCCAGCGCGAAGCCGGCGCCGGAGGGGGCTTGGGTGCGGTCGCCCAGAACCCACCATTTTCCATCCGGCCCACGGCCGATGTCGAAGGCGAGGAAATGCAGGTAGTGGCCATGGCGCGGCTGCACCCCGACCATCGGCCGCAGCCATTCGGGGTTGGAGGCGAGCAGGCGGGCCGGCAGCACGCCGTCCGCGACCAGTTGGTTCGGTCCATAGAAGTCGGCCATCGCCGCTTCCAGGACGTCGGCGCGCTGCATCAGTGCGGTGGCGATATTCTGCCACTCCCCGGCCTCGATTAGCATGGGAAGGTGGCTCAGCGGCCAGTCCCGTTCTGTCGAGTCTCCGGCCGCATACTGGCGGAAGAAGACACCGGCATCGCGCAGGTACTGGCTTCCGCGGGCGAGCGCGTGATCCAATTCATCCGCGTCTAGCGCGGCGAGGTCGCGCAGGAACGGTTGCCAGACCGGCCTGACCCGCCCTTCGCTGTCATACAGTTCGTCGGCCACGCCCGGCAGCCGGCGGTAGGCTTCCAGAAGGTTGCCCCATGCGGGGCGATCGTCGGCCTGATGTGGCTCGCTCATCGTCAGGTTCCGGCCGCCCGCCTCAGATCAAGTGTCATTGGGAATTCGGGATGCGCGGTCTCGGGTGCCGGCTCATAGGCGCCCGGCGTGTGGCCATGGAACTCGAAGCGGGCCAGACGACGGGCCTCCGCCTCGTTGGCATTGACCGGAAAGGTTTCGTAGTTGCGGCCGCCCGGATGGGCGACGTGATAGACGCAGCCACCGAGTGCCCGTCCCGACCAGGTGTCGAATATGTCGAAGGTCAGTGGGGCATGTACCGGAATCACCGGATGCATGGCCATGGCCGGTTTCCAGGCCTTGAAACGGACGCCGCCGACGGAAACGCCACTGGTCTCTGTGCCGTGCAGGGGCAGCCGCCGCTGGTTGCAGGTCACGATGTAGCGGTCCGGGTCGAGCGCGGTGAGTTTCACCTGCAGGCGTTCCGTGGAACTGTCCGTATAGCGCGCTGTGCCGCCGATGGCACCGGTCTCGCCGAGGACGTGCCAGGGTTCCAATGCCTGGCGCAACTCGAGATGGACGCCTTCGTACTCGACCTCGCCGCAGAACGGAAACCGGAACTCGGCCTGCGCTTCGTACCATTCCGACCGGAACTCGAAACCGTTCAGCCGCAGGTCCTGGAGCACGTCCATAAAGTCGCTCCAGACGAAATGCGGGAGCATGAAACGGTCGAGAAGGGTGGTCCCCCAGCGGGTGAAGTTCCCGGCCACCGGAGACTTCCAGAACCGGGCGATCAGCGCCCGGAGAAGAAGCTGCTGGGCCAGGCTCATGCGCGGGTCCGGCGGCATCTCGAAGCCACGGAACTCGACGAGGCCCAGTCGGCCGGTGGGTCCGTCCGGCGAATACATCTTGTCGATGCAGATTTCCGAGCGATGGGTGTTGCCGGTGACGTCCGTCAGCATGTTGCGCAGGAGCCGGTCGACCAGCCACGGCGCCGGTGCTTCGCCGCTGTCGGGGTGCGGAATCTGGCCAAGGGCGATTTCAAGTTCGTACAGCGTGTCGTGCCGCGCGTCGTCGATCCGCGGCGCCTGGCTGGTCGGTCCGATGAAGAGTCCGGAGAAAAGGTATGAGAGGCTCGGATGGCGCTGCCAGTGCAGGATGATCGACCGCAGCAGATCCGGCCGCCGCAGGAAAGGACTATCCGCCGGATTGGCGCCGCCGACGACGACATGGTTGCCGCCGCCCGTGCCGGTATGCTTGCCGTCGATCATGAACTTGTCGGCGCCGAGACGCGATTGCCGCGCCTCCTCGTAGACCCCTTCTGTGATCGCCACGCACTCTTTCCAGCTCGCAGCGGGATGGATGTTGACCTCGATCACGCCCGGGTCCGGGGCGACGCGGATCACGTTCAGGCGCGGATCGGTCGGTGGCGCATACCCTTCGATATGGACCTTGGTGCCGACCTGGGTCGCCGCGCGCTCCACAGCGTCCAGCAATTCCAGATAATCGTCCGCCCTTTCGACCGGCGGCATGAAGACGCAGAGCCGGCCGTCGCGCGGCTCGACGGCGATGGCCGTGCGCACCGCGCCTCCGACCTCGCCGACATGCTGTTCGATGACGGGCTGAACATGTCCTCCGGGAGTGAAACGGGCCCGAAGCTGTTCCGGCGCCGCCGCGTCTGCGCCTGCTTCCCCGGCGCCCGCTTCCCCGGCGCCCGCTTCCCCGGCGCCCGCTTCCCCGGCGCCTGCTTCCGGCGGCGCGCCGAACTCGGGCAGCGGCCCTTTCTCCTCCCAGGGGTCAGCGATGTTCACGTAAGGGTATTGGGACGGCGGAACATAGGGCAGGGAGCCGAGGGGCAGGCGGTAGCCGACCGGGCTGTCGCCGGGGACAAGAAAGACATGGCCGCGCCGCGGCTTCCAAAGCTCCGACCGCCAGCGGCGGGCGTCGCTGGCGCGCGACTGCCAGCGCTGTACCGGCAGGACATACCCGGCAGCCTCCGTCAGTCCGCGGCTGAACACCCGGGCGATCCGGTGGCGTTCCTCGGGATCGCGCAGCTTGGAGTTCTCGGGGGTAACGTTCTCGGGCAGGTTCGCTTCTTTGAGGACCCATTCGGCGGGATCCTCGAAGGCCGGAACAACGTAGTCCCGTTCGACCTCCAGGTTCTCCGCGATCGCCTGCAGAAGCGCCTCGGCCTCCTTGGGGCCGGCATGTAGGGTTTCCGTTTCGCCGGCGATCATGTCGGCGTCTTGCCATAGCGGCTTGCCGTCGCGGCGCCAGTACAGCGAAAACGTCCAACGGGGCAGCGTTTCGCCAGGATACCACTTGCCCTGCCCATAGTGGAGGAAACCATTGGGGGCGAAGCGGTCCCGCAGGCGGCGGATCAGCACATCGGCGAGCCCGCGCTTCATCGGACCGACAGCGGCGGTGTTCCATTCCTCCGACTCGAAGTCGTCGATGGACACGAAGGTCGGCTCGCCTCCCATCGTCAGGCGAACATCGCCGGCGTCGAGTTCCCGATCCACCTTTTCGCCAAGGGCATGCAGCGCGTCCCAGGCGTCATCCGAGAACGGCTTGGTGATGCGGGGGTGCTCGGCGACGCGTTTGACGGTCATGTCGAAGGCGAAATCGACATCTGCGACGCTGGCCCAACCGGAAATCGGCGCGGCGTTCCGGTAGTGTGGACAGGCGGCCAAAGGGATGTGGCTTTCGCCCGTCAGCAGACCGGATGTCGGGTCCAAGCCGATCCAGCCCGCGCCCGGAAGATAGACCTCGGCCCAGGCGTGCAGGTCCGTGAAATCGTGATCCGTTCCGGCCGGACCATCCAGGGCGACCAGATCCGGCTTGAGTTGAATCAGATAACCGGACACGAAGCGGGCGGCGAAACCGAGATGGCGCAGGATCTGAACCAGGAGCCAGCTAGAATCCCGGCAAGAACCGCTTGCCAGCTCAAGCGTTTGTTCGGGCGCCTGGACCCCCGGCTCCATGCGGATCAGGTACTTGACCATCTCCGAGACCTGGCGGTTCAACTCGACGACAAAATCGACGGTGCCTTTAGGGGTGCGGTCGATGGTGGCCAGGAAGTTCTGCAGCAGCGGACCGGTTCCCTCCGGCCGCATGTAGATCGACAGGTCGTCGCGCAGTTCCTCCGGATAGGAGAACGGCCATGTATCCGCCGACTCCTCGACGAAGAAGTCGAACGGGTTGTAGACCGTCATGTCGGCGACGAGATCGACTTCGATCTTCAGTTCGCGCACGGGCTCGGGGAAGACGAAGCGGGACAGCCAATTGCCGTATGGATCTTGCTGATGGTTTACGAAATGCGTGTTCGGCGACACTTTGAGCGAATGCGAGATCACGCGCGTCCGACTGTAGGGCGCCGGTCGCAGGCGGATGATCTGCGGTCCAAGGGTTACCGGACGGTCGTACCGGTAGTGCGTGAGGTGGTGGATCGCGGCCTTGATCGACATGGCTATCCAAAGAGTTGCAGAGTCCGGGAATCTCGGATCCCGTTATATCTCAATGCCGAAAGGCAATGCGAGGACCGTCTCTGGACAATCAGTCAAAGGTGAAGGCGCGAAGGGCGGCTGCCGGTTCCGTCTTGATAGGGCCTACGGCTGGGCGCTTCCGGTTGCGCTCGGTGCCGGACGGGTCAGGGTTCTGGCGACCACTTGGCCGATCCACCGCGCCGTTTCTTCGCCAGCCGGATCGCGGGCGGTCTCCGATCCGTCCAGGCATCCGATAAGCCAGTCTCCGTGCAAGGTGTCGAGGAACAGTTTGGCGGCGAAAACCGGGTCATCGATCTGCGCGCGATTGTTGTCGCGCATGTCGGAGAGGTAGTCGGCCAACCGCTTCTCCAACCGGCGCGGACCGTTCTCCAGAAACGCCTCCATCACCTGCGGGAAGCGGTATCCTTCGGTCAGGAAACTGCCGAAAATCCGCATCGCCTCCGGCGTCCAGATATGGGTAACCAGGTCGTGTGCGAGCGACGTAAGCGCGGCGGCGGGGTCCTCTCTGTCCTCGAGCATTCCCATCATGTGCTCGGCGAAGGCCGAACAGTTTTCTCCCACTGCAGCTTCGATCAGTCCGTCCTTGTCGCCGAAAACGGAATAGATCGTCGCCCGCGATCCCCCGGCGCGCGCGATGATCTCGTCCAGGGTCGTCGCCTCGATCCCAATCTCCTTAACCAGACTCCAGGTGGCTTCGATCAAGGCGCGTCGCCGCGCCTCGCCTCGTGTGGACGTCTTCCTGGAGCTTTTTTCGCATGTCATAGAAATGGCTATCTCCCCCGCAGATCGAAGTCTGGCTGCAAACCGTTCTTGTCGCCCCTCAGAAAATGTACTATCGAGTACAGAATTAGATCAAGCCGCAACCCGGCGGATCGGGCAATTGCCGTCCGCGCGATGCGATCTCAAGACGAGGACCCCGATCGTGCCGAAGGTTTTTCTGACCCGTTTGTGTGCCGTCGCCCTGGCGACCATCGCCCTTGTAGCCTGCGACGAGGGCAATCAGGCCTCCGCACCCGCGCCGCGTCCCCCGGCGCAGGTCGGCTTCACCGTGGTCTCTCCGGAGCCGGTCGATCTGACGGCGCGTCTTCCGGGGCGGGTGGTCGCGTTCCGCATGGCCGAGGTCCGGCCGCAAGTCGACGGCATCGTCACCAAACGTCTTTTCGAAGAGGGGTCCACGGTCGAGGCCGGTCAGCCGCTCTACCAGATCGACGCCGCCGTGTACGAGGCCGACGTCAAGATGGCAGAGGCGGATATGGAGCGGGCACAGGCGACCCTGAATTCCACGCGGACGAAGCTGCGTCGCTATGAAAGCCTGGTGAAGACCAATGCTGTCAGCCGCCAGGCCTATGACGACGTCGTCGCCGAGGAGCAGGAGAACAAGGCCAGCGTCGCAGCGGCCCAGGCTGCCCTCGATGCCGCCAAAATCAATCTCGGCTACACGGAAGTCCTGGCACCGATCGGTGGCCAGATCGGGCGGTCGTCGATCACCGAAGGCGCGTTGGTGACCGCCGGGCAGGCGGCCGCGCTCGCGACGATCACCCAGTTGGACCCGATCAACGTCGACTTCACCCAGTCCAGCGCTTCGCTGCTGAGGTTGCGTCAGATGTTCCGGACCGGCGAGAGGGTGCTCGGCAGCAAAGAGGAACTGCCGGTCACGCTGATCCTGGACGCGATTGATCTCGCTTACGATCATCCCGGGACCATGCAGTTCTCCGAAGTGACGGTCGACGAAACGACCGGATCGGTAAGGCTTCGTGCGGTGTTTCCGAACCCCGAACGCGAGCTTCTGCCCGGCATGTTCGTGCACGGCATCGTGAATCAGGGCGTGGTCGAGAGCGGCTTCCTGGTTCCCCAGGCGGCGGTCAGCTTCAACGCGGCGGGCGATCCCTTCGTCTACGTGATCGCCGACGACAATTCGGTCTCTCAGGCTCAGGTCCACATTGTCGATGCGTCCGGCGAGAACTGGTTGATCGACAAAGGGTTGAGCGCCGGTCAGAGGGTCGTTTTCGATGGCCTGCAGCGTGTCCGGCCGGGAGCGACCGTTACGCCGGTAGAGGTGCAGAAACCAGCGGCGTCCGATGATGGCGCGCGGCAGTCGAGCGCGGCGGGCTGAGGACGATCACATGGCCAGTTTCTTTATCGACCGCCCGGTCTTCGCCTGGGTCATCGCCATTGTCATCATGCTCGCGGGTGGGCTCTCCATCCTGAAGCTTCCGATCGAGCAGTATCCGCCCGTGGCCGCGCCCACGGTGCAGATCACCGCCAGCTATCCCGGCGCGTCGGCGAAGACGCTGGAGGATACGGTTACCCAGGTGATCGAGCAGCAGATGACCGGGCTCGACCATCTCCGCTACATCAAGTCGACCAGCGACAGCAGCGGCGCCGCCACGATCACGCTGACCTTCGATCCCGAGGCCGATCCCGACATCGCGCAGGTTCAGACCCAGAACAAGCTGCAACTCGCCACGCCGCTGTTGCCGGAATCCGTTGTCCAGCAGGGCATCAAGGTCGCCAAGAGCAGCGGCAGCTTTCTGCTGGTTCTAGGTTTCGTGTCCGATACCGGCATGCCGCAGAGCGACATCGCGAACTATGTCGCCGACAACGTGCGGGACCCGATCAGCCGCGTCGACGGCGTCGGATCCTTGACCCTGTTCGGCTCCGAGCATGCGATGCGGATCTGGCTCGATCCCTCCAAGCTGCAGAGTTTCGGCATCACGATCTCCGAGATCAGCGCTGCCATCAGGGCCCAGAACGCCGAGATATCCGCTGGCCAGATCGGCGGCGCGCCGGCCGTACCCGGTCAGCAGATCAATGCCACGCTGATCGCCCAGACCCGTCTGGAGACGCCCGAGCAATTCGGTAACATCCTCGTGCGGGTGAACACCGACGGGTCGCAGGTCCGGTTGAAGGACGTCGCCCGTATCGAAATCGGCGCCGCTTCCTACGAGACCGTTGCCCGCTACAACGGCCAACCTGCCGTCGGCCTCGGCCTCAATCTTGCGTCCGGCGCCAACGCTCTCGATACGGCGGAGGCGGTGCGCGCCAAGATCGCCGAATTGAGGCCGTTCTTTCCGGCTGGCCTGGACGTGGTCTATCCCTACGACACAACCCCGTTCGTCAAGATTTCGATCACCGAGGTGGTCCATACCCTGTTCGAGGCGATCGGTCTCGTTTTCCTGGTGATGTTCCTGTTCCTGCAGAACATCCGAGCCACGCTCATTCCGACGATCGCGGTGCCGGTTATTCTGCTGGGGACATTCGGCGTTCTTGCGGCCTTCGGCTTTTCCATCAACACGCTGACGATGTTCGGCATGGTCCTCGCCATCGGATTGCTGGTGGACGACGCCATCGTGGTGGTCGAGAACGTCGAGCGTGTGATGCACGAGGACGGCCTCGATGCGCGTGAGGCGACCAAGAAATCGATGTCGCAGATCACCGGTGCGTTGGTCGGCATCGCCATGGTGCTGTCGGCGGTGTTCGTCCCGATGGCCTTCTTCGGCGGTTCGACGGGCGCGATCTATCGGCAGTTCTCGATCACCATCGTCTCCTCGATGGTGTTGTCGGTGATCATCGCCATCGTGCTGACGCCGGCTCTTTGCGCATCGATGCTGAAGCCGAAGGGCGATCACGACAGCACCCGGGGGCCGTTCGGTTGGTTCAATCGCGGTTTCGCCAGGGCCAACCGCTTCTATCAGGGCAGCGTTGGCCATGTGGTCGGCCGCAAGTGGCGCTATGGGCTGCTCTACCTGTTGATCGTCGGCGGTCTTGCCGCGGTGTTCCTGCGCCTGCCCACTTCGTTCCTGCCGAACGAGGATCAGGGGATCATGTTCGCCCAGGTCTCGCTTCCGGACAACGCCAGCCAGGAGCGGACCGTGGGCGTTCTGGAGAAGGTGGAGAAGCACTTTCTCGAAGCCGAGAAGGACAACGTGAACGGCCTGTTCACAGTTGCCGGGTTCAGTTTCAGCGGACGGGGACAGAACACCGGTATCGCCTTCATTAATCTCAAGGACTGGAGCGTGCGTCCGGATCCTGTCTTCGCGATCGTCGGGCGGGCCTTCGGCGCCCTGTCGCAGGTGCGCGAGGCGCAGATCTTCGCCTTCACGCCGCCGGCGATCGTGGAACTCGGTAATGCGACCGGCTTCGAGTTCCAACTGGTCGATCGCGCCGGGGTCGGCCACGAGACGATAATGCAAGCCCGGGGTCAGCTTCTCGGCATGGCGTCACAAGACCCGAGGCTCTTCCAGGTCCGCCCGAACGGCTTCTCCGACACCCCTCAGTTCCGCGTCACGGTTGACCATGAGAAGGCGAGCGCCCTCGGACTGTCGATCGCGGACATCAACGACACGCTGTCGACCGCATGGGGCGCATCCTACGTGAACGACTTCATGGAGAAAGGCCGGGTAAAGAAGGTCTACCTGCAGGCTGACGCACCGTATCGCATGATGCCGGACGATCTGGACCGGTGGTACGTGCGCAACAGCTACGGCGAGATGGTGCCATTCTCCGCCTTCGCGGAATCCCGTTGGACTTACGGCTCCCCCCGTCTCGAGCGGTTCAACGGCGCGTCTTCCGTCGAGATCCTGGGGCAGGGGGCGCCAGGGGTGAGCTCCGGTGTCGCGATGCAGGCGATGCAGGACATGGTCCAGAACCTGCCCGACGGCATCGGCTACGAATGGTCCGGTCTGTCCTACGAGGAGCGGATGTCCGGAGACCAGGCTCCCGCGCTCTACGCGCTGTCGGTCCTGGTGATCTTTCTGTGTCTGGCGGCGCTCTACGAGAGCTGGACGATACCGGTGTCGGTGTTGCTCGTCGTGCCGCTCGGCGTGTTCGGCGCCGTGGTGGCAGCCTACCTGCGGGTGCTTCCCAATGACGTGTACTTCCAGGTCGGGCTGCTCACGACGGTCGGACTCTCGGCCAAGAATGCAATCCTGATCGTGGAGTTCGCCCGCGAGCTCTACGACGACGGGATGAGCCTCCTTGACGCGACGGTGGAGGCGGCCCGCCAGCGTTTCCGGCCCATCATCATGACGTCCATGGCCTTCACTCTCGGCGTGCTGCCGCTTGCGATCAGCACTGGGGCAGGAGCGGCGAGCCGTCAGGCGATCGGCACCAGCGTCATGGGGGGCATGATTTCCGCCACGGTCCTGGCGATCTTCTTCGTGCCACTGTTCTTCGTCGTGGTGATGCAGCTCTTCTCTCGGCGCCAAACGAAAACACCTGCCACGCCCAGTTCGGATGGCCCGGTTTCGGCCGACAAGCGCGCCTGAAGGCATCGGTCGGGGGCCGATCCTCTCCCACTGCTCGGTCGTCGAAGACCGGCCGGGCGGTGGGGTGACGGATTGCAACCGTTAGTAAATTGTAAACATCGACGCGTCATTATCTACGATCTTTGCCTGGTGACGGGCATATCAGGGGGATCGGGGAATGAGCAGCGCACACTCGGCCAACGCGGAACTCTCGGCCTCCTTGTCGGCCGAGGAACTTATCGATGCGATGTTGGCCGGGAATGAGGAACTGGTCGCACGTGAGGGAGGCGACCTCGGTCGAAAACTCCTGCGTCTTAGGAGCGGCGGGGCGGATGCTGAGTCCCGCCTCAAACGGTGGGTCGACATGTCCGTGACCGCCAGCGATGGCGTGCGCAGGACGGCGGAAATGATGACGTCGCTGCGGGAGGTGGACAATCGCGCGCAATCGATCGCCTCTGCCGTCGACGAACTGACTGTCACGGTACAGACCATCAGCCATACGACGGAGGGCGTCACCGCGGAGGCGGCCGAGGCGGCGGCCGTGTCCGACAACGGCAGGACGGCGGCCAATCAGGCGGTGGACGCGATGGAGGGCGTTTTCCAGGTCGTTCAGTCCGCCGTCCAGAAGGTGAACTCCCTCGCGGAGGCGTCGGTCGCTATCGGCGACATCGTCTCGACCATCGAGACGATCGCCAAGCAAACCAACCTGCTCGCCCTGAACGCAACGATCGAGGCGGCGCGGGCGGGTGAGGCCGGAAAGGGATTCGCCGTCGTCGCCAGTGAGGTGAAGACGCTGGCCAACCAGACGGCGACCGCCACCGTCGACATTCGCGATCGGATCTCCGCGATCCGATCCGACATGGAGGAGATTGTCGGCATCATGCGGTCCGGGGCGGAACGGGTCGACGAGGGGCGGGGGACCATCCAGGTCGTCGGGCAGGAGATGGAAAGCATGGCGGACCGCATCTCGTCGGTGACGCGCAGCATGGGCGAGGTCACCCAGATTCTCGGCGAGCAACAATCGGCGACCGCGGAGATTTCCGAAGGTGTGACCCTGATTGCCGACATGAGCGCCAACAACGTCTACATGGTTGATTCGACGATCGCCCTTCTGGAGAAGACCGGCCCGACCATCGCCGCCGCGATCGACGGTTTCGTCGACGACGGCACGCCGAACGGCACCCTCCACGCCGCGAAATCCGATCATATGATCTGGATGCGGCGATTGTCGCAGATGCTCGTCGGCCGCGAGATGCTAAGGGCCGACGAGTTGGCGGATCACCATAGCTGCCGCCTCGGCAAGTGGTACGACGCTCAGAAGGATCCGCGCCTCGTCGGTCATCCCGCCTGGACGGCGCTTCTTGAGCCGCACCAGCAGGTGCACCGGGCCGGCATCGGCGCCGCCAAGGCGTTCGCCGCTGGTGATCTTCACAGCGCTACGGCTCTGGTGCGAGAGGCCGCCGACGCGTCGCAGGAGGTGGTGCGGCTGCTCGACGAGTTATCGGATCATATGAAGCAGTAGGCGCGGGTCGGAAGGCGAACGGCGGGTCACGGGCCGGGGAAGTAGAGCGCCGCCCCCAGGATTTTAACGACTGTGTCGCTATCATCGACCAAGGGCAGCATCACCGACTCGAAACGCTTTTAGTCCTTGTTGACCCAGTTCAACTGACCATGGGTGCGTACCGGCCGACGCTGTTTGTAGATCAAGCGGTAGATGTCAGCTATGGGATGTCCCTTCGGAAACGTCTCCTCTACCCGACGGCCTGTGGAGTCACGATCCAAAACCTCGGCGATCGTGGTTCCGATCAGCGAATACACGAACTCCTCGCCGTTCTGGCCCACGCGGACCATGAACAGGTTGCCGAGATGTTTGCGGAGGTCCAGTGGGTCGACCAGAGAGGCGTTCGGCAACGCCTGGCCCTCTTTCAGATTCTCCCAATAGGCGAGAACGTCGCGCAGGTCCTGATCCTGAACCCCCATCTCCATATCCGCGTAGAACCACGGCGGTACATCGAAGGTCGAAGACTTGGGGACATCGGAATGCATGACGGCAGGCTACCCTTGCTTTTCTTTGTTTTTCTAACACAGGGAAAATCAGACCACTACCGTTGGTAGGCGGTGGTCGATCAAGGGGCACAGGAAAGAACCGAATGAACTTGGTGGTGCGGAAACCGATCGATCCCGCGCGCTTGGTTCGGTGTCGTGTCCGCAGTCTGTCCAACCAAAACCGGCCGCCGTCCCGATCGGGAACCTGCGGCCGGTTCTATTTGCGGTGCGGCATGCCGGACTGTACCGGCACGCCACGGGTCAGGCCAGGCTCACTCGGCGGCTTGGCGGCTGTTGGCGTCGATTGCCGCGAGGACGGACGGCGGCGACAGGGGCAGATCGTCGATCCGGATGCCGAGGGCGTCGTAGACGGCGTTGCGCACGGCCGCCGGACCCGGCACCAGCGGAACCTCGCCGACCCCGCGAACACCTTGGGGATGCTTCGGATTTGGGATCTCGATGATACCGCAGTCGAGCATCGGCAGATCCGAACAGACGGGCATGCGGTAATCCAGGAAGCCCGGGTTATCGACCCGTCCGTTCTTGTCGTAGATGTACTCTTCGTTCAGAGCCCAGCCGATACCCTGGGCCATGCCGCCCTGAAGCTGCCCTTCGACGTAGCTCGGATGGATCGCTCGGCCGACGTCCTGGAAGCAGGTGTATCGGATCACCCGGACGATGCCGAGATCGACATCCACCTCGACGTCGCAGACATGCGTAGCAAAGCCGCCTTCGGCGCCTACCGTATTGCTCTGGCTGCCGGCGCCGATCGGGCCGCCGGTGGCGTTGGCCTTGGCGGCAAGTTCCTCAAGGCTCATGGAGGGGAAGTTGGCGCTGTGCTCGCCCATCGGACGCGCCTCGCCGTTCTCCCAGACCACCTGGGACGGATCGATGCCCCAGATCTTCGCTGCCCGGCCCTTCAACTGTTCAATCACCTGTTCCGTCGACTCCGTGACGACCATGGCTGAGGCGAAGAGCACGCGGCTGCCACCCGTGAGGTTGCTGTAGCCGATGGTAGCGGTGTCGCCGATCTGCACCGACACCTGATCGTAGTCGATCCCGAGCAGTTCGGCGGTGATGTTGGCGATCGACGCGCGCGAGCCGCCGATATCCGGGTGCCCGGTGGTCACGACCACATTGCCGTCCTCGGTGATGTTCACCTGCGCGCTGGACTCGCCCCCCGCGTTGAACCAGAAGCCCGAGGCGACGCCTCGGCCCTGATACTTCCCGGTCAGCGGCGTCTTGTAGTGCGTGCTGTTCAAGGCCTCCTCGACGGTTTCGGCATAGCCGATCCGTGGGAATGTCGGACCGTGGGCGGCCTTGGTGCCTTCCTTGGCTGCGTTCTTCAGGCGCAGCTTCAGCGGGTCCATGCCCAGTTTCTCGGCCACCTCATCCAGCACGCATTCGACGGCGAAGGCGCCGATCGGGGCGCCGGGCGCGCGGTATGCCGCGACCTTCGACCGGTTCGACACCACGTCGTAGCCGAAGGAATGCACATTCTTGATATCGTAGGGCGCGAAGGCGCAGCCGGCGGCGCCGCGGATCGGCGAGCCCGGAAGGCAGCCCGCCTGCAGGTAGAACGTGCCCTGGCCGGCGACGATGGTGCCGTCCTTCTTGGCCCCGATCTTCACCGTGCTCTTGGAGCCCGACGTCGGCCCGGTGGCCCGCATTACCTCCTCGCGGGTCATGACCATCTTCACCGGACGGCCGGACTTCTTGGACAGGATCGTCGCCACCGGTTCCAGGTAGACGATGGTCTTGCCGCCGAAACCGCCGCCGATCTCGGCCGGAATCGCCTTGATGTGGGACTGCGGGATACCGGTCAGGTAGGCGGTCATCGCCCGGACCATGAATTGACCCTGGCTTGAACTCCAGATCGTTGTCCGGTCGTCGGGTGCGACGCTGACCACGCAGGCGTGGGTCTCGATATAGCCCTGATGCACCGGCTTGGTGGTGAAGCTTCGCTCGACGATCACGTCGGCCTCCGCAAAGCCGGCCTCCACGTCGCCGAGTTTGTGCTCAAGGGTGCCGGCGATGTTCGATTTCCTACCCTCGAACTCGATGAAGTCGTGGAGGATCGGCGCGTCCTTGGCGAGAGCGTCGTCGATCTCGATCGCGAAGGGCAGAACGTCGTAGTCCACCTCGATCAGCGCGCAGGCTTCCGCGGCGATCTCCTCGCTGGTCGCGGCGACCGCGGCGATTGGATGGCCGTGGAAGAGCACCTTCTCCTTGGCCAGCATGTTGCGGCTCATCCAGCGCATGTCCTGAATGCCGAGAGGCACCGGGGTATCGACCGGAAAGTCTACGAAATCGGCGGCCGTCGCCACCGCTTTCACTCCAGGCAAAGCTTCCGCCTTGGAGGTGTCGATCGACTTGATCACCGCATGGGGGTGCGGGCTGCGCAGTACTTTGCCCCAGACCATGCCGGGCATGGTGGCGTCGGCGGCGTAGGCGGCCCGCCCGGTGACCTTGTCGGCGCCGTCGGGGCGGATCGTACGTTTGCCGATCCACTTATGGCTCTGATCGTTCATCGTGCACCCTCCCGCATCTCGGCGGCGGTCTCCATGACCGCGCGGACAATCTTGTCGTAACCGGTACACCGGCAGAGGTTGCCGGCCAGCCAGTAGCGGACCTCGGTTTCCGTCGGATCCGGGTTCTTCTCGAGCAGCGACTTCGCCGCCATCAGGAAGCCCGGCGTGCAGATGCCGCACTGCAGCGCGGCGGTCTCCAGAAATTTGCGTTGGAGTGGATGCAGATGATCCGATCCCGCCATCCCTTCGATGGTCTCGATCTCATGGCCGTCGGCTTCGGCTGCCAACACGAGGCAGGAGCAGACGAGGCGGCCGTCGATCGTGATGCTGCAGGCACCGCAGTCGCCGGAACCGCAGCCCTCTTTCGAGCCGGTGAGGCCGAGCGTGTCGCGCAAGGTGTCCAGTACGGTGTCCGCAGGGTCGCACAGAAACTCGGTCGGCTCGCCGTTGATGGTCGTCGAAACGTGAATCTTCGCCATTGGTATCAGGCCCTCCCGGCGCGTTCGGCGGCGATTGCGAGCGTGCGCTTGAACAGCACGCCTGCCACCTTCGTTCGGTAAGCGATGGTTCCGCGCTTGTCGTCGATCGGATTGCATGCGGCGGAACAGGCGGCGGCGGCCTTTTCAATCGCCGCGTCGTCCAGCTTGGTGCCGATGATCGCTTCCGCCGCGCCGTGAACCAGCAGCACGGTCGGAGCAACGGCGCCGAGACCGACGCGGGCGGCCGTGCAGGTGCCGTTCTCCAGGGTGAGGCTGACGCCCACGCCGACAACGGCGATGTCCATTTCCGTCCGCGGAATCATCCGCAGATAGGCGTCGCTGGAGCCCTTTGGACGGGCGGGAAAGGTGAAGCTGACGAGGATCTCACCGGGCTTCAGGTTGGTCTTGCCGGGGCCCGCCGGAACATCCTCGACCTTCAGCTCGCGGGTGCCGTCGGGGCCCGCGATCGTCGCCACCGCGCCGGCGGCGACCAGAGCGGGTACGCTGTCGCCGGCCGGCGAGCCGTTGCAGAGATTGCCTCCCATTGAGGCCCGGCCTTGGATCTGGGTCGATCCGATGAGGTTCAGCCCCTCGAGAACGCCCGGCCAGACCTTGCCGAACGTCGGATGCTCCTCGAGTACCGCCCCGGCGACGGCGGCACCGACCCGGAAACCGCCATCCGCGGTCTCCTCGATCGCCGTCAGCTCCGGGATCTTCTTTACGTCGACGATCGTGCTCGGCTTCTTGAGCCCGGAACGCATCTGCACCAGGAGATCGGTTCCCCCGGCCAGGATGCGCGCGGCGCCTGCGGCGGCGGCGTATTGGGCGACCGCATCGTCAAGCGTCTGCGGTGCCAGATATCGGATGTCGGACATGGCCCTTCCCATTCTCTTTCCCCTGCCGCCTCACGATGAAGCGGAGGTCCCCTCTTTGACGGGGGATTGCATACAAAATACTTCGTCGCGCGAGGCTACGACGACACCGGCGGGACGAATACCCCAGAAGCGTCTGCAGCCTTCGTCTATCGCTGATGCACGACTCTACCGCCTATGACGGTCATGTCGACCTGGACATCGCGGATCTCATCCGTGGGGATCGAGAAATAGTCGCGGTCGAGCACGGCGATATCGGCCAGCTTTCCGATTTCCAGCGATCCCTTGATGCCTTCCTCGCGTCCCGAGTGGGCGCCGAGCCAGGTATAGGCCCGCAGCGCCTCGGTCGCGGTGATCGCCTGGCTGGCGTCGAGATCGCCGCCCGTGTCCGATTTCCGATTGACCATCGACCAGAGTGCGAGGAACGGGTTGGCTTGACACACCATGGCGTCGGAATGGCCTGGCGCCGGGATGCCGGCGTCGATCATCGCCCGGTGCGGCCACATTCGGCCCATGGCCTCCTGGCCCCGGTTGGCTATATACGCATCCCCGAGATCGTACATGAAGCCGGTTGCCGAACTGTCGATGACCCCCAGTCTCTTCAGGCGTTCCTGAAGCGGTGGCGTCACGTAACAGCAATGCTCCACCCGCATCCGATGGTCGTCGGCCGGATGCTGTTCCAGGCAATACTCGATGGCGTCGAGCGCGAAGTCGATGCCCCGGTCGCCGACGCCTTCGATCATCACCTGCAATCCGGCCTTGTGGGCGGCCAGCGCCCGTTGCTTCAGGTCCTCCAGTTCGTAGAGCAGGACACCCGTATTGGGCTCCGGCTCGCCCTCGATCTTCTTGCCGACATAGGGTTCGTAGTAGGCCGCCGTGCGCCCGGAGGTGGAGCAGTCGGGGCACCATTCGACGCCGATCAGCCGGACCCAGTCGTCGCCGAACCCGGATCGGATGCCGGCGGCGACCAGGGACTCGACCAGGCCGGCTTCCCGCCCGGAGGCGATGATGCCGACCCGCATGTTGAGTCGGCCCTGGGCCTTAATGAGCTGGTATGCTTGGATGCCGCGCGACGGGGTAAGGGAGTTGTATACGGACGTGATGCCGAATGCGCTCCACTCGTCGAAGACCTTCTCCAGACCGGCCGCGATACTTTCCGGAGTGTCGCCGTCATGAACCCGATCGAGGAACAGATGCGCCGCCGTCTCGCGGACCACGCCGGTCAGCCGGCCTGTCTCGGGGTGCTTGTCGAACGATCCAAAGTCGGGATCCGGGGTGGTCTCGTCGATTCCGAGTTCGGCGAAGGCCCGGCTGTTGGCCAGTCCGATATGTCCGTCGGTGCGCAGGATGAAAAGGGGCCGGCCCTTCGACGCGGCGTCCAACTCCTCGAGGGTCGGGTAGCCGCCGGACTTGTTCTCGTTCAGCCGGTAGCCGGCGATCCACTCGTCCGGTCCCTTTCTGTCGGCAACATCGGCGATACGGGCGAGCAAGGCGTCGCGGCTTTGGATCCGATCCGGGCTGAGCAGTTCCCAGGAGGCGAGGCGGGCGGCATAGGCGTCGGGGTGGTTGTGGCTGTCGACGATGCCGGGGATGGCCGTGCGCCCGTTCAGATCCAACACCGTCGTCCGCGACCCGATCAGCGGCCGCACCGCGTGGTCGCTGCCGAGCGCCACGATCTTCCCGTCCCGTGCGGCCAAAGCCTCCACGACGGTGTTGGCGGCATCCATTGTGGAGATACGTCCGGAGATCATCACCAGATCGGCAGCGAGGCTTGTCATGTAAGTCTCCGGCTGTGCTTGGGCGGTGAGGCGGGGCATGCTGTAGCCTGTCCAATCCTCGCGAGGATCATCGTGGCATACAAGCACCCTTCCTCGCGGTCCCCGCTTTTCGCCTGATCAGGGAGACTGCGATGCAGCCCGGCACTCCTAGCGGCTCGATACCCGGACCCGCATTCGGCCGCCTGCCCACCGCCGACAACTGGTTCGCCATCGAATGGCTTCCGCTCGGCGTGCTCCGGATTTGGGAGCCTCACGTCTCGCGTCTTCTGCGGGCCAACATGTTCCTGGTTCGGGGACGTGACCGCGACCTCCTTGTCGATGCCGGCATGGGGGTGTGCAGTCTCCGACGCTTTCTCGATCCGTTTCTCGACAAGCCGGTGGTTCATGTTCTGAGCCATGCTCATGTCGACCACATCGGCTCGGCCCATGAGTTCGCGGGCGATCTGGTGATGCACGCGGCGGAGGCGGATGTGATGCGCAACCCGCCGGACGACCTGGAACTCTCTTTCGACGGCTATAGCGCCGAAAAGAAGGACCGATTGCGGCAGTCAGGCTTCGACGTGTCGGGTGCGCTGATCGCCGCTTTGCCGGGCCCGGCCTTCGATCCCGCGTCCTGGCGGATCGTGGCAGCCGACCCGACGCGGCTCGTGGCCGACGGCGATAAGATAGACCTGGGCGATAGATGTTTCGAAGTCCTGCATACGCCGGGACACAGCCCTGGATCGATCTGCCTTTGGGAGGCGGACACGGGCATGCTGATCGGCGGCGATACGATCTATGACGGGCTGCTGATCGACACCCTGCCGGATAGCGATCCCGCCGCCTATGCTGTTTCAATGCGCAGATTAAAACAACTAGAAGTGTCTACAGTTCACGGTGGACATAGGGAAAGCTTTGGATTGGAGAAGTACCGCTTTTTGGTTGATCAATATTTAAGCAGTAAGTGATTAAAATATAGACTTGCGCGAGCGTTGCACAAAGTAGGAGCATGAGGGCCTCGCTATTCGGTGAGCAAGGGATACACATATGCCCGAAGGAACGCCCGGAGCGCGGAGCGGTCACGCCCTGTCACTCCGGAATCTTTCAAAGTATTACGGCGCCACGGCGGCCGTCGACGGCGTCGATCTTGACGTCCCACGCGGATCGTTTCTGACGCTCTTGGGGCCTTCCGGATCCGGCAAGACAACCATCCTTATGGCGATCGCAGGTTTCGTCGAACCCAGTGGCGGCAGCATCCTGCTAGACGACAAGGACATAACCCGACTGCCGCCGGACAAGCGCAACTTCGGCATGGTGTTCCAGGGTTACGCGCTGTTCCCGCATATGACGGTGGCCGACAACATCTGGTTCCCGCTGAAAGTGCGTGGGGTGTCGAAGGCGGACGCGTCGACGAAGATCAAGAACGCGCTGGAACTGGTGCAGATGGGACATCTCGCCGAGCGCTTTCCCTCGCAGCTCTCCGGCGGCCAGCAGCAGCGTGTTGCACTGGCCCGTGCGATCGTTTTCGAACCGGATCTGTTGCTGCTCGACGAGCCGTTGTCGGCCCTCGACAAAAAGCTCCGCGCCGATCTCCAATGGGAGCTGAAATCCCTGCACCAGCGCCTGGGAACCACCTTCATCTATGTGACCCACGACCAGGAAGAAGCGCTGTCGATGTCGGACAACATCGTCATTCTGCGCGACGGTCAGATCGAGCAAGAGGGCGTGCCCGGCGATCTCTATGAGAAACCGGCGACGAAATTCGTCGCTGACTTTCTCGGCAAGTCGAACTTTCTTCAAGGCAAGCTCGCGACCAAACAGGCGGATACCTTCGCGTATGTCTGCGGCGGGCAGACCCTGGTGCAGAAAGGGGCACCGGATCACGCCAAGGTTACCGGCGACATCCTGATCGCTTTGCGTCCGGAGAAAATCACCCTGACGCCGCAGCGCCCGTCTACGACCAACGCGGTCGCCGGGCGGATCACGGCGTTTAACTACTACGGCTCCGCTTACCATTTTCAGGTCGGAACCGAGGCCATGGGCGAGTTGATCGCCACGGCGCCGGCCTGGACCTGTGCCGTCGAACCGTCGATCGGTAACGAGATATGGCTCGGCTGGGAGCCCGATGCATCGGTGGTCGTCCGCGACCGCTGAGAGACCGGTTTTCAAGGCCGGCAGGGGGCCGGCCGCCAACTTGAGGAGGCTGAAGTGAGTCTGACGAAGACACTGTACGAGAAGGACCTCTATCCGGAGATCGAGGACAATTGCGACAGCGACTTCGCGCGCGACTGCGTGGAGATCGCCTCCGAGCGTCTGGCGAAGGGCGAAATCGACAGGCGTACCTTTATGAAGGCGATCGCCTTCCTGGGCGCGGTCCCGACGGCGGTCGCGCTGGGCGGCGGCCAAGCAAATGCGGCCGGCGAGATCGTCATCGTCAACTGGGGCGGCCCGGCGGTAGATGCCTATCAGAAGGCATTCGGCGAGCCGTTCGAGAAAGCAACCGGTGTCAAGGTTGTGATCGATGGAACCGGCCCGCTCGGCTCGAAGATCCGTGCCATGGTCGAGGCCAACGCTGTGACCTGGGACGTCTGCGACACCGGCGCGGGAACAACCCTTGTTCTGGCTGATGCGGGGGTGATCGAGGAGATCGACTACTCCATCGTCGACAAGAGCAAAGTGCTGCCGGAATTCGCCTTTGACCACGGCGTCGTCAACTACATGTTCAGCTTCATCCTGGCCTATAACAAAGAAACTGTGGGTAAGGTTCCGACCGGCTGGGCCGATTTTTGGAACACCGCTGACTTCCCCGGGTTCCGGACGATGCGCAAGCAGCCGAACGGGATGATGGAAGCCTGCATGCAGGCGCTCGGCCGTTCGCCCAAGGACGTCTATCCGATCGACATCGACAGCGCAGTCGACAAGTTCAAGGAGATCAAGGACGACGTCATCATCTGGGGCTCTGGCTCGCAGAGCCAGCAGCTGTTCCGTGAGGGCGAAGTGGTGATGGGCAACATCTGGCACACCCGCGCCAACCTGCTGCGCCGCGATATGAACGGTGCGGTCGAATGGACCTGGGCCGGCGGCTGCGTCGCACCGGGCATGTGGAACGTTCCGAAGGGCAACCCGGCGGGCAAGGACACCGCGATGCAGTTCATCGCGTCCTCGCAGGACCCCGCTCAGCAGGTCGAGCTCTTCAAGATCATGGGCAACGGCCCGGCCAACCCGGCTGCCGCGGACCTCGTTCCTGACGACCTCAAGGCCTATGACCCAGGCCAGCCGGGCAACCTCTCGCAGCAGGTGCCGTTCAACGGGAACTGGTACCGCGAGATGCATTCGAGCGGGAAGACCAATGACCAGTATTCCCGCGAGAAGTGGCTTGAGGCTCAGGCCTGACCGCAGGGGCGTGATGATAGGGGCCTAATCCCAACGGCCTGATCGCATCGGGCCCGACCAACGCACGACGGCCGGAGGAAAAAATCTTGGGCGGATCATCACAGCAGTTCCGATACTGGATGCTGATACTTCCGGCCGTCGCGCTGATGCTTATTTTCTATGTGTTCCCGCTGATCCAGGTCCTGTGGATCAGCGTTACCGAGCCGGTACCCGGTCTCGGCAACTACGAGGAGTTGTTCACCAGCGACTTCCTGCACAAAATTTGGTGGACGACGGCCCGGATCTGCCTGCTCACGACCGCGCTTACCGTCGTTCTCGGCTATGTCGTAGCCTTCGCCATGGCGCATGTCGAGCGGCAGCAGATGACGATGATGATGTTCTGCATCCTGCTGACCTTCTGGCTCAGCGTCCTCGTGCGCGCCTTTGCCTGGGTGATGTTGTTGCGGACTCAGGGAACGATCAACGAATTCCTCCAGTTCATCGGCCTGATCGATCGGCCGCTGCGTCTGGCGCGGAACGAGATCGGCGTGGTGATCGGCATGGTCCACTTCATGCTGCCGCTCGCGATTCTGCCGATCTACGCAAATATCCGGACGATCGACGCGAAATACGTCTCCGCCGCCCGCGGGCTGGGCGGTTCGGCGATCCAGGCTTTTCTCTGGGTCTACCTGCCCTTGAGCCGGCCGGGCATCATCGCCGCCTGCATGCTGGTCTTCGTATTCTCTCTCGGCTTTTTCATCACGCCGGCGATTCTCGGCGGCGGCAAGGTGGTCATGATCTCCGAATACATCCGCGTGGCATTCGAAGAGACGCTGCTCTGGGGGAAGGCGACGATGCTGTCGTCGTCGCTGTTGTTCGGGGTGTTCCTATTGCTCGCGATCGTAGGACGTTTCGTCGATCTTCGCCGCGTGTTCGGCTCATCGTGAGGTCATCGGTATCATGATCGAGACGAAGTGGAGCTTCGGACGGCTGATGGTGCTCGGCGCGGCTTGGACCGTGCTCGCCTTCCTCGTCATGCCGATGATCATCGTGTTCCCGGTGTCGGTGACCGACCAGTATTACCTTTCGCTTCCAAAAGAGCACATCTCCTGGGAGCACTACGCCAAATTCTTCAGCGACGAGAAGTGGCTGGACGCGACGTTCCAGAGCGTCGTGATCGCCACCAGTTCGACAATTCTCGCGGTTCTGTTGGGAACGCTCTGCGCCATCGGTTGCTGGCGTATCGCCTCGGCGTGGTCGGAGCGGGTGCGCACCTTCATGCTGTTGCCGATCATCGTGCCGACCATCGTTCAGGCGTTGGCCCTGTACCGGTTCTGGATCGACCTCGGAATCGTCGACACCTATATCGGCGTGATCCTGGCCCATACGCTGGTCGCGATCCCGTATGTGGTCATCACGGTGTCAGCGTCGCTGGCGAACTTCGACGTCCGCCTGGAGCAGGCGTCGCGCAATCTGGGAGCCTCGATCGGCCAGACGGTCCGGTGGGTAATCGTTCCCAGCATCATGCCGGGAGTCCTTTCCGGCGGGCTTTTTGCGTTCACCATCTCATTCGATGAGATCGTGATGGTGCTCTTCATCACCAGCCGCAACATCTACACTCTGCCAAAACGTATCTGGAACGGGATCCAGGATCACCTGGATCCGACAATCGCCTCGGTGGCGACACTTCTTATTGCGGTGACCCTCGCTCTCCTGATCATGGATCTGTGGTTGCGCCGCAAGCGGGAGACCAAGTAGCCGCCGGTCCGCTCACCAGGAGAGTCGACCGATGACCGACCGCATTACACCCGCCAAACGGACCGCCCTCGAGTGGGTGGACGCAAATGCCGAGCGACTGTCGCGCGATCACATGGAAATCTGGCACCTGCACGAACCGTCGTGGCGGGAGTACAAGTCAGCCGCCTGGTATGTGGAGCGTCTTCGAGCCGAGGGTTTCGAGGTCGAGCCAGGTTCGGCCGGGATGCCGACCGCGTTCTGCGCGACTTGGGAGAACGGCACGGGCGGCCCCACGATCTCCTGCTATGCGGAATACGACGCGGTCGTCGGCTCCAGCCAGGAGGCGGTGCCCTACCGCAAGCCGCGCGAGGGGGTGCATCCCTACGCCGCCGGCCATACCGATCCGCATTCCGCCCTCGGCCTCGGCGGCCTGACTGGCGCGCTCGCCATGCAGGCGGCGATGAAGGCGCACGACATCGCCGGTCGCATCAAGTTCTTCGGCGAGCCGGCGGAGAAGATGTGCGGCTCCAAGCCGATCCATGCCAGCCACGGCTACTACGACGATATCGACGCGCTGATCAGTTTCCACCCGACCTCGCTGCCCGACCTCTCCAACACGGTGGTCTGGGAGACCCATTGCGGCTGCTACTGGTCGAAGGTCTATACCTTCGAGTCCCCCGACCCCGAGACCTGGGGGGCGGCCGGCGAACGTAAGGGCTCTCAGAACAGCCACGCCATCGCCCGCGCGCCCGCGGCGCTCGACGCCATGTGCCTGATGTACACGACGACGAAGTACACCAAGGAGAACATGCTTCCGCATCGCGGCTCCTGGACCCTGAATGAAGCGATCCTGAACGGAGGCTTCGCGACCGCGGACAACCTGCCGCCGCGGTTCTCTCAGATCCAGTATGCCTGGCGTTGCCCGTCCATCGAGATGGCGGAGGCGATCGAGCGGGTCCTCGACAACAACGCCGAGCATGTCGCCGGGTTGACCCATTGCGAGGTCCGTTCCGACTGGGTGACCAAGACCCGACCGGGCCTCGCGAACAATGCACTGGCGGAGATCACCTACGCCAACTTCGAATTGGTGGGAGCCCCGACCTTCACCAAGGAGGCCAAGGAATTCGGCCGCGAGATGATCCGCAACCTCGGCTACGAGCCGCCTGAGGAGCCGTTCCCCGAGATCCTGGAGCAACTGGTCGACCCGAAGGAGGGCGAGGCCAAGCTGCGCGCTCAGCTCCCGTCCTGGCAGAAGAACTACACCTCCGACGACTACACCGACATGACCTGGCATACGCCGACCGCGCGCCTCTATGTCGGCCGGGCGGCGTTGAAGAACCCGGCGCCTGGCGTGAAGATACCTCATTGGTGCCACTGTGCTCTTGGCGGCGTGCCTGGGGCGATGGACCCGATGTTCCTCACCGCGGGTAAGGTGATTGCGGCCACGGGCCTGGAACTGATGCAGAACCCGGACGCGCTTGCCCGCTGCAAGGCGGAGTTCGAGCAGCGGACCGGCGGCGGGATCGGCGGTTCGAGTTGGGTCCCGCCGTTGCTTGGCAAGAACTACCCCGCGCCGGTGCATTTCCCCTGGCCGGAATACGTGGAGACGGCGCGCGGACCCGAATGGGTGTTGCCGACGCCGCCATCCGGGGCCTGAGCGGCCGCCGGAGACCGTTGTAAAGACGACTGAGGAGGAAACGGGCCATGGGTGCCGTCAGCGAGTTCGAATACCGCTACAACATGACCATCAAGACTTTCCCGAGCCACGCTGAGCCCGGCTTCGAGAGTCCGTCGCAGCAGGAAACCGTCTGGGGTCGCCGGTGGGGCTGCGACAACGATGTCGGTCAGCTCCGCATGGTGCTGATGCATCGGCCCGGCGAGGAGATGAAGATCCTCGATCCGGCCAAGCGCCTGGAGCATTTGGGCTCCTACGGGGATGCCGAGGGCCAGACCTGGTATTGGCGCGGCGATACGATCCACTCGATGGAGGAGCAGCAGGAGCAGCACGACGCGCTGGCGGACGCGCTCCGCGCGGAGGGAGTCGAAGTCGTCTATCTGAAGCGCTGTGCGCCGGGGAAGCACAAGTCGATCTACACCCGCGATTCCTGTATCGGGGTAAAAGGCGGAGCCATCGTGACCCGGCTGGGGCCGATCGTGCGGCGTGGGGAGGAGGCTCCGGTCACAGAGACGCTTGGTGCCCTCGGCATGCCGATCCTGCGTACCATCCATGGCACCGGCCTGATGGAAGGCGGCAGTTTCGTCTGGCTGAATTCCAAGACCGCCGTGATCGGCCGTTCATCGCGCGTCAACGAGGAAGGCACTCGCCAGGTCGAGGAGGTTCTGAACGCCCAGGGCGTGGAGCTGTTGCGTGTCGACCTGACCGGGTACCGGCTCCACATCGACGGCGCGCTGGTGATGATCGATGTCGACACCGCCATCATCAATCCGACCCAACTGCCCTTCTGGTTCCTGGGCAAGCTTCAGGAGCTTGGCATTCGCACCATCGAAGTTCATCCGGACGATCCGTCGGGGGTGGTCAACTGCATCGCTGTGAAACCCGGTCGGGTCATCATGGAGGCGGGAGCGTCGCCACATACTGCCGACGCGTTGGACAAGCTGGGCATTGAGATCGTGCCGGTGAAGTACGACAAGGTTTTCCAGGGCGGTGGCGGAATTCATTGCTCGACCTCGCCTCTGATCCGTGACTCGGTCGACTGAGCTCTCGACGCCCTCTACCCGCCCACAGGGCTAGTGTGCGTCGAATGCCGATCTTGTAGGCCGAACGGGAGAGAGCGGCCCGAGGGCCGTGGACACCGGTGATCGCGCCCGTTTCGCGAGCGTGAGGGACGAATCTTTTACAGTACAATTTTAGGTATATTTATACGTTTAAGTCCATTTATTGACGTTTTCGTATTTTTTTATCCCCCGTATCTCTGCAATGATTTGCCGCTCCAGCACCGACCCGATGCGGCAAAAGGTCCCCTCTGTGAAAACCGAATTTGATATTGCGAACCATTTTCAATACTATCCTATCCGTAAAGCAGGCATTTCCGAATGAAGGGTCATCAGGAATGGGCCATCTCAGCCGCCAAGACACGCGCCGCTCTGTCGAGCAATCGGGGATGGGCTCGCAGCCGCTCGGTCTCAGGCCGAAAAGCTCCCGCCCGGTCGAATGGATTTCGGCAACACCGGACGATGCGGCGCACGACGTGACGGACCGTCAGTCGGCAAACCGTTCGTTCGCTTCCGGCATCTTTGTGCGCGCGACTGACGGCATCGAGACGACGAATCGGCCGGAGGAGGCCGTGCTGCAGCCGGGCGTCTGCATACTGCTGTTGCTTGAAGGCGCGCTCGACGGTGCTGTGGACGGTAGTTCCTTCTCGATGAGCGCGCGCCGTGGAGCGGTGGGGCGACTATGGGCGTCGACCCATCCGGTTCCGTTGCGGCGGACAGCGGGGCGCGGCCGGTACACCCGGCATCTGCTCGTCACCGTTCCATTATCTTGGTTCGAGGACCGCACGCAGGGGGCGGGCAGCGGGGGCGTGCCGGCCGAGTTCTCCACTTTCCTGCGAGTTCATCTTGCCGCGAAGGAATGGGAACCGTCGGCGGCCGCCATCCGCTTTGCGGAGGACATGCTTGAACGGTCTCGCGACGAGAGCATCTTGGCGCAGATCGCCGCCGAGCGGGACACCCTCGGCCTGATGCACGACGCGCTTTCGGGTTTCCGGTCCGCGGAGTCTCGGCCTGTGCCCCGCCACATGCGGTCCCGCGATCTCGTGCGGGCGCAGACCGCGCGGGAGATGATCCTGCGCAATCTCGACGGTGGACTGCATCTGCCGGAGATCGCCCGACGGACCGGCATGAGCGTCAGTACGCTGCAGCGCGTCTTCCGCGACTGCTACGGACAGACGGTGATGGAGTTTGCCCGGGTGCGCCGCCTTGAAGTCGCGCGCGACCAGTTGGAGCGCGACGGCCTGTCGGTCGGGGAAGCGGCCGGTCGCGCCGGCTATTCGAGTCCGGCGAATTTTGCGACCGCATTCCATCGGGAGTTTGGCTATCCCCCGTCGCAGGTCAAGGAACGGGCCCGCCGGGCTGCCTTGGCGGAACTGGAGGCTGAGTAGGCGGTCGTCGACAAAGCGTGCGGCCCGTCGAGCGGCCCGCGCGCTATGTGACCGCGCCCGACTGATAGAACGCCACGGTCCGACCCAAACCGTCGATGAGAGGCGTGTGCGGCAGCTCTCCGAGTACGGCGCCAATCGGGCTCGGCGCGATCACCGGATGCAGGGACAGGGGCGGACCGCACCAGTCGATGACGGCGTTCGGCACGTGGTGGCGAATGCCGGCGGCGATCTCGGAAACATCTGCCACCTCCCCGACCAGGGAAAACGCGTGCGCGCCCTCGAACGATCGTGTGGCCGCCGCCTCGAAGACCGCGGCCACGTCGTCCACATAGATCATATCGGCGCGGCCCGAGTATCCGATGGTGTAAGACTGCCCGACCGTTGCCGCGCGGCAGGCCAGGGTCGGTCCCGCCGTTTGTCCGGTCTCGCGCCCCGGTCCGTAGACGATTGCCGGGCGGAAGCCGACGCTGGAGATCCGGGCGTCTGCCCAATAGGCCCTTGCACTACCCTCGCAGGCGAGCTTGAAGGCGCCGTATTGGGTCGTGGGATAGGGCACGGCACCGTCGTCGGGGCCGAATACGCCGGCGCTGCTGGCATAGGCGACCCCGCGCATGCCGGCGGACTTGGCCGCCTCGAAGACGTTCAGGGTCCCTATGAGATTGACCTGAGCGCTGAGGATCGGGTTTTCGGCACAGTCGGGCGTGAGAAGGGCGGCCAAATGGATCGCGAAGTCGCATCCCTCGGCGGCGCGGGATAAATCCGAGCCGGCAGCGATATCGCCTGTCCTCCAGTCAAGCTGGTCCGCGACGTCGCCGGCGATCGCTCTGACGACGCCCCGGTCCTCGCGGCGGTCGAAGACGCGCATATCGATGCCGCGCGCCGCCAAGCGGCGAATGATCCAGGCGCCGAGGAAACCGCCGCCGCCGGTTATAAGAACTGTCATGGCTCACCTTGGGTTTTCAGAGGTTCCGATCGGCGGCGCTTGCGGTTTGCGCGTCGGATCGCGCGGCCGGTCACGCGACATCCGCTTCCGCGGCCAGATCCGAGAGAGGGACCGCTCGACCGGTTTCGGCCGACCGTTTGATTGCCGCGACCACATGCATGTTTCGGATGCCGTCCTCGCAGGTGACCAACGGGTCCGCTTCGCCCCGCACGACCGCGCCGAAGTGTTCCATCTGGGCGATGTAGGTGTCGCCTTCACCCACCTCTAGCCGCTCCATTGTCAGAGGGTGGGTCCAGTTGCCCCCTGGCCCGTAGGTCCAGAGGGACAGGTCCGGTAGGCTCAAACCGCCGGACCGACCGGAATACAGATGGGTGATGTGGTCGTGCTTGGGGAAACGGCCGGGATTCTCCCCGGAGGTCAACTCCCAGGCCCAAGGCCCGACACCGGCGTCGGACAGCGCGATGGTGGCGAGACCGTCCCGCTCGAATGTGAGGATGGCAGCCGTCGTGTCCTCGACCGGAAGCTCGCGTGCGGCGGCCGACATTGTGCCCTGGACCGTCGCGATCTCGCCGAAGAAGTGGCGCAAAAGGTCAATCTCGTGAATGGCGTTGATCAGGAGCGGGCCGCCTTGGTCCGGATCGCGGCGCCAGGCGACGTCGAAATAATCCATAGGCTTCAGCATCGCGCAGGTCACGGTCGCCATGACCAGCGGCCCGATCGCGCCGTCGTCGATCGCCCGCTTCGCCGCCTTGATGATTGGATTGTGCCGGCGGTGGTGACCGACCAGCACGGGAACCCCCGTCCGCTCAGCGACCGTCGCCAGCGCCGCACCGTCCGCGAGAGAACTGGCGACCGGCTTCTCCAGCAGGATCGGGATGCCTGCATCCAGAACCCGCTTGGCGATCGCGACATGGGTATCGTTCGGCGAAGCGATGACGACCGCGTCGCAGAGTTTTGCCGCAACCAGTGCCTCGGTCTCTGCGAAGTGGGCGACCTGGTGACGCTCCGCCAGATCGCGTGCGGCCGGAAACGGATCGACGATCGCCGACAACGACAGACCTCGCGCATGGGTCAGCGTATCGATGTGGGTGCGGCCGATCACACCGGCCCCGATGACGGCGACCTTGAGGTCGTCCATGAATCCCTCCCGTTTTTCGATCAGCCTACACCGCCGACCTGCGGCGGCGGAACAGGCTCTGGGGCGCGCACCGGGCTCGATCGGCCGAACCTACGCGTCCCAGTGCGGCTGGTGATGACCGCGACGCCGGCTCGGTCAAGAACCGAGAAGCGAGGGTGACTATATTCCGGTCGCCGACCGCGCGGCCCGAAGCGTTCGATCAGGGCCGCCCGCAGCGTCGATCCTGAACCAGTCGAGATAGCCGATATCGCGCTTCGCCTGGGCGGCGACGACGGCACCGTCAGCATCGGAAGCATCGTGCCTGCGGCTGTCGGCGCGAGCCACCAGCGTCTCGGTCGGCGCTTCCAGCCATATTCCGGTGAAATCGACATCCATCGCCTCGGCGAGATCGGCGACGGCCTCCCGCTCGTCAAGGCGTTGATAGACCGCGTCGACGATCACGCTTTGGCGTGCCCGCAACGCCGCCTCCGCCTCGTCGAGCAAGGATGCGTAGACGGCCGCAGTTACATCGGCGGTGTATCCGGCTTCGCCCAGTTTCTGATGTTCGGCCACCCCCATCAGACGCTTGCGGATCACGTCGCTGCGCAGGTGGACGGCGCCGGGAAACGGCCTGAAATCCGGCGCAAGTCCGGCAGCAAGGGTGCTCTTGCCGGCGCCCGATAATCCGCCCACGGCGACAAGGCGCGGCGGGTAGGGGGTCAGTGCCGCCTCGGCGAAGTCGAAGTATCGCGCCGCCTCCGTTCGAAGATCTGAAAGTGCCGTCCCTTCCGTAGTCCCGATAGCGGCTGCCGCGACCTTTGCGCGAATCGCCGCCCGCACGCTGACGAAGAGTTGGAGGGCGGCAAGGCCGTCGGTCTGGGACGGATCGCGGTCTTCGACGAGATACCGGTTCATCACCCGGTTCGCTTCGCGCCGGAAATCCCGCTCACCCAAATCCATAAGCAGGAAGGCGAGGTCGTAGAGGATGTCGACCGTCGCCAGCGCGTCGTCGAACTCGATGGCATCGAACAAGGTTGGCGCGTCGTCCAGGACGACGATGTTGCGCAGATGCAGATCGCCGTGGCAGCGCCGAACCCGGCCTTGGCGCTCGCGGAGTTCGAGTGTCGAGCGAACCGACGTCAGGGTTTCCCGAGCGCGGCGCCGCAGGCGCTCCACCCGGACGCCGCCGAACAACTCGGGCGTCTTGGCGAGGCTCTCCCCGTTCTCTTCGATGATCCTCGCAAGCGCCTCGGCGAAGCCGGCGCGGTGGTGGACCGGCGCGCGGTCATGCGAGGCGACGATTGAGGCAGCGATCCGATCCAGTAGTCCGTCCGACAGGCCTTCGGCTTCGGCGACCCTGTCCAGGGTCCGGCTTTCGTCGAACCTGCGCATATGGACGCACCATTCGACCGGTTCGCCGTCGCCGTCGATTGCCAGTCCGCCGGCGTCGCGGGTGATCGGCAGGGCACCGAGATAGACGTCCGGCGCGTTGGGTTGGTTGACGATGATTTCCGCCGTGCAGGCTTCACGGCGCCGTTCCAGAGTGGAGAAGTCCATGAAAGGGAACTTGACCGCCCGCTTTACCTTGTATGCAGCGTCGCCGGCCAGGAAGACGGCGGCTCCATGGGTGTCGATCCGCTTGACGACTCCATTGCCGCCATGTGTCGCCGGATCCGCGAGGAAGGCGAAGACGGCGCTTTGATCTTCGACCGCGTGGGTAGCCGGTTCCATCGGGTGCTCCTGGACTGGAGGTCGCTCGCTCAGGCGGGCGCCACTACACGGTCCCTAATGCCGGCAACCACGCGATCGGCGACGGCGGTGACACGTTTCAGCCTGACGTCGGTCTCGTGGCGGATCAGGTAGAACGATCTCTTGAGCGAAATCTGGTCGCCCCGAACGGGTTTCAAATCCGGATAGGCCCTGGCGATGAAATCCGGCAGGATCCCGACCCCGGCGCCCGCAAGAAGCCATCGGAGCTGGACCAGAAGGCTGGTGGAGGTCAGGGCCGGGCGCACGTCGCCGACGACGTGCGGAATGTAGTCCAGCGAAGGGTCGAAGACGAGGTCGGAGATATATCCGACCCAGCGGACCTGTCGAAGATCCCAATCGCGTCTGAAGCCGTCGTGCCGGTCGATCAGCGCGTCGACGGCATACAGCCGCAGACGATAGTCCGTGATCTTCTGAACTGTCAGGCGGCCGCTGGGCGGCGGCGATACGGCGATGGCCAGATCGGCCTCCCGCTGAGACAGGCTGAACACCCGGGGCAGCGCGACCACCTCCATGTCGAGATCCGGGTTGGCGTTGCAGAGGTCCACGCAGACCTCCGAGAGCAGGAAATTCCCCACGCCCTCGGGCACGCCGATCCTTACGGCCCCATTCAGCGCCGCCGAAGTCTGCCCCACCTCCTCCTGCGCCGCTTCGGCTGCCAGTTCCATCGCCTCGGCGTGTCGCATCAGCGCATGACCGACATCGCTCAGCGCGTAGCCCTTCGGGCTGCGCTCGAACAGCTTGGTCGCCAACGTGTGCTCCAAGCTCGTCATTCGTCGGTTCAGGGTCGCGACGTCGAGTCCAAGGCGGCGAGAGGCGGCGGTGAGCTTGCCGAGCCGGCCGATGGCCAGGAACAGTTTCAGGTCGTCCCAGTTCATAAGACGCTTTCTTACCCTGGTGAATTTGCAAAATGATTTTGATATCTATCCTATTCAATACGGTACATTCGCAAAATAACATTTCCGACGTTCGACGATCCATCCTCGAAGATTGCTCCGTCGATGGACATATCAGGACGTGAGGCGACCGGATCCGGTCGGTCAAGCGGCGGCCGCGCCAAGGAGAAGCCATGAGCGAGGAAATCGGAACCGAAACCGCGCCGGCCGATCCGTTGAGCCTTCATGTGCCGGAACCGGCCGTCCGTCCGGGTGACACGCCGGATTTTTCGACGGTCAGAATCGCTCGTGCCGGAGAGGTGCCGCGTCCCCCTGTCGACGTTCCTCCTGACGACATCCGCGACCTCGCCTTCTCCATCATCCGCGTGCTGAATCGCGATGCGGTCGCGGTCGGTCCTTGGGCCGGTTTGCTGTCGGCCGATGAACTGCGCGACGGTCTGCGCCATATGATGACCCTGCGCGCCTTCGATGCCCGCATGATGATCGCCCAGCGCCAGGGAAAGACCTCGTTCTACATGCAGAACCTGGGCGAAGAGGCCATCGCCTGCGCGTTCCAGAAAGCGCTCGAACCGGGCGATATGAATTTCCCCACATACCGACAGGCCGGGCTGCTGATCGCCGCCGGATACCCGCTGGTCGACATGATGAATCAGATCTATTCCAACGAGCGGGACCCGCTGAAGGGGCGCCAGCTTCCCATCATGTATTCGTCGCGTGACCACGGCTTCTTCTCGATTTCCGGCAATCTGGCGACGCAGTTCATTCAAGCGGTCGGCTGGGGCATGGCCTCGGCGATCAAGGGCGATCGAAAAATCTCTGCCGGTTGGATCGGCGACGGCTCCACCGCCGAGTCGGATTTCCACGCGGGCCTCGTCTTCGCCTCGACCTACAAGGCGCCGGTGGTCCTCAACATCGTCAACAACCAGTGGGCAATCTCGACCTTTCAGGGGATCGCGCGCGGCGGATCGGGCACCTTCGCGGCGCGCGGTCTGGGTTTCGGGATCCCGTCGCTTCGGGTCGACGGAAACGACTACCTGGCGGTCTACGCGGTCGCCAGATGGGCGATCGAGCGGGCCCGGCGCAACCTCGGGCCGACCTTGATCGAGCATGTGACCTATCGGGTCGGTGCCCATTCCACATCCGACGATCCATCGGCCTACCGTCCGAAGACGGAGAGTGATGCTTGGCCGCTCGGCGACCCGGTCCTTCGGTTGAAGAACCATCTCATCGAACTCGATGAATGGTCGGAGGAACGCCATACCCAGGCCGAAGCTGAAATCCGGGACGAGATCATCACCGCTCAGAAGGAAGCTGAGACGCACGGGACCCTGCACTCCGGCCAGCATCCCTCCGTGCGCGACATGTTCGAAGGCGTCTATGCGGAGATGCCGCCGCACCTGCGCCGCCAGCGCCAGCAGGCGGGGTACTGAGCTATGGCAAGGCGGACGATGATCGAGGCTATCCGCGATGCCATGGATGTCTGCATGGAGCGCGACGACGACGTGGTGGTGTTCGGCGAGGATGTGGGTTTCTTCGGTGGCGTATTCCGCTGCACCGCGGGGCTTCAGAAGAAGTACGGGCCATCTCGCTGTTTCGACACGCCGATCAGCGAGGCCGGCATCGTTGGCGCGGCCATCGGTATGGCTGCCTACGGACTTCGGCCGTGCGTGGAGATCCAGTTCGCCGATTACGTCTACCCGGCCTATGACCAGATCGTGTCCGAGGCGGCGCGCATCCGGTACCGCTCCAACGGCCAGTTCACCGCCTCGATGGTGGTGCGCATGCCGACCGGCGGCGGGATCTTCGGCGGTCAGACCCACAGCCAGTCCCCGGAAGCCCTGTTCACCCACGTTTCCGGCCTTAAGACCGTCGTCCCGTCCAACCCTTTCGACGCCAAGGGGCTGCTGATCGCGGCTATCGAAGATGACGATCCGGTGATCTTCCTGGAGCCGAAACGGCTCTACAACGGACCGTTCGATGGGTATCACGACCGTCCCGTTAAGCCGTGGTCGCAATCGGACCTGGGCGAGGTTCCCGACGGCCACTTCACCGTGCCGCTAGGCCAGGCGAAGATCGTCCGTGAGGGCACCGCCGTCACCATGCTGAGCTACGGCACCATGGTCCATGTAAGCCTGGCGGCGGCCGAGGCGGCGGGCGTCGATGCTGAAATCATCGACCTGCGCACTCTGGTCCCTTTGGACCTGGACGCGGTCCGGCGGTCGGTTCTGAAGACCGGGCGCTGCATCGTCGTCCACGAGGCGACCCTGACCTCCGGTTTCGGCGCCGAGCTGACGGCCTTGGTTCAGGAGGAGTGCTTCTTCCATCTGGAGGCGCCGGTCCGGCGGGTCGCGGGTTGGGATACGCCGTACCCGCACGCACAGGAATGGGACTACTTCCCCGGGCCGGACCGTATCGGGCGGGCGCTGCAGGAAGTGCTGGAGGTCTGAGATGGGCACGCACACGGTCAAGCTGCCGGATGTCGGCGAAGGGGTCGCGGAGGCCGAACTCACCGAATGGCATGTCGAGGTCGGTCAGATCGTGCGCGAGGACGACATCCTTGCCACCGTGATGACCGACAAGGCCGCGGTCGAGATTCCCTCTCCCGTCACCGGCACTGTCGACCGGCTCGGCGGCGATGTGGGCGAGGTGCTCTCTGTCGGCGCACCGCTCGTGACGTTGCAGGTCGAGGGAGCGGGCAACACCACGGTGCGGCCGGAGCCGACGGACCCGCATCCCGAGCCGGCGGGCGCCGCCGACGGGGACGATGAGGATGCGGTGAGGGATCCGGCCCCCGCGTTGGAGAGCGAACCCGAAGGGCAGCCGCCGCGAACACCGTCGACCGGCGCCAAGCCGATGCAAGTTCCCTCTCGCGGCCCGGCGCGCGGCGAACACGACCGGCCGATCGCCGCTCCGTCCGTCCGCCGGCGGGCGAAAGACGGCGGCGTAGACCTGAGGCAGGTTCGCGGCACCGGCCCGGCCGGACGGATCACCCATGAGGATCTCGATCTCTGGTTCAGCGGCTCGGGCGAGGCGCTCAGCGGGGGCGGGCGGGTCGCCAACACGGCGATCGAGGAGATCAAGGTCGTCGGCCTGCGGCGCCGGATCGCCGAGCGGATGGCCGATGCCAACGCCCATGTCGCCCATATCACCTACGTCGATGAGATCGATATGACGGAGCTGGAGCGGCTCCGCGAGACCCTTAACAAGGAGCATGGAGGCGACCGGCCGAAGCTGACCCTGCTCCCGTTCCTGATGCGGGCCATGGTTAATGCCGCCGCCAAGCAGCCGGCGATGAACGCCCACTACGACGACGATGCGGGCGTCATCCACCAGCATGGCGGCGTGCATATCGGCATCGCCACTCAAGCTCCCGGTGGTCTGATGGTGCCGGTGGTGCGTCATGTGGAGGCCCGTGGGCTCTGGGACTGTGCCGCCGAGGTCACACGGCTCGCCGAAGCGGCGCGTACCGGATCGGCCAGCCGCGACGAACTGTCGGGCTCGACGATCACCATCACCTCGCTCGGCGCGCTGGGTGGGATCGCCACCACCCCAATCATCAACCGTCCGGAAGTCGCCATCGTCGGCGTCAACAAGATGCAGATCCGTCCGGTCTGGGACGGTACCCAGTTCGTGCCGCGCAGGATGATGAACCTGTCCTCGAGTTTCGATCACAGGGTCGTCGACGGTTGGGACGCGGCGGTGTTCGTCCAGACGATCCGGCGCCAGCTCGAAAACCCCGCCACTCTGTTCGTGGAGGACTGAGCGATGCGCGATATCACCTGCAAGGTTCTGGTCGTCGGCGCCGGCCCGGGAGGATATGTCTGCGCGATCCGCGCCGGACAGCTCGGCCTCGACACGGTCATCGTCGACGGTGCGCCGCTCGGCGGCACGTGCCTCAATGTCGGCTGTATACCGTCGAAGGCGCTCATCCATGCCGCCGACGCGTTCCACAGACTGAACGAGGCGGCGGCGGGCGCCACTCAGTTCGGCCTGTCTGCCGCGTCGCCGGCGATAGATTTCGCCAGGACCATCGCCTGGAAGGATGGGATCGTCGAACGGCTCAACCTGGGCGTCGGCGGCCTGCTGAAGAAAGCCGGGGTCAAGTCGATCCGAGGCTGGGCCACTTTCGTCGACGGCAAGACCGTTGACGTGACCACGGATACCGGCATCCAGACGATCCGGGCGGAGAACGTGGTGATCGCGACGGGGTCGGAGCCGGTGGCCCTGCCGAACCTGGCCTTCGGCGACCGTATCCTCTCGTCTGCGGACGCCCTTGCGCTCGGCGCCGTCCCGATGTCGCTGGCGGTGGTCGGCGGCGGGTACATCGGCCTGGAGCTCGGCACCGCCTTTGCTAAGCTCGGCTCAAGGGTCACCGTGATCGAAGCGGCGGACACCGTGCTCCCGCAGTATGATGCAGAACTCGTGCGACCGGTGTTGGCCCGGCTGGAGGCGCTCGGCGTCGAGGTTCTGACCGGGGCGCAGGCCGTCGGGTTCGACGACACCGCTCTGAAGATCGATCGCGGCCAGGGTGCGGAAGCGGTGGCCGCCGAAAAGGTGCTCGTCACGGTCGGACGTCGCCCGAAAACGGAAGGATACGGACTCGAGCAACTGGATCTGGACCGGTCGGGGCGCTTCCTGAAAATCGACCACCGCTGCCGCACGTCGATGCGCGGTGTCTACGCCGTCGGCGACATTTCCGGCGAACCGATGCTGGCGCATCGGGCCATGGCTCAGGGAGAGATGGTGGCGGAGATTCTCGCCGGTCATCGCCGAACCTGGGACAAGGTCGCGATCCCGGCGATCTGCTTCACCGACCCTGAGATCGTCACCGTTGGGTTGAACCCGGACGAGGCGGCGGCGGATGGACACCGCACAGTGACGAAGCTGTTTCCGTTCCAGGCCAATGGGCGGGCCATGACGACGGCGCGGGAAGACGGGTTCGTGCGGGTGGTCGCCCGCGAGGATACCCATCTGCTGCTCGGAGTTCAGGCGGTCGGCGCCCATGTCTCGGAGATGGCGGCCGGCTTCGCCCTGGCGCTGGAGATGGGCGCGCGTCTCGAAGACATCGCGGGCACCATCCACGCCCATCCAACCCACGGAGAGGCCTTCCAGGAGGCGGCGCTCCGAACCCTGGGCCACGCGCTGCACATCTGAGGCGGCGTCGCGTCTGGCCTCGCGGTGGCGGGCGTTGACACCGGAAACTCGTCAGAGAGACGGGAGAAGGTCCCGTAGAGACTGTCTGCAGGCGTTTTGGGGAGACCTGGAAACCGGATCGCTTTGATACCGGAGCGCCTTCGGTCGACGGCGTCCGTCGCCATGGGTCGACCGTGTTCCGGGCGCCGGTTAAGCTGGCTCTGTCCATCGGGCAGAGAAGGGGCGGGCGCAATGGGGACTCGGCCGCTGGTGATCGACGGTTGTCAGTATGCGAACTGGTCGGAAACCGTCTTCCGCCAGATGCGCGACGGCGGCGTTTCCGCAGTGCATGTCACGATCTGCTACCACGAAGACTTCCGCGAGACCGTCCAGAACATGATCTCCTGGAATCGCTGGTTCGAGCGGTTTCCGGACCTGATCGTGCAAGCGCGCTCTGCCGAAGACGTGCGTCGCGCCCATCGGGAGAGCCGTACGGCGATCATTTTCGGCTTTCAGAACCCGTCGCCGATCGAGGACGATATCGGCCTTGTCGAAATCTGCCATACCCTCGGCGCGAGGTTTATGCAGCTCAGCTACAACAACCAGTCGCTGCTGGCGACCGGCTGCTACGAGGCGGAAGACACGGGTATCACCCGGATGGGGCGGCAGGTCATCAAGGAGATGAATCGGGTCGGACTTGTCGTCGACATGAGCCATTCCGCGGAACGGTCGACCCTTGAGGCGATCGAGATCTCCGAGCGGCCTATCGCCATCACCCACGCCAATCCCGCCTCCTGGCATCCTGCCCTTCGCAACAAGTCCGATACCGTCCTGAAGGCGCTGGCCGAAACCGGCGGGATGCTTGGTTTCTCCATGTACCCTCACCATCTGGCCGGAAAGTCCGACTGCACGCTGGAGAGCTTCTGCACGATGATCGCGCGGACGGCGGAGTTGATGGGGGTGGAGCGGATCGGCTTCGGCAGCGATCTCTGCCAGGATCAGCCGGACAGCGTCGTCGAATGGATGCGGGTTGGCACCTGGTCGAAAGAGATCGACTACGGCGAGGGGTCCGCCGCCCAAGCGGGATTTCCGCCGCAACCCAATTGGTTCGGCTCGAACGCTCATTTTCCTAATCTGGCCAAGGGTTTAAGACATGTCGGTTTCGGGGACGACGACGTGGCCCGGGTGATGGGCGGCAATTGGCTCGATTTCTTCGAGCGGTCCTTCGGTCCGATGGCGGCTGCCTGATGTCGGAACCGGCCGCTATCGCCGCCGGAACGTCCATGCGACCGCCGGCGGAGGTGATGCGGCTCGAACGGCTCGGCGCGTTCTTTCCGACGCGTCTCAGCTTCCTGCGGACCCTGATCCGCCGCCTCCACAGGGAGCGTGCCGTGGTCCGCCGTCCGATCTGGCGGATCGACGGGAACGGCTACGGCATGGCGGTCTACAGCCTCGAACTGGGCGGGTACCTCTACAGCCTCGTCGCTTTCTCTCTGCCTCTGGATGCGGAGAACAGAAGCGACCGCGTGATCGCGGAGGCTTGGGACACCTCGTACGTTCTGTTCGATGGGCAACCGTCGGAGGCCGATTTGGACCGCCTTGCGGCGACCGTGCCGCGCCAGGAAGGCGCCCGCTTCACCGCCAGGGAACTCGTGCTGAGCCGCGCAAACCGAAGCGTCCGGCTGTTCGAGCATGTGGCCGACGCCCTCGCGCGCGGGACGCAGCCCGAGCGAGGATCGATTGCGTCGACGGGGTATCTGATGCGGACGACGGCGGTGTACGGCAACGGAAAATTCGGGATCGCCGACCGCTCCCGCATTGCCGACCGTCCGGCGATGGGTGGTCCTTTTCAGGCTGAGATGCTGACGGTATGGCTGATCCGGGGCTTTACCCTCGACCTGGTCGAGCATGTCGCGCGGGCGCGGGGAGGGGAGCGGGCCGTCGGCCTGGACCCGGTCTATCGGCGCTATCTCGGTATCGGCAATTCGACCGGCCTTGGGATGGCGCCTTTCCTGGTCAATCACCCGGTTCTTTTGAACAACTGGATCGCTGCGCGCGAGACGGCACTCGCGCGGGCCTGCGCGGTCGAACAGGCGACCGATCCCGAAATCTCCCGCTTCCTTGCGGCTCTCGAACAAGCGCGGGCCCATGTCGTCGAATGGAAGACCGACGACCGGCGGCAGATGACCCGTATCGAGGGCTTGAGGGAGGACCTGGAGGCGTTGGCCGGCTGGCTCGACGCTGGCTGGCTGGCCCGCCGTCGGCCCTGGGAATCCCTGATGTCGGCGGCCGCGGCGTTCTCTGTGGAGACCGAAGAACTCCTGGTCTCCCTGATCCTCGAGCCCTACGGACACGTGGTCGACGACCTGGCCGACAGGATGGCGAGCCCAGGAGAACCGCGCCTCGACCCGACTGTGACCGTCGGCGCGATGCGACGTGACCTCGATGCGGCTTTCGACTGGGTAAGGGCGATCGATTTCGACGATCCGACCGAACAGGATCGGTTCTGGTACGTGTCCGAAGAGAAGAGCGAGCCGCGCCTCGGTCGTCGATTTCAGGAGCCCGGTTGTGAGAAGGAATTGCCCCTGGACATCGCCCGCAGGGTTCAAGCGTTCGATCGGGACCTGTCGAGCGCCGATGCCGCAGAGAGTCTCGCTCGTTTCCTGATGCGCCACCCGGAACACCGCTTCGCTGCGGCTCGGGTCTACATCGCAAGACGCTTTCCCTATGCCGAAATCCGCGAGAATCTTATCGGCGAGAGGATCGTTCCCGTGGATATGCTGCGCTGCAAGCTGTCCTTTTTCGGGGCCGGGCGGTTCGATCCCAAGTCCGATCGCTGGATCCGCATCGTGCTGTTCCAGGGGGCACCCGGGTTGGACGAGATCGCTGCCGCCGACCCCGACGGATGGGCGTTCCCGACACTAGGATCCGTTCCCTGTGCGGGTATGGCGTGAGGGCGCGGTGCATGTCTCGCTGAATGAGGTCAGGACCCTCGTCGCCAAAGCGGCTGTCGGCAGCGGCCTGCCGGTCGGTACAGCGGCCGAGATCGGCCATGCGGCGGCATGGCTCGTGGCGGTCGGCGAGGACGGAATCGGGGCCTCGGTCGCGGGCCTTTCCGCAAAGAAGACATCCTCCGGCAGCGGTATGGCGTTTCACGGTCCGGGAACGGTCGACCTTCTGCTGTCGACGGCTTCGGGCACGGCGCTCGCAGTGGAGAGCGCCGACGCGCCCGTGCTGCTGGTGGGCCTGATCGGTCAGGCTCTGGCGCGGGACGGCCGGGAGGCTGAGGTAACGGTGTCGGCCGAAGACGGTGCGAGCGTTCAGGTCAGGGGAGACGGGGTATCCGCATCACCCGACATCTTGGGATCGGCGCCCCAGTGCCCGTGTCTGATACTGACATTGCATTCCGGTCAGGCGGGGACGCCGCCCGCGGCGGCGGACGGCGTCTTGGTCGACGCCGCCGACTGGCGGAGACTGTCGGACTTGGCCGCCCGAACCCTGGTACCCGCCGATACGTCCTCCCGGGACCGGGGAGCCGGAGCGGGGGACATCGACAATGAATGAACCGGCGCGGCCAACAGCCCGGTCTGCAGTCAGGTCCGGATCGCCCGGGCGCGCCGCTGGCGGGCGAGAATGCGTAGCCGCGACCAAAGCTCTTCGCGCTCCACATAACAGCCGCGGAGTGCCCGGCTCCCGGTTGTCGGGTCGTAGGCGGTGCGGCCGTGCAGCACACGACGATTGTCGAACCCGAGCATCTCGCCGGGCTTGAGGCGAATGGTCACGGTATTGGCCGGATCGTCGCCCATGTCGAACAGGCGCCGGAGCCCCCGGTAGACCCTGTCCGCCGTGTCGAACTCCTCGGTAAGCGGTGCGCGTAGCCAAGGATTCCAGCGGACCTCCAGCGGCTCGCCGGTCTTCGGATCGAGGTGGATCATCGGAACGGTCCAACGGTAGTCGGTGTCCACCGCCTTGTTCGCCGATGTCAGAGGAACCGTCGACAGCGCCTCATAGAGGTCCGGCGTTTCCCGCTTTAGTTTCTCAACGATGAAAAAGGAGTCGGCGAGGAGGCTCTCGCCGCCGACCGCGCCGTTCTCGATGCAATGAAGGAACTGCAGACCCGGCATATACTCCCGGGTAGCCAAATCGACATGCAGCGGTAGCCCCATGGATGTATAGGCGTTCGACGTCGCGTCCTGTTTGGTGACGACGTCGAATACCCGACCAAAGTTGTTGTCGCGGAGCGGGCCGAGCAGCGCCGGTACCGTTTCGATGACCGTTGGATCTGTGCCGACGCCTTCGAGGATCGCGACGCCGTAGATATGGAGAGCCGCGCACCATCGGGAGAGCTGTTCCTCGTCGCGGAGGATGTTCGATCCGTCGACGCGAATCACAGACGGATCGAGATCGCCGCTCCAGATCGCCCGTTCCGGCAGATCGCTGTCGGGTGCTTGCCGGCGCGGGCGATGGGCGTAAAGCCAGCCCGGATGGAACCTGCTGCTCGTACCGTCGGACCAGGCGACGCACAGAGCGTCGGCGGCGTCGATGTCGACGGACGCTGCCGCGAGATCGACGGGGAAATCCGTCAGCATCCGCGCCTGTTCGCGGGTAACTGGATGCGTGGTTTCGGGGTCCGGGGCGTTCTCGCGCAGCACCATCGGGTGATAGCGGCTCCGGCTCCCGTCGTCCCATTCTATCCCTATGCCGCCACCGGAGACGGTCGCGCCGATCGGCCGGCGGATGATCGGATAGCTGTCGAAGTCGGGTGTTCCGGGTAGCTCGATCGGATCGGAGAGGGTGTCCGTAGCCTTTGCCATGGCGCTATCTCCTGGGCTGTCGTCCTACTGAATGCGTCGCAACGGGCTTTTCCAGAGCAGTGTGGCGGAACGTTGAAGGCGATGAAAGGCGCTTGGCGAGCTACCGCGTCAACGATGCAGTTCGGTTGACTCACGGCGGGGTTGATGCATCGATACCGGTCCCCGACCGCAGGACGCGGGCTGGGGGTCGGAGCGGCGGGAGCCGGCCGTTCCGGGTACGATGTCAAGGCGGGAACGGGTAATCCGGCCGCTGCGTGAGTCCGCCGGGCCGATCGAAACGCGGCCTGTTGATCTGGGTTCTCGCGCGCCTGCCTGGGCACATCGTCGGGAGAGGCTTCACACAAGAGGTACCAGATGACCAGACTACTGGGCGGCGCATTTAACCGTCGTCGGTTCATGCAAACCACGGCTGCTGCCGGTATTGCGGCGAGCCTTCCGCTGGGCGCGGCGTCTGCCGCTCCCAAGAAGGGCGGCCACATGAAGATGGGACAGGCCCACGGCCAGTCCACCGATACGCTGGATCCGGGCCTTTCGGAAAACGGCTTCACGCTGTCCCTTCTGTTCGGCATTCACGGCTATCTGACCGAGATCGGCCCGGACGGGAGCGTGCAGCCGGGCGTGGCCGAGAGCTGGTCGGCCTCCGACGACGCGTCGGCCTGGACCTTCAAGCTACGCAAAGGCGTTACGTTCCATGACGGTCGAGAGCTGACCGCCGAGGACGTGGTGAATTCGATCAACCACCACCGCGGCGAGCAGTCGACCTCCGCAGCCGGTCCGCTGGTCAAGGCAGTTCAGGCAATCAAGATCGACGACCCGTCGACGGTCACCTTCGTCCTGGACGGGGGCAATGCCGACTTCCCGTTCATCCTGAGCGACTATCATCTGGTCATCGGCCCGTCCAAGGATGGCAAGCTCGACTGGCAGTCGGGCATCGGTTGCGGTTCCTACAAGCTGGAACGCTTCGAGCCGGGCGTCCGTGCGGACTTCACCCGCTATGACGGCCATTGGGCCGACGACCGCGGCTGGTTCGACTCCATCGCGCTTCTGTCGCTGGTCGATCTGAACGCCAGGACGACCGCGCTGGTCTCCGGCGAGGTCTACGCGGCCGACCGTCTCGACCTGAAGACCACCGGTCTGCTGGGCCGCAAGCCCGGCATCAACATCCACTCGGTTCCGGGGACCCAGCATTATACCTTCGCCATGGACTGCCGGGCTGCGCCGTTCAGCGATGTGAATGTCCGCCGCGCGCTGAAACACGCGATCAACCGGGAGGAAATGGTCGAGAAGATCCTGTTTGGCTACGGCTCCGTCGGCAATGATGTGCCGATCGGCCGCGGTCAGCGGTTCTTCAACAGCGAGATGCCGCAGACCACCTACGATCCGGACAAGGCGAAGTTCTACCTGAAACAGGCGGGCCTGGACTCCCTGGCGGTCGACCTGTCGGCGTCCGATGCAGCCTTCGCCGGCGCGGTGGACGCAACGGTGCTGTACCAGAACTCGGCCAAGGCGGCCGGCATCGACATCACCCCGGTCCGTGAGCCGAACGACGGTTACTGGTCGGATGTGTGGATGAAGAAGCCGTTCTGTGCCGTTTATTGGGGCGGCCGCCCGATCGAGGACATGATGTTCTCGACTGCCTACCAAACCGGCGTCGCCTGGAACGACAGTTTCTGGTCGAACGCCCGGTTCGACGAACTGCTGATCAAAGCACGCGCGGAACTCGACGAAGCCAAGCGCCGCGAGATGTACTATGAGATGCAGCTCATTCTGAACCAGGACGGCGGCGTTATCATTCCGATGTTCGCGTCCTATGTCTTCGCCACCACCGACGCGATCGGCCATAACGAGTTCGGCTCGAATTGGGATCTTGACGGCTCGCGTTGGATGGAGCGCTGGTGGTTCGCCTGATTGGCCGCAGCCAATCGAGGACCTGTTGCGGCGGCGGACCTTCGGGTCCGCCGTTTTCTTGGCTGACACGTACCGTCGCCAGGAGCGCTGAACAGGAACTCTTATTGGAGGCCGCGGGTGTCGTAACCACGGGCAATCCAGGCCGTCAGCAGCAGAGCAATGAGCCCTACAGCCGATTTATGATATAGCTCTAGTCTACCGAGCTTGGCGGAACGCTGCCGGCTTAAGTGTCGTTTAACGTCTTCCATGCTTGTCTTCCGCGTCGGCGTCGGATCGTCGTTCGCCAGAGTTCGTCACGAAGTCCCGCCAGCCCCTGCTGGCCCACAAGGAACCTCGCAACCAATGTCCATTCGCCAAAAAATGGCCGCGTGTCTCGCGGGCATCATCCTCATCTTTGTCGCGGCAATCGGCTATGAAGCGGTTTCCCTGAACCGGGATCTCCGGCACCTGGAGACGCTGGAAAAGGACGTGAATGTCGCGTTCACGAAAATCGTTCCACTCGACCTGATGGTGAAGGATGTACGCTTCCATGTGGTGCAGGTTCAGCAATGGCTGACGGACATATCTGCAACCCGCGGCCAGGATGGCCTCAACGACGGTTTTGACGAGGCGCGCGACCATCGCCGCTCCTTTGAATCCGTCGTTGAGCGAGCACAGGAACTCGCGCGCGACCTCGACTACCCCGATGTCTTTGCCGCTTTGCAGAAAACCGCCGAGGCGATGCCCGGGTTCTTCAGCGAGGGCGAGCGGATGGCCAACGCCTATATCGAGGGCGGCGCTCCGGCGGGGAACAAGCTCATGGGCTCTTTCGACACGGCTGCGGCCACCATGGCGGATGCGGTGGGCAAATTGAGCGACCTGATCGAAGGCAAGGGAGCGGAAACCACCGCTGCGGCGATCGCGAACATGAGCCAGGTCCGCGCGGACGTCGCGCGGTCGGTACGCATGTTGCTGATCGCGGCGGCGATCGCGATTCTGATCGCCGTCCTGCTGTCGGTCTACTTGTTCAGGGTGATCCGCGAGCCGATCGACAAACTCCTTGCGGATCTCGATACCGTGTCGCGCCGCGCCTCGGACCCTCTTGGGCTCTCCTAGGATCGACGCGACGAGTTCGGTCCGGTGGCCGCGTCGCTGGTCCGGCTGCACGGCGATCTGGTCGAGGCGGACCGGTTGGCGGAACGCCAGCAAGAGATGGAGGCCCGCCAGGAGGTCGAGCGCCAGGAGAACATGAAATCGCTCGCCAACGCTTTCGAGGGCCGCGTCGGGAAGGTTGTCGAGGCCGTCGCCAAGGCCGCGACCGACCTGAAGAGCACCGCCTCGTCCATGACCTCGGCCGCGGATCAGGCCGGGTCCCAATCGTCGTCGGTCGCCACCGCGGCGGATCAAGCGGCTGCGAACGTGGAGACGGTCGCCTCGGCTGCCGAGGAACTCTCGAGTTCGATCGAGGAAATCCGCCGTCAGGTGTCGACATCCTCCCGGATTGCCGGCGAGGCGGCCGGTGAGGTTGAAACCACGGTCTCGATGGTCAATGGCCTCACCGAGGCGGCCGAGCGGATCGGAAACGTTATTACCCTGATCCAGGACATTGCGGAGCAGACGAACCTGCTTGCCCTGAACGCAACGATCGAAGCGGCCCGAGCCGGCGATGCGGGTAAAGGGTTCGCCGTCGTAGCGTCTGAAGTCAAAGCGCTGGCTGGGCAGACCGCCAAGGCGACCGAGGAGATCAGTCAGCAGATTTCAGGGATACAGTCGGGCACCGGAGAAGCGGCTGCGGCCATTTCCAACATCTCGCAGACCATTTCGAGCATGAACGAGATCGCGGCCGCGGTCGCGGCTGCGGTCGAGCAACAAGGAGCGGCGACCGGCGAGATCGCCCGGAACGTCGAAGAGGCGTCTTCCGGCACCCGAAATGTTTCCTCGAACATTGCCGGTGTGACCCAGGCGGTCGGACAGACCGCAGACGAGGCCCGCCGCATCGAGGCCGCGGCCAGCGATCTGGCCGGTCAGTCGAGTCTGCTCAGCCGCGAGGTCAGCGGGTTCCTGTCGGAAGTGCGAGGCGGCTGATCGGCCCGGTTGATCCGATAGGTCCGCGTTGCCGACAGCTCTCGGCGACGTGTCGTATTGGCGATGCGGTTGGTTCGGGGTATCGGTGGAGCCGTCCTTACCGATATCCGGATTCCAGGAGAATTCCATGACAGCCGCCGTCCTTCGCGAGGTCACCGCCAACCGGACGCTCGATTTGCGCAGCGACACGGTCACCCTGCCCACCCAGGCGATGCGTGAGGCGATGGCGCGGGCGGATGTCGGCGACGACGTGTTCGGAGAGGACCCGTCGGTCCTCGCGCTGGAGGCTAAGGTCGCCGGTATGATGGGGAAGGAGGCGGCGCTCTACGTCTCCTCCGGAACCCAATCCAACCTTCTCGGCGTTCTCGCCCATTGCCAGCGTGGCGAGGAGTTCCTGATCGGCGACTGCTACCATGTGTTCCAGTACGAGGCGATGGGCACCGCCGTCCTCGGCAGCGTCGCCGCCTATCCCCTGCGAACCGACGCGCGGGGCGGACTCGAGCCCCAACAGGTGCTTGAGGCGATCAAGCCGGACGATTTCCACAAGCCGGTCACCCGGCTGCTGTCGCTCGAGAATACGGTCGCGGGCCGGGTTCAGCCGCAGGATCGCATCGACGCGCTGGCCGACGCCGCCCATTCCCGGGGTCTGATGGTCCATATCGACGGCGCTCGGCTTATGAACGCGGCGGTGAAGCGGGGGCTCAAAGCGAAAGACATGGTGGCGAAGATCGACACCGTTTCGCTGTGCCTGTCGAAGGGGCTCGGCGCGCCGGTCGGTTCCGTGCTGAGCGGCCCGGCGGATTACATCGGACGGGCGCGGCGGTTGCGGAAGATGCTGGGCGGCGGAATGCGCCAGGCGGGCATTCTGGCGGCGGCGGGACTGCATGCGCTGGAACACCATGTCGACAGGATGGCGGAGGATCATGCCAACGCACGACGTCTGGCCGAGGGCTTGGCGGAGGCCGGCCCGATCAAGGTGGATGTCGACGATATCGACACGAACATGCTGTTCATCGAGCCGTCGGCAGAGGATGTCGAACCGTTGCGAGCGGCCTTGAAGGAGCAGGGAATCGTTCTCGGAGCACCACGCCCGTCGAAGATCCGCGTGGTTACCCATCTGGACATCACGGCGGAGGACGTTGAGCGGATCGTCGAGGCGGTGCGCGCATTCTACGCCCGGCGATGAAGGGGCGGCGGGACCGGGATTCGCTGGACCGGACAGCGCCGGCCGCCTCTGTTGCGCCGACGGTTTGCCGGTTGAGTGCTGGCCGACCGTCACGCCAGCCCCATATCCGCTAGGCCCATCCACCCTGGAGTTGGAATGACGCCTGCCTCAGAGTCCCGTCCGGCCGCCAACGGCGACTGGAACACAATCCGCACCCTGGCGCCCTATCTCTGGCCTGTCGGGCAAACGACGATCCGCGCGCGCGTGGTGGCGGCGGTGATCTGTCTCGTCTTGGCGAAGGTTGCGACCGTCTATGTCCCGATCCTCTACAAGGAGGCGGTCGATCTGATCTCCGGCGGCACGGACTTCGCATTGACCGCGCTGATCTCGATCATCATCGGCTACGGGCTGGTGCGCGTCGCCCAACAGGCGTTCGGTGAGTTCCGGGAGTTCTTCTTCGCCCGCGTCGGCCAGCGCGCGATCCGAACGGTCGCGCTCAAGACCTTCCGACACCTTCACGCCCTGTCCCTGAGGTTCCACCTGGATCGACAGACCGGTGGGCTTTCGCGGGCGATCGAACGCGGGGTGAAGGGTATCGAATTCCTGCTGAACTTCATGCTGTTCAGCATCCTGCCGACGCTGATCGAGATTGCCATGGTCTGCGGCATTCTCTGGTACTTCTTCGACGTCTGGTACGCGCTGGTGACCTTCGTGACGGTCGCCGGGTACATCGTTTTCACCATGGTGGTGACCGAGTGGCGCCTGAAGTTCCGCCGGCGAATGAACGAGCAGGATCAGACCGCCAACACGCGGGCTATCGACAGTCTTCTGAACTTCGAGACGGTGAAGTATTTCGGCAACGAGCGGCACGAGGCGGATCGTTACGACGGCTCGCTGCGGCGTTACGAGGATGCGGCTGTGGCCTCGCGCAGCTCCCTCTCGCTGCTCAATGTCGGTCAGGGTTTCATCATCGCCGGCGGTCTGATCGTCCTGATGTCGATGGCGGGCTATGGCGTCAAGTCGGGCGTCATGAGCGTTGGCGACTTCGTCATGGTTAATACCTACCTGATCCAGCTCTTCCTGCCGCTCAACTTCCTTGGCTTCGTCTATCGCGAGATGAAACAGTCGCTGGCCGATATGGAAGCGATGTTCAGGCTGCTCGGCATCGAGCGCGAGGTTGCGGACAGACCCGACGCGGAGGCTCTTCCGCAAGGTCCCGGGAGGGTGTCGTTCGAGAATGTGCGCTTCGCCTACCGTGAGGATCGGCCAATCCTGCGAGGGATTTCCTTTACCGTCGAACCCGGCCAGACCGTGGCGATCGTTGGGCCGAGCGGCGCAGGGAAATCGACGATCTCCCGTCTGTTATTCCGGTTCTATGATGTGGGCGACGGCGCCGTGCGGATCGACGAGTCCGACATTCGCGAGGTCACCCAGCAGAGCGTTCGGGCGGCGCTCGGGATCGTCCCGCAGGACACGGTGCTGTTCAACGACACCATCTACTACAACATCGCCTACGGTCGTCCCGAGGCGACGCCGTCGGAGGTGGAGGCGGCTGCCCGTCATGCCAGCATCCATGATTTCATCATGGGCCTCCCCGACGGCTATCAGACGTCGGTCGGCGAGCGCGGCTTGAAGCTCTCCGGGGGCGAGAAGCAGCGGGTCGCGATTGCCCGGACGATCCTCAAGAATCCGCGCATATACGTCTTTGACGAAGCGACCTCCGCGCTGGACAGCCATACCGAACAGGCGATCCAGGAGAGCCTCCGCGAGGTCTCCCGGGGGCGGACGACACTGGTGATCGCGCACCGGCTCTCTACCATCGTCGATGCGGATCAGATCCTTGTCCTGGAGGCGGGCAGGATCGTCGAACGCGGCCGTCACGCCGACCTGCTGACCAGGGGCGGGCGGTATGCCGCGATGTGGAGGCGACAACAGGAAACCAGGGACGAGGAGGCGTCGGGCTCCGCGTCGGACGGGGTGCTCGTCCCGGGCTGACGTCGGCGCTTTGATAGGAGTGAGCTTCACAAATCCATAACCTGTCCTACACTTCTACTCATAGAGCTGGCGTCGTACCGGCCGACTGGGGAGGAGAAGGGATGCGGATTTCGACCACGGCCGCGCATTGCGTGGCGGCGACCGTTCTGCTTTTTGCGCCTGAGGCCTTCGCCTCCGGTTTCCAGCTCAAGGAACAGAGTACCAGCAAGCTCGGCAACGCCTTCGCCGGCGCCGGGGCGTCGGGCGACGACGCATCAATTCTGTTCTTCAATCCGGCTGGGATATCGCTCTTCGGAACGCCGCAGTCGCAAGGCGGCCTCTCCGCAATCAAACCTCGATCCGTATTCGAGTCGACCACGGCGACAGACGGTGCCGGCGGAACGATGTCCGGTGGCGACGGTGGTGACGCGGGCTCGCTGGCCGGGGTGCCGAGCGCGTATCTGGTCGCTCCGGTAAGCGATACCGTGAATGTCGGGCTTGCTCTGAACGTGCCGTTCGGTCTCGTAACCTCCTACGAGGACGACTGGGCCGGCCGGTACCACGCGATCACCTCCGATCTCGAGACCGTATCGGTGACCGGCGTGGCGTCTATTCGGATCAACGACAAGCTCAGCATCGGGGGTGGGCCGACCATCACCTATGCCAAGGCCCGTCTGACCAATGCCGTCGACTTCGGCACCATCTGCGTCGGTTCCCTGGGCGCTTCGACCTGCTCGACGCTCGGCGCGCTGCCTCAGCAGGCCGATGGCAAGGCCGATCTGCAAGGCGACGACTGGGCCCTGGGGGCGACTGCGGGTCTGCTCTATGAACCGATCAAGGGCACTCGGTTCGGCCTCTCCTGGCGCAGCCAAACCAAGCTCAGTGTCCAGGGCGACGCGGATTTCGACGTGCCTTCCAACGCTCAGGTGCTGACGGCGTCGGGCGCTTTCACCGATAGCGATGTGACCAGCACCGTGACCCTGCCGGAGACAATCGGCGTCAGCGTCCACCACGACGTGAACGAGTCCTTCGCCGTCATGGGCGACGTGGTTTGGACCGCCTGGAGCCGCTTCGAGGAACTGCGTTTCGTTTTCGACAACCCAGCCCAACCGGACAGCGTGACGCCGGAGAACTGGAACGACACGTTCTTCGTCTCTCTCGGAGCGACTTGGAAGCCGGACGAGCACTGGACTCTGAGGACGGGCGTCGCGTACGACCAGAGCCCGGTGGACGACAATTTCCGCACGCCGCGCATCCCCGGCGGACCGATACTGGATCGCGCTTGGGGCCGACTATACCGTCGACGACCGGTGGACGATCTCGGCGGGCTACACCCACATCTTCGTCGACGAAGCCTCGCTCGATCAGTCGAGCGCCGCCGCGGGAACGCTGCGCGGTACCTACGACAGCTCGATCGACATCCTGACCCTGGGCGCGACCTTCCGGTTCTGACGCTCTTTTCACCGGATCATCCGGCTTTGCAGGTGTGCTAGAAACGGGACGTCAACCGGAGGAGAGTCTTGAGCATGGCGAAGCGGGCGGCGAATGCGGTTCCCGGCGGCGGCGTGATCGATCCGCAGAAGCTCGAAATCCTGACCGCGCTGGAGCGGAAGGTGCTCTGGCTGGCGATGTGGACGATCCATAACGCCAACCACGTCCGGGAGAGCCGGGACGGGCTGAAGGTCGGCGGGCACCAGGCGTCCTGCGCCTCGCTGAATACCGTCATGAGCGCGCTGTATTTCGACGTGCTCCGCCCGCAGGACCGGGTCGCCGTCAAACCGCATGCGAGCCCGGTCTACCACGCCATCCAGTACATGATGGGGCGCCAGTCGCTCGATCAGCTTCAGCGGTTCCGGGGCTATGGCGGAGCTCAGTCCTATCCGTCGCGGACCAAGGACGCCGACGAGGTCGATTTCTCCACCGGCTCGGTCGGGCTCGGGGTGGCGATGACCCTGTTTTCGTCCATGGTTCAGGACTACGTGCGGATGCAGCATCTGGTGCAGGATCCGGAACGTGCGGGCCAGGTGCCGGGCCGCATGGTGGCGCTGGTCGGCGATGCCGAGCTCGACGAGGGCAACGTCTACGAGGCGATGCTGGAAGGCTGGAAATACGACGTCCGGAACCTTTGGTGGGTGATCGACTACAACCGCCAGAGCCTGGACGGCGTGGTGTCCGACGGTCTGTTCCAGAAGATCCGCCAGTTCTTCGGCACGGTCGACTGGGAAGTCGTCATGCTGAAATACGGCAAGCGCCTGGAGCGGGTCTTTGCCCAGCCCGGCGGCGACACCCTGCGCAACTGGATCGACGAGTGTCCGAACGACCTCTACTCCGCGCTCACTTTCAAGGGCGGCGCCGGGGAGGCGGGTGTCTGGCGCGATCACCTCAAAAAGGACTTGCGCGGCGTTACCGGCATCAAGGCGATCCTCGACGAACACGACGACGTCGAGTTGCACAGACTGATGACCAATCTGGCGGGCCAGGACATGGAGGCGGTGCTCGAGGCGTTCCACGGCGTCGACGACGACCGGCCGCGCTGCTTCATCGCCTATACGGTCAAGGGCCACGGCACGCCCCTGGCCGGTCACAAGGACAACCACGCCGGCCTGATGACGCCGGAGCAGATGGCCCGCTTCAAGGCCGACCACGGCATCGAGGACGGCGAGGAGTGGGAGCCGTTCGCCAAAGCCGGGATGGACGAGGGCGCGCTGCGGGATTTCGTGCAGGTGGTCGACTTCAACGCGCCCGGGTCGCGCGTCCACAAGGCCGACAAGGTGGAGATCCCGTCCGTCCTGCCGTTCCGCGGCCACAAGACGATCTCGACGCAGATGGCTTTCGGTTCGGTCCTGCACGAGCTGTCGCGCGGCAACTCGGCCCTGGCCTCGCGGATCGTCACGACCTCGCCGGACGTGACGGTCTCGACCAATCTCGGCGCCTGGGTGAACCAGCGTGGCATCTTCTCGCTGGACGTGCGCAACGACGTGTTCCGCCAGGAGCAGGTGGCCTCGGCGCAGAAGTGGATGCGCCACGGCGGCGGGCAGCACATGGAGCTCGGCATCGCCGAGAACAATCTGTTCATCCTGCTGGCGGCCCTCGGCCTGTCGGGGCCGCTGTTCGGCACCCGCCTGCTGCCGGTGGGCACGCTCTACGACCCGTTCATCGCCCGCGGTCTCGACGCGCTGAACTACGCGGCCTATCAGGACGCCCGGTTCATGGTGGTTGCGACCCCGTCCGGCGTGACCCTGGCGCCGGAGGGCGGCGCACACCAGTCGATCTCCACCCCGCTGATCGGCCTCGGCCAACCGGGACTCACCATGTTCGAGCCGGCCTACGCCGATGAGCTGGCGCAGATCATGCGCTGGGGCTTCGAGCACATGCAGGACGATAACGGCGGTTCGGTCTACCTCCGGCTCTCCACCCGCTCCATCGAGCAGCCGGACCGCACGCTGGTCGACGCCGTGACCGCCGACATCCTGGCCGGCGCGTATTGGCAGGTCGAGCCGGGGCCGGGCGCGGAATTGGCGCTGGTCTATTCCGGCGCGGTCGCCCCGGAAGTGATGGCCGCCTACGAGGAGATGGCTGACGACATCCCGGGCCTCGGCGTGCTCGCCGTACCGTCGGTCGACAGGCTGTACCACGGCTGGCAGAAAAGCCTTCGCGCCCGCAACGGCAATGGTGCGAATGGTGGACCGGGTACGAGTCATGTGGAGACCCTGCTGTCGCGCCTGGCCCCGGGAGCGGCCCTGGTCACCGCCCAGGACGGCCATCCGGCGACCCTGAGCTGGATCGGGTCGGCCACCGGAAGACGGGTCTACCCGCTCGGCGTGACCGGCTTCGGCCAGTCCGGCGACATCCCTGACGTCTATGCCCATTTCGGCATCGACACCGCGGCGATCGTCGACATGGCGGCGACGGCGTGCCTCGGGCGTCGATAAGGGCCGTACGACCGCGTCGGCACCCGCACGAAAGTTATGACGACATCACAAACGACCGTTGGAAGCGCATATAGTATACAAAGGATCGATATCGGCGAAGGTGTCGGCGATATATCGTCTTTCTACGTTCGGAGACCATATCTGGGGGAAGCGCTGCGTAGGATGGGAGCGTGCCATGAATGAACAATCGACCCGAATCTTTCGCTCCGTGAGCCGGGCGAAGTACAACGAAGGCTACATGCCCGGCTTCGGCAACGATTTCGAGACCGAAGCGGTCGAGGGCGCGCTGCCGGTCGGTCAGAATTCGCCGCAACGCTGCCCCTATGGCCTCTACGCCGAGCAGCTCTCCGGCACTCCGTTCACCGCCCCGCGCGAGACCAACAAGCGGTCGTGGCTCTACCGAATGCGTCCCACGGTCAAGCATATCGGCGACATGGCGCGGATCGACCTTCCCCATTGGCGTTCGGCTCCGACCGTCGGCGAGAGCGACCTGCCGCTCGCCCCTATGCGCTGGGATCCGGCGCCCATTCCGGCCGATGCCGGGACCTTCCTGACGGGCATGCGGACGATCTCCACCGGCGGCGACGTCCATACCCAGACCGGCTTCGCGATCCACACATACGCGGTGACCGAAAGCATGGATGCGGAAGTGTTCTGGAACGCCGACGGCGAGATGCTCGTCGTGCCGGAAGTCGGGGCGCTGCGGTTCTTCACCGAGATGGGCGTGATCGATGTCGCGCCGGGCGAGATCTGCGTCCTGCCGCGCGGCATCAAGTTCAAGGCGATGCTGCTCGGCGACGATCAGGCCCGCGGCTATATCTGCGAGAACTATGGCGAGCTTTTCGCCTGTCCGGAGCGGGGCCCGATCGGCGCCAACTGTCTGGCCAATCGGCGCGACTTCCTGTCGCCGGTCGCCGCGTACGAGCAGCGGGGCGGCGAGGCCCATCGCGTAGTGGTCAAATGGGGCGGCACGTTCAACGCCTGTGAGATCGACCATTCGCCGCTGGACGTGGTCGCGTGGCACGGCAACTACGCGCCGTACAAGTACAACCTGCGCCACTTCTCGCCCGTGGGGCCGATCCTGAACGACCATGCCGATCCATCGATCTTCACGGTCCTGACCGCTCCCTCCGGCACTCCGGGCACGGCGAATATCGACTTCGTGATCTTCCCGCCTCGCTGGCTGGTGGCCGAGAACAGTTTCCGGCCGCCCTGGTATCACATGAACGTCATGTCCGAGTTCATGGGGCTGATCGAAGGCGTCTATGATGCCAAACCGGAGGGCTTTGTGCCGGGCGGCATGTCGCTGCACAACATGATGCTGCCGCACGGTCCCGATGCTGACGCGTTCTACGGTGCCTCGTTGAAGGATCTGAAGCCCGAGAAGCTCGACAAGACGCTCGCCTTCATGTTCGAGACCCGCTTCCCGCAGCAGCTTACGCGTTATGCGGCCGAGTTGCCGACCCTTCAGGTGAAGTATCCCGATTGTTGGCAGCCGCTGCGCAATCATTTCGATCCGGCGCGCCCGGTCTGGAACGGGGACTGACGCGGTTGATGGATGGGCGTGAGGACTTTCCGGGAGGGCGATTGCGGCCGGCGGTGAGCGGCAAGCCGTTCATGGCCGTATCGCCTGACAGGGCGGATCCGTCCGGCGGGACGCCCTCCGACAGCACGCCCTCCCATGGCGCGGTGGCGAAAGAGACGGGCACACCGGTCGAGTGGCGGTACGGCATGTGCCCCCTCGACACCGATGCTTGGTCTTTCGGTCCGTTCCGCGGCCTCGTCGCGCAGTGGCACGACAGACGCCCTCCCGGAGGCGGTGTGCCGCGCCGGGACGACTTTCAGTTCGAGGATTTCGTCGACTGGCTTGGCCGGGTGTTCATCGCCAAGGTGGAGCGCGACCCGTTCAATCTGCGCTTCACCCTCTGGGGCACCAAGTTGGCCGAGTGGTGGCGGGTCGACTACACGAACCGGACGATTGGCGAGTTGTCCAACAGCCCCGATCTCTGGGAGCTGACGGAAATCCAGTATTTCAGAGAGATGGACCGGCGCCCGTTCATCGGGATCGCGTGCGGGTTCCTGTCCCTTCATGGCCGGGGTCATATCAAAGTGCTCGGTCTGGACCTGCCGTTCTCCGATGGAAACGGACTGACGCATGTGATCTCGGTCCACATGAAGATCGATCTCGGGGAGACCGTCGAGGACGTTCTGCCCGATTGTCCCGTTACGGATTTCGTTCCGGGCGCCGGGCGCGCGTCTTAGAATCCACAAACGCATTCCCTGCCTGGATTTCAGGTAAGTTCTGGCCAATCATTGAGCACGCGATGCGGCTGCCCGGCTCGTCTGCGGGTGCATCGGGCGGAATGCTGCCGGTCGATGGCGTGGTCCCGTTTTTGCACCTGCGAGCAGTGCCTATGCGCTCTCCCGTATTGCCGGTTCCGGCATCAGGGGGCGGGAGAGATCCAACCGCATGACGCGACGTGAAGTCCGGTCGAAACGGCCGGGTTTATACATTCAGGAGAGAGAACCATGGGGATCTTGAGGAAAACGGCGATGTCGGCTGTGGTCGGCGCCTCGCTCGCGCTGTCTGCCGGCTCTGCCGCGGCCACCGATTGGATCATGGCGTCCGGCTATCCGGACAGCAACTTCCACACCCAGAACATCAAGATGTTCATTGAGGACGTGGAAGCGACCACCTCGCTGAAGATTCAGCTCAATTCCAACGACACGCTGATCAAGCTCGACGCCATCAAGACGGCATTGCAGCGAGGCCAGATTCCGATCGGCGAGATCCGCCTCGGCGTCTACGGCAATGAGGATCCGATGTACATCCTCGCCGGTCTGCCGTTCATCGCGGCCAGCTACACCGAAGCGTGGCTGCTGAAGGATCTGCAGAAGGCCTATTTCGATAAGATCTTCGCCGAGCAGGGCCTGCGGATCCTCTACTACACCCCGTGGCCGGGTCAGGGCTTCTACACCAAGTTCCCGGTGAACAGCGTTGAGGACTTCGCCGGCAAGAAGCTGCGGATCTATTCGACCGCGACCCAGGAAATGGGCCAAATGCTGGGCTTCGACGCTACCATCCTGCCGTTTGCCGAAATTCCCCAGGCGTTCTCGACCGGCCTGATCGAGGCTCTGTTCACCAGCCCGCAGACCGGCATCGACATCCAGGCGTGGGACAACACCTCCAACTTCACCTATGCCGGCGCGATCTTCTCGAAGAACGCCGTTGTGGTGAACGAGTCCTACTTCTCGGGCCTCCCGCTGGAAGAGCAGATGGCCATCCTGAAGGCCGCCGAGGCCGCCGAGCTTCGTGGTTGGGAGATGAGCGCTCAGACCACGGCCGCCCAGATGAAGACGCTGGAGGAGAACGGCATGACCACCGCCAACGCTCCGCCGGCGGTCATCGAAAAGATGAAGGAAATCGGCCTGAAGATGATGGAGACCTGGCGCAAGGACGCGAGCCCGGAGGCTTCCGCCGTTCTGGACCGCTATCTGGCACTTCAGTAAGGCAATCCGCCGCCGGCGCCATCCGGAGCCGGCGGCGTTCTCTCTGCTTCGACACTCACCAGCAGGACGCGCACCATGCGCCATGCGCTCGATCGGCTCTATCTGTGGAGCGGATATCTCTCGGCGGTGTTTCTGGTCGGCATCGCGCTGACCATCATCGCCCAGGTCGTCGCCCGGTTCTTTCCGAAGGTCATCGTCATCGATTCAACCGAGAGCGCGGGGTTCTGTCTCGCTGCCTCGACCTTTCTCGGTCTCGCCTACACGTTCCGGCACGGCGCCCATATCCGCGTGACGCTGGTGACCCGCCTGGCAAAGGGGGCGGCCGACCGGCTGGTGCATCTCTGGAGCATCGCGGTGTTCGCCGTGGTCATGGGTTTCATGACCTACTGGTCGTTCGACCTTGTCTATTTTTCTTTCAAGTTCAATGACATCAGTCCCGGCCTGCTGGCGATCCCGTTCTGGATTCCCCGCTCGGCCATGGCGATCGGATCGCTGATTCTGTTGATCGCCTTGTTGGACGAGCTCGTCAGCGTGGCCCTCGGCAGGACGCCGATCTATGTGGAGAACGACATGCACGCCTTCGAGGCGCATGACGATACGCCCGCGGTGCTGGAAGAGGAGCGCCGCTGATGGACGCCGGCATGATCTCCGCCGTTCTCTTCGTGCTGCTCCTGGCGTTGCTGGCGTCGGGTCTGTGGGTCGCGCCGACGCTGATCGCGGTCGGCTATGTGGCCCTCGGCGTGTTCTCGCCGGCGCCGGCGGGCACGCTGCTCGCGAGCACGGTCTGGGACGCGAGTTGGAACTGGGCGCTGACGGCCCTGCCGCTCTTCGTGTGGATGGGAGAAATCCTGTTCAGAACCCGGCTCTCGTCGGACATGTTCAACGGTCTAGCGCCCTGGACCTCGCGCCTGCCCGGAGGGCTGCTGCATGTGAACATTCTCGGCTGCGGCGTCATGGCGGCAGTCGCGGGGTCGAGCGCGGTGACCTGCGCCACCGTCGGTCGCATGAGCATGCCCGAACTGCGCAAACGGGGATATGACGAGGGTCTCGCGATCGGCACGCTCGCGGGATCCGGAACGCTCGGGCTTCTGATCCCGCCCTCGATCATGCTGATCGTCTACGGCGTGGTCGCCCAGGTGTCGATCTCGCGGCTGTTCATCGCCGGCATCGTGCCCGGCATCATGATCATCGGCATTTTCATGGCCTACGTGGCTATCCGCTCCACCCTGAACCCAAGCCTCGCGCCGAAGCCGGACCGCCACCTGGGATTCGCGGAGAAGCTCTGGGCCTCGCGCTTCCTGATCCCGGTCATGGGGCTGATCTTCGTGGTGCTGGGGTCGATCTACGGCGGGTTCGCGACCCCGACAGAAGCGGCGACCATCGGTGTGATCGGCGCTCTTGTGCTGGCGGCGGTCAGCGGTTCGCTGAGCTGGTCCTCCTTCATGGAAAGCCTGATGGGGGCGGTGCGGACCTCCTGCATGATCGCCTTCATTCTGGCCGGGGCCGCCTTCCTGTCCATTGCGATGGGGTTCACCGGCGTACCACGGGTACTGGCCGGCTACGTCGACGCCTGGAACCTGACGCCGATCGCGCTGATCGCGCTCCTGACGGTGCTGTACATTTTCCTCGGCTGCTTCCTGGATGGGGTGTCGATGATGGTGTTGACCGCGGCCGTGGTGCTGCCCATGGTCCAGGAGGCGGGTATCGACCTGCTGTGGTTCGGCATCTTCACCGTCATCGTGGTGGAGATGGCGCAGATAACGCCACCGGTCGGCTTCAATCTGTTCGTGCTGCAAGGGATGACCGGGCGCGATATCCTGAAGGTGACCAAGGCGGCGATGCCGTTCTTCTTCCTCATGCTGCTCGGAATCGTGATCATCACCCTGGTACCGGAAATCGTCTTGGCGCCGGTTCAGTTCATGCTCAGCAAGTAGCCCGTTGAACGCGGAGAGGCCCGCACGACGGCGGGCCTCTCTCTCGTCTCCGTATCGGCGGCGCGCGCGTCTATGCGCCGTCCGGGGTCGGGAAGTCCGGCAAGCCCTGATGACGGCGCCAGTGCCGGGCGATCTCGTCGCGCCGGGCGATCCAGATCCCACCCTTTCGCGCGATGTGGTCCAACACCTGGGCCAGGCCGGCGATACGGCCGGGACGGCCGATGATCCGCAGGTGCAGGCCGATGGTCATCATCTTCGGAACCGTCCGCCCTTCCTCCCAAAGCCAGTCGATCGCGTCGCTGCAGTAGCGGGCGAAATCCTCGGCGAAGTGGAATCCGCCGGCCCGCTGGAAGCGCATGTCGTTGGTGTCGAACGCATAAGGCAAGATCACATGCGGTTTGCCGCCGACCTGCACCAGGAACGGCAGGTCGTCGCCGTAGTGATCGCTGTCGTACAGGAAGCCGCCTTCCTCGACCAGCAGACGCCGGGTGTTCGGGCTGGGGGCAGATCGGGTATGCCAGCCTATGGGGCGGACACCCGTCGCCGCCCGGATTTCTTCGACGCACCGGGCGATGACCGCGCGTTCATGATCCTCCGCCATGTTGGCGTGACGCTCCCAGCGATAGGAGTGACAGGCGATCTCATGACCGCGCGCGGTCATGTCCCGCGCCAGCCAGGGAGAGAGTGTCAGGGCGCGGGCGCAGCAGTTCATCTGCACCTTGGCCCCATGACGGTCGAACAGGTCCATGATGCGCCAGTAACCGGCGCGCGTCCCGTAGTCGAAATGGGTGTCTTTCGCCGGATCCGGGACTCCCACCACCTCCTCGACGATCTCGTAGACCGCTTCGTTGCGCTCGTCGCCAAGCGAGATCGACAGTTCGGCGCCTTCCTCGATGTTGACGACGAAGGAGACCGCGAGGCGCGCGTCTCCCGGCCATTGCGGGTGGGGTGGATTGCCGCCGTAACCTTTTAGATCGCGCTCTGTCATGGGCTCACCGATAGGAGGATGGATTTGAGGGCATGCGCTGCAGCCGGTACCGGCTCGATGATCGGCAGTTCGGACTCGTCCCGAAGGGTCCGAGCGGCCTGCGCCAGCGGTCCACCGCCGACGATCACGGCATTGAGGTCGAGGCGGCTGGTCGCGTCGTCCAGCATGGCGCGGAGCGTCGACAGCAGCAGGTCCGCGTCGCCCATGATCCGATAAGGGTCGCCCTCGATCCGAAGGATATCGACCAGCCGGTCGCCTTCGCCATAGATCACGGCCAGGTTCCGGAGAAGTGCCTCAAGATCCGGAGTCGTCGATAGGATCGCGAAGCGGCCGTGTCGTCCTGCGGCCTGCATTGCAGCCTCGGCGATGCCCACCACCGGGACATCGAGCAGGGCGCGCAAGGGCGCGAGTCCAGGGTCGAGAAAGGCCGAGAGGATCACGCCGTCCGCCGGATCCTGGCCCGACCTGAATAGCCGCATGATCGAGTCCGCTGCGAGCGCGGCACCGTCGGGATCGGTGATGATCGCCGGCGCATCGGTATTGGTGAGCGCATCCACCGTCCAACCGGACCCCAGGGCGTCGCGAGCGAAGCCGGCCATGAGGTCGGTCGAGGCTTGCGTACTGTTCGGGTTCAGCAGGAGAATGCGGCGGCCGGCCGCTTCAGGCTTCAGCGGTCAGCGCTCCTCGAAGCTGATCGGCTGGGCGCCCTCCCACAGGCAGAGCCGACCGAGCTCGGCCAGTCTGTCCAGACCCGACGTCAGCGTGATGAAGTGGTTGCCGGCGAGCTGTCCGACCTTCGAGGCGAATTGCACGCCGCCATAGGCCAGCAGGATCTCGGTCTCGCTGATACCGCCGGGATAGAGAATGATCTGACCCGGTGCCGGATAGCTGGTGTGGTTCTCGTAGTCGACACCGAAATCCAGGTCTCCCAGCGGCAGCCAGACGCCTTCGCCGCTCCAGCGCACATGCACGGCCTTGCTGACGAACGGCATCTGGGCCCGGAAGGCGGCAACGGTCTTCGGCGCGGCGTCCGCTTCGAAGCGTGCGTCGAAGGTCAGGGGGCCAGCGGTAACGGTGAGGGCGCTCGGCATCGGTAAATCCCGGATTTGTGAGGTGCTTCCGATAGCCTGCCGCGTGCTGCGCTGCACTGCAAGATAGCGATCACCCATGGTCCACCGAACGGGCCTTCGCCCGACGGATGTACGCAGATGTGAGTATCCCACCGGTGGACTCGTCCGGTGGGGTGGTTCAGACTTTTGGGTGTTGGGGCGTAGCCGGTTCAGGGAGAAGCCCATGCAGGAGATTTCGGTCTCTATTCGATCCGCCCAGACGTCAGATGCGATCGGTTTGGCTCGAGTTCAGGTCGAGACCTGGCGGGATGCCTATGTCGGGGTTCTGCCGGATGCGGCGCTGGTCGATCTGGACGAGTTGCGGGCCGCCGTTCGATGGACCCGTGTCGCTTCTATCCTGGAAGAGCCGGAGCGGTTGTCCGTAGCGGTCGTCGACGGCGACATCGTCGGGTTCTGCCATGGCGGTCCGGGTCGGCGGTCGGTCACCCAGGCCATGGGGGCAAACGACAGGATGGCGGAGGTCTACGCCCTCTATGTCGATCCGAGTTTTCAGGGTCTGGGTATCGGTCGCGCCCTTCTCGGGCATATCGCCAACGGTCTCGAGTCGGACGGATTCGAGGCTCTGACCATCCTCACGCTGGAGGCGAATCGACATGCCGGGCGCTTATACGTCTCGTTGGCGGGCGTTCCCGGCGACATCGTTCCGTCGGTCGTCAGCGGGGTTCCGGTCGACCAAACGCCCTACACATGGCGGGACATTTCGGTGCTTGTTAGACGGATCGAGACGGCCGACGGTTAAGGTCGGATCCACGACGCCGGCCGGTTGTCCGACGCAGCAAAGCTCCGCTTGCGAGGGGTTCGAGCTTGCAGTAGCTTCCGGCGCTTCCTAAGCACACCGCCTTGGGGGCACCGATGACCGACCGTGTACTGATCCTGGATTTCGGCAGCCAGGTCACACAGCTGATCGCCCGCCGGGTACGCGAGAACGGCGTCTACTGCGAGATCTTCCCCTTCAACGTCGACCCAGATCGGATCCGAGGGTTCGCGCCCGCCGGTATCATCCTGTCGGGCGGACCCGCGTCCGTCTATGGCGAGAACGCACCCCGCGCCCCGGAGCTGGTCTTCGAGATGGGCGTGCCGATCCTCGGCATCTGCTACGGCGAGCAGATCATCTGTCATCAGCTCGGCGGCACCGTCGAGAAGAGCGACGAGCAGGAGTTCGGCCGGGCCGAGATTACCGTGCGCGATACCTGCAGGCTGTTCGACGGCCTGTTCGGCGAGGGTACCGTCGAACCGGTCTGGATGAGCCACGGCGATCGGATCGCCGCCATGCCCCCGGGCTTCAAGGTGGTGGCCGACAGCCCCACCGCGCCCTATGCGGCCATCGCCAATGACGACCGCCGCATCTACGGCGTGCAGTTCCACCCGGAGGTCGTGCATACCCCCCGCGGCGCTCAGCTGCTGCGCAATTTTACCCACCAGGTGGTCGGGCTGAAGGGCGACTGGACCATGGCCGCATACAAGGATCAGGCGATCGCCCGGATCCGCGAGCAGGTCGGCGACGGCAAGGTGATCTGCGGCCTGTCGGGCGGCGTCGACAGCTCCGTGGCGGCTGTCCTGATCCACGAGGCGATCGGCGACCAGCTTACCTGCGTCTTCGTCGACCATGGTCTGCTGCGCGCCGGCGAGGCGGAGGAGGTCGACCGCCTGTTCCGCCAGCACTACAACATTCCGCTGATCAACTGCGACGCCAGCGAGGTCTTCCTCGGCGAACTGGACGGCGTGGAGGATCCGGAGGTCAAGCGCAAGACCATCGGCCGCCTGTTCATCGACGTGTTCGACGCTGAGGCCCAGAAAATCGACGGCGCCCGGTTCCTGGCGCAGGGTACGCTCTATCCGGACGTGATCGAGAGCGTGTCGCCGACCGGTGGCCCGTCGGTCACCATCAAGTCGCACCACAATGTGGGCGGTCTGCCGGACTACATGAAGCTGGAGCTGGTCGAGCCGCTCCGCGAGCTGTTCAAGGACGAGGTCCGCGAACTGGGACGTGAACTCGGCCTGCCAGAGACCCTGGTTGGGCGGCACCCATTCCCGGGACCGGGCCTGGCGATCCGTGTTCCGGGGGCGATCACTCGGGAGAAGCTGGACATCCTGCGCAAGGCCGACGCGATCTACCTGGACGAGATCCGCAAGGCCGGCCTCTACGACGAGATCTGGCAGGCCTTCGCCGTGCTTCTGCCTGTCCGGACCGTCGGGGTGATGGGCGACGCCCGGACCTACGATCATGTCTGCGCGCTGCGGGCGGTGACCTCGAGCGACGGGATGACGGCGGACTACTACCCCTTCCCGCACGACTTCCTCGGCCGCACCGCGACCCGCATCATCAATGAGGTCCGCGGCATCAACCGGGTTACCTACGACATCACCTCGAAGCCGCCCGGCACGATCGAGTGGGAGTGATCCTCACCCCGGGATCACGACTCAATAACGTCGAGTTTCGATGAACGTTACCGGCCGTCCTCCAACGTAAGGAAGGCGGGGACGTTTTTCGCTTCCCGCACAGGTAGCAACCATCGAAACGCGACAAGGGGATGCACTCATGCTGAAACGCTTTCTGGTTCTGGCGGCTTTGTTCTTCGCCAGCTTCTCGATCGCCCCGGCAAATGCCACGAACCAATTGGCGACCGCCATCGGCGGATACGACGCCGTTTCCTATTTCAACGAAGGAAAGGCGACGCAAGGCGCCGCCAGGTATCACGTCTTCTGGAACGGTGCCGTCTGGTTCTTCTCGAACGAGCAGAACCGCGATGCCTTCGCGGCTACGCCTTCCGCGTTCGCACCGCAGTATGACGGCTATTGCGCGTGGGCCGCGTCGCAGAACTACAAGCGGCCGGGCGATCCGAACGTTTGGCAGGTTGTCGACGGTAAGCTCTATCTGAAGGTCCACGAGGGCGCCCAGAAGAAATGGCGCGCCGACATCCCGACGCATATCGCGGATGGTGATCAGAACTGGGTGCGCATCGCTCCGTACTGATCGTATACGAGCCCGTCTCCGCCGGCTGGTCCGTGGTCCGGCCGGCGGGGCCGTCTGCAACGGTGCGAGCCGGGTTTGAGGACAAGCGTTTTCTCGTCCCTATTTGGTATCCGATCCCGGCTCAGAGCGCGTCGAGGTCGATGTCGAGCACCGTCATGTTGAACTGGTAGCAGACCTCTCCGTCCTCGTCGTCGCGGAAGATCACGCCGAGAAACTCATCGTCCAGCATGACTTCGACGGAATCGTCCTTATTGGCGCGCGGAACGAGGGCGATCCGATTGTTCGAGAAACGGTTGCGCAGGTAGGCCTGTACCTGGGCGATTTCCTTCGGGGTCACGTCGGTCTCCTCGCTGTGCGGTCGTTTGGATGGTGTGCCGTGCTGTGATGTCGCCACCGGCTTATCGCACCCGGTGGCGGTCGCGCAACCGCGATGGCGGTCTCGCTTGGGTGTTTGGCTCCAGGCGTGTATGGCTTAGAACGGTCGGGACGCTCGGGCGAGTGCCCCGGACCGTCCCCGAGATCATCCGCGCGAGCATCCGCAGATCCGTATGACTGACCCGATCCCGACCGACATCGTCATCGACTGCGATCCCGGCATCGACGACGCGATCGCCCTGCTGCTGGCGATCGCCTGCTCCGATCGCGTGCGCCTGTCCTCGATCACCACCACACACGGCAATGTCGGTTTGGCGTTGACGGCGCGCAACGCCTGCAAGGTCCGGTCCCTCGCGGGACGGCCCGACGTGCCCGTCCACGCCGGCTGCCCGCGCCCGCTCACCGCGCCCCTGCACGACGCCGCCCATATCCACGGCGACAATGGGCTCGGCGGCGTGGATCTGCCGGACGGGGAAGGCGGTCTGGCTGCCGTGCACGGGGTCGATGCGCTGATCGCCGAGGCGGAACGCGGGCGTACCCTCATCGCCGTCGGACCGCTGACCAATGTCGCGGTCGCGCTCATCAAGTGCCCGGATCTGGCGGCCCGCTGGCCCCGGCTGGTGATCATGGGCGGCGGCGTCGCTGCGGGAAATGTCACGCCGGCTGCCGAGTTCAACATCTTCACCGACCCGGAGGCGGCGCGCACGGTGTTGACCACGACCGAGTGGCCAGAGAACGCTCGTCCCGTGTTGTTTCCCTTGGACGCGACCCACCAGGCGCTTCTCGGGCCCGACTGGATTGCCGACCTGTCGGCAAGCGGCGGGCCGATCTGTCGGGCCGTGGCGGGGATGTTGGGCGGCTACGAGACGCCCAGCACTGTGGAGCGCGGTGGGAAATGCGTTCACGACGCCATGGCCGTCGCATGGACCATCCGGCCGGACCTGTTCGAGACGCGGCCGGCGCGGATCGACGTCGTGACCGATAGTGGCACGGCCCGGGGCCGGACGATCGCCGATTTCGCTTCCGGAGAGCCCACCGCTGATGTCGCCACCGACGTCGACGCGCCGGCCTTCATCGGTTGGTTGAAGGAGAAGCTGATCGCGCTCGATGCTTTGCGCGGGGGTGACAGCTGACATGACGGCGCCACGAAAACTTGGCATGGTAGGACAATGACGCTGACCGATCCTCTAATCGCCACATTGGCGGTCCCCGTTCTCGCGACGGTGCTGGTCGCCATGCTGCTCAGGCTGGTGGGCGGTGCGGGCACGGGCGCGCGGATCGCAACCTTCGGCATTCCCGTTGCGCTCGTCGTAGCCGTCGCGCTGCTCCCCGGTCTTGCGCCGACGCCGCCGGTATCGGTGATGGAGAAGTTGGTCTGGATGGCGGCGGCGGGCGGGCTGCTCGGCATGTTGATCGAGATGGTCACCCAGACCCGCTTCATCTCCGCTTTTGCCGCGTTCTTCTGGCCCTTCCTCGCCGTCGTCTGGACGTCGGGGATCGACGTGACGGCGATCGTCTCGGGAGAGACGCCGGCCCATCAGTTTCCGTATCGGGTGTTCGAAGTATCGGCCGTCGCGGGATTAATCGTCGGCAGGCTGCACCAGATCGCGGACGTGGACCTGAGCGCTCCGGTGTCGGTGATGGTCGTCGCGGGCGGGCTCGGCGCCCTGGGCCTGGTCACCGGGCCCGGCTATGCCTGGGCTATCGGCCTGCCGCTGGCGGCTGCGCTCCTGGGCTGGATCGCCTGCAATTGGCCGAACCGTCGGCTACCCTTCGGCGCGCCGGGCGAGATCGGCGGCGGGGCGCTCGCCATCGCCCTCGCGGCGGTCATGGTCTATCAGGCGCGCATTCCGGTTGTGTTGGTGATCCTGGTGTTGTCCGCGCTGGCGCTCGAGCCGCTGGCCCGGCGGTTCGTGGCTGGCAATGCGGTGACGAAGTCGGACGCTGTGCGGCCGATCGCGCTCGCGGCGATTCTGGCGCTGCCGAGCGCTGTCGCGATCGTCCTTGCCGTGTTCGCTCCCGCCTTGATTCCGGACGTCTACCGACCTTAACGACGGCGTGTCGCCGCTGTTCGGGTGTCCTTCCGCCGCTAGGCCAGTCCTTCCAACCCAGCGTCGACGCTGAGCGATTGGCCGGTGACGTTGCGGCCTGCTTCGGAGCAGATGAACAGGATCTGGTTGGCGATGTCGTCGGCGGTCACGAAGCGTTTCATCAGGGTGACGTCGGCCATTTTCGTGCGCATCTCATTCTCGGAGATGCCGCCGGCCTCGGCCTTGGCCTTGATCACGCGATCTATGCGGGCGCCTTCCACCGGGCCTGGTTGAATGCAGTTCACGCGGATACCGTGAGGGCCAAGTTCCATGGCGCAGGTCCGTGTGAACCCGACGATGCCGAACTTCGCCGCTGAGTAGGGGCTGCGTAGCGGGAAGCCGAACTTCCCGGCGGCCGATGACAGATTGACGATGCTGCCGCCGCCCGCCTCGATCAGCGCCGGTACCGCCTTCTGGGTTCCGAGGAAAGCGCTGGTGAGGTTGACCGTCAGGCACGCGGTCCAGTCGTCCAGCGAAACCTCCTCTACCGGCGCGGTGGGACCCGCCGTTCCGGCGTTGTTTACCAGGATGTCGAGTCCGCCCAACGCCTCGATTCCCTTATCCATGAAGTCCTGGAAGGCGGCGGCGTCGCCGACGTCGCAGGGCATGCCCAGCAGGCCGGGGATCGAGGCCTTGGCATCCTCCAGTGCATCGGTGTCCAGATCGCAGGTGTAGACGGTGGCGCCGGCGGCGGAGAAGACCTCCGCAGTCCGCCGTCCTATTCCCTGGGCGCCGGCGGTGATGATCGCGCGTTTGCCGGACAGGTCGAGCTTCATGGGGTCCCCCCGAGATCGGTTTCGATGATCGGTTTTTTGATTGGGAAGACTATAGCGGTCTGCGGATCGGCCCGTCAGTGCCGTATTCGCATGGTGTTCCAAGTGGGCCAGGGGTCAGTCGCGGATGTTCAGCTTCTCCCTGACATCCTTGCGGATGTTCTCCACGTCCTTGCCGCTGAGCATGATTCCGGCAACGACGAAGGCCAAGCTCAGGCCGAACGCGGACGCCATGGCGCCCGTGCCCCAGGCCGGGCCGTAGGTGTCCCAGATGAAAACCGTGCCGTACCAGAAGCCGCCGAAGGAGGCGAGGGAGGCCAGCAGGAGGAAGCCGACCCGAATGCACAGGCCGCCGATCCGATTGGCCGACATGAACTCGCGAAACAGCGCCGATGCCTCGGCCTCGGCGATCGCGCGGGTGATCTTCTTACGGGCGATCTTCTGCCAGTCGCCATAGGCCATGCCGGTGCTTCCGTCGAGGCGTCCGGGATTGAGGATCGCATCCTTGAGGTCGTTGACGATGCCGTCGGCCCGCTCGGCCGGACTCTTGCGCTTCAGACTCGGATAGATCGGCCCGTCGTCCGAATTGGCCGGCGCCTCGCGGAAGGACGCGCCGGGGGGAGCGGGCACGGGACCGGTCGGTCCCCGACGGGACGGGGGCGCGACCGGAGCGCGGCGGTTGGACGGTGGGCGCATGCGTTGGTTCGCTCGCATCGACATCGGGAACGCCCGCGATCAGGCCGTGCCGCGGAGCAGTCTCTCGCAAAAATACCGGTTCAGAGTGGCGAAGGCGACCGAATCCAGCCCATCGAACGCGACGCCGACCGAACCGTCGCCATTGTCCTTGCGGCGGATCTCGCCTTCCGTGCGAAACAGGGCGCCCGGACCGGCGGTCGGTACGAACACGCGCATTGGCGTACGGTCTCCCGGTTCCAGCGCGCCCGAGTATTCGAGAACGCGGACACCGCCAAGGCTCCAGTCGCCGATGGCGTATGGGGCATTGCCGATAACCACGGTCATGGGCGCGGAGATCCGGCGATCGCGCCGGCGGTCGGACCGCCGGCTGCCTGAGGTGAGGGTGACTGACATGAGGGACATCTCCGGTCTGGCTGAATCATATGTCGAGGGAGACGGTACCCGGAGACGATGTCTCGTCCGCGGTCTCGGCATCCGCTGTTAATCCAGCAACCGGCGTGCCAGTAGAGGAGGCTTTGTATTTCAACGATTCGCGCCAGGGCCGGGCCCGGTTTCGGCTCAGCCGACGGCAGATTCTGCCCGGCTGCAAGCGTCCCGTCGGACCGCCTTTGCCCAGTGAGGCGTGCTCCGCGCGTTGCCGGAACGTGTGCGGCGGCTAGGCGGTGTGTTTGGTGATCTGACCCTGGCTCGGCCAGGCCGGGCGGGTTGCCACGTCCTTCGAGCCGCAAGCGCTGCAGCGCATCCGTGCGCCGATCTCCGGTACCGGGAACTCGGGTCCGAGCTGCGCCACCAGCATGGCCGTCGCCGCCTCGGCATTGTGGCCGCAGCGGTTGCACCAGCAGAAGACGCCGACCTTCGCCGCCAGCAAATCCCCCAGTTGGGCCGCCCGCTGCGCCCGGTCCTTCCGATCCATCAACTCCCGCTTCAACCGTCCCATGGCGCGACCGTTCCTTCATCCCATCGTCTGGAATGAGAACATATCAGGAACATTTGAGGTGAACAATCGACGTCGACTCTCAATGCCAACGGGTATGAGACGGGCAGAGGGGTTCGAGAACGGCCGGGAACCGCGCTCTATGCGATGTCTTTGGGTGGCTCGCCCGGATGATTGACGCCGTGGCAGATCAGCTCTGAACCAAGCGGGGCAGCTTCTCGAAGGTATCGAGCACGTCGAGCAGGCTGGCACTCGTCTTCAGGCGCTTCGGACCGGCGAACAGGGTGAAGGTCGGCCGCTTCTGCCCGCGCCGCTGCGTCTTGGAGACGGAGTACAGCGGACGCTCGTGGGTGTGCCGGAAGATGGAGAAGACGGCCATGTCGTCCTGCCTGTCGAGCGCATAGTCGCGCCATTCGCCCGCGGCGACCCGGCTGGCGTAGAGCGAAAGCAGTTGGCCCAGTTCATGGCGTGTGAAGAAGAAGTGCCGGACTGACTTACGCGTGCTCGGGAGACGGATAAGATTTTCCATCGGCCGGCGGATGTCCTTGCTTTACCTAGCCTGTCTGGTTGGAAGTCTTTCTGAAATCGCCGGCCGGGTAAACCCCCGGCGGCGAATTCCGGATGCCACATCGACCGGCGTCCTGCAGGTTGCCGGACGACAATCCCGCCGTCCTCGCAGCAGACCCGATGGCGGTGCCGATCGCAGGTCAGATGTAAGCGTCGGCTGGGGCTGCCCTTCGCGTTGATTTCCGCCCGTCCCGCCGCTAGGTTGCGCCACCGCCCGAGATTGGCGGACGACCGTGATCCGGAGGCGACAGGCGAGCCGGACACCAGAGTTTGGAGAAGGACGCCGTGGCCGACATCTTCCGCGAAGTCGACGAGGAACTGCAGCAGGAGCGCGCCGCGACCCTGTGGAAGAAATATGGCGGCTGGGTGATCGCCCTGGCCGTCGGTATCGTCTTGGCAGTGGCGGGCAATGTGCTGTGGCGCGAGTATCAGGCGGGCCAACGTGCGGAGCATGCGGCGGCGTATGCCGAGGCAGCCGCTCTGATGAACCAGAATAAGCCGCGCGAGGCGGCCGCCGCTTTCGCCGCGCTGGCCGAGGACGGCGACGACGGCTACGCCGCGATCGCCCGCATGAGCGAGGCGGCCGCTCTGGTGGAAGCAGGCGATGTTCCGGCAGCGGCGGAGGCCTACATGCAGATCGCCGCCGACGGCACCGTTCCCGCACCCTATGGCGATCTGGCGCGGCTGCACGGCGTGCGTCTCCGCGTCGGAACGGCCGACGCCGCCACCCTGCGCGACGATCTGGCGCCTTTGCTCGCGCCTGGCAATCCGTGGTTGCCGCTGGCCCGAGAGACCGATGCGGCGATCGCGCTCGGCGCCGGCGACACCGATCGGGCGATGGAGAGCCTCAAGCTGGTCGCCGACGATCCGGCAACTCCGGGCAGGCTACGCCAGCGCGCCAGCGAGCTTCTTCAGGCCCTCGGCGGGTGAGGTTGGCGTGACCGCGTCCTATGCCCGTCATATCCTGACCGTCGTCGCTCTGGTCGCGCCGCTGGCCCTCTCGGCATGTGGGGCCGGTGATTTCTTCGGCGAGGATTCGGAGACGCCGCTGCCGGGTGAGCGGATCGCGGTCCTGCAGGCGGGCGAGGGTCTGAAGGCCGATCCGGGCATCGCGGACGTGCCGGTCGTTCTGCCTCGTCCCTATGTCAACGCCTTTTGGTCGCAGCCCGGCGGCAACGCCGCCAAGTCGCTCGGCCATGTGGATGCCGGAGATGCCCTGGCGCGGGCGTGGTCGGTGTCGATCGGCAGCGGCGGCGACGACGAAACCTCTCTGCTGACGCAGCCGCTTGTGTTCGGCGACACCGTTCTTGTGCTCGACAGCGAGGCGCATCTGCGGGCGCTGGACGCGGCGACCGGTCGGGAGCGTTGGCACCGGGACCTGCGCCCGGAGGATGAGGACGATGCCGTCTATCCAGGCGGTATCGTCGCCGATGCCGAGAACGTCTACGCCGCGACCGGGTTTGGCGAGGCCCTGTCCTTTTCGATCGCCGACGGCTCTGAGAACTGGCGCGTTCGCTTGCCGGGGCCGATCCGCGGTGCGCCCGCGATCGCCGACGGCCGGCTTTTCGCCATCACGCTTGAGAACCGCACCATCGCTCTGTCGACCGCTGACGGCAGCCGAATTTGGGAACACCAGGGCATCACGGAGATCGCGTCGCTGCTCGGCGGGGCCGCGCCGGCGGTTCAAGGCTCGACGGTGCTGGTACCGTACTCCTCGGGTCAGCTCTTCGCCCTTCGCGTCGAGACCGGCCGGGTCGTTTGGGTCGAGAACCTCTCGAGTCTTCGGGCGCTGGATGCGATTTCGCGGCTCGCCGATATCCGAGGCAATCCGGTGATCGATGGCGATCTGGCCTTTGCCGTAAGTCATGCGGGTCGCATGGCGGCCATCGACATGCGGTCGGGCCGCCGGGTCTGGGAGCGGGCGATCGGCAGCACCCATATGCCATGGGTCGCGGGGGACTACGTCTTCGTCGTGAGCCTTACCGGCGAACTGGTCGCCCTGACGCGACGCGACGGCCGGGTCCGGTGGGTTCATCGCATGCCGCCATTCGAGGACATGGAGGACCGGGAGGATCCGATCCAGTACGCGGGCCCCGTCCTCGTGGGCGATCGGCTGCTCCTTGGTTCGACGGACGGCTACGTCTACGCGATCTCGCCGTATACGGGCGATCTTCTGGGGCGGATCGACATCGGCGATCCGATCTATCTGGCTCCCATCGTTGCCGGCGGCACCGTCTACGTGCTCGACAACGACGCGCAGCTGCGCGCGTACCGGTAGGAGCGACCATGGCGCTCAAGGTCGCCATCATCGGCCGGCCCAATGTCGGCAAGTCGACGCTGTTCAACCGGCTGACGGGGACCAAGCACGCCCTGGTCGACGATACTCCCGGCGTGACCCGCGACCGGCGCGAGGGCGATGGCCGGATCGCCGACCTGACGTTCCGCATCATCGATACGGCCGGGCTCGAAGACGCCCGCGACGACAGTTTGGAGGGGCGGATGCGCCGCCAGACCGAGGCGGCGGTCGAGAAGGCCGATCTCGTGTTGATGATGATCGACGCCCGGGCCGGCGTGACCCCGCTTGACGCACATTTCGCCGACTGGCTGCGCCGGGTGAAGGTGCCGGTCACGCTGCTGGCCAATAAATGCGAGGGCCGCGGCGGCATCGCCGGCCTGGCGGAAGCCTACAAGATGGGGCTCGGCGAGCCGGTTCCGATCTCCGCCGAGCACGGCGAGGGCATGGGCGAGCTATACGACATTATCCGGGCGCGGATCGAGGCCGATCCGGTGCTGGCGGCCGAGCTGTGGGCCGACGAGGAGGAAGAGCCGTTTCTCGATGAGGTCGAGATCGGGGTTGATCTCGACGAGGACGGGCTCGAGGACGGCGAAGTCCTCGAGGACCGTGGTCCGAAGGGACCGCTGAAACTCGCCATCGTCGGCCGTCCGAATGTGGGCAAGTCCACGTTGGTGAACCGGCTGATCGGCGAGGACCGGCTTCTGACCGGTCCGGAGGCTGGCATCACCCGCGATGCCATCGAGGTGCCCTGGACCTACAAGGACCGGGAGATCCATCTGGTCGATACCGCAGGGCTCCGCCGCAAGGCCCGGGTTGTCGAGAAGCTGGAGCGGATGTCGACCACCGACACCATGCGGGCCGTACGGTACGCCCAGGTCGTGATGCTGGTGCTGGACGGCGAGCAGATGCTGGAGAAGCAGGATCTCGCCATCGCCCGGACCGTGTTGGACCAGGGCAGGGCGCTGATCATTGCCGTGAACAAATGGGACGCCGTGACCGACAAGAGCGCGGCCGGCCAGCGCCTACGCGACAGGCTGGATACGTCGCTCGCCCAGGTTCGGGGCATTCCCTGGATTCCGGTGTCCGCCCTGCGCGGCAGCAATTTGGACAAGTTGCTGGACGCGGTGCTGAACATCTACGACACCTGGAACACACGGATCCCGACAAGCCGTCTCAACCGTTGGCTCGAACGTATGGTCGAGCAGCATCCGCCGCCGTTGTCCAAGGGACGCCGTCTGAGGTTGCGCTACATGACGCAGGTGAAGGCCCGACCGCCGACCTTTGCCGCCTTCGTTAGCCAGGCCGACGAGTTGCCCGAAAGCTACGTGCGTTACCTGATCGGTGGGCTGCGTGACGAATTCGGCCTGGTCGGGGTCCCAATCCGGGTTAACCTCCGAAAACGGCGAAACCCCTACGTCGACGATCGCTAACCGGGGTGAGCCGTACGCTCGGGGAGAGGGGACCGTTCTGAGCGAACCACGGAGCCGCCATGCGAGGTCGCGGAAAATCGAAGCTGGAATCGAGGGTGTCGATCGCCGATCTTGCCCGCATGTATGACAAGCGCAATGGGGGTAAGCAGCCTACGCACCGCTATAAGAACGGCGCCATGCCGGCCGGGCGCGGGTCGTTGAACAAGAACTTCACGGTTAGCCAGAGCGACACGCGGCTGACGCGGTTGAAGGCGCGGGCGGCCGGAATCCGGTATGCCCTGCAAACCGAGGCCATGGATCGCAGCAAGACCCGTGAGTTGGAGCAGACGCTGCGGAACCTTGAGTTGGCAATCCGGGGCATGGAATCCACCCTGAAGGACGACTGACGCGATGACCGATGGTGTCCTGAAGCGCCTGATCGAGGCTTGCCGTGAGGCGACGTCCGCGGCAGATCCGACGCAGGCCGTACGCGATGCCCTGAGCATGGCGGTCGCTCGGCCGGATGGCGTGCTGGCGGAAGTCCCGGAATTCGAGGGCGAGGACTGTATCCTGCATCGCGAGAGCGCCGTGTCGGTCTTTCTGGTGCGCCAGACTCCGAACACGGCCGGCCCACCGCACGATCACGGTATGCCAGCCGTGATCGCCATGCTTGAGGGTGTCGAGATCCATCGCCATTTCCGGCGCGACGGCGACGAAATCGTCCTTGAGCGCGAGGAGACCGTCGGTCCGGGCCAGATGCTGTCCCTCGGTCCGGACGACGTCCATGCCATCGCCAATCCGGACGACACTGCGTCGCTCGGCGTCCATGTGTATCTCGGCGATATCGTGGGCCGAGAGCGAACTCTCTGGGATCTCCGTTCCGGCGCCGCGATGGCTTTCAGCGTCGGCGACTATGACCGCATGGTGACGTCTTGGCGCTAGTTGCGGGCAGACCTTCCTGGGCGGGCTTGACGGTATCGGCAAGGCGGCGGACTCTTGGCCTTATCCTGCTGGCACGGAACGACAGGCACGTCGGCGCGGGGCGGCCGCGGGCGGCTCCGGTGAGATCGATGGACCAAGGCGCATGCTGACACCGCAGACCATCGTATCGGTGAACGAGAACATCGATCTTTCTTCTGTGCAGGACTTCCCGGTGTTAGCCGGTGTTCTGGAGACTTGGCGGCGGCCGGGCGCCGGCCGCGGTCGATGCCCTGGACCTGCCGATCAAGGTCCTGCCGTATCTCATGCTGGTCGACCTTGAGGGAACGGACGACGCGGTGATCCGCCTGGCGGGAACCGCCGCCTGCGACATCTACGGCCGTGAGTTGCGAGGGACGAGCGTTCACGACTTCTTCGGGGCGCGGGACGCGCAGCTGGTGCTGGACGACTTTCAGGCAGTCGCGCAGAGTGAGATCCCGCTGCTCACGCGAAGGCGCTACGTATCGATCAACGGCAAGCCCTGGAGTTACGTGCGGTTGCTGTTGCCCATCCGGCCCGAGGGGACGGCCGTGACGCGGATTCTGAAGGCGCTGGAGCCAAGTCGCTTTAGGGCGCCGCTCTGAGGGAGCCGGTCGGCCGATCCGAGCCCAATAGTCGGTTGGATCTAAGACCCGTAATCGATCGCGCTAGTCGCCGCAATGCGACGGCGCAACGGATTCGACCAACCGCTAGCCCTGCGCGTCGATCCGCTCGCCGTGAGCCACGCAGGCGGGGGAGGCCAGATCGAGGAAGACCGGGGCTATATCTTCCGGGGTCTTCAGGGTCATCGGGTCTTCGCCCGGGAACGCCGCCGCACGCATCCTTGTACGCGTCCCGCCCGGGTTCAGCAGATTGATCCGCATGTTGGTCCGCCGGGTCTCGCCGGCATAGGCGCGTACCATGGCCTCGAGAGCGGCTTTCGAAACGGCGTAGGCCCCCCAATTCGGCCGTTCGCCAACGGCGGCGCCCGAGGTGACGAAGATGGCGCGGCCGGCATCCGATTGCCGGAGCAACGGATCGAGGCTGCGGACAAGACGCTGACAAGCGCTCAGATTGACCGCCATAACCTCGTCCCAAAGCTTCGGATCGTAGTGGGAGACCGGACTGAGAACACCGAGAATGCCGTGATTGGCGACCAGAACGTCCAGCTTTCCCCAACGCTCGTAGATCGACGCTCCCAAGCGGTTGATCGCCTCGAAGTTGGTGAGATCCATCGGTACGAGGGTGGCTTCGCCGCCGGCCGCTTTCACCCGGTCGTCGGTCTCTTCCAAACCGCCGACGGTTCTCGCGACGAGAATCAGGTGCGCGCCTTCGCGGGCAAACGCTTCCGCGACGGCGGCACCGATGCCGCGCGACGCGCCGGTGATGAGCGCGATGCGCCCGTCCAGAATGCCAGTCATTCTATCCTCAGGAGGCTTCGGCAAGCAGGGAGAGCTGACGCGTGCGGCCGCCCGTGTAGTCCGTCAGGGAAATCGGATAGTCGCCGGTGAAACAGGCATCGCAGAACTGCGGCGCCTCGTTGTTGCGCTGCGCCTCGCCCATCGCCCGATACAGACCGTCGATGGTGATGAAGGCCAGGCTGTCGACACCTATCTTTTCCGCCATCTCCGCAACGGTCATCTGTGCGGCCAGGAGCTTCTCGCGTTCCGGCGTATCGACGCCGTAGAAACAGGAATGGGTGGTCGGCGGGCTCGCGATGCGCATGTGAACCTCGGTCGCACCGGCCTGCCGGACCATCTCGACGATCTTGGTCGAGGTGGTGCCGCGCACGATCGAATCGTCGACCAAGATGACCCTCTTGCCCGCGAGCTGTCCGCGATTGGCGTTGTGCTTCAGCTTGACCCCGAGGTGACGCACCTTGTCGGTCGGCTGAATGAAGGTCCGGCCGACGTAGTGATTGCGGATGATGCCGAGTTCGAACGGCAGGCCCGAGGCTTCGGCGTAGCCGATGGCGGCCGGAACGCCGGAATCCGGGACCGGCACTACGACGTCGGCATCGACTCCGCTTTCATGGGCGAGTTGGCTGCCGATACCCTTGCGGGCGGCGTAGACACTGTGCCCCTCGACCATGCTGTCGGGGCGGGCGAAATAGATGTACTCGAAGATGCAGAACCGGCTGGGGCGCGGTCGGAACGGGAAAAACGAGCGCACGCCCTTGCCGTCGATCACCACCAACTCGCCCGGATTGATGTCGCGCACGAAATCGGCGCCGATGATGTCGAGGCCGCAAGTCTCGGAGCAGAGGATATAGGCGTCGCCGATCTTGCCGAGCACCAGCGGGCGCACGCCGAACGGGTCGCGCAGGCCGATCAGCGTGTCCTTGCTCAAGCAGATAAGAGAGTAGCCGCCCTCGACCTGATTCATCGCCTCGACCAGCCGGTCGACGACGGTGGAACGGCGGGAGCGGGCGATCAGATGGACTATGACCTCGGTATCCATGGTCGACTGGAAGATCGACCCCTGGCGCACCAGTCCCTCGCGGACCTGGAGGGCGTTGGTCAGATTGCCGTTGTGGCAGAGCGCGAATCCACCGAACTCCAGGTCCGCGAACAGCGGCTGCACGTTGCGCAGCGCCGTTTCGCCGGTGGTGGAGTAGCGGGTATGGCCGATCGCCGTATGACCGACGAGCTGGTCCATGACCTCTTGATTATCCTCGCCGAAATTTTCGCCGACGTGACCGAGGCCCCGATGGACGTTGAACGTCGTTCCGTCGGTCGCCACGATCCCCGCCGCTTCCTGGCCGCGGTGCTGAAGGGCATGGAGGCCCAGGGCTGTGTGCGCGGCGGCGTCGGATGTTCCGAAGATGCCGTAGATCGCGCACTCTTCATGAAGATGGTCGTCGTCATAGGGGGAGGTCGTGAGCGTCATGCGCGGTTCCGGTCCTCGTTCGAGGTGCAGGGACGATCAGTGCGGATGTCGCCGGCCCGATCGGCGGAGGCCTTCCAAACGAAACAGCACCCACCTACTGGGTGCTTTGGATGGCGCGGTTCAGTTCCTGACGTTCTTTGTCAGTATACCCCTGATCGCTCGCCGGTGCATCGGGATTCGGGGACTCGGTTCGCGGTGTCGGGCTCAACAGGCGTTGCTTCAAGGCGTCGCGGGCCTCGTCTTCGGCCTGACGCCGCAGGCGCAGGGCCTCGCTGTCCGCCTGGCTTCGCAGATGCTCGGGTACGAGCGTCACCAACATGTCGGCGCCGGCGACGACCAGGGGTAGAGATTTCGCCTCCGTCAGCCACGAAGGATGGTCCTGAGGATCGGGCTCCGCCCACAGAACCAGAAGATAGGAGACGCTGACCAGGACGGCGCCGCGCAGCAGCCCGAACAGGAAGCCGAGGGAACGATCCACCGCGCCGAGGCCTGCCATCTGCAGCGCGCCGCTCGCCAGTCTGGCCAGGATCATGAAGACGATGAGCGCGACGATGAACAGGACGCCGCCGGCGATCAGTTCGCCGAGCGGCCCGTCAATCCCGGTCAGGTCGATCACGATCGGAGCGGCCGGCCTGTAGCCGTAGACCCCGACGGCCAGCGCCCCGACCCAGGCGACGATCGACAGCACTTCGGCGACGAAACCGCGCAGCAGCGCCAGCAGGCCCGACAGGATCAGGACCACGATGATGGCCAGGTCGGTGATGTTTATCGGCAGCGAATCCATGGCGGTCCGGTTCAGGAAGCGACGACGCGACGGCCGATACGGGCATCGTCGCTGGGATCGTGAAGCAGGTCCACCAGATCGTGCAGTCGCCCGATCTCGACCAGATCGAGGCCGCCGGACGGCGCTCTGCCACCCTTGCGTCGGGACGCCGGCACCAGGGCGCGCTCGAAGCCGAGCTTCGCCGCCTCCTTCAGGCGGGCCTCGGCCTGGGTGACGGCCCGGACTTCCGCGGACAGGCCGATCTCGCCGAAGACCACGGAGCCCTTGGGGACCGGCACCCCAGTCAGCGACGATACAAGGGCGGCGGCGACGGCCAGATCGGCGGCCGGTTCGGAAACCCGCAGGCCCCCGGCGACGTTCAGGAACACGTCGTTGCCGGCGAGTGAGACGCCGCAGCGCGCTTCCAGGACCGCCGTCACCATGGCGAGCCGGTTCGAATCCCATCCGACGACGGCGCGGCGGGGTGTGCCGAAAGGGGAGGGCGCGATCAGCGCCTGTATCTCGACCAGGACCGGCCGGGTGCCCTCGACTCCGGCGAAGACGCAGGCGCCGGACACGTCGTCTTGACGGTCGGACAGGAACAGGGCGGAGGGGTTGGCGACCTCCATCAGGCCGCCTTCGGTCATCTCGAACACGCCGATCTCATCGGTCGGCCCGAAGCGGTTTTTCACGCCCCGCAGGATGCGGAACTGGTGGCCGCGCTCGCCTTCGAAATACAGCACGGTATCGACCATGTGTTCGAGTACCCGTGGGCCGGCGATCGCGCCTTCCTTGGTGACATGGCCGACCAGTAGCACGGCTATCCCGCGTTTCTTGGCGACGCGGATCAGTTCCTGAGTCGAGGCGCGGACCTGGGCCACCGTTCCGGGAGCGCTGTCGAGCGCATCGACATACATGGTCTGGATCGAGTCGATCACGACGACGTCCGGACCGTCGGCCGCTTCCAGACTGGAGACGATGTCGCGGACGCTGGTCGCTGCCGCCAGTCCCACCGGTGCCGCCGCGACGCCGAGGCGCTGGGCCCGCATGCGAACCTGATCGACCGCTTCCTCGCCGGACACGTAGGCGCAGCGGCATGTGGCGGAGAGGCCGGCCACTACCTGTAGCAGGACGGTCGACTTCCCGATGCCCGGATCCCCGCCAATCAGGGTCGCGGAGCCGGGAACCAGCCCGCCCCCCAGCACCCGGTCGAACTCGCCCATACCGGTAATGCGGCGCGGCGTCTGTCGGCTTTGCCCCGCCAGCTCCACGAAGTCTATCCGGCGGCCGCCGCCCGGCTTCATAGCCTTCGGCGCCGCCTCGACGACTTCCTCGACCAGGGTGTTCCAGGCGTCGCAGGCGTCGCATTTGCCGGCCCACTTCGCGGAGACCGCGCCGCACTCCTGACAGACGTAGCGGCTTGTCGACTTCGCCATACGCGCCTTCCCGCTCAGCCGCGCCGGACGGCCATCTGGATCGGGCCTTCGGCTCGGCCGTGGATGAACTGGTCCACGTACTCGTTGCCCGAGTTGTCGATGTCGGCGACTGGCCCCGCCCAGATGATCCGTCCCTGGTACAGCATGGCGATACGGTCGGCGATCTTGCGGGCGCTGGCCATGTCGTGGGTGATCGAGAGACCCGTCGCACCAAGTTCGCGGGTGCATTTGACGATCAGGTCGTTGATCACGTCGGCCATGATCGGGTCGAGGCCGGTGGTCGGCTCGTCGAAGAAGATGATCTCGGGGTCCGTGGCGATCGCCCGCGCGAGCGACACCCGCTTCTGCATGCCGCCGGAGAGTTCGGACGGGGACAGGGTGGACACCTCCTCGTTGAGACCGACCTGCGCCAATTTGTCGATCGCAACCTTCCGCGCGTCCGACCTGTCCATGTGCTTCGCGGCCATCAGCCCGAAAGCGACGTTCTCCCAGACCGGCAGGGAGTCGAACAACGCGCCGCCCTGGAACAGCATGCCGAAGCGGCGCATGAAGTCCTCGCGCTGAGACCGCGGCAGTCCCACCACGTTCTCGCCGTCGATCTCGATGGTCCCGGAATCCGGCTCCATCAATCCGATGATGCATTTCAGCAGGACCGACTTTCCAGTGCCGGAGCCGCCGATCACGACGACGCTTTCGCCGTCCGCGATATCCAGGTCGAGGCCGTCCAGCACCACCTTCGATCCGAAGCTCTTGCGCAGGTCGCGGATCCGAATCTTGGGGTGCGCGCTCGTCGGGGTGTCGTTCATGCTGCCCGACCCCTCATTCCGCGAAGAACAGTTCGGTGATCACGTAGTTCGCGACCAGGATCATGATCGAGGCGGTGACGACCGCGTTGGTCGTCGCCGCGCCCACGCCTTGGGCGCCGCCGCGCGACTTGAAGCCGTGATAGCAGCCCATGAGCGCCACCAGGAAGCCGAAGACCGCCGCCTTGACCAGGCCCGAGATCACGTCGACGCGCTCCAGGTACTGGACCGTCGACTGGATGTAGGTCGCGGCGTTGAACTCGAGCTTGTATACGCCGACCACATAGCCGCCGAACACGCCGATGATATCGCCGATCAGCACCAGGATCGGCAGGCTGACGGTGGCGGCGATCAGACGGGGCACGATCAGGTACTTGAACGGGTTGGTCGACAGGGTGGTGAGCGCGTCGATCTGTTCGGTGACCCGCATCGTGCCGATTTCCGCGGCGATGGCGGCGCCGACCCGTCCAGCGACCATCAGGCCTGCAAGAACCGGCGACAGCTCGCGGGTCATCGACAGGACGACCACCGTCGCGACCGCACTCTCCGCCGAGAAACGGGCAAACCCGGTATAGCTCTGGAGCGCCAGGACCATTCCGGAGAACAGCGTCGTCAGACCGACGACTGGAAGCGAGTAGTACCCGATCTCCAGGAACTGACGGAGCACCAGCCGCGGATAGAAGGGCGGACGCACGCAGTGGCTGACCGCCGTGGCGGCGAACATGCTGATTCGCCCGGCAGTGGCCAGGATGGCGAGAAAGCCTCGGCCGATCGTCGCGAGAGGATTCATCCGCCGGGGCACCCCGATCCGTGGTTGCACTGAGCGATCCCGGCGGTCATGCCGAAGTATCGATATAGTGGCGTACGTAGCGGCTGCCGAGCCCGGTGAGCAACTCGTAGCCGATGGTGCCGCCAGCGTCCGCCATCAAATCCGGGGTGACCGTCGGGCCTAGCACCTCCACAACGCCGCCGGGAGCGACAGCGGCTTCTGGAAGGTCGGTCACGTCCACAGTGATAGAGTCCATGGAAACGCGTCCTACCACGTCGCACAGGCGGCCACCAACCGCCACGCGTCCGGCCGAGGACAGACTGCGCAGATAGCCGTCCGCGTATCCGGCAGCAACCGTGGCGATCCGTGTTTCCCGCTGCGCCCGCCACGTCCCGCCATAGCCGACCGTCCATCCGGGCTCGACCGTGCGGATCTGCAGAATTCGACCCTCGATTCGGATCGGGCACAGCATCGGGTTCTCACGGTCGGCGGCGGGGCGGCCGCCGTAGAGCGCGATGCCGGGACGTCCCAGGTCGTGATGAAACGCGCTGCCGAGGAAGATGCCAGAGGAATTGGCAAGGCTCGCTCGCATCGACACCGGCAGGCGCGCCCGCATCGCGGTGAACCGGGCAAGCTGCTGACCGTTCATCGGATGATCCGGTTCATCGGCGATGGCGAGATGCGATATCGCATACCGCCAGTCGACGCCTTCGAGCGCTGTCGGATCCGCCGCCACCCGCTCCATCTCCCGGCCATCCAGACCCAGCCTGTTCATGCCGGTGTCCAGATGCAGCATTGCCGGCAGCGGGCGGCCCTCTTTGTGGCCTTGGTCCCGCCAGCGCCCGATCTGCTCGACCGCGTTGATCACGGGGGTGATCCGATGCTCGACGAAGCTGGCTTCCGTCCTCGCGAGCAGACCGTTCAGACAGGCGATTTCCGCATCCGCCATCGTGTCGCCGGACAGGACGTGGCGCAGCGCCACCGCCTCGTCGAAGGTCGCGACAAAGAACGTCCGGCAGCCTTCCTCGTACAGCACCGGCGCCACTCGGTCGGCGCCGAGCCCATACCCGTCCGCCTTGACCACGCCGGCACAGGGAACGCCGTTCAGTTCTCGGCACAGCCGGCGATAGTTCAGTCGGACCGCGCCCAGATCGATCGTCAGGCGGGAGAGAGCGGCGTCGAAGGCGGCTGTCGTTGTAACCATCAAGGTCGGATATCAGGCGCGAGAGACCTGGACAAGGCGCAAGAGAGGCTTCACGCCCCGGCCGGTTCGATCCATGCTCCGGCAAAATGCAGGAGGAAACATCATGAGCGACTCCAACAGGATTGCGCGCGTCGCCGCCGCGCTGGCCAACCAGCATGCCGCAGGCTTGCCTTACCGGCCGTTGGAAGGCGATCTCGCCCTCCCGGATCTCGAGGCCGCGTACCAGGCGCAGCGCCGCCTGATCTCCGGTTGGGAAGCGGGGACCAAAGGGCCGATCGCCGGCTACAAGATCGCGCTCACCTCCAAGGCGGTTCAGGAACTCTGCGGAGTCGACCAATCTCTGGTCGGCGCGATCTTCGCGTCGACGGTCCACACCTCGCCGGCGACAGTCCGGATGAGCGACTTCGTGCGGGTCGGCCTGGAATTTGAGTTATGCCTTAAGATCGGATCCGATCTATCTGATAAAAATATCGAATATACCGCTGATTCTGTGCGCGGCGCTGTTGCCGAAGCGGTTCCGGCCTTCGAGCTGATCGAGGATCGGGATGCCGACTACAGCCGGCTCGACGGGATCTCCATGGCCGCCGACAACGCCTGGTCCGGCGGTATCGTGCTCGGTGAGGCGACCGGCGACTGGCGCGCGCTCGACCTCGCCACGACCCCGGTGCGGCTTGACTATAACGGCGAGGTCGAGGAGGCGGTCACCGGGGCGGCGATGGGCAACCCGCTCAACGCCCTGGCCTGGGTCGCCAACCTGCTGGTCGAGCAGGGCCGACCGCTCCGCGCCGGTCACTGGGTGATGACCGGATCGACGCTGAAGACCCGCTACCCTGAGGCCGGCGACAGGGCGGTCTACACGGTCGAGGGGCTGGGGAGCGTGGAGGTCGACGTCCAAGTATAGGCATATCCGGAGTCACGCCGCGTGATAGAACGCGGTGACGGCATCGGTCGGCCGTTTGTGGACGTCGTACGCCGTCGGCAGGCGAGGGGGCTCGTCCGATTGCGGCACGTCGGCGTTGTAGCCGTAGAGCAGCGTCCGGGTCCCGGTGGGGGTGAGTTTCGCTTTGAAGTCGCCGATATAGGTCACCCGTCCAGGGGTGACAGTGAAGACGATGGCCCGGTCGTCGACCACCTTCCGATCCCGGACGAAATGGTGGCGAAAATGCCCCTCTCGATCGTAGATCGGCTCTTCCTCTTCGTCGTTGTTGCTGCTGCTAAAAGCGCCGGTTTGAATTCCGACGACGGCTACCCCAATCGCGACCGCGGCAAGGGCGGCCCAGGGTGGCAGGTCGACCGGAGCACCAGAGTATGGACTTGGGGTGTAGGTCGCACTGTATCCGGATCCGGGGTACCTGTATCCGGGCCGGGGGTAGTTACCGCGTTTGCCGAAATCCGTAAGGGCGAGGATGTAGGTTCCGGGCGGCACCTCGAACGTCCTTATCTCCCGCACGTCATCTGAACTGGCCGCTTTGACCGTTGCCCTGATCAATTGATCGTCGTCGGCGACCTCGATGGCGTCGCCGTTGATTGACGCGGGCAGCAGCCCGAACGAGATCGGTGCGGACGGGGCTTTGGGTTCGCGTGCCACGACGATCATGACGCCGCTGGATGTCGCGCTGTAGGCGTACTCGGTCGGGTCGGTGCCGACCGGCAGGCCGTCGTCATCGGGGCCACCCGCGACGGTGCTGTTCGTTGACCCGGACGGCGTGGTCGTCACGCATCCGCCGAGGCCTACGGCTCCCGATAGCATCAGGCCCCCCAGGATTGTCCGTCGCGTTACGCCGTTCCGCATCGTGCCCATCCCGTCATCTTCTGTTGCGAGCAACCAAAGAGGGAACCGAATGCGGTGTCAATCCGTTCGGGTGGAGAAATGCGCGACCCGCCGGGCCACTCGACGCGCCGCTGTGCGGGAGATCCTGTTTAGCCGAGATAGAAGCGCACGGTCTCTTTCGTCGGGCGTTGAAGCGTGTCGAGGGAGATCGGCAGGGTCGGCGGAGCGGTCAGTGTCGTCATGTCCGGATCGTATGAGTAGTCGAGAATGCGAGGGCCGCCAGTATAGGGCTTCACCATCCTGAAGTCGCCGATATAGGTGACCTTGCCTGGCTGCACCGTGAAGATGACGGCGTCCTGCGAGAAGATCGTTCTGTCCTTGGCGAAGTATGTCCGGAACATGCCGCTGGTCTCGACGGGAGGGCTGCTTGCTGCGGGCGGGTAGGGGCGGGAGCCGGTCGGGTTGGCGGCAATCGTCGCGATCGCCGTGCCGATGAGCACCGCGGCTCCGAAGGCGAGGGGCGGCATGCCGGGGGACTGTCAGAAATTTCGTGTGCGGGGGAGCGGTTGAACATCAGACCATTGCTCTTGTGAAGCGTTCGCCGAAGACGACGGCGAACTGGGCCTTTGCCATGGCCCACTCCCTTGGCGGCATGGTCCACTCTTTCTCGGC
>JANSYS010000058.1 GCA_024742275.1 Alphaproteobacteria bacterium | reverse complement strand
CGCTTGACGCCTTCGCGACCGGCCTCTCAGACCGGCTCTCCCCGGACCGGGTCGCGCGCGAGGGGATCCCTGACCCCTATGAGCTGGTGGAGCTCATGCAAGGTGCGACCCACCCCGCTCCGGAAACCCTGACCGAGGAGACCCCCAATGGCCCATAAGGTCCACATCTACGACCCCGACGCCCGCAGTGACGAGGAGGGCTGGATCCGGCCGGCCCGAACAGTGGAGACGGAGGACCCGGAGGAGGCGGTCCGGCTCGCGCGTGCCGAGCTCAACCGGACCGGGTCGATGATGGCGGCGACGGTCCGGCCGGACTGGCGGCTCTGCCCGGACCTCGAGACCTATTTCCGGCTGACGAACGCGGTGGCGGACTGGCTCGAGGAGAACCCGATCGAGGGGGCCTGGATCGGCCGGCTCGCCGAGGACCCCGAACACTGGGCCGGCTACGGGGTCAGGACGCCGGAGGAGCTGGAGAAGTACCTCCTCCTGACGGACTATTCGGAGCTCCACAAGGAGCTGACGGGTTTCCGTCCCCGCGGAATCGGGCTGACCATGCAGAGCCCGATCGAGGAGATCGAGGCGGCTTATGACCGGCTGCGGCCGGGTCCGGCCGAACGGTCCGGTGACGGGCCGGACCCGTTCTGAACCGGGACCAGCGGACAAATCATGACGGGGGGACCGGACAAATGATGAGAAGATCGCGATGGTGAGTGAGACGCGAAAATCGGAGATGCGGGAGTATCAGAAAGCCCGCAGCTCCGCCCGCCGCGAGATCGGGCAGGTCACGCGAACCTTCTGGATCCAGGAGGAGGATTCGGACGCGTTCCTCGAGGCGGTCCGGCCGTTCACGGACCGGGCCCGCCTTCTCGAGGCGGTCAACGGGACCCTGGAGCTCTCAAGGTTCGAGATCTTCGGGATCATCCAGGAGCACCGTCTCCCCTACGACCCGGAGGAGATGGTCTTCCTGTCCCGCGTCGGGGAACACCTGACCCTTCATCCGGAGAGGGCGGCCCGGATCGTACAGACCGCGCAGCGGATCATGGATCGGCACCCGGACACGAACCTCTCCGGCGTCCGCAAGCGGATCGAGGGGGCCGCGCCGTCGCCTGACCCGGAGGCCGAACCTCGTGGCCCGGAAACCGATACTCTGGGTCTGGAGGTCTGAGCCGTGTCCGAACGTCTCTCCTTTTTCGATCGTCTCCTGAGCGGGTCGCGCATACACCGAACGGTCACCGTCGGCGCCTTCACCCGGATCGGGCCCTGGGCGATCATCGGCGAGCGGGTCCGGCTCGGGGATTGGTCCGAGGTGGGCGCCGGCAGCCGGGTCGGACCTGACTGCGTTTTCGGCCCCTGGGCGAAGATCGGCCGGGGCGTCACGCTCGGCGCCGGGGTCCGGCTCGGCACCCATAGCCGTATCGGGGACGGCACGCATATCCCCGAAGGGATGGTCGTGGGCGACAATGAGCTGATCACGCCGCAGGGCGTGTTCGAGAACCGGACCGGCGGGTTCGGGACCTCGATCCTCGAGGAGGCGGCCACCGTATCGGGTCCGTTCGGACATTTCCTGATCCCGCTCGACCCGTGGGACCCGGACGAGCTGATCGATCAGCTCGTCGACGATCATCAGTGGGGGCGCTCGGACGCGCTCGAGCCGTGCCGGCTCCTCCGCCCCCCGCGTCCGGAGGAGATTGAAGGGGCCCTGAAGGTCGTCCGTGCGCGGCAGGAGGCCATTAATCGGGACGCCGAGGCGCCACATAGGGACGATGAGGACCTCCTCCCCTCCCCCTGATCCGGGTTCCGACGTATCAGACGGGTTCGCTTGAAAGGTGTGACCCCTCCGTGAACGGGCCTTTGGCCTTGACCTCAAGGAGTGCCCGCTCACCGGACCGGTCCGGGAAGGCCTGTTCCAGAACGCCCCCTTTCGCATGTGCGAACACGTCCCGGGCAGCCTCGTAGAGGTCCGGGTCTACGACCTTGCCCTCCGCCGGCCCGCCGACCTCGAAGAGCACCTCGTGGGCCTCCGCCTGGTCCGGACGGGTCGCGGCCGCGGCCATCGCGGTATGAACGTCCCGGCTCACCCCGGCCATCACCGCGGCGTCCAGCGCGGCCCGGATCGAGGTCCCGTTCCGGGTCCGGGACCGGACGACCAGCTCCTCCGCCTCGTTCAGCCCGTAGCTCACAACCAGCCGCTCCCGGGCGGTCTGTGCATAGGGGTCCGTGGTCGGGTTCGAGATCGCGTAGGCGCGCCCCCGATCATCAGACCCGATGACGGCGGCGACGGGGATCGGTCTGATGTCCATGTCTGGCTCCTCGTTCTTGTCAGAGAAACATTGTCATCGCCTTGCGAAAATTCTCACTCTTTCACCCGCTCACCAGATGAAGGCTTTCAGATTTTCTCGTTTTCACACGGAGCGGATACCCTCCTCGGGACAAGCAAGGAGGTCCGCCGATGCGTTTCACCCCCTGCCGGGCGTTACGCTGATCGAGAAGATCAAGGACTGAGCCGTTCTCCGCCTCCGGCGGAGATCTGATCGTTGAGTTTGGCGACCATCACCGCCTCGATGACGGGCAGCAGTTCGGCTGCAGCCAGTGGCGACACGCCAAGAGCGTCGCCGAGGGCGAGTACCGCCGACATGTCCCAGCCTATCACTGCTCCGGGCAACACGCGGAGCTGTCCGCCGAGGCGACCGACCAGGTCCCAGACCTGCCAGCCCTCGTAGGTCAACGGCCGGTTCAGCCGCGCCGGGCAGTCCGGGCAGGTTTGCGGGCAGGCTTCGCAGTATCGCTCGCCCCCGCCGAAGGACCATTCGGCGAGAGCGCGGAGACGTTTTTTTCCTGTTCCAGCAGCAGGCCCTTCGAGACGTAGATCAGCTGGAAAGCCTCGAAGATCGGCCAGACATCGAGCAGCGCGTCGATGGCCTCGGGGCTCGGATCGATGGGATTGCCGTCTGCATCGCCGATCCCCTCCCAGGCGAGCACCGCGCGGCGGGCCAGCGCCTTGGCGAAGGCCACGGCGCGCTCCTCGTCGGAGGCATCGTCAGGCAGAGCCTCGACAGTCGGATCGCTGCGCGTTGCCACCATCAGCGCGGTGGTTAACGGGCGCAGCTGCACCCGGACGCCGGGCGAGAGGTCATGCCAGCGCGGGGCGTTACTCAGGTCGAGTGTCAGCATGCTCAGTACACCTCCATGTCGTTGATCAGCGTTGCGGTGCACATCCGGCCGACGACGCTGTCTCGGGCGGCCTGCCAGTCGAAGGTGGCCTGAACGCCCTGCGGCCCGGAAATCTCGATGCGCGGGCGCGGCAGGTAGACGGCGTGCACTGTGAAGGTGAAGCTCTCGCCGGAGGGCAGGACGTATGCGAACGCCATCTCGGAGGCCTCGCCGTTGATGGCCTGCGTCACCAGCGTGCTTTCAGCGAAGGGCGGCATCGAGAACATGAACGGCAGGATCAGGCGATGGTTGCCACGCTCGGTAGACCTCGACGAGCTGACCGACGAAGACATCCAGGACATCGCCATGAGCCTCAACCCGACACCCCGCAAATGCCTCGGCTTCAAGACCCCGGCAGAGGCGCTCCTCGACGCTCTTGGAAAGAGCCTGACGATCCGCTTCAATGCACCCGTTGCGCTTCGCGGCTGAATCCACCGCCCAATAACTGGCGGCGGTATTCAGACGCGGTGTTCGACAACAGCTGTGACGTCTGCCCTCAACCAGAACCTGAGACTGGTCGGCTCATAGGAGACGAGCGCAGTCAGTGCGAACCCCGCAGGCACGTTTGACGGCAGACCTTCGGGCCAGAGCTCGCCCTGACGACGATGACACGCGACAAGCATGTGCGTGCGCCATCCTGAGGGTACCCAGCCACAAATCTTGCTCAGCTCAATACTTGTGGAACCCGGATTGTCGATCAGCGCGCGGATCGCCTTCGCTTCGAGCCTGTTGGGTGGGTGTTCGGAAAACGCCAGATTGACCCGAAATGCGTTGCGTCCGTGGGTGATCACCCCGTCTGCTGGGTCATTTAAGTATGCAACAATCTCGGGATCCGGATCATCGGACCTAGTGAAAGACAGCATACCCGCTGCAAGCCCTGCGCACTGGCGGGCCCTGCCAAATGAAAGGTCCATGACATCCCCCCAAGAATTCCCCGTCCGCCGAGAAGGCGGGGATTTGTCCCCAGATATATCCACAGGGTTATCCACAATGCGGAAAGACACAAAGGGAAATGTAGCTGGAAGGCATGAAAACCCATTTTTTGTCAGAGTGTTATCAAAGAGAACTAAGGAACCCGGCACCAAATCGTCCAGATATCGTGGCAGGAGCTGAGACGTGGGCCCGATCTTGTGTATGTATATCGGATAAGCCAAATCGTCTCCAACGGCCCCAGTGCGACCTGACACGCCTTGGGTCTCACTTATTCGGGTAAGCTCCGGAGCCGGAGGTCGAATCACTTCCGGTCTGTGCCTGGCCCAATTTGCGTGAGAGTTCGGCGAATTGTAGAGCGTCAACCTCCTTGTCCTGTGCCGACAACCAAGTTGGCCGGTTCTGACCGCTGCGATCGGATTGGTTAGGTGGTTGTGTCCTCCATGATGTTGTCGCTGGTATCGGGTTCGAGGTTGTCGCTGGAGGTTGTCGCTCCTGCGTCAAGCTTGGCTGCTTGTCGTCCGG
>JANSYS010000035.1 GCA_024742275.1 Alphaproteobacteria bacterium | reverse complement strand
TTTGAATATAGGTTTAATTGATAATAATGTAAAACAAAGTTATAAGTCGAATTTTTTAATATTAAAAAATTCGACTTATAACTTTGTTTTACATTATTATCAATTAAACCTATATTCAAAAATGAAATTTTATAGAATTTTAATAAATGCAACACGTTATCATAGACTTGCTGATGATGAAGCAATTGAACTTAATTTATTAGTAAAAAAACAAAGTCAATTTTCACTAATTAACTAAATTATTTATGGTATTTGATTTGATTTTAAAAATTTTCAACAAAATGACATTTAGTTTTTTTTTTAATCTTTCACTATATTATCTTTTTTCTTCTATAAAATTATTTTAGATGAAAATATTATTATAGGTTGCTTTTCAATGTTAATTTTATTTTTAATCTTCTTTCTATTAAAAGAGTCTAAGTCAGAAACACTTAGACAGATTAGACGTAGATCTAAATTAGTTTTTAGAGTTCAAAAAATTATTTTAATAAACTATAGCTTTTTTTATTCTATTTTAAGTAAAACATATTTAAAATGTTATAAGAGATTAATCTGTAATTTAATTTTTATTAAATTTAGTAAACTGTATTTAAAAACAGTAGCTAAGAGAATGTATTTACAAACTCGTTTAGTATTTCTTAAAATATTTTACTTTAATTTATTAACAGATTTAGTTTTGGTTTCAATAACAAAAATATATAAAGAAATTTAAAAGCCAATGAAGACCCCCTTTCAATTGTCATTTAGCGGTTATTACACATATTTCAATGAAACAGATGGTTTAAAAGTGACCCATTATTTTGATGATTATAATGAAAAAAGTATTCGTTATAATGTTATTGCTAAAAAGAAAACTAAAAATTTTGAGATTGAAGTCGATGAAGATGAACAATTTTTAGATTCATCTAACCTAGAAGATTTGTACCTATCTACTAAAGAAGAAAAAAAATTAAATTTTATTGATGACTGTATTAATTAGAAAAATCAGATTAAAAGAAAATGTAAATAATAATAAAAAATATTTATTTGATCATTTTCGAGAAACGGTTAAGATATTAACTAAACGATATGAACAAGCACCAAAAAATTTTTATATTAATGATAAAGGATATAATGCGGCTATATTATATTTTTTTCTTATGTTGCATAATGTTAATTTAAATCATAAAATTTCGCTGTTAGATCTATGTATTAATTTGAATATAATGATACCACATTATTGTTATCATTCTAATCTATCAATAGTAGGTAATTGTAGAATGTGTTTGGTAGAAATAAGTACAGCACAGAAACCTATAGCATCTTGTGCTGTAGATTTAGCTCAATATTCTCAAGCTAAAACTGATACGTGGTTGGTTAAAAAGGCTCGTGAAGGTATTATGGAGTTTTTATTAATAAATCATCCATTAGATTGTCCTATATGTGACCAAGGTGGTGAATGTGATTTGCAAGATCAAAGTTTAGTTTATGGTAGTGATAGAGGACGATTATATAATGATGCAGATTTTAAAAGATCAGTAACTGAGTTTATGTTTAATCCTAAAGTTACAGTTAATTTAACACGTTGTATTCATTGTACTAGATGTGTACGTTTTTTATCAGAGATTGAGGGAGAGACTAACTTAGGTATGGTTGGTAGAGGTAACGGTTCTGAAATAGGTCTTTATCAGGATTCTTTTTCTGCAAGTGAGTTAGGGTCTAATATAACAGATTTCTGTCCTGTAGGGGCCTTAACTATTAAGGCCCCTGCATTAAAATATAGGGCATGGGACGAAATATATTTTGAGACAATTGATTTAAATGATAGTTTATGTAGTTCTATTAGAATTTATTCTGATCTATTCCAAATAATTCGTATTTTACCACAATATAATGTTGAATTAGGAATAACATGGATTACAGAAAAGACACGTCATTTAGTTGATGGTTTGATATTATATAGCGTTACGTATCCTCATGAAATGCTTAAAATATCTAAACCAAATAAGTTAGTTAAAGTTAAACCTTTCATGAGAAGTTGGTTAAGATTAACTAACTTATTAATTGCGGCTCAACAAAGCTTTTTAAAAATAATTTTATTTTAAAAAGTTTTGTCGGAAATTTTTTAGAACTATTTACTTTATTAAAATTAAAAGAATTTAATATGTCAATGGGGCAAAATAATGTTTATAGTTTTACTGAAAATTTATTGTTTTCATCTTCTAGTCTTCTTGAAAAGGATTTTGATTCAAATTATGTTTTAACTACATTTAACATAAATTCATTTAAAAATTTTGTATTTATAAATTTAAATTTACGTATTGAAAATCCTGTTTTAAATGCAAAAATAAGGCACAAAAAACTTTGGACACTTCATACTAGAATTTATTATATTGGGCCTAAATACAATTTAGGGTATAAATATATACATTTAGGAACAACAATTAAATTATTAGTTAAAATAATTGAAGGCCGGCATTATTTATTAAATTTTTTTAGTAAAGATGTAGAAACTAATAAGACATTACTATTATATGGAAATGAATTATTAAAAATGCATAAAAATACCTCATACAAGATGTTTTTTAATTATTTAAAACAATTAAATAAATTTATATCTGTAAAATATCTTGCAACAGAAGTTTCATCATTAAATACATTTGATTTATCTATAGATAGATTTATTACTAAAAAACCTTCTTTTGAAAATCCAAAAGAAAAAAGTAAAGGAATTATTAATTATTATATAGGTTCAAATCAACCTTTAGTAAGTAAAAAATTTCAATTTGAAGAAAGCCGTATTCAACATCAAATGTCTATTTACCAAAACAATCATATAGATAAATATTATTTATTTATGGATTATTTTTTTCCAACGAAATCATATTATAATTCCGAGAAGCTTTTTTATATTAATTGTTTTGGTCTTTTAAAGATGAATAAATTAATTTTTTTTCCTCATTTTGCGGTGAGAGATCATATTGATCAAATATGTCTTTTTTCTAAAATATTTACTAAAAATAATAAATTAATGTTAAAAAAAAGTTCAATTAAATCTATATATAGTTATATACCTCTTGAATTATATAATAGACCACGTGCATCATTTTATTCATTAGAGTTAAAAAGACTTTGTTGTAGTATAATTTTACTTACATTATGTTCTACAAGACAAAAAAATTTTTATAAAACAAGTATATATGGTGTACATTCTAAAAATATGAATTTATTTAGTCACTATTTTTTTAAACCAAAATCAAATTATAAATTATAAATCAATTTTGCGGTTTGCATCAATTTTTTTAAAAAGTTTTTTAAATCTTCAATTAAATTTAATTATATTTTATAATGAATTACATATGTTTCTTAATACTGTAAATATTTATACAGTTATGGATAAAGTTATTTGTCTTAAAAATGTAAATATATATACAGTTACGGATAAATTTTACTATAGTACTCCGTTTAAAAATATAGATTTTCGTCAAGCTTTCGTATTTTTAGATTTTAATAAAATACTTTGGATACACCCAGATACAGGCTCTTATTCAGTTTTACTTCATGAAATGCAAAGACGTCTTTATAATGATAAGGTAACAGAATTTACCTTTTTATGCATGAAAAAGGAAATGCCGATAACTTACTATAAAAGAAGGTTTAATATTAGAATTCAAATGCCTTTTTTAATTTATCTTTTAAAGGATTTAGATTTTCAGTTTGGTGAAGTAGGTACACCTAAACCATATAAGGCATTATATAGGGGGTTTCATTTTAGAAAAAAGGAAGCTCTATTGATTAAACCTGAGCTTCTATCTAAGGTAAAACGTCAACTAAAAGTAGATAAAAGGTCGAGACGATATAAACATTTTTTTTTTCGAGCTTATCTTCAAGAAGAAAAAAAGTATTTTTTGGAAAATGATATCTTTGATTATGTTCATGATTTAATAAATATTTATAAAATTTTAAGAACAAGATGCTATTGGGGTTATTATATACTTATGGAAGTCTTTTTTTTAAAACTGGAATTAATTTTAGATTTGGCTAAACTTGAACAGCGTCATCGTGATCTTATCAGAGAAGATATTATGTCTATTTATTTAGCTATATATTCTTTTTTTTTTGATTTTTTTTTTATAGTTTTGTATTTATGGACTATTTATGCTCCAGCTTTAGCTGAAAGTTATCTAGAAGTAAACTTATGGGTTTTTTAACATTAATATTACAAATCTTAAGTTATGTGTTTTTTTATTTTTTAACATTATTAGTACCAGTATTATTGATTGTTGCGTTCTTACTCTTGTTGAACGTAAAGTGATAGGATCAAGTCAACGACGTTTAGGGCCTAATACTATAGGTTTCTTTGGGTTGACTCAACCTATAGCCGATGGGTTAAAATTATTTTGTAAAGAAACAATTTTACCTACGAATGCTAATATAATTCTTTTTTTAGCTACACCTGTCTTTGTTTCTTCTTCAGCATTTTAAATTGGTTAGTTATTCCATTTAAATATGGTTTAGTTTTTGCTGATATTGATTTAGGAGTTTTATATTTTTTTGCTATTTCATCATTAAGTGTATATGGAATTGTTTTAGCTGGATGTCAAGTAATTCAAAATATGCTTTTTTAGGAGCATTAAGATCTGCGGCCCAAATGATTGCTTATGAAGTATCTATTGGGTTAATTTTGATTTCGGTTCTTTCTGTGTTTCATCTTTAAATTTTTCTGAAATAGTTTATTTCCAAGAAACTATTTGGTTTATTATTCCACATTTTGGTGCATTTATTTTATTTTTTATATCAGCTCTTGCAGAAACAAATAGAGCTCCTTTTGATTTACCAGAAGCTGAGGCAGAGCTTGTCTCAGGTTATAATGTAGAATATTCCGCAATGAGTTTTGCACTCTTTTCTTAGCAGAATATGCTAATATAATTTTAGTTTCAACATTAATTTCATTAATTTTTTTAGGGGGTTGGTCTGGACCATCTTTACTACATTTTTTTTTATGTTAAAAATTTTATTTAATATGATTTTATTTATTTGGGTAAGAACAACCTTACCCCGTTTCAGTATGACCAATTAATGAGATTGGGATGGAAAGTTTTTTTACCACTATCGTTAGGTTTAATTTTTATAAACTTACTTATAACTATTATTTTCTTTATTTAAATATTAATAATTAATGTTTAATTTTGAAAATAGTTATATGTGGATTAAAAGATACTTTTTTTCAACAAATCATAAAGATATTGGTATGTTATATTTCATTTTTGCCGCCTTTGCAGGAATTGTAGGTACTGTTTTTTCAGTTTTAATAAGAATTGAATTAAGTTTACCTGGGAACCAAATCTTAGAGGGAAATCATCAACTGTATAATGTTATCGTAACGGCACATGCTGTTATTATGATTTTTTTTATGGTTATGCCAGCTATGATTGGAGATTTGGAAATATTTTTGTTCCTTTAATGATTGGTGCTCCAGATATGGCTTTTCCTAGATTGAATAATATTAGCTTATGGTTATTACCACCATCATTTATGTTATTATTACTTTCTTCATTTGTAGAAGGAGGAGCAGGTACTGGTTGGACATTTATCCACCTTTATCTGGAATAGAAGCTCATTCAGGAGGTGCAGTTGATTTAGCAATTTTTAGTTTACATTTAGCTGGTGTTTCATCACTTTTAGGTGCAATTAATTTTATAACAACTATTATTAACATGAGAAATCCACAAATGGGTTGGGATAGGTTACCTTTATTTGTGTGGGCTATTTTTATAACAGCATTTTTATTACTTTTATCATTACCAGTATTAGCAGGAGGAATAACAATGTTATTAACTGATAGAAACTTTAATACTACTTTTTTGATCCTTTAGGTGGAGGTGATCCAATTTTATTCCAACATTTATTTTGGTTTTTTGGACATCCTGAAGTATATATATTAATAATACCAGGTTTGGTATTATTAGTGAAATTATTTCAGCTTCTGCAGGTAAACGTATCTTTGGATATCATGGAATGGTTTGTGCTATGTTAGCAATCGGTTTTTTAGGTTTTATTGTATGGGCACACCATATGTATACAGTTGGATTAGATGTTGATACGCGCGCGTATTTTACCGCAGCAACAATGATTATTGCTGTACCTACAGGTATAAAAATATTTAGTTGGTTAGCAACAATGTGGACAGGAGTTTTTACATTAAACGTTCCAGTCCTTTCTCGCTAGGTTTTATTTTTTTATTTACAATTGGTGGTTTAACAGGAATTGTTTTATCAAATGCAGGTTTAGATGTTGCTTTACATGATACATATTATGTTGTTGCACATTTCCATTATGTTCTTTCAATGGGAGCAGTTTTTGCTTTTTTTGCAGCGTTTTATTACTGATTGAAAAAATTTTAGGGTTTAAGTATAATGTTTTATTAGGAAAATTACATTTTTATATAACTTTTATTGGTGTTAATTTAACTTTTTTTCCAATGCATTTTTTAGGTTTAGCGGGAATGCCACGAAGAATTCCTGATTATCCGGATATTTATGATTTTGGAATTATATAGAATCTTTGGGTTCTATTTGTTCATTAGTAGGTATTTTTATTTTTTTTTATTTATTTAGTTTAATGTTAATTTATCAGTTTAATATATCTAAAGAAATTGAAAAAGATAATTCATTTAATAATATTAATTTAATAGTTAAAGAATAAAAATGACTTTACATCATAAAAGACATCCGTTTCATTTAGTTGATCCAAGTCCATGGCCTTTTTTAGGTTCAATAAGTGCTTCTCTGTAGCTATAGGTGCAGTTTTATTTTTTCATGGATTTAATAAAGGAGAGATTCTTTTATCAGGAGGTTTAATTCATTTAATTAGTGTTAGTATAGCGTGGTGGGCTGATGTAATTGATGAAGCAACTTTTCAAGGTTGTCATACTAAAAAAGTACAAAAAGGATTACGAATGGGGATGTTTTTATTTATAATTTCTGAGGTAATGTTTTTTTTTTCTTTCTTTTGGGCTTTTTTTCATTCAAGTATTTCTCCAAGCGTAGAAATAGGGTGTATTTGCCACCTGCTGGTATTAAAACACTTGATACAAAAGGTCTTCCATTAATTAATACATTTATTTTATTAACATCTGGGTTTAGTATAACTTGGGCACATCATGCACTTGTAACGTGGAAATTTGAACAAGCACGTTTTGCTTTAATATTACTATTCTTTATGCTATTCTTTTTACAAATTTACAGATTAATGAATATTTAGAAGCAGATTTTAGTATCTCGGATGGAGTTTATGGATCTCTTTTTTTTTTGATCACTGATTTCATGGTTTTCATGTTATAATAGGGACAATCTTCATTATTGTATGTTATTTTAGATTATGTTTATGTCATTTTTCTAATAAACGTCATTTAGGTTTAGAGATGGCTATTTGGTATTGGCATTTTGTAGATGTAGTTTGGATTTTTGTTTTTTTAGCTATTTATCTTTGGGGAAATACTCCAGGACCAACAGATTTTTTTGTTTAAAAAAATGTGGGGTTGATTTAAATTAGAGAAGACCTCCTATTAATAGGAGCAACTCCATTTGCAATTATTTTGTGCAAAATAGTATATTTTAAATATATTACTCAAAATTTGGATATACATTAAATTGAATTTAAAAAATAATTAAATACAAAATACCACTAGAATTTTCATATTATAATTTTGTTAAAAATTATTTTTCATTTATCTACTGTGTTGGGGAAAATAAATGTAATTTCTTTTTAATTGCTTTAATTTAAATTTTCAAATTAAAATGTTTATAAATAAACTAAGATGCATATCAAAGGACGTTTTAAATTAATTAGAAAACATGATTGTGATTTTTGGAATTTGACGTATTATAGAGTAGCACAAAATAGATTTTTTAGTTATTTTAAATTTTCAATGACATATAAAGCTAAACAATTTAGTAAACAAAGACGAGTCTTTTTATGAATAAACGACCTTTAGTAGTATCTTCTATTCAAAGTAAATACATGCCATTAGGTTTTGTTACTCCATTTAATAAGATAACAGAACCTCTTAATATTAAATCCAATTTAGATTTAGACGTCGACTCCCTCGTAAAAGTAGAAAAAAAAATTTAAATTTTTATCATTTATTTTTACGTCGTAGTTTACGCTTTGCAACATATATTTATAAGCGATGTTATTATAGACAGCATGCTTATGCTAATGATTTATTATTAGGTGTCAATCAGCTTTTAGAATTTATAAACCTTTGCGTCGTTCAATTATCAAAAACGTGAATTATTTTTTCAGCAGATTACTTTATTTTATAATCAATTTGATACTACTAAATTGAAAAGATTTGGTAAATTAGGAAGAAAAGGTCAGTTTGGAGGTGTAAATTATTTTCTTTTTTTATTAGAAAGTAGAATTGATAGTATTATTTTAAGATTAAATTTAGCATGTAAATTTATTATACGTGAAGTTATTCAATCAGGAAAAATTTTAGTAGATAATGTACCTATAAGTTATTTAAATTTTATTGTTAAAAAAGTGTTTTTGTGCACTTTATTAAAAAATTTAAAAAAATAGTTTATGCAACTTTATATCATAAAGTACCTATTAAAATGTTTTTTGTTCAACCTCCTTTTTATTTGGAAATAAATTATAGAACATTAATGATTTTAATAGTACCAAGACTAATAGATCCAAGTTTTGTCCCGTATCCTTTTTACGATCAAAGTCAAGTTTGATTGCAGGGTTACATACGGTTCTTTGGGGGTGGTAATATAATTTATGTGCAGGTTACGTGTTAAAATAAGAGTCACAGGGAAAAAAAATCAAGAGTTTGTACGTTTTATTTTAGTACCAAAAGATCGTAGACAAAGAAGTAATTATTTACTTTCATTTGGTTATTGGGATACAAGACAAAATAATAAAGTACGATTTATCGTTTTAAATATTTTAAAAATGATGGATTTTTATTATTATGGTGCAACTTTTAATAAAAAAACTTTATTTCAATTTTATAATTATTTAGTTGATTTTCATAATTTAAAAACGTGGGTATATTTTAAACAAAACCAATTTATGTTATTTTTAGAAAATGAAATTAAAAAAAAATATTTATAAACCTGATTTAAAATATTTTAATAAATTTTTAAATTGTTCGCCTCGTAAATTGTCTAAAGGAGATTATATTAAAGTAAAATTTCTTACTATGAATGATTCAAAAAAAGGTGGAGTTAAATTCATTGTTGCAGAAGAGATCGTTTTAATTGAAAAAATACATAGACGTGGTAATTCTATGACATTAATTGCATCATCTTTTTATAAACATGAGAAAGTTTTTTTTAGATATCCTATTAATTGTACACATATGATTCGAATACTTTTTTTAAAAAAAGCAATTAAATTTTAGTTATAATACTAAAAATTTATAATATTAAATTTTAAATAAAGAAAAATATAGAAATTAATTTTTATTAATTCATAAATATCTTTTGATAAATTGTTAAAAATATAAATATTGAAATTTTAAAAGCGTGTTTAATAGATATCTTAGTATATTATAAAAAAGACGGAATGACCGAAAAGATATAAAGGTATGATATGTTTTATATCGATCTTAAATTTTAAATAATTTTTTAATAAAGAAATAATAACTTTGTGAATTGAAACATCTAATTAACAAAAGGAAAAAAAATCAATCGAGATGTTATTAGTAGTGTGAGCGAAAATGATATAGGCTTTAAATATTTTGAATGTATTTTGTGAGTATAGTTTAAATTTAATTTAATGAAAAATAGCCAGGGATCAAAAAAGATCCTATGAAGGTCCAAAGAAGGTGTTGAGTCCTGTAATTAAAATAGAATAACTATATTTTTTAAGTAGATCAAGTTGAAGAACTTGTTTGAACATAGGAAAACCATTTTCTAAGCCTAAACATATATAATATATTGATAGAGTATAGTACCATAAGGAACGATGAAAAGCACCTTTATAAACTGTTATATGGAGTGAAATAGACTTGAAATAAAGCACGTAAGAGCTATTGGAGTAACTTTTGTTATAACAATGTACCTTTTGTATAATGGGTCGACGAGTTAATTTATTTAATAAATTTACAATCTAAATAGATTTTAAAATGTAGCGAAAGCGAGTTTGAAATAAAGCATTAGTTAAATAAATTATCACCCGAAACTGGATGATCTAATCATGTACAGGAGATTTTCGAAAGCTATTTTTAGTGGCTTCAGGATACTAATTTATTTAAACTAAATAGTAATTGGTTTATATTTTAGAGATTGGGTCGTTAAACTAAATTTAGGGGACGAGGATAGACCGAACCCGTGTATGTGGCAAAATACTGGGATGATGCGTGATTAGGGGTGAAAGGCCAATCAAATTCAGATATAGCTGGTTTTCTGCGAAAATTATTTAAGTAATGTATTAAAAATTATATAAATATGGGTGTAGAGCACTTGCTGGATGAGGGGGAATTCATGTAATTCTACTGATTTCAATTAAACTTCGAATACATATTTTATGAAATTTTTAGTAAGCAGATTTAGAGTGCTAAGATTCTAAATCGAAAGGGAAAAAGCCCTGATTTTCAGTTAAGGTTTTTAAATATAATTCATGGACTAAGTTTGAATCTGTAAGGAGAGCCAAGAGGTAGGCTTAGAATCAGCCATCCTTTAAAGAAAGCGTCATTGCTCAATGGAATAGCATGATTTAGACAGAAATGTAAAGAAACTGTAGTTATATACCGAAACTAAAAAATAAAAGGTATTATTAAAGAAGAGTTTTTAATAATATTATGTTGGTAGCAGAACGGGAAATAGTAAAATTATGAAGAAAAATCGTTAGATTTTTTATAGAATTTTTTTTGAGAATGTTGACATGAGTAACGAATTAATAATGAAACTTTGTAAAAATATCATTATCGCCGAAAATTCAAGGTTTTCAATGTATAAAGGTTAACTTCATTGAGTAATACGGTCTCTAAGTTAAAAATTGAAAAATTTTGATGATGAGTGATTTTGTTAATATTCAGATTATTAGTTAAGTGAAGATTTTCATGGCGTTGTTGTTTGATTTAAATGGCTTATTAAACGAAATAACCATATTATCCAAGAAATATCTGACTAAATGTAACCGTACTTAAACCGACACAGGTGAATAGGTAGAGAATACTAAGGCGATTGGAAGAACAATTTTGAAGGAACTCGGCAAAATGATTCCGTAACTTCGGGAGAAGGGATACTCACATTAAAAGTTTATTTTGCTAAAAAATTTAAAATGTGAATGTTTAGTGTAACAGAATAGGGGTAGCGACTGTTTAATAAAAACACAGGACTTTGCAAAATATTATTATGATGTATAAGGTCTGACGCCTGCCCGGTGATGAGTAATGAATGAAAAGAGTGTTATAATGCTTGGATTATAAGTCTCATTAAACGGCGGCTGTAACCCTGACGGTCCTAAGGTAGCGAAATTCCTTGTCAATTAAGTATTGACCCGCATGAATGGCGTAACGACTTCCCCACTGTCTCCAAAATTGATCCAGTGAAATTGCATTTTACGTGAAGATGCGTAATATTTATGGCGGGACGGAAAGACCCTGTGCACCTTTACTATAACTTTACATTGAAGAAAGTGAATTCGTATAAAGAATAATTCGGAGTTTATGATCCATTAATGTTTCATTCTTTGGGGAGACGTTAGTGAGATATGAATTATGAAATTATTATTTTTCTAATTTTTAAGAAAGACAGTGTATGGTGGGTAGTTTGGCTGGGGCGGCTGCCTCCGAAAGAGTAACAGAGCGCACAAAGGTAATTTCAATCTAGTTTTTACTAGAAAAAGGAGTGTAATGGCATAAAATTGCTTAACTGTTAGATTTACATATCGAACAGAGACATAGTGTCGTCATAGTGATCCGGTAACGCAGAATGGAATGGTTATCGATTAACGGATAAAAGGTACGCCAGGGATAACAGGCTAATTGTCCTTGAGAGCCATATCGACGGGATAGTTTGGCACCTCGATGTCGACTTATCAGATCCTGGTGTAGTAGGGGATACCAAGGGTTCGGCTGTTCGCCGATTAAAGTGGTACATGAGTTGGGTTTAGAACGTCGTGAGACAGTTTGTCCCTATCTACCATAAATGAAAGAAAATTGTTTAAAGCGGACTTTCGTACGAGAGGAGCAAGAAGGGAAGACCTATTGTGAATTTGTTGTTTTTACCAAAAGCATGGCAAAGAAGCTACGTCTTATTTTTAGAACTACTGAATACATTTTAAGTGGGAAAATTATTTCAAAAGCATTTTCTAAACCAAGTTGAAGATTACGACTAAAATTAATGATTTATAAATTTTTAAATGATTTTATAATTAATTTGAATTAATTTGAATTAATTTGAATAAATGATTTTAAGCCAAATTTTTAAATTTAAAGATAGGATTATTGTGGATATCGTGAGATATAAATTACTATTACTAATTGCTTTAAATTTCAATATTTTAAATTAATTTTATATATAAAAATATAAATGGAATTAATAACTTTTTTACAAATTATCATTCTTTTTTTCAGTTTAGCAAAAATTCATCAGGAGGTTAAAGTCGTTACGGAGTATAGTATGATTCATCGGGCGCCTTTTTACACAAAATTAAGACCTTTTTGTGGGTTGGATATTTATTTCAAAAGAGAGGAAGTTCTTGAGGGAATGGAGGACCATGTACATGAACCAGAGCTCGCTTATGGGTATGTAGTTAAACATGGTTGTCCTGTGAATCCTATCTTTTATAAAAAAGATCCAAACCCTGTATTCAGTCAGATGAAAGATTATCATGTACCATTAGACCAAAAAGAAACAGGAGATCACCTTTTCCTAGATATAACGATACCTTTTTGGTCTTATGTGTATGATTGGTTTTTTGCTAGCTTTTTTGTTTTTCAACGGGAATATTTTTATGGTAATCATTTTAATTTAGGACCGTACTTATTGTATTATAAGCATTATGAGTATAAATTTTGGCCAGAACTTTGGCCAAATTATGGGTTAGTTACTAGACAAGTACCTTTTTATTTAATTATGAATTTAAGAATTTTAAAAAATTTTGATAATTTCTTAAAAAAGGTTTCTTGGTTAACTGTAAAACCGACTAGAAGAAAAACATATATTAATTATAATTTAATTTCTAATTCAATTGTAGTTTAATTATAATTTAATAAAGGTACCGCGTATTTAAAAAATATTCTATAATTTTTTTAAACAATGATGAGTTTGATCCTGGCTCAGAGTGAATGCTCAACGCATACTTAATACATGCAAGTCAAAAGTTATTTTTTTATTAAAATAGCTTGGCGAACTGGTGAGTATTAATATGAGAACTTAGCCCATAACGGTGTAATAAAACAAGAAGACTTTTGTTAAATAATGAAATTTTTAAAATTAATTTTTAAAGTGTTTGATTTTTAATTGAACCCAAGAAATTTAGTTAAGATTAAATAATCTTTAAAAGAATATTAATATTTAAAATGTAGTTATAAAAGTATTTATAATATCATATAATTAAACTTAATTTAGTACCACTAAATTTTTAGATGAAAAAATTTAAATTAGTTATGGACAAGCTTATATAGGATTTAGATTGTTGGTAAGGTAATGGCTTACCAAGTCGATTATCTTTAACTGTTTGGGAGAATGCACAGTCACATTGGGTCTGGAACAGAACCCAACTACCGAAGGGGTAGCAGCAGTAGGGAATCTTGACAATGTGCTAACGCACGATCTAGTAATGCTTTAGAGGTGAGGAAGGTTCAAGAAATCGTAAAACCGTTGTAATATTAATGCACAGCGCCGCTTTACCGTTTTTATTATGTAAGTTCCGACTAACTTCGTGCCAGCAGTCGCGGTAATACGAGGGGAACAAGTGTTATTCGTACTGATTGGGCGTAAAGGGTGCGTAGGTTGTTAATTAAGTTTGAAGTTAAATTCTGAAGCTCAACTTCTTAAAAACTTTTTGATACTGATTAACTTTGAGTTATATAGAGGACAGTAGGACTCTTAGTGTAGAGATAAAATTCAATAATATTAAGGAGACAAGTCAAGCGTAGGCGACTATCCATTAATAACTGACACTGAGGCACAAAAGTATGGGGAGCAAATAGGATTAGAGACCCTAGTAGTCCATACCGTGACCTATGAGTATTGAATTAGGAATTAATTTTCAAGGAATGATTTCAAACTTCAAGCTAACGCGTAAATACTCCGCCTGGGGACTAAGGCCGCAAGGTTAAAACTCAAAGGAATTGACGGAGATCAGACCAAGTAGTGGAGCATGTGGTTTAATCCGATAATCCGCGTAGAACCTTACCAATTCTAGTTCATATCAAGAGATATATAGTATTATATTAACTAAATTTTGTGACAATTTTATGTATTGTTTCAAATAAGATATGATCAGGTGTTGCATGGCTGTCGTCAGTCCGTGTCGTGAGATGTCGGGTTAAATCCGATAACGGACGCGACCCTCGAACTAAATATTTTGTTTTAGTTGAAAGATAATGTAAGATTATAGGAAGGTGAGGACAACGACAAGTCGTTATGCCCTTATGGATTGGGCTACACACGTGCTACAATGGTGATAACAATAAGATGCAAAAATGTGAATTTTAGCTAATCTTTAAAAAGAAATCGTAGTCCGGATTATTCTCTGCAACTCGAGAATATGAAGCTGGAATTACTAGTAATCGTATATCAGCACGATACGGTGAATTCGGAACCTGGTCTTGTACACACCGCCCGTCACGCCATGGAAGCAGGTTTTGCATTAAATATCTGACAGACTTTTTTGGTTATATTTTAATAAACATGTTTATCAAAAGTTTAAAAATATAACCCTTAAACGAAGCGCAGCGTATCGATGCAAGATGGGTAACTAGGGCGAAGTCGTAACACGGTAGCTGTAGGGGAACCTGTAGCTGGACTAAAATGGGATTGTAGTTTACCGGGCAAAACAAATGCTTTGCATGTATTAGTAGTTGGTTCGAGTCCAGCCTATTCCAAAAAATCAAAGTAGATAGTATAATGGTATTACATGGGTCTGCAAAACCTATTATGATAGTTCGAATCTATCTCTACTCTTTTAGTATAATTTTTAAAGTTGCTTGGCGGAATTGGTAGACGCGGTAGACTTAAAATCTATTTCATTAATGAGTATTGGTTCAAGTCCAATAGCAGGTAAATTTAAAAATAGGTAGCTCAGTTGGTAGAGCAGAAGCCTGAAAAGCTTTTGGACGGCGGTTCAAATCCGTTCCTAATCAAAAAAAAAACATAGACAAAACCTGCATAGCTCAGTTGGCAGAGCAATGGCCTTTTAAGCCACTGGTCCTCGGTTCGAATCCGAGTGCAGGTATTTATGGAATGGAGTAATGGTAGCTCGTTAGGCTCATGCCCTGAAGGTAGAGGTTCAATTCCTTTTCCGCGTTAAACATTTCCTTTAGCTCAGTTGGTAGAGCAAACGTTTGATAAGCGTTAGGTCGCTAGTTCAAATCTAGCAAGGATTATTTTATCTCAGTATAGCCAAGTGGTAAGGCAGTGTCTTTTGATGTCATGTACCGGGGTTCGAGTCCCTCTGCTGAGATCATTGATTAATAGAATCTATATAATAAGTATAATAGGTGGGTTAGTTTAATGGTAAAACTATGGTCTCCAAAACCGTCATTGGTAGTTCGAATCTATCACCCAGTGTTTAGTAGCTCAACTGGTAGAGCATTTGGCTGTTAACCAAAAGGTTATTGGTTCAAGCCCAATCTAATTCGTTTTGAAAGGGTGGCTGAGTGGTTTAAGGCAACGGTTTTGAAAATCGTCGTGTAATACACCGTGGGTTCGAATCCTACCCCTTTCTAGTTTTATAACCTGAAATGTGGTGTCAAAGGTAACACGTCGGTTTGTCGAGCCGTAAGATGTCGGTTCGAATCCGGCCATTTCCGTAATTATTATATTATTTTTAATATTAAAGTTTATATAAATAGTTCATTCATAAATAAAATTTAATGTGCATAATATTTATATTGACGTATTTTTTATAAGATTTAAATTATAGTTTACTTGAAAACCTATTGTTTCAATGCATCCAAAATTAAAAACAAATAAAGGTGTCGTTAAGGCTACACCTTTATTAAATTTTGGATACATTGAAACAGTAGGTTCGGGTATTGCCCAAGCCCGAGGTTTATATAATGTTCAAGCAGGTGAGTTTGTAAGAATTTACCCTTTTAATACGATAGCCTTAGCTTTAAATTTAACTCACGATAAGGTTGGTTTAGTTTTATGTGGTCCTGAGCGTTCTGTCGGTCAAGATGATATTGTTGCTGCAACAGGAACTTTAATTTCATTAAAAGTTAGTGAAAATCTTTTAGGAAAAGTTATTGATCCTTTAGGAGTTAATTTATTAGGTGATGAGCTTTTAGATGGTACTACTATGGCTGTTGAGCAACCAGCACCAGATATCATTTCACGTCAACCTATTTTCGAGCCATTATTAACAGGATTAACTATTGTTGATGGTTTAGTTCCAATAGGACGTGGTCAACGTGAATTAATTATAGGTGATCGTCAAACAGGTAAAACATCTATAACTATAGATACTATTTTAAATCAAACAAACGTTATTTGTGTTTATGTAAGTATTGGGCAAAAACGTTCAGGTGTAGCACAAATTTTTAGAACTTTAACTAAAGCAAATAAAACTAAAAATTTAGTTATTGTTTGTGCAACCGCATCGGATCCAGCACCATTACAATATATTGCACCTTATTCAGGGTGTACTGTAGCTGAATATTTCCGTGATAATTTTGGAGACGCTACTTTAGTAATTTATGATGATTTAAGTAAGCAAGCAACAGCATATAGACAAGTTGCTCTTTTATTAAGACGACCGCCTGGACGTGAAGCTTTTCCTGGTGATGTTTTTTATCTTCATTCTCGTTTATTAGAACGTGCTGCAAAACTATCTAGTAAATTAGGTGGTGGTTCTTTAACTGCATTACCTATTGTTGAGACACAAGCAGGGGATGTTTCTGCATATATTCCAACAAATGTTATTTCAATTACTGATGGACAAATTTTTTTAGATGCAGAGTTATTTACACAAGGTGTACGTCCAGCTGTACATGTTGGTTTATCTGTTAGTCGTGTTGGATCTGCAGCTCAGTATCCATCTATGAAAGCTCTTGCAGGTAAATTAAAATTAGAGTTAGCACAATACAGAGAAATGGTTGCTTTTGTAAAGTTTGGTTCAGATATTGATCCAGCAACAGCACAACTTTTACATAGAGTTCGCGTTTAGTTGAAATTTTAAAACAACGTAATAATAATCCAAATTTAGTTGAATTACAAATTTTATTACTTGCTTTTGGTAATTTAGGTTTTTTAGATCATGTTTCTTTAAAAAATATAAAATTATTAGTTTCTTTTGCTTCACGCGTAGTTAATAACCTTTTTAATGTTCCTATTTTAAATATTTTAACTCCTTTTTTTAGATATTTAAATGCAGCACAGTTAAATGCTGTTGTTTTAAATTTAGCAAAATATGTTTTTACAAAAACTTACAAAATTAATAAATAAAAATACTTAGATGGTCCCTATTCTTTTTTTTCAAGTTGTTTCGTTAAGTTTATTTACCTATGGATTTTTAGGTACATTTATTATAAAACGTAATTTAATTATGATTATTGTTTGTATAGAACTTATACTAGTTTCTGTACAATTAAATTTAGTTTTAACTTCATTTAATTTTGATGATATCACAGGACAAATTTTTATTTTATTTATTTTAGTCGTTGCAGCAGCAGAAGTTGCTATTGGTTTAGCTTTTTAATAATATATTATCGGTTAAGAGGAACTATAGATTCTAAATATATTTATTTAACAAAAGGGTAAAAAACCTATGAAAAAAATAACTAATAATAAAGAATTTTTTAGATTTTCTTTAAATAATAAATTTACTAGTAAGCTTGTTTTAGTTTATGGAATTTGTTTAGGTGGACATATGCAATTATTAAAATTAACAACATCTTCAGTTGTTTTTGGATTACGTACTAAAAATTTAATTATTAATTCAAATGTTACTTTAATTGAGTTAGCTCAGATTTGTTCAATTATTGAAGGGTTAGGAGGTCAAAGAGCTGTTTTATACTTTATAAATTCAATTTTAAGTTTTAGACTTTCTTTTAAATTTTCGTATTCACAATATAATAGACATCTCTCTTTCCTATAAAAGCTTTAGTTTTTAATATTTTACGAAAATTTAGATTTTTAATGTTATCTAAGAGAGCTACAAAAAAAGTTAAAAAATCCCTCATAAAAAACGACGCTTTTTACTTAAAAATGGAAAATATCTTTTACGTAAGGTTTTTGTAGCTTCTCGCTGGCGTTATGGGTTTGTCTCTAATGCAAGAACCTTTTCATGTTTGCAGATAATGTTGTACATGAAAGAATTAAAGTAGGTAAAATTTTAAATAAATATCAAGAAAAGCTTAAAACTTTCGTGGATTTTTATCCATTTCTTCCTCATTATGGATTTATTGGAGATCATCGTCAAAATTACTGGATAGTCAATGAATTTAAAATGGCTCGTGTTCCTAATGTTTCTGTTATTGATCCTTTAACTACAAAAGCTTTATTTAGTATGTATGGTATCGCAGGTAATGCATGTTCTATTGATGCAACGCTCTTTTCTTAATCTTATCTATTTCAATGTATTTAACAGGATTTTATCATCAAATTTTAAAATTTTGTTTAAATTGGTCACTTATTAATTTTGAATTTATGAAAATTAAAAAAGATTATATGTTTAAAGTTTTTACTCAAATGGGGTTATTATTTTAAAATAAATATTAGTTATTTTTGTTAAATTAAATTTATGTCTACATTCCTAAAATACATAAACAGTTTTAGAACACAGAAGCCATGGTTAGTTTTTTGTGTAGTAATCAGTTTTTGTTTATTCATTAGTTATGTTATTTATCAATACTTAATAACGCCAGTACAAGTACTAGAATCTATGAACATTAATAGTGAGATCCTAGTCCAAACGGATTATCAAATTAATTCTGTCTTAGAACAGTTTGGTATAACAAAAATGGTATTTAGTGTAAATTTATCTAATGTTTATGTGTGGACCTTCTTTCAAACATATCTAATATCAGTTATAAGCGGTTTATGGTATGATTTACATATCAAAACATATAGAATTTTTCGTAAAATATTACAATTAATTCTAAGTTTTGGTCAACCAACATTTGCTTCTACAAAAAATTATATGTTTGGTAGAATCGTCAAAGTCCTTTTTAATTTTTATATGCGTTTCTTAATTAAAAAAAAAATTTTAGCTTTTTGGAGATGTAATGCACAAGTATTTAAAATAAAAAGTAGTGTTATGTTTCAACAGATGGTTAAAAGTAATTTTGGTCTTTTTTATCCATATAAAAATCGTTTATTAAATTATACTCCTTTTTTAAAGGTTATTTTTTATACAATACTATGTCATAACTTTAATGGCTTAGTTTTTTCTGGTACACGAATACTGCGTTTTTATTTCAAAATCTTGTTATATCAGTTAGTTGTGTTGTGGGATTGACTTTACTAGTATTTTTGTACGTTCTTATGATTTTTATAAAATGTTTGTTCCATCGAATGTTCCTACATTATTGATACCTTTTTATTTATAATAGAGATTATTTCTCATATTGCTAAAATATTTAGTTTAGCAATACGATTATTCGCAAACATGATGTCAGGTCATATCTTATTACATATTTTAACGGGATTTCTTATAAAATTAGGTAAATTAAATTTAATGTTTATTGTATTTCCTTTAGCATTAATAATGTGTATCGTTTTATTAGAATATGGTATTGCTTTTTTACAAGCGTATGTTTTTATTGTTTTATCAGCAATTTATTTTGATGAACACTTGGTTTTGCTCAGGCTGAAAAAATGTTAGTATTAAAAATGTATTCTATAGTTGGTCAATTAAGAAAAGCTGTAAGAGATGCTTTTCCTTTATGGGATTTGATGGACCATCCTTTCGAAGATAAAATTGATTTTATGGCTTATTTAAATATTAGAGGTAAATTAACAATATTTAAACAAACTTATTTTTATAAATTAACTGATATAACTGTAGTCCCACTTACTCAATATAAAATAGCAACTACAATTTAATGATAAAGTTATTAGATCTTTTAAATTGTAATTTTTTTTTTTTTCTATTTTTATTTGTTTTAGGCTTTTTTTTTTTAATTACTGCCTTACTAATGGTTTTAACTGAAAGTTCAGTACATTCTATTTTATATTTAATGTTTTTATTTTTATATTTAACGGAATTAACTATTTTATTAAAAATGGAATTTTTAGCGTTAATTTTTTTAATTGTTTATATAGGTGCAGTGTGTGTTTTAATGTTGTTTCATATAAAATTAATTAAAACGTTTGTTCATAGGTTTGATAATGTACATAGTAAAGAATTGTTCTTACCCTTATTACAGTAACTATTTTTATACCTATTATTCAAATATTTACTTTAGCTTTTGAAACTAAAGAAAATGAATTTGAAAAAAGTATTTTAATGTCAAAATCATGGACTTTTGATTCCGTAGATCAAATTTATAATTATACCAGTTGGATTGATATTTATGAAACATTTACAGATACTCAACTTTTAGGTTTTTTACTTTATAATGTTTATTTTTTATATTTAATTTTAGGATCATTTATTTTACTTGTTGCTATGATTGGTTCTATTTTTTTAACGTTAACTAAAAAAAAAGAAAAAAAATTCCAATCAATAGAGAAACAAGTTTTCGTAGAAATTTCAAAATCATTATTTACTAAATAAAGATTATGTTTTCTTTTTTAATATATTTAAAAAATTATTTTTATAACCCTTGGGGCCAAGTTGGCTTTAAAGACCCGGCTACATCGTTGATGGAAAATATTATTGACTTACATCATTTCATTTTTTTTTTCATTTTAATTATTTCAGGACTCGTTTTATGGCTATTAATACAAATTATTGATAATTTTATATATCTGTATAATATAAGACCGCAAGTTATTAATAAAAAATCTAAAAAATATAATACTTTAGATAATTTTATTCTTTTTGCGTTTGTTTTATTAGCGTCTAAGACGCTCAATTCAAAGAAAACAAATATTTAGAAGCTTGTTGGACACTTTTTCCTGCTGTTATTTTAATTATAATTTCATTACCGTCTTTTTACATGTTATATCTTGCTGAAGAAAATATTGAAACACTTTTGACTGTAAAAGCTATTGGTTTTCAATGGTATTGGACATATGATTATACTGATTTATTTCCGTTTTGGTATAATTTAAAAACCGATAATTTAGATATTGATGATTTTGTTATTTTAAGTTATATTGAACCTACAGAATATTTAGATTTTGATAAAGGACAATTTAGATTATTAGAAACGGATGATATTCTTGTTTTACCTACAAATTTACATTTAAGGTTAATTATTACAAGCATGATACATTACATAGTTTTGGATTACCTTCTCTTGGTTTAAAAATTGATGCAGTTCCTGGTCGTTTGAATAAAATTGATATTTTTATTTACCGAATGGGTGTCTTTACGGACAGTGTAGTGAAATTTGTGGTGTAGGACATGGTTTTATGCCAATCTGTTTATATGCAGTATCTTACCTTAACTTTCTTATAGGGGAGTTAGGAGAAATGACTTATATATCTAATTAATTAATATGTCTCTTTTCATAGAAATTCTTATTTACATTGGTGCAACCTTTCCTTTTTCTTTTTTTTTTTTTTTAGATTTTTTTGCAGACGCCGTATGTCATTCTGAACTTTTAGAGACTAATAATGGTACTTTATGTTTGTCATCACCTTTTATTTATGAATTAACTCATATTAGCAGATGTAATCTGCTTATGAAATATAAAAGAATAGAGATTGAGGGTGAGAAATCTATAACGCAACCTGAGACTAGTTCAAAAATTAATGTATTATCACCAGACTTAGGTGTTTATTATCCATCAAAAGCTTCACTTCTATCTGTTATATTAAGGTTTATGGGTGTACTTAATATTTTATTATTTATTTCATGTGGATTATTTAATATGTTTGAGGAATTACATTTCATCTTAGAAGGGTGTCTTTTATTTAATATATGCGTCTTTGGTATGCATGTAGACGCAAGTTTTTCTCATGCTATTTTTAATGAAAATTTATATAAAAGGTTTTTAAATTTAAGATTAGTAATTATTGTAAGGAAGTTTTCAAGAGAAAGTTTTGGTAATTCTAATAAAATTAAAATTTTAAGAGAAAGTTTTGATAATTCTAATTTTATTAAAATTTTAAGAGAAAGTTTTGATAAAATTATTAAAATTAAGGGAAAGTTTCACTTAATTTTAATAAAATTAAGAGAAAGTTTTGGTAATTTAAATAAAATTAAGAGAAAGTTTTGGTAATTTAAATAAAATTAAGTGAAAGTTTTGGTAATTTAAATAAAATTAAATTAAAGTGATAGTAAATTTTTGAAAGGGTGGCTGAGTGGTTTAAGGCGGTGGCCTGTAAAGTCATTGTGGTGACACATCGTGGGTTCGAATCCTACCCCTGACAAATATCGTAGCTTAATTGGTAAAGCTTCAACCTTCTAAGTTGCAAAATATTGGTTCGAGTCCAATCGATAAGATATTTTTTTTTTTGATAATATTTTAGTTTAAATATGAATCCTGAATATATTGTAATTTCAAGTATAATTTTAGTCGTTTTACTTTTATCGGCAATTTTATTAGGTTTAAGTTATTTTTTAAATAACCAAGATAATAATTTTCAGAAATTATCTACATATGAATGTGGTTTTTTACCTTTTGATGATTCAAGAGGTGCTTTTAATATTGAATTTTATTTAGTAGGTATTTTGTTTGTTATTTTTGATTTAGAGATCATTTTTTTATTTCCATTATGTTTATGTTTAAATTTAATTGGTTTTGCTGGTATAATGTGCGCTATTGGTTTTTTACTTATTTTAACTATAGATTTGTCTATGAATGGTTAAAAGGAGGGTTAGATTGGTAAAGCATGAAAAGTAAATTAACTTCAAAGTTTAATTATGTTTTTGTTTTTACAGTGGTACGTACATTTTTATTTAGTCTTGAAAAATTAGTTATACAACGTTATATTTCTAATCAATTTAATTTAGTTGATTACTTTTTAGAAATAACTCCTGTAAATTTATTAACTACTTTTAAATTACTTAAAAGTAGTTTATTATTATCATATGAGCTGTTAACTAACTTAACATGTATTGATAATCTAAATCTTAAAACGTATAAACCACAAAAAAGGTTTACTTTGGTTTATGTCTTTAGTAAAATTAATAGTGCATCGAGAATAACTATTTTAATTAATTTTAAAGAAACAATGCTTATACCATCAATAGCTTCTCTTTATAAAGATGCAACTTGGTTAGAACGTGAGGTTTTTGATTTATTTGGTATATTTTTTATAAATCATAAAGATTTAAGGAGAATATTAACAGATTATGGTTTTAAAGGGTTTCCTTTACGTAAAGATTTTCCGTTAACAGGTTATATTGAATTACGTTACAATGAAGATAAAAAATATGTTCGTTACCAACGACTAATTTTAATGCAAGAATATCGGTTTTTTAATTTTTTAAGTCCTTGGAAACAATATAATGTAATATCAAATTAAAATGTGATGTAACTCAGTTGGTAGAGTGTCAAATTGTGGTTTTGAAAGTCGGGGGTTCAAACCCCTCCATCCACCTATGTTAAATTATCTAACCCTCTTAGTTTAGTTGGTTAAAACTTTACTCTTTCACAGTAAGATCATCGGTTCAAATCCGGTAGAGGGTATTTTGAAGAATGGCTGAGTGGTTAAGGCAGCGGATTGCTAATCCGTCTCGTGATTACGAGCGTGGGTTCGAATCCCACTTCTCTCTTTAAATTATTTATTAACTATGAAAAATTTTAAAAAAATTAAAAATTTTTTACTAAATTTTGGGCCTCAACATCCTGCAGCTCATGGGGTGTTACGATTAATTTTAGAGCTTGATGGTGAAGTTTTAAAACGTGCTGATCCACATATAGGCCTTTTACATAGAGGAACAGAAAAATTATTAGAATATAAAACTTTTTTACAAGGACTTCCTTACTTTGACAGGTTAGATTATGTTTCGATGATGGTACAAGAATTAGGTTATTCTACTATTATTGAGTTACTAACTGGTATTAAAATTCCGGAAAGGGCTATTGTTATAAGAATTATTTTTTTAGAAATAACACGTATTTTAAATCATTTATTAGCTATAACAACGCATGCTTTAGATGTAGGTGCTATGACACCTTTTTTATGGGCTTTCGAAGAACGTGAAAAATTAATGGAAATCTATGAGCGAGTTTCTGGAGCACGTTTACATGCTAATTATATACGTCCAGGAGGAGTTGCATGGGACTTAAATAATGATATTTTAGATGATATTTTTTTATTTATAAAATCGTTTTCATCTCATTTAGAAGAGGTAACAACAATGTTGCCTTATAATCGTATTTGGAGACAAAGTTAGTCGATGTAGGAGTGGTCTCTGCTTTTACAGCATTAAATTGGGGTTTTTCAGGTGTAATGTTACGAGCTTCTGGTATTAACTGGGATTTACGTAAATTAAATATGTTTAATAATTATTATAAAAATTTTGAATTTAGTGTCCCTTTAGGAACTAAAGGAGATTGTTATGAACGTTTTTTGATTCGGTTAGAGGAGATGCGAGAAAGTTTAAATATCTTAAAACAAGCTATTAATTGTTTACCTACTGGGCCTATTTTAGGTGAAAATTTAAAAATGATACCACCTTCGCGATATCAAATGAAGAACTCCATGGAAGGAGTTATTCATCATTTCAAATTATTTACAGAAGGTTTTGCCATTTTAGAAAATAAAGCATATTTCAGTCTAGAGGCTCCTAAGGGAGAATTCGTTTATTTTTAGTAACGTCAGATAATACGCGACCTTATAGGTGTCATATACGAGCTCCAGGTTTTTTTCATTTACAAAGTCTAAACGAGATGTCAAAAAACCTAATGATCGCAGATTTGGTAACTATAATAGGTACTCAAGATATTGTTTTTGGCGAAGTAGATAGGTAAAATAAAGAATAATTTGAAATTATCCAACCTTTCTATTAAAAATCAAAGTATGCTTGTGCAAATAGGTTACCATATGGGTATGATTTACTCGGCACCCTCCGGTTTATCATACTTGTGGAATTTTGGGTCACTTGCGTTACTAAGTTTAGTCGTTCAATTGTTTACGGGTATTTTTTTAGCCATGTTTTATACAGGTCATGTTGATTTAGCTTTTGATTCTGTAGAGCATATTATGAGAGATATTAGATTAGGATGGTTTGTACGTTATGTTCATGCAAATGGTGCTTCTTTATTTTTTGCTGTAGTTTATTGTCATATTTTTCGTGGTCTATATTATGGTTCATATTATTTGCCACGTAATAAATTATGGATTTCAGGTGTTTTAATTTTATTTATTATGATTGGAACAGCATTTATGGATATGTATTACCATGGGGTCAAATGAGTTTTTGGGCAGCTACAGTTATTACTAATTTAGCATCAGCTATACCAATTTATGGTAAATCTTTAGTTGTATGGTTCTGGGTGCTTTTAGTGTAGATGTGCCAACTTTAAACAGGTTTTTTGCTTTACATTATTTGTTTCCTTTTATATTAACTGGGTTAATAGCATTACACCTTTCTTTTTACATGAAGCTAGATCAGGTGATCCTTTAGGACTTTCATTTAGTATTATTATTGATGGTATTCCTTTTGGTTTTTATTATATTATTAAAGATTTATATGGTTTATTTATTATTTTGCAATATTATTTATTTTAGTTTTTTATTTTCCAAATCTTTTAGGACATTCTGATAACTATATTTTAGCAAACCCAACAGTAACACCAGCTCATATCGTTCCAGAATGGTATTTTTTACCTTTTTATGCAGTATTAAGATCTATTACAGATAAACTACAAGGAGTTATTCTAATGTTATTGGCTATTCTTATTTTAATTTTAATTCCGTTAGTTTTAAATCAATTAATTGAAACTAATTTTATGCCAACTTCAGGTGCTTTTCGTCCATGTTATGAATTATTAATACAAATTTTTTTTGTAAGTTGTATTATTTTAGGTTGGATTGGAGGTAATCCAGCGATTTCCCCTTATATTGAAATAGCTTTGATAGTATGTTAGTTTACTTTTTTTGTTTAAGCTATGGAATTTATTTTGCAACTATTTATCAATTTTTATTCAGCCCTTTATTTCTTAAAACTTATAACAAATTTGATGAACGAACATATTATAAAGGACGTAGACCTTGGGATCTTTATTCCATTTATTTCCGAGTGGAAGCAACTGCACGTTATTTTGCGGGAGTACCATTAGCCGATTGTTAATATGCATTTGATTCAAAAATTTTGGGAAGATAAAACTAATCCTCTCTCAAAATATAAAATTTTACATTTAGGGAAAAAAAAATCTGAAATAGAAACATATAAGGTTTATCGAAATAATCTTACAGGGTTATATTTAGGACAATTTTTAATTCAACGAAAACGTAAAAAATATGAATATTTAAAAAAACATCAAGACGAGACTATTGATATATTCAAATATAAATATCCTTTAGGTGCTTTTGCAGGTTCTCAAAAATTTATTTTTAGAGTTACGTTTAAAGAGTATAAAGTAGGTTTAAAACCGGCTAAATTTAGTTTATTACTAAATCAATTTAAGTTAAATTTAGATCAGTTTATTAGTTTAGTTAATGAAATTTTAATTAATAACTTTCCATTAGAATTTTATGAAAATTTTTTTGGCTCATTATTAAATGATGTTGATTTTAAAATTCATTTTTTAGTTGTGTTAAGGACACGAGGTAAAAATACAAATTCTACAAAATTTTATATTATACCTAAAGGTTTATTTATAACACATTTACGTGAAAAATCTGGTATAGTTTATATTTAGATTTTGTATATTTTTTTTATATTTCATCTTATTATAAAGGAATTAAGTTATATCCGGGATTAATTTTATTATTATTAACTTATTATGTTTATAAATTAATACATTTTAATTAGTTAAATTAATTAATAAACAAAAACTTTATGATTTTGAAGAACGTGCTTTTGATTCATTAGCTAATATTTAGCAATTAGTTTTGATTCATATAAATTATATTGTAAAAAAAGTTTACGTTTTAAACGACATTCATATTTATTTTTAGGTAGATGTCTAGAACTTTTTAGTGAAGACTTTTTTGAGGATTTTTCTTTCTTTGAGGATTTTAATATTATTAAGAAAGAAAAATTTTTATTAGAACAATTTTTTGATTTAGGTTTTGATGATGATTTTATAATTAATGATGAAACAAATTAGTTTACGTAAAAGAAATTTGTTTTTTAAAATTGATTCATATAGGAAATTTATTCGTAATATTAAACTTTTAAATTCTTATAAACATAAAATTTGTTTAGTATGTCATTTTATTTATTTAGGGGGTTACAGTTTAGATATATTAAAACAATTCCTTTGCTCAAAGGTTTTTGAAATTTATAATTATAAAGATAATTTTCACTTTTTTTCGTTTACGTAATAAAGTGAAAATTATATTTATAATTATAAATTTCAAAAACCTTTGAGGAAAGGAATTGTTTTATTATATATAATCTGTA
>JANSYS010000085.1 GCA_024742275.1 Alphaproteobacteria bacterium | reverse complement strand
GCGATATCCGATGCATTGGTCGAGATGTTCGTTGCATTCGTTGAAATATCGGATGCATTGTTGGCAATGTCCGTGGTGTTCGTTGCGATATTGCTCGTATTGGTCGTGATGTTCGACGTATTCGCTGCAATGTTGGTCGCGTTCGTTGTAATGTCCGCGGTGTTGTCAGCGATATCCGATGCATTGGTCGAGATGTTCGTTGTGTTGTTTGCGATGTCCGAAGCGTTCGCGGCAACCCCTGCGCTGTCATCAAGACTTGACATATCCACGGCAGGGTTGTTCCCCAGCTCATTGGTATAGCTCAATTCATTGGTCGAACCGTCAAAGGACAATGTCGTATTGGTCTCTGCTATCGAAACCGATGCCACGTTCAGATAAAGTGCACCGTCCAATCCGGCCGTAATATTGTTGTTGGCATCCGTACTGATCAAGTTGACCGACTCCGTCCCGCCGCCATCGGTAATCTCAAGGCTACCCCCGGTGATACCGCTTCCGGTGTTGTACTCGTTGCCGATGTTCGTATCGGCATCCGCCGCAATATGGTCGGCAATGTCAGAAGCATTGTCGGCTATATCGGATGTGTTCGTCGCAATGTTGGTCGCATTCGTTGAAATATCGGATGCGTTGTTGGCAATGTCCGTGGTGTTCGTTGCGATATTGCTCGTATTGGTCGTGATGTTCGACGTATTCGCCGCAATGTTGGTCGCGTTCGTTGTAATGTCCGCGGTGTTGTCAGCGATATCGGATGTGTTGGTCGTGATGTTCGTTGTGTTGTTCGCGATGTCCGAAGTATTGTCGGCTATATCGGATGTGTTGGTCGCAATGTTGGTCGCATTCGTTGAAATATCCGCAGCGTTGTTGGCAATGTCCGTGGTGTTCGTTGTGATATTGCTCGTATTGGCCGTGATGTTGGTCGCGTTCGTTATAATTTCAGAAGTATTGTCAGCGATATCCGATGCATTGGTCGAGATGTTCGTTGCATTCGTTGAAATATCGGATGCATTGTTGGCAATGTCCGTGGTGTTCGTTGCGATATTGCTCGTATTGGTCGTGATGTTCGACGTATTCGCTGCAATGTTGGTCGCG
>JANSYS010000034.1 GCA_024742275.1 Alphaproteobacteria bacterium | reverse complement strand
GTGATCTGATGCAGACGGCCGCCCTTGCCGATATTCGCCTCCAGACTCGCCTCGATCAGCGTCTCGCTATCCGGCCGGGGATCGAGCGTATCCGCCGTCACCTCGAGGTCGAGCGTCCAGAACGCCCGCCGGCCGATGATCTTGCTCACCGGTTCCCGGTCCAGCCGACGCAAGAGCAGCGACCGGAAGCGGCCGAGCGCCTCGACTTCCAGGGCGGTCTCCTCGTGCGGCCAGACCGCGCGCCCCAGGGCATGGCCGAGCAGCAGGCGGGCGTCGAGGCGGGCGCCGTCGATCCCCTCCCGGGCCAGCGCCGCCGCCCCGTCCTTCAGCGCCTCGCGGATGGTGGTCACGCCGCCCGCCGTCAGGTCAGCGTCGCCAGGCGCTCGGCCTCGTCCTCGGCGATCAGCGCATCCAGCAACTCGTCCAGCGCCTCTCCGGTGATCACCCGATCGAGTTTGTACAGGGTCAGGTTGATGCGGTGGTCGGTGACCCGGCCCTGGGGGAAGTTGTAGGTGCGGATCCGCTCCGAGCGATCGCCCGAGCCGACCTGACTCTTGCGGTCGGCGGCGCGGGCCTCGTCGGCTTCCTGGCGCTGCAGGTCGAACAGCCGGGCACGCAGGATGCGCATGGCCTTCGCCCGGTTCTTGTGCTGCGATTTCTCGTCCTGCTGGGTCACGACCACGCCGGTCGGCAGGTGGGTGATGCGGACCGCGCTGTCTGTGGTGTTGACGTGCTGCCCCCCGGCCCCGCTCGACCGGTAGACGTCGACCCGGAGATCCTTATCCTCGATATGGACGTCGACCTCCTCGGCTTCCGGCAGAACGGCGACGGTTGCCGCGGAGGTATGGATGCGGCCCTGACTCTCGGTTACTGGAACCCGCTGCACCCGATGTACGCCGCTCTCGAACTTCAAGCGGGCATACACGCCACGCCCAGTGATCGACGCGACCGCCTCCTTATAGCCCCCGAGTTCGTTTTCGGAGAGTTCCATCACCTCGAAGCGCCAGCCTCGGCCCTGGGCATAGCGCTGGTACATGGCGAACAGATCGGAAGCGAACAACGCCGCCTCATCGCCTCCGGTACCGGCGCGCACTTCCAGGATGACATTCTTCTCGTCCGCATCGTCCTTCGGAAGGAGAAGGATCTGCACCTCCCGCTCCAGTCCCGGCAGCCGGGCCTCGATCTCCGCGACCTCGGCCTCCGCGAGTTCCTTCATGTCGGGGTCGCCCTCCTCCGCCAGCGCCCGCGCCTCCTCGAGCTCGGCACGGGTGCTTTTCAGCTCCTCGACCTTGGCCACCACGGGGGCCAGTTCCGACAGTTCGCGCGACATCTTCTGGAAATCGCTGGAGTCCAGCTTGTCCGGGCTGGACATCAAGGCTTCCAGTTCCTTCGCGCGGTCGACCACCCGGTCGAGGGTCGCCTCAAGGCTCACGTCTCGTCTCCTCCATTCGAACCCGGGATGCCGAACAACCGGGCCACAAGATCCTTGGTCTGCCGATCCAACCGTCCGTCCGCCGCCAACTCCCGCAGCACCACCGAGGGAGCGTGGGACAGACGGGCGGCGATCCGCCGAGCCAGTTCCGCGTCGACATCGGCGCCGGCCGCGTCGGCGACCGCGCCTTCGATATGCGAGCGCAGGGCGGCGATATCGGGTGCGGCATCCCGACCGGAGCGCTCCCGGGTGAAGTCCAAAACCGCCTGCTCCACCATCATCTCGGCACGAGCCGCCTCTCCCGCCCGGTCGGCCATGCCGGCCCGGCTGATCGCCTCAAGGTCGCCGATGTCGTAGACGAACGCCTCGTCCAGACGGTGTACAGCAGGCTCTACATCGCCCGGCACCGAGAGGTCGAGCAGGAAGAACGGGCGTCGACGCCGGCGCCGCAAGGCCGTCTCGATCATGTCGGCCGTGATCAGGTAACGGCCCTCCCCCAGCGTGGTCACCACAACGTCCGCCCGGTCAAGCGCGGCACCCAGACGGTCAAGCCCCCCGTGATGCGCGTCGAACTCCCGCGCGGCAAGGGCCGCGCGCCGGGGAAACCGGTCGAGCACCTCCATGCCGTCCATGCCGGCCGCCGCCATGTGTTCTGCGATCAGCAGACCGAGTTCGCCGGTACCCGCGAGCAGGCCGTTACGTCCATCCAGATCGCCGAAAAGGTCGCGGACCCGAGCGACGGCGGCGGCCGCGACCGAAACCGGGCCTTCGCCGATCCTGGTTTCGGTACGCACCCGTTTCGCGACCGCGTAGGCGGCGCGCATGGTCTCCTCGATGACGGGTCCAGTGCCGCCGAGATCGCGGCAGAGCCTGTGGGCGGCACGAACCTGACCCAGCACCTGCGGTTCGCCCACGACCTGACTGTCGAGAGCACAGGCCACCCGGAAGATATGACGCACCGCCTCGCTGCAATCATGGGCGTACAGCAGTGGTCGCAGGATCGAACCGTCGAGGTCGACCGGCCGACCCAACTCGACGGCGACCGCATCCGGAGACACTTTCGGATTCTCGAACCGACCGATGACCTCGACCCGATTGCAGGTGGACAGCACGATCGCCTCTTCCGCCCCGGCGGCCTTGAGCGCCTCGAGCATGGCGGGCATCTCGGAATCGTCGACGAACAGCTTTTCACGGACGCCGTCGGGGCAGGTGCGGTGATCAACGCCGATCACCTGAAGCGGCGGAGGAGCGACGGTCATGGCACGCCCTAGAGTGCCGCGGTCCGCGCCCCGTCGGTCCGGTCGAGTCCGCGCTCCAGATGACGTCCTGCCAACATTCGGCTCCCTAAGCGAACGGTTTCTTCCCCTCTGGGAAACCGCTCCACGACGCGGCCAGTCTACTCCGCCGCGACGCCGGCGTCCGCTGCAACGCGCTCCGCCTCGATTTCCGCCGCTTTCTTCTCGATAAGCTCAACCATATGGTCGACGACATCCTTGCTCTTGAGGCGGTGATCGGGTTGACCGGCGATATAGACCATATGGGTCCCGTTACCGCCGCCGGTGATGCCGATATCGGTCTCCCGTGCCTCGCCGGGACCGTTCACCACACAACCGATCACCGACACTGTCATCGGCGTGGTGATGTGGGCCAGCCGCTCCTCCAGCACCCGTACATTCTCGATCACGTCGAACTGCTGGCGGGCGCAAGACGGGCAGGAGATTACGTTGACGCCCCGATGGCGCAGGTTCAGGGACTTCAGAATATCGAAGCCGACGCGCACCTCTTCCTCCGGGGGTGCGGAAAGCGATACGCGGATCGTGTCGCCGATGCCGCTCCACAGCAGCATCCCGAGACCGATCGACGACTTCACCGTGCCGACACGCTGCGCGCCGGCTTCAGTCACACCGAGATGGAGCGGATAGTCGCAAGCCTCCGCCAAGCCTTGATAAGCGGCAGCGGCAAGAAACACGTCCGAGGCTTTGACGCTAATCTTGAAGTCGCGGAAGTCGTTGTCTTCAAGGATCTTGGCGTGGTCGAGCGCGCTTTCCACCATCGCCTCGGGGCAAGGTTCGCCGTACTTCTCCAGCAAATGCTTCTCGAGACTGCCCGCGTTCACGCCGATGCGCATGGAGCAGCCGTGGTCCTTGGCCGCCTGCACCACTTCGCGGACCCGGGCGGCCGACCCGATATTTCCCGGATTGATCCGAAGACAAGCGGCACCGTTCTCCGCCGCCTCGATGGCGCGTTTGTAGTGGAAATGAATGTCGGCGACGATCGGCACCCCGACTTGGGCGGTGATTTGCTTCAGCGCTTTCGACGACGCCTCGTCCGGACAGCTGACGCGCACGATGTCGGCTCCGGCGGCCTCGCAGCGCTGGATCTGCTCCACCGTCGCCTTGACATCCGCGGTGAGCGTATTGGTCATCGTCTGAACGGTGATCGGCGCGCCATCACCTACCGGTACGGAACCGACATGGATCCGGCGGGAGGGACGTCGGTGGATGTCGCGATACGGTCGGACGCTCATGGTGGCCTCGGATGTCGAGTCGGTGTGGGCCGCTAGTCACCCTGCTATATAAAGGATGCCGGTCCGGTTCGAAAGGCGCCCCCGGGCCACGGCATCCCTCTCCGCTCGACCAGCGTCCAGTTGCCGCCGCCTAGTTGCGGCCGGCGATTGCCGTTCCCGCGGCGAGCCGGTCTGGATCAAGAGCGATGTTGCGCACGACCTCTCCGAAGGAGCCGAGACTTGGGGCCGGTTGTCCGTCCACCAGAATCTCCAGCGCCCCGGCATTCCCGGTTGCCAGGGTCAGCCCCGAACGGTCCGGCACGCGATAGACGTCGCCGCTCCGCAGAACCCGGGTGAAAAGGGTCGTGCCGTCGCCGGACCGGACCTGCACCCAGCTCTCGCCTGTAGCCCGAACCAATACCCGCTCGTTCGCGGCGGGGACGGGCGTATTCTGGGCCGAGTTGGGAACCGCCGCCTCGGTAGCGCCGATCAGTCCGCTCAGGCGCGGTGCACTCGGCACCGCGCTTCTTGGTGGCGGCGCCGTCGTCTCGGCATCCGCCGGCCTGGTGACCGATCGAGCGGCGTCCGACGGAACTGCGGTGGAAGGCGCTTCGGGCGACGGCCCCGCCGCCGGGCCGGCTGCCGCGCCCGTCGTCGTCACCGCCGCCGTCCCCTCGCTGGAAGGAGCCGCGGGAACAGGAAGCGCCTGACGAAGCGTGGGCGCGTCGGATGCCGCGGCGGCCATTGTCGTCGGCTCGGCAGCAGCGGCATCGGATGAAGCGGTATCGGATGAAGTCGTATCGGTTGTCGCCGGGCCGGAAACGACCGGCTCGGAAACGACCGGACTTGAGTCGACCGGGACAGGCGCTGCGGCAACCGGCCCTGGTTCGTTCGACTGTTCGGTTGCCGCCACCGCAACCGGAGCGCGCTCAACCGACCCTGCCGCCGGGGCATCGCCGGAGTCAGACCGGGCCGTCACCGGAACGCTGGTCGGATTGGCCGCCCGGTAAGCGCTCTCGGTCGCGGCGTCGGAACCACCCGACGGCGCAGCAGGCTGGACGGGCGCGGGAGGCGTCGGCGAGATCGGGGCCGCGGATTGTCCTTCGATCAGCGTCGCCAGACGTTCGGGCACTTCCGGCACCATGTCGTAGACCGACAGGCCACGTTCCGACATCCAGTACCATCCGCCATACGCGAAACCGGCGAGCACCACCGACGCGAGGACCAGCCCCAGTCCGGGGACCCGGCCTTCGGGCGCGGGCGACGGGAAGACAAGCTGGGTTCTCTTGGCCAGTCCCGCAGCCTCTTGCTTGAAGCGGGTGACGGCCTGCTCGACATCCAGGCCGAGAAAGGCAGCGTAGGTTCGCACGTAACCGATGGCGTAGGTCAAACCCGGCAACGCGTCCGGTCGACCGTCTTCAAGCGCGGCGAGGAACTCCCGGCGAATGCGGAGGTGGGCGGCGACATCGTCGAGCTCAAGACCGGCGATCTGCCGAGCCTGCGTAAGCTCCTCCCCAATGGTCAGACCCGCCGCGGAGTCTCGATACGGCATCGCGTCTCCTTCCTTGGCGGGAGGCCGCGCCGTGGACGACACGGCCGGTTGATCGGATACCGGACGGGCAACCGCTCCGCCGTCGCGCGCACCGATCTCATTCGCAGCCTCGACCCCGATGCCGATCGCATCGGATCGTCCTGCGTCGGTCAGCGACTCGATCTCCGTGAGCCGCAGTCTCGCTCGTGACGTCTTTAGCGTCATGATCGCCTCAGCCAAGCAGCGGAGTTCCCACTCCGGGTACGCACCTCCGCCCAGGCGCGAACCGCTCTCAATATGCAAAGACGATACTTCAATGAGTCATGTAATTCAATTAGCTATTAAGGAATGTGCCCCTGTCACCTTAGAACGACACAGACCCAAGCCTGCCCGTCTCGGAAGTGGTCAGCGTCGATCGCTCAGGTAATTCTTCAAACGATTTCGGATGGAACTTGTGCTTTTTTTCATCGAATACAAAGTAAATTCCGATAGAGCATTGATATCAGTAGAAATTACTGCCTCTTTGACCGGGCCGATAGACACAGCGGACATCGAAAGGGATCTGTAGCCAAGGGCCGCCAGCGTCAGGGCCTCAAGCGGCCGCCCGGCCATCTCGCCACAGACCGAAACGTCGATACCGGCCGACCGTCCCGCCACCGCGATCCGCCGCATCGCCTCGAGGAATACTACCGACAACGGATCGTATCGGGTGGCTGTGCGCTCGCCACTGCGGTCGGCGGCGAACAGGAACTGCAGCAGGTCGTTGCTGCCAACCGACAGAAAGTCCGCGGCTTCGGCCAGCGCTTCGATGTCCAACAGAGCGGATGGCACCTCTACCATAGCGCCGACGGAGATGTTCTTGGGCGCACCGGCGGCGCGCGAGGCCGCCCGCTCGATCTCCAGATCGATGATCGCCCGGGCCGAACGGAACTCCGCCACTGTGGCGACCATGGGCAGCATGACCCTCAGCGGTCGGGCGCCGGCGGCATGGATCATCGCGCGCACCTGCTGGCGCAGGATCGCCGGCTGATCGAGCCCGATCCGCAGCGCTCGCCAACCGAGCGCCGGGTTTTCCTCGACATCGTGGACGAAGGAATGGAGCCGCTTGTCGCCACCCGCGTCCAGCGTCCGGAAAGTGACGGGACGGTCGCCCGCGCCGTCGAGGATCCGTCTGTACAGATCCGTTTGCGCCTCCACATCCGGGTATTCGCGGCGGACCAGGAACGGGATCTCCGTACGGTAGAGACCGATACCTTCCGCTCCGACCGTTTGGAGTTGAGAGACGTCGACCAGCAGCCCCGCATTCATCTGCAGCGACACCCGTACGCCGTCCCGACTGACCGCCGGCGTGTCGCGGAGCGCCGCATAGCGCGCCCGCGTCGCCTCCCGCGCCGCGAGGCTTTCTCGAAACTGCGAGCGGGCATCGTCACCCGGCCGCACGAATACCTGACCGTTGTCGCCGTCGACAATGAGCAAATCGCCCGGATCCACCTCGTCGATCAGATGGGCCAACCGCCCGACAACCGGGATGTCTAGAGCCCGGGCGACAATCCCGACATGGGCCGTGACCGAGGCTTCCTCGAGCACCAGCCCTTTGAGCTGATCTCCCGCATAGTCCAGCAGTTCCGCCGGCCCCATGGAACGGGCGACCAGAATGAACGGGTCTCCGCCGTTCGCCGCCTGCTCCGCCGCCGCCTGTTCCGCCGCCGCGTCCTCTCCCGGAGCGAGACGGCGCAGGAGACGAAGCGCGACGTCCTCGAAATCGGCCAACCGCTCGCGCAGATACTCGTCCTTCACCGCCCCCATGCGCGAGCGGGTGTCGTCGCGCACCTTCTGGACCGAGGCGGCCGCCGTTAGACCGCTGTCGATGGCGTCGCGAATCCGCCCGATCCAGCCGGTATCACGGGCGATCAGGCGATAGGTTTCCAGCACGTCGCGGTGCTCTCCGGCCGCCGACAGGGCCTCGGACTCCATCACCCGGTCCAGGCTCTCGTGCATGTCGGCCAGGGCCGCGCGCAGCAGTTCATGCTCCACGGCCGGATCCTCGGCGACCACGCCGCCGATCACCACGCGCGGCTGATGTAGTCGGGCCTTTCCGACAGCGACACCCTCATGGATCCGGATCCCGTGTATGAGAACCGGTCCCCTGTCCCGCCCAGGCTCGCCGCCGGGCAGGCTCATCGTCGCCAGAACCTCGGCCAGCACCATGGCGAGCGTCTCGAGGGATTCGACTTCCTCCTCGGTCAACTCCCGCATGGATACGTGCTGCACGACCAGCACCCCGAGCACCCGGTCGGACCGTCGGATCGGCACGCCGGCGAAAGACTGGAAAGCCTCTTCACCGGTTTCCGGACGATAGGCGAACTTCGGATGCTTCTGCGCCTCCGCCAAGGTCAGCGGCAGACGGGTTTCGGCAATTTGGCCGACGAGTCCCTCGCCCGGCTGGAAAAACAGCCGATGGACCGCCTGAGGGTTCAAGCCCTGGGTCGCGCAGAGTTCCAGAACACGGCCCGGACGCTGCACGTAGACCGAGCAGACCTCGGCACCGAGTTCGTGCGCGATGACCTGAACGGTGCTGTCCAGGCGCTCCTGCGGTGTGCCGATCCCCGCCATGACGTCGCGCAGGCGGCGCAACATCTCGCGGGGACCACCCCCCGGTCCGGTTTCACGGGTTCCGGTGGGCGCGTTCATGGCACTTAGCCGTCACCGTCGGCGTCGAGGCCGTAGGCGGTGTGGAGCGCACGGACAGCGAGCTCAGTGTAGTCGGAGGAGATCAATACGCTGACCTTGATCTCCGAGGTCGAAATAACCTGTATGTTGATGCCCTTCTCGGCCAGGGTCTGGAACATGGTCTTGGCCACACCCGGCTGGCTGCGCATCCCGACGCCGACCACCGAGATCTTGCAGACGCCCGGATCGGAAACGATGTCGCTGTAGCCGATCTCGCCCTTAAGGCCGTCGAGAACCTGGTGCGCGCGGTCCAGATCGGTTGCGCCCACGGTGAAGGTCAGGTCGGTGGACTTGCCGTCCTGGCTGACGTTCTGGACGATCATGTCGACATTGACGGCGCTGTCGGCCAGCGACCCGAAGATGGTCCCGGCCACACCCGGTCGATCCGGCACGCCGACCAGCGTGACCTTCGCTTCATCGGGGCTGTAGGCGATACCGGTTACGACTTGCTGCTCCACAATCTCTCCCTCGTCGACGACCAGCGTGCCGGGCTTGTCCTCGAAACTGGAGAGGACCTGCACGCGCACGCCATGCTGCATGGCCATGGCGACCGATCGGGTCTGGAGAACCTTGGCCCCCTGGGAGGCCAACTCCAGCATCTCCTCATAGGTGATGCGGTCGATCTTGCGCGCCTTGGCGGTGATCCGCGGATCGGTCGTATAGACCCCGTCCACGTCCGTATATATGTCGCACCGGTCGGCGTCCAACGCGGCGGCCAGCGCCACCGCGGATGTGTCCGACCCGCCACGCCCGAGCGTGGTGATGCGGTTGTCGGGCCCGATGCCCTGGAATCCGGCGACCACGGCGATCTGACCTTCGGCCAAGCGCTGCCGCATGATGGTGGTGTCGATCTCGCCGATGCGGGCTTTGCCATGAATGCCGTCGGTGCGGAACGGAATCTGCCACCCGAGCCAGGAGCGGGCATTGATCCCCAAATCCTGCAGCGCCAGCGCCAATAGGCCGACGGTCACCTGCTCGCCGGACGCGACGACCACGTCGTATTCGCGCGCGTCGTGCAGGCGGGCGATCTCGTTCGTCCAGGCGACAAGCTGGTTGGTGGTGCCGGACATGGCGGAGACCACGACGGCGACCTCGTTACCTGCCTCGGCCTCGGCCTTGACGCGGCGCGCCACGTTCTTGATCCGGTTGGTATCGCCGACGGATGTTCCGCCGAACTTCATCACGATGCGCGCCATCGTCCTGTCCGCTCCCAGTCTTCATGGTGCCGGGCCCGCTGCGCCTTTCGGTCGCAAAGCCTTGCCGGGTCGCGGCGGCGCTATCATAAGTATGGTGACTCCGCTGGAGCAAGCGGCAGCACAGCGCAATGTTGCGAGGACACGATCATGCTGAGCTCACTGTTGCGCCGAGCGGCGCGCGGCCGCGCCGAACGGCTGTCGCAGGCATCGCCCAAGGCCGCGACCCCCGCCGATGGGGGCGGGACCGTCGACCCGGCAGACATCGACCGTTTCGCGCGGCTGGCCGGGCAGTGGTGGGATCCGGATGGGCCGCACGGACCGCTGCACCGGTTCGTCCCAGTGCGGATGCAGGTGATCCGTGACGCTCTGGCCCCACTGGCCAAGGCACCAGAAGGTCGGCAAGCCCTATCCGGTCTCGCCGTGCTGGATATCGGCTGTGGCGGTGGGTTGCTGTCGGAACCGATGACCCGACTCGGCGCCAAGGTAACGGGAGTCGATGCCGACGGTGCCGGAATCGACGCCGCCGTCGCCCATGCGGACGAGATGGGCCTGGAGATCGAATACCGGGCCGGAGCCGCGGAGAACCTGGCCGCCGAGGGCAGACGCTTCGACGCCGTCGTCGCCAGCGAAGTCATCGAGCATGTGGCCGACAAGGCCGCCTTCGTTCAGGCCCTGGCCACGCTGCTGCGTCCGGGAGGCGTGCTCGTGCTGACGACGATCAACCGAACGGCACGATCCCGCGCTCAGGCTATCGTGGCAGCGGAGTACATCCTGCGCTGGGTTCCCCGCGGTACCCATGACTGGAACCAGTTTCCGAAGCCGGCGGAGCTCACGGACCTGCTGGAGTCGGCAGGCTTCGATGTCGAACCGCCGCTCGGGCTGATCTTCGATCCCGTCGACGGCTCGTTCTCGCTGTCCGCAGACGCGCGGGTGAACTACGCGCTCGTAGCCCGGAAACGCTGAGGCTACGCTACTCGTAGCTGCGCTGGTCGTCGATGACCTTGCCATCATTCGCGAGACTGCCGGGATCGACGAGTTCCACGGAACCCCGCATCTTCGTTACCAATTGCAGCGTATCGCCGATCGCCGTCCTCAGCCCTTCAGCGCGGCCGGAGACCTCCACCGAGAGCGTCATCGCGTCCACGCCCTTCTCGCCGGTGACGGTCAGCCGCGCTCGGGCGACCTCGGGGTGGCGCGCGGCGATCTCCGCGACCTGAGAGGGGTGAACGAACATGCCCTTGACCTTGGTGGTCTGATCGGCACGGCCCATCCAGCCCTTGATCCGCAGGTTGGTGCGGCCGCACGGACTCTGACCGGCCAGTACCGCCGAGAGGTCGCCCGTGGCGAAGCGGATGAGCGGATAGTCGGGGTTCAAGACCGTCACCACTACCTCGCCGACCTCGCCGTCCGGAACCGGGTCGCCGGTGCCGGGGCGCACGATCTCGACGATCGCGCCCTCGTCGGCGATCATCCCCTCGCGCGCCGGGCTCTCGTAGGCGATCAGCCCGAGATCGGCGGTGGCATATGCCTGGACGCAGGTCACGCCCAGTTCCTCGATTTCGGCCCGCAGGCTCGGGGGCAGCGCTCCGCCAGAGACCAGGGATTTCTTCAGAGACGCGACGTCCTTTCCGGTCTCCGCCGCCTTTTCCAGCAGTGTTTTGAGGAACGCGGGCGTGCCGAAGTAGCCGACGGGTTTCAGCGCCGCGATCGCGTCAAGCTGCTGTTCGGTATTGCCCACGCCGCCGGGAATCACCGGACAGCCAAGCGCCTCGGCGCCGGACTGGCCGATCCAGCCGCCGGGTGTGAGGTGATAGGCGAAGGTGTTGATCACCAGATCGCCGCGCCGGAAACCGGCGGCAAACAGCGAACGGGCGAAGCGATAATAATCGGCCGCATGGCCTTCCGGCTCGAAGATCGGGCCCGGCGAGATCAGAACACGAGCGAGATCAGCCAACGGCGTGGCGTTCAGGCCGCCGAAGGGCGGGTTCTTCCGTTGCAGGTCGACAAGATCCGACTTCCGCAGCACCGGTAACGCCGCCAGCGCCTCGCGTGTCTTGATGGCATCGGCATCGATCTCGGCGAGAGTGCGAGCGAAGTAGTCGGTGTTCGTCTTGGCATGGGTGACATGGGCCGGCAGGCATTCCGCCAGCGACGCCGCTCTCTCGTCGGCGCTGCGGGTCTCGAGCGCGTCGTAATGGTCGGACATGGGTCCTCCGACAGAGTGAAACTGACCGGAACGGCTCAGCCGAGCCAGCGCTTGCGGCGGCGGTAGTGCTTCACGTCGCGGAAACTCCTGCGACCCTCGCCGCCGAGGCCAAGATAGAACTCCTTGACGTCCTCGTTGTTGCGAAGCTGCTCCGCCTCGCCTTCCATCACGACACGGCCACTCTCCAGGATGTAGCCGAACTTCGCGTACCGCAGCGCGATGTTTGTGTTCTGCTCGGCCAGCAGGATGGTGACGCCCTCCTGCTCGTTGATCTGCTTAACGATCTCGAAGATCTGCTCGACCAGCTGTGGGGCGAGGCCCATGGAGGGCTCGTCCAGCAGGATCATCTTCGGGCGGCTCATGAGGGCGCGCCCGATGGCGACCATCTGCTGCTCGCCGCCCGACGTGTAACCGGCCTGGCTGGTGCGTCGCTCGCGCAGCCGCGGGAAATAGTTATAGACCATCTCCAGGTCGCGCTGGATGCCCTGGCGGTCTCCGCCCCGGGTGAACGCGCCGGTGAGCAGGTTCTCCTCGACGGTCAGATGCTCGAAGCAGTGGCGTCCCTCCATCACCTGGATGCACCCACGCTTGACCAGATCGTTCGGGCTGGAGGCCTGCACCGCCACCCCGTCGAATTCGATACTGCCTTTGGTGACCTCGCCGCGCTCGGTGCCGAGCAGATTGGAGATCGCCTTGAGGGTCGTCGTCTTGCCTGCGCCGTTAGCACCGAGAATGGCAACGATGCCGCCCTTCGGGACTTCCAGCGAGATGCCGCGCAGGACCAGGATGACGTGGTCGTAGATGACCTCGATGTTGTTGACCTTGAGCAGCGGCTGGGCCGCGTCGGAAGCCTCGGTTACTACGCTCATCGGTTCTCGTCCTGGGTTGTCGCCGGCAGGGTACGGAAAGCGGGGGCGGGAGCGCCGGTCGATACCGGCGCCCCCGAACTTGTCGGTCGGCAGCCGCTCAGGAGCAGCTGCGCGGGGTGATGCTGTTCTCCTTGGCGTACTGGTCGGCATCCTGCTCGATCAGCGGCCGGGTCAAGGCTGTATCGGCCTTGATCCAGTCGGTCTTGATCTCCCATGCCTTGCCGTTCCACTGCTGGATCTTGATCGCCGGATCCTGACCCTCGTGGTTGTCGCAGGTGATTGCCACCGGCGGCATCAGGCCGGTCATGCCAAGTTCCTCGACCCGCTCGGCCGTGACGTTCAGGTTCTCCATGCCCCAGCGCATCTCCTCGCCGGTGATCACCCGATTGCCGTACTGCCCCTGGGCGGTACGGATCGCCTCGACCACGTAGGCCGCCGCCGCCATGCCGCGCGAATACAGCACGCCGCCGATCTCTTCGCGGTTCCAGGACCCCTTGCCCGCGTCATAGAGGGCGTTGATGTCCTCATACACCTTGAAGTCGGTGCCCACGCCGTTGAACGTGGCGCCCTTGTAGCCGACGGCGCCGTCGCCCGCCGGAATGACGTCGGGCTCGGCCGCCGACCACCAGTTGCCGATGAACTTGTCCATCGGATACTTGACGTTCGAGGCCTCGTTGATGGCGGTAGAGTTCATCGCGCCCCAGCCCCACATGATCATGTAGGCCGGACGGGAGCGGCGGACCTGCAGCCAGATCGACTTCTGCTCGGTCATCGCCGCCGGCGGAACCGGGTACTTGTCGTAGGTGAAGCCGTACTTCTCGGCCAGAATGTCGAGGGTCGGGATCGGCTCCTTGCCATAGGGGTGGTCGAGGTAGATGAAGCCGAGGTTCTGGCCCTTGAGCTTGTCGTAGCCGCCTTCCTGCTCGGCGATGTACTTGATCACCGCCGTCATCTGATTCCAGTAGGTCGACGGGAAGTTGAACACGTACGGGAACACCCGACCGTCGGCGGCCGACGTCCGGCCATAGCCCATCGACAGCAGCGGGATCTTGTCCGCCGTGGCCTTCTCGATGAGGGCGTAGGTGATGCCGGTCGACCACGGGTTGATGACCGTCGCGCCGCCATGCTGGTTCTTCACACGGTCGTAGCACTCGACGCCACGGTCGGTCTTGTAGCCCGTCTCGCACTCTTCATAGATGATCTCGACGCCGTTGATACCGCCGTCGCGGTGGTTGATCATCGCCAGGTAGTCGGCGAAGCCATGGGCGGTGGGCGTGCCGCTCGGCGCGTAGGGGCCGGTCTTGTAGACCAGGTTCGGAATGAACTGGCCCTCGGCCTGCGCCGCGCCGGCCAGTCCGACGAGACCGACCGCCGCGGCGGCAACGGTCATGGTTACTGAACGGAAGTTCATCTTCCTATGTCCTCCCTGTTTGCAAAGCGATGCTTTGCTTTTGTTGGCGGCGATCGGTGCGGCTGATGCCGCTTTCTCCCGCCGCCCAAACGGAGCGTCCGCGCGTTTTCCCTACCAGTTGGCCTAGTATGGGAACGGCCACAGGCGCAGTTTCTCCTTCGTGATCGCCCAGAGCCGGGCCAAGCCATGCGGCTCGACGATCAGAAAGAAGACGATAAGCGCACCGAACACCATGAACTCCACATGGCTGATCAGTTCGGTGGGCACCTCCAGGCCGACCCATCCCGGAGCGCTGTTCAGGAAGATCGGCAGGAGAAAGATGAAGAAGGCTCCGAGGAAGCATCCCAGAATGCTGCCCAGGCCGCCGATGATCACCATGAACAGCACGGTGAACGACCGGAAAATGTCGAAGGCGGTCGCCTCAACGGTGTTGATGTAGCAGAAGGCCCAGAGCACACCGGCCACGCCGCAGTAGAACGAACTGACCGCGAAGGCCGAAAGCTTGGTCGGCAGCGGTTTAATGCCGATCAGCTCGGCCGCGATGTCCATATCGCGGATCGCCATCCACGTCCGTCCGATCCGGCCGCGCACCAGATTGGCTGCGATCAGAGCGAGGATCACGGTGAAGGCCAGGATGAACAGGTACCTGGCCTCCACCGATGCTTCGGCGCCGGTGACGAGGTAGCCGAACATCTCCCGCGGCGGCGCCGTCGGCACGCCGGAGATCGAATAGTTCACAAACCACGGAACCTTCTGGAACAGCCAGAGCAGGAAGAACTGCGCCGCCAAGGTCGTGACCGCGAGATAGAACCCCTTGATCCGCAAGCTCGGAAGCCCGAAGGCCACGCCGATCATCGCCGCGCAGATACCGCCGAGGATCACCACGGCCCAAATCGGCATCCACGGAAAGGCTGTGGCGATCTTGTAGCCCATGAACGCCCCGGCGGCCATGAACGCGCCGGTCCCGAGGCTAAGCTGACCGCAATAGCCGAGCAGGATGTTCAGGCCGATCGTGGCGATCGCCATGATCAGCGTCGGAATCAGGATCGAGCCCAGCCAGTACTCGTTACCGATCACCGGAATCACCAGGGCGGCGAACAGCACCACCGAGATGACAAAGATCCGATCGAAAGGTATGCGGAACAGGGCCTGATCGGCCGCGTAGCTCGTCTTGAAGATACCGGCTTCGCGATAGAACATCCTCAGACCCTTTCGATGATCTTGTCGCCGAACAGGCCCTGCGGCCGGTACAGCAGGAACAACATCGCCACAACGTAGGCGAACCATTCCTCGATGCCGCCGCCGATATACGGACCGAGGTAGATCTCTGCGACCTTCTCACCGACGCCGATGATCAGGCCGCCGACGATGGCCCCTGGCACCGAGGTGAAGCCGCCGAGGATCAGCACGGGCAAGGCCTTCAACGCGAGGATCGACAGGGAGAACTGGACGCCGAGCCGCGAGCCCCAGATGATGCCGGCGACCAATGCCACCAGCCCGGCCACCGCCCAGACGATGATCCAGATCTGGTTGAGCGGGATGCCGACCGACAGGGCCGCCTGGTGATCGTCGGCGACGGCGCGCAAGGCCCGGCCGATCCGCGTGTAGGTGAAGAACAGGGCGAGCACGGCGACCAGTCCGCCGGCGATGATCGCCGCCGAGACATCGAACTGCTGCACCATCATCACGCCATCCGGCCCCACGAACCAGGCACCGTCCGGAATGCCAATGTCCAGCGGGTGGACGTCGGCGCCCCACAGCAACTCGCCGAAACCCTCGAGGAAGAACGCGATGCCGATGGTCGCCATGAACAGGATGATCGGTTCCTGGTTGACCAGGTAGCGCAACACGAACCGTTCCACAGCGAATGCCCACGCCACCATGATCGCGCCGGCCAGCACGAAAGCGACGATCATGGGCAGGCCCATTTCCAGGAAGCCCACGAAGCACAGGGCGGCGAACAGGACCATGAAGCCCTGGGCGAAGTTGAAGACACCCGACGCCTTGAAGATCAGCACGAAGCCGAGAGCAATGAGCGCGTACATCGTGCCGGCGAACATGCCGTTCAGCACGACCTCAATGAAAAACCAGAACTCAAGCATGCCGTCTCCGCCCGTCAGTCTTCGTGGGGAACGCCGAGATAGGCGTCGATCACGTCTTGGTTCCGGCGCACCTCGTCGGGCGTGCCGTCGGCAATCTTGCGACCGTAGTCGAGAACGACCACGCGGTCGGAGATGTCCATCACGACACCCATATCGTGCTCGATCAGCACGATGGTGGTGCCGAACTCCTCGTTCACATCCAGGATGAAGCGGGACATGTCCTGCTTCTCCTCGACGTTCATCCCGGCCATCGGCTCGTCCAGAAGGAGAATGCTCGGCTCCATCGCCAGTGCGCGGCCGAGTTCGACCCGCTTCTGCAGGCCGTAGGGCAGACGGCCGACCGGCGTGCGGCGGATCGACTGGATTTCCAGGAAGTCGATAATGGTCTCGACGAAGGCGCGATGCTTGATTTCCTCGCGCTGGGCCGGACCCCAGTGGAGCGCTTGCCAGAGGAATCCGCGCCGCATCTTGAGAACGCGACCGGTCATGAGATTGTCCAGGGTCGACATGCCGCGGAAGAGAGCGATGTTCTGGAAGGTCCGCGCGATTCCGTTGGAGGCGGCGAAATGCGGGTCCATGGCGGACATCGTCTTGCCGTTGAAGCTGATCGATCCCTTCTGCGGTTTGTAGAAACCGTTGATGCAGTTGAGCATCGACGATTTTCCGGCCCCGTTCGGGCCGATGATCGCCCGGATCTCTCCCTTACGAACCTCGAAACTGACGTTGTTGATCGCCTTAACGCCGCCGAATCCGAGCTCGATGTTGTCGAGCTTGAGGACGATCTCTCCGGCATCGCGGGCCGGAGCCTGCGCCGCGTCGGCGTGTCCGTCCTCCTGAAGCCCTTCCACTGCAGCCACGATCAGCCCGCCTTTCTCAGTTCGCTTGCCGGCCCGCCACCGCCGACCTCCATGATCTTCATGTCCGCCTGGATGCGGGACCGACGACCGTCCTCGAACGTAACCTCGGTATCGAGCTGCGCCGTCGCGACGTCACTGTAGAGCGAGTCGATGATCTGGCCGTAGCGCTCGGAGACCACGCCGCGGCGCACCTTGCGCGTCCGCGTGAGTTCTCCGTCATCCGCGTCAAGTTCCTTGTAGAGAAGGAGGAACCGACGGATGCGCTGATGCTCCGGCAATCCCTCGTTCACCCTCTCCACCTCGCCGCGGATCAACTCGTAAACCCGATCGTCGGCGGATAGGCCGGTATATGAGGTGAAGCCGACCCGATTCTTTTCGGCCCACTTGGAGACGATAGAGAAACGGACGCAGATGATCGCCGTCAGGAACGGTCGGCCCGATCCGAGGATCACCGCCTCTCCTACATAAGGCGAGAACTTGAGCTTGTTCTCGATGTATTGCGGCGAGAATTTCACCCCGGTCGCCGTCTCGGCCATGTCCTTGACTCGATCGATGACCGTCAGGCGGCCCTTGGCGTCGAAGTACCCGGCGTCGCCCGTGTGCATCCAGCCGTCACGCAGATCCGACTCGGTCGCCTCCGGGTTCTTGTAGTAGCCGGTGAACATGTTCGGATGTCGGGTGACGATCTCACCGACGCCCTCGGGATCAGGATTCGCGATGTTGACCTCGGTTCCTTCGAAAGGAATACCGACCGTGTCCACATCCAGCTCGCTGCCGGCTTGCAGCGTATAGGCGCCCATGGTCTCGGTCTGACCGTAGAGCTGTTTCAGGGGAATCCCCATGGCCAGGAACAGCTTGAACGTGTCCGGCCCCATCGCCGCGCCACCTGTCGCCGCCGAAGTAACGTTCGCAAACCCGAGCCGGTCGCGAAGCGCCCCCATCACCATCATGTTGGCCAGGGCCGAGTGCCGTCCCTGCTCCACGGCCTGAACCGCAATCTTCAGCCCCTTGTCGAACAGCCACTGGTTCAGGGAGGAGGCATCCATCATCCGCGCCCGCATGTCAGCGGCGATCTGCTCCAGCACCCGGGGGGCGAGCAGCAGGAAGGTCGGACCGATTTCCCGCAGATCGGCGAAGCTGGTCTCCTCGCTCTCGGGGAAGTTGACCTTCATCCGGGACACAAGACCGAAGCCGAACACGTAGACCTGTTCCATGATCCAGGGCAGCGGCAGAACCGAGACGTACTCGTCCTCGGGGCCCTTGGGGTCGGCCTTGAGGTAGCTGTGGATGTGACGCACGAACCGGCCGTGCGGCAGCATCGCGAGCTTGGGGTTCGAGGTGGTGCCAGATGTGGTGCAAAGAATCGCCACGTCATCGCCCGAGGTCGCGCCGACCATCGCGTCGAACATGCCCGGCGACTTCTCCGCCGCCTTCTCTCCAGCACCGATCAGGTCGGCGAGATAGATGAGGCGGGGATCCTCGCGTTTCCGCATGCCCCGGTTGTCGGAATAGACGATGTGCTTCAGTGTCGGCAGACGGTCGCTGAGCGCCAGGAACTTGTCGACCTGCTCCTGATTCTCAGCGTAGGCCAGCTTCACTTCCGCATACTCGGCGAGGTATCCGACCTCATCCTCCAGGGCGTCGCGATAGATCCCCATGGTCATCGCGCCGGCGGCATGGGCGGCGATCTCGAAGGCGGTCCAGTCGCTGTCGTTGTCGCCGATCAGCGCGACGACGTCGCCTTTGCCGACACCGAGTTCCGAAACCGCCAGAGCGATGTGTTTGACCTTGGCGCCATACTCGGCCCAGGTCGTCTGGTGCCAGATGCCGAGATCCTTCTCGCGCATGGCCACATCGGAGCCATGGTTCTCCGCATTGTATCGCAGAAGCTTGGGAAGCGTGTCGTAGACCGCCGGATCCGGATAAGCCATCTGCCCTTCGTCCTCCACAATCATGCAGGGACGAAAGGACCGATCGGACCGCTCGACGGTCTCCCTCATCGGAAGCCGCGGGCGGGCACGTTCCCATCTCCATCCCTGGTCTTGCCCCGTCCTTCAGTCCGCCGCTTGCCGCAGTAGACCCGATCGGTGGCTTTGTTTTCCCCCGTCAAAGCAGGGTCTTAAATCGATACGCGAATTCGCAATGCCCCGCAAGACACAAGCCATTGCCGATTTGGCATCAGTGCGCGAGTGTTCCGGTGCAAGAACAACGCGAAGCTCGGGACCCAACGGCATGACAAACCCCGCTCTCGCCCAGATCGACGGTCCAGCACCCTTGATCGTCTTTCTGCACGAGGGGCTCGGGTCGATTGCGATGTGGCGCCGGTTCCCCCAGTCGCTCTGCGCCGCCGCCGGGTTTGGTGGACTGGTACAGGATCGGACAGGGCATGGCAGCGCCGAGCCCTTCGACGATCCGGTGCGGGGCGGTCACCCGCTCGACTACCACGACCGGGAAGCGGAAGCACTTTTGGCCCTGCTGGATCGGGAAGGGGTCCAGCAGGCGGTCCTTTTCGGCCATTCGGACGGCGGGACCATCGCCTTGCTGGCGGCGGCTCTCGCACCCGATCGCGTCGTCGCCTGCATCACCGAGGCCGCCCATGTCTTCGTCGAGGACGTGACCCTCGCTGGTATCCGCAACGCTGTCGCCGCCTACGAAGCGCCCGACAGCCGTTTGCGCACCGCCCTGCTCCGCCACCACGGACCGGAGCGGGCGGACAAGGTGTTCTACCGCTGGGCGGACGCCTGGCTGTCGCCGCCCTTCGCCGCCTGGAACATCGAAAACCGGCTGCATCAGGTCCGCTGCCCGGTCCTGGCGATCCAGGGCCTGGATGACGAGTACGGGACACCGGCACAGGTCCACGCAATCGTCGAACAGACCTCCGGGCCCGCCGAACCCCTGCTGATCGCGGATAGCGGTCATGCGCCGCATATCGACAGCGAAGCCGTCGTGGTCGAGGCCGTCAGACGCTTCCTGTCCGGACTCTGACGCGTTGGTTGACGGAAAGGCGTGGTTCGGTTTGCGATGACAACGGACCGATGGCATTGCGGGCGAGACGCGGCCGAGAGATCCCGCACGAACGCCGCCTCCCCCGCTCGGCCGAACCGAGATCGGATCAGCGTCGGATCTGCGGCTAAGCGTCGGCGGCCGGAAGACGGATGATGAAGCGCGCCCCCAGCGTCTCGCCACCCGTGCTTTTCCTGTTCTCGGCCCGGATCGTTCCCTCATGGGCTTCGATGATCTGCCGGGAGATCGACAGGCCGAGACCGGAATGGGTTCCGAATTTCTCGCCCTGGGGCCGCTCCGTATAGAAGCGGTCGAATACCGCCTCCAGCTTGCCTTCGGGCAGGCCCGGCCCGTCGTCCTCGACGACAATCACAACGTCGCCGCTCTCGCGATGAGCCCGCAGGCAAACCGCGCCGTCCGGCGGCGAGAAGCTGACGGCGTTCTCGATCAGATTTCTCAGAACCTGGACAAGACGCCCCTCGTGACCGTTGACCGCGAGCCTGTCCGGATCGGACAGTTCGGCACGCACGCGGGGTCCGCCGCGCTCCTCGCGGGTAGCGCCGTAGACCTCCGCGAGGGTTCCAAGCAGGCCGCCGATATCGACACGCTCCTCCTCCTCGCGGCTGATCTCTGCCGCGATGCGCGACGCCGAGGAGATATCGGTGATCAAACGGTTCAGCCGCTCCACATCGTCGACGATCACCGCAAGCAATCGACGCTGACGCTCCGGGTCTTCGATGCGAGACGCGGTTTCAACCGCGCTCCGCAACGACGTCAGCGGGTTCTTGATCTCATGGGCCACATCGGCGGCGAAGCCCTCGATGGCATCGAGTCGGCGCCACAACTCGTCGGTCATCGAACGGATGGACCGCGACAGATCGCCGATCTCGTCCCGGCGCCGCCCGAAATCGGGAATGTCGATCCGCCGGTGTCGGTTGCTGCGGACGAGTTCCGCCGCATGGGCGAGGCGCTGGATCGGCCGCGTGATGGTTCCGGCGAGGTAGAGCGAGAGAAGAACCGTGACCAACAGGGTGAACGCGAAGATCGTCAGGATCTCGAACCGTACCTCGCGCACGGCGGTGTCGATCTCGTCGCCGTCCAGCGAAAGCATGAGCGCGCCCAGCACCTGCCGGTAACGCTGCACCGGCACCGCCGTCGAGAGGATCAGCCCGCCCTGTTCGGTCTTGCGGACCGCCCGCTCCGTCGCACCGGACAGGGCGCTCGCGACCTCGTGCAGCGGTTCCGTACCGGCCCCCTGATCTTGCCAGACCGGAAGTTGCCCACGCCGTGGCAGCCAATTGACCATGGCGTTGTACAGGTCGATCGCCAGCCGGGCGAACGGCTCGCCGTCCGCAGGCGGCGGCAGCGGCACGATCCGAACGGCGCCTGAAGATCCGGCAAGCTGCCGGCTGTCCGCCATGATAGCACCGCTTGGGCGGTACACTCGGATGCGCGACGACGTGACCACCGACAGGCGACGCACGATCCGTTGCACCCGAACCGGATCCAGCCCTTCGTCTTTGATGACGTTCGGCTCGATGCCGAGTTCGCCGATTGCCCGGGCGATCACTTCGGCCTGCCGGGTCAGGGCGTCGAGTTCGCCGCGGATCAGGGCGTTCTGGTAACGGTCGAGATAGAGCACGCCGACGAATAGGATGGCGATCGACACCAGGTTGATCGCCAGAATTCTGGCGGTAAGCCCGGAAACCGACGGCCAGCGCAGCGCGGGCAACCGTCGCCGTGGCAAACCGGGTCGCGCGCGATCCCCCGTCCTCGCCGGACTGTGCTCGTCTGGATCGGCCCTTAGGCCGTCTCGGTCCGTCGCCGCCATGGTCTCCCCCGGCCGCCCCGCCGCTCTGCTCGGCGGATCACTCGCGGTACCGATAGCCGACACCGTAGAGGGTCTCGATCTTCGAGAACTGCTCATCGGCCGATTTAAACTTCTTTCTGATTCGCTTGATGTGGCTGTCGATCGTGCGGTCGTCGACATAGATGTTGTCGCCATAGGCCGCATCCATCAGCTGGTCCCGGCTCTTGACATGGCCCGGCCGGACGGCCAGCGCCCGCAGAATCAGGAACTCGGTCACCGTCAGGGGGACCTGTTTGCCGTCCCATGCGCAGATGTGCCGCGCGCCGTCGAGGACCAGATCTCCTCGAACCAGCGGCGCCTCGGACTGCGGGTTGAACTCGTCCTGAGCCAGGTCCTGGCGCCGCAGCAACGCGCGGATCCGCTCGATCAGCAGCCGCTGGGAAAACGGCTTGCGGATGTAGTCGTCCGCCCCCATGCGCAGGCCGAGCACCTCGTCGACCTCATCGTCCTTGGACGTCAGGAAGATCACCGGCAGCGCCGAGGACTTTCGCAGTCGCTGCAACAGTTCCATCCCGTCCAGCCGCGGCATCTTGATGTCCAGCACCGCCAGATCGACCGGGCGCTGGTTCAGGCCGCGCAGCGCTTCCTCACCGTCCTTGAACGTGCGTACCTGAAAGCCTTCGGACTCCAGCGCCATGGACACGGAAGTCAGGATGTTCTGGTCGTCGTCGACCAGCGCGATGGTGTTCGTCATTGCCCGCCCCTTTCTCGCAACATCTCGTCGCCAGTCTTCGGGTTTGTCCCCCCATTCCGGCAAGGGCTTGGCCGCAATGGGGCGAAGTGAGCCGGTCCGACCTTGAACGTGCCTTATTTCGAACCGCACCCGGCACGGTGTATAGCATGGGCATGATGGATACCGACGCCAAGTCTTCGAAGACGGACCGCTCGCCCGGCGCGATCGTGCGCGGGTTGCTGCGCGCCACCGACAGGGCCACCTTGGCCACTGTGCAACGGGACGGGTCGCCAGGGCCGAGCGGTTGGCCCTACGCCTCGCTGGTGATGATGGCGGTAGATCACGCCGCCACACCGATCCTGCTGATCTCGACCCTGGCCGACCACACGCAGAACCTTCTAGCGGATCCGCGCGCCAGTCTGCTCGTCGACGGCACCGCCGGGCTGGAGGAGCCGCTGACCGGGGCGCGGGCAACGGTGATGGGACGGCTGGAGAGGAGCGACGATCCGGAGCACCGGCGCCGCTACCTGGCACGGCACCCGTCGGCCGAGATGTATGCCGGGTTCGGCGATTTCTCGGTGTGGCGCATGCAGGTCGAGCGGGCGCATCTGGTCGCCGGTTTCGGTCGGATTCATTGGCTCGACGGCGCCGACCTGCTGGGCGCGTCGGGTCTGCCGCTCGAGACGCGGGAGGTGGACGTGGTCGGCCACATGAACGAGGACCACGCCGACGCGATCGCCCTATACGCCAAGGTTCTGCTCGGCCAGGACGGCGACGGCTGGACCATGACCGGCGTGGACGCCGAAGGCGCCGATTTGCGTCTCGGCGGCCGGATCGCGCGCCTGCCCTTCGACAAGCCCGTCATAGATGCAGACGGTGCCCGCGTCGAGTTGGTGCGCTTGGTTAAGAAAGCCCGGGCCTCGATCTCCGCCGAAGCGCAGGAACCGCAGAATCCGGTCGTTCCTTGAATCGAAGGCGTTTGAGGGATATATAGGACGGTGGAGACAGAAAATGCTGCAACCGCTACTCACACCGTCACCGACAAACGCTCAGCCGAACGCTGGGCTCGTGGTGCCGCGCCCTGTGCAGCAGGAGCAGTCGTCCAGCGCCACACGCAATCTGACGGCCAATCCGGTCCGGCAGACGTCCGAGTCCGAGGAAGCCGGCGCGGATAGCGAGCAGGACCGGGAGCAGCGGGTGGAAGGTGCGCGGACGGCGTTCGCCTTCAGCCGCGGCAGCGGCAGGGGCGAGACGATAGATATTTTCGTCTAGCAAGGCTGAAGCGTCTCGAACACGATCGTCCCGATGAAGCGGCGCTCCCAGGCCGCTTTTTTTGTTGCCTAGACGCAGCCGATGTTGCGAGAGGCGTCACGCATAGACACACTCTCCCAATGTCGAACATCCCGCCTTCCCAAGACAGTCCTCTGCGCGGTCCCGTCACGCGACGGGTCCCGGAAGGCGACAACCGTGAGCGGCTGGTCTGCGACGATTGCGGGTTCATCAACTACATCAACCCGAAGATCGTCGTCGGATCGGTGGTGACCCTGGACGACAGGTTCCTGTTGTGTCGCCGGGCGATCGAGCCGCGCGATGGCTACTGGACGATCCCGGCCGGCTACATGGAAGAGCGCGAAACCACCATTGAGGGGGCGATACGCGAAGCATGGGAGGAAGCCTGTGCGAAGATCGAAATCGACGCCCTGCTCGGCATCTACAACATACCGCGGATCAGCCAGGTGCAGATGATCTATCGCGCCCGCCTGCTTGATCCAGATGTCCGGGCGGGCGAGGAGACACGGGAGGTCGGCCTGTTCACCTGGGACGAGATACCCTGGGACGACCTGGCGTTCCCGAGCGTCCATTGGGCACTCGATCACTGGCGTCGAACCCGGGGTCAGACCGATTTCGCGGCCTTTCCCGAACCCGTCCAAGGGCTATGATCCCCCCTGATTCCCGGATATGCCACCCTGCCGGAGCAGCCCCATGCACAGCACAATCGTCGTCGGAGGCGGCCTGATCGGCGCCGCGGCCGCCCGCCATCTCACCCGCATGGGGGAGGAGGTCGCCCTGATCGCCCCGGAGGAGCCGAAAGACCGGCAAGGCCACACCGGGGTCTTCGCCAGCCACTACGACGAAGGGCGGATCACCCGCATTCTCGATCCTGATGCCGCCTGGGCGACGACGGCCGCGCGGTCCATCGCCCGCTATGCAGAGATCGAGGCCGACAGCGGCATCCCGTTCTTCAGCCCCGCAGGATTCCTGTATTTCAAAGCGGCCGGATCCGACGCGCTGGCAATGTACGACTCGGTCGGAACCTCCCTTGGCGCCCAGTTCGACCGGCTCGATACCGCCGGATTGCGCGGACGCTTCCCCTACCTGAGTTTTCCGGACGACACCGCCGGGCTGCACGAACACGAAACCGCAGGGTATGTGAGCCCCCGCAAACTCGCCGCCGCCCAGATTGAAGCGGCGCGGCGCGGCGGCGCCACCCTGGTCCGGTCCCCAGCCGTCCGCGTCACGCCGGTGACAGGTGGCGTTGAGGTGGAAACCGCGGAGATCACCCTCCGTGGTCGACGCGCTCTGGTAGCCGCCGGCGGCTTCACCAATGCCTGGGGACTGGTGCCGAAGCCGCTCGACCTCAAGGTCTTCGCCCGAACGGTAGTCTTGATCCGGGTCGAGGGTGCCGTGCTGGCGGAACTTGCGGACATGCCGTCTCTGGTCGGCGCGGGGGCCTATCTTCTGCCCCCGATCCGTTATCCGGACGGGCAAGTCTATGTGAAGATCGGCGTCGGAACCGACGCGGACGAACGCCTGGAAACCGCCGCCGACCTGGACCGCTGGTTCAAAGGGACGGGCTCGGCTGACAACCGTGCGGAATTCTTGGAGATCATCACGACGCTTATCCCCTGCCTAAAGGGACTCGACGCCGTCCATACCGACACCTGCGTCACGAGCTATTCGCCGCACGGGTTGCCAATGATCGACTGGCTGGATGACGACCACCGCATCGCGGTCGCCGTCGCCGGAAACGGCAAGGGCGCGAAATCCTCCGACGACTGGGGCTATGCCGCAGCGCTCCTGGTTTCCGGCCGCGACTGGGACCATCCCATCGCACCGGATCGACTGAGGGCTGCGTATTCCTGACCGGCCTCAGCCGCACCCTGGACAACCGGGCCGGCGGCGGTAGCGGATCTCCTGCACCGACATGTCGAGAGCGTCCCACAGCAGGAGTCGGCCCCGCATCGGCACGCCCAGACCGAGAACCAGCTTCAGCGCCTCCGTCGCCTGCATCGTGCCGATGACGCCGGCGATAGCGCCAAGAATGCCGGCCTCCTCGCATCTCGGTGTGAGTTCGGGATCGGGCGCTTGCGGGAACAGGCAGCGATAGCAGGGAGCGTCCGGCTCCGGCATCACCGTCGTCAGTTGACCCTCGAACCGGGACAATGCCCCGGCGACGAGCGGCACGCCGGCCGCCCGACAGGCGTCGTTCAGGGCGTACCGGGTCGCGAAGTTGTCGGAGCCATCGACCACAACGTCTGCACCGGCGATCAGCCGGGGCGCGTTCTCGGCCGTCAAACGTTCCGCCACCTTCTCAACCGCAATACCGGGATTCACCCGGGCCAGAGTCTCAGCGGCAGAGTCCACCTTCGGACGTCCGACCGCATCGGTCATATGCACGATCTGGCGCTGCAGATTGGTCAGGTCGACCGCGTCGTCGTCCACCAGGACCAGGGTTCCGACGCCAGCTGCGGCCAGGTACAGCGACACCGGGGCACCCAGGCCGCCCGCTCCGATCACCACGATTCGAGCGTCGAGCAGCCTCGCCTGTCCTTCCTCCCCGACCTCGTCGAGGATCAGGTGCCGGGCATACCTGTGGAATTCGGCTTCGCTCAGCTCTCGCATACGGCAGTTCTACTCCGGGGGCGGTCCGGCGCCAATCCCACCGATGAAGACCTACCGCCCGGTCGAGCCGAAGCCGCCCGAGCCGCGCGTCGTTTCGTCCAGGCTCTCGGCCTCGTCCCAGACGACCCGACTCACCGGTGCGACGACCAGTTGGGCGATCCGGTCGCCGCGCGCGAAGGTCACCGGCTCCTGCCCCAGATTCACGAGAATCACCTTTATTTCGCAACCCTTACGTTGGTCGAAAAACCGTGACGTAGTTCAAATTAAAGACTTTCAGATTATGAATCGGATTCAGACCGTTACACAATATTGATTTGCTGGATTTCCGAGCGCACTATGTAACAGTTTTAGCTCTCTGGCCGATTGAGCGAGTTCCCATTTGAGCGATTCGATGGCTGCGAAGTGCAAGTCGCGCGCTTGGCGCGCGGCTCACTTCGCTGACAGCGAATCGCAACCCATTGCACCGTAACCCGAACCGCCACCAAGAAAGCGCACTCGTCCGCAGAGCGCATTGATCCCGCGCGCGAGCGCATCTCGATTGCCAATGCAGGACATCGCTTCCGTGGCCGCGCATACGGCGCAAGCAATCCGCGCGAGTGGGATACCGCAGTAGATCGATGGCCGCGTCCGGCATTTCGGGGGCAGCAGGCGGCACTGAGCCGGTTTGCTAAATCCCCCACACCGACGGCTTCCTCCCCGCGACCTCCAACTCCTACGACGCCATCCGACACCCCAAGTGGTCATCATCATGTTTGGCCATTAAGCGCAGACACGCCATCGCACCTTCCCGGTCTCCGACGCCGACGAACTCGTCGCCGATCATTGGGAGTGCCGCCAGCACGCTCGTCCCGATCATGTCGTCGATAACGATGGACGTCTGATTGCTCCCTATCCATAGACGCACTCGTCACTCCATAGTCGCAGGCGTCACTCCATCACCCGCTTCTCATAGACCGATGAAATAGCTTCGCCGTTCCACACGTAGCAGAGGTGTCGTTCCTGCTTGGCGTTCGAGAGCATAGGTGGCCGGAACACCGCAACACATTCGCCGCCTGACCGCCTCACGCTGTCATAGGCGATGCCGTTGGAACCGCTTTGCCGGAGCTCTCTGGATAGGTGCTGGGCGGCCGCATAGTTGGTCGCGTGGTAGACCAGCGGATAGGCGTCCTGTTGGCCCCTGAGGTCATGCAGGTCGCCCGTCAGTTCGACCAGGTACACGCGCATATCGAGTTCCATGCGCAGCTGCGCCGTCGCCCGCATGAAGCGCTCGCGGTGATACCGGGTCTCGGCAATCGCGGTTTCGAGATCGCCCGCGGCATAGAAGACGCCGTAGCTGCCGTCGGTGAACCTGCTGCCCTCGGGGTTCAAGTGGGTGAAGGCCGCCATGATAATGCTCATGCCGGGGCCACTGATACGGTCTTCCGGAGGCACCATGCTGATGTTGCCCACCTCGTCCCGAAGGCGCGGATTGGTCATCGCCTCCAGTTCGAAGATGGCCTCGAGGTCATCAGGTTCGGTGACGCGCTCGAACAGCTGGATGGGCGGGAAGCGGCTCGGGATGATGCGCCAGGACGGCTTCCACTCGACATGCGACACCTGCAGGGTCACGCCCAGCCGCCGCGCTGTGCATCTAGATACTGACGTACGACGAACAGGTCGGCGACCTGGCCTGAGAGCATCCGGGACAGCGCAGAGGCGCCTCCGAACAGCGAGGCTGTGTTGGGGCGCCGGATCCACTCATCGGCCACCGTCTCGTTTGGCAGCAGGATCTGAAGCGCCTTATAGATGCCGACGATGTAGGAGATGCGCTCCAGGGTGTCTTTGGGCAGCGTCGTGTTCGGATCCCGCTTCCACTTGAAGAAGGTGGACCGCGCGCTGGCACCGAGCAGCGTCATCTGCTCCTCGGCCGACAGTTTCCACAGGTCGGCGATCCGGAAGAACGTCCGCAGTGCCGGGCCAGATAGCTCCTTGCGGTTTCTGGCCGATGCGGGTTGTGGAGACAGTGCCATTAGTGTGCTCCATATATATACTTATTCATAATATAGTTTATATATGGACTATCTTCAATGGCTGCGTAGGGTTTCGGACCAACCTGCTGGACCCAGCGACTAAGGCTTCAAAGGCAGCCTGCGCCCAGCCATCAGCACGTCCATCGATCTCTGAACATCCAGCCGATCATCGTCATCGCGTTCGATGACCTCCCGATAGCAACCTGCCGCTCCGTCGATGTCACCCATCTCAGCGAGTTCGTCGCCGAGCAACGCGATGGCGGCCAATATCGGCTTCGCGTCGACGTCCCAATAGGATGCGATCTCATTGGTAGGGTCGGCGAGAACCGCCCGCTGATGTGTGCTCACTGCTTCTTTCAGAAGTGCCACTCGCTCCACCGGCGTCGCAGCGTGTTCCGCAAGAACGAGCAGTGCTGACAGGCAGCATGGTTCGATCTTGAGAGCTTTGCGCGCCCACGCTGTCGCCAGAGCCGCGTCGTCGCAAGCGTCTTCCATTCCATCAAGCGCCCTATCCAAGGGAGCCTCGTGGTCTGCGACCCGTCTGGTCGCTCCTAACGCATCGATATCGATCATCTCGTCCTCCTGTAGGTGTCCTCTACAGAAGCTACGTCGCCCCGATGCAAGAGAGTGCGCAGTCCGTTAGCAGTTGGCGATGCCTGGGGCGGAGGCTAGGGGCGCCGCTGATGATCAGGCACTTATTGTCTGGAGCTTCGGCGATCGATGTCACTTTCCCGTGGCTCCATCCCTGAGGTTGGGGGGGGGGCTAATGCCAGCGCGTGGTAGGCGTTTGCAGCTTGCAGCCTGTCAGAAAACACACTATGTTTCTGACAACCCGAAGGAGCGAACCATGACGTCGACAGCGGAAAGCATTCTGACCCAAGCTCGGGAGCTACCCGAGGGCGCCGTCATCACAGCCAAGGAGATGCTGCACCTTGGGAGCCGGGCTGCCGTGGACCAAGCTCTCTCGCGACTTACTCGGAGCGGGCATCTCCTACGCATTGCCCGCGGAGCCTACGTCGTTCCGGTGAATAGCCGTTTCGGTGTCCGGCCGCCGTCAGTCTCCAAGGTGGTCGAATCGCTATCGGGCTCGGGCGGCGAGGCCATTGCTTCGCATGGCGCGGCTGCGGCGAACTCGCTCGGGCTGACGACTCAGGTTCCGATCCGTCCAATCTTCCTGACGTCCGGACGAAGCAGGCGTGTGAAGTTGGGGTCTCAGGTGCTTGAGATTCAGCATGTCCCAAGTTGGCAAATGGCTATGCCAAGCCGTCCCGCGGGCGAGGCAATTCGCGCCGTGTCGTGGCTGGGCGAAAGGCATGCCCGCGAGGCTCTGAGCAAGCTGAAGCATACCCTGCCTGAGACCGAATGGCAGGCCTTGGCCTCTGCCCGCTCCATTCTGCCGTCGTGGATGGCCAAGGCTGTCAGCGAGGCAGTGGTCCATGGCTGAGACGTATTCGGGCTCTCGCCAGAGGATCAGGGAGAAGCGCTGGAAACGGTAGCCGCACGCTCCGGGCGACCCGCATATCTTCTGGAGAAGGATGTGTGGGTCGTCTGGGCGCTTTCTGTTCTGTTCGAAGCGGAGATCGGAGAGCATCTGTCATTCAAGGGCGGCACGTCGCTCTCCAAGGTCTACGGGATCATCGATCGGTTTTCCGAAGACATCGATCTCACCTACGACATCCGGACTATGCTTCCTGAGATGGCAGGTGGGGGCGACGGAATTCCGACAAGCAGAAGTCAGGGCCAAAAATGGACGGAATCCGTCCGCCAGCAGCTTCCAGCCTGGATCGACGAAACCATCAAGCCGCTCCTAATCGCCGCCATGGAACGGGATGGGATTCAAGCAACTCTACGCCAAGAGTCCAAGGAGCGGCTCTACATCGACTTCCCGGCACATCGCGAGGGATATGGCTACGTGAGGCCTGCCGTCATGCTCGAGTTTGGTGCGCGCTCGACCGGTGAGCCAACGGAAGTCCATACCATCGCTTGTGATGCCGCATCGCATCTGCCTGAGGTATCGTTTCCGGTCGCTGCACCCCGGGTAATGAAGGTCGAGCGTACGTTCTGGGAGAAAGCTACTGCCGCACACGTCTTCTGCGCGCAGGCGCAATTGAAGGGAGAGCGATTCGCCAGGCACTGGCACGACCTCGCCGCCATGGCTCGTACTCCACGGTTTGAAGCCGCGATCAGCGATCGAGACGTCGCTCGCTCGGTAGCACGCCAGAAGGCGATCTTCTTTCGCGAGAAAGCTCCCGACGGTTCCGTTATTGATTACGAATCCGCGGTCAATGGTTCGCTTTGCATCGTTCCAGAAGGCGAAGCCCGGCAGGTACTGGCTGACGACTACAAGCAAATGGTCGACGCGGGCCTGCTGCATGCAAACGCCCCGCCCTTCGACGAGCTCATGCAGACTTGTGCCGCAATCCAAGCCAGAGCGAATGACGGAGCTTAATTAGACAGTTTCGAGCCGCGTTTCTGCACATCATTGTTTTACCGAGCGACCTCCCACAGGATGGTCCGGCCATCGCCGTTCCCAGAGCGCCGAACCCTGTCCTTCTTGGCGAGGTCGTTCAGCGCCGCTGACACTCGGTTAGTGATCTCGACCATCCTGTGGTCGCCCTCGGAGATACCCTTGGCTGCGGCCATGATCGATGCGCATTCGGCCGACGTGGAAGGCTTCCCGAGATCGCGAAGAGCGGTCAGGGCGCCCGTAGTGAGTTCACCGTCGGCGAACAGGCCGTCCGCGGCGGCTCGAGAGTCAGAGCGTTGGGGCTCAGCATGCGCAGAACCCGGTCGATCGCGGAGAGATCTCCATCGACGGCCTTCAGTTCAGCCCGGAGTTCCTTCTTCCGGGCGATCAGCGCCTTGCGGCGATCTAGCAACTCATCCTGTACAGCAGTCATCAGTCGGCACCTCTGGAAGATGCCTCTATGATCGCACGTCAGCTATCGGATTGAACCGCGCCGGGTTTGCCGGAGGCTCCAACTCCTGAGTAGGGTGGAGCATCATGAGCAAGACCACGAACAAGTTTTCCCCTGAAGTGCGCGAGCGCGCCGTGCGGCTGGTTCTCGACAACGAGGCCCAGCATCCGTCG
>JANSYS010000042.1 GCA_024742275.1 Alphaproteobacteria bacterium | reverse complement strand
CGCGGACGCCGCGTCGGAGACGGCGGCGGTTGCGGCGGGGATCGCTGGGCAGGCGGCTTCGGGCGACGACCGCGTGGTGACGGTCGGGGATGCCGCGCACAGCATCCAGGGTGTTGGCGGCGATCTCGGTTGGTCGGATTTCGGGTTGTCTGAGGTATCGATATCTGCGGACAGCCTGATCGTGAACGAGAGCGCCGGGACGGCGACGTTCACGGTGACGCGTGTGGGAGATCTGTCGCGCGATGCATCGGTGGATCTGGGCTTCGGCGGAGACGCCGTAGCGGGTGTGGACTATGAGGCTCCGCCGATCTCGACGGTGAGCTTTGCCGCGGGCGAGTCTGAGAAGACGGTGACGGTGACGTTGCCGCAGGATTCCAGCGGTGATGTCGATAGAACTCTGACTGTTGGGCTGACGAACGCGGTTCTGATGGGAGTCGTCGGAGGGTCTGCGTCTGTGACGCTGTCGGACGACATCAGCGGGCCGATAATCGGGACGAGCGACGCGGATACGCTGGTGGGAGGAGCTGGCGCTGACGAACTCAGCGGCGGCGCGGGTAACGACGTGCTGTCGGGCGGTGCTGGCGACGACGTTCTGTCGGGCGGTGTCGGTGACGACACGCTGGAGGGCGGTGCCGGAGCGGATACGCTCGACGGGGGCGATGACTGGGTCGATCACTCTGTGGGTCAAGGTGACTTGTCGGCATGGGCAACGCAGGGAGCTGACATATCCTACGACTCGGCATCGCAGAGCTATGCGATGCAGGATACCACTGCGACCGGTTTCCACGGTATCGATACACAGATCACGACCTTGGACTGGACAGAACGTCAGACGACTTCTGTCGTGGTAAAGGCGGGCGACGCGTCCGAGATTTGGCTATGGGCCTCGCTGCAGACCCAAGATACTGGGGTCTGGTTCGACCTCAACACGGGTGTCGGCACTCGCTCTGGAGCTGAGCATGCCGGGGCAAGTTGGGGCAGCCGGGACTTGGGCGATGGCTGGACCCAGGTTTGGCTTAGCCTACCTGCCGGAGTTTCAGTCGATTGGTACCAACCGAAAATCTGGTCTGGTCAAGGTGGGTCCTATTCATACGAGGGGAGCGGCGGCACAGCCCTCTACCTGCGTGACTTCCAGTTGGAGCAGGGCGTCACTGAGCCGACCGTTCCTGTGCTTCCGGTAGAGGACGCCGATCTTTTGTCCTACGCGAGCTCGGACGCGGGTGTGTCTGTGAACCTTGGCACGGGAGCTGTGTCAGGCGGTCACGCCGAGGGCGATGTGATCAGCGGGTTCAGCGGTGTGTTGGGCTCCGCGTATGCGGATACGCTTGTGGGGGACGACGGCGACAACACCCTGTCGGGCGGCGCCGGCGACGATGTCCTGATCTTCGAGAGCGGAAGCGATACACTTGTCGGTGGCGATGGTATCGACCAGGCGGAGTCTGCCCGCGATATTGAGGACCGGCAGGCGACGTCCTCTGCGACCACAGCCAGCATTGTCATAGACTTTGGAGACGGGAATTCCGTTACGATCGACAATACAGTGGAAACGGTTGTGCTGAATGGTGCGACTTTCACTTACGCTGCCCTAATCAATGAAGTGAACACGGTAGATCCGCTTATCGTCGATCTTGATGGGGACGGCATTGAGTTGATGTCGAAGGCCGACAGCACCGCATGGTTCGACATGAACATGGACGGTACGGTCGATCGGACCGGTTGGGCGACTGGCGGCGATGGCATGCTAGCCCACGATCGCGACGGCGACGGAATGATCTCAAACCTTTCCGAACTTTTCTCGGAAGCCTATGACCCTGAGCAAGCACAGACCGGATACGATGCTCTCGCCCTACTCGATAGCAACGGTGACGGACAGATCGATCAGAATGACGATTCTTTTGAAGAGGTGCTTGTCTGGGTCGATGCCAATGGGGACGGCTATTCCGACGATGGAGAGCTTCGGGGACTACTTGACCATGGGCTAGTGTCGGTCTCCTTGCAGCGGGAGATCGTGGATGAAGAGATCGCTGGCAACGACATCCTGTCCACGGGGGCTGCGTTCCGAAGCGACGGGACAAGCGTGGAAGTAGCGGAGGCTGATCTCCGCTTCGATGACGGGACGGATGAGGCCTTGCTGACTCAGGCCAACGGCGAGCCTTCGATCTTGACCGGCGCCGACCCTGAGGCTGGCCTAAATGAAGAAAGCGAGGCCGATGATTTCGTTAAATCTGTTGATTCTGAACTGGATGACGCGGAGTTAGACATCGAGGGCGCTGGTGAGGAGGGCCAGAACACTCTGTTCAATCCAGCCGTTGACGCTACGGAGGGTGGTGGCGATGCGATTGCTGAGAGTTCGGACCATTCCGTTTCAGATCCGACCCTAGAAGCCAGAGACGACATCGCGCCTGAGGTTGAGATCGCGGTAGAAGCGGGTACGCCGGAGCCGTTTCCGGCAGGGAATGCCGATGACAGCGGTGCAAATGACAGTTTTGGGGACGAGGACGCCGGGATTGTTGCGACTGCTGGCCAATTCATAGATGCGATCGGAGCGTTTGATGCTTCGTCAAGTGACGACCCGTCAGATGGCCTAGGGGATCATTTGGTACTGTCTCTGGATCCTCTGGATGACGATAACATAGCTGCATAGCAAGCCCGTCTGTCGTCAGGATAATTGGGACACGTGAGATGATCTGGAAACAGACGATCTGGATCCTGGTTGATGATGTTAGGCGGCTTGATTTTGATGCGCCATTCGTCTGGTAAGAAAGGTTGCTTCTTTGATGCTCCAGCGTTTGTCAATGATGGCCAGATCAAGCCCGAAGAAGACGTCGGCCGGTGTCAGGTTTCCAAGGCCCTCGTGGTACCGCTCATTATTATAGGCGTGCACGAAGGTCTCGATCCGGGCCCACAGATCACCCGGTAGGTAGTAGTTCTCGAGCAGAACCCGGTTCTTCGCATGCATCCGGTCTGCCCCACCTTGCACCATTTTTCCGGATGGTGATGCTGATGTTCGGTGACCGCTCGTCCCGCCAGACTCGCGCATTCCTTAGAGTATATCTGTGCCCGTCGTATGCAACGCCCTCTAGTTGCCGCCACCCGGGCGGGCCGCCCAGCTCCTGGTCGATCGCCAGCGATCAACCCAGCAGATCGCCGGCGCGCGATCTCAACCCCGAAGCGATCCGCAGCAGCGCGCCGGGACATCCCCGCATCGGCTGCTTTCACAAAACGCCGTCTCATGTCACCCGATGGGGCTCGCGTCATCACCGCTGGCCTCCAATCCCAGCCATAACGGTGAGGCAGATTCGACCCCTATAGGGAATCCTCAATGATTCAGAGACGATCGAAAACGCTTTAGTGGTTAGACCGTATCCGGCGCGTTGACCCTACCTACCAACGCGGTAATGGCTTTGAATGCCGAGCAGATGTAGTGAATCGTGACGGCAGGTGGACTAACTGTCTAGCCAGATGCTCACTCAGATCAGACAGCGCTACATCAAGGGGAATGAGGATGCTAAAAACGAGGTCGTCGGATAGTCAACATGGGGAGCCGCAATAGTAGAATTCCTCAAGACTGATTTCAAAGTACACGGACAAACGAATAATTTACTTTAACACTATTTATTCCATTGTTGTATCTTTTATTGTTTTATAAGAACTGTGTCTTTTTGATTTTAGAATTCTCAGTTTACAATAACAATTCCTTGCCCTGTCGGAATTTCGATGATTCGATATCCATGCTTCTGTATAATTTGGTCGATCTCTACCTTTTGATCTCTGAATATCTGCCATCCGTAATCATCAAATACTATACAGCCACCGAGGCTCATTCTTGGCAATAAAAACTCTAGCGCTTTTGACTCGGCCTCTGAATTGTTCAAATCTATATGCGCAAATGCAACTTTTTCTTTAATTTCTTCTTCTAATACATCGGGGATTCGTCCCTTTATGACTTTGACGGTTTCATTGTTCTTAAATCGCTCTACTACATTTGAGTGAAGGTTCTTTATATGTCCTTCCTTCCGAACATGAGCATCACCGATCGTGTGATCAAACAGATCGAATAAATAAAAATTTTTCTTTGCCGCAGAAATATCGGGATCATTCAATAATTCTTCGACTGAATCTCCCTTATAGCATCCTGCCTCTATAAAACAACCCGGTATTTTGATTGAATTATATGCGAAGCCACGCAATATATATGACCTATATATGCGTTTAGCCTGATCTTTCTCATACGCTTTGTTCTTTAATTTTTCAATTACACCTGGGTCATCGAAAATAGAAACATTCCTATTCCATATAATCATATCATCGCATGAAAAAAACGAAGACCCGTCTGTTATGCTTTCTTTTATATACTTCTTTCCTGCCTCAAACTTTTCTCGATTTTTTATATATGAATTGGGCCCCTCAAACGTTACAGGTTTAAACGGATACTTGAAGTTGTGAGATCGACGGCCTGTCATAGTTTAATTTCCTCTAAAACTAAATACTTATAGGAGGAAACTATAGTTTTTTCAGCACGGCATGAAAAGCGTATTTTGTTGGGAGATCGTTGCTGATATCTGCTGACGGTCCGGTCATCGCGCCTCATCTCGCCGCACCAGAACATGTTCTCCGAAGATATCAGGCGCCCAAAAAACGAGCGCCTTGGTAAGCCGATACAGCCGCTCGAGTTGGGGCAGGATCTCCAGTGTTTCCTGCCGCTCGCGGCCGTTCTCCATTAGCCACGCGATCGCTGCCGAGCATAGGCGGATCAATTGAGGTCCGCCATCGACCAGTATGGTGTCCGTTTGGTTCGGCTTGGGATGATCGGCTTTGGTGCGGATCTCATTGACCTTCTCGACGGCCCATCGCAAATCTTCCGGCATTGTTACTGCTTCTTTGGCCTCGACTGTTTTCAACAGAGTCCCGAAAGACTGAACACGGACATACTCTGGTGCCGAGCCCTTACCACGGATATGGTCCCAGACGCGTTTCTGCGATTGCTTCTGCAACGCGCCAAGGCCAGCGCTGTCCCCTGCAGCAACTGTGAGTGCCGACTGCAGTGCACGCTGCATTGAGCTGAACGCCCGTTTCCACGGCCGCGACTCTTCGGTGCGCAGGATCTTCAGAAGGGCGTCGCCGCACTCTTCCAGAGCGATGGCAACATCTGTTCGGTCTGAAAACGAGAAGTAGGTTCGCGGATTCGGAGAGCCGCTGGTCATCGGCGCTTCCCTTTCCGCTGCTGATGGGCGCGTTCCACCTTCCGTATCGTCGTCGCTCATCGTTTCTCCGGGCACCAGGACTGCGGCATTCACCGTAAGCCTGGTGCGGGAAGAGGTCGAGTTCTGGACGTGTAGGGTCGATAACCGCGTGCCGGCTATGCATGGCCCGTCCGGTGTCGTCAAGACGACGGCAACGGCCAAGATAGCTATTGCTTGCTGCATCTATCCTATGGACGCAAAGCACCGAATTGAGTCCAGAACTATCGCCCGGAAAGACTCCGATGAAGGCCTGCTAGGCCTTGCGCCGCGACCACGATGAGCGCGGTCATCCCGACGTCATTGTCGTGGACACTCATATCGAACGAGCCGGCTGATCGAGGAGCACAGAACGAATTCGGTTCAACGCGTGACCATATATATTTTCTCCACATAAGCACTTGCGTTCATCTCAATCGAATTATATATTTTATCCATATATCGAGAAGGCGGCATGAAAAGCGCGGCGATCATCCAGAAACTCACCAAGGCCGGTTTCGAGAAGGTCGGGCAGCGCGGTTCCCACATCAAACTCCACAACCCAAAGACCGGACTGACCACGGTGGTGCCGCATCCGAAGAAAGACCTGCCGGTCGGCACTGTCGTCGCGATTGAACGGCAGACCGGCGTGCGGCTGCGCTGAGCCGCCGGATAGAGGAGCAAGCGACCATGGCCACCTATTACACCGCTATTCTCGACCGGGGCGATGACGGATACGGGGTGATCTTCCCCGACGTGCCCGGATGCTTCAGCTACGGAGACACGATCGAAGAAGCCGCCGCCAATGCCGAGCAGGCGCTGGCCCTGTATTTCGAGGACAATGAGCAGCGGCCGGCGGCGACTCCGGCCGACGAGGTGACAGTCGATATTGCCGAGGTCAACGAGGTTGCCCGAATCCTGATCAAGGCGCCGGAGGCCGACGGACCGATCAAGGCTTATTCCGTGACCATGCCCGCGAATGTCGTGCTGCAGATCGACCGGCGCGTCGGCAGCCGGGGCCGGTCCGCCTTCCTGACGCGGGCGGCCAAGGCCGAACTTGCCCGAGAGGCAGGCTGAAAGGGAGGCGCGCATCTCCAACCGCTTCCTTTACCGCCCCGAAAGACTCCGATGGAGGTTTGCGAGGCCTTGGGCCGCGGCGCCGAGCGCGGCACCGCCGATCCGGCCCATCAGGAACCCGGCCGCGGCCGCGGTGCCGCGCGCCGCATTGGTTCCGAATCCGGCCGTCAGCCCGTCGCCGGCGGGATTCGCCGCCGCACCGGTGAAAGCCTGCCACGCCTCGGCTGAACCGCCGCCGGTGGACGCCCGACCGGCGCCGAAACCGGCGAACAAGCCACCCACGGCCGAAACCGCACCGGAAACGACGCCGCTCGCACGGGCGGATCACATCTCCATCCCGCCGTCACGGCCGCCGTGCCGAGGTGTGGGTGGCACGCCCTCAAGGAGGCCACGCAGGGCCGGGCTGACGAGCGCGCCCGCCGCCCGGTCCGGCGCGAAGGCCGGTCCGTCAAGCCCGCGTCGCCTCGCCTCTTCGGCGATCATGTGCCACCCCACGGCCAGAGACCGGCGCGCCGGCAGACGATCGGCCGTGGAGAACGCGGTCGCCGTCTCGCGGGCCAGAAGGCCAAGATCCCGATCTCCCAGCTCCGCCAGCCGATCGCGCTGCAGCGCCACCGATTCAGCGTCGGAACGATCCATGGCGAGCGGCGCCGGCGCCTCCGGGCTCCCTGAGATCGGGAGCACGGCCGCCGGCGACCTGGATGCATGAGAGATCCTGCGTGCGGCCGTCATGTCCTCATGCTCGAAGGCCGACTCCATGCGCGCGATCTCCGCGGCCGGCGCCCCACGGCGCCGGGCCGCCTCACGCCAGCCGGAGGCGGCCTCGGCGACCCGGGCAGTCTCCGCCGCGGCCTGCGCCGCGCTCAACCCGTAATAGGGCGCGGTCGCGCGCACCAGATCCAGCGAGCAGGTGCCGTCGGTCACATCGATGTTGGTGCTCAGGATCCGCGGCCGCACGTCCTGGGGCACCGGGTTCAGATCGAAGGCCGGCGAGAGCCGCCAGCCGGCCTGGCCCTGCCACAGGAACCCGTGATTGCGCAGGTGGTCGTCGACGTTCGAGACCAGCACATTGAAGGCGACGCGCCGGTAGAGCTCGGCCGCGTCCGCCGCCGTGCCCATGCCGCTCGGCCGCAGCGCATCGACGATCTCGGGGTAGCTGCTGCGCTCGCCGTCCTCGAGATCCAGCATGGCCAGCGCCGACAGAAACGGCACCCGCTGCTGTGCGCCCTCGCCCGATGGGTCGTCTAGACGGTCGAACCGCTTGGTCAACAGGGCCGGCCGGCCGGCGATGTCGACGAGGTCGTGTTCCGGCACCCGGATACCGGCGCGCGCCGCCAGATCCATGGCGACCGCTTCCCAGCGCTCGATGCTGTAGTCGTCGTCCGGCTTGGCGAGTTTGGCGATCCAGAGGCGGTCCCGGGAGTCGCGCACCGATGCCTTCGGCCGGGCGCCGCCGAGAGAGGATCCCGGCGCGAACAGGAGCCGCACGTCTTCGTCGCTCTCTTCCCCCCGGTGCAGGCGGTCGGTCGTCGCCAGCAGCCGCGGCAGCTCCACCAGCGGCGGGACGGTATGCGGTCCCGAGACCGCCTGGAAGGCGTCCTGGCCGGCCTCGCGCAACCGCAGCGCCCCGAGCCGCGAGACATCGGAAACGCCAAGCAGGTAATCCGCCTGTGTGAGGGTGCGCACGGCCCGTCCCTCGCGCGCCGCCGCCCGCCGCTCGGCCCGCTGCATGAGCCGGCGGCCCCAGGTATCGGGTGCGGAATCTCCGAGCGATCCGAAGATCGCCCGGCGCCGCGACGGCACGAAGTCGCCCTCGCCCACCTGCATGGCCGGCTCCAGCGCGAAACGCCGGGGCGAGGCGAGCCAATCCGGGTGATAGCGGAAGGACGCCGACTCCCGGCCGCGCGCCGTGCGCGTCCACAGGGTCCCGACACGCTCGGTCCGTGCCGACGAGGATCCGGCGGCGGCTCCGGGCAGGTCGATGAAGACCTCGATCTCGCGATCCGTCATCGCCGTCGCGGCGCGCCGCCCTCCTCGGACCGGGTATAGCGGATGCGCCGCGGCAGCCGCTCCTCCTCGAGCCGCAGCCCGACCGCGTCCGTCCCCGGGTCGGCGATCGCGGAAAGGCCGTCCAGCGCGCCGAGGGCCAGCATCACGGCGGCGTAGTTGCCCATGGACACGCCGGGGTCGCCGCGCTCGATCTTGCGCAGAGTCTCGCGGGAGAGGAACGCGCGCTCCGCCACGGTCGCGGTCTGCAGCCGCCGGCGAAGCCGCGCGGTGCGCAGGTTGTTGCCGAGCGTGCGCAGCGCGCGGGCGGTGGCGACGGACGGTGTGTAACGGGGCTTCATAATGCCAATTATTATTGGCGATAGCTGCTGCATTGTCAATTCAAGCCCTCATTCAATCACGTCACCGACACTCCGTTCTGATCCTTCTTCGTCGCTGTCGGGGACCCTGTGATCGGCGATATCCGCGCGCACCGGGCGCGACATACCGGTGCTCTCCGGTCGACGCCCCGCGGCGTTGCTGCGACACTCGTCGCCGGCGGCGCCGGCCGGCCGGAGAATCCAAGGGCGGTCGGGTGTGGTTCTGAGTCATGGAGAGGTGCATGCGTCGCCGGTCTAGGATCGAAGGGCTTCTCGGTCTCGCCAGCCTGGGTCTTGTCTGCCTCGTCCTGGCCAACCTCGTGCTGGCCTCAGCCCGCGTGGAGGCCGGCGAGATCCGGTTCGCGACCTTCAACATCGAGAGCGACGCCTCCACCGACGACGCTCGGATCGCGGAGACCATCCGGGCTCTCGGGCCCTTGGACATGCTGGCGCTTCAGGAAGTCGCGGGGCCCAACGCCGTTCGCAACGCCACGGCCGCACTGCGGTCCGCGACGCGGGGGCGCTACCGCTATGTGATCAGCGAAAGCGGTGCGGCCGTCCGCGGGCGGCTCGGCGATCGGCTTGCCATCATCTACGACAGCGCCCGCTTCCGGCAGATGGAAACGATCGAGCTCCACGTCATTCGCTCGGTGCCGGATGGTTCGGCCCATGGCCGGCCGAACTGGGGACTGCGGGCCGCCCTCTTCCTGCGGCTGCGCGCCTTCGACGACGACATCGAGTTTCTCTTCGGCACCGTCCACCTCAAATGCTGCAGCGCCGGCGGGGCGGTCCGCGCCCATCAGGCTCGGCTTCTCGCCGAGTGGATCGCACGAGCCGACGTCCCCGTGATCCTGGCGGGCGATTTCAACATTCCCGTGCTGCCGCAGGAGGCGAACGGAGCGTCGGCGAGCGCCGCGTTCGACCGCCTGGTCGACGCGCTTGCCTGGGTTCGGCCGGCCAACCCGACCAAGACCCAGTGCTCGCCCGATCACGAGAGCATGCTGGATCATGTCTTTGTCGATCGCGAGCGGATCGCGATGGCGGAGGTTCGAATCCACGAAACCGATCCCGCCTATTGCGCGGCGGATCGACGGGGCGGCTCCGATCACCGGCCAGTTTCGGCGCGGGTGTCGATCGAGTAGGGAGTCGCGCGAAGGACCGACGACCGCGTCCGTCAACCGGAAGGGCCGTGGCGCGCTCGCGCGTCAGCCATCGACCGCCGCGAACAGGCAGCTCGGAGTCGCCGGGTCCCCGATCGCGGTGACGGTGCCGGAGCCGCTGGTGAACACGAAACACTGGCCGCCCTCGTCGGTCCGCAGCTTGATGGTGACCGCACTGGCCGTCGTGCGGAGCTTCAGCTCGGAGCGTCCACCCACGGCGGTCCAGCTGTCGGCATAGCCGGCGATGCCGGCTTCGGCGGCACCGCCCGTCCGGTTGACTACGTCGATCAGGAGGAGACGTTCCGCGGGCTTGTGCCGATCGGCTGTATCGGCCTCGCCGCCGATCGAGGCCGCCGTCGGCGCGGTCAGGGTGAAGCTGACCGCAAATCCGGTGCCGAACAGCATGATGCTGAGCACAAGCCAGCCCAGGATGCGGGGACGCAGATCTGAAGAACGTTTCGCCATGGTGCGATGCGTACCCGAAGCTGCCGATATCGGTGCGGGCGTCGAAGACTGACGCATCTCGGCCGGTCGGCGTCATGAAATTGATCGCGCCGCCGAGCGAGTTCGCCCCGTAGCGGGTGGCGTTCGAGCCCTTGTAGACCTCGGCATACTGATAGGCGGTCGGGTCGATCTCAAACACATCGGTCAGGCCATCCGACGTGTTGATCGGAATGCCGTCCATATAGAGGTTCACACCGCGATTGCCGTAGTTCCGCGTCAGTCCGGAGCCTCGGATCGACACCCGGTTGTCGATGTTCGACTTGGGCTGGATGATCACCCCCGGCACCCAGCCCGCGATATCGCGGATCGTCTGGGCCGGACCGTTCTTGAAGACCGTGTCGGGTATGACCTCCACCGCGCCCGGGGTGAACTGGATCTCTTCCTTGGCGGCTTCCGCCGACGGGACCGTCAGGGACTGCTCGGCGGTGCCGGTTACCGTGATGGTCAGCAACTTCGTCGGGTTGGACGTCTCCTGGGCAAGGGCCGCAGGAGTGCTGCAGGCCAGCAGGGCGGCCGTCAGGGCGAGGCGCGAGGCCTGTAGGGTACGCGGATCGGGCATCGGATTTGCTCCGTCAACTGGATAGAGTGGGGCGGCACAGCGGGGTGCTGCCGGTTGTCTTGGGATGAGACGATCCAGTCAGGTCGGAGGGGCACGCGGTCCCAGGGACGCGCCGGCAGTCGGTCTGTGGATGGGCCGCAAACTGCGTGGACCGTCGGGAACCATGACAGGCTGGACAGGCCAGGCCAGCGGTTCCCACAGGGGCAGTGCGATCGATTTGGACAGCGCCATGAAGAATGGGCAGTCCTTGCCTCTGGCACGGCCGGGTTCGGCCGGACCGTCCCGAGACGGCGATCCTGTTGCATCGACCGTCTGGGTCGACGGGCCGTAAGCGGTACAGAGCGTGATCTCCAGCTCGCCGGCGGATGCGGCCGCGAGATCGGGCATGAAGCCAAGCGGCAGCAGGGCCCGCAGCGCGAACAGCGCGGCGAACAGCTGCACGACGACGCAGCGCAGCGCCCATCGCGCCCCGATGCCTGTCATACTTTCCCTGCCCGGCCCCTTGGCCATGCTCAGATCGTCTTGTGTCGGCCGGACAGGTAGACCGCCACCTCGACCATGGCGATCAGCAGGATCGACAGGCCGACCAGCGGGAAGAAGATCCCGGCCGCGACCGCGATCAGCAGCAGGGTTCGCGGAATGCGCCAGTCGGCCTTCAGCGTCGGCACGCCGATACCGCCTTCGGGCCGGCGCTTCCACCACATGACGGCGGCGGAGACGGCCAGGCCGATCATGGCGAGGCAGGCCGCCAGCAGGACGAGCTGATTGGCGAGGCCCCAGGCCTGCCCCATATGGATGCTCACACCCCATTCGGCCGCCCAACCGAGGGCGCCGAGATCCGCCAGCCCGGCATCGTACAGGACGTCGCCGGTATACTGGTCGAGATGGATCACCCGTTCGCGGGTGATGTCGTCGGGATAGACCGAGGCGGTGAACACGCCCTGCGGGCCGCTCGGCATGTTGAGCGCATAGCCGGGCGAGATCCCAAGCCCTTCCACCGTCGCCACGACGGTGTCCAGACCGGCCGGTACGCCGGTCGAGGCGCCGGAGAGCGGCATCGGCTGCTTCTCCATGATCCAGGGCGCGCGGTCGATCGCATCGCCGACCGGCACCGTGGAAGTCGGGTAGTCGGACCAGTAACCGTCCGGCATGCCGAGACCGGCGGCATAGGAGAGCTCGTAGAACTTTCCGCCCCAGACCGACGACCAGGGCAGACCGGTCATCGCCAGGAAGACGATGAAGACCCCGGTATAGAGACCAGTGACCGCATGCAGGTCACGCCACCACGGCCGCCCGCGACGGGCCTTGATGCTGACGGTTCCGAGGTTCCGGCCGCGCGGCCACCACAGGTAGATACCGGTGCCGACCAGCAGCACCATCCAGCCGGCCGCCGCCTCCACGAGGCGGTTGCCGAGCCAGCCGACATATTCCAGCGAATGCAGCTTGCGGACCACATACATGGCCGGGCTGCCGGCAGCACCGCCGTCCCAGAGGCGGCCCAGAACTGAGCCGTCATAGGGATTCACATAGACGGTGTCCTTCAGCCCATTTGCGCCGAGGATCTTGACCTCGGCAGCGCGGTCAGGTGCGGCGGGCGGCATATAGGCCTTCAGCGTTCCCGGTAGGCTGTCGAGGGCGGCGGCGACCAGCGCCGAGGGCTGCAGCGCTGGCGTGGGTTGGGGGGCCACCAGTCGATACTGCCCGTAGGCGGCATCGTTGATCTCGTCCTTGAAGAGGTAGACGGCACCGGTGACGGCGAGAAGGACTACGATGGGAAGGATCAGCAGTCCGGCGATGAAGTGCCAACGCCAGACGGCACGGTAGAGCGCCGAGCGCGCGGCGCGGTCTTGTCGGTCGATCATGAGAGTTCCTGAAAACGCGGCCCATCGGCACGGCGCCGGTTATTTCCAGCTAGGCGGAGGGGCGATGGCGAGATCGGCCGTCAGTCAACGCTGCCATGGCGCGGATACGGGATATCCGTACGCGCCAGCGCGGTTGTCTTCGACCGAAAGGACGTTAAGGGCGCCACATCCTTGGATGACAGCGCCGCTCGGCAGATCAAAGGATCAAGCGGGCGGTGCGCGGGAGCCGAGCGGAGGGCCGAAGGATTGGAGTGTCGGCGCTGCGGTGCCAGCGGTGACCGGCTTCGCGGCCAAAGCCACCGCATATCCGATATCCAGGACGGGATCTGCGAGCAGAGCGGCCTGAGAGACGACCGCGTCGAACGGACATTCGTGGGCGGACGGGCCTGTCGATGACCCGTCCTCGGATCCTGCCGGCCCCCCTTTGGCGTCGGAAACCGCGATCGTCTTGAGCCCGCCGGGCGTGCAGATCACGATCTCGATCCAACCGTCCCGGAGCGCGTCCAGGTCCGGCATGAAGCCGACGGGGATCGCGGCTCGCAGCATCACCAGCACAAGCAGCGTCCACGCAATCACTCTGCGCGCCGCCGCATCGCCGATGATGGAGCCTCCCAATCCCATGGAACGGGTATGGCCTATCCGAGCAAGTCCCGTCGAGGGGCTAATCGCCGCGGCATGCGCAGGAGACCAATCTGCTTCAAATTAACAGCTGCTACTGAAGTCTCCGGCCTGGCACGACCCAAAGCGGACACTCGCGGTCTACGATCCGATCGAACCAAACCGGCCGTTCGAGGTATCAGCGCCGACCGCCCCATAGCGGTCGCTGGCAATTACAGGACTGTTGAAGCCAAAGCTGTCGCCGGCATGTTCGGGAGAACGTAGCGACGGGCCCTACTTGGACGCCCCTGAAGCTCAGGCGCCCTTTGCCGCCAAGGCGCGGTCAATCTCATCCGCTAGCGCGTCCAGCTTCGGGATGATTCGAGATCCAAAGCGCTTTGCAACCACTGCGCCAGTCTGAGATGTGTCGCCGTCCGCGCGAAAGAGGTCAACGTAAGGGAGGTAGGAAAGGTGCACCAAGTCAGCCGCGTCGCTGGTCTTTAGCTTTCGCGGCATCAAAACGCTCCGCCTCACATGCTCGGCGACGGAAATGATGTAAGCGTCAAGAGCTGGCAAGGTTCCGAGTTCTGATTCCTCAAGTTGTTGCCAATCTGAATTAGAGCCCCGCTTGTTCTTGGGGCGGGACTGAAGGTCTTTCCGAAATTTCCGAATGAATGACGTTCGAAAGCTCCCCGCCGGCTTTTGAATGGCGGCATCGTAGATCTTTTTGTCGATCTCTATATCTGGGTAGCGCTCCGCAATCTCAACAAGATTGGTACGCAAAGATTCAATGATATTGACGAGCTTCGCGCCCCATTGCCTCAGCCATACAACGAGCTTGCGTTCCTTATCCCGCTCCTCGTAGGTCCAACCCACAAATGTCGGAAGGTCGCGCAGCGCAATACTCATTGCGTCGACGACCTCACCCGAACCGGCATGCCCCCTGGCGAAGCGCAACATCAGGTTCTCTGCATCGATATCGTCGGCGAACGGGAACTCATTAGAGAGCGTCGTAACCAGCTGCTTGCGCCCCTTCATAACGGCGTCAATTCCTGCATCGCTTAGATAGCCGCCCGCAAATAGAGTCCGTTGCAGTTTACGCCTTAGCTGGCGGTTCACCGATGCATCGAGCAACGCCTCTTGAAATAAGTTCAGCATCGTTTGTCGGAGTTCTGCGGCAACCTCCGACACGTCTGGGTACCAGCAAGCATCGTCGTTAGGGATGCTATCGGTAGCTGGGCGGCCGGCTACAACATTCCCGCACTCCGTCCGCCAAGCCTCAAGCCAGAAGCGGAGGCATTTCTTCCGCCCCAGCGCTTCTATGCACCTCGCGCGCTTCATGGCAAAACCCATGTGCTGTTGTTCCAGGTGCGTGATCTCAATGACGTGGGCGGCTGAGTAGCGAAACTCCACCTCTCCTGCCTCTGAATGCCCGTGCAGCTTCTTGAATAACGCGTGCAGTCGATGCGCGGGGTCGTCCATAGCTTCGGAGAGCTTCGAGTAATCCTGACTATCCAAATACACTTGGACGGGCCGGACCTTAGTCGACGGAGATTGAGCGTTTGTAGTTCTCATGAACTGAGGCCCGGCATTCCCACCAGATTTGGATAGTTCCCTGATACACGTCGCGACAGGATTCAGATGTAGCGCAAAACATCCTCTTCGTCCTGCTTCCGCTCGGCTCGAATGCTGTCCGTAAGCCAGCCGATTTGCTTTGAGGCCCAGGCTCGAACAGCTGGATTTTCATGGGCGCTCCACTTCTGAACCAGCGACACGATAGGTTCGAGGTACGGCACCAAACTACCCGACCATGAATTGGGACGCAGCCTAGACGTGAGAGCTTCAAGGACCCCGGGCGTATCGCCGAACTCGGCTATGTAGGCTTCGAGTTCCTTGTGCCAAGAGAGAATACCGTTAGCGTCTCGCTCGGCTATTAGCAGCCAGTCTACCGCAATAGCCGCGCGTTTCTGAGGCCTCGCCCTGACCCACGCGAGGAACTGTGACGGCGGGATATTGAACCGCGCCGGGTTTGCCGGAGGCTGATTTCGGTTAGTTACGCGGCCATGGGTTCAGCGTCCAGAGCGGCGTAGAAGTTGGCCTCGGCTTCGGCGGGCGGGATGTTCCCGATGGGCTCCAGCAGGCGGCGGTTGTTG
>JANSYS010000062.1 GCA_024742275.1 Alphaproteobacteria bacterium | reverse complement strand
CGAACCCAGACAATCCTGGCCGCTTCAGTGAGGGAGTTTTGCTCCGGCGTTCTCATGCGAAGCCGACGCTCCAGCGAGCCAAGGTCGAAGAACCCGCCTCCACCGGACAGCGTGTCGTTGCCCGATCGCCGATTGAAACCAGCTTGGGGATCACGGTGGTCGCTGGCGTGACCACCGCTTGGAATGAATCAGCATTACCCAAGATCCCCTCAACGTCCTAGCCTAGTATCGCGCACGTTCCACAGCACAGACCAGGGAGAAGAACCGTGACGTTTCGAGCCTTGTTGAGCCGGGCGGAACCACAGCTTGGAACGATGGTGGCGGAGTTCGCTACGCCCGGCATCGGGCACATCCTGAAGGCCGCCAACCTTGATTTCGCGTTCCTCGACATGGAGCATAGCGGTTTCGGTATCGGCTCTCTGAAGACCAATCTGACCTTTTTCCAAGCGGCTGGAGTTCCCGTTGTGTTGCGCCCTCCGTCAAAGGCGCGTCATCACATTTCCCGCGTGCTCGATGCGGGAGCCGAGGCGCTGCTGTTGCCCATGGTCGGATCCGGCGACGAGGCGGCCGAGCTGGTCGCGGCCATGCGTTATCCGCCGGAGGGGGAGCGGGGCGTGGCACTCGGCATGGCCCACGACCGCTACACGACCGGGGATCCTGCCACCAAGCTGCGAGATGCCAACAACACTAACGTGATGATCCCCTTGATCGAAACGGCGGCCGGGCTGAAGGCCGTGGAAGCGATCGCCAGGACGTCGGGGGTGGATGCGCTCTGGATCGGCCACTTCGACCTGTCGGCCAGTCTTGGCATTCCGGGCGCCTTTTCAGACCCGCGCTTCATCGATGCCGTGACCCGCATCGTTGCCGCAGCCAAGGATGCCGACATACCACTCTGCCAGTTGGTGGCGACGCCCGAGGATGGTCGGCGGATGATCGAAATGGGTTTCCACCTGATCTGCTACGGCGTCGACAGCGCGGTGCTACGCGACAGCCTGGCGGCCGGGGCACAGGCGATCCGCGCGACCGCCAAACCGCTGGCTTGAGGAGGTCTACAGCCATGACCACCCCCTTTCGCGTCGGCCTCAGCCCCACTCTCGACCCCAGCAGGGGCAAGCTGAAGTTTCCCAGCTACGATCTGGCGGAGTTGGCCGCCGACCCGGCGTTCGATCTGGCCTACTACGAGGCCGACGAACCCCTGTCCGCGAAGGCTCTCGCGGGGTTCGACGGGGTGGTCCTGCTGGGCGAGCGCATGGCGGCGGAGAGCTTTCCGGGGGATGGACGGCTCAAGCTCATCGCACGGATGGGGGTAGGCTTCGACACCGTCGATGTTCCGGCCTGCACCGCCCATCACGTGGCATTGACCATCACGCCGCCGGCCGTGGCGCGGCCGATGGCCGTGGCGACGCTGAACTACCTGCTCGCGCTGGCCAACAACATGATGGTCAAAGACCGCCTCACCCGCCAAGGCCCCGACGGGTGGGCCGCCCGCACCGACCATCACGGCATCGGCCTGATCGGGCGTACCTTCGCCATGATCGGCCTCGGCAATATCGGACGAGAGACTCTCAAACTGATTCGACCGTTGGACATGCGGGTGATCGTCTGCGATCCAGCGCTGACGGCGGGCGATGCAGAGGCCCTTGGCGTCGTGCCGGTCGATCTGGAGACGGCCTTCCGCGAGGGAGACTTTGTCAGTCTGCATTGTCCGCTGAATGACCAGACCCGGCACCTGGTCAATGCGGAGCGGCTGGCGCTGATGAAGCCCACCGCCTATCTGATTAACACCGCCCGCGGGCCCGTGGTGGACCAGATCGCCCTGTACGATGCCCTGAGCAGCGGCCGTATCGCTGGCGCCGGTCTCGACGTCATGGACCCGGAGCCATCCGCCGCCGATGAGCCGATCGCCCGCCTGAACAATGTCGTGCTCGCTCCCCATGCGCTCGGGTGGACCGACCAGATGTTCGCCGAAATGGCCAGGGTCAACGCGGCGGCGATCCGCGCGGTCGCCGAGGGCAAGGCACCGGAGTTCGTCGTCAATAAAGAGGTGCTCTCTGCGCCTGACTTTCTGGCAAAGCTCACGCGGTGAGGGACCGAACATGACCCGCGGTATCGTCGTCTGCCCCCAACCGCGCGCTGCCGATGTCGGCCGCGACGTGTTGGCCAAGGGAGGGACAGCTTTCGACGCGGCGATCGCCGCCGCTTTCGCCCAGATGATCACGGATCCGTTCATGTGCGGGATCGGCGGCATGGGCACGCTTCAGTATTTCCGGGCCGGCGACGGCGCCCATGGCATGATCGATTTCCATACCCGCGCCGGCTCCAAGGTCGCCCCCGACATGTGGCAGGGACAAGGGACGGGACGATCGGATATCAGCGGCTACTCGCTGTTCGACGACTACCGCAGCGAACTCGGTTACACCGCAATCATGACACCCGGAACGGTCGCCGGCTTTGCCGAGGCGCACCGCACACTCTGCTCACGCCCGTTGTCGGAACTGCTCGAACCGGCGATCCGCATCGCGCGCGACGGCTATCCTCTGCCCCACCATGTCCGGGATTTCTGGACCCGTACGCCGATGTTGGGCGTTCCGGACGGCATGACCCGTTTGAAGACGAGCAAAGCCTGCGCCGATATCTATCTGACCTCGGATGGCGATTTTTGGAAGGTTGGGGACATCATCCGAAACCCGGACTATGCCGACACGCTGGAAACCATCAGCCGTGAAGGGGCCGACAGCTTCTATACCGGCACCATCGCCGAGCGGATCGCCGCCGATTTTGCGGCCAACGGCGCGTATGTGACAGCAGCCGATCTGGCGGCCTACCGAACGCGCCCGGGTCAACCGCTCTTGGGCTCATATCGGGGGTTCACCGTGGCCTCCAACCCGCCGCCGGGCAGCGGTGCGGTGCTGATCCAGATGTTGCAGATTCTCGAGCATTTCGACCTCGGCGCCCTGCACCATGGATCGGCCGAGCATATCGACCTGGTGGCGCGCGCGATGGGGTTCACCCACGACGATCGGGAGCGCTGGCTCGCCGATCCGGAGTTCGTGGACGTTCCGACCGATGCCCTGCTCTCCCCGGCCCGCGCCGCCGAGCATGCCGAGCGGATCAAGGCCGGTGAACGCGCGCCGCAACGCGACGACGCCCCCTATTCTTCAACCACTCATCTGTCAGTCTATGACGAGGATGGCAACGCGGTTTCGGTCACCCACACCCTTGGCACCGGGTGCGGCGTCGTCACACCTGGCCTCGGCTTCGTTTGGAACAACTCGATGAAGCTTGCTGACCCGCGACCGGGTCGCGTCAACTCCTTCGCGCCCGGGAAAGCCCGGACGACTGGTATGGTGCCGACCCTGTTGCTGAAGGATGGCAAGGTCCGAATGGTTGTCGGCGCACTGGGCGGCAGCGTCATCATTTCGGCGGTGCTGCAGACCATCCTGAACATCGTCGATTTCGCCATGAGCCCGGTCGAAGCGGTCACCCTCCCGCGGATTCACCACGAAGGCGGTGCAATCCATGCCGAAGCACGCGTCCAGGAGAGCGTCGTCCGCGACCTAGAAGCCATGGGCCACCAGGTCGACCATTCACCGATCAGCTTCAATCCGGTAATGGCACGGTCCCATGTGATCTGGATTGATGACGAAGGACGGTGGCGGGGCGGCGCCGACCCTCGATCCGGCGCGG
>JANSYS010000070.1 GCA_024742275.1 Alphaproteobacteria bacterium | reverse complement strand
GTCGAGAACTTGCATGCGGAACGTCGAATTGTCCTCCGTCACTCGGCAGAACATCTCCGTACCAGCCTCAAGACCCTCAACAACAACAACGCCAACGTTGTCCTTGCGGTCGTGAACCAAAAGATGCGGCTCTTCGCTCATGTGCTTCCCCTCTCTCACCGGATCCGTCCGGGTCTTCAGGATCCAAGCGGTCAGAGCCCGCCCAGAACGCCCGGTCCTCGCGAGACTATCGCCTTGATGGAGAGGACGCCAAGACACGGCCGTCCGACAACGGTCTAAATCTCAGCTTGTCCGCTGCGCCGGACGAACTCTGGACGCAGGGAACGTCGCAACGGCCCGCGTTCCCTTGCCCAGTTCGCTTTCCAGGGTGAGGGTACCGCCCTGGAGCGTCATGAGGCTCGTGCTGAGCGACAGGCCCAGTCCCGTGCCGTCCCGAGTGCGATGCGGATTGGAGGTGACGCGGCTGAACGGCCGCTGGACGATCCCTATGTCCGCCTCGGACATACCGATCCCGGTATCTACGACCGCGATCTCCAGCGCTCCATCGTTCACGATGCGCGCCGATACCGTGACGCTTCCTTCTTCGAACGAGAATTTCACGGCGTTGGACAAAAGGTTGAGGACCACCTGCATCGTCTTCATGCGGTCGGCGTTGAGTCTTGGCAGGTCGGGCGCCAAGTCGATCCGGATCATCACATCCTCTCGCTCCGCCTCGGACGACAGGATTGAGACCGCTTCCCGGACGACGCCCTCTACACCGAATTCGCTGTCGATCACCTGGTCTTTGCCGAGCCCGATGCGCGAGTGGTCGAGCATGTTTCCGACAAGCTGGACGAGGTGCAGGCCGGAGCGATGGATGTTCTCCGCGTACTCCACGTTCCGGCGGTTTCCCAAAGAGCCGAACGTCTCGGTCGAGAGCACTTCTGAAAAACCGATAATCGCATTGAGCGGCGTGCGCAGTTCATGGCTGAGATTGGCGAGGAAGTAGTCCTGAAGTCGCCGGTTCTCCGTCGCATCCGCAAGCGACGCTTCCAACGCACTTTGCTGCCGCGCGCGGCGGATCAGGCTGGCCAGATAGATGCCGGCCCACACCGCGACCCAGACGACGACGGCCGCAGCGACGAACAACGGAACCATCATGTAGCGAATGAAAGGGTCCGACGCCGGGATCTCGCTCGCATAGACCAACGCGGTCCGAGCCTCTCCGTCGCTTTGGGGCTCCAAGAACGTCCAAACGAACCGCCAACCACCGACTTCGGTCCACCGGTCCTGGATGCTCCGGTCTTCGGCAATCAGGTCCAGGACCGACGGCGGCAGCGCGCCCCGTAGCAAACGAGCCCCCTGCACATCCACCTCGACGCTCGATAGTCCCGGAACCGCCGTGTCCGATCCGGTCATTCCAAACCGGGCGAGGACTTCAGCCTGCCCAACAGCCGTAACGGACCTGGCTCCCTGGTCGGAAACGATGACAAGCAGCCCAAGTCCGGCGAGCCCGATGATGCCGATAATAGCCGCAAGCCGCGCGGCGAGACCGCTCACCCTTTGGCCTTGTTCGTCCTGATTCCGCCGAGTTTGTACACTGGACAGAATCCGAACAGGGCGGATCCGACGTTGACGACGCCGAATAGCCCGACCAGCGTCGAAATCAACGCATTGGCGATGATGCCGGGATCGTAGAATCCGACATAGAGGCATCCCAGACCCAGGATGCCCCTAAGCGCACGGTCTATGGAGTGCATGTTCGGCATGGGAGAGCGTATTTTCATAGCATTCTGCATGGGACTGTCAGAAATTTCGTGTGCGGGGGAGCGGTTGAACATCAGACCATTGCTCTTGTGAAGCGTTCGCCGAAGACGACGGCGAACTGGGCCTTTGCCATGGCCCACTCCCTTGGCGGCATGGTCCACTCTTTCTCGGC
>JANSYS010000033.1 GCA_024742275.1 Alphaproteobacteria bacterium | reverse complement strand
GCTGAAGCCGTAGAACAGCTCCTCCTGCATCACTGTCCGCTCACCCATCATCGCTCCGTCCTCCCGCTACAGGAGAAGTGAATCAGCGCCTCGGATCCGCGGCAAGATGGCCTTTTTCAACAGTATCGGTCGCGACCGGACGGTCAATCCTGATGCGCTAAGGTCTCGACTATCAGCCTGACGAGCCCCCCACCCCCCTAAACCGGATCGCGGATCAGCGGCATGGTGGAGCAGTGGATGCCGCCGCCGTTCAGCATCATCTTCTCGTAGGCCAGCGTGGTCCACGTCACTCCGGCGGCGGCGAGCTTGTCCAGGGTCTCGTTGGTGCCGCCCTCCGGCATGATCAGCCGGCCGGGTGCCACGGCCAGGGAGTTGATGATCGCCCGGTTGTCGGCGGGGCTGATCTCGATGGTGCGGATTCCCTTCTCCTTCAGGATCTCCAGGAAGGAGTAGGGCAGGCGGTCCTGGTCGATCAGGGCGAGATCCCGGTCGACCATGAGGAACTGGCCGTCGATATGGATGTCGTGGCCCGGCAGGTCGATGGGCAGCAGCTCGACGCCCTGGCTCGCCAGCACCTCGGCGATCTGGCGCGCCGCCTCGCGGTTGACCCGGATGCCGCAGCCGACCACGGCGGTCTTCGGATCGAGCCAGGCGAAGCTGCCGCCCTCGAACAGCGCCGTGCCGGACAGGGTGCGCAGGATCGGAATGCCGAGCTCGGCGAGCGTGCGGGTGATCGCCAGGACCTCGCCCCGGCGGATCCGCGCGCCCATGCGGCTGACGATCGCCCCGCCCTTCACCATGACGAAGGGATCGCGGGTGTAGCAGGACTTGAGCCGCCCGTCGGTCACCCCCCGGACCTCGAAGACCTCGACGCCCTCGGCCTTGAGCGCGGCCACCAGCGCGTCGTGCTGGGCGCGCATCTCGTCGAAATCGGGGACGCTCTCGCTCTGGAAGTACCAGCCGTGCTCCACGTTGCCGAAGGAGCCGGTGGCGGCGATGCGCTGGGACGGGTCGACCACGTCCATCTCCGGGCCGGGCCGGTGGACCATGACCGCGCGGAGCCGCCCGACGTCGTTGTCGACGCCCCAGTTGCGGCCCCAGATCGCCGTCATCTCGTCCTCGGTCTCGAAGGCGGGCGCGGCGGGGGCGGCGAACAGGCGGATGGTCTCGTTGTAGACCCAGTGGGCGGACGGCTTGACGGTCATGGGAACTCCCCTGGTCGGATGGGCGCGGTGCGGCTGGATGGGCATTGTGGCCGGGTGCGGCGCGGCGGCGCTACCCTCGACATCGCGCCGTCCGCCGATCTTGCTGCAGCATCCGCCGCATCGACCGGCCGGGCGTCGACGGCGGACGGGACGCTGTACATTTCGGCTGTCCGCCCCTATGGTGCGCGCCGTTTTGAAACGACCCTGCGCCGACTGCGCAGGACTGCCGATCCCGCCTGGAGCAATGTGCGTCCCGACCGGCCGATCGCAGGCACCCGAAAGACTGGACATGACGGAAATAGACGGCGTCGTCCCGGCGCTCGCCCAGGCGTTGGCAAAGCGCGGATACGAGACGCTGACGCCGGTGCAGCAGGCCGTGCTCGGCGCCGAGATGCGCGATGCGGACGCGCTGGTGTCGGCCCAGACCGGGTCCGGCAAGACGGTCGCCTTCGGTCTGGCGATGGCGCCGACCCTGCTGGCCGACCAGGAGCGGTTCGGCCGGGCGGACACGCCAATGGCGCTGGCCGTGGCCCCGACCCGGGAGCTGGCGCTTCAGGTGAAGCGGGAACTGGAGTGGCTCTACGCCTTCGCCGGCGGCTCGGTCGCCTCCTGCGTCGGCGGCATGGACATGCGCACCGAGCGCGCGACCCTCGAGCGCGGCGCCCATATCGTTGTCGGAACGCCCGGCCGTCTGCGCGACCATATCGAGCGCGGTTCGCTGGACATGGCGGCGATGCGCGTCGTGGTCCTCGACGAGGCCGACGAGATGCTCGATCTCGGCTTTCGCGAGGACCTGGAGTTCATTCTGCAGTCGGCCCCGGCAAGCCGCCGGACCCTGATGTTCTCGGCCACGGTGCCGCCGACGATCGCCGCGCTCGCCCAACGCTACCAACGCGACGCCGTGCGTCTTTCCACCGCCGGCGAGGATCGGCAGCACGGCGATATCGAATACCGTGCCCTGGTCTGCGCTCCGACCGACCGTGAGAACGCGATCATCAATGTGCTGCGCCACGCCAATCCCAAATCCTCGATCGTGTTCTGCGGAACCCGGGCGACGGTCAATCATCTGACCAGCCGCTTCACCAACCGGGGACTCTCCGTGGTGGCCCTGTCGGGCGAACTGAACCAGGGTGCGCGGACCCATGCCCTCCAGGCCCTGCGCGACGGCCGGGCCAATATCTGCATCGCCACCGATGTGGCGGCGCGCGGCATCGATCTGCCGAACCTGGAACTCGTGATCCACGCCGACCTGCCGAAGAATCCGGAATCGCTGCTGCATCGCAGCGGTCGAACCGGCCGGGCCGGGCGCAAGGGCATCTCGGCGCTGATCGTGCCCTATCCACGCCGCCGCCATACAGAGCGCCTGCTCGCCAATGCCAATATCTCGGCCGACTGGGGCAAGCCTCCCTCGGCGGACGAGGTGCGCGCCCTCGATCGTCAGCGGATTCTTGAGGACTCGGACCTCGGTGGGGACCTGAGCGACGAGGAAAAAGCCTTCGCCGCCGATCTGCTGTCCCGCCACGATGCCGAGACCGTTGCGGTTGCGTTCCTGCGCAAGCACATGGCGGCGTTGACGGCGCCGGAGGAACTGCTCGACGGTCCCGCCGGCGGCGAACGTCATGAGCGGCCCGACAGAGGGCGTCGTCAGGATCGCGGCGAGCGGCCGGAGCGCGCGCCCCGGCAGGATCGGAGCGAAGCCAGAAAGCGGCCGGGAGACTTCGAGACCGGCACGTGGGTCCGATTGTCGGTCGGCCGCCATCACAGTGCCGAACCGCGCTGGCTGCTCCCGATGCTGTGCCGGGCGGGCGGCATGACAAAGAACGCCATCGGCGCGATCCGGATTCACGAGAACGAGACCCATGTTGAGCTGCACCCGGAGGCGGTGGACGGCTTTTTGGAAGCACTCGGGCCAAGCCGCAAGATCGAGAAGACCATCACCGTCGACCGGATCGAAGGCGTCCCCACCGAACCCACCGCCGCACCGCGCCCGCCGAGGAAGCCGAGGCAGGATACGCGCGGCGCCGAACGAAGCCGTCCCGGAAGGGCGCTGGCCGAAGCTCCGGCAGCCGAGCCCGTGGCGGCGGTGCAGCAGCCCGCACCGGTCCGCTCGGCGACCGTGAAGCCGACCGGCCCTCGACCGGATCGGCCGCGCCGCCGCGAAGAGCGCAACGACGGACCCCGTCCCGATAACCGGGGTTCGGATAACGGGGGGTCAGACACTCGGCGGGTCGACAAGCCACGAGCCGACCGTGCGGCTGTATCGGGTCCCGCCGCCGGGCCGGGGTCGGCCCGGTCCGCCGGCGCCCCGGCGAAACGGGACCGGACGGATCCCGCCGAGCGCACCCTAAAGCGCCGCCGGAAATCGGGAGGCGATCAGTGGTGGCCGGAAGGCGAGGAGGGTGCGCCGCCGTCCGTGACGTCGCCCGACGGCGGCTCTCCGGTCGACGCGACACCTCTGGCAACGGCGGAAACCCATGGGCGCAAGCCGAAGAAGGCAAAGAAGCCGAAGGGCGCGCTTGGCCGCATTTCAAAACGACCGGGCAAGCTGACTCTGAACAGCGGTGGTTCCGGCAAGGCGAAGAAGCCGCACCGCAAGGGCAAGCCCGGCGCCAAGCCGACCGGCACAACGTGATGCCGTTTTGACCGGTCGGCCAGAGGGCGTCTTGCCTGTGGGTCTCTGATCGCCTCATCATCGGCCGTCCTGCCGATCATGAGGTTCCCGACGTGACCGTAGCCGATCCCGCCCGCCTGACGGCCGGCCAGGCGTCCGCCGCCATGGCCGCCGGAGACCTGACCGCCGTCGATCTGCTGAGCGCGTGCCTGGCCAGGATAGAGGCCCGCGATCCGGCGGTGCGCGCATGGCTGCATGTCGATCGCGACGGTGCCATGGTTGAAGCGCGCCGGCTCGACGCCGAGCGCCAGGCCGGTCGGGTGCGCGGCCCGCTGCATGGCATTCCTATCGGGTTGAAGGACGTGATCGACGTTGCCGGGATGCCGGGCACCCACAATTCGCCGTTGCACCTGGATCGGGTCGCGGTCGACGATGCCGGTTGCGTGGCGTTGATGCGGGCCGCGGGCGCCATACCGCTCGGCAAGCTCGACACGGTGGAATTCGCCGCCCTGGGCCGCATGCCGAGAACCGTCAATCCGCACCGCTTCACCCATACCGCGGGCGGGTCGTCCAGCGGTTCCGGAGCGGCGGTGGCCGATCTCCATGTGCCGATAAGCTTCGGCACCCAGACGGGCGGATCGGTTATGCGCCCCGCCTCCTACTGCGGCACCTACGCGATGAAGCCGACCTGGGGCACGGTGAGCCGCGAAGGCGCAAAGCTGTTCGCCGCCAGCTTGGACACCATCGGTTGGTATGCGCGGTCGGTGGAAGACCTTCGACTGGTCGCGGCGGCAAGCGGTATCGCCGGAGGTGCCGGTGTGGCGCGGGAGGTCTCGTCGCTCAGGATCGCGCTCTGTCTCACGCCTTCGGCCGACAAGGCCCGAGACGGTGCGCTTGCCGTGCTGACGCGTGCGGCCGAGGCTCTCACCGCGGCGGGCGCGACCGTCGAAAGCAGGGAACTTCCTGCTTCCTTCGACGGTATCGAGCAGACCAGGGATACGATCATGCGCGGCGAGGGCCGGGCGGCGTTCCTGCCGACCCTGCTGACAAGCGGAGAGGGGCTGCATGCCAATCTGCGGGACATTGCCGAGAACAGCTCCGGCATCGGCCCTGCGATGCTGAAGGACGCCCACGATCACGCCGCCCACGCCCGCATGGCCTACGAGAGTCATTATCGCGGGTATGACGCGGTCCTGAGCTTCGGAGCGACGGGGGAGGCGGATGCCGGCCTCGACGGTTCCGGAAACGCGGTGCTCAATGCGCTCTGGACCTTGCTGCATCTGCCGGTGATCGGGGTGCCGGCGGGTGACGGGCCCACCGGCCTGCCGATGGGCATTCAACTCGTCGGGTTCCGCTATGACGATGACGCGCTGCTCGATGTCGCCAGGACGGCGGCGGCGGTGATCGATCCCTGGCACGGCAAGGTGCGGATTCCGGCGGGGTGAGGAATCCTCTCGATCGGTCTGCATGGTCTGAGCATGGCGCGCGGCGTTCGGGTTCGTGAAGGCGAAGGCACCGGAGCAAGGCCGGGGAGCGATGATGCGGAGCGGCGGCTTTCTCGGCTGCAGCTGATGACCCGGCTGTCGCCTGAACTCAGGAACCGGGCACGGTCCCTTCCGGCAGACCCGCGCAATATTCGGCAATCTCGCCCGGCGTGGTGAGCCAGATATCGTCGCGGTGCCGCAGGATATGCGCGATCGCCCGCCGCAGCGCCCGCAAGCGGAACGGCTGGCCGACCACGAAGGGGTGCAAGACCGCCGTGTAAACCAGAGGCCGTTTCTTCGACTGATGCAGCATCTCGTCGAACTGGTCGATCATCATGCGTTCGAACTCTTCGCCCGAATGCTGGCGGAACACCATGGCGGGGCTGTCGTTCAGTTCGATGGAGTAGGGGACCGACAGGATGCGGCCCCGCCGGGTGCGCATCCAGAACGGCTGGTCGTCGGCCGGCCAGTCCATCACATAGGCGTAACCGGCCTCGTCCAGCAGATCGAGCGTGACCGGCGTTTGTGCGAGATAGGGACCGAGCCACCCGGTCGGCGGCGTGCCGAAGAAACCGGTCAGCGCATCGGTGGTTTCCCGGATCAGCGCCGCCTCGTCGGCCTCGTCGAGCACGTCCTGGCGCTCTGCATTGGTGCGGCCATGGCCGATCACCTCGTCTCCGCGCCGTTTGATGCGCTCCAGGATCTCCGGGCAGTGATCGACCAGCAGCGAGTTCAGGTTATGGGAGGCGGGGATTCCATATTCATCGAACAGGTCGAACAGATACCACTGACCGACCCGGTTGCCGTAGTCGCGCCAGGCATAGTTCCGCGTGGTTTGCGGCGCGCCGATCACGGTACTGTCAGTACCGAGCCCCTCGAGAAAGCCGAAGACCTCGATATTGTTGCAGAAGCAGACGGCGAGGCGTTTGCCTCCTGGCCAGTCGTAGACCGGGCGGGCGTCGAGCGGGCTGTAGGCATAGCGATCGTGGGTGGCGAGTTTCATTGGAATGGACCGGCGGCTGGCGGTTGCGGAATGTTGACAAGCGGTCATCCCGGATCGTCAACTGTCGACAATTCTTAGAGGCTAGGCAGCAGGAACGGGAGGGTCAAATGCATCCCTGGACCGGTACGATCTCAGATGATGAGGAACGGCGCTACGAGGCATCCGGTTTCGGTCGCCCGAGCGGCATTGGTCGACATCCTGCGCTGCTGATCATCGACGTCCAGTATCGCACCGTCGGCACGGAGCGCCGTCCCTACTGGGAGGCTATCGAGGAATACCCGACGGCCTGCGGCGATGTGGGCTGGGCCGCAGTCGATCACATCCGGCCGCTGCTGGCCGAGTTCCGGCGTCTGAAACTGCCGGTGCTCTATCCGCATGTGGCGCCGAAGAATGTCGACACCGATTCCGGCCGCCTCGCGGAGAAGGTGCCGGCGATCATGACGGTCGATGCCAAGGGCTACGAATTCGTCGCCGAAGTCGCGCCGGTGAAAGGGGACGTTCTGCTGCCGAAGAAACACCCGAGCGCGTTCTTCGGCACGCCGCTGGTCAGCCATCTGATCGATCTCGGGGTCGACACTCTGTTCGTCACCGGTTGCACGACCAGCGGCTGCGTTCGGTCCTCGGTGACGGACGGGTTCGCATACAACTTCAAATGCGTTGTGCCCGCGGAGTGCGTCTACGACCGATCGCCGACGAGTCATGCGGTCAACCTGTTCGACATGAATGCAAAATACGCCGACGTCCTGAAGACCGCCGAGGCTATCGAACTGCTGCAGGGGGTGAGCGGCGGCATCAACCGTGCCGCGGGCGAATGAACGGCGGAGGATTTCCCTCGGCGCCGCGCGTCTGTGGGCGCCGGGATCGTGGGCCGGCTGGCTGCCCCGGCGTATAATCTGTCTGTCGGCGAGACACGGGCCGACCTAGTCTGCGAAGTCGTTGGCAGAGGAGAACAGGAATGGACGACGCGTTCTCGCGTCCCTCGTCTTCGGAGGATAACGCTGTCGAGGACTGGCGCCGGATACTGGGGATCCTCGCGGAGCGGCGCTCGTGCCGGGACTTCGACGGGTCTGCCATGGACCGGGAAACGCTGGCGGATATCGTCCGCGACGGCCTCCAGGCGCCTTCGTCCTGCAATCAGCAGCAATGGCACTTCGTCATCGTCGACGACCGTGGGATGATGATGAAGTGTCACGATATTTCCGGTGGAAACCCGCATTTTGCCGAGTGTTCGGCGCTGGTGTATCTGTGTTTTCAGAAGGGTTGGACCCACGGCAATTTCTCGGTCGTCCAGTCTGTCGCGGGTGCGTGCTACCACATGATGCTGAGCGCGCATCTGCGGGGCTACGACACGATCTGGAACGCTGGAATCGGTAGCAACCAGGCCCTGGCGGAGCTGTTCGGGGTCCCGCCCACCTTCGAGATCGTCGGCGCGCTGGCGATCGGCCGCGCCCGCCCGACTGCGCCGACGATGAAGGCGCCGCGCCGGCCTTTCGAGGAGGTCCATTCCTGGAACGGCTTCTCACGCTCGCAGAGAACGATTTACCCGGTGAAACCGGCCGGAGCCTACCCGTTCTTCGAAATCACAAACGCCGACAATCCTTTCGCGGTTTGGGATCCGCGTGGCTGGTCCTGGGAGAAGCTCGCAGACTTTCGGGGCTATGCGGTCTGGGCCAAGTCGCCGCTTGCGGGTGTCTACGTGTCGCGCCGCCAGGGAGGCGCCACGGCCGCCGAGCTTGCTCTGCTGCCGACGTTGGCGGCGGGAAGCAAGGTGGTCGAAGTTATGCCCTGGGGCGGCACCTACAGTGCGGAGATCCGGCGCCGGCTCGATCCGACCGTCGACCTGCATCTGGCCGAGTTGTCAGAGAACAATCTGAGCTTCGTGACAGAGCGATTGCGGCGCGAAGGGTTCGCGGCGGACCACACGCATGCCGACCTGATCGCGGGCCCGTCGCTGCCCTATGAGACCGCCGGCGTCGATGCGGTGATCCTGCCGCAGGTCCTGGAGCACATGCCCGAACCCGAACACATGCTCGACGAGGTACGCCGGGTATTGAAGCCGGGTGGTTCGGTGGTGATCAGCGTCCGGAACCTGGAGTCCGAGTACGGCGACCACTGGAGAGACGTCGAGTCTCGCGGGTGCATCCCGAACCAGGGTCCGTTCACCCCGCTGTCGGCCCGGGCCGTACGCGGCTGGATGGCCGACCGGTTCATGACGGAGGTCGAGCAGGGCATCGGGACCGCAGTCAGCCACGATGACACCGTCGTCACCGACGATGGGCGCTACGGCTGCCGTCTCTACGCTGGGCGATGGCGGGCGGCCTGACCGCTCAAGCGAGTTTACGGGGCATGAACCGGCCGGTGCCCTCGCTCTCGTCCATCAGGGCACCGTCGCGCACGACGAAGCGGCCACGAACCAGGGTGTGCAGCACTTTGCAGGCCATCTCCTGACCTTCCCAAACGGAGTATCCGGCGTCGCTCTGCAGGCTCGATTTCTCCACCGTCCAAGGCGCGTTCATATCGAGGATCGCGAAGTCCGCGTCGGCGCCGGGCATGATCCGTCCCTTGCGCGGCGCGAGGCCCATGGCGTCGGCCGGATTGGCGGTGACGAGGGTCGCCAGACGTTCGAGGGGAATGCCGCGCTTGGCGTGGCCCTCGGTGAAGAACGCCGGCAGGAAGGCGTCGAGACCGGGAAAGCCCGGCTGGGCCTTCCAGATGCCGCCGTCCTTGCTGGAGACCGGGCGGTGGATGTGGTCGGTGCCGACGGTGTCGATGTCGCCTCGACGGATGCCTTCCCAAAGAGCTTCGCGGTCGGCCGGATCGCGCAGCGGCGGATTGACTTTGGCCACCGCTCCCCAATGCGTGGTGGTGTCGTGGGTCAGGTAGTGCGTGCAGGTCTCGATGGTCAATCTGGAGCCCGCCCTACGCTGTTCGACCGCCGCGGCGAGGGCCTCGCCGGAGGAGGTGTGAACGGTATAGATCCGCGCACCCGTCACCCGGCCGAAATAGGCGGCGCGGCGAATGGCTTCGGCTTCGACGAAAGGCGGGCGGGTGGCATTCCAGCTTGCGAGGCCGTTCCTACCCTCTGGATCTGCGGCCATCACCCGGTCGCGCAGGACCCAGGCCGCTTCGATGTTCTCCGGATGCGGACACAGCATTCCGTCGTGGGCGGCGAGGGTCTCCAACAGGCGCAACAGGAAGCCGTCATCCGTACCGGGCAGGCCGAGCCGCTTGCCCTCGTCGCCTCGGATGTTCATGAACAGCTTGGCGGTCGGAACCCCTAAGTCTCTAATATAGTGTGGAAGTTCGGCCATCTGTTCGTCGGTGGCGATGACGAAGTGGAAGCCGAAATCGATGCGCGCTCCAGCCTCCGTGACCGATTTCAACTCGGCGAATTGGGCGGCATAGGGGTCAGGGCTCATGACGTATGGGATGAAGGCCGTCACACCGCCGACGGCAGCGGCGGCGGTCTCGGATGCCGCGTCCGACGCCACGCGCGGCTTTGAAATGTCGCTGCCATGGCCGAGATGGAGATGAACGTCGCAGGCGCCTGGGAGGACGGTAAGGCCGTCGAGCCGCACCGTCTGCTCAGCACCCGGGCCGCCGCCTGGCTCTGTGACGGCGGCGATGCGCTCGCCGGCGACCAGCACGTCGACGTCGCGGAAGCCGAGGCCCGGCAAGAGGACGGACCCGCCGGCCAACCTCAGATCGATCGCGTTCATCCTACTGTCTCCATCCTGTCCGTCGTTTCCGATCGATACTGTCTCGCTTGCGGTGGCGTCGGAAGGCCGCACGGCTGGTTCCGGCGCCCGCCATGCGGATCGCTCCGGTCGGCAAACGGGTTCAAAGTGTTGGCGGCAAGGCCCGCTGTCGTGGCACTCTCCGGGTCTATGGGGAGAGTAGGATATAGGGACGCAAGCATGTGAATCCGCTTGCGCTCACGATAACAAGCAAGCCGGAAAGCATGAACTGTCCGGCGCAGAGTTGAGGAAGCCAGGCTGTGGCGACGACCGACACCATGCAACCGTTGACGACTACGAATCTGTCGAAGTTGGCGTTCGATCGGCTGGAGCAGGCGATCATGTCCGGCGAATTGAAGCCGGGCGAGCGGCTTTCCGAGGTCACCCTGGCTCGGCGTTTCGGCATCAGCCGAGGTCCGCTGCGCGAGGCCATCGGACGGCTGGAAGGCCGCAATCTTGTGGAGCGTCAGGCCAATCAGGGTGCGCGGGTCGTGTCGCTCGACCAGGCGCAGATTCTCGATCTCTTGGTCATTCGCGAGAGTCTCGAGGGAATGGCCTGCAGGCTGGCGGCGACGCGGATCCGGTCGGGGGAGATCAAACGCCTTCACCGGATGCTCGACGATCACGCTCAGGACGCACAGGTGGTGGCCGGGAAGGGGTACTTCCAGGGAGGCGGCGATCTCGACTTCCACTATCGGATCGTCCGCGCCAGCGGCAATGCCCGGCTCATCAAGATGCTGGATGAGGACCTCTATTCGCTGCTGCGTCTGTTCCGTCAGCGCCTCAGCACCGCTCCGGGCCGTCCGGCCCAGGCGCTGGAGGAGCATCGGGTAGTTCTGGCGGCGCTGGAGGCGCGGGACCCGGATGCTGCCGAAGCGGCCATGCGCGCCCATATCCGAAACAGCCGCGCCAGCATCAGTCACCTTGTGGCACCGGACGTCGCCTAGTCCGACGGCGGCGGTCACATCGCTCCTCCCTGATTGCCCAGTGTCAAATCATCTGCTCTCATTCAAAACTGTCAACAGTTGACGATAATACCCTGTACCGCTGTAATCCGCGGCGGAGACCGAATGCCTAAAAGAAGAGGCTGGGAGGTTTGAAGCCTATGACGACGCTTGCCGATCGCCGACGCGCATTCCGAGCGATGCTTGAGGAACGGCGCGCCGTGCTGGTTCCAGGGGCTGCGAATGCGCTGACCGCGCGAGTCATCGAGGATGCGGGGTTCGAGGCCTGTTACGTTACCGGTGCAGGCATCGCCAACACCCTGCTCGGCGTACCCGATATCGGCCTCGTCACCATGAGCGAGATACAGACGACGACCTCCGCTATCGCCGAGATCAGCAGTCTTCCCCTGTTCGTCGATATGGACACCGGGTTCGGCAACGCAATCAACACGCACCGCGCCGTGCGTGTCCTGGAGCGGGCGGGTGCTTGCGCCGTGCAGATTGAGGACCAGGTCTTCCCCAAGAAATGCGGTCATTTCGACGGCAAGGCGGTGATTCCGGCCAAGGAGATGGCCACCAAAGTCCGGGCCGCCGCGGAGGCGCGGGAAGACCGGAACCTCCTAGTCATCGCCCGCACCGACGCCCGCGCCATCGAGGGTATCGATGGCGCCCTGGAGCGGGCGAACCTCTACATCGAAGCAGGCGCCGACGTGACCTTCGTCGAGGCGCCGACCTCGGTGGAGGAAATGCGGCGGATCTGCGCCGAGCTGCCGGTGCCACAGGTGGCCAACCTCGTGGTCGGTGGCCGCACGCCGATGCTGGCGCAAGACACATTGGCGGACATCGGCTTTGCCGCCGTCCTCTATGCCAACACCCCTTTGCAGGCGGCTATGCGGGCGATGAGCGAGGTGCTCGGCGCGTTGAAGCGGGACGGTGGCCTGGACGCGGTACAGGACCGACTCGCCGACTTCGTCGAGCGTCAACGACTCGTTCACAAATCGACTTACGACGCCATGGAGAAGACGTACGCGGTGGACGAATAACGGTCGTCGTCCGGGCCGACAGGATCACTCGTGACGCCGACAGGGCGCTGGCGGGAAGCCCGCAGCCGCCACGCGTCTTTCCGGAACGAGGAGGGTCGCGGCGGACGCCTACCCGTCCAGAAACGCGAGGACGGCGTCGCAGAAAGCCTTGGGCTGCTGGCGGAACATGCTGTGGCTGGCGTCGGGGATGATGGCCGTTCCGGCGCCCGGCACATGCGCGGCAAGCGCCCGAAGGACTACCGGCAGCAGTCCGGGCGTGTCCGAACCTCCGATGAAAAGCGTCGGCCGGTCGAGCGCTTCGGCGTCGGCGCGGCGGAAAGGCAGGCGCCCCTCATTCACCTGGGCGAGCAGCGTGGTGGCGTTGTCTTCGCGCATCTGCCGATCCGCGGCAGGCAGACGGTCCCAGGCGCCTTGGCCGTTGATCCCTTCGATAAACGCGCGCAGGCCCCCCTCCAGGTCGCCGGCGGCGATTTTCTCCGCCGACATGGCCGCGTGGGCGCGGGTGCCGGCGGCTGTCGTCGCGTCGGATCCGTCCCGCGGCATCAGCGTATCGTCGAGGGTGCCGCCCGGTTCCGCAAGGATGAGCCGGTCGACCAGGTCGGGCCGTTTCAACGCCAGTCGGAAGGACAGGTGGCCGCCGCGAGAGTGGCCCAGAAGATCGACCGGCCCCACTCCAAGTACCTCGATGAAGGCAATCATGTCCTCCACGTGCTGGGCCATGGTGAAGGTCGGTTCCTCGGCCCGGCACGATCCCGGGAAATAGTGGCGCAGGCTCGGTGCGATGAGCCGGCGCCCGCTCGACAGCGGTTTCAGAACCGGCATCCAGGCACGGAAATCGTTCAGCGAGCCATGAACGCAGACCAGCGCCTTGCCGACGCCGATGTCCACATAAGCCATGTCGTCGCCGTTTACGCGGAGGGTCTTCATCACGGGCATCCCGGACTGCGCTGGCAGAGACTTCACCCATAACGGCTTGCGTGGGTTGCAGCAATCCGGTCTCGGACCGCAACGCGCGAGTCGCGGCGGAGCCGACGCCGGATCGGGGCTCAGTAGATCGCCGACAAGCGGCCCGTCGTGCGGGCCGAGGATGCGTCGCCGCACTTTATGCTTTCGAGCGGGCCAGGACCCGGATAGTTCTATTTGCTTCGAATGGTTAAGGGCACCCCGCCAACGGGGACCGGCGCCGCATAACAATTGAGGGAGGAAGACATGATTCGCAGAAACCTTATGCTGTCGGCCGCCGTCGGCCTGGTTGGCGCACTGACGCTCGGCTGGCTGGCACCGGTCCAGGCGATGGACTCCCGCTTCAAGGACGAGAACGGCGACCTGGTCGCCGACACGCCTGCGGCGAGCGAGCAGATCGATCCCAGCACCCTGATCTTCGCCTACACCCCGGTCGAGGATCCTGCCGTCTACGCCAAGGTATGGGATGGCTTCCTGCGCCACATGGAAGGCGTGACGGGCAAGAAGGTTCAGTTCTTCCCGGTTCAGTCGAACGCGGCTCAGATCGAGGCGATGCGTGCCGGCCGTCTGCATGTCGCCGGCTTCAACACCGGATCGAACCCGCTGGCCGTCAACTGCGCCGGATTCGTCCCGTTCACCATCATGGCGTCGAAGAACGGCGACTTCGGCTACAACATGGAGATCATCACCTATCCGGGCAGCGGCATCGAGAAGGTCGAGGACATCAAGGGCAAGAAGATGGCCTTTACCTCGCAGACCTCGAATTCCGGGTTCAAGGCTCCGTCGGCAATCCTGAAGGCGGACTACAACATGCTGCCGGACCAGGACTTCGAACCGGTTTTCTCCGGCAAGCACGACAACTCGATCCTCGGCGTTGCGAACAAGGACTATCCGGCGGCGGCCATCGCCAATTCGGTTCTGCATCGGATGATCGCCCGCGACGTGATCAAGGCCGACCAGGTGGTCTCGATCTACAAGTCCCAGAAATTCCCGACCACAGGCTTCGGCTATGTCTACAACCTGAAGCCGGAGCTGCAGGAAAAGATCAGGGAGTCGTTCTTCTCCTTCGATTGGGAAGGCTCCGCTCTCAAGGAGGAGTTCGCACGGTCCGGCGAGGAGCAGTTCATTCCGATCACCTACCAGGAACACTGGGAGGTCATTCGTAAGATCGATACCGCCAACGGCGTTTCCTACGACTGCAAGTGACCGCCGGGCGGTCCTGAGCATCTAAGCGGTAAAGTGGAGGGAGCGGCCGAATGCTGCGCTTGAATGACCTCTCGAAGGTCTATGCAACCGGTGATCGGGCGCTCACCGATGTGAGCCTCACGGTCGAGCCCGGTCAGGTCGTTGGCCTGATCGGGCCGTCCGGCGCGGGAAAATCCACGCTGATCCGCTGTATCAACCGCCTTGTCGAGCCTACGTCGGGTCAGGTCTTCCTGGGCGACATGGAGATCACCGGCCTGGGCCGCGGCGCTTTGCGCCAGGCGCGTCGGCGCATCGGAATGATCTTCCAGGAATACGCCCTGGTTGAGCGGCTGACGGTCATGGAGAACGTGCTCTCCGGCCGCCTCGGCTATGTCGGGTTCTGGCGAAGCTTCTTCCGCAAGTTTCCGCCGGAGGCCGTCGAGAACGCCTTCCGTCTGCTCGACCGTGTCGGCTTGTCCGATCACGTCAACAAGCGGGCGGACGCGCTCTCCGGCGGTCAGCGCCAACGGGTCGGGATCGCCCGGGCCCTGGAGCAGGACCCGGACCTGCTGTTGATCGACGAACCCACCGCGTCCCTGGACCCAAAGACCTCGCGGCAGATCATGCGCCTGATCGTCGAAATCTGCGACGAGCGAGGCTTGCCCGCTATCATCAACATTCACGACGTCGCCCTGGCTCAACAGTTCGTCCAGCGGGTTATCGGCTTGCAGGCGGGCCGCATCGTCTTTGATGGCCGGCCCGATGCGCTGACGCCGGACGTTCTTACCCAGATCTACGGGGAAGAGGACTGGTCGGCCACGATCCGCAAAGCGGACGAGGACGGCGACGAGGCGGAGGACGAGCTGGGGAACGAAGGGGACCATCACGGGGCCGCTTCCGTTGATCGCGAACGGCTCGCGGGGCTCACATGACCGCGAAGGCGCATCCCCGCACTTGGTCGCGTCCGCCTCTTATTCAAAGGACCTGGCTGCGCTGGTCTCTCTACGGCGGGGCTCTGATTTATCTTGCCCTCGCCACGGCCTCGGTTGAGGTGAACTGGCTGCGGGTCTGGGAAGGGCTAGACCGCGGTCTCCGGTTCGTTCAGGGCTTCCTGGTGCCGGACTTCACCAGCCGGTGGGGCGACATTCTCCAAGGCATGGAGGAAAGCCTGACCATGACGGTGACGGCCACGGTGGTCGGCGTTCTCATCTCGGTCCCCATCGGCATCGGGGCCGCGCGCAACATTGCCCCGCTGCCGATCTATGCCGTGTGCCGGGCCATCGTCGCCCTCTCGCGCAGCTTCCAGGAGATCATCGTCGCGATCCTGTTCGTCGCCATGTTCGGCTTCGGGCCGTTCGCTGGGTTCCTGACCTTGTCGTTCGCCACGATTGGCTTTCTCGCCAAGCTGCTGGCCGAGGACATAGAGGATATCGACGAGAGTCAGGTCGAGGCAATCCGGGCGACGGGGGCCGGCTGGTGGCAGGTAGTCGCTTATGGAATTCAGCCCCAGGTGATGCCGCGTCTGATCGGGCTCAGCCTGTATCGGCTGGATATCAACTTTCGTGAATCGGCGGTGATCGGAATCGTCGGCGCCGGCGGCATCGGCGCGACGCTCAACACGGCGATGGACCGCTACGAGTACGACAGCGCGGCCGCGATCCTCATTCTGATCATCCTCATCGTTATGGCGGCAGAATACCTGTCGGGCTTCGTGCGGAAATGGGTGCAGTGATGGCGACGCAGACATTCCAGCGGACCTGGCGCCGCCGCTCGACCCGCAGGGAACTGGCACTCTGGTTCGGCTGGCTGCTGCTGGTGGCGCTGTTCGTGTTCTGCTGGCAGGTGATGACCGAGAACACGATCTGGATGTTCGTGACCGATGCGCCGCGGCAGGCCGCGGACATCGGATCGCGCATGTTTCCGCCCCGATGGGAGTACATCCCGGCTCTGCTCGAGCCGCTCTGGGACACGCTCAACATCGCTACCCTGGGAACCCTTCTCGCCCTGTTCATGGCGGTTCCCGTGGCCTTTCTGGCCGCGCGCAATACAACGCCGAGCGTCCGCTTCGTGCGGCCGGTAGCGCTGCTGATCATCGTGGCCAGCCGCTCGATCAATTCCCTGATCTGGGCGCTGCTGCTGGTCGCGGTGATCGGTCCCGGCGTGCTTGCGGGCATCGTCGCCATCGCCTTCCGGTCCATCGGCTTTGTTGCCAAGCTGCTCTACGAGGCGATCGAGGAAATCGACGAGAGCCAGGTCGAGGCTATCTCCGCCACCGGCGCCAGCAAGGCTCAGGTGATGGACTACGCCGTGGCGCCGCAGATTCTGCCCGCCTTCGCAGGGATCACCGTGTTCCGCTGGGACATCAATATCCGGGAGAGCACGGTGCTTGGGCTCGTCGGTGCGGGCGGCCTCGGACTCCGGCTGCAGGAGTCTCTGAACGTCCTCGCCTGGCCGCAGGTGACGGTAATTTTCATCCTGATCCTGATCACGGTTTTGGTCAGCGAATGGGTCTCGGCGAAGGTGCGCCATGCCATCATCTAGCGGCCCGATCCTTCGGGCCTTTGCCGCTCCCATGGCGTCACCGACCCGAGCCGGCCCGAGGTGACCACGAAAGACGCCTATGCATCTGCTCATTGAAATCGCCGGCGGTGTCGCCCTGCTGCTTTGGGGCGTGCGCATGGTCCGAACGGGCGTCACTCGGGCGTTCGGTTCGGCGATCCGGCGTGGCATCGCGAAGGCCACCCGCAACCGTCTGACATCGTTCCTCACCGGCTTCGCGGTCACCGGCGTCCTGCAGAGCAGCACGGCGACTGCTCTGATCGTCGGCTCGTTTGGCGGCCGCAAGATGATTGCCGTGCCTGCGGGCCTCGCGATCATGCTGGGTGCCGATGTGGGAAGCACCGTGGTGGTTCAGGTGCTAGCGTTCGACGTCTCCTGGATGTCGCCGCTTTTCCTGTTCGTCGGCGTCGTGGCCTTCCTGTCTTCGGACGATTCCCGGCGTCGGGCGCTGGCGCGCGTGCTGATCGGGCTCGGCCTCATGCTGTTGGCGATCAAGCTGGTGATGCTTGCCTCGGTGCCGTTGCGCGAGGGGCCGACGCTCTCCGTGCTCCTGGCACCTTTGGTCGATGAACCGGTCCTGGCGATCCTGCTCGGCGCGGTGCTGGCCTGGCTGGCCCATTCCAGTCTGACCGTGATCGTCCTGGTGATGACCCTTGTCTCGCTTCACGTCGTCGGCGTTCAACTGGCGCTCGCCCTGGTGCTGGGCGCCAATATCGGCAGTTCGATCACCCCGGTCGCGATGAACTGGCGGGCCGACCCGTCCGCCCGGCGTATTCCGCTCGGCAACCTGTTGATGCGGGCCGCCGGTGTCGTCGGGGTCTATTGGTCGATCCCATGGCTGGTGCCGTACCTGTCGGACATCTCGGCCGATCCGGCCCGGATGGTCGCCAACTTCCATACTGGCTTCAACCTGGCGGTTGCGCTCTTCTTCCTGCCGTTGGTCGGGCTCGTCGCCGCTCTCGTGATCCGCCTGCTGCCGGACAGCCCGATGCCAGAGGACGAGAAGACGCCGAAGCACCTCGAGGAGTCGGCCCTCGATTCTCCGGGTGTGGCCCTGTCGGGTGCGGCGCGGGAGACGCTGCGGATCGGCGATACGGTCGAGTCGATGCTCGAGCGGACAATGGAGGTGTTCAAGAGCGGCCGGGGAGACCTCATCAAGGAGATCGAACGCGCCGACGATGTGGTGGACGCGCTCCACGAGTCTGTGAAGTTCTATCTCACGCGCCTGTCGCGTCAGGAACTCGACCCCAAGGAGAGCCGGCGGGTTGTGGAGATTCTGACGTTCAACACCAACCTGGAACACATCGGCGACATCATCGACAAGAATCTGCTCGAACTCGCGGCGAAGAAGATCAAGGACGGCACCACATTCTCCAACGCCGGTCTCGCCGAGCTTGAAGCGATGCATGGAGAGGTGGTGGCCAATCTGAAGCTGGCTCTCAGCGTTTTCATGAGCGGAGACGCACTGCTCGCCCGCCGGCTGATGGAGCAGAAGGTTCATATCCGCGAGTTGGAGCAGAAGTTTGCGGAGGCCCACTACGCCCGGATCCGCGATGGCCATCCGGAGTCCCTGGGAAGCTCGTCGCTCCATCTGGACGTGTTGCGCGATTTGAAACGGATCAACAGCCACATTACCTCCGTGGCCTATCCCATCCTGGAATCCACTGGTCAAATCGCCGAAAGCCGCCTGATCGACGCCTGATCGACGCCTGACGGACGCGGCGGAAAGCCGCGCGTGATGAAAAGGACCCCTAGCCTCTATGACCCATCCCATCGATCAGCTCTTCGAGATGGTGCAGACCTCGCGTCGGGAGACCGAGGTGGCGAACCGGACGGCCCAACTCCTGAAGGACGGCAACCCGAAGATCGCAAAGAAGGTGGTGGAGGAGGCGGCCGAGGTGGCGTTGGACGCCGCCGTCGCCGACCGGGACGGCGTCATCCGGGAGTCCGCGGACCTGCTCTACAATCTCACGGTTCTCTGGGTCTGGATGGGTATTACGCCGGCCGAGATCTGGCACGAGATGGCCGTTCGAGAGAAGGAACTCGGCCTCGCCGGCAAATGGCCGAAGTGAAGAGTCTGAACTGAACTCGAACAGTGGGCTTTCGGCCGGTGGACGACACGCCGTCGGCGTCCCGGGTGAGAGTCAGATTGCTCACTCTTCAGCCCTGTGCCGGGGACTCTGGTTCCCGATCGCCTGGACAGCGCAGAGCTACCGGAAACGGCGGCAACCAGGACTCGCGCCGGACGGTCCAGATCTCGTAGTCCGGCATAAAATGGTTGGGCGCGTCGAGCGTTCCCAGATGAATTTCGATCTCGTCATCGGTTCGCGCGAAGACCGGGGAGCCGCACCGTGGGCAGGAGAAACGACCGGCGTAGCCCCGCGTCTCGCCGGTGATGGTGACGGCTGCCTGCGGGAATATGGCGGCAGCATAGAAAAGCGCGCCGTGGTGCTTTCGGCAGTTCAGGCAATGGCAGATGCCGACCCTGTCCGGCTTTCCCGTTGCGACGATCCGAACGTCGCCGCACAGGCACCCGCCGGTGACAGCGTCCATGGTGTGTCTCCTCACTGCATAGCTCTCGCCTCAGCCTAGCCCGGCCGGTCGCGCCGGAACAATCGCGGGCGGGGGCGCCGTGCGGTCCAGTTCAGTTCATTCTCGGGCGTCCATAAGCGCCTGCGCCGCTGCGCCACCCGATCGGATGGCTCCCTCGATCGTGGCGGGCAGGCCGGTGTTGGTCCAGTCGCCGGCAAGGACCAGATTGCGCCAAGCCGTCGTCGAGACCGGTCGTCGCTTCATCGCTTCGGGGGTTTGCCGGAAGGTGGCGCGCCGTTCCTTGACGATGCGGCCAGGCGGGCGCGCCGCGTCCGGTTGACCAAGTGCTGTCGCTGTATCGCGCCAAAGGAGGTCGAGCAGTTCTTCGGCGGGCCGGTCGATCCAGGTGTCGGCGGCGCTGACGGTTATGCTGGCGAGATCGCCGCGCAGAAACACCCATTCGGCGGTGCCTCCGACCAGCCCGATGAGCACTCCTCCGCCTGGAACTTGTCCGGGCGCTTCGAGGATGAAATGCGCATTGACGATTGCCGAGGTTTCCGCAGGAACAGTCAGGCCGGGGAGCAGCGCCGACGCCGCTGTCGCCGGCACGGCTATCACGACGTCATCGGTGTCCGCCAGAGCGATGCTCTCGCCCTGGAAGTGCAGCGCGGTCGCCCGGTTGCCCTCCAGGTCGATCGCGCGCAGCCGCCTGCCGAGACCGAGGGGCACGCCGCGCGCCGCCAAGGCGGCCAGACACGGATCGACGAAGCTTTCGCTCAGGCCGTCGCGGGCGGTCAGGGGAATCAGACCGTCGCCGCCCTCGAACAGGAGCGTTCCCAGAACGCCACGTAGCAGGGCAGCCGATGCTTCTTCCGGATCGGTGTTGAGCACTGCCGTCGTGAACGGTCGCCAGAACCGCTCCATGAGGGGACCTGGCCCGAGAGCGTCCAGCACGGACGTTTCCGGTCGCGCGGTGGCAAGGCGGACCATCGCGACGGCGTCCAGACATCGGGCTCCGGGTACCTGGAACACCGGAGCCGCCAGCCGACGCAGCAGCCCGCCGGTGCCCAGGTCGAGCTTCCACGCGTCGCCGGTGGAAAGATCGAGAAACGGGATCGGCCCATCGCCTGCGACCAGGGTGTCGGCCGCACCTGTTTCGGCCAGGTAGTCGAGCGCCGCACGGTTCGCTGACAGCAGAAGATGGTTCCCGTTATCGATGCGGCGGCCCAGCGTCGCGTCGTGGAACGAGCGGCACCGGCCTCCCGCCTGGGGCGCGGCCTCATGAATGCATACGGACCGACCGGACTTGCTCAAGGCGAGGGCGGCGGCCAGCCCCGCCAACCCGGCGCCGATGATATGCACGGCCCGACCCGGTCCCGACTGCGTCGTCATGCCAGCAGATGCCGCAGCAGAAGGATCCGGCGCCAAGCCGGGAGTGCCGATCGCCGGCGCGGCTCCCGCCAGCCCGCTTCCTCCATCCGGCCGAGCAGGGCCTCGTAGCCGACCATCATCATCACCGCGGGCCGCATCGTCCTCCGATCGCACCGGGCGATCAGACCGCGGGCCTCCGCGAACCGGGCGTTCGCCTTGGCGGCGAGATCCCGGCAGATGGCGGGCAGGGCCGGGTGGTCGAGAACAGCGCTCGGATCGCGCTCTGCGATGCCGTGCTTGTCCAGCAGATCGTTCGGCAAGTATAGGCGAGCGTCGGCGGCGTCTTCGCCGAGGTCCCGCAGAATGTTCGTGAGTTGCAGCGCTTCCCCGAGAGCAATGGCGGCTTCGTCCGCCTCGGGTTGATCGGCGCCGAAGCATCGCATCGACAGAATCCCCACCGCACCGGCGACCCTGCGACAGTAGAGTTCGAGCGCGTCCGAGCTGGGGGCAAGGGTGTCGCCGCGCAGGTCGCTCTCCATTCCGTCGATCAGCGCTTCGAACTCGGGTCTCGGCAATCCGTAGCGCTGGATGCCGGGTTTCAGGGCCAGGCCAATCGGCTCGGTCGGGTCCGCGCCGTCATAGAGACGGGCGATCTCGGCACGCCACCCATCCAATCGAGCTTGCCGTTCCGCGATATCGCCCGGCTCGTCGGCGATGTCGTCGATCACCCGGCAGAAGGCGTAGACCGCGTAGATGGCGCGGCGGCGGTCCGGCGGCAGAATGCGCATCCCCCACCGGAACGATGATCCCGAGGCCCGCACGATCGCTTCCACATGCGACGCCGCCTCCCGGTCATGGACGCCGAGACCGCTCATGCTCTTCGGCTCACGGGATTCGCCATGCGATGCAACAGGAATCTGGATACCGCGATCCCGGCGAGAGCCAGCATCGCCGGTTTCGAGACATGGACCCGTGCCGCCAGCGGATCCAAGGCCGCGAGCCGGCGGGCAAGCGCTTCTGCGAGAGTCACGACAACGGCGGTTTCCAGGGCGAGGCGAACCGACCGCATGCGCTGGGGAAGCGGTCTTGCGCGGGCGAGGAGGTCGGCAATCTCGTTCAGGCACCGGTCGAGTACGCGGCGCAGCCCCGGACTGGATCGGGCGGCGGCTAGATCGGTTTCGGGGACGCCTTCCTCGGCAAGCCAATCCGCCGGAAGGTAGATCCGATTGAGTCGCCGGTAGTCGTCGGCGCAGTCCTGCAGGTGGTTCAGGACCTGCAGGGCTGTACACAACGCGTCGGAGGCGGGATAGCCGTCTGCGGTCTCGCCATGAAGATCGAGGAGGAACCGACCGACGGGGGCCGCTGAATCCGCACAGTAGTCCATCAACTCCGCCCAAGTGGCGATGCGCGGTTGTACTGCGTCGCGCCGGAAGGCTACCAGAAGGCGGGTCGCGTGCTCCATTGGCAGCTTGCGCTCCGCCAGGATGCGCCTGGCCTTGGCGGCGGCGCATACGGCGTCTCTCCGGTCGTCAACGGCCGAAGAACGCGCCGTGGCGACATATCCGGCGCCGTCGCTGAGGGCGGTTTCGATGCAATCCAAGAGCTGGATTTTCGCTTCCGCCGAAAGTCCGTCGTCGTCGGCGACATCGTCCGCCGCGCGCGCCATCGCGTAATAAGCTTTCACAGCAGGCCGCAGATCACGGGCGATCAGCAGAGATGCGACCGGAAAATTCTCGGTCTCCGCGGTCCTGTTCGGCCTTCGCTCCTGCATCGGGAGCTGCGAAAGCCCTTTATCGATGTGCATGGTTCGGGCCCGCCCTGCGTCTTGGTTTCCATCGCCCTCTTTTGCGTTGCTGGCGACCTGGCCGCATCGATCCCTGGTTTCGCGACCGCCGTCAACCGCGGTGGAGCGATGGTCTCCTGACTCCGCGAGGGGGTGCGCTATGATCGAGCTCCTTGGTACAGGCGAGGGGGGAGAGCGGATTGCCGGCCAGACGCGATACCAACTGGCGAACCGGCCGCACTCCATGTAGCCGAGGGTGCCTGTCGTGACGACCTCCGTTCAGCGCGTTCTCGTTCTCGGGGCGACCGGAACGATCGGTCAGGCGACGGTGCGGGCGCTCGCCGTGCGGGGCCACGATGTCGTTTGTCTGGTGCGGCCGCGTGCGGGCGTGAAAGGCCGGTTGGATACGGCTAAGAGCGCCGCTCTGTTGCACGGCGCGGAGGTGCGTTTCGGCGACGTTACCGTCCCCGGGTCGCTTGCCCGCGACGGGATCGCCGGGGAGCGGTTCGACGCCGTCGTCTCCTGTCTCGCATCCCGGACCGGAGATCCGCGCGATGCCTGGGCGATCGATCATGATGCTCACATGAACGCGCTGCAGGCTGCGCAGGCGGCCGGTATCGGTCAGATGGTCCTGCTCTCGGCCATTTGCGTCCAAAAACCGCTGCTGGCTTTCCAGCAGGCGAAACTCGCGTTCGAACGGGCGCTGATGGACTCCGGACTGACCTATTCCATTGTCCGACCGACCGCGTTCTTCAAGTCGCTGTCCGGACAGGTCGAGCGGGTCAGACGCGGTAAGCCTTTCCTGGTGTTTGGCGATGGGGACCTCACGGCCTGCAAGCCCATCAGCGACGACGATCTCGGCCGCTATTTGGCCCGATGTCTCGAGGATGCGTCTCTTCAGGATCGGGTCCTCCCCATCGGCGGACCGGGGTCTGCCGTCACACCGAGGGAACAGGGGGAGCACTTGTTTGCGCTGTTGGGACGCCCGCCGCGGTTCAAGCATGTGCCGGTCCGGATGCTGGATGCGATCATCGGTATGCTGAGCTTCGCCGGTCGGGTGTCGTCCGCCGCCGCCCGCAAAGCTGAACTCGCCCGAATCGGTCGATACTACGCAACGGAGTCGATGCTCGTCTGGGACAGCCAAGCCGGCCGATACGATGCCGACGCCACACCGTCTTTCGGACAGGACACTCTGTTCGACCACTATGCCCGGTTGATCGCCGGCGAGACGACGGTCGAGCGAGGCGATCACGCGGTATTCTGAGCGTCCAGAAAATTCGTTCGCTTTTAGAGAACGATTTCATAGAAACATTGTATTTTTTGAGTGACAGAGCATCCGGTACATAGCGCGCATCCAATTGCACGCACCGGAGTCGGCCATGTCATCTCTTGCCCCCGTTCTTGCGCTTGCGGCGCCGCTTTGTCTTGCCGGCGCCGCCGTCCTAGCCGGGACGGAACCCGGACGCCGACCGGCTCTTGCGCTGAAGGCGGGAACCTTGGGGACCGTTGCCGCGTTGGCTGCAGCCGTCCTTGCCGCGACGTTTCTCCTCCTTGGCGGCTTCGATTTGGGGCCGATCGTTCCGTTTACGGTACCGGTGCATCTCGATGCGCTCAGCGCGGTCATGCTCGTTCTGGTGACCTTCCTGGGCACGATCATTGTCGGGTTCAGTCGGAACTACCTCGATGGCGACGAGCGTCAGGGTCTGTTCATCGCTTGGCTTTGCCTCACCCTGGCAGCCGTCGCCCTGCTCGTGATCGCGGGCAACCTCTTCATATTGGTCGGCGCCTGGATCGCGACGAGCCTCGCTCTCCATCGGTTGCTGACCTTCTATCGGGGGCGTCGGCTCGCCATGGCCGCCGCCGGGAAGAAGTTCATCACCGCCAGGGCCGGTGATGTCTGCCTGATCACGGCGGCGATCCTGCTCTACCTTGCTTTCGGCTCGGCGGACATGGGAGTGATTCTCGACACGGCCGAGCGGATCGGCGCCGGGGAAGCCGGCGGTCTGGTGACGTGGGCCGGTTTTTTGATCGCCTTCGCCGCGATCCTGAAGTCGGCTCAGTTTCCTACACATGGCTGGCTTCTGGAGGTCATGGAGACGCCGACACCGGTGTCGGCCCTGCTTCATGCGGGCGTCGTGAATGCCGGAGGATTTCTGGTCCTGCGCTTCGCCGACGTGATGGTTCTCGCGGCCGGTACCCTGCCGTTGCTGGCGATCGTCGGGGCGGCGACGGCGGTGATTGGATCCGCCGTCATGCTCAGGCAGAGCAGCGTGAAGGTTGCGCTGGCGTGGTCGACGATCGCGCAGATGGGCTTCATGCTCCTGCAGTGCGGGCTCGGAGCGTTCTCGCTCGCGGCTCTGCACATCGTCGCCCACTCGCTCTACAAGGCTCATGCATTTCTGGCCTCCGGTAGCGCGGTGGACCTTGCCCGGTCCGAGCATCCGGTACGCACCGGGGCCTCGCCAAGTGTCCGCATCTTCCTGCCCGTGTTGGTAGCTGCGCTTGCTGCGGGCTACGGAGTTGCGGCGGTTGCCGGGCTCGATCTCCGTGCGGACGCGGGCGAGTTGGCTCTCGGAGCGATCCTCGTCATGGCCTTGTCGATCCTTTTTTCCCGCCAATTGACGGTCGGATCCTCTGCGGCGCTTTTCGCCAGACTGACCCTGCTGGCCGGAGCCGTGAGTGCGGCTTATCTGGTCCTCCACACGGTCGCATTCTGGGTCATGGGATCGGCACTGCCGCCGGCTCCGGAACAGGGGCCGGTCGCGCTGCTGATCCAAGCGCTGATCGTGTTTTCGTTCATGACTCTGACCATTGCTCAGGTCTGCGGCTATCTCGGGACTGGTAGCCGCTCGCCGCGCGGTTTCGCCGTGCATCTCGCCAATGGTTTCTACGCGAACGCCTGGTTCGATCGGATTGTCGGCAGCTATCGGCTGACCGGTTCCGGACAACGTTGAGGAGAATGGACCGATGAATGCTCAGACAGCACTGAAAGCCGTCGTCGACGTGCAGCCCGACCGGTCCTGGAGCGATCCGGTCGCTCCGGACCCGATGGCGGCTGTGGAGAAAGCCATGCGGCGTGTCGCGCCGCTCTGGCCGCTGGACCGGTTCGTCGCCGTCAACCCATTCCTCGGACTGGACGATCACAGGTTCGGCGACGCGGTGAAGCGGATTGAACAGGTGTCCGGCGGGCGGATGCTCATGGATCGGGACTTCTTCGCGGACGCTTTGAAGGCCGGCCGGATCGAGGATCGGGATATTGCCGATGCGCTGGCGGCGGCTGGCACTGGCTCGGACGTGCCGAGGTCTGTTAGCGAGGTCAAGGCGACGCTCTCCGATCGCACGGAAGTGTCCGCCGTCGCTCCGATCAAGACCGTGGCCGATGTCGCCGCCGCTCTCACGGGAACCGACTGGGCGCAGATCGTCGTTCAGCAGATCTCCCAGTGCGGAGCGACGTATTTTGGATCGTTCGCCGACGGATCGCCTGAAACGGACGACCGGTCGGGGTTCTACGAGGCTTGGCGCTCCATGGTCGTCACGGACCGCACACCGGAGATCCTCGGCCTGAAGGGCGCACTTAAGCATGCGTCGAACTTGCCGGACGATGCCCGGGCAATGATCTCGGAGGGGCTTGCGCTGCTCGGCGTACCCGAAGACGGCACTGAACTCTACTGCCACCGGCTGCTCATGAGCATCTCCGGTTGGGCCGGCTATGCCCGTCACCTGCTCTGGGAGGCTGAACTCGGCGGTGGAGAGGACGATCACCTGATCGAGCTTCTGGCGGCGCGGCTGGGCTGGGAAGTCATCCTGCGCGGCGTTCTGTTCGACGACATAGATATGTTGTCTCTGTGGGCCATTGAGAGGATTCGCTATCGGACGGAGGTCGGCAACAAGTCCGACCGGTCGTTCGACGAATTGCTGCTTTCCGCCTATGAGCGCGCCTGGCAGCGGCGGTTCTCGGCCGGACTTGCGGGGCGGAAAGCCTACCCGTTGGCCCTCCGGCCCGCGGTACAGGCGGCTTTCTGCATTGATGTTCGCTCCGAGGTCTTCAGGCGAGCGTTCGAGAGCGTTTCACCCGGCATCGAGACCATCGGCTTTGCCGGGTTCTTCGGGCTGCCGCTGGAGCATGTGCCGTTGGGTGCCGAGCGGGGGCACAGCCATTGTCCGGTCCTCGTATCGCCGGGAATGATCGCCCGCGAGACGGCGCCGACCGAAGCGGATAACCGTTCCCTGGTCGAGGCGCGGAAGAATCGCAAGGGATTGCTGGAGACGTGGAGCAATGCGAAACGCGCGTCCGTTTCCAGTTTCCCGTTCGTCGAAGTCGCCGGTCTCGGCTACGCCGTGAAGCTGGCGACCGATGCCCTCGGGCTGACGCGGCCTGTTGAGCATCCGAAAACCGCCGGTCTGACGGCGGCGGAGAAGGCTCGCTTGGTTCCCGAAGCCGCTGTGCGGTCGGAGAGCGGCATCCTGGGCGACATCGGCGTCGCCCAGCGTATCCAGATGGCGACGGCAATTCTAAAGGGAATGTCCCTGACTCGGCGTTTCGCTCCGCTGGTCCTGCTGGTCGGCCATGGGTCGTCGACGGTCAACAATCTGCATGCGAGCGGTCTCGACTGCGGCGCATGCGGCGGGCAGAGCGGCGAGATCAACGCCCAGGTGGCCGCCGAGATCCTGAACGATCGAGACGTTCGTGCGGGCCTTGCCGATGCGGGCATCTCTGTTCCGGACGACACGCTGTTCGTCGGGGCCTTGCACGACACGACGACGGACCACGTCACGCTCTTTGCCGACGAAGCGGTAGCCTTCGAGCGCGCCGCCGACCTGGCCGAGTGTCGTTCCTGGCTCTCCACCGCCGGAGACATCGCTCGCCTGGAGCGGTTGCCGAAGCTCAGTGGAGCGGATGTGTCCGACCCGTATGGCTCGGTGCAGGCTCGGGCCCGGGACTGGAGCCAGGTGCGCCCTGAATGGGGCCTCGCCGGTTGCGCCGCCTTCGTCGCGGCACCGCGCAGCCGGACCGTCGGCTTCGATCTCGATGGCAGGGTCTTCCTGCACAGCTACGACTGGAAGGCCGATCCGGAGTTCGCGGTTCTCGATCTGATCATGACGGCACCGATGGTCGTCGCCAGTTGGATCAACCTCCAATACTACGGGTCGAGCGTCGACAATGTCGTGTTCGGTAGCGGCAACAAGACGTTGCTCAATGCGGTCGGCTCCATTGGCGTGTTGGAGGGCAACGGCGGAGACCTGCGGACCGGGTTGCCGTGGCAGTCGGTCCATGACGGGGAGAAGCTCGTCCACGAACCGATGCGGCTGTCGGTCTTCATCGAAGCCCCGCAAGCGGCGATCGACAGCGTGATCGACAGGCACGAGACGGTAGGACGGCTGGTGCGGAACGGCTGGATCACGCTTTTCGCTCTCGACGAGGACGGTCGGGCGGCACGGCGCTGCACGAGTCCCGACCGTTGGGAACCGATGACGCCCTGAGCGTGTTCGCCACTCCCTGGTGCGCCCCTGGGCTTTCCCGCGTGGGCCAAAGGACGGGCGACGGAGTCGAGGGGCTCCGTCGCCCTAGCCTTGCGCCCCATCGCGGACGACATCGGCTTGTACCAGCGCGGACAGACCGACCAAGGTCAGCATGCGCTTCGGCTGGCCGTCGGCGCCCACGATACGGAGCGACGCGCCATGACGGGTCAGGTGCTTCAGGAGCGAGACGATGGTGCCGACGCCGGCACTGTCGATGAACGTCACACCGCCGATATCGACGACCATGGACCCTTCCGCCGTGCGCCAGGCGTCGTGGAAACGCTTGCGGACCGATGCGGCCGCTGTGGCGTCCAGTGGTCCGCTGAGGGTGATTGTCGTCGTTTCGGATGCGGACACGATCTTGGATCCCTAGAAGAAGTTGGCCGCGGTGCGCCGGATCAGGCCGCGCAGGTCGCCCGCCCGGACGCCGCTCGACAGGTCCCCGGCGAAGAGCCGATTGATGATTTCGGTGCGCATGTCGGCGTCGATGTCCCCGAACCGTAGCCCGGTATCGCCGCCGCCGGCCCGGGTGACGGTGGCCTCGGTCGCGCCGATGCCGAAAATGTCGACCGTGACGGTCTCCCCGACTGTCAGCGGAAGATCGGCTTCCAGCCGAGCTCCCGTCGTGGAAAGGTCGGTTACGATGGCATGAAGGTCGTCGCCGTTGTGCCGGTGAATGGTCACCGGTTCCGCCGCGTCGAAGCGCTCTTCGACGCGGGGCCGCCGCCGATCGATCGAGAGCACGCCGATGAGGAAGCAGATGACGAGATTGACCGTCCCCCAGGCATTGGCGATGGCATTGAACGTGGCGGCGTCGTGGTCGAAGCGGAGCGCCGTTCCGTTGAACGCCATGCCGGCAGCGGTCAGGCCGGCAACGCCAATCGCGAAGGTCAGGCCGCGACGGTCGATCCGTCTCCCTTCTGCGGCCTTCCCTTTCGGTGTCACGACGAAAGACAGGCCGTTGTGTTTCACGAGCGTCAATAAGGCGGACGGGACGACGTGCAGTGCGATATGGGCGCCTACGGCGGTCGAGACCAACGGAACGTAGCAGCCCGGCGCGAACCACATCATGCCGGCCGCAGCCGCGATCACGAGCGGAAGGATGATCGAGATAAAGACCTCCGGCGTCAAACCCGGGAAGGGGGTCACGCCGGTCAGGAAATAGAGGGCAGGGACCGAGAGCATGATCAGCCGGATCGGGTGTTGCACCAGCCAGCCGGTCGGAAAGTACAACAGACGATCCAACAGACGGAGCCCCGGTCCGAGAGGACCCTCTTTGGTGAAGAGTCCCTGGACCGCGCCTTCGCACCAGCGCCGACGCTGCACGACATAGGCTTCGAGGTTTTCGGGGGCCAGGCCGACGGCAAGGCGCTCGTTCAGATACCGTGTCCGATAACCGGCCCGCAGGATCGCAAGTGATGTGAGCAGGTCCTCCGTGACCGATGCCGTCGGTACGCCGCCGACCTGCTCCAATGCTGTGCGCCGCACGATCGACCCGGCACCGCAGCAGAATGCGCATCCCCAGGCATCTCGGGAGGCGGCCATATGATCAAAGAACAGCCGCTGCTCGTCGGGAATCTCCTTGAGTGCGGCAAGGTTGGTTTGAACCGGGTCGCGATTGAAGAAGTGTTGCGGGGTCTGCACCAGGCCGATTTGCGGATCGGCGAAGAAACCGACGGTCCGGAGCAGAAAGTTCCTGGCGGGCGCGAAATCCGCGTCGAAGACCGCGATCAGGTCGCCATCGGTCCGTGCCAGAGCGGCGTTGATGTTGCCCGCCTTCGCGTGTTGCATGTCCTCGCGCGTCAGGTATCCGACCCCCAACTCCTTGCACATGTCGCGCAGCCAAAGACGATCCTGGCCGTCGTCGCAGACCCAGACGGCGAAGCGCTCGTAGTGGAGGGCCTTGGCCGCCAGAATACTCCGCTCAAGGACCTCCGGGCCCTCGTTGTAGGTCGGAATGAGAATATCTACCCGCGGCCATTCCGACGCCGGGAGCGCCATGAGGTTCCGCTCCAGCCGGTCGGCTTCGGCGCTGTGATCGGACGTGCGGGACATGATGAGCAGGAACAGCGCGATCTCCCCCATGGCCAAGATCTCCAGGATGAAGACGAACCAGCTATAGGCGGAAGACGGTGAAACGGATGACGCGGCGATCACCGCCGGTACACGCCAGACCAGGTAGTAGCCGAAGGCGGCGGCGACCCCGAGGGATACGAGGGTTCGATCCCGATCGCGTCCACGGTCCAGGGCCGGCAACAGAGCGGTCACCCCCAAGACGACGATGAGCAGCGGAGCCAGCAGCGACAGGTCGACCCTATGGGCGAGCGAGGCGAGCGTCTCGGTCACTGTGCCTCTCCCGCCACGGCCGGCCGGCTTTCGAAGAGGGCGGCGATCTGTTCCAGAACACCGTCCACCGAGTCATTGGTAAAGGCGACTTCGGCGGACCGGCCGATAAGACAGAAGTTCTCCGCGGTCGCCCCGGCCTTGGTCATGTCGAAATCCAGGATCACCTGAAACTCACGTTGGCCGCGCGGTTGGGTGCGTGCCGCCAGCAACCGGTCTTCGGTCACGGCGCCGGCGCCCCGGATCGACCGGATGCGGGTGGTGTGGCGGGTGGTTTCTCCAACGAAGCGAATGGACACGTCCTGGCCGACGGTCAGATCCGGAAACATCTCCTCTTCGAGGGACACGTCCAGAAATGCGCTGCGGCAGTCGACCATTTCCAGCATTTCGGTACCGATGACCACCTCGGTCCCCGGCTTTATGAAGCGCTTCCAGACGACGCCGTCGACCGGCGCCGCGTACGTGGTTTGGCGATTGACCTCCAGGCGGCCGCTTTCGGTATCGATCTGCGCGATGCGGATCCGGTACTCGCTGCGGCGGGCGCGCAGATCCTCCAAGCGCAGGTTCACCTCGTCGAGACGCTGCTGCGAATACGGTACGTCGTTCTGCCCGTCGGTCAGAAACGTGCTGGCACGAACGGCACTCCGTCGGGTCTCGAGAACCCGCAGGCGCGCCGTGGCGGCTTGACGCTCGCTCTTGAGTTCGGCCTCCAGCAGCCTGGCATCGTCGTGGCGGGCGCGGGTCACGGTGCCGTCGGAAACGAGCTTTCTGGTTCGGCCGTGGTCCAAGCGGGCGGCTTCCAGACGGGCGTCCATCGCTGCGATGGAAGCCGAGGCCTCGTCGATCGCGTTATCCAACCGCGCGAGTTCGAAGCTGCGATGGGTGCCGATACGGTCGGCAAGAAGCGAAGCGGTTCGCATCAACGCCGACTCCTGCCGGGAGAGCGCGGCGGTCCGTTCGGTGAGGGAGGCGTGTTCGGTCCTCAACTCGCCCAGAAAGCTCCTGTCCTGGCGGTGGTTTTCCACGCGCCCCACGGTCTGGCCTTGAAACAGCGATGTGCCGACGGCCGGCGGACCGTCGACCATCAGCCCCTCGGTCGCCGAGTTGATGACGACGACCTCCGCATTCACGACGGCGTCGATGCTCGGCGTAACCAGGACGGACGGCATGAGGCTCCAGGCCGTGACGGCCGTGATGCCAACTGTCAAAAGCAGTCTGTGGAAACGTATGCGCATGTCGGCCTCCGAGTTAGGACGACCTCCCTGCAGCAAGCGCCGTGCCCATTCGCTTCCGGCGAAAGAGAGTATTTTATTTCAATGGGTTGTGCCGGTGGGGTGGGCCGGTCTTCCACACTCTGTCGCAGACCGGAGTTGCAAATTGCGCGGCGCGGCCGTGCGAAGTGCAACGCAGGAACCCGGCGCATATCGGCCAAACCGGCGGAATTCCTTGCGGTCGCGTTTCTGGCGCCCCTGGCCCGAACCTTGCTGCCACGACTCAAATACCAATCGATGGAGACCGACCGATGAGGAACTCGATCATTGCTGCGACAGCGTCAGTTTTTTCGATCCTGAGCGAAATGGCGCTGGCGGCCGACGATAACTTCAACACGACCGCCTATAAGGATGGAACGACGACCGGGTCGACCAATGCCAACTGCAGTTCCGCGATCGCTTGGTGGTGCGATGTCGTCGAGTCGACGACGACGGTGCAGGCGGCACCCGGGCCTCTGCTTGGTTGGGCGCCCGTCATAGCGGTCGCGCTTGCGGCGGCGTTCGTGGCCATCCGGCGACGATGACCGTCCTGCGGAGCGCGGCGGCCGGCGTTGCCGGTGCCGCGGGCGCTGTTCTGGCGGATAGCCTGACCCCCGGGAGCTGGTTGCTGATCGGTGCGGTGCTGCTCGATCTCTGGCGGTCCCGTTCCGGCGCGCGTGGGGAGAGGGCCGGGTGGCTTCTGCTCACCGTGGCGGTGGCCGTCATCGCCTTTGGCAACGGCGCCGCCGTTCTCCTGATCTTGGCAGGAACCGGCGTGCTGTGCCTGCTGTTGCTGGATGACGCGCCCGGCCGGGTGGCGGCCATCGGTCTGTGCGCCGTCACCGCCTGGATTGCCGGAGCGATCGTTGTGGGTCCCGCATCAGCGGAAGTGTGGCTCGCGACGGAGGCCTCGGCGGTCGGCTGGATCGTGGGGTTGCCGACGAGCGGTGCCGTGATCGGCGAGGGAGCGGGCGCGATAGCGCTGCTGACCGGCTGTGCGGGTCTCCCCATGGCGCTTGATCTCTCGATTGCCGTCTTCGCTGCCGTCCGACTGTTCGACGTGCGCGCGGGACGGGCGGCTACGGTAGCCGCTGTTTTCGCGGCGCTCATGTTCGCCGTGAACATTGGGCGCCTTTGCGCTATGGCGCGCATCAACTGTGCGTACGAGCTTCTCCATACGGACGCCTTCAACCAACTCTCCAGCGCCCTGTTGCTCGCGGGCGCGGTCGGCGTCCTGGTCTTGCGGGATCGGTCGCGATGAGAGTTTTAGTTGTCGTCATTCTGGTTCTGTCCGCAGCGTTGGTTCTCCGCATGAGCCGGGAAGGCCCCGCGCACGCCCCCACCTTCGCCGATCTTGCCGTCGAGCAGGGGTTCGGGGTGGTGGATCGGCGCGCGCTTACCGCCGGTGGATCCTATAGCGCCGTGCACATGGTCCGGGAGACGGATCGGTGTGAGGTCGTCGCCATACCGATCGAGGACCCTGGAGAGTTTTGGTCCGTCGTACCCGGACTCCTCGGCGGGCCCGCGTGGCAGGACGGCAGACTGTGGGATACGGATCTCCAACCGCTGCCCAGCAGTGCCGCCCGGTTTCTGATTCACCGATACGAGCGCCGTTTCAGAGGACAGCCGGTGGCGACAGTGGCGGCTGCGGTCTTTGGCTCCGACGCCTGTCTCGCAGAATGGGATACCGGCATTGCAGATTGAAGCGGTTCGCTCTGTTGGTGTGGAGAGCTCGAAAATAAATATCATGAAATCAGATAGTTAAAAACAAAGACTCTCTGGCATGCTAGTTGCGGAGACAGGGGTGACCTTAACAAGGAGGGACCCATGTCCATCAGCATCGAGACCACCCAGAACCGTTACGTTGTCCATATCGACGGTCCGCTCGACGCCGCATCGGCCTTCGACGCCCGTCAGAAGTTCGAGGCCGTGATCGAGGCGGGATCCGCGCCGGTCGACATCGATATGACCAAAGCGACCTTCATCGACAGCTCCGGCGTCGGTGCCATCGTCTTCATCTACAAGCGGCTGGTGCTGCAGGGCCGGGCCATGACCCTGCAGGGATTGAACGGTCAGCCCCGCGACTTGATCGGTATGTTGCGCCTCGACCGCACCATTCCGACCACGTCGCTCGCCGCCTGATCGGGAGGACGGGCGATGCGCTTTCCCCTGGCCCTGACGGTGTGCGGCGTCCTCTTGACCGCCGCATGCACTCCGTTTCCCGATCATGGCAGCGGCGGGTTCGCCGAGCACCGCCCGACCCTCAACCCCGATTTTGTTTGGGACCCTGTCGATTGGGCGTCTGATCCGACCGCCGAGCCGCGCTTCCAGAGGCTCGGACGGAAATGGGCGACGCTGCATGACGACGGTTGGACGACCTATCAGGTCGACCGGATGGCATGTTCGGACCTCCGTCTCGACGCGCTGCTTGCGCGCGGGGCGGGAGACAGGTTCCCGGCCCACGTCTGGCGTGCCAAGCGCCAGCGCCGCGTCGCCCTGCGACTGCTGTCGGGCGGTCTCGAATGGGACGGCGAACGCCATCTCTCCGCCTACGAGGACAGTGTTTCCGACCTGGCCGACCGGCTCGCGGTGGACCCGTCGGACATCCGTGACAACGACCCCACCCAACCGTGGAGGATCGAGCAATGCTCACCCGTCTCGAAACCCTGATCATCTGCGTGCTGTTCATTGCGGGTCTCTTGTTGACCGGCGGCTCAAGCCACGCGCGTTCCGCCGACACCGAGCTCGGACCGGGCGACGTGCTCTACATCTCGCTGCCGGGCGAAGAGACCTTGAACCGCACCTTCAAGATCGACCGGCTGGGCCGGATCGAGCTACCCGAAGTGGGGGAGGTCGAGGTGTCGGGTCGTCCGCTGGGCGAGATCGAAGTCGGGCTGCGCCGCTCGCTCTCCACCGTCTTCAGGGACATGGACCAATTCGAGGTCACCCTTAAAGAGCGCCGCAAGCTGATCACCGTGCTGGGCTATGTCAATGAGCCGGGCATGGTCGACCTCCCCGGCGACGCCTCGGTGCAGGAGGCGATCACTGCCGCGGGCGGCCTTGTGCCCGGCGCTCAGCTCGATCGCCTGCAGCTTCGTCGCGGTTCCGATCGCCAAGTCTTCGACTTCAAGAAGTATCTCTGTCTGACGTCAGCGTTCGTGGGACAAATTGAGGTGTATTTGTAAGGGAGGATTTCTGGCTCATCGTAGTGACCGAAGGGAACGCAGATGAGACAGAAATCAGACGCCTTGAAGGCCGGGGCAGAGCAGACGGTTCGGGAT
>JANSYS010000019.1 GCA_024742275.1 Alphaproteobacteria bacterium | reverse complement strand
AATCAGAACCAGTTGAAAAAACATCAGATTGTTTTACCGGTATTGATGCATTACGATTTATAATAGTTGTCATTACACCACCCATAGTTTCAACACCAAGTGAGAGAGGGGTAACATCTAATAGAATTAAATCAGTAATTTCACCTGCAATAATACCTGCTTGAACAGCCGCACCCATAGCTACAACTTCATCAGGATTTACAGTTTCATTTAATGCTTTACCTAATAAATCAGTTAATAAATTACGGACAGCAGGAATGCGTGTTGATCCACCCACTAATATTACTTCATCAATATCACTTTTTGATAATTTTGCATCAGCTAAAGCCTTGTTTACTGGTGTTTTACAACGACTTAAAATAGACTTACTTAATTCTTCAAATTTAGAACGATCAAATTCAAGATCAATATGTTTAGGGGTTTGACCATCAATATAAATAAAAGGAAGGTTAATACGAGTTGACTGTAAATTTGATAACTCTATCTTAGCTTTTTCAGAAGCTTCAATGATTCGTTGTAATGCTTGTTTTTCTTTATATAAGTTAATACCTTCTGCTTTTTCAAAAGAAGTAATAACATAATCGACAATTGCTTGATCAAAATCATCACCCCCTAAATGAGTATCACCTGAAGTAGAAAGAACTTCAAAAACTTCATCACCAACTTCTAAAATTGAAACATCAAAGGTACCTCCACCAAGATCAAAAATTAAGACAACTTCATTTTTCTTTTTATCCAAACCATATGCTAAAGCAGCTGCTGTTGGTTCATTTAAGATTCTAAGTACTTCTAAACCTGCAATTGCTCCAGCATCTTTAGTTGCCATACGTTGTGAATCATTAAAATAGGCTGGAACAGTAACAATTGCTTGTGTCACATTTTCTTTTAAGTAACGGCTTGCATCTGTCGCTAATTTTTTTAGTACAGACGCTGAAATTTCTTCTGGACTAAAATATTTTTCTAAACTTGGACAATAAATTTTAATTTTTCCACCCTCATCTTTCACGGTATAAGAAATACGGTCAGTTTCTTCTTTAATTTCAGCAAATTTACATCCAATAAAGCGTTTCACAGAAGAAAAAGTATTTTCGGGATTTACCACGCTTTGACGTTTTGCTAGTTGTCCAACTAATATTTCTCCTGTTGATGTATAGGCAACTACCGAGGGTGTTGTACGATTTCCTTCGGAATTTGGAATTACAGTTGGATTTGCACCTTCTAAAACAGAAACAACGGAATTTGTTGTTCCAAGATCAATTCCAACAACTTTTTTACTAATATTTTTTTCAGTTGTTTTTTGGTTCATATTATTTTAATAGTTAATTGATAAAATATAGCTTTATTATAAAGTACAAAGAATAAAAGTGCAAGAGTTATTTAAAGAAAAACCTTCTTAAAAAAGGTATTCATAATAAAAGTTGATATAGACACAATTATTTAACAGAATTATCATAAAAGATATTTAAATAAAAAAAGGAAGGTAATCTTGTGTCTATTGGAATTTTAGGAAATAAAATTGGTATGACGCAAATATTTGATAAAAAAGGGGAAATTATTCCTGTAACAGTAATACAAAGTGGACCATGTTATATTACTCAAATTAAATCAAATGAAAACTGCGGATATAATGCCATTCAACTTGGTTATAAAGAAATGAAACCATCACATAGAAAAATTAAAAAACCAAATTTAGGACATTTTATGAAATCTGGTTTACCACCTTTTCAATATGTTAAAGAATATCGTACAAATCAAATTGAAAAATATGAAGTTGGGCAACAGCTTTCTATTGAACTTTTTGAAATTGGGCAACAGATTAATATTACAGGATTAACAATTGGAAAGGGAAATACATCAAATATAAAACGAAACAATTTTGGTCGTGGTCCAATGAGCCATGGTTCAAAACATCATCGTTTACAAGGTTCTTTAGGTGCAGGTTCGACACCAGGGCGTGTTTTTCCTGGTAAAAAAATGCCTGGACGGGTAGGAACTACAAAATGCACAATTAAAAATCTTGAAATAATCGATATTAATACGTCTAAAAATCTAATTGTTGTAAGAGGATGTGTTCCAGGAAAAGCCGGAAATTTAATAAGCATGAACATTAATTAAAAAATATGGATCCAAAATTAAGATCAGAAAATATAGAAATAAATAAAAAAACCATCGGATTAATACATAAAGTTTATTTAGCACAATTAAAAACCTCAAAAAAATATACGGCATCTACAAAAACAAAGTCAGAAGTAAGAGGTGGAGGTCGAAAACCATGGCGTCAAAAAGGGTCAGGTCAAGCACGTGCTGGTTCAAAAAGATCTCCTTTATGGGTTGGGGGTGGTGTAATTTTTGGGCCAAAACCTCGAACTGTTATAAAAAAAATAAATAAAAAAGAGAAAAAGCTTGCCATATTATCTGCGTTTTATCTAAAAAAGAAAGAGTTAACTTTTGTAGATGATAAAGCATTTGATACAAATGTTTCAACAATAAAAACAAAAAATATTTTAAAATTTTTATCAAAATTAAATATTAAAGCTGAAGAACGTGTTTTATTTATTTTAGACAAACCAAATAAAGAATTTTGGCTTGCTTCACGTAATTTAAAAAATGTTGAAATTACTGTTGCAAATTGTTTAAATATAAAACAATTACTACAAACAAATCAAATAGTTTTATCAAATGCAAGTTTAGAATTAATCAATTTAACATATGGAAAATCGTGCACATAATTTAGGTGATCTATTAAGCCTAATAAAGTATCCGTTATTGACCGAAAAATCTATTAATCTTTATGGAATAAATCAATATACATTTATTGTTGATAGATCTTTAACGAAAACAGAAATTAAATATATTATTGAAAGAATATTTAATGTTGGAATATTGGAAGTAAATACATGCATTATCCCAACAAAAAAAAGACGTGTTGGGCGTTTTATTGGAAAAAAATCACTCTATAAAAAAACATATGTGAAACTCCGCAAAGGTGATTTTATTAACGATTTACTAAGTTAAAATTTATCTAAATTCATAAAATGGGAATTAAAATTTATAGACCTTATACACCATCAACACGAAATAGAAGTGTTTTAGATTTTTCAGAACTATCAAAAAAAAATCCAGAAAAAAGACTTCTTGTAACAAATCACCGTGCAAAAGGGAGAAATAATAAAGGTCGAATTACTATTAGACATAAAGGTGGTGGACACAAACGTAGATATCGTTTAATTGATTTTAAACGTAATAAATATGATATAAAAGGAAAAGTAGTTAGTATTGAATATGATCCAAATCGAAATGCTAATATTGGATTAATTCATTATGAAGATGGCGAAAAACGTTATATTTTACATCCAGAGAACTTAAAAATTGGAGATATAATTGTTTCAGGTATAAAAAGTGCCATATCTATTGGAAATGCACTACCTCTTAGTTCGATTCCATTAGGTACTGATGTTCATAATATTGAATTTTTTCCTGGTAAAGGTGGTCAATTAATTAGATCTGCAGGAACATCAGCAAAAATTTTAGCAAAAGAAAATGATTTTGTTGTTCTTCGTTTATCTTCAAAAGAGATACGATTATTTAAAAAAGAATGCTTCGCGACAGTAGGAAGAATTAGTAATGCAGATTTTTACAATATCGTGTTAGGAAAAGCAGGTCGTAAACGTTGGTTAGGAAAACGTCCAACTGTTCGTGGATCTGTTATGAATCCAATAGATCACCCTCATGGAGGAGGAGAAGGTCGTTGTCCAATTGGTAAAGCAAGACCATTGACACCTTGGGGTAAACCGGCTTTAGGTTTAAAAACACGTAAAAAAAATAAAAGTAGTAATATTTTTATTATTCGTTCGCGAAAATAAATTAATTTAAGAAAAAAATAAAATTGAGATGGTAAGATCATTAAAAAAAGGGCCTTATATTGCCTATCATTTATTAACTAAAATCCAAAAATTGAACCAGGCAGGAAATAAAGAAATAATTAAAACTTGGTCAAGATCTTCAACAATTTTACCTATTATGCTTGGGCATACGATTAGTGTTTATAATGGCCAAAAACATGTCCCCGTATTTATAACGGATCCACTTGTTGGTCATAAACTTGGAGAATTTGTTCCAACACGTACATTCCGTTCACATAAAAAAAATGATCGAAAAGTAAAAAGATAATATATGAATAATTTGAAAGAAAGTGTAGCTGCAACATCAAAATATATTAGAATATCCCCAACTAAAATTAATGTTATTCTTGAACGTATTCGTGGAAAAAGTTACAAAGAAGCATTACAAATATTAAAATATTTACCCCAAAAAGCAGGAGCTGTTGTTTGGCAAACACTTTATTCGGCAGTTTCAAATGCAACAAATACTTTTGATATTGAAAAAGAAAAATTATTTATTAAAGAAGCTTATGTTAATCAAGGTCCAATTTTAAAACGAATGCGTGCCCGTGCAAAAGGTAAAGCATTTAAAATTGAAAAAAAGCTTTCACATTTAACTATTAGAGTAGCAGAAATACAAGATTGAATATTAAATTAAAGAGGAAATATTGTGGGACAAAAGACACATCCAAAAGGCTTTAGACTAGTAACAACACAGAAACATTTATCTGACTGGTATAGTACAAAAAAGGCATATTCAAGTTTAATTGAAGAAGATTTTTTAATTCGTGAAAAAACAAAAGAATTTTTTCAAGATTTTTTATCAATTTCAAAAATTGAAATAAATAGAATTAATCAAGAAAGTGAAGAAAAAGAATATGTAAATATAACTATTCATACCCTTTTTCCAAGAGCGAAAGAAATGTATAAAAAAGTTAACAAATTTTTAGGTGAAATATCTGAGCAAAATAAACAAAAAAATTTGGCAGTACTTAATAATTCAAAAGGAAATTTAAAATATTTTACAAATATTTTATTGAAACGTACAATTAGAGATTTAATAAGATATTTTCAATTAAAGACCAACAAAAATTATTATATTGGATTTAAATTTATTCGAAATCAATTTGAAGACACAACGCTTATAGCAAAATTTATAGCAGATCAACTTGAAAAAAGAGTTCCATTCCGTCGAGCGGTTAAACAAACAATACGTAAAGTTAAATTAACTCAAATGAAAGGTTTAAAAGTTCAGGTTTCTGGAAGATTAAATGGAATTGATATTGCTCGTAGTGAATGGAAACGTGAAGGTAAAATTCCACTACATACCTTAAAAGCTGTAATAGATTATACGCATTACGAAGCGGAAACAATTTATGGTGTTATTGGAATAAAAGTTTGGTTATTTATTAATTAATTCTTGTATTTATTTAAATTATTATAGAAAAAAATGTTAAGTCCAAAACGAACAAAATATCGAAAAATGCACCGTGGACGTATGAAAGGAAAAGCTTGTCGAAATAATCAACTTGTTCATGGAGAGTTTGGCATACAAGCACTTGAACCAACCTGGTTAACTTCAAGACAAATTGAGGCCGTTCGAAGAACTATTTCGAGATATACAAAACGTAGTGGAAAAGTTTGGATTAAAGTCTTTCCAGATAAATCTGTAACAGCACGTGCGGAAGAATCACGTATGGGATCGGGAAAAGGAGATGTTGATTATTGGGTTGTGGTTATTAAACCAGGAAATATTTTATTTGAATTAAAGGGAGTAACAAAAGAAGTTGCTTTAAAAGCATTAAAAACAGCCTCTTATAAACTACCAATTAAATGTAAAATTTTAACTCGTGAGGATATAAAAGAATGAGTTTACCAAGTTATACAGAATTATCGTCGCTTGTTAATATAAGTGATATTGATCAAGAAATTTTTATTTTACAAAAAAATTTATTCGATTTAAAAATTAAAACATCCACAAAACAAGTAAATAAACCACATTTATTTGTTCATACAAAACGTCGAATCGCACAATTAAAATTTAAAAAATCGGTTTTAGAAAAACTAACTAGATAATAAAAAATATGGCAAAAAAAGAAAGGATAGGTATTGTCGTAAGTAATAAACCAAATAAGACCGCAATTGTAGTCATTCAAATTCGTTACCAACATCCAAAATATGGAAAGACTTTAATTAAAACAAAACGTTATATGACACATGATGAAAATAATGAATGTACATCGGGAGATATTGTTTTAATTGAAGAAAGTGCTCCAATAAGTAAACATAAAAAATGGAGATTAAAAGAAGTTTTAAGATCTTATCAAAAATAATATTAACAAAGTCCAATCATTTATGATTCAACCACAAACTTATTTAACAATTGCCGATAATACTGGGGCAAAAAAAATTATGTGTATTCAGGTATTAGGAAATAATAAAAAATATGCTCATGTCGGCGATATTATAATTGGTGTTGTAAAAGATGCTTTACCAAATATGCCAATTAAACGTTCAAGTATTGTAAGAGCAGTAATTGTTCGTACACGTCATACAATTAAACGCCGTGATGGTATGGGAGTTCGATTTGATGATAATGCCGCAGTAATTATAACGACCGAAAATGAACCTCGTGGAACAAGAATTTTTGGACCTGTTGCACGTGAAATTCGTGATAAACAATTTAAAAAAATAATTTCATTAGCTACTGAAGTAATATGAAAAAAATTAAGAAAAATCATGTGAAAATTGGAGATCGTGTTTGTATTATAACGGGAGTAGAAAAAGGAAAAATCGGTAATATTTCTTTTATTAATCGAAAAAAGAACAGTATAGTAATTGACTCTATTTCACCCAAAATAAAATATACAAAAAATAAAGAAGGAAAAGAAACGAAAAAAGTAGAAATTCCATATCTTTTTGATATTTCTAATGTAATGTTATGGGATCAAGAAGCAATGATTGCAAGTCGTACTGGCACAAAATTAATAAAGGATAATTCTACAAAAATTGGGTTGGATTCATCAAAAAAAGTGCAAAAAAAACAACGTTATTTCAAAAAATCTGGAAATAATATTTCATAAAAAATGAAAAAATAATGGATAACTTAAAAAAATCTTATAATGAAAATGTGCGTCAACTTCTTGAAAAAGAATTTGGATATAAAAATAAACATGAAATTCCCAAAATTGAGAAAATTATTATTAGTTCAGGACTTGGACTGAATGCTCAAAACCGAACATTTTTAAAAAATGCGATAGAAGAAATTCGATTAATTAGTGGACAACAACCAATTTTAACAAAATCAAAAAAATCAATTGCTGGATTTAAAATTCGACAAGGAATGCCTCTAGGTTTAATGGTTACCCTTCGTAGAGCTAAAATGTATGCTTTTTTAGAAAAATTAATTAAAATTGTTTTTCCTCGTATTCGTGACTTTCGTGGTGTGAATACAACAAGTTTTGATAAATATGGAAATTATAATATTGGTATTGCAGAGCAATTAGTTTTTCCCGAAATTTCTTATGATAGTGTTGAACAACGACGTGGATTCAATATTACCATTGTAACAACAGCCAAAACAAAAGATGAAAGTTTTTTCTTATTAAAAGAACTTGGATTTCCTTTTGCAAAATCTATACAAAATAATTGAATAAAAATTGACGAAAAAAATGACAAACGATCTTGTATCTGATATGCTAACTCGAATTCGAAATGCAAGTATGGCAAAACATACCTTCACATATATTAATTATAGTAAATTAAACCTCGGAATTTTAAAGGTTTTAGTAAAAGAAGGTTATATTCAGGATTATCATATTGAAAACCAAAGTATTACAGAAAAAAAAATTAAAGCTATTTTAAGATATAAGGGTTGGTGGATAAAAAAACCTTTATTTTCCGTTATTAAACGTATTAGTAAACCCGGCCAAAGAATTTTTTGTGGGTACAAAAATTTTAAAAGAAAAATTGATGTTTTAAAATATGAACAAGGAACAGCAATTATTTCAACTTCAAGTGGTATTATGAGTCATTCAAAAGCAGAAAAATTGAAAAAGGGTGGCGAAATCTTATGTTATATTGGATAAAATTTTTAAAATGAGGATAATAAAATGTCACGCATTGGGAAAAAACTAATCAAAATTCCTACAAGTGTAATCGTTGCAATTGATAATAGAAAAATAAGTATCAAAGGAAAATACGGTTTATTAGAAAAGGAAATTTTACCGGGTATTGATATCAAAAAAATGGAAGATCATTTATCCATTATTCGTAAAGAAGATTCGAAAAAAATTCGTTCGTTTCATGGTTTGACAAGAGCTTTAGTTCAAAATATGGTAATAGGTGTTAATCAAAAATTTACAAAATCTTTAATTGCTGAAGGTGTTGGTTATCGATTTCAAGTTAATCAAAAAAATTTAGTATTAAATATGGGTTACAGTCATCCTATTGAATTTTCGATACCAAATGATCTTGAGATAAAAGTAGAATCACCAACAAAAATTGTTGTTGTTGGAATTGATAAAGAACGTGTTGGTTTTTTAGCATCGAAAATTCGTGACGTTCGACCACCAGAGCCATATAAAGGGAAAGGCATACGTTATGAAAATGAAAAAATTTTACGAAAAGCTGGTAAAACTGGAAAATAAAAATAATTAGGTAAGAAGTTAATAATGAAAAAAAAAATAAATAAATTATACACACAATCAAAAAAAAGATACCTAAAAAAAATTGTTGGAACAAAAGAGTATCCTCGATTATCTGTATTTCGTTCACATAAACATATTTATGCCCAATTAATTGATGATGAAAATGGTAAAACAATAGTTGCAAGTTCAACGCTTGAAAAACAAGTAAAAGAAAAAATATCCAATCGAACAGCAACACAAAATGCAGCACAAATAGTTGGTACTGTAATAGGTACAAAAGCAGCAGAAAAAGGAATTAATAAAGTTGTTTTTGATCGAGGCACAAGACCTTATCACGGTAGAATTGCAAAATTAGCAGAAGGTACACGCACAATAGGTTTAATATTTTAATATTTAACCTAAAAAACTAATATTTAAACTTTAAGAATATAATTATGGAATCAATTATAGAAAAAAATAGGATAGAAGAAACGATAATAAAATCTCCTTTTAAACGTCGATATCGAGAAGTTAGATTATCAAAAATGAAATTTGAAGAAAAAATTGTTCAAATTAAAAGAGTAACTAAAGTTGTTAAGGGTGGTAAAAAAATGACTTTCCGAGCTATTGTAATTATAGGAGATAATAAAAGAAAAGTTGGGGTTGGTATAGGTCGTGCTGATGACGTTAACCTAGCAATTGATAAAGCGATTTTAAATGGAAAGAAAAATTTAGTAATTGTTCCTTTAACTATACACTCTTCTGTTCCACATATTGTAAAATCTTCTTATGGAGCTTGTAATATTATGTTGCGCCCGGCTAAACAAGGAAGTGGAGTAATCGCTGGTGGATCTGTTCGAACAGTATTAGAATTAGCCGGTATTAAAAATATTCTTGCAAAACAATTTGGGTCTAGCAATATCTTAAACAATGCAAAAGCGACAATAAAAGCACTCAACACTTTGAATGAAATGGTAGAACTTGGCAAATATCAATCAATTCGTAAAAATTATTTTTATGATAAAATTATGAAAAAAGGTAAATATGCTAGAATTTCTCTCTAAAAAAACAAAAAATCGGACACGACCTACTGAAAAAATAATAGTAACTCTTTTTGTTCTTTTTTTGTTTCGATTTGGAAATACAATTCCTTTATCCGGTATTGATCAAAATGCACTGAATAAAGCATTAACACAACTAGAAAATAAAAATTCTTTGATGCAAATCATTAATATGTACTCTGGCGGAGGAACAAGTATTTTGACTCCTTTTTCATTGGGTATTATTCCATTTATTAATTCCTCAATTGTTGTTGATTTATTAACAGCTCTTTTTCCTTACCTGGAAAAACTTCAAGCAGAAGAAGGTGAAATGGGACGAAAAAAATTAACCCTTTATAAAAAATTATTAACCCTGTTTTTTTCCGTAGTACAAAGTACTTTTTTGATACTTTATATTAAACCTTATTTCTATGATACAGATATTTTAAATTTAGTAACTATAGGGATCGAGCTTATCAGTGGTTCTATGATTATTGTATGGTTAAGTAGTGTCATCGATAATAAAGGTATTGGAAATGGTACTTCCCTAATCATTTTGACTAATATTGTTATAGGTATATTAGGAAAACAAACATTTCAAATTACGTCAAAAGTAACGACTATGTTTTATTTGGAAGTTTTATTTATTTTAATACTGATGATATTTATTTGTATTTCTCAAACAGCTAGAATAAATATTGATGTTGTATCTGCACGGCAATTAGCATTTTTAGAAAATTTAGAGCAAACAAATATTAGTAATAAAACAAATAAATCATTTCAATTAAAAGAAAATGGGTTATCCATAAGACTAAATCAGGCAGGTATTTTTCCAATTATTATTGCCTCTAATTTAGTTCCATTTATATCATATTTAAGCAATAATATTATTGGAGAAAATAAAATAATTGGAACATTTATTTATTATTTATTAATTATTGGATTCAATTATTTTTATACAATTGTTTTTTGGGATCCTGAAAAGATTTCAGAACAATTACGTAAAGCATCTGTTTCTATTGTAAATATAACACCAGGAAAAGAAACAATTTCATATTTGGAAAATGTTGTACGTTCAACTTCAATTGTTGGTGGAATTTCCTTATGTATTATATTATTTTTTTATGATTTTACAAAACAGTTTATACAAGGTAATTTATTAAATCAAATTAATATTTCCTCCCTTATTATTGTTGTAGGAGTTGCATATGAACTTCAAAAAACAATACGATCACTTTATAAAAATAATCTCGAAGAAATTTATTAACATCATTTTTGGTAAAATTATGAAAGTACGTCCCTCAGTTAAACGAATGTGCGAAAAGTGTCGAATTATTAAACGACATGGAAAAATTTTGGTTATTTGTATTAATCCAAAACATAAACAACGTCAAGGTTAAAAATATGGTCAGATTATTAGGAAGAAATTTAGCAAATAAAAAGAAAATTTATATTGCTTTAACAGCAATTTATGGAATCGGTATTTCAAGAGCACAAAGGATTTTGAATGAAATCAAAATAAATCCAGACAAAAAGGTTTCAGATTTAAGTGAAGATGATATATCAAAAATTCGCGAAGCTCTTGAAACAGAACAATTTAAATTAGAAGGAGATCTTAAACGTTTAATAAGTTTAAATATAAAAAGATTAATTGATATTAATAGTAGACGTGGCCGCCGTCATTTAAACGGATTGCCAGTTCGTGGGCAACGAACACGTACAAATAATCGTACTTCCCGTCGTCAAAATATATTTATACGTAAAAAATAAAAAGATCATATGTCAAAACAAAAGAAAAAGCACAAAAAACTAGTTGCTGTTGGAATTGTAAATATTAAAACGACTTTTAATAATACTATTATTACAATTTGTGATATTCTTGGTAATACAATATGTTGGTCGTCATCGGGAACTTCAGGGTTTAAAGGAACACGTAAGAATACTCCTTTTGCAGCCCAAACAGCTACTCGTACAGCAGCATTAAAAGCAATAGAAATGGGTATGGAGAAAGTTGAGGTTATAATTAGAGGTCGTGGAAATGGTCGAGAGACTTCACTTCGTGCTCTTAAGTCTCTAGGCTTAACTGTAATATCCGTTGAAGATAAAACTTCTATTGCACATAATGGATGCCGGCCACCAAAAAAACGTAGACTATAAATAATTATATTTTTATGAATAAAATTACCTGTATTGAGAGCTATATTGATAAAAGCCAAAATCATTATGGTTGTTTTGTAATTGAACCTCTTGAAATTGGACAAGGTATTACAATAGGAAATGCTTTACGAAGAACATTACTTTCAGATATAACTGGTCTTGCAATAACAGGTATCCGAATTAATAATTTAAAACATGAATTTGCTTTGATTTCAGGATTACGTGAAGATGTTTTGGAAGTTATTTTAAATTTAAAAGAAATAGTTTTTAAAGAATCTTTTATTCATAAAAATAAACTTAAGTGTAGCAAAATTAGAGGATTTTTAAATGTAAAAGGTCCAATTATCGTAACTGCAGGAATGTTTAAACTACCTAAAGATATAATAAAAATTATTAATCCAAACCTTTATATTGGTACAATAGTTGATAACTCTGAATTATATCTCGAAATTGATATTGAGAAGGGCAAAGGCTATAATTTAACTGAAGAAAATCGAAAAAATAGAAAACATGAAAAATTTTCACCGGTACAACCTACAACCTTATTAATAGATTCTCTTTTTATGCCTATTCGAAAAGTAAATTATAAAATAAAATTAATTCATGATACAAAAGGTATAATTAAAGAATCATTACAAATAGAAATTGTAACAAATGGAAGTATTACACCAAAAAGGAGTATTCAAGAAGGACTTAAATTATTAGTTAATCTTTTTTATCCACTTTTTATTGATAAAGATTTTTTAACTATCTCATCACAAATTGCAAAAAAAAAATATAAAAAATAAGTATTTAATATGAAAACTATATTCCCTAAAAAAGAATCACATGTTCCAAAATGGTTTGTAATTGATGCTTCAGGTAAAACTTTGGGTCGATTAGCAACTGAAGCAAGTAAGCTATTACGTGGGAAAGAAATTAGTTATTATACCCCAGGAATAGATCAAGGAAATTATGTTATAATTTTAAATGCTGATAAGGTAGTTGTTAGTGGAAAAAAAGAAACACAAAAATTATATTATCGTACCTCTCAACGTCCAGGAAGTTTAAAAACTGAAACATTCCAACAATTACAAAAAAGGATTCCAACACGTATTATTGAAAAAGCAATTTGGGGTATGTTACCAAAAGGTGTATTGGGACGTCAATATTATCGTCGTTTATACATTTATGCGGGTAATCAAATAAATTATAAAAAAACTAAAAATCTGGTTGCACAATCTCTTTCACTTGATAATTTAAAAGAAACAAATTGGCAAAAAATAACTATCTAATTTTAAAATTAAAAGAGGGTAATAAAAATGAACAACTCAATACAAGTTTATAGTTCAATTGGAAAAAGAAAAACTTCTGTAGCAAAAATTTTTTTAAAAAAAGGTTCCGGAAAAATTATAGTCAATCAAAAAGAATTTAAAGATTTTTTCTCGAGTGTATCTGAAGAATGTGAACAAATAAAAAAGCCATTAATATTAATAGATCAAAACAATAAATATGATATAGATATTATTGTTCGAGGGGGTGGTATCAGTTCACAGATGGAAGCAATTAAATTAGCACTTGCAAAATCAATTTGTCAAATCAGTAATGAATATAGACAAATATTAAGTCAAAATACACTTTTGAGACGGGATGCACGTATAAAAGAACGTCGAAAATATGGTTTAAAAAAAGCACGTAAAGCTTCGCAATACTCAAAACGATAATATTTATAGAATTGACATTGGATTAAAATAATATGGCAAAAAAAGGATTACATCCCGAATTTTATAAAACAAAAATTTTTTGTGATGGAAAATTAATTTTAGAAGTTGGAACAACTAAAAAAGAACTTTATGTTGATATTTGGTCAGGAAATCATCCCTTTTATACAGGTTCACAGAAAATTATTGATACTGAAGGACGTGTTGAAAAATTCCAACGAAAATATAACTTAAAAGATATAACAGAATAATATTATTAAAAATATGCCAACAATTCAACAACTAATTCGTACAAGACGTAAAAAAATAACACAATTAACGAAAAGTCCAGCATTAAAATCTTGTCCTCAACGTCGCGGTATTTGTACACGTGTTTATACAACAACACCAAAAAAACCAAACTCGGCAATTCGTAAGGTTGCTCGTGTTAAATTAACAAGTGGTTTTGAAGTTACTGCTTATATTCCAGGAGAGGGACATAGTTTACAAGAACATTCAATTGTTTTATTACGTGGAGGCCGTACAAAAGATCTTCCCGGAGTTCGTTATAAAATTATTCGTGGAGCTTTAGATTCAACAGGTGTAAAAGACCGTCAACAAGGTAGATCAAAATATGGTGCACGTCGTCCTGTTCCAGGAACCGTTAAAAAATAATAAAAAGGAGATTATATAATATGTCACGTCGTATTTCTACACAAAAACGTTTTCCACAAAAAGATTTCAAATATGATAATTTTTTAGTTAGTTTACTTGTAAATCGAATTTTAAAAGATGGTAAAAAACGTTTAGCTAGACGAATTGTTTATAAAGCACTTGATTTAATCGAGTTTCGAACTAACCAAAATCCATTATTAATTTTTGAAAAAGCTATACGAAACATTAGTCCTCGAGTACAATTAAAAGCAAAACGTGTTGGTGGAGCTACATATCAAGTTCCAACCCTATTAAATAAATTTCGTGCAACAAATATTGCTATTCGTTGGGTTGTAGAATTTTCTAGAAAGCGTTCTGGTAAAGGTATAGCGTTAAAATTAGCAAATGAACTTTTAGAGGCCTCAAAAGGACTTGGTAATGCTATAAAGAAAAAAGAAGAAACTCATAAAATGGCTGAAGCAAATAAAGCATTCGCTCAATTTCGTTAAAAAATCTGTTCTTTATTTAATTATTACAGTTAAAAGTATTGATCTTTAGGATCAATAGCAATAATATTAGTTAATGGTATTAAAAAAATATACCAACTTAAACAAAAAAAAATAAATTAAAAGAATCATGGCTAGAGATAAATTTGAACGTAATAAACCACATATTAATATTGGTACAATTGGACATGTCGACCATGGAAAAACGACTTTAACGGCTGCAATTACTGCAACACTTTCAACATTAGGTAATGCTAAAATGAAAAAGTATGAAGATATTGATGCAGCACCTGAAGAACGAGCACGTGGAATTACGATTAATACTGCACATGTAGAATATGAGACAGAAAAAAGACATTATGCACATGTTGATTGTCCAGGACATGCAGATTATGTCAAAAATATGATTACTGGTGCAGCTCAAATGGATGGAGCTATTCTTGTTGTTTCAGCAGCAGATGGAGCAATGCCACAAACCCGTGAACATATTCTTTTGGCACGTCAAGTTGGAGTAAAACGTTTAGTTGTTTTTTTAAATAAAGTTGATCAAGTTGATGATAAAGATATAATTGCACTTGTTGAACTTGAATTACGCGAAATGTTATCAAATTATGACTACATAGGTGATGAAGTTCCTTTTGTTGCTGGTTCAGCTTTATTAGCTCTTGAAGCTGTGGTTTCAAACCCTCAGATCAAAAAAGGTGAAAATCAATGGGTTGATAAAATCTTTGAATTAATGGAAAATGTTGACGATTACATTCCAACACCAGAACGTGAAGTAGAAAAACCCTTTTTAATGGCTATTGAGGATGTTTTTTCAATTACGGGACGTGGTACTGTTTCAACTGGTAGAATTGAGCGTGGAGTTGTAACAGTTGGCGATAATGTTGAATTAATTGGATTTGAAGAAACAAAAGCAGTAACGGTGACAGGGTTAGAAATGTTTCAAAAAACATTAGATCAAGGAATGGCTGGGGACAATATTGGTGTATTACTACGTGGTATTCAAAAATCAAATGTAACACGTGGTATGGTTTTAGCTAAACCCAATTCTATCAAACCACACAAAAAATTTGAGGCTGAAGTATATATTTTAACGAAAAATGAAGGTGGAAGACATACCTCAATTTTTGAAGGGTACCGACCACAATTTTATGTTCGTACAACAGATGTTACAGGTCAAATTATTGAGTTCTCTTCTGAGGGAGAAAAAGTAGATATGGTTATGCCGGGTGATAATATTACAATGCGCATCGAATTAATTGCACCAATTGCTATTGAAAAAGGTATGCGCTTAGCAATTAGAGAAGGTGGTCGTACTGTTGGTTCTGGTTTAGTAACGGCTATTACTGAATAAAAAATATTATTATTATGAAATTTCGTATATTATTAAGATCGTTTGATAGTGAACTTATAAATAAAGCCTCACAACAATTGTATGATACTTTAATTGGAACCGATTGTACAATTTCAGGTGCAGTATCCCTACCAACACGAATCAAACGTTTTTGTGTTCTTCGATCACCTCATGTCGATAAAGATTCAAGAGAACATTTTGAAGTGCGTTTATCAAAAAGATTTTTTGATATATCAACAAATTCAACAAAAATTGTTGATTTATTACTTAAAACAGAATTACCCTCAGGTGTAGCTTGTTCTTTAAAAATATTGGAAAAAAAGTAAAAATAAATTAGAAAAAAATACTGTGATAAGTAAAAATTAAATACTTATCACAATAATAAAATTAGAAAATTAGTATAAATTTTCTTCTTCATGAGTTAAAATTGTACAATTTGATGTCGGATATGCAACACATGTTAAAACAAATCCAGCACCTGTTTGTTCATCATCTAAAAAGGTTTGATCTGCTTGATCAATTGTTCCTTCTGTAACTTTACCTAAACATGTTGAACAAGATCCTGCCCGACATGAATAAGGTAATTCAACATTGTTATCTTCTGCTGCTTCAAGGATAAATTTATCATCTGCACAATCAATTGTAACATCTAAATTTTGTTCCTCGTTCAGTAATCTAACTTTATATGTTGCCATAATATTTACCTTTAATTATAGAAATGCATTTAAAATAATATAATAACAAACCTTTAATCAAAAATCAACCTTCATACAAAAAAAATCAACCAATAGTTGAACCAAAGAGTTTTAAGATAACATACCCTACACTTGTTCCTCCAAATCCACCAAGAATAAAGCCAGAAGTAAATTGATTCCATCCTTTTGAATTTAAAAAATCTATTGTTGTAAATTGTTTTATTTGCGTCTTTTTATTCGAAAATGTTACAATACCATAAATTAAAAGACATACAGTTAAAATTATAATTAAACTAAGCGTTGATACAAAACCAACAAAGTTTGCAACTTCACTATGGCGTAAAGGACCTAATTTAACAAAAGGTCCTAAAAGAAAATAACCATGAATAAATCCAATATTAAGACCACGTAGCAATGGCGATAAACCGTTTTTATATGCTGGTAAAAGACTTAAATATGTTCTTGTAAGTGTTGAAGTCGTAATAGGTGTTGATAAGTTAGCTACAAAAGGATCTTGCCGGTAAACAGAAACAACATCAAATGGAGACTTTTTTAAACTAGATCCTACTGTTAGATTACTTTCTACTGTTGAGATCTCTTCCATGCTTAAAAACTTAAATTGCTCAGCTTTATTTATTATCATATGCTATATTTATATGTTTATAAACTTATTCTATTATATTATATTATTATAATAGAGTGAATTAAATTTTTTATTGATTTTATACTTTTTTATTTTATATACTATAGAGTATGATAGTCAAAATATAAAAAAAATTAATTATATAATAAAAGAAAATGACCGTTTTTTTAAATTATTTAATCCTTTGTGGTTTAATGTTTGGATTAGTGACAGGATTATATATAGGCTTAAAAACAATTAAATTGATTTAATTGTTTTTAATAAAAATAAATAATAATCAAATGAATAAAACAATTATACGTGAACCAATTAATGGAGCACGAAATATTCGTAGTATTGGTATTATGGTAATCCTTTTTTTTGCTGGTGGCGGTTTTTTTTTAGCTGGATTATCAAGTTACCTACATACTAACGTATTGAATATAACAGATACAAGTCAAATAAGTTTTATACCACAAGGAATTGTAATGCTATTTTATGGAACAGGAGCATTAGGTTTAGCAATCTACAATTTATTAACTATTGTTTTAAATGTTGGGAGTGGTTATAACGAGTTTTCGAAAATTGAAAATATGATTAGAGTTGTTCGACTTGGGTTCCCAGGAAAAAATAGAACAATTTTTTTATCTTATGAATTTAAAAGTATAAAAAAAATAAAGTTTTTAATAAAGCAAGGTTTAAATCCACGCTGCAATATTTTACTAGTTTTAAAAGATCGTAGAGAAATTCCTTTATTCCCTGCTCAAATATTATTAAATCCAAGTGAAACAGAAAAAAAAGCTATTGAATTATCGACTTTTTTAAATGTTCCCTTAGAAAATTTAATAATATAGATATAGTTTACAAAAAAGATTTTTGTTTTTTTTCAAAATATAGTAATATATAAGGCTATAAGCCTTAGCGGGTATAGTTTAGTGGTAAAACTTCAGCCTTCCAAGCTGATTATGTCAGTTCGATTCTGACTACCCGCTTTCTATAAATATAAGATGTAAATTAGAGGATTAGTACTATATTTTTTTTGTATAATAATAGTTATACAAAAAGTTTTCTATCGTTAAGGAGTGACAAAAGAAGAATTTTTACTACACATTAATTAGTAAAAACATGTCTGGTGGATCAACAGGGGAACGTCCCTTTACAGATATTTTAACAAGTATTCGATATTGGATTATTCATAGTATTACTATTCCGACATTATTCTTATCAGGATGGCTCTTTGTTAGTACTGGATTAGCTTATGATGTATTTGGAACACCACGTCCAGATGAATACTTCACACAAGATAGACAACAAGTACCATTAGCAAATGAACGCTTCAATGTAAACCAAGAGCTAGAAGACCTTAAATAATTAGCTTAATAACTTAAAAAATTAATTTATCACTCATATCTTTATGAATAGAAATATTAATCGCTCAGTTGCATACCCAATTTTCACATTTCGTTGGTTAGCCATTCATGCACTTGCTGTTCCTACAGTTTTTTTCTTAGGAGCAATTACTTCAATGCAATTTATTCAACGATAAGGAGGTTTTTATGACAGGTCCAAATCCAAATGTTCAAGCTGTTGAATTAAATAGAACATCTCTTTATTGGGGATTATTATTAATATTCGTTTTAGCAGTATTATTTTCAAGTTATTTCTTTAATTAACTCTCAAAAGAAATTTTTTTTACTTTTTAAATTATTTAACTTTTATGGCAGATACTAATAGACGTATACCTCTTTGGGTAATTGCAGTGGTTGGTGGAATGGGTGTTTTGACGGTTTTAAGTCTTTTCATTTATGGTTCATATGCAGGATTAGGTTCTTCATTATAATTAATGAAAGTTATCGTTTATTTATTATCAGAAAACATTGAGGTAAAAAATTACTCAACGTTTTCTTTTTCAATATAGATAAATAATACAGCCATGGCAATTCCAGGTAAAAATATTCCAATAATAGGTATTAATATAGCTGGGAGATAAAGAGCAATCATTAGGACCTCATTAATATAATTTATATACTCTACTATTATAGTATATTTTTATCTCGTTCAATTACTTATTCATAATTATAAAAATTAATAATATTAAGTAATAAATAAAAAAAAGTACTAGCTATATATTTTTAAAATTATGAGTATTAACGCAAAAATCATAAAGGCAATGAAACAATTTGCAGCAAACTATGCAAAATCTACAAATACTTTTTTTTGTATTGATACAGAAGTAACAGAATCCGTTATTCAAGGATTAGCAAAAAATAAAGAATTATATGGTGCACCATTATGTCCATGTCGCTATTATGATAATAAAGAAGATGAAATTAGTTTAGCTTATTGGAATTGTCCTTGTGTTCCGATGCGTGAACGAAAAGAATGCCATTGTATGTTATTTTTAACTCCGGATAATGAATTTTCATCTAACAACCAAATACTTCCGAATACATAACAAAAAAAAGAAATCATTTACCTAATTTTATAAAATACAAATCATGACAGCATCATTATCAAATTTTTTAGGAAGCTTATTTGGGGGACTAATTATTGTAATTGTACCTATTACTCTTGCTTTAATTATTGTAAGTCGTTTAGATCCACTTGAGCGTATTGGGGCTTAAAAATGATTAATATAATTATTGAACCTGCACTTCTTATTGGCGTTAGTTTTGCTTTTGCTATGATTTGTTTATATGCTTTACGATTTGTAAATCCAAATTTAGCAACAGACTGGGATATTTTTATAACGACGTTAGGTATTGTTTATAGTTCAATAATTGTTATTCATGGTTGGAGATTAGACCCGATTTTATTGTTTAGTCAAGTACTATTAATATTTATCACATTTTCATTTTGCTGGACATTAATTCGTCAACGTGAAATTATTCGTAGATTGGTTGAAACTATATAAATTTTATAAAATTTTTCTTTAGTACCCTATATTAACTTAAGATTATATTTAAACATATGCTAGCATTAAAATTATTTGTTTACGCAACAGCATTTTTTTTTATTACAATTGCTGTATTTGGCTTATTATCAAGCGATTCATCGCGAAACCCAAACAATACATAATCTTAAAATAATAGGTATTGCTGGTTTTATATTAATTAATTTATTTTGTGCTTAAATGTGAAAAATAATTAGAGAATATTCTTTTATTTTAATAATGGGAAAAGTTTACAATTGGTTCCAAGAACGTCTTGAAATTCAAGCAATTGCTGATGATATTTCAAGTAAGTATGTACCTCCACATGTCAATATCTTTTATTGTTTAGGTGGTATAACTTTTGTTTGTTTCTTAGTACAAGTTGCAACGGGATTTGCAATGACTTTTTATTATCGTCCTTCTGTTGCTGATGCATTTGCTTCTGTTGAATATATGATGACTCAAGTTAATTTTGGTTGGCTAATTCGTTCAATTCATCGTTGGTCTGCAAGTATGATGGTATTAACAATGATTTTACATACCTTTCGTGTCTACTTAACAGGTGGATTCAAAAAACCAAGAGAACTAACATGGGTAACTGGCGTAATTTTAGCTTCCGTAACGGTATCTTTTGGTGTTACCGGTTATTCATTACCTTGGGATCAAGTTGGATACTGGGCTTGTAAAATTGTAACAGGAGTTCCAGAAGCAATACCTGTTGTAGGAAATACTTTAGTCGAACTGTTACGTGGTGGAACAAGTGTTGGTCAAGGAACGTTAACACGTTTTTATAGTTTACATACTTTTGTTTTACCACTGTTAACAGCTGTCCTAATGCTGGCTCATTTCTTAATGATAAGAAAACAAGGAATTTCAGGACCATTGTAAATTATCTAATTAAGTTAATAAAACACTATTTAAAGTAATCAAAATAATTGAAAATTATATATATATATTATGTCTGTTATTAAAAAACCGGATCTTTCAGATCCAAAACTACGTGCAAAATTAGCAAAAGGAATGGGTCACAACTATTATGGTGAACCTGCATGGCCTAATGATTTACTTTATATTTTTCCAGTGGTAATACTTGGAACGTTTGCTTCTATTATTGGATTGTCAATATTAGAACCATCAGGATTTGGTGAAAAAGCAAATCCGTTTGCGACACCATTAGAAATATTACCAGAATGGTATTTTTATCCCACTTTTAATTTATTACGTATTTTACCTAATAAATTACTAGGTGTCGCTTCTATGGCAGCAGTACCTTTAGGTTTATTAACAGTTCCATTTATTGAAAATGTTAACAAATTTCAAAACCCGTTTAGACGTCCGATTGCAATGTTGGTCTTCTTTATAGGGACAATATTTGCCATTTGGTTCGGAATTGGTGCAACAATGCCAATTGATAAAGCAGTTACACTAGGATTCTTTTAATGTCTAAAAATGTAAGATAATTAATATCTTACATTTTTAACTGAATTAAAGTACAATATATATTTATACAAAAAAAGGGCTTCGTAGCTCAGCTGGTTAGAGTGGGGGACTCATAAGCCCTAGGTCGTAGGTTCAAATCCAACCGAAGCCACCCTAAATAAAGTTATTATTGAAACATTAAAAAAATGGAGAGATGGCAGAGTGGTCGATCGCGAGAGATTGCTAATCTTTTGTATAATTTGTTTATACCGAGGGTTCGAATCCCTCTCTCTCCTCGGGTTTGTAGTTCAATTGGTTAGAGCACCGCCCTGTCACGGCGGAAGTTGCGGGTTCGAGTCCCGTCAATCCCGTTATTTATAAATCTTAAGGATTAATTCGAAAAAATTTTACTAATTTTATTCTGTATTATAATATATATACATATATATATCGATTCTACTAGCGAAACTTATTTTTAACGATATTTATCTTCAAATGAAATTTAATTTTAAAACATTAGTTGCAAAAATTAGTTGTTTAACATTATTTTCTTGTTCATTAATAACAAGTAATGTTCAAATAGCATATGCAGATTTTAATGCCTTAAAGCCTTGTAAAGAATCACCTGCATTTCAGAAACGTTTAGGATCATCTGTAAAAAAATTAGAAAACAGATTAAAACTTTATACCCCTGATAGTAAAGAAGCAAAATTTTTATTAAAAGAAATTGATGCAACGAAAGCACGTTTTGAAAGATATGGTAATTCAAATTTACTGTGTGGTAAAGAAGGATTACCACGTATTATAGCTAGTGGACAATTTGATCATGTAAATGAATTTATATTACCAGGTTTATTATTTCTTTATATTACTGGATGGATTGGATGGGTAGGAAGAAAGTATATACAATATGCTAGTACAACATCAAATGCTTTTGAAAATGAAATTATTATTAATGTTCCTGTAGCTATTTCAATTATGAATTCTGGCTTTTTATGGCCAATCGATTCTTGGAAGGAATTTGTTAATGGTGATTTATTAGCATCCGATGATGATATAACAGTATCTCCTCGTTAAAATTTTAAGGTATTTAATTCTATATCATATAATAATCTATTAAAAAAAATATATATGAATAATTTTCTAAAATATTTATCAACAGCACCCGTATTATTAACTGTTTGGTTATCAATCACATCTGGATTTATTATTTTTATAAATTTTGTATATCCAGATCCATTAATTTTCCCAAGTTTTTAGTTGATAAAAAAAAATTACTTATTATAAGTAATTTTTTTTTATTTACATAAATTATATTTCTTTGTTTACTTCATTTGTTAAAGGTTGTAATTCTGGAGTTATAATGTCAAATAATGACGATTGACGGCTATTATAAAGAATTTCCAATTTTGTTAAGTTAGATAAATATTCTTTAGCAACAGATCTTAATTCACGACCACTTAATTCTTCAGAAACTAATAATTCATCAACTAAACGTTCTCCTCCAGGACGAATAGCTTCTAAAAAAGATAAAACTTCTTGATAAGTACTATCCATAAAACTTGTTGTAAATGTATCAATAATATTATTCAATTCTTGTTTAACATCACTTCCTAAAAAGAATAAATTACGTTGTTGAGCTTGTTGTTTTAATTCTTGAAGACGTGACATTGCATAACGAAGTATCATAACACGTAAATTACGTGTCATTTGTGCTAAATCTTGTTGAGCACCTACTGTACACTCTGATATCCCACCCACAATTTCTTCGGAAGCACGACCACTAAGAGCAATTAAAACTTGACTAACAAAAAAATCACGAGAATCATACTGACTTGGTGAAGGAAGTGTCCAAGTAGTGCCTTGAGTTGGACCTCGTGGTACTAAAGTTAATTTCTCAATTCCACTCTTTTCATTAATCAAACTACCAACAAAAGCATGTCCCATTTCGTGAAAGCCGGTTAATTGACGTGCTTTAACACGATTTACTTGTTTTCCTTCTAATCCAATAACAAGTCTATCAATAGTAATATTAATTTCTTCCATAGTAATTGTTTGTTTTTCACGACGTGTAGCAAGAATAGCTGATTCATTCAGAAGATTGGCTAAATCGGCTCCTGAAAAACCAAGTGTTCGCTGTGCAATTCGTGAAATAGAAACAGTTGGATCTAGTTTTTTACCACGGGCATGGACTTTTAAAATTGCTTGACGTTCACGTAAATTTGGATTATTGATTGTTATTTGTCGATCAAATCGTCCAGCGCGTTTAATTGCAGGATCCAAAATATCAATTCGATTGGTAGCTGCGATTATTACAATTCCAGTATCAACTTTAAAACCATCCATTTCAGTTAAAATTTGGTTTAATGTTTGTTCCCGTTCATCATTTCCACCACCCATACTATTACTTCCTGAACGAGCCCGAGCAATTGCATCAATTTCATCAATAAAGATAATTGCTGGTTTTATTGAACGTGCTTTTTCAAAAAGCTCACGCACTCTTGCTGCTCCAACACCAACTAATAATTCAACAAATTGAGAGCCTGAAACTTTTAAAAAAGGAGTACCTGCTTCTCCTGCAATAGCTTTTGCTAATAAGGTTTTTCCTGTACCTGGTGGTCCACCTAATAATACGCCTTTTGGTATTCCTGCACCCAATTTTGAAAAGCTATCAGGTTCTTTCAAAAATTTGACAACCTCTACTAATTCTTCTTTTGCTTCTTCATTTCCAGCAACATCTTCAAAAGTTATTTTTGTATCTGTAATAACTTGAAATACTGTTTGATCTAAACCAGTAAAATCTAATAATGATTCTGAAGAATCATTAATTTCATAAACACGAGATGCAACATTTTTCCATAAATTTTCAACTATTACAACAATTCGATCACCAAATGTAAGTAAGAAAAAAAGTATAAATAAAAATAAGTAAGTTTTAATATTCATAATGTTTTTTTGTATTAAATATCTTTATGATAAAAATTTTAAGTAAATAAGTAAATGTAATTACTTTTTTAATTACACCTCAAACAAATATTTATGGTTGATATACTTAATATATTGTTAAAAGAATAAATTTATTACTTATTTGGAAATATTAATAAATTTATTAAATAATATTAATTAATAATTAACATATAATATTAATTATTATTTTTATTAAAATTAAGTATCATAGAGGGTTTACTTAAAAAATATTAATATAATAAAGCTATTAATATAAATTATATATTTAAAATTTAAGTAATTATATATGGTAGAAAAAGGAACAAAAGTAAGAATCTTACGAAAAGAATCGTATTGGTTTAATAAAGTGGGTACTGTAGTAAGTGTTGAGAAAGCTGAAGCAATTCGTTATCCAGTTGTTGTTCGTTTTGATTCTGTTAATTATAGTGGAACTAATACAAATAATTTTGCAATTTCGGAGCTTTTATCACTTTAAAGGAAGCTTTAAAGTAATTTTTGATTACACTAATATAAAATTAGAAAAATTTCAATTTTTCTAATTTTATAATGAAAGAATATATAAAATATATATTCTTCTTAACCCTCTAATGCACTCCAATCAACATCAACGTTCTCTAAAATTAATGATGAATTATATATTTGAAGAATAATCAAATAAAATACAAGAAATAAAGCCATAAAAATACCCATAACAGGTGTTGTACCCCAATTTGGTGCTACTTTACCATATTCAATATTTAAAGGTTTAAGAATTTCACCTAAACGAGTTTTTAGTGCCATAATAAAAGTTAAATTATGAATTTAATAAATTAAATAAAGACAAAAATAATATATATTACTAAATTAGAAAGAAAAAAATTATGAATCTTGATACTATATTTATAGCCCTTGGAATTGCCTCATTAGCTATAGGAGTAACATTATTAACAATATATAGCTCATTTGGACCAGGATCAGAAAATCTCATTGATCCATTTGAAGAAGACGATGATTAAAATATTAAAAAGTTTTTAGCTTCTTAAAATTTTTGGTGTTTCACGGAAAAATGCTGCAAAAAAAAGTACCATTAAAGTTCCAATTAATAGAAATGTATAAACTAAGGCTTCCATAATAATAATATTTCAATTTAAGATTAGTATTGAATAGTCACATATTTTTTTTAGAAATATGTGACTTTATGATTAATAAAAAATTTAAAAATAAAACAAGTTAAACGCTTCCTTTACGTGGTGTTGTTCTATCTCCAATTTTTCTAAATGCACCAAATTCAACCTGCTCAGTAACTTCTGGACCAATACCAGTAAATACATCACGGAAAATTGTTCTTGATCCATGCCATAAATGACCAAAAAAGAATAATAGAGCAAAATTTGCATGACCAAAAGTATACCAACCACGAGGACTGCTTCGGAATACCCCATCTGACTCTAAACTTGTACGATCAAACTCAAATACTTCACCTAATTGTGCTTTACGAGCAAACTTTTTAACTGTTGGTGCATCTTTAAATGTCTGCCCATTTAATTTTCCACCATAAAAACTTACATTTACCCCTACTTGCTCAATACTATATTTTGATTCAGCACGTCGGAAAGGAATATCAGCGCGAATAATACCATCTTTATCAACTAAAATAACAGGGAAAGTTTCAAAGAATGCAGGCATACGACGAACTGTTAATTCACGTCCTTCACGATCACGGAAAATTGGATGACCTAGCCAAGCTTCGGCAATACCATCTCCTTTATCCATTGGGCCTGAACGGAATAAACCACCTTTTGCAGGGTTATTACCGATATAATCATAAAATGCAAGTTTATCTGGAATTTGTGACCAAGCTTCTGTTTCAGAAATTCCTTGTGAAAGAGAAGTCTCTACACGACGTTCAATTTCTTGTTGGAAATATCCACTATCCCATTGATAACGTGTTGGTCCAAATAGTTCGATAGGAGTAGTTGCTGATCCATACCACATTGTTCCAGATGTAATAAAGGCAGCAAAAAATACTGCAGAAATACTACTTGATAATACAGTTTCAATGTTCCCCATTCGTAATGCACGATATAATCTTTGAGGTGGACGTACTGTTAAATGGAAAATACCTGCAATTATACCTAATGTACCAGCAGCAATATGGTGTGCAGCAACTCCACCTGGATTGAATGGATTGAATCCTTCTGGTCCCCATGAAGGTGCTACAGGTTGCACATGTCCCGTTAAACCAAAAGCATCTGATACCCAAATACCTGGCCCAAATAATCCAGTAACATGAAATGCTCCGAATCCAAAGCATAAAATACCTGATAATAAAAGATGAATTCCAAAAATTTTTGGTAAATCTAATGCAGGTTCACCAGTTCTTGGATCTTGGAATAAATCAAGATCCCAATATACCCAATGCCATATAGCAGCTAAGAAGAGTAATCCTGATAAAATAATATGAGTTAAAGCAACTCCTTCAAAACTCCAAATTCCTGGTGTTGTTGAACTTTCACCAGTAATTGTCCATCCGCCCCAAGACTCAGTAATACCTAAACGTGCCATAAAAGGCATAACAAACATCCCCTGTCTCCACATAGGATTTAATACAGGGTCTGAAGGGTCAAAAACAGCTAATTCATATAAAGCCATAGAACCTGCCCATCCTGAAACTAATGCTGTATGCATTAAATGTACAGCTATCAATCTTCCAGGATCATTCAATACAACAGTATGAACACGATACCAAGGTAAAGCCATTTTTATATAATTTAAATAAAATCTATAAGTCCTTTCTTAATTCTCTGAAGTAAATTTTAACAAATATATTTTTTGTTTGTATTTCTTCCTTTTTATATGATATTCTTAGTATTAATTACCATAATTTAATATATAATTATATAATTAATGTTATAGTGTATTTTTAGATTTAGTCGCTAAATATGCAACACAAGCTGGACCAATTGAAACAATAATAAATACAGTTAGTAATTGACTTAATGCATTTAAATTCATCGTTATAAAAGAGTTTTTTTGTGTTCTTCATTTAATACACTCTTCACTATCTTATTAAAGATTAGTAATTTCTCCTATTGTATTGTACATTAAATATGTAAAGTATTATAGTTTGGGCTGCTAACTCAATGGTAGAGTACTCGGCTTTTAACCGATAAGTTCTGGGTTCAAGTCCCAGGCAGCCCAATTTTTCCATTAAATTTTAGAGTAATAATCAAGAATTTAAAGATTGCTTTTCTAATAAATTTAGATAATATCTAAAAGAACGAAAATCAATATTTTTTTTCTTAAATGTTTGATTTAAATTTTTATAACAATTACCTAGAACTAAAATATCTTCAGAATCAGTTAATAAATGAAAATTTTTAAGTATAGTTGGCTCTTTAATTTGACTTTTTGTATATAAATATAAATTTGAAATAACTAATCCAGAAGGAGAAGGAAATATTGTTAAAATATTTTTTATTTTCTGTAACTCTTTAATTGTCCTAATATAACTATTTAATAATTTAGAAAAAAAAATATTGATAGATATAATTACAAAAAAATAAATTGTTGCTAAAATTAATTCAGGACACATAAATTTTCCAGTTCTATTTAAATTTTTAAATATATATATATATATACCATTAAAAAAAAATAATAATAATTTTTTCGAAAATAGGAGACTTGACAAATAATTCACATATTGTTTAGAATACATGTAGATAGCCCCCATCGTCTAGTGGCCTAGGACACTTCCCTTTCACGGAGGCAACAGGGATTCGAATTCCCTTGGGGGTACTAATATTTTGAACGTATATGGTTAACCTATACTTTTTAATATGGATAACCAATTATCGTTATAAGAAAACTGATATTTCGATTTACTAACTCTTAACTTTGTTTTATATTCTGTTTTTGTAGTGATACTAAATTGATATAATTAAATTATTTTAAAATCTGAAAAAATTTAATCCAATTCATTTATAGACCTAAAAGTTTGGTGTTTTATTAGTTTATATGAATCAAAAATTTTAGTAAATTTCGTTAAAAATAAATTCGAGATGGCAGGATTTGAACCTGCGGCTTTCTGCTCCCAAAGCAGACACGCTACCAAACTGCGTTACATCTCGATGATTAAATAATGCTTTTTTCTATTTTTTAAACATTGAAAAGTTAAATATTAACCAATAAACGAATAATTAAATTATTTATAATATATTTTCTTGTTAGCTTTAATAATAAATGATGATATTATTAAAGTCAAGTTACTTAAAAGTAAATATTTTTTTTATTGTAATAGATTTTTTTAGTGTTAATATTAATTTATAAAGATTTATATTCTATCTTCTGAGTGAAATAAATGAGGTAAATAAAAAGTAAAAATATTATTTTAATGGTTTTTTCAAAAAATTGGAAAAAAACTTGGGAACTAAAATCCTTAACTTTTGATGAATTATTTAATGTTATAGTTAAAGTAATTATAAAACAATTAGATGAAATTGAAGAAGAGGAAGTTAAATTGGAGTCAAATCTACGCGTAGACTTTGAAGTAGATTCTGTTGATGTTGTCGCAATGCTTTTATATCTCGAAGATATGTTTAAAAAAGCATCACAAAAAACTCGTACGGTTGTTCCAACAGATAAACTTGGAGAAGTCAAGTTAGTAGAAGATATTTTCGATATTATTTATGAAGTTATTTTAGAGATCGAAAATAAAATGGAACCTTTTGAAAAAATAGAACCAGATTTTAAAGCACTTGAAAAACAAAAAAAAGTCGGTGAATTATACACAAATAATAAATAATTAAGTAAATTTTTACTTAATTATTTACTTAATACTTACTTTTGCACCAACGGCTTCTAACTCTTTTTTAATACTTTCACTTTCTTCTTTAGTAGTTCCTTCTTTTACTACTTTTGGAACAGTATCAACAATCTCTTTTGATTCTTTTAATCCAAATCCCGTAACATTACGAACAATTTTTAAAATCGCTATTTTTTTATCACTAGGGACTTCTTCTAAATAAACATCAAAGGCTGTTTTTTCTTCTTCAGCTAAAGCTGTTGAATTTGTTTCTCCATTTAATGCAGTAACCATTGGTGCTGCTGCAATTGTCGTATCAATACCAAAGGTTTCCTCCATAGCTGTTACAAGCTCTGCAGCTTCTAAAAGTGTTAATGTTTTTAATTGGTCAATAATCGTATTTAATTTTTCGTTCATAAATAAAAGTTTATAAATAATTAAAGTATAGGCAATACATTAGAAAATTTTAGTATGTTATATTATTCCCAAATTTATAAATCTATACATAATAGTAATTTAACATAAAAAATACTAAAATTCAATTAGTTAAATTATTTCTTAAAACTATTTAATTCGAGACTTAGAGCAGGACTCATTGTTGTACAAATATAAAAAGATTTAAAATATTTTCCTTTAACTCCACTAGGTTTATTTTTTTCAATTGAATTAAAAACAACTAATAAATTTTCTTTTAATTGTTCTTCTGTAAAGTTAGTTTTTCCAAAACTTAAATGAACAATACCTGTTTTATCTGCACGATATTCCAACTTACCTTTTTTAAATTCAGAAAGTGTCTCTTTAAGATTTTGCGTTACGGTTCCAGATTTTGGGGAAGGCATCAATCCTTTAGGACCTAAAATACGTCCTAATTTTGCTAATTTTGGCATGAATTGGGGTGAAGTTATAAGTAAATCAAAGTCTAATTTTCCATTACTTATTTCTTCAATTAAATCATCGCTTCCTGCAATTGATGCTCCAAAAGAAAGCATTTCTTTAACTCTTTCAGAATCTGTTAATACCGCAATTTTAGTTTCTTTACCATTTCCATTCGGTAATACTAAACTCGTTCGTAATTGTTGATTTGCATATTTTGGATCAATATTTAAGCAAATATGTGCTTCGACAGACTCATTAAATTTTGCATTTCCCAAATTTTTTAATAGTTTAATCCCTTTATCTAGTATATAAGATTCCTTATTAATTATGTCTCTTAATGCTTGAATACGTTTTGAATATTTTTTCATATTTATTATTAAATATCATCCTTAAAAGTTAATTAGATTCTATAGTAATTCCCATATTTTTTGCTGTACCTATAATAATTAAAGATGCTTTTTCTATATCTTTAGTATTCAAATCTTTCATTTTTAAGGTGGCAATTTCTTTAACTTGTTCCATTGTTACTTTTCCAACTTTTTGATTATTTGGTTCAGCAGCTCCTTTTAATATTTTTGCGAACTTTGCCAGTAAAACCGACGCAGGAGGGGATTTTAAGATAAAAGAATAAGAACGATCTTCATAAATTGTTATTTTAACAGGAATAATTAATCCAATTTTATCTACTGTCTTTGCATTATATTCTTTGCAAAAACCTGCTATATTTACACCATGTTGACCCAAAGCAGGTCCAACAGGAGGAGCGGGAGTTGCTTTTCCAGCAGGAAGGGCTAATTTTACAAATGCTTTAATTTTTTTTGCCATAGAAGGAATAAATTTATTTGTTCTTATATGGATTTTATAACTTTTTTGAATATTCCAAACCACCTTATTAAATCGCGCCTTGAAGGACTCGAACCCTCGACACCAGATTTTGGAGACCTGCGTTCTACCAACTGAACTAAAGACGCCTATTACTAACAAATAATTGATTATATAATTATTATTATATATATAACATAAATAAAGTAAGATCAACAATAAATAAAATTATATTATATTACTAAAAAAAGAATTCATGCTAAGAACCAGAATTGAACTGGTGACACGAGGAGCTTCAATCCACTGCTCTACCAACTGAGCTATCTCAGCAAAAAAAAAAATGTCTATAGAATAGATTATATTATATATATATAATCTATTCTATGTCAATTTAAATAATCGCTATACTAATATTAGATTCTTTTTCTAATTTAAGAGTAATTTGATCATTTTCATCAAGAATAATTTTAACCGTTTGAGATTTATTTACTGGCGGATTTTTTAGTAAACTTTCAGAAATTAGATCTTCAATATATTTTGTTACTAAACGACGTAATGGACGAGCACCAAAAATTGGATTATAGCCTTCACGGGTTAATTTTAATCGTACCTTATCATCAACTTCTAAATTTATTCGTTTTGATTGAACTCTTTCTATCACTTCTTTAATCATAATATCACAAATTTTTCTTAGTTCTTCAGGCGATAATGGTTGAAAAATTATGATATCATCCAATCTATTTAAAAATTCGGGTAAAAACATCGTGCTTAAACGTTCTAAAACAGCACTTTTTAATGTGACTTGATTTTTTTGTTTTTCAGAATGTTCCTCATTATTATCCTTTATACCCTCTTTTGATTCTTTAAGTTGACGTTCTAATCTGGTGTATGCTGTACTTGCTCTAAAAGAACGTTCAAACTCAACATTTATTTGACCTTTTAAATCAGATAAAAAGTTTTCTTGAATTGGAGAATTTAAAAAATCAATAGCACCAGAATATTCATCATGGAAACTAGAAGACAATTCAGGTTTATCTTTTTTATTTTTTGAAGGGTATTTCTCACTTTGCGATTCAATTATATTTGATGTTCTTTGATCTTTAATAATTTGTTGAATTTCCTCAGCGGCAGCATTCGAAGTCATAATAATTACTGTGTTTTCAAATGGAACCAAACGTTTTTGACTATCAGTTAAACGTCCATCTTCTAAGATTTGTAATAAAATATTCAAAATATCAGGGTGAGCCTTTTCAACCTCATCAAAAAGTACTACAGAATATGGCTTACGACGAACAGAATCCGTTAATTGACCTCCTTCATCATAACCAACATATCCTGGAGGTGAACCAATTAATCTTGAAACAGTAAATTTTTCCATAAATTCTGACATATCAAAGCGAATCATATCACTTTCAGCTCCAAATAAACTAACAGCTAAAGCTTTTGTAACTTCTGTTTTTCCAACTCCAGTAGGTCCACAAAATAGGAAACTCGCTATTGGACGGGTAGGATTTTGAATACCAAGACGAGAACGTCTAATAGCTTTTGCTATAGCTGAAATAGCTTCTTCTTGACCAATAACTCTTGTATGAAGAGTTGATTCTAAATTAAGTAATTTATCTGTTTCAATACTATTAATTGATTGCATTGGTATACCAGTCATATGAGATAATAATGCGCGAATTTCAGTATGTGTAATACGTTTTTTTAAGCCACTAAAATCACCCATATTTCTTGCTAGACGAATTAATTCAGGATCTTCTAAATTTTCTAAAAAGTCTTGACCTGTTGGTGTTGAATAAAAACCTAATAAAGCATATACAGAAACTAATTCTTTTTCTGTTAAAGTAATTTTTGAACTACATTTTAAGCTATCTATAATTCCTTTTCTAATGATTGGTCTAAAATTTCGCGCAAAATCTTTAAAAACTTCAATTCTTTTTTCTTCAAGTTCACTTAATAGTTCAATTGTTTCTTCAAATGATTCAATATCTTCTTCTAAAAAATCCTTCTCACGAGAAAAAGAAAGTATATTTTTAAATAAAAGTGAACGTACATTCGATAAATAATCATAAATATTCGATTCATGTATAATATGATTTAGTTCTTTAAAGAATTGATTTTTAACTGATATCGATGTGAAAAAGTTAAGACGTTCTCCTTCTAACCATTCACCATATAAAAAAACTGAAATACGATAAATACTTAAATCATTTGATTTTTTTTTGTTTATATTATTATTTATTACTTTCGTATAAATTTCTTCATTTTTTGAAGGTGATAAATTTTTAATTAATCTACGTCTTTTTGTGTCTACACGTACATTACTCGAAGCAAATAAGATATCATCAACTCTTTTTAAAATAGATATACGCATCATATCAAAGAACTCTTGCTTAAGTGGCGAAGATACAGTTATTGCTTGTAAGGGTTCATTAACCTCTGGTATTAAGAGAGGGTTTTCAACCCAACGAAGTAAAAAATTACGATATGCGTGTTCAATTTCTTGAAATAAAAATGCTGAGGGCATATCGCCACGTCGAAAAGCTTCAGCTTTGAGAGTTCCAAGAACATTTAAGGCTGCATTAACAACAGCAGAAATAACTGAACCTTCGGTAACATTTGTTATTTTAATTACCTCTTTTGCTGCTGCTCGATCAATAAGATCTATAGCTTTGTCTGGAAGGAAACGATCATAGATGTAGCGAGCTGCAAGCTCAGCCGTTAAACGTAATGCATCTGGTTCAAGGGTAACATTATGAAATGATTCAAGACTGGGACGTAAACCATATAATATTTTAATAGTATCTTCAACACTAGGTTCTTTTACTCGAATTGGTTGAAAACGACGATTCAATGCAGGATCTTTTTCAATTCTCTGATATTCTTTTACTGTTGTGGCTCCAATACATTGAAAACCACTTCTAGAAAGAACCGGTTTTAATATATTTGCTGCATCTAAAGAACCTTCTGCAGAACCAGTACCACTTAAAGTATGTATTTCATCGATGAAAATTATTATATTAGGTTGTGCAAGTACTTCATCTAATACGCGTTGAAAACGGAGTTCAAATTCACCACGATATCTAGAGCCAGCTACAATTCGAGCTAAATCAAGACTAACGATTACCCTACCTTCTAAAACAAAAGGAACTAAATTATTAACAATTTTAGTTGCGAACAACTCAATAATTGCTGTTTTTCCTACTCCTGCGTCACCGACTAATACAGGATTGTTTTTTTGACGTCGCACTAAAATTTCCATCATCTCTAATAATTCACTATCACGTCCAAAACAATCATCTAATTTTCCTTGTCGAGCTAATTTCGTTATATCTGTACCATATGTATCTAATGCGGGACCTTTTTTTGATTCATCATATTCATAAGCTTCATCAAATGTATCTTCATTAAAACACTGATAAAATGCGGCCTCAAAGGCAGAATTATTACTCTTATAATATTCTTGGCAAACGGAAATCATAAATTTTAATACTAAAAATATTTTATATTTGTATGATTATTAATCATTACCTGTATTTTAAAAATAATAGGGCTTTTAATAAATTATTTTTCTTTTAATTATTAAAAAATAGAAAATGTATGGTAAGTGAATGAATAGTTATATATCAAAAATTACACAAAATTTTTTATTCAGATTTTTTTGAATACTATTAATACATTTCTCTATATCTGATGTTAATAATGTTTTTTCAAAAGATTGAAATTTTAAACGAATGTTTATATTAATTGTTTCTTTCTCTTTTTCACTAAAATATAGGTCAAAAAACTCAACCGATTTTAAATTGTTTGAGCAATTATAAATCATTTTTTTCAACTCAACAAAAGAAATTTGTTTGCTTAAAGAACATGATAAATCTTTAATAATTATAGGATACTTGGAATAAATATTATAATTTTTTATTTGACTCTGTAAACGCCACGCTTTAAAATAACTAAGATCAAATTCAAATAAATAAGTCGCATATTTTGAAAATGTACTTTTTTTAAATTTTGGATTTAGTTCTCCAAATGAACCTATATTATTATTATGTATTAATATATCTATTGAACGGGTCGGATGAAAAAGTGATGTATGTGACAATTTTAAATCCTTCATCTGATATTTTGTATATCCAAATTGAAGTAAAAAATTCTCAAGTAAACCTTTTGCAAAAAACCATTCAGAAGAATTATCTACGTCTTTTTTAATGTTCTCAATTTGAAAAATTCCTCCTAATTTATCAATTTCATGAATATTTGTACTAACTTTTTTAAAAACTCGACCAATCTCAAAAAAATTTTTTGTCTCAAATCCAGCTCGAACATTTCGAGAATAATTATCGAATAATTGTGAGATAAGTTCAGTACGAAGTAAACTATAGTCATTTGTTAATGGATTAGTAAGTAAGATAGATTGACTATTTTTATTTTTTGAATCTTGAATAGGATTTGTATTAATTTCTTGAAATCCTTGATTTAAAAAATACGTTTTAATAAATTCAAGAGGTTTAATTTTTGTTTGTTTAATTTTATAAGTTTTTATTGGAGGAATCTCACAAAAATTTGAATAGCCAATGAATCTGCAATACTCTTCAATAATATCAACATCGCGTTTTAAATCATTTCTTGTTATTGGAATTTGAAAATATAGCTGTTTACTAGTACTACATACTAATTTTAAACCTGCCTTCTCGAATATATTTTGGTTATATGTGTTACTCTTTAAGTAATTTAATAATTTTTGTTTATTTAACTTTAAAAAACGATAATTAGACACTTTTTTGATACTTTGAATCGTTGAAACTATATTATGTGAAATATTCCCTTGATATATTAATTCTAAAAGAGTTAAAAAGCGCTGTAGACTAGATTTTAAATGTATTAAAAACATATTTCGTAAATAACGAAATGATATATTACTTTCTAAAGGGTTAAGACATAATTGATTTTCATGAATATCATAAAAAATAATTTCAAAAACTTTTGTATACTTTGTTAAAGAAGAATAAGTTGTTTCAAATCTACCAAGAAAGCTAATAATATTATTTTTGGAATCTTTTACGACTATTGTATTTTTTGGAATTATTTTTTTATTTCCACTTTCATCTTCCATTATTTCGTTAGTTGATAAGATACTAAGATTTAAAAGAGAACTCATTTCATAATTTTTAAATGAAATTAATTCACCCCATTCTAAAAGAATTAATGATAAAAGATCTTCTATACTATTTTGTGGCTTATAGCCACTATTTATAAGTTTTTTTTGTATCCAAAAAGGCGAAAAATCTTGCAAGTGATATTCTATTTCACTAATAAAAATAAAAACATTTGGAACCGTAGATTGTATTTTTGTAGAGTGATTCTTTTTTGATTTAATATATTTTTGTTTCAAAATAAATGAGTAATAAGATTTCAAAAGTTTCCATTGATTTTTTACTGAAAAATTAAAGATTGATTGAAGATCTTTAAGCAACAAGTGTTCATTTGCTAAATCTTCTCGATTTGCAGGTACTTTTAAAAGCAGTCTTATATTTTGATAATCTTTATTATTAAAAGTATTTTCAAAAAAAATATCATCAACTTCAAATCCAATCAAATTTAAGGTGTCGATAATATTAGTAAGTGTTAAATGTTTTAAGCGGGAACGTTGGTTTAATGTCTGTAAAGAATATTCCATTTTATTAAACTTTATTAAGATAAATTAAATTTAGGGTAAAACTAAGTTGAAGACTTAAAAAAAAGACCAGTTTCATTAGCATAAAATTGCATAAAGCTAAGAAAATTAAACCATTCCATACTATTTTTAAAAATAAAAATAGCTTTTAGTAAAAAAGGTTTGCCTTTACGAAAAATAATTTCAATATCTGTTGAAATTATTTCTTTTTTGCCCCATATTAAGTAAATACCATTTATTTGAGTGAATGAGTAGAGAGAATTTCTAAAAATAAATGGGTGGATAAAGACAAAAGTTGCAGTCCCAGTCTGTCCATTTTTTGATTTAGTTAATTTTATAAAAGGTAATCTTTTTTCATAAATTGGTTTACTAAATTGAATCATTTTTATTGTTTATTTTTATTTTTTTGTAACTGGGATAGGAGGATTCGAACCTACGAATGATGGAGTCAAAGTCCATTGCCTTACCACTTGGCTATATCCCATTTAATAATATTCAATAATTGTATTATTATAACATCATAATGACCCTAAAAGATTTTTAACTATTGGGCAGGAAGGGATTCGAACCCCTGACACCGTAGTTCGTAGCCACGTGCTCTAGCCACTGAGCTACAAGCCCTATATATATTTATATATATATAAATATATTTTGATTGATAAGCAAATTTTTATTATTTAAGTTTTTAATAGATATATATATATATTTTAAATACAATATGCCTAATCTATTTTGATTATATAAAGAATTAAATAAAAGTATAAAAACACTAAACGAAATTAATGAATTTGTAAAAATTACATTCGGTCCAATTGTTAAAAATGCTACCATTACAACCAAAAAAAATGATATAAAAATTGTTACGAGTGGTTCTATTTGAATAAAAACGTTAGATTTTTCTTTAAAAAGTGCTAATACTTTGCGTAAACTTTTTGAATAAGCTGCTTTTAAAACATATAAAATATCTGGAGATGGCTCAATAACTACAATTATTATAATCTGTTACTTAGTACAGTGTTCACTAAATTTTATTGTCAATCGATATAATTCTGTAATTGTTAAGTCAAGGTAAAAAAAAATTAGTTATTTTTTAGTCGAAAAAGTATTAGAAATTTTATTGTATATTTCTAATCTTGAACAAATTATAGGTGTATTTAAAACGTCAGGAGGTAAAAAAATAAATACACAACTTTTTTCAGTTTTCACCAGATCTATTCAATAAATTAAACGAGATGGGTTATTTGTTATTGAAGAAAATATTTCTTCCGATAATGAAATAGAAATAGTTCAAGGAATCCAATTGAATTATGCCTATACCTCTTCTTATTTTGTTAATGATATGAAAAATTTTGGTGTGATTTATGAAAAATCATATTTATTAATAGTAACCAGACCATTTAAATGTATAAATCAACTTAATATTATAATTGAATATAAAAAAAACAATGGTTCATTAATTATTATTGTGGAAAAAATAAACAAAAGTGTTGTTTCTACATTAATATTAAATAATATTCAAAAAAAATTAAAAATCACTGTTGTTAAATTTAGTTATATAAAATTTCTTAAAACGGTAATTTTACAAGATTTCTCACTTTTGATACATTCACATTATTTTGGATTAAAGATTAAAGGTGAAATAAAAAACTTCAAGATTGAAGATTTAGGACAAGCTGAAAAAGTAATAATAAAAAAAGAAAAAAGTACATTTATTGTTTCAAAATTTCAAAAAGTGATTGCATAAAGATGTATTAATGATTTAAATCAAGAATTACTAACAAATAATAATGAAGATGAAAAAAATATAATACGTACACCTATTGCTTGTTTATAAGGAAATACTATAAAGACTAAAATAGGCTTTTCAAAGCAATATCAATTTGATGAAAAACGGCAAAAAATTGAAAATGCTATTAACATTATAAAATCTTCATTAAAAGAAGGAATTGTTCCAGGTAGTGGCATATTTTACATATTCTTAAGTGAAGAACTGAAAAATTGGGGACATAGAAATTTAATTAGTGAAGAACTTTTTTCTATACAAATAGTTTTAGAAGCTTTAAATCGACCAATAATTGAATTATTTTTAAATGCTAATATGTCGTGATTTAAAATTTTGGAAAAAATTTCACAAATAGGATTTCTTTATGGTTATGATTTGATTGAATAAAATTTGAATAGGGATTAAACATTAACCCTATTCTATAATTTTTTATTTTTATAAAGTGTCAAAAAACATTCTTTGAATTAAATGTCGAACTGTATTTGTTGGACGAGCACCATTATTTATGTATGTATGAAGTGCTTTTTTATTAAAATTTAAAATTTTACTTATTGGATCATAATAGCCAATTTCAGCAATACTTTTTCCATCACGTCGTGATAAATTTTCCATTACTACAATTCTATAAAAAGGTTTTCTTTTTCTTCCTGTTCGTTTTAAACGAATTTTAAGCATATTTATTAGAGAATATTGAATAAGATAATACTTTTCATTTTATATCATATACTTAATCAATTAACAATTTATATTTCCATTAAACTAAAAATTGTTGAACTTCCAGCAAAATAAATGCTCGAAATTGTAACATACCAGAAATCATTATAGATAACATTTCGAGTCCTAAAATAGCTGACATATCATATGCGGCTTTTCCTAATTTTAGCTTTGGCAACATTTTTGACCAAAAGCGAAAATATGGTTTCGTTGTTATACGAACTAAAGATAAAGGCCATTTATATGGATTTAATAGTGGTAATTGATCAAATGTAATTTTACTAAAACATAAAATACGATAAATTTTTAAGATTAAATAAAAATAGCCCAGAAAATCCGCAAAAAGTAACATCATATAACCAATAACTAAAGTAAATTCGGGGGTTTGATATACCATAATTATGAAAAGTTATTTCCGATAAAAAATATGATTAATTTCTAAGAAAAAAATATACTATTAATAATTATTAATAGTATATTTTCCCACCACCCCATTTTTCTGCTACAATTTTTGGTGATATTAAAATATGACCTGCAATTGTGTACATATCCTCTTCTGTTATAGTACGCATTTTGGGGAAAATATCTGCACTTTTAATACTTGGATGAATTTCAGCGATTGATTCTAATCCATCGAATGTTGTTGGATTTTTCATATAATCAACTAAAGATTCAATATTATTACGAGCAGGTGTTGCTAAACTTAATGCTTCTGCATCTAATCCGACATTTGGATTTGTTTTTGTGATCCCACCGGTATGACATGTTGCGCATGTACTGTTAAAAAGTCTTTTTCCTCTTTTTACTTGTTCTGTAGTTAGAACAACTTTTTTTGTTGGTGTTAACTGAACAGTTCGAACCGCTTCATCTAATTCACTTGCGAAACACGATGAACTAAAAGTTAAAAGAGTAAATACAAAGAAAATATTACGATAAATACTTTTTGTTACATTTTTCATAAATCTAGGAGTAAAAGCTTTAAAAAACTATTTATTAACTATATATATATATATCACTAAATCTTATTATACGTTTATTTTTTTTTTTAGGCTAATTTTAATTTAGCAAAAAGAATACTGCAGATTTTCGTAATATAATAAATCTATAATAATAAATAATATCTAAACGTTTATTTTTATATTATCCTACTTATGACTGAGCAAAAAAATAAAACAAATTTTGAAATAAATCAAGTTATTAACCAACCATATAAATATGGCTTCAAAACTAATATTGAAAAAGAGATATTTCCAATAGGTTTGAATGAAAATATTATTAAATTAATAGTAAATAAAAAAAAGGAACCAAAATTTTTACTTAATTTTCGGCTTAAAGCTTATAAAAAATGGCTGCAAACAAAATTCCCAACTTGGGCAAATTTACAAATAAATTCATTAGATTTTGATAAAATTAGTTATTATTCAATTCCAAAAAAAAAGAAAAAGTTAAATTCACTCGAAGAAGTTGATCCTGAAATCTTACGTACTTTTGAAAAATTAGGGATCTCATTAGATGAGCAAAAAAAATTATCAAATGTTGCAGTAGATGCGGTATTTGATAGTGTTTCAATTGGAACTACATATAAAGAGAAATTAGCCAAATCTGGAGTTATATTTTGTTCAATTTCTGAAGCAATTCAAGATTATCCTAAACTAATTGAAAAATTTCTTGGAACAGTAGTTTCGACTGGTGATAATTTTTTTGCTTCATTAAATTCTGCCGTTTTTACTGATGGATCTTTTTGTTATATACCTCAAAACGTTATTTGTCCTTTAGAATTATCAACTTATTTTCGTATAAATGACAAAGATTCAGGACAATTTGAACGTACATTAATTGTCGCTGAAAAAAATAGTAGTGTTAATTATCTTGAGGGATGTACTGCTCCTCAATACAGTGAAAATCAATTACACGCTGCGATTGTTGAATTAGTCGCTTTTGAAAACGCCAATATTAAATATTCAACGGTTCAAAATTGGTATAGTGGAGATAATAAAGGAATTGGTGGTATATATAATTTTGTTACAAAACGTGGTTTATGTATTGGAAAAAATGCTAATATTTCATGGACACAAGTTGAAACTGGATCTTCGATAACTTGGAAATACCCTAGTTGTGTGTTAGTTGGTGAATTATCTTCAGGAGAATTTTATTCAATTGCATTAACTAATAATTATCAACAAGCGGATACTGGTACCAAAATGATTCATTTAGGTGAGAAAACCACAAGTAAAATAATATCAAAAGGTATTTCTTGTGGAAATTCAAAAAATTCTTATAGAGGTTTAGTAAAAATTGCAGCAAATGCAAAAAGTTCACGTAATTTTTCGCAGTGTGATTCTTTTTTATTAGGATCATCTTCATTGGCATGTACATACCCTTATATAGACATATGGAATTCTAATTCTATTGTTGAACACGAAGCTACAATTTCAAAAATTAGTGAAGAACAATTATTTTATTTAACTCAACGTGGTATAACGATTGATCAAGCTGTAGGATTATTAATTAATGGTTTTTGTAAAGACGTTGTTACCATGTTACCAATGGAATTTGCAACGGAAGCCGATAAGCTTTTATCTTTAAAATTAGAAGGGAGTATAGGATAATACATGAATAAAATATTATTAGAATTAAATAAATTGGAAGCATCCATTGAAAAAAAACAAATTATTAATGGTCTTGATTTAAAAATTGGAGAAAATGAAATACATGTAATCATGGGCCCAAATGGTTCTGGTAAAAGTACTCTTTCTAAAATTTTAGCAGGTCATCCTGCATATACTATTAATTCTGGATCAGTTTTATTTGAAAATAAGGATTTACTTTGTTTAGCACCAGAGGAACGATCACATGAAGGTTTATTTTTAGCCTTTCAATATCCAATTGAAATTGCAGGTGTCACAAATTATGATTTTCTTCGAATTGCTTATAATGAAAAAAGAAAATATTTAGGACAACCAGAATTAGATCCATTACAATTTATGGAAATAACACAAATAATGTTAAATAAATTGAAAATGCGTAATGAATTCTTACATCGAAATTTAAATGAAGGTTTTTCTGGTGGTGAAAAAAAAAGAAATGAAATATTACAAATGTTACTCTTAGAACCAAAACTAGTAATTTTAGATGAAATTGATTCTGGATTAGATATTGATGCAATAAGAATTATTTGCGAAGGAATTAATAATAACATGATTAAAAATTCATCTTTAATTATTATTACTCACTATCCTCGAATATTACAGTATTTAAAACCAACTCATGTACATATTATGATGGCGGGAAAAATAGTTAAAACGGGGAATATTGAGCTTGTTGAGCAATTAGAAGCTTACGGATATGAGAATATAGAATAGTATTTATCTTTATATACTTAAAAATTTAAGTATATAAAGATAAATATTTTTTATGCTACTTTAATTTCTTGTTTCACTTTTATAATCATTTCTTTTAAAAAACTTTCACCTTCTGGTGTTAATTTTTTTGTTTCTTTAACATCATTAAAGAAGCGTAAATCTTTAGTCGTAATATACTCTTCAAGAAGAGCAACAAAAGGAGTTACTAATGTAATATCTAAGTCATCCAGATAACCATTTGTACCAGCATAAATAATTCCGATTTGTTCTTCAACAGATTTTGGTGAATTTTGTGGTTGTTTTAAAAGTTCACGTAATCTTCTTCCTCTCTCTAATTGTTTTAAAGTCGCTTTATCTAAATCAGATGCAAATTGTGAAAAAGCCTCTAATTCAGCAAATTGAGCTAATTCAAGTTTTAATTTTCCTGCTACTTGTTTCATACCCTTAATTTGTGCAGCTGACCCAACACGAGATACCGAAATACCTACATCAATTGCTGGCTTAATCCCTGAATTAAATAAATCATTAGATAAAAAGATTTGTCCATCTGTAATTGAAATAACATTTGTCGGTATATAAGCAGAAACATCTCCAGCTTCTGTTTCAATAATTGGTAAGGCAGTCATACTTCCTCCACCTAAATCACTATTTAATTTTGCTGCTCGTTCTAACAGTCGTGAATGTAAATAAAATACATCTCCTGGAAATGCTTCACGTCCCGGTGGTCGACGTAATAATAATGACATTTGACGATATGCTTGAGCTTGTTTTGTTAAATCGTCATAAATAATTAAGGTACTTTTTCCTTTATACATAAAATATTCAGCAATACTTGCACCTGTATATGGTGCTAAATATTGTAATGTTGCGGGATCACTAGCGTTCGCTGCTACAATACATGTATATGCTAGAGCACCACGTTCTTCTAATATTGTTACCGCTTGTGCAACTGTTGAAGATTTTTGTCCAATAGCAACATATACACATATAACATCTTCAGATTTTTGATTAATAATAGTATCAATTGCAATAGATGTTTTTCCAGTTTGACGATCTCCAATAATAAGTTCACGTTGTCCACGTCCAATTGGAATCATTGAATCTATTGATACAATTCCTGTTTGCATTGGTTCACAGACAGATTGTCGAGAAATAATACCAGGTGCAGGAGATTCAATTAAACGGTTTTCCGTTGCAATAATGTTACCTTTACCATCAATTGGACTTACTAAACCATTAACAACACGGCCTAATAATGTTTCTCCTACTGGAACTTGTGCAATTTTGCCAGTTGCACGTACTGTACTTCCTTGTTTGATATTTCTCCCTGTACCCATTAATACAACCCCAACATTACTTGTTTCTAAATTTAAGGCGATTCCAATGGTTTGATCTTCGAATTCTAGTAATTCTCCTGAAGCAACATTCTCTAATCCATATACACGTGCAATTCCATCACCAACTTGTAAAACAATACCTATATCTGCAGTGCGGGCTACAGTGTGCATATATTCATTTAACTTATTTTCGACAAAATTTGTTAATTGGCTTACATTTTTCATATTTGGTTATAATATCAAAAGTTTCTTAATAGGTTTATGTATATTAATTTTTCAAAAAATTTGGTATTTAAAAATTAAATATTATTAAAAAGTGAACTAAATTCTTTCAAAATACTTGCATCAATTGAACATGAATTATACTCAAGTATTAATCCACCAAGTAATTTTGGATCGTATCCAATATTTAAAATAATATCTTTTGAAGATGTTACCAATTGCAAAGATTTTAATAAATTAACTCCAAAATTAGCCGAAAGAGGACTTGCAACTAAAATTTTAATTTTTGTTATGCGCTTAAATTTTAATAATAGTTCTTCAAATGCATCACTTATTTGTGGTAATAGCGATAAATGATTTCTTTCCGTCAAAATTTTTAAAAAAGATTTCATTGTTATTGTCAAACCTGGAAAAATTTCAAGAAGAATATTTAGTTTTTGTTGTTCTTGATATGTTGGATTTTTAAAAACAGTTTTTAATTTCTTAGATGATATTAAAAGTGATCGAATTATTAATAACTCTTCTCCAATAATAAATATATTTGCTGAAATTTTATTTTCTTGTTTTGAAGTTATATTAGCAGGAGTGAAACTATAATTTTCTTTTTTTACTTCTTTTGAACTTATTAAATTTTGAAAAAGAGATTTTGCATAGGTTTTAACAAGTTTAGTATTAGTGCTCATTTTGTAAACTCTCCTAATTTAGAAATAGTTAATTCAATTAATTGAGATTGTTCTTTTTTAGATAGAAAGAAAAATTTTCTTAAAATTTTACTTGCTGCAGTTAATACAATATAACGTTGTAATGATACATAAGCTCTATTTTCAAAATTTTGGATTAAATTTTCTGTTGTGGTAAAAACTTCTATTAAAGAATTTTTAACAGCTGTATATTTTAATCTTATAAAATTCATTTTATCTTGTTGGTAGATATTTTTCCATGATTGTAACCAAAATACACTTTGTGTAAATCCTTTTTCTGCTAAATAATAATAATTTGATGCATCAACAACATCTTTTTGGGCGTTCTCAATAGTTTGAATAATTTCTTCTTTACGATTTTCTAATGTAACACTAAAAGATATTTTATTTGCATATATTAATAAACCAATAAGAAGAATAATATTTACAATATTTGTCTCAAAAATATCAGTGTTTAATTTTATAAACGGTTCTTCATTATTCAATAAGAACGAAAATGATGTCCATTCCATAATTTTTATATAGATCTAGTTATAATATTTAAATAACAAATTTTATTTTGATTGGAATTTTTTCTTAAAAAATTCGTCTGTTAATATTGTTAAATCTTGAGCTAAATTTGCAAAAAGATATGCTGATTTAATAGCAAGATTGCCTTTTAATTTACTTAATATTTCATTGTTTTCTTTTTGAACTTTAAGAACTTCTGTCTCAAAATGAGAATTAGTATAGGTACGAACAAGTTTAATTTGACGATTTAGTTCATTTATTTCTTCCGTAAGTAATCCAACACAAGTTGTTAATCTTTCATATCCAAAATTTAATAAGAATGTTGATTTTCTTAAAGTATAATCAATAAATTCTATACGATTATCAATTTGTTTTGAAATAGGGTTCAGAAAAACAGTTGTGACTATAATAGAAAAGGTTATAAATAATGTGGTTTCTAATAGGAAGGTTAAATCAAAATCAAATAAACCATTAGCACTTATAAAAAATGTTGTTGAAAAATCCATAACTAGTTTTTTAATTTTCTAATAAGTGTATAATTATATAAAAGTTTGGCTTAGTATTTTTTTTACTAAGTCAAACTATACTATTATTAACCTGCAAAAGGATTTGCAAATAATAATGAAAGGGCAACTACTAATCCATAAATAGTTAAAGATTCCATAAATGCAAATGATAATAATAGCGTACCGCGAATTTTTCCTTCTGCTTCAGGTTGACGTGCGATTCCTTCAACAGCTTGTCCAGCAACAGTACCTTGTCCAATTCCAGGTCCAATTCCAGCGAAACCAACAGCAACAGCAGCAGCAATAACAGAAGCTGCAGCAACAATAGAATCTACCATAATATAAAAATTTTTGAAAAATTTATTTCAAAGAATCTACAAATTTCTTGTATAATTTTAACACAATTAAACCAATTGTTATTCAATAACTTCAGCAATGTAAGCACCTGCTAAGGTTGCAAAAATTAAGGCTTGAATTGAACTTGCAAATAAACCAAGTACCATGATTGGTACTGGGATAAATAATGGAACAAGTGAACAAATTACACTAACTGTTAATTCATCTGCAACGATATTTCCGAAAAGTCGAAAGCTTAATGATAATGGTTTTGTAAAATCTTCTATTATATTGATTGGTAATAAAAAAACACTTGGTTTAATATAACGACCAAAATAACCTAAACCTTTTATTTTAAATCCAGCACCAAAATATGCAATCGAGGTTAAAATTGCTAAACAAGCAGTAGTATTAATATCATTTGTTGGAGCTGCAAATTCCCCTTCAGGAAGAATAAATAATTTCCATGGAACTAAAGCACCAGCCCAATTTGATCCAAGAACAAATAGAAAAATTGTTGCAATAAACGGTAAAAATTGTGCATAATATGAAGGACCTAATTGTGAAAATGCAATACTTTTAACTAATTCATAAATAACTTCGGCAAAATTTTGTAGTCCACTTGGAATTTTTTCTAAATTACTTGTTGATAACAATAATAATAAACTAATTAAACAAACAACAAGAGAGGAAATAATAATTGTTTCTCCATGAAAGTGAAGGTTTTCAGTTATATTTATATATAGATGTGATCCAACTTCTATTTTCGATAAAATAAATGTCTGCATAGTTAATTTTTTTTTTGCTTTATAAAAATTGACTTATATTAGTAGGGTTCTAAAATGTCGAAGTAATTTTTGATTGTATTTGGGTTTTTCAACGCAATAATCTTAAATTAAAAAATTTTTATTCTTAAAGAATACACAAATTTCTTATAGAATGAATTACTCTATAAAGTAACCTAATTAAATAAATAATTAGATTCAAACGTTATCTTAATACTTAAATTTAAGTTTTATAAAATATCTTTTCTACCCAAAGATTTACCTCAATATGAATATAAAATATCGCTTTTTTTTGATTGATTTGGATACTTTTTATTGTCTTTGTTTTGTATGTTTGGTATGTCCAACACAAATTCTATTCACTAAATAGTTTAATATAAAAGAAATAGATGAACTTGAATCATCATTAGCCGGAATAGGATATGGAACTAAATCTGGATTACCATTGGTATCAACAATACAAATTGTTGGTATGCCTAATTTTAAACATTCTTGAATTGCTAAAGTATCTTTTTGTTGATTTGTAAATATAACCATATCAGGTAACGTAGTCATATCTTTAATCCCATTAAATAAACGTTTTAAAGAGTCCATTTCTTTACGAATACGACTATATTCTTTTTTCGATAAAGTCTCAAAATTCCCTTCTTTTTCTTGTTGTTCTAAATGTTTTAATCGCTCAATTCGTTTTTGAATTGTACCCCAATTGGTCAACATCCCTCCTAACCAACGATAATTAATATAATAGCTTTTCCCTCGAACTGCTTGTTTGGAAATTATTGATGAAGAAAGTTTATTGGTTCCGACAAATAAAAAGTTTCCACCTTTTTCTGCTTTTTTTTGTAAAACATTTCCAGCAAGCGTCAATAACTTTGAGGTTTTAACTAAATCAAAAATATGATAACCATATTTTTCATATCGTATATAAGGGGCCATTTTTGGATTCCATTCTTTTGGTATATGACCAAAATGTAATGAAGATTTTATATAGTCTTTAGCAATTTCTTTTTTATTTAATGTTTCAGTCATGATGTAAATATTAAATATAATTTAATGTTTTTTATATATTACTTGTATTTTTTTGTTTTTCATCTACAAAATAATACATTTTATCTAGATAATTTTTATAGGTTAAAAAAGCGGAACCTGCTGGTATAAGTCTACCAAGAATAACAGATTCTTTCAATCCTCTTAACCAATCGGATTTTCCTTCTATTGCTGCCCTTGAAAGTATACGACGTGTTTCCTGAAAACCAGATGCGGCTATAAATCCTTTTTTATCTAAGGATGCGTTTGTTGTTGACTGTAAAATAGGTTGATAAATTGGAGGATTATAACCAATATTAACAAATTTTTTTTGAATTTTCTTTAAAAAATCTACTGTTATTAGTTCATTTATCGGAAAAACCGTATCACCAGAATAACTAATTCTCCCTTTGGAAGTCATCTGTCTAACAATAATTTCAATATGTTTATTTGCAATATTAACACCTTGTGATTGATATATAGCTTGAATTGAATTGACTAAAATCAATTGAAATTTTGTTATGCTGATTTGTGGACCAATTATTTGATTGTTTGTAGTTGTATGATAATTATTTAAAGCATTTAGTAATATCTGTGGGTCTAACATCCCATCTGAAACAATATCACCTATATCAATTAATTTACCAAAGTGATTAAAAGAACATATTCCAGGGGTTAAACGTATACCTGTAGTTAAATTAACACTCTGTAAATAAACTTGTTCATTATTAATCGTATTAGCAATTAAATCACCAGTTTTAACATTTTCATACATTTCATCTAATATATTCAACTCTGTTATCTTTTCTAAACTATATGGTGGTTTAGGATTTATAAAATAAACATTTTGATTTCCCGTATTAGATTCTACTTCGATCCATTTTCTACTTGAACGAAATGAATTAAATGTTGCCGGTACATTATTTAAAGTTGTAAAAAAGAATTCCCAAGGTTTTGACTTTTTTGGTTGGGCTTTTATTTTAATTTTTAACGGATTTAATTTCCATAATTTATTATTATATAAAACAGTTCCACGAGTTATTCTCCCCCAATGATTAATATAGATATATTTTTTTCGTGTTTTTATTTTTTTAGAATCATTTGAAATCTTAGAAAAATTATTTGAAGAAAGCTCATTGATGCGATAATCAGAGTTTATTAAAACCTCAGCAAGAGTATCAATTTGGTCATATTTATCACAGTTCGTTTGTCTCGAATTGATAATTGTTTTTGATTGTCTAAAAACATTATCACGTACCCAATGAAGTGATTTATTACATAAACCACCAGGTACAACAATTGATGGACCTGAACTTATCATAGCTTTTCGTTTTGGACTACGTCCTTCAATTAACTCTTCAATTTTTGGTAAACCTTGAACAATATCTTCGTTTTGTTGAGTTGTATTTACTAAGGTTGCAACCGTTTGATTTTTGTATACAAAATCTCCCTGTTTATATTTTAGAATAGCACCAGGACTTAAAAAAATAGGATAAGCACGTTGAAAAATTAATTTAAATCCCGTTTTACTAATTAAGTATCCGGATTGGTTAAATAGCGACCCTGAATTAAATAAATTTCCTGTATAAGCCATTTTTTGTAGATTTTTCGAGAGAGTTATTGTATGGTCAGTTGATAACTTCCAAATATCTGACTCTGTAACAAAAAATAAAATAGTATGATCTCTTGCTTCTTTCTGTTTTATTGCATAAACTTTTCCTCTAGTTTTTGAGAAAAAATAAATTTTTCCAATTATAGTATGAGCATCAACATACTGATATTTTTTTACAAAAAGGGCAAATTTTAGATCATAATTTTCTATATTATTTAAAATATTTTCAAGATCTAAATGTAATTGTTGATGATTAAAAAGTGTTATTTTATTTTTATCAAAAACTATATATCCTGGTATAGGTGTTACAATATTTAAATGACCAATTGCTTTACTCTTTTCTAAAATTTTTGATGGTTCTATTTTTGCTTCTTTAGGAATTGAAAATATTTTTCCAGATGCAATCCAAAGGATACTATCATCTTGATTAACTTTAATAATTGGTCTATCTTCTTGTCTTTCTTTTGATAAAACTACCAAATTATCAAATTTAACTTCACCTGTTATTGGAGTTTTTATTGGTTTTAAGCGACGGGTACCTGGTAAAATTGAACGTGAAGAATATTCAGCGATAAGTTGCCCTTTTTTAATAAAAGTTGAAGTTGTAATATATAAAAAGGATCCAATTTCTAATTTAATTTCACTTTTCTCTCCCTTCCAGTTTAATATTATTATAATTGTTTCACGTTGAATTCTAAGAACCATCATACCATGGTTTGTTCTATAAGGAGTTTTTTGAATATCCTTTGGTATAATAATTTTTCCAGAAAATGGAGAAACAGTTTGTTGTAATAATTCACTAGTAAAAATTCCACCCGTATGGAATGTTCGCATTGTTAATTGAGTACCAGGTTCTCCAATTGATTGTGCAGCAATAATCCCTACTGCTTCACCAAGTGATATAATTCTTTGCTGTGCCAAATCCCAACCATAACATTGTTGACAAATTGAACTATTTGCTTTGCATGTTAAAGGCGATCGGACAGTTAATATTAAGGGAGAATTTTTTTTAAGCCTATTAAGTTTTTCCACATTTAAAATATTATTCTTTTCTGAAAATTGTGTTTCACTATTAATCTTTTTGTCAGTTTTTAATAATATCCGACCGATAAGATTATTAATACTTGTTTCTTTATTCAAAAAGAAAATAACTCCTTGTGAGGTATGACAATCAATTTCACGAATTATAATATCTTGTGCAATAAAAATTAATCTACGGGTTAAATAACCTGAATCCGCTGTTTTTAGAGCTGTATCAACTATTCCTTTACGTGCTCCATAGGATGAAATTATATAATCAATTGAACTTAACCCTTCTCGAAAATTAGTTTTAATAGGAAGATCAATAATTTTTCCTTCTTGATCAGACATTAATCCACGCATTCCTACTAATTGTCTAACTTGTGATATATTTCCACGTGCTCCAGAAAAAGCCATGATATAAAGATTATTTACTGGATCAAAATTTTGATAATACTCAATAATTCTATTTTTTAGTGAATCTGTCGCACTATTCCAACTATCAATAATTGATTGAAAACGTTCATTATCCGATACAAATCCTTTTTCCCACTGTTTACTAACAAAACTTACTTCATCTTCGGCATTTTTTAGAAAATTCTTTTTTACAGAAGGCGTTTTTAAATCTTCTATATTAATCGAAATACCAGCATTTGTTGCATAATAAAACCCTAAAAATTTTAAAGAATCTAAAAGGGAAGATGAAGAAACATTTCCAAATTTTGAAAATGTTTCCTGAACAATATTTTCTAAAATTTTTTTTGTAATTGTTCTTGTAATAATCATTATTTCATTAATATATTTTTTATATTGGTACTAAAAATTAAACGACCAGGAGTAGTTTCTAAAAAGAGATCCGTTAGACTATAAGTATTATTCTGTTTATAATTACATATTAGAATACCAATATTAGTTATTAGGTAATATTTATCCTTATTTGGACCAACTTGAAAAACTTTATGAATACTTATATTTTGATCTTTTAATAAAAATTCACTATTTATAAATTGTATACATTGATCTTTAATAATGAATGAAAAGTTAACAATCGAATATTTTACAAGAATCGGAGTATGTATTGTTATTTTCTTTTGATAAAATGCTATAAGAGCATTATTTTCATTAGGAAACCATTTTTTTAGAATAAAATTTTGGTTTGAAACCATTAATGTTAAATAATAACAGCCAATTACCATATCTTGAGTTGGTTTAAGTATCACTTCACCATTTGATGGTGATAATAAATTATATGACGGTCGCATCATTGTACGTGCTTCTAATTGACTTGAATCATATAAAGGTAAATGAACTGCCATTTGATCTCCATCAAAATCAGCATTAAAACCTGTACAAACTAAAGGATGTAATTGAATAGCTTGTCCTAAAATAATAACAGGGTTAAAAGCCTGAATTCCAAAACGATGTAAAGTTGGGGCTCTATTTAGTAATATACAATATTTTTTTGTTAGTATTTCTAATAAACGCCAGATAAATGGTTTATTTTTACGAATAATAATATGAGCTAACTTTGTATTATGACTTGGGGCTTGAATCTTTTCTTTTAAGAGTTCATTAATCAAAAAGGGTTGAAATAATTCCGTTGCCATTTCATAAGGTAATCCACACTGATTTAGTCGAAGATTGGGACCAACAACAATAACCGAACGACCGGAATAATCAACCCTTTTTCCTAATAATGATTGACGAAATCTACCTTGCTTTCCTTCTAATATTTCAGTTAAACTACGCAAAGCTTTATTGTTTAAACAGAGAGTTTTAGTTGACCCTACTCTGGAATTATCAATCAAAGAATCAACTGCTTCTTGTAATAATTTCCTACCTTGAACACTAATTAAATCGGGTGCAATAAATCTATAAATAAAATCTGCTAATCGTTGGTTTCGGGTAAGAATAAGACGATAAATTTCATTAACATCAGCTGCAACAAGTCTTCCATTTTCTAATTCCACTAAAGGACGTAAATTTGGTGGTAAGACAGGTAATACTGTTAAGATCATCCAACTAGGATTTATTTTTGTTGCATGAAAACTTTCTAAAAGGCGTAGCCTTTTCATAATTTTTTTATCTTTTTCTTGCCATTGTTTTTGAATAGCTATATCTGCTTGATATCCTGATATAATCTTTGTACGCGCTTTAGAAATCTCATTTTTTATATTTATACCCTCCAGAGCCTTTTTTAAAATTTCAGCTCCTTTACGTTTTCTAAAGGCTAAAAGTGGAAATTCAAGGTTTTCTAATCGATGTGGTGTTCCAGTTGTATCTCGAAACCTTGATAAATCATTTTCTGTTTTATAATTTTCATTAATACAAAACTCATAAAGAGGATGTTCAGAATCCAGTATCTTTGAACCTCCAGAAAAGTAAACAATTTTTTCAAGTTGTACAATTTTAAGATTTTCATCATATGACTGAAGGATCGTAAGAATATAATTCGGGTTTCCTTTCATATACCAAAGATGTGTAATAGGACACGTTAATTCAATATACCCCATACGATAACGTCGAACACGTGATTCAATTATTTCAACTTCGCACTCATCACAAATTCGATCAATTACAAAACCATTATATTTTCCACAACGACATTTCCAATTTTTTATAGGACCAAAAATTTTTTCACAAAATAATCCATATACTTCTGGTTGATGTGTTCGAAAATTTATCGTTTCTGGTCTTGTAATTTCACCAACAATTTCACCAGAAGGTAATGTTCGCTGAGCCCAACTTTTAATACGTGTAGGTGATGCGATACGAATTCTCAAATAATCAAAAGAAGCATGTAGATTTTCAAGCTTCAATAATGCTAATTCAAGATCTAAAATTTCTTGTGTTGACTTCATATTATTAGTTTGAAAACTATAGATAGAAAAAACTTTAGTACTAATTATTACTTATGTTTTTTATTTCTTCGATTTGATGTAATCGTTTTAAAATTTTTCCTTGTTCTAATTTTCTTTCCTGATACCAAGGAGAAGTGGAATCTGAAATACTTGATTTTGCAAAATGTTCGGCTTTTTGTCTTGACAATAATGCTCTTAAATTTAGTCGGGCTTCCATTTCGTGAAAAATATCTCGCTTGTATTGCATCATTTTGGTTGTTGTACCAAAACTATCACTTATTTCATTTAAAGAAAAGTCTAAACCTAGAGAATTTAGTTCACGCATCAATGCCAAAAAAGATTCTGGAATTGATGGTGTTGGTTTTGGAATTTCTTTTCGAATTAAAATTGATTCATACATATCATTACGGCCATCAATATCATCTGATTTTATTGTTAATATTTCTTGTAATGTATTTGAGCATCCATATGCTTCAAGAGCCCAAACTTCCATTTCTCCAAATCGTTGTCCACCTTTTTGAGATTTACCTGCAAGCGGTTGTTCGGTAATCATCGCATATGGACCTGTTGCGCGTGCATGAATTTTATCTTCAACTAAATGAATTAATTTTAAAATATATGTTTTTCCAACCGCAATTGGATTATCAAAATATTCTCCAGTTCGACCATCTTTAAGTAATATTTTTCCTGGCGAAGTCGAATTAAATAACCAGGGTATCTTTGTATTAATAGAAGCCTCTTTTAATTTTTGGTTTACTAAAACCCGAGAAGCTTCTTTTCCATAAATTTCATCAAATGGAGTTATTTTATAACGTTTACCTAATTTATCACCAGCTAAACCAAGTAAACATTCAAATATTTGACCAACATTCATACGTGAAGGAACACCTAAAGGATTAAAAATAATATCAATTGGGGTCCCATCTGGTAAATATGGCATATCTTGACGAGATAATACTCTCGAAATTATTCCTTTATTACCATGACGTCCTGCCAATTTATCACCAACTTTAACTTTTCTAATTTGAGCTATATATATCCGAATAACTTCGCAAAATGTAGGAATAACTGTTTCATCTTTGCTCATAATATTTGTTGAGACTATTCGAACATCGACTACCCGCCCAGCTACACCATGGGGTACCCTCAATGAACTATCTCGAAAAGACGGCTTCTTTTGTCCATACAATGCTTTTAATAACTTTGCTTCTGCTGAAGTTTCTTCTTCACAAGGTGTTAATTTTCCAACTAAAATATCATGTTCAGTAACATATGAGCCAATATTTACAATTCCTTCTTTATCAAGATGACGACGAATATATTTTGTTAAATGTGGTAAATTTTTTGTTAATTTTTCACTACCAACTACTGAGTAAGTTAAATTTGTTTCATGTTCTTCAATATGAATTGAAGTTAAATAATCTTCAGTAATAAGACTTTCATTAATAATAATTGCGTCTTCATAATTGTATCCTTCCCAAGGCATATAAGCTATCATTAAATTTCTACCTAATGCAAGTTCACCATCTTGTGTACTTGGTCCATCAGCAATAATTTGTCCTGAGAATACTTTTTCTCCTTCCCAAACAAGTGGTCTTTGATTAATACATGTTTCTTGATTAGAAGAATAATATTTTCTTAATCCATAAGAAATAGATTGTTGAAATAAGTCTTCAATAATAATTGAACTTGAAGAAGCGAACAATACAGTTCCTTGATTATATGTTTTTATAATCATCCCGGAATCAACGATTGCTGCAGCTTCTAAGCCAGTACCAACAATAGGCTTTTGAGGATATATTAATGGGACCGCTTGACGCTGCATATTTGATCCCATTAATGCTCGATTGGCATCATCATGTTCAATAAATGGAATTAGAGCTGTTGCCAAAGACATAATTTGAATTGGAGAAGTAGTTATAAAATTTAAATCTTTGGGTTTTTTTATACCAAAGGAATAATCTTCTTTAACCGATAAAAAATCAATATTAATTTTGTTTGAGGTTTTAACACTTATATCACAAAATCCAACTTTAGTTTCAGATTCCTGTTGAGGATTTAAAAAGATTGGACGATTATCACATAATATTTTTTCATTATTCATTAAAAAATAAGGGGTCTCAATCCATCCCAAAGAGTTTACCCGACTATGCATAGCAATTGAATTAATAAGCCCTGCATTTTGACCTTCAGGTGTTTCAATTGGACATAAACGACCATACTGACTTGGGTGAATATCACGGATTGAGGTACTAATATGATCACGTTTTAAACCATTTGGACCAAAAACTGTTATTCGCCGTTTATGAGTTAATTCAGCTAAAGGATTTATTTGATCCATAAATTGAGACAACTGACTTGTTTTGAAAAATTCCTTTATCGAAGTTGAAATAGAACGTGGATCCACGATCCATTCGGTTAATTCAGCTTGTGTTTCAAATTTAAAATTTAAATTCTGATTTTTTGGTTCAATAATTCCTTCACGAATATTTTTTTCTAAGCGCTGTAATCCTATACGAACTTGATTTTGTAATAATTCGCCAACACATCTAATTTGTTTGTTTTTAATATGATCAATATCATCCGCTGCGCGGTCATAATACTTCAATTCGATTAACCCATTAATAATTCCAATTAAATCATGTGAAGTTAAATAAGTTATTTGTTTTGGTAAATTTAAACCTAAACATTTATTGATTTTATAACGTCCAGTTTCACCAATAGAGAAACATCCTATTCTTTGATTACACAAAATATTTCGAATAAGAAAGGCAGTTTCTTCTAATTCTTCTTCGGAACCATCATTTTCCTGATTTGTTAATTGGTGGTTTTTTGAAAAATGTAATGGATATTTTAAGCTGTCTTCAATTTCTTCATAACTCAAACCAAAGTAACGTATTAAATCATAAATAAAAAGTTTATCATTATCGTTTTCTTCCTTTTTTTCAAGGGTATCAAAAGTACGTATTTTTAGATCTTTTAGATCAATATAAATACGATCTTCTTCTTCTGTTGTTTCTTTATTAATTTTTGTATCAAAATGAATCTTTGTCCAAATACCTTTGTTAGAAATTAATTGTGCAAAATAATTTACTTTACCTGTCTGTGTAAATTCTTTTTTAAAATAAATTCCTGGACTTCTAATTATTTGACTAATAACAACACGTTCACAGCCATTTATTATGAAAGTTCCTTCTTCAGTCATTAATGGAATTTCACCAAATAGAAGATCTTGTTTTACTCTAATTCTCTTTTCTATAGTTTTTATCGTTTTTTTAGAAGTTAACTTAGTACCTTCATTTTTTGAAAATAAAACATTTTTTGCATCAAGTTTCTCATCATATAAATACGAATATTCTCCAGGTACATATAGTTGAATTGAATAAGTTATATCTCGTTTTAGTGCAATATCCATACTTATGGATGGTCCTAACAACTTTACTTCATTCGGATAAATATAAACAAAACAAACTACTTTTTTTTTTGTTGTTCGTGTTGGAACTTTAATCTTTTTAGAAAAAGGGTTTTGAAAATTTGATAATTCTTCTTTAATTCCTCTAGATAAAAATCTATAATAGCTCGCACGTTGTGCCTCACCTAAATCACCAATATTATTAAGAAATATTTTATTCATTTGGATGATATATATTGTTATTGGTTAATATTATTATTATCTATATGGAACTAATTAAAAACACAAAAAATACTATATTATGTTCTAATAAAGACAAAAGATATACATTTTATCTTTTATCATTTAAGATGATTAAATATTTTTCCCAGAGTCGATTTTTTTCGAGCTGCTGTATTTTTATGAAGCACTTTTTTTTTCACTCCTTTATCAATAAAACTATATAAAAGACTAATAATTTTTTTTAATTCTACTTTATATATTTCTTTTTTAAGTGATTCTTCTTCTAGTTTGTATGAATGAATAATATTGTTGGCTAGTTTGTAGCAAGTTTTTATTGTAGAACTATAACGACGATTGATAATACGATTACGTTTATTTTGTAATACTATTTTTCTATTTCTTTGTTTTTTATTCATTTTTAATATTTTAATTTACAATTTGTTAATATAACATTTTACTTTAAATCTAATACTATTCGCAATTATTAATTACTAAAAAAAATAGCTTGTTATGAAAGAGATTAAATTAATGGTATTATATTATATATAATAACTTTTAATAAGAGATATAATATCTTTCGTTGAAATAATGATAATAATAAAAAAATATGGCAAAAAATAAAGGACCTCGCATTGTAATTACATTAGAGTGTACAGAATGTCGAGAAAATAATAACAAACGATCATATGGGGTATCACGTTATTTAAGTTCAAAAAATCGACGTAACACTCCAGATAAATTAGAAATTTCAAAATATTGTCGCTACTGTAATAAACATACAATTCATAAAGAAATTAAATAAATATAATCTTTTTATATGACAACAACATACGAATCTCGAAATAAAACTAAATCGAAAGTAACAAAAAAGAAACGAATTAATTGGCAACAATGTTTACGTCCTAAAAACAAACCAGATTTAGAAAAAAATTTCAAAAAAAGTCTTCAATATATATTGTTACTAAGAAAATTTGATAATAATATTGATTATAAAAATGTAAAATTATTACAAGCATTTTTAACAAAATATGGAAAAATTCGTCCACGTCGAAAAACACGTATAACTCCTCAACAACAACGTTTAGTTGCAAAATCCATTCGAAAAGCACGTGCTGTTGGGTTATTACCTTTTACCTTTGATGTAAAAATTTAATTACTTATTTTGTTATATGAGAAAGGCTCGAAATAATAATAATTTTATTGATAAAACATTTACTATAATTGCTGATGTCATTTTACGCGTTTTTCCTGCAACTCAACAAGAAAAAAAAGCTTTTTCGTATTATTTAAATGGATTATCAGCGCAAGATGAAGGTGAATATGCCGAAGCTTTAAATAATTATTATCAAGCTTTACAAATAGAAGAAGATCTATATGATCGTAGTATAATACTTTACAATATAGGCTTAATTTATTCAAAAAATGGTGATTATTTAAAAGCATTGAAATATTATTATTTTTCTATATTTATAAACCCTAGATTCACTTCAGCGTTAAATAATATTGCAGTTATTTATCATTATCAAGGTATCAAAGCAGCCGATAAAAATTGCTATGGATTATCTGAATCACTTTTACAAAAGGCGACTTTTTATTGGACAAAAGTAGTAAAAATTGATCCTAATTCATATATTGAAGCTTGGAACTGGTTAAAAACTACTCGTCGCATAAAATTATAATTTAATTTGTTATGATCTAAATGAAATACGGTTAATTCTTAAATTATGATGCTGAAAAATTTACTTTATGAACGGTTTTGTAACCCAAATTATTGGTCCTGTTGTGGATGTAGAGTTTCCTGAAGAAGAACTTCCCCGTATTTATAATGCTTTAAAAATTTTACACTCTAATGGAAAAGAAAAAGTTATTGCAGAAGTGCAATACCTTATGGGTGAAAATAAAGCACGTGCAATTTGTATGACAACAACAGATGGTTTAAAACGTGGTGATTTAGTTGTTGATACTGGATCTTCTATTTCTGTTCCTGTCGGAAAAGCAACATTAGGCCGTATTTTTAATGTTCTTGGTGAACCTGTTGATGATTGTGGACCAGTAGAAAACACAGAATATCAATCTATTCATAGAGCTGCTCCCGAATTTGTAGAGCTAGAAACAAAACCAAGTATTTTTGAAACAGGAATTAAAGTTGTTGATTTATTAGCACCATATAGACGTGGTGGAAAAATTGGTTTATTTGGAGGTGCTGGAGTTGGTAAAACAGTTTTAATTATGGAGTTAATCAACAACATTGCTAAAGAACATGGTGGTGTTTCTGTTTTTGCTGGTGTTGGTGAACGCACCCGTGAAGGAAATGATCTATATGCTGAAATGAAAGAATCAAAAGTTATTGATGACAAAAATTTTGAAAATTCGAAAGTAGCATTAGTTTATGGTCAAATGAATGAGCCACCTGGAGCTCGTATGCGTGTTGCATTAACAGGACTTACAATGGCTGAATATTTCCGTGATGTAAGTAAACAAGATGTTTTACTATTTGTTGATAATATTTTCCGTTTTGTTCAAGCTGGTTCCGAGGTTTCAACGTTATTGGGGCGTATGCCATCAGCTGTAGGATATCAACCCACACTTTCGACTGAAGTGGGTGAGTTACAAGAGCGTATTACCTCTACAAAAGAAGGTTCCATTACTTCAATACAAGCCGTATATGTACCAGCAGATGACTTAACAGATCCTGCACCATCAAACGTTTTCCGTCATTTGGATGCAACTACTGTACTATCACGTGAATTAGCTGCAAAAGGTATTTATCCTGCTGTTGATCCACTTCAATCAAATTCAACAATGTTACAACCAAATATAGTTGGTAATGAGCATTATAAAATAGCTCAACAAGTACGTCAAACTCTACAAAAATATAAAGAGTTACAAGAAATTATCGCAATTTTAGGTATTGATGAATTGTCTGAAGAGGATCGTTTAATTGTTGGTCGTGCAAGACGTATTGAACGTTTTTTATCACAACCATTTTTTGTTGCTGAAGTTTTTACTGGATTATCTGGTAAATATGTTGGTTTAAAAGATTGTGTGGCTGCATTCAATCGTATTTTAAATGGGGAATTTGATAGTCTTCCGGAACAGGCTTTTTATTTAGTTGGTGGTATTGAAGATGTAATTGAAAAAGCGAAAAAATTAGATAAATAAAAAATATCATTTTTTGCGATCAAAATTTATTTTAGGTGTATACACCTAAAATAAATTTTGGGACCTTTTGGAATCGACATATTCTATAATATAATATGGACATGGGTTCAAATCCCATAGGTTCCATAAAATTAATAAAGTGTTCGTGGCCGAGTGGTTGAAGGCAATGGACTCATAATCCATTTTCATATGAACATCGCTGGTTCGAACCCAGCCGGACACATATTTTATTATTTAAATCTTCTTTATCTTTTAACTTTTAAACGTGTTGCTTTACCTTGTAAATTACGCATAAAATATAGTTTCGAGCGTCTTATTTTTGACGATTGTTTTTTAACAATCGAAATAATTTTGGGCGAATGTAAAAGAAAGATCTGCTCAACGCCAACACCTTGTATATTACGACGAAGTGTTATTGTTTGAGAAAGTGAACGATTTTTTCGAGCAATAACCAGCCCTTGATAAAATTGAATACGTTCTTTTTCACCTTCAGGTATTTTATAGCCAATACGAATAATATCACCAGTTTGTATATAACTTGGGTCCTTCTTTTCTTTTGTTTGAACTGAAGTTTTCAAATATTCCCTTTCAATGAGTAATATTTTTCTTTTATCTTTTTCTTCTTTTATCACGTTTTTAGTATTTATTTTAGTGTTGGTTTGTATTTCCATTTTTTCTATCTTTTAATATAAATATTTACTTGCCAAAAAAGAATTTTAGTATATTATTATAATTTTGTTAGCTTTAAATTTATAATAATAAATATTAAGTATTAAAGAAAGAAATAATAAATTTATTCTCTTGAAATTTCTATATAAGTTATTATAAATTAGTAAACAGTATTCAAGTTACTTTTTTATATTCTTTCAATTCATAAAAAAAAAAAACTAAAAATAAGATGACAACCTTAATATTAAATAATCAGAACAAATCCAAATTTTTTGAAAATTTGGATAAAAAAAAACAAATTCAATTAGAAAAACGAAATCGTTTTCATATTTATACAATGCTTGATTACTCTTTATCGGCTGTTAGTTATTTTGATTTTTTTTCACGTAATGCGTTTGAAATAGTATTACGTACAAAATTATTAGCACAAATTTTTGAAAAAGAAAAAGTTTCCTGTGATTTTCTATTGTTTACATTTTTGGATTCAAACAATGAACTCACAACAATTTTAGATGAGTATGGTTTAAAAAAATCTATCATTAATAAGTATTTGATTAGTTCTTATAATGTAAGTAAAAAAACCTTACCAGAAAAAATTTTTGGTCCTATACCATTTTTTGCACATTCACTTTTATATTATTTTAATAAAACAGAACTTGATATTAAAATATCCTTCTCACATGATATGAATCTACTATTTGAGAAAGCTGCTGAAAATGCAATTTCACGTTTTAAAACACCAGTTATAACATCTGAAATTCTCTTTCTTACAATGATGGAAGATAAAAAAAGCAAAATTGGCAAATTAATTTTACTCTTCTTGCCAAGTTCTTTAGATTGGTATCTATTAAGATATAAACTATTAAAAATAATACATCATCAAGAAACGAAAATTCGAAATGATATAAAAAAAAGCGAAAAATATTTTGCATATTTGTTAAAAACACAAATACCTGAAGATTATTTTACTCATTTAATTGATTCCAATTATTTTCCTTTGGGAATTTTATATTTTCGTGCTTTTATTATAAATAGACTCTTTTCGTGTAATTTATACCAAATTTTAGATTCTGATATAAATAAATCGATTCAAAAAACATCAACACGAATGTATTCGTCTGAAATTTAGTTTTTTGTTATGATATTGAAGTATATAGGTGGATGTCGCCAAGTGGTTAAGGCAATGGGTTGTGATTCCATCATTCGCGGGTTCAAATCCCGTCTTTCACCTTTTTGAAATCTGTATAATTTTGACTAAATTGAACATGGTTGGTATTATTAAATAGTAATTAAAATATATAAATATTATCGTATAAATATGGTAAGATATACGGGTCCAAGAATAAGAATTGTAAGAAGATTAGGATTACTCCCTGGCTTAACCAGAAAAAGCGCAAAAAATAGAATAAAAACTCCAGGTCAACATGGAAAGCCAATTTCAAGACGCACAACACGTACTTCATTATCTGATGATTATAAAAATCGTTTGTTAGAGAAACAAAAAATTCGTTTTAATTATGGTGTCACGGAAAAACAATTAGTTTCTTATTATAAAAAGGCCAAAAATAGTAGAGGAGCGACAGGAACATTACTTTTAGAATTACTCGAGGCACGACTTGATTGTATTGTTTATAGGTTAGGTTTTGCTGCAACAATTCCAGCTGCTCGCCAACTTATTAATCATGGTCATATTTTGGTGAATACTAAATTGGTAACAATACCAAGTTTTATTTGTAAACCTGGAGATAAAATTTCTATACGTGAAAGAGAACGTTCAAAGAATCTTATAAGTACTACTTTTGAAATGCAACAACAAAAGCGTAAATTAATTAAACGACGTATGAAACGCGTAAATTTAACAAAATCGCGTTTCCATAGTTTATTACCAATTCATCTAGAAGTTGATGAAGAAAGATTACACGGAAAAATTATTTCTAATATTAATCGTAAAGATGTTTTACTACGTATAAATGAATTAAAAGTAATTGAGTATTATTCACGTTAAGAATTAAACATTAATCTCCAATGTTTAATTCTTAAGATAAATCATAATAGATAAATTGAGGGTAAAACTTAATAAATATTAAAGTATTTTAACACCTGAAATACTATGGACTAAGTTATCACTTTATAGAGATGAAAGTTCTCAAAAATAGTTATTAAAATTTTAATGATAAAAAATTAAAATGAGTGAAACATCAGAAAGAACACGTATTAAAACGGAGCCTTATGAATCTGGGGTTATTCTTTATAAAAAGATGGATTGTTGGGACCCAACGTATACTATTAAAAATCTGATATTTTGTGTCTTTTCCGGCTACAATCACAACCAGGAGTAGATCCAATTGAAGGGGCAGCAACTATTGCTGGTGAATCTTCAACAGCAATATGGACTGTTGTCTGGACTAATTTACTGACGGCCTGTAATATCTATCGTGCAAAAGCGTATTTCATAGAACCTGTACCAAATAATTCAGCAGAATTTTCCCATAAGGTGGGTTCTATTATCATTATGATTGATCTCGTTATTGGCTATACAGCTATTCAAACAATGTGTAATTAGGCTTATAAAAACGATATGATAGTTCACGTAGGGACTGTTGTTGGGAAACTTGAAGGGGATCCAAAAGTCGTTCATGGTTTTTATGATACATTACTTTTAACGTCATTAAAATTAGATCGTACCTTAGGTATTTTCTTTGATATGGATTGGGTCTCACTAAGAAAATGTTTACCAATAGCTTCGGGGGGAATTCATTGTAGACAAATGTACCAATTAACTCATTTGTTAGAAGAGGATATTATTCTACAATTTTGGGGTGGTACTATTGGACATCCAGATTGAATTCAAGTAGGAGCAACAGCGAATCGTGTTGCATTAGAAGCTCTAATACTAGCTAAGAATGAAGGACATGATTATCTAACAGAAGGCCTATAGATATTAAAAACTGCTTGTCAAATTTGCCGTCTCTTATAAGTTGCCTTAGATTTCTGGAAATATATTACATTTGAATATGCTTCAACAGATACACTTGATTTTGACTCTATATTAGTTAAAGAAGTTTTATAAAATAAAATTTTATTTATTTTTTTCAGTATTAATTAAAAAATCAAATTTATTATATTTTTAACCTTAAAAAATAAATATGACAAGAATTCAATAAAGGGCTTTTTCTTTATCACCAGATTTAACTGATGAACAAATTAAAAAACAGTTTTGTATTGTAATACAAAAAAATTTTATTGATATTAAAGATTTTTATAAACACAGGGATTGCAGAAGTAAGTGATACTTTAAATAAAAAACTTATTGCATTAAAAGAGGTCAAAACTAAAATTAAAGAAATATCTTCTGTTTTATTGTTTGATCGAATTCGTGTAATACAAGAACTACCAAGTTTAAATTCCAGTTTACAAATGGCTTTTCTAGGACGATAAGGTACTGGAAAAAACGTTGTTGCTTCAAAAATAGCAATAGTTTTAAGAAATTTAGGGTATTTAACAAAAGGACATATAACAAATGTGATAAGAGAGGACTTAGTGAGATAATACGTTGGTCATATAGCACCTAAAACCAAAGAACAATTACAAAAAGCAGAAGGGGGTATTTTGTTTATTAATGAAGCCTTTAATCTATATAAACCAAATAATGATCGTAATTATCGATTATAAGCTATTGAATTATTATTCCAAGTAATGGAAAATAAACGTAATAATTTAATAATTATTTTTGCGGGTGCAAAGAAAGAAATTGATAATTTTTTCAATTCAAATCCAGGAATATCTTAACGTATTGGAAATCATATATATTTTAAAGATTATAATATCAATGATTTAATAGCTATTACTGAATTTTTATTACATAATGATAATCGTTATAAATTTACCAGTGATTTAATTAAGATCCTTACCTTCTATATAAAACAATTAATTAAATTTTCAACTTTTTCGAATGTTTGTACGCTTAAGATCTTTTTAAATCAATTGTTAGCGTATCAAGCCATTCGAATTGAAGAAATTTTAACAAAAAAAGGTCCTATTGATTATGATTTATTAGTAACAATTAAAAAAGAAGATTTTAATTATTTTAATAGAACTGACTTTATTAACATTATTGGTAGTGAGGATATTGAATTATGTAAATAATATTAAAATAAGAAATTAATTTTTTAAGAAAGAGTTATTTTTTTACCGTAACATTATGAAAATAATTTCATTATTGGTCTTTTTATAGTTAAGATTACAGAAAAGAAAATTAAATATGCTATTTTTATTATCAACACCAGAATATACTACTACCCAAAAAAATGCAACAAGAGTAAAAGTTCATTTAAGGAATGGTGTTGCAGAAATTTATGATAAACATCAAGATTTGATGGGTAAAGTCGAAAATAATTTTGTTGAAGTTGAAACGGTTTTTGAAAACAAGTCAGAAAAGTTTGTTTTTATAGTACAAGAAGGAGTTTTTGTTGTATCTAATAAAGGGCTTGAAAATGATAATTCTAACAATGAGACAGGAGTTTATTTATATGCAAAGAAAATTTATGAAATGGGACCGAATCTTTCAATTGATAAACTTTCTGAATTGTATGATGAAAAGAAAGCTCAATTAGATAATAAAATTGACGAAGTTGAAAATAAAAAAGACTCACAAAAAGTTGATTTATTGTTAAATTCTCGAATAATTATACTTCAAGAAGATGTTGAATTTTTACGACGTACTCTTATTTTATTAAAAGATATGAAATAAAAAGGCCGATCTCTCTAATATGTAACTATTTGATAATGTTAAATTTAAATGAAACTTTAGGTATTAAAAAAGCGTATCTTATTCAACGTGATTATTATTTGAAATTACTTATTTGTTCAATAATTTCAATAATTTTTATAGAATTATTACGTAAACAAGTTGTTGAACTTAATTTATTACAATTAGTACCTGGATTTTACGTATTATTATTGTGTCTTCTTCTATTTTTTTTGTCAACTTCTTCAACAATATTTGTTCTTTTCCCAACTATTCTATTTGACGCTAAAAAAGGTTTTGGGACGAAAACAGGAAAAAAAGTAGATTTGTTAACTATTTTTAAACGAAGTTTTTTATTTTCAATAACAACTCTTTTCATTATACTAAATAATATCATTCAATTAAGTTTAGACACTTTTGCAGGGTTCAATTATGGAGTTATTGAAAATATATGGTCAATTGATGAACTTGTTAATACTGAAGGTACCTTAACTAATGTTTTAGCTCTTTTGTCACAAATTCCTATAATTGGTCTTCTTTATTTTAGAAGTGAAATTGATATAAAAAAACTTCCCGGACTGTGGAAAATAGTAGTTTTAGTTTCTGTAATTGTCGCGGGTATAGCTACACCAACAGTTGATGGTTATACTCAAAGCGCATTTGCTTTGGTTGCAGTAATATTATACTTAATCATAATATTTATTTTAGAAAAACGAATGACTAGTAAGTTTGTGGGTACAAATTCGCTTACAAATTGATAGGAAGCTATTATTTTTCTTTTCTAATCGCAAAATTAATGAATTTATTAATAGAACATTTTAATTTATCTTATGTTACAAAAATTACACAAATTATCTTTTGCCAAAAATTTTATCAGTCTATTTCTGATTTTCATAACCTTTAAACCACAATGTTCGTATGCGTTTCCTATTTATGCACAACAAGCATATGAAAATCCTCGTGAAGCAAATGGACGTATTGTTTGTGCAAATTGTCATTTAGCACAGAAACCAACTCAATTTGAAGCTCCAACATCTGTTTTACCAGATAGTGTTTTTGAAACAGTTGTAAAAATTCCTTATGATGTTAAACAAAAACAGATAATAGGTAGTGGTCAAAAAGGTGGTTTAAACGTAGGTGCAGTAATTATTTTACCAGATGGTTTTAAATTAGCCCCAAAAAATCGTCTTGATTCAGAAATGAAAAAAAAGACAAAAAGTGTATTCATAACTCCTTATAGTCCTTCTAAAGATAATATTTTAGTAGTTGGACCTATTGCTGGAGAAAAAAACCAAGAAATAGTATTTCCTCTCTTATCACCTGATCCAAAGAAAGATAAAAATGTTTTTTTTGTTAAATATCCATTATATGTTGGTGCTAACCGTGGACGTGGTCAACTTTATCCAACAGGAGAAAAAACAAACAATAATATTTTTAATGCTTCTTTTTCAGGTAAAATTCAAGAAATCAAAGATAATGGTAAAGAAACAGAAGTACGTATTTTAACAAATGATGGTGATTTAAAATCTCAAACAATTCCAAAAGGGTTAGCAGTTATTATTAAAGAGAATCAAATTATAACTCAAGATCAACCTTTAACTGAAAATCCAAATGTTGGTGGTTTTGGACAAACAGAGACAGAAATTGTTTTACAAGATCCGGCTCGTATTTATGGTTATTTGGCTTTTTGTATTTCCATTATTCTTTCCCAAGCAACACTTGTGTTTAAGAAAAAACAATTTGAAAAAGTTCAACTTGCGGAATTAGACTTTTAGTAAAAAAGTATATGTAATTAATTTTACATATACTTATTCATTTATTTTTATATTTACTTATAATTATTTTAGTTTTTAGTTATCTTGACCAATCACAAATTTACAAAATCGGTTAATTTGGATGTTTTCCCCCAATAAAGCGACATGACTTTTAATATAGTCTTCAACAGTCACATTAGAATCACGAATACTTGGTTGTGTTAATAATGTTTGTTCTTTAAGTATTTTTTCAACGCGTCCTTTTAAAATTGAATCACGAATTTGTAAAGGTTTATTTTGTATATCTTCACGTTCAGATTCGGTCTTCATTTCAGAATCCCAAATCTCTTGTGGTATATCGTCCATCGTAAGATAATTGATTAATTCTCCAGCAGCAATTTGCATAGCCAAATTTTTTGCAAGATTCTGAAATTCTATACGACGTGCAACAAAATCGGTTTCACAATTTAATTCTAATAGAACTCCAATTTTTGCTCCCGTATGAATATAACTTGTAATTATACCTTGTCGAGTTGATCTTGATAATTTTTTTTCCGCTGATGATAAACCTTTTTTTCGAAGTTCAGCAATGGCTTCTTCAAAATTACCATTTGTTTCAAGTAAGGCTTTTTTACAATTCAACATTCCGGCTCCAGTTTTTTCTCGTAATAGTTTAATTTGTTCTGTTGTAACTGCCATATATTGTTTATAATACTTCAATTTATTTTATGAATATTTGATTTTATTGATACTCATCAAAAATATGTTTTTATATCAATAATAGCATAGTATAGATTTAATTATAAAAAAAGTAAAAAAAAAAGAGGTTCATAAAATAATTATATTTTAATAATATTAAAAAAAAACTATTAGTATTTCCAACATTTAATAAATAACTAGAAGTAAATAATATTATTACGTTTATCTAAATTAAGTAAGAATTAGGTTTAATAAAACTAAAATTATATCAATTTAATAAATTTCAGAAATTCTTCGTATAGCAAAAATGTTCATAGAAAGACAATTAGTTAGTAACAGCTAATACTTATAAAATATGTAACTTTTTTATTTCTTGAATCAAACTTTATTATTGGGGACGGAGGGACTTGAACCCTCACGATCCTATCGATCAACAGATTTTAAGTCTGTTGTGTCTACCATTCCACCACATCCCCATAATGGAAGACGGTATCCAGATTCGAACTGGAGAATGAAGGATTTGCAATCCACTGCCTTACCACTTGGCTATACCGTCTTCATAATTCTATATTACTCACAATTGTATATAATACTAAAATTTTTGTAAAGAAATACATTCAAATTTCATTATAATATAAATAATAATAGTTTTTTACTTCTTAGTATTCAAGTATTCTATTTTTTTTCTATTTTAAACAAGACCAAATTTATTATATATATATTTTTTTATTATGACTATTAGTACAACAAAAGTAATAGACACGAAAGCAGCTGCAAAAGAAACTTTATTGACTCCGCGTTTTTATACAACAAATTTTAAAGAAATGGCTGAACTTGATGTTAGTTCAAATAGTGAAGAAATTGAAGCTATTGTTGAAGAATTTAGAATTGATTATAATCGTGATCATTTTATTCGTGATAAAGAATTTTTGACAACATGGGATTTTTTTGATGACAAAACACGTAATATATTTATTGAATTTTTAGAACGCTCATGTACAGCAGAATTTTCTGGCTTTTTATTATACAAAGAAATTTCACGTAACTTAAAAAAGTCAAACCCTTTATTAGCTGAAGGTTTTTCTTTTATGTCAAGAGATGAAGCTCGTCATGCTGGTTTTTTAAATAAAGCAATGAGTGATTTTAATATCTCTTTAGATTTAGGATTTTTAACAAAAACACGCAAGTATACATTTTTTGCTCCTAAGTTTATTTTTTATGCTACTTATTTATCTGAAAAAATAGGGTATTGGCGTTATATCACAATTTATCGCCATTTAGAAAAAAATCCAAATTTTAGAGTCTATCCTTTATTTAGATTTTTTGAGAGCTGGTGTCAAGATGAAAATCGTCATGGTGACTTTTTTGCTGCAATTATGAAATCACAAAGACATCTTTTAAATACTTATGAGGCAAGATTATGGTCAAAATTTTTCCTTCTTTCTGTATTTGCGACAATGTATTTAAATGACTTACAGCGTACAGATTTTTATTCAACACTTGGACTTGATACAAAACAATTTGATAAACATGTTATTCGTAAAACTAATCAAAGTTCAAGAACTTTATTTCCAGTTATTTTAGATGTGGATAATCCAAAATTTTTCGAATTAATGGATAAATGTGTGGAAGCAAATGAAAATTTAATCGCAATTGAAAAAAATGTTGATACAACTATTAATAAAATATACAATAAAATTCCGGCATATTATTTAATGATATCAAGTTTAATTCAATTATATTGTTTGCCTGCAATTGAGACAAAATATATTTGGACGGAAAATTAATAGTTATTACTTTGATAATTTATAAACTAGTTCTATAATCTATTAGTAAAAAAAAAAAATGAAATTAAAAACACGTAAATCGGCTTTAAAACGAGTTAAGGTTAAGAAAAACTTTTTAGCACGTAAACATTCTTATAAAGGTCATTTGCTTAGACGAAAGACAACAAAACAATTACGTTCTCTTTCACAACCAGCAAAAATTCATTCGTCAGACTATACAAATTTTTCCCGAATGTTACCAAATATTTGATTTTATAATTTAAGTATTTTTTGTTCTTTTGTTACAATAGAAGAAGCATAGCTACAAATTAATAGTAATTAAATATGGTAAGAGTAAAGCGTGGTAATGTCGCAGTAAAAAGAAGAAAAAAGTATTTAAATTTTGCAAAAGGGTATGTGGGTAGTCATTCCCGACTTTCAACATTAGCAGGTGAACAAGTTGTTCAAAGTTTAAATTATGCTTATATTGGACGTAGATTGAAAAAAAGAAATTTTAGACGTATTTGGATATATCGTATTAATGCTGCAACCAGAGTTCGTAAAAATGTTTATTCTAAATTTATAGGCTGTTTACGCCAGTTAGATATTCTCCTTGATCGAAAAATATTGGCTTTTTTAGCTTTTAATGATATATCTTCTTTTAATGTTATTGAACGTGAATCAAGAAAATCAATTCTTTAAAAACAATAAAGGTTAACCTTTATTGTTTTTAAAGAATTGATTTTCTTGACATTTTTTAATCTATCCCTATATAATATACTTCATATGCTGGTATAGCTCAATTGGTAGAGCGCCTGACTTGTAATCAGGAGGTTGAGAGTTCAATTCCCTCTACTAGCTTTTATTAATTATGCTCCGAATCTATTTATTAGGATAATAAAATATATTGTTATATATAGTGCTTGGATTATAATAATATTAAAGTAGAATATAATTAATATTCATAACGTACTATAAATTAAAGAAATTTAAAATTTTTATGGAAACATTATTCTTAAGCAAATTACCAGGTGGTTTTGCTATTTTTGGACCACTTGCTGATGTAATGCCTATTATTCCTGTATTATTTTTCTTATTAGCATTTGTTTGGCAAGCAAGTGTAGGTTTTAGATAATAATTAAAAAAATTAAAATGGTAGAATCCCTTTTATCTGGAATTGTTTTAGGCCTGATTATAATAACATTATTAGGGCTTTTTGTTGCTGCTTATTTACAATTTAAGCGTGGAAATCAATTAGCGATTTAAAAAGAAGTAATTTTCTATATAAATAAAAAGAAATTATATATTGTTAATTAATACAATATATAATTTCTTTTCACTTTTTTAATTATTACCAACTTGCTTTTGTTACCCCTGGAAGATAACAATCGTGTGCAAGTTCACGAATAGCATTACGACAAAGTCCAAAGAATCTAGAATATCCACGTGAACGTCCAGTTTTCCAACATCTATTACGAATTCGATTTGGAGCACTATTACGTGGAAGTTGCTGAATTTTGGTATTAACTAAAAATTTTTCTTCTAATGAAGTTGTATTTTTTAATTGAGCTAACAAAATTTTTCTTTTTTCAGCATATTTTTCAACTAATTTAATACGTTTATATTCACGTTGAAGCATACTTTTTTTTGCCATATTTCTTGATAAGTTGTATTATTTACAAAAATAAATATAACAAATAGTATTGTATTACCCAAATTTACCTAAAGTTGAAGCAATAACAAACGGTGCATATGTAAATATATATCCAGCGGTAAAATGAGCTAAACCAACTAATCGTGCTTGTACAATTGATAATGCAACAGGTTTATCTTTCCAACGTACTAAATTTGCTAATGGTGTACGTTCATGTGCCCATACAATTGTTTCAATTAATTCTTGCCAATATCCACGCCAAGAGATTAAAAACATAAATCCTGTTGCCCAAATTAGATGACCAAATAAGAACATCCATGCCCAAACGGATAAGTTGTTCATTCCTAATGGATTGTACCCATTAATTAAAGGTGATGAATTTAACCATAAATAATCACGTAGCCAACCCATAATATAATTTGAGGATTCATCAAATTGTGCTGGATTTCCTAGCCATAATGTAATATGTTTCCAATGCCAATAAAATGTTGTCCAACCAATAGTATTTAACATCCAAAACATTGATAAATAGAAGGCATCCCATGCAGAAATATCACATGTACCCCCACGACCAGGTCCATCACATGGGAAGCTATAACCAAAGTCTTTTTTATCTGGCATTAATTTTGACCCACGTGCATCAAGTGCTCCTTTTACTAAAATTAAGGTTGTTACATGTAACCCTAATGCAATTGCATGGTGTACTAAAAAATCTCCTGGTCCAATTGTTAAGAATAATGAATTTTTACTATTATTAATAGCTTCTAACCAATTTGGTAACCATAATTGTTGACTAGCTAAAGTTGCTGGACTTGTAGATGATGCCAATAGCGTATCAAATCCATATAATGTTTTTCCTGATGCTGCTTGAATCCATTGTGCAAAAATAGGTTCAACAAGAATTTGTTTTTCTGGTTGTCCGAAAGCTACAACTACATCATTATGAACATATAATCCCAATGTATGAAATCCTAAAAATAAAGAAACCCAACTTAAATGTGAGATGATAGCTTCTTTATGATCAAGCATTCTTGCAAGTACATTATTTTGGTTTGCTTCAGGATCGTAGTCTCTAACAAAGAAAATAGCACCATGTGCAAATGCACCTACCATTAAAAAACCAGCAATATACTGATGATGAGTGTATAACGCAGCTTCTGTTGCATAATCTCTTGATAAAAATACATAGGGATTTAAAGCATAAATATGTTGTGCTACTAACGATGTAATTACACCTAATGATGCTAATGCTAAACCAAGTTGCATATGAAGAGAATTAGTTACTGTTTCATATAATCCAACATGACCTTTTCCTAAACGTCCACCAGGAGGACGATGAGCATCTAAAATTTCTTTCATACTATGACCAATACCAAAATTGGTACGATACATATGACCCGCAATAATGAATAAAACACCAATAGCTAAATGGTGGTGAGCAATATCAGTTAACCATAAAGATTGGGTTTGTGGATGAAAACCTCCCTTAAATGTTAATATTGCTGTACCTGCACCTTCTAAAGTATTGAAAATATGTGTAGATGTATCAGCATTTTCTGCGTATACGCTCCAATTACCGGAGAAAAAAGGTGTTAATCCTGCTGGATGAGGGAGTATGTTTAAAAAGTTGTCCCATCCTACATGAATTCCACGCGATTCGGGAATTGCAACATGTACTAAATGTCCTGTCCATCCAAGTGAGCTGAAACCAAAAAGCCCTGATAAATGGTGATTTAAACGAGATTCATTATTTTTAAACCAAGCAATACTTGGCTTAAATTGTGGTTGTAGATGTAACCAACCTGCTTGTAAGAAAAGTAATGCAACAATAAGTAAAAATCCGGACGCAACATATAAGTCTTGATTTGTTCTCATACCAATTGTATACCACCATTGATATACTCCAGATAGTGCTATATTAACAGGATAAATCACTCCACCACGTGTGAAAGCTTTTAAAGCGGTTTCACCAAAATGTGGGTCCCAAATACCATGAGCAATGGGTTTAACTTTTAATGGATTTAGAATCCATTGTTCAAAATTTCCTTGCCAAGCAACATGAAATAAGTTTCCGGCTGTCCAAAGAAAAATAATAGAAAGGTGACCAAAATGTGAAGCAAAAATTTTTTGATATAATGCTTCTTCTGAAACATCATCATGACTTTCGAGATCATGAACCGTTGCAATACTATACCAGATACGACGTGTAGTAGGATCTTCACTTAATACCTGACTAAATTTAGGGAATCTTGTTGCCATGGATAAAACTCCTTTTTACTTATTTAAAAATTAACTTACTGAAATAATTCGAGCTAAAAAGAACGCCCAAGTTGTTCCAATTCCTCCTAATAGATAATGAGCTAAACCAACTGCTCGACCTTGTGTAATACTTAATGCTCGCGGTTGTATTGCAGGAGCAACTTTTAATTTATTATGTGCCCATACAATGGATTCAATTAATTCTTGCCAGTATCCACGTCCACTGAATAAAAACATTAGGCTGAATGCCCAAATAAAATGAGCTCCTAAGAAAATAAGTCCATAAGCTGAAAGTGCTGATCCATAAGATTGAATTACTTGTGATGCTTGTGACCATAAGAAGTCTCTTAACCACCCATTAATTGTAAGTGCTCCTTCTGTAAAATTTCCACCAGTAATATGAGTAATTGCACCTTCAGGTGTGACTGAACCCCAAATATCTGACTGCATTTTCCAACTAAAATGGAAAATAACGATTGAAATTGAATTATACATCCAGAATAAACCTAAGAAGACATGATCCCAACCTGAAACTTGACATGTACCTCCACGACCCGGTCCATCGCATGGGAATCTAAAGCCTAAATTTGATTTATCAGGAATTAATCTTGAGTTACGTGCATATAATAGCCCTTTGAATAAAATTAAGGCTGTTACGTGAATAGTAAAGGCATGAATATGATGAACCATAAAATCAGCTGTTCCTAATTTCATTGGAACAAGAGCTATTTTCGATCCTAAAATAACTGGATCACCACCAAAAATATAGCTAGCAGTCGCTAAACTATTTGGTGAAGTTGTATTTGGAGCCGCAGTATGTAAACCTTGAATCCATTGTGCAAAAATTGGTTGTAATGCAATTGCTTTATCAGAGAACATATCTTGAGGACGTCCTAGAGCTTGCATTGTATCATTATGAATATATAGCCCAAAACTATGGAATCCTAGGAAGATAGAAACCCAATTTAAATGTGAAATAATTGCGTCACGATGACGAATTACTCTGTCTAGTAGATTGTTATAATTTAGTGCAGCATCATAATCACGAACCATAAAAATTGATCCATGTGCTCCTGCACCTACAATACAAAAAGCACCAATCCACATATGATGGGTAAATAAAGAAAGTTGTGTTGGATAATCAATTGCAATATATGGATATGGTGGCATAGCATACATATGATGTGCTATAACAATTGTTAATGACCCTAATAAAGCTAGATTGATTGCAAGTTGTGCATGCCAAGATGTAGTTAAAATTTCATAAAGTCCTTGATGTCCATTTCCAGTGAAGGGACCTCTATGTGCTTCAAGAATTTCTTTCATACTATGACCAATACCAAAATTGGTACGATACATATGGCCTGCAATAATGAATAAAACACCAATAGCTAAATGATGATGCGCAACATCAGTTAACCATAAACTCGCTGTAGTTGGATTTAATCCACCCTTAAACGTTAAAATATCTGAATATTTTGACCAATCAAATGTAAAAAATGGAATAAGTCCTTCTTTGAAAGAAGGATATAAACTTGCAATAAAATCACGATTAATTAATAATTCATGGGGATCTGGTAAATCTTTTGGATCCATTCCTGAATCTAACAGTTTATTGATTGGATTACCAATATGAATTTGGTGTCCAGCCCAGGATAATGAACCTAATCCAAGTAATCCGGAAAGATGATGATTTAACATTGATTCGGCATTTTGGAACCATTCTAATTTTGGTGCTGCTTTATGGTAATGGAACCATCCTGCAAACAACATTAATCCTGACATTACCAGACTACCGATAGCAATACAATATAATTGTTGTTGTGTTGTAACTCCTTCCGCACGCCAAATTTGGAAAAATCCAGAAGTTATTTGAATACCTTGGAAATTACCACCCACATCAGCATTTAAAATTTCTTGACCAACAATTGGGTAAACTGATTGGGCACTAGGCTTGATTTGTAATGGATTTGTTAACCATGCTGTATAATTTGAAAAATATGCACCATGAAAATGCATTCCACTTAACCAAAGAAAAATAATAGATAGTTGTCCAAAATGTGCGCTAAAAATTTTTCTTGAAACTTCTTCTAAGGATTTTGTCTGAATATCAAAATCATGTGCATCGGCATGTAAGTTCCAAATCCATGTTGTTGTTTTTGGACCTTTGGCTAATGTTCTTGAAAAATGACCAGGTTTTGCCCATTTTTCGAAGCTTGTTTCAACTACATTTAAATCAACAAGTACTTGTGCTTTTTTATTTTTTTTAGCTTCTTGTTCTTGTGGAGTTGTAACCATATATTTAAACTACATTAAATTTATTAATTAACTTTTTGACCACATATCTGATTCAAGTTTGATAGGAGGTACTTCTAATTTATTTATTATTTTATTATATAACCAACAATTACACAAATATTTAAAAGAATAAAATACATTTTTTTAATTACTTAATTATTAATACATATATTATATGTATTTTATTCTTTGTTTGTAATCTTTATTGTTCGTTTTTTTTTATCTGTTTTCTATATTATTTGTAATAAGATAGTTATTATATATCATAGTTTTATGATGGGGTCGATGCCCGAGCGGTTAATGGGGGTGGATTGTAAATCCACTGACATTTGTCTACATAGGTTCAAATCCTATTCGGCCCAATTTTAAATTACTGATTTAATTCTATTAGATGTTACCCCTCTCTCACTTGGTGTTGAAACTATGGGTGGTGTAATGACAACTATTATAAATCGTAATGCATCAATACCGGTAAAACAATCTGATGTTTTTTCAACTGGTTCTGATT
>JANSYS010000009.1 GCA_024742275.1 Alphaproteobacteria bacterium | reverse complement strand
GCGGATCCCCGTCATCGCTCAACCGCTTCAGATGATCCGAGAGCCCAAACAAACCCGGCTGACCCATACCACCCTCCTGAAAAAGCCTCACGGAAGGGAATCACATCTCGCCGAAACAGGGGAGGTTTTTGCGGGTGTCCACTTATGAAGCCTACGACATCGCATCCTTTACTACGGCGGTTGGTCGCGTAATCCCGCAGGCTCTACGACGGCCAAACTCGCAATGGCTTGGTGAGGGTGAAGATGGACTGGGAGAACGCCTTCGCCGCGGCGAACGTACCTTTCACGGCTTGCGCGTGACTGGTGCAGTCGAACTGGCGCTTGCAGGATTCAACGATGCTGAGATTCAGGCTGCGCTGGGCGACCGGAGTCCAATGATGGCGTGGCGCTATAGGAAAATGGCGCAGCGCGAGAGGCTTCTGGAGGGGATCAATCGGCTACCCGATGGTTGGCCCGCCGGAATGAGCAAAGCAGAAGCTGGCGGCGTGAAAGAGTTTATTCTCGACCGACTTCGGTTCGGATTCATATCTCATGACGACCTCCTTGAGGACCACGCAGGTGATGTTGCAGCATGATTCGTACCGCGACCAAAACGTGAACAGGCAGCCAGACAACGTTCAGCGAGCCCGCTGCTACGCGGTAGAATTCACCGTTGTAACCGGTAGAAATCGGAAGAGAGTGCTAACTGCCCGCTAACCCGAACACATCAGCCCAACAATTTCTTAAATAAAACAATAGGATAATGCGGAGTTCTTTGGAGCGGGCGACCGGGATCGAACCGGCATCATCAGCTTGGAAGGCTGAGGTTCTACCATTGAACTACGCCCGCGAGGCGGCGGACTTTAGCCGCTGTTCCCGTCAGATTCCAGAGCGGACTTTGCTTTTCGGAGTTCCGCGATCTCGGCGCGCATCGCCTGCACTTCCGCCATCACATCCACCAGCGTCGGCTCCCCCCGGTGCAGGGCCGCTTCCTCTTCATGCGCTTGACTTTGCATGGCGTCGACGATGATGCCGATGAACAGGTTCAGGACGGCGAACGAGGTTAGAAGAATGAAGGGGACGAAGAACAGCCAGGCGACCGGATAGGTTTCCATAACCGGCCGAACGATGCCCATCGACCAGCTCTCCAGCGTCATCACCTGGAACAAGGTGTAGAATGAGTTGCCGATGGTCCCGAACCAGTCCGGAAACTGTTGTCCGAAGAGTTTCGTCGCCATGACCGCGAACACGTAGAACAGCACCGTGAGCAGCATCACGACGGAGCCCATCCCCGGTATGGCGTGCAGCAACGCTCCCACCACGCGCCGCAGGGACGGCACGACCGAGACCAGGCGCAGGACGCGGAGAATCCGGAACGCGCGTAGAACGGAGAACCCCTGGGACGCCGGCACCAGCGCTACGCCGACGACCGCGACGTCGAAAAGATTCCACGGATCCCTGAAGAACCTCGCGCCACGCGCAAAGAGCTTCAACGCGATCTCGACAACGAAGACCGAAAGAATGAGGGCATCTACCGTCCGCAGCAAGGAGCCCGCGGCCGCCATCGCCGTTTCGCTCGTTTCCAGCCCAAGGGTGATGGCGTTCAGAACGATCAGAACGGTTATCGCCATCTGCGCATGGCGCGACTCCACGACCGAGCCCACCCGTTTTCTGAAATCCATGATCGACTGCGTGATTGCCATCCGGTCCCCCGCCCAAAATCCCGTTCCCGAATCGACCGTGTCGGAAAACTTCTTCCGCGCTCAGCTACGGTGGCCGGGCCTCCGGTTCAAGGGGCAAGAATGAGCGACCCGCGCCCGATCCATCCGGATATGGATTTCCAGGCGGGTCTTCTGGCGGCCAAGGTCGGCCGCCGGGTTATGACTCTGGACGCCGCCGCGGCCGAGTTGGCGACCTGGCAGTCGGACAGTCTGGTGGGAGACGCGGCGGACCGGTGGCGCACGGTCGAACCGCGCGCCCTGATCGTCATGCACATGATGAACCGCCTCCTCAAGCGCGGCTACTGAGGCGTCCACCATCGAGGAAGTCCCGGCGGGCCGCGGGTTTCGACGAATCGTCGCATGGACTGTCCAAGTTGACGATGTCGCGCCATGTTTCGACAAACGAACGCGCAAAAGACCCGCTGAACAGGACCATGACGATAATGGAGACCCGCATGCTGACCACGGTTTTTCGGACCGCGCTTCTTGGCCTCACCCTATCCATCGCCGCCGGCCCCGGCGCGTTCGCCCAGGACGGAGACCCCGCCGAAGGTAAGAAAGTCTTCCGTAAGTGCCAAGCCTGCCACACCGTTCAGGATGGCAAACACCGCCAGGGGCCGTCGCTGTACGGCGTGATCGGTCGCAAGGCGGGAACTGCGGAGGGCTTCAAACGGTACTCGGACGCCATGAAGGCATATGGCGTTGTGTGGGACGAGAGCGGCATCGACGCCTATTTGGAGAACCCGAAACAGGCAATTCCGGGCAACAAGATGATCTTCGTCGGCCTCAAGAAGCCCGAGGATCGCGCCAACGTCATTGCCTATCTGAAACAGGCGGCCGAATAGCGGCCCGCGCCAACCGGCTTCCCGATCGACCGGCCAGGATTGACGGGCGAGGTTGACCGGCCGTCGACCTGCCGCTATTGCGGCGGCCTTTGTGAAGGGAGCGCCATGGCCGAGGCCGACCTCCGTCTGGAGACCCTGGTTGGACGCGACGCGATCGCGCCGGCGATAGACGACTTGTCGCGGTTGAGGATCCAGGTCTTCCGAGACTGGCCGTACCTGTACGAGGGGTCGGTCGACTACGAGGCCCGGTACCTGTCGACCTTCGCCGCATCCGAGGGTGCAATCCTGGTCGCGGCCTATGACGGGTCGAGGATGGTTGGCGCGTCGACCGGATTGCCGCTGGCGCATGAGCACGAGGAGTTCTCGGCTCCGATCTCAGCCGCAGGCTACGACACGGAGACCGTGTTCTACTGCGCCGAGTCGGTTCTGCTGCCGGACAGTAGAGGCCGCGGCGTCTATCGCGCGTTCTTCCAGCGACGCGAGGACCACGCCCGGAGGCTCGGGTTCGGAACCGTGGTTTTCTGCGGGGTCGTCCGGCCCGACACCCATCCGGCACGGCCGGAAGGTCATCAGCCGCTCGACACCGTCTGGAGCCGGTTCGGATACCGCCGGCTGGACGGAGCGGTGGCTCGATACAGTTGGACGGATGTCGGCGATACCGAGGAGACGGCCAAACCCATGCAGTACTGGATCAAACCGCTGTGAGCACCGAGCGCGCACGCCTCAAGGTCGCGACCGCCCAGTATCCCGTCGGGCGACCGGAAAGCTTCGAGGTCTGGACCCAAGCGCTGACGGCCTGGGTCGAGGAAGCCGCCGGTGAAGGGGCGGAACTTCTAGTCTTCCCTGAATATGGCGGACTGGAGTTGGCATCGACGTTCGGCCCGGAGATGGAGGCCGATCTTGCCGGTCAGATTCGGGCTGTCGGCGGCCTGATCGACGCGGTCGATGCACTCCATGCAGAACTGGCCGCCAGACATGGGGTCCACATTCTCGCGGCCAGCCTCCCGGTGCATGCCGGGGAACTCGGCGGACTTGCCGTCAATCGCGCGCGGCTTATCGGTCCGAAAGGCGGTATCGGGATCCAGGACAAACGGATCATGACCCCCTGGGAACGCGATATCTGGGGAATCACCGGAAACTCCGCCGCCCGAGTCTTCGATACCGAGATCGGCCGCATAGGGGTCGCCATCTGCTACGATGGGGAGTTCCCGCTGATCGTCCGTGCCATGGTCGCCGCCGGGGCGGAGCTGATCCTGATGCCGAGCGCCACCGAGACCGCCGCCGGCGCAGCCCGCATTCGCACCGCCGCGCTCGCCCGGGCTCTCGAAAACCAGATCCCGGTCGTCACCAGCCCGACTGTCGGCGAGGCGCCCTGGTCGCCCGCCCTGGACATCAACCGCGGCGCTGCCGGGATCTTCGTCCCGGCGGATATCGGTCTGCCCTCGGACGGCGTTCTTGCCGAAGGGGAGGCAGGCAAGCCCGGATGGGTCTTTGCGACGATCGACTTCCAGGCAATCGCCGCCGTGCGTAGCGGCGGCGGGGTGCGCGGGCGTCGCGACTGGCTCGAGCAGGTCGGCGCCGCCGAAGCCGACGCCGCCGCCACCGTCGAGATGCTCCGGGTCGAGTAGGCGGAAGATCCGTCCCCAAGACCGGCAAGCGCAGGATCAGGCGAAGCTTTTTTGGCTGATCAGGACGCTGAGAACCGGGACGATCTGGCGCATTGCATGGCCGATCAGGTCGGCCTTGTCGCGATCCAGTCCCTCGACCTGGAGGTCGATCAGCAACTCGTCGCGCCGACGCCCGCTCAGGTCGCTGTGCCAGCGCGAGGGGATAAGTCCTCGTTTGGCGAACAACTCGAGGACACGCGGCATGACCGAGGGATCGGCGAGGGCTGTGACCGAGAAACAGGCGACCACCGGCTCGGCGACGGTGTCGGTACGGGGAAAAGCGGCGGTTTTGGAAGAGCCCGTATCGGGGCTCAGATGCTCAGCGAGCATGAGAAGTCTCCATAGATCGGTTCAAGGCGAACGGCACAGCCCCGGCCCTCGACGAGGACCGGGCGGCTAATTCGCCGACCGATGCGGTCAGCCAGACAGCAGGCCCGCATGTGGAGATCGTTGCTCATGGGCCGGACGCTACGAAGCCCGGATCGGACTGTCAAGCGTCGCGAAAGAAAATTACGCGATGCGTCTGCAGCCCCGGTCCCCCGTACCGGCCCTACCGGGTCAGCTTTTCGAGAGCTTGATTGAGTTGGCTCATCCGGTCGTGGTCCCCGAAGGCGCTGTCGGGGTGGTAGATCATGGCCATACGCCGCCACCGCCGACGAATACTACCGGTGTCGGGCACAGCGGTTGGCGGGAAGCCCAGCACGAACAATGCCTCCGCCCGGGTGTGAACGCCCTGGGGAAGCAAGGGCATGGCGAGATCCGCGATCAAACCGCGCAACGTCGTATTTTCGTCGGCCAGCTCATCCCGCGCCCGTTCCACCGCCGCTTCGGCCTTTCGGTCCGCCTCCGTCACCAGCGCCAGTTCCGCCTCGCCCTCGGCCATGGCGAGCGCCAGGGCAAGCGCCCGACGCAGATCCGCATGCTCGAAACCGCCGGGAAGCCGCATCTGCAAACGCGGTTTCCGCTTCAGGACCCGGCCGCGGGACGCGCCGGATTGCAGTGCAATACGCTCACGGTCTCCCGGAGCCGGCTCTCCGGGGTCGGCGGTGCGGGCCAAAATGTCGCGGGGGATGAGGAGCAGAACCGCCCTTGCCAGGTCGGAAGGGCTGGCTTGACGCCTCTCGGCGAGCCGAAGCACCGCATCGCGGAAGCCGGAGGCGCATGGAACCACATACGCAGCGCTCGCCGCGCCAGAACCTTTTGATTTAGATGAAGAATTCTCTCCGGATCGGGTCGGATTGGCGATATCCACTGCTGCTCCATATCGTGGTATGCAATCGGAAAACCACCGTATCTTGACGGTGGGGGGCGATCGTATCGACCTTGGCGGACCTCTGCAACCACAAACGCGGTTTCAAACTATTCGCTCCGTTTCGCATGCACATCAATTTATAAACAAATGGTTAACAAGACGCATTAGACGTCAACGGGTAGACCTCCGCCCCCGCCTGCACCATGTTTCCCGAGCCGCTAGGCGCGCTCAAAAGCAAGGAGTTACAAGGATGAACGGCACCGCCGTCGGTATCGCCCCCTCCGAAACCACGGATCAAGATACACGCGCGCTTGCCCGTGAGGCAGCGGGCGCGGCGGAAACCGTGCTCGCGACCGCCCGGCGGAAGGTTTCCCAGATGGTGGTGCGCGACGGTCGTATCGACGCCGCCAGAATGGATGCCGAACAGACGGCTGCCCATGGCCTTGCCTGGCTCGCGACAACCGTGGAAGCCTTGAAAAGACTGGTTTCCTGGGCCGACGACCTGGCCGAGCGGGAAAGGTTCGGGGAGACCGAGCGGCTAATCTTGGGCGTCGCCGCCGGCGAGTATCTCGGGCAGATCCGCGGCGGTATCCCAATGGCGCAGACCGAAATCCTCCGGCCCTATGAGATAGGGCTCGATGACTCGGATCTATCACCACTCTCAGATACTTGCTGCTTGAACTTGATGCGATATGGCAACGGTCAAGCCGCCCGCATGGCGCTTGCCGTGCGGCTGGCCGCTGCCCTCGAATCCGGCGATCCGGACGCTTTCGGGCACCACGGGCTGGACGATACCCTGGGCATGGTGCGCGACCAGTTCCGTCGTTTCGGCGCCGAGCGGGTCGAACCCCATGCCCACCAGTGGCACCTGGAAGACCGCCTGATCCCGATCGAGGTGGTCGACGCCATGGCGGAGCTGGGCACTTTCGGCCTCACAGTGCCAGAGGAGTACGGCGGACTGGGCATGGGCAAGGAAGCCATGGTGGTGGTTTCTGAAACCCTGAGCAGGGCCTATATCGGCGTCGGGTCCCTCGGCACCCGGTCGGAGATCGCCGCCGAGCTGATCCGATTGGGGGGCACGGACGCGCAGCGCGCCCACTGGCTGCCGCGCATCGCGTCGGGAGAGATCCTGCCGACGGCGGTGTTCACCGAACCCAATACCGGATCGGACCTGGCGCATCTGCGGACCCGCGCCGAACGCGACGGCGACGCATGGCGCGTGACTGGCAACAAGACCTGGATCACCCATGCGGCGCGGACCGATCTGATGACGTTGCTGGTTCGCACCGATCCGAACGAGCCCGGCTACCGGGGGTTGAGCATGCTGCTGGCGGAAAAACCCCGCGGCACCGACGAGAACCCTTTCCCGGCCCCGGGCATGAGCGGAGGCGAGATCGCGGTGCTCGGCTATCGCGGCATGAAGGAGTACGAGATCGCCTTCGATCATTTCGAGGTGTCAGCCGACAGTCTGCTCGGATCCGAGGAGGGCCAGGGCTTCAAGCAGCTCATGGCGACTTTCGAGAGCGCCCGGATCCAGACAGCGGCCCGCGCGGTCGGGGTCTCTCAATCCGCCCTGGAGCTCGGGCTTCGTTACGCAAGCGAAAGGGTTCAATTTTCCAAGAAACTTCAAGACTTTCCGCGCGTGGCGAACAAGCTTGCGCGCATGGCCGCCGAAATCGCCGCCGCCCGCGCCCTCACCCTGCACGCGGCTCGCGAGAAGGACAGCGACCGCCGTTGCGACATCGAAGCGGGCATGGCGAAGCTGCTGGCCGCGCGTGTCGCCTGGGCCGCGGCCGACGACACATTGCAGATCCATGGCGGCAACGGCTATGCGCTGGAGTACCCGATCAGCCGGGTTCTGTGCGACGCGCGCATCCTGAACATTTTCGAGGGTGCGGCGGAGATTCAGGCGGGCGTCATCGCCCGTGGGTTGTTAAATCCCGCCCGCAACTGAGGCCGGACAGGACGCCCGAAACGCTGCGTCAGTCGCGCGCGACGCCGGTCAGTTTGCGCCGGAGCCAGCCCGACGTGATGTCCATGGCGATGACCACGAGCAGGGTCAGGATGATGATGTACAGGGTGTTCTCCCAGTCCTTGCCCGTGCGCAACGTCTCGACCAGTTTCAGCCCGATCCCGCCGGCGCCGAGCGCACCGATGACGGTGGCGGACCGGGTGTTGGACTCCAGATAGTAGAGCGACTGGGAGATGAAGACCGGCAGGATCTGCGGAATCACTCCGAACCGGTAGCGGGTCAGTGCCGAGGCGCCGGTCGACTGCATCCCTTCGACCTGCTTGTTGTCGACGTTCTCGATCGCCTCCGAGAACAGTTTCCCGAGCGTTCCCGTGTCGGTCACGGCAATCGCCATAACGCCGGTGAGCGGGCCGAGGCCAAAGGCGCGGATGAAGATCAGCGACCAGATGAGCATGTCCACGCCGCGCACGAAGTCGAAGAACCGACGGATCAAGAACCGGCTGACCGGCTCTGGATTGAAATTGGCCGCCGCAAGAAACGCCAGCGGAAGGCCGACGAAGGCCGCGACCACGGTGCCCAGAAACGCCATGATCACGGTCTCCAGCAGCGCCTTGAAGACGTCGCCGTGCTGCCAGCCTTCGTTGCCCCAGAACTCCGAGAAGATGAAAGCGGCGTTGGACATGTCGGGATCGATCCGGTCGTCGGACCAGGCCAGCGCCCAGAGGTCGCCCGAGGACAGGCCGTTCAAAGGCGAGCGGAAGTCGTACCAGAAGTCCTCCCAGCCCCAGAAATAGCGGAACACCAGAATGCGCCCGGAGGTCACCTGCACCCGATCGAACAGGGTCGGCCTCGCCTCGACCTTTCGCGGATCCAAGTCGACCCAGGTCGGCACGTCCCCGGTCCAGACGACCTCGCGGCCGCCGGCGGTCGCGACGAAAGGCGTGCTCAGGTCCGGTCCCGTGATCGTGAGACTCTCGCCCTCGATGGTAAATCGATAGCCGCCGCTCATCTCGATATCGACCCGGCCCTCATAGCCGTTCGGCCCGGTTACCGTCACCCAATCGGGCAAGGCGTCCTCGGCATAGGTCGCGGTGCGTTCGCCCTCCACGGCGACCTCGAATCGGTCGCGGCGCAGGTTTTTCTCGACGTGAACCTTGTAGGCCACGCTGTCCAGGCCGAGCAGGATGCCCCGGTCCAGGCGCGATTTGGCGATCAGGTCCGGCACGTTGAAGGCGAAGAAGGCGTAGGCAAGGTAGACGACAACCAGAACCAGAAGCCCGACCGGCCATAGGAACTGGCGGCGGTGGACGCCGAGCACGTCGGCATAGGCGGCGTTCAGGCGGCCGACTTCATCCGCTCCGGCGGTGATTGCGCTCATGGCCGCCTCCTCACCGGGCGCCGGCGAACATGCCGCCGACCAGCCGCCGGCGCAGACGACCGGAGATCTGGTCGATCACCATGATCGTGAGAAACAGCAGCACGAACAGCGCGGCGATGTCGGCGCCGTTTGCCCAACTGATGGCCTTGCGCAGCTCGGTTCCGATGCCGCCGGCGCCGACAAAGCCGAGGATGGCGGAGGCGCGGATGTTGATCTCGAATCGCAGCAGCATGTAGCTGGTGTAGTTCGGGAGCACTTGCGGCAATACCGCCCAGCGCATGCGCTTTGTCCAGCTCGCTCCAGCGGCGGTCATACCTTCGAGCGGGCCGCGGTCGATGTTCTCGTTGACCTCGCTGAACAGCTTCCCGAGCGCCCCCGCGGTGTGGAAGGCGACGGCGATGATCGCCGGCACCGGCGAGGAGCCGAGAACGAAGATCAGGAAGAGCGCCAGGATCAGTTCGGGAAAGGCGCGGGTGACGTCCATGATCCGGCGGGCGACCGGGACGATCGGGGGCCACACCTGCAAACCGCGCGTCCCGGCGAAGGACAGGACGACGGCGAAGACCGTGCCGAAGATGGTCGCGACCGCGGCCATGTTGATCGTCTCGATCAGCGCCGGCAGGTAGACCCACAGCAGATCGAACCAGCCGGTGCCCGCGTCGGCGGTCTCGACCACGATCGCACGCGGGTAGTCGAAGAAGTTGTCGAGCCCCTGGATGAAGCCGCCGGAGTTCATCTCCTCGGCCCCGATGAAGCCCAGCACCACCAGCAGGGCGAAGATCGCTGCCCCGAGGCCCGTGTAGAAGCGCCGGCGCCGTTCCAAGGAGGAGGCGTGGGCCTGAAGCTGGTCGACGGTGGTCATGGCCATGGGCGCGCTCGCGGCAGGCGGATCGAGGTCTTGAAGACGGAGGAAAACGACGCCGCGCGGCCGGAACCGCGCGACGCCATCATGCGATGGGTTCAGTTACCGATCTTGGCCTTGCGGGCCTCGACGATGACCTCGTATTCGGCATGGGTGATCGGGGCCATGCCCTTCACCTCGCCGGCCATCACGCCGTAGGCGCATTCGGGGTCCATCGACTCGAGGCTGGCCATGAGGCCGGTCATGAGCAGCTTGACCTTTTCCGGCAGCGACTTGCGAAGGACGATCGGACCCTCGGGAATGACCTTGGATCGCCAAATCTCGACCAGCTCCGTCATATCGACCAGACCCGCATCGGCGGCCTTGCGCAGCGCGCCGGAGTTGTAGCCCTCCTCCCAGGCGCCGATCCCGTCGGCCCAGGTGACGCCAGCGTCGATGTCGCCGTTATAGACCGCCACGATGGTCTGCTCGTGACCACCGGTGAAGACGACATCTCCGAAGAACTCGCCCGGCTTCATCGAGAAGCCGGCGGCTGGAATCTCGATCGACGGGATCAGATAGCCGGAGGTCGAGTTCGGGTCGCCGAAGCCGAACTTCTTGCCCTTGAGGTCCTCAAGGCTCGTGATGCCGCTATCGGCACGGGCGAAACCGATCGAATGGTAGCCGTAGGAGCCATCGACGTTGATCTTCACCAGGACCGGTTCGACCGCCTCGGGATCTTTCAGATAGACCGCCGCATAGCCCGACGCGCCGAGCCAGGCCATGTCCAGATTGCCGCCCAGCAGCCCTTCGATCACGCCGTTGTAGTCGGCAGGCGCGAACAGCTTGGTGTCGACTCCGAGCAGCTTTTCGGTGCGCTCGCGCAGGCACTCGTTGGACCGCAGACGGTCGGAGGCATTCTCGCCGCCGAGCAGGCCGATGCGGAAGTCCTCGATGCCGAGATCGGCGGCCTTGGCCGGCGCGGTGCCGGCGAACGCGACCAGGGCAGTGACGGCCGCCGCGGTAAAGGCTTTCGCCGCAGCATTGCGCAAAAAGGTCATTGGTCTTCCCCTCGCTCTGAATTGAGCCGTTTCAGGTTGGCGTTGCCGGGTGTGCTGACCGATGCGGTCGGCCGTCGTCACCCCCCGGCGGAGGCGACGGCGCTTCCGACTTCCCGCAACCGCGGACCGCCGGAATCCTGGACGCCCGGCTGTGACGGGCGATCGTTGATGCTTGTCGAGGTCGCCGCCTCGTCGAATTCCGCGCCGGCGCCGTAAATTTCGCGCGCGGCGTCCGTCGTCAGATCCTCAGGCACGCCGTCGAACACGACGCGTCCATCCCGCATGCCGATGATCCTGTCGCAATAGGCACGCGCGGTATCGAGGGTGTGGAGGTTGCAGACCACGGTCATGCCCTCCTCGCGGTTGATGTCGCGCAGCGCGTCCATCACCAGTTTGGCGTTCATCGGGTCGAGCGAGGCGATGGGCTCGTCGGCGAGAATGATCTTCGGGTTCTGCATCAGGGCGCGGGCGATGGCGACGCGCTGCTGCTGACCGCCGGACAGGGTGCCCGCCTGCTGCAGTGCCGTCTCGACGATTCCCAAACGCTCCAACGCCAGCAAGGCACCATGCCGGTCGGCGTCGCTGAACAGTTTGAAGACGCTCTTGAGGACTCCCATCGAATTGGCGCGACCGAGCATGACGTTGGTCAGTACGTCCAGTCGCGGAATGAGGTTGAACTGCTGGAAGATCATGGCGCAGTCGGCACGCCAGTCGAGCAGCGCCTTGCCCTTCAGCGCGCCGATCTCCCGAGGGCCGAACCGGATCTCGCCCGCGCTCGGATCGATCAGTCTGTTGGTCAGTCGCAGGAGCGTCGATTTGCCGGCGCCGGACCGTCCGATGATGCCGAGCATCGTTCCCGAATCGACGGAGATATTCACATCATCGACGGCGGCGTTCGTGCCGAAGCGCTTGGTGACGTTCTGGTAAATCAGCATGAGGTTCGAGCGGGCCTTGGAGCGTTGCGAGATGCGTGCGCGGGGTCCGTCCGACCTTCCGCCAGTCCGGCCGCGAGAAGTCCGACCGCTGTAAGAGGTCCGGCTTCCCAGCAGGAACGGCGCCGAGGATCGGCACAGTCACGAGCCCCTATAGCCCGCAGGTGGTGACATTTTGTTTGCACCTCGGTTGCAATTTGGAGACGCACGAACGCGCCGCGGTCCGGCCGGAGCGGGTTCCGGGAGCGATCGTCCTTGAAACGCGGCACCTTGCGGGGCTATCAGGGCGCCGACGTCAAAATCGAAAGAACCCGCCCGTGCCGGAGACAGCCACCGCGCCGGCCGAGACCCCGCTCCTGTCGGTCGTCGTCCCGGTCCTGAACGAGGAAGCCAATGTCGGCCCGCTGATCGCCGAGATCCGGGCGGCCCTGGCCGGGCTGTGCCCGTTCGAGATCGTGTTCGTCGACGACGGGTCGACGGACGGAACCGGTGCGGCGCTCGACGCCCTCCGCGCCGAGGCCCCGGAACTGCGCGTGATCCGTCATTCGACACGCTCCGGACAGAGCGCCGGGCTCCGGAGCGGAATCACCGTCGCCCGGGGTCGCCTGATCGCTACGCTGGACGGCGACGGACAAAACGATCCGGCCGACATTCCGGCCCTTCTCTCCGCATGGCAGGACGATACCGGCACGGCGCCGCTCATGGTCACCGGCCATCGCGTGAACCGCCGCGACACCTGGACCAAGCGCCGCGCCTCGCGGATCGCCAATGCGCTCCGGCGCTGGTTGCTGGGCGACGACAACCCGGATACCGGCTGCTCGCTCAAGCTGTTCGAGCGCGCCCTCTTCCTGCGTCTGCCGTATTTCGACCACATGCACCGCTTTATGCCTGCCCTGGCGAAGCGCGAGGGTGCGCGTGTGACGGTGGTGGCGGTGAATCACCGTGCGCGTCACGCCGGAACGTCCAAGTATAGGATATTCGACCGACTGGCCGTCGGAATTCCCGACCTTCTGGGGATGATGTGGCTGATGCGGCGAGCGCCGGCGGACGTAACGGTCCGCGAAGCCGACGGAGCGACACATGATTGATACCCTGGCCGACAAGTTCGTGGCCGCCTTCACCGGCATGTCCACCGAGGAGATCGTCATGGTCAGCGTGGGCTTCGGCGGTCAGGCCCTGTTCACCATGCGCTTCCTGATCCAGTGGCTGAAAAGCGAGATCAGCCGGAAGAGCGTGATCCCGATCGCCTTCTGGTATTTCTCGATCGCCGGGGGTGCTACCCTGTTCGTCTACGCGCTCTGGCGACAGGATCCCGTCTTCATCCTCGGCCAGGGAACAGGTTTGTTCATCTATTCCCGCAATCTCTGGCTGATCCATCGGGAGCGGCGAGAATCCGAGGCCGCCGCCCGAGAAGCAGTCCGATAATGGCTCTCCGCATCGTTTCCCTCCTGCCGAGCGCGACCGAAGTCGTCGCAGCACTGGGTATGTCCGGCAACCTGGTCGGGCGCAGCCACGAATGCGACTACCCGGCGCAGGTGGCCGAGGTCCCGGTGATGACGCGGGCGCGGATAAACCCGGCGAAGCCGTCGCGCGGCCTGCACCGTCAGGTGTCGAAGCTGATCACCAAGGCGCTCTCGGTCTTCGAGGTCGACGCCGAGGCCTTGCGTAGGGCCAGGCCGGACGTGATCCTGACCCAGCACCAATGCGAGGCTTGCGCCGTCTCGGAAGCCGACCTGAACGCCGCACTCGCTTCCTGGACCGGCAGCAAACCGCTGGTCGTCTCCCTGGCGACGGAAACGCTGGATCAGGTCTGGGAAAGTTTCGGTACGCTGGGCGAGGCCCTTGACCTCGGCTGGGCCGGCCGGGAACTGGCGGAGCGGGCGCGGGAGCGGGTGGAGATCATCTCGGTTCGCGGGGCGGCCCTCGACCCGAAACCGGCGCTTGCCTGCGTGGAATGGATCGATCCCCCGATGATCGCTGGGAACTGGGTGCCGGAGCTGGTGACCGCCGCGGGCGGCCTGCCGGTCATGGCGGAGAAGGGCCAGCATTCCGAATTCACCACCCTGGCGAAGATCGCCAAGGCGGATCCCGACGGCCTGATCTTCATGCCCTGCGGCTTCGATCTGGCTCGGACCCTGGAGGAAGCCAAGGCTTTTCTCGCGCGGCCGACCGTCGCCAAGATGCGGGCGGTGAAGCAAGGTCGGCTGTGGGCAGTCGACGGGAACGCCTATTTCAACCGCCCGGGACCGCGGCTGATCACATCGCTGGAGATCCTGGCGGAAATCCTGAATCCCGGCGCCTTCAACTTCTCGCGGGAAGGCACCGCTTGGGCGGCGATGGACGGCAGCTAGGCCAGTTCTACCGCCCGAAGGACGCACACTTCAGACGCTCCATGGCCCGCATGTCCCCGGATTGCCTTCGTTTCGCCCTGTGGCTATGGTCGCCTCGCGGTTCAGGATCATAAGACCGCGAGGAAAGAATCATGCGTCTGCCGCTTGCCGCCCTGCTTGCCGCCTCCCTCTCAATTGCCACGCCCCTGCTGAGTGCGCCGACAGCGCGCGCCGACGAGACCGCGCCGGTGACCCGACAGGGGGCTGCCGACGACGAGGTGATCCTGATCCTCGACGTCGAGGACTGGGTCGAGACATCCAGCGCCACCATCCGGGTCGTTGCCGATCTAGCCGTGGAGTCCGGACAGTTCGGGACCGCCCGGACCGATCTCGTCTCGGCGCTGGTCGGCTTCGGCATCGACACGACCTGGCGGATCGTCCAGTTCGGCAAGCGGGCCGACGATGCCGGCTTCGAGCGGTGGAGCGTGACCGCCGAAGCGCGGATACCGGAGGCGGCGATCTCCGATCTGTCGGCCAAGGCCAAGAATGCGACCAAACCGGGCCGCGCGCTGCGGGTCGCCTCGATCGACTACTCGCCGACCCTGGCCGAGCGCGAGGCGGTTGCCGACACGCTCCGCGCCCGGATCTATGCCCGCGTCGGGACCGAAGTCAGTGCCCTGAACGCGGCGTTCGCCGACCGCGATTTCAGGGTGCGGCTGATCGACTTCACCCAGTCCTACCGACCGATGCCGATGGCCAAGGCGGAGATGCAGCTTATGCGCTCCGACATGGCCCAGGCAGCGCCGACCGGCGGCGGACTGGCGGGCGCCGAGAAGGCGACGCTGACGGCTCGGGTTCATCTGGCAGCCACCGCGCCGGGCGGCGACGGCCCGGCCGAACGGTAAGTGGCCGCATCACATCAACGGGGGAAATGCGATGTCCGACAAGGTCCTGATCGTCACCGGCGGCTCACGCGGCATCGGTGCCGCCACGTGCCGTCTCGCGGCCGCCCAGGGTTGGAACGTCGCGATCAACTACACGGCCAACCGGGACGCCGCCGAAACGGTCCGTAAGCAGGTCGAGGCGATCGGGCGCCGGGCGATCACCATCCAGGGCGACATGTCCAGCGAGGCCGACATCCTCTCTCTGTTCGAACAGACCGAGGCGCAGCTCGGCCCGGTGGCCGGCGTCGCCGCCAATGCCGGCATCACCGGCAAGATCACTCGCGTCGAGGACATGAGCACCCAGGCGATGCAGGAGGTGATCAACCTCAATGTCATCGGTCTGATGATCACCAATCGCGAGGCCGTGCGCCGTATGTCGACCAAGCGAGGCGGCAAGGGGGGAGCAATCGTGAACACCTCTTCGATCGCTCCCAGGGTCGGATCGCCGAACGAGTTCGTCCACTACGCCGCGTCCAAGGGCGCCGTCGACGCCTGGACGCTCGGCTTGGCACGCGAGGTCGCGGGCGAGGGGATTCGTGTGAACGCCGTAGCGCCGGGCATGATCGATACCGACATTCATGCCACCGCCGGCGCACCGGACCGGGCGGCGCGTCTGGGCGCCCTCGTCCCTATCGGTAGGGCGGGCACCGCCGAGGAGGTGGCCGAGGCGATCGTCTGGCTACTGTCGGATCATGCCGCCTATTGCGTCGGAACCGTCCTGGAAGTGAACGGTGGCCGCTGAGGGCGCACAAAAACTGACGGTCGACTGTGCCACGGTTCCCGACGGGACGCCGCTCGAACGCTACGCGGCGCTGGTGGAGACCGGGGCAATCACCGCTGATCCCGATCAGGAAGCGGCGGCCGCGCGGCTGAACGCGTTGGCCGAGTCGGTCGCCGGCTGGCGCGCCAAGACCCCCAAGGGCGCTGGGATCGTACGGCGCTTTCTCGGGAACTGGGACTCCGGCAAGGCGGAGACGCCGCGGGGCGTCTACATGTACGGCCCGGTGGGGCGCGGCAAGTCGATGCTGATGGACCTGTTCTTCGGCGCCGCCGAGGTCGAGCGCAAGCGCCGGGTCCACTTCCACGAGTTCATGCAGCAGACTCACGGTCTCATCCACCATATCCGACAGCGCGGAATTGGTGGCGAGATGCCGTTCGCGCGGGCTGCCCAGGAGATCGCCCGTGACGCCCATCTGCTGTGCTTCGACGAAATGGAGGTCCGGGACATCGCCGACGCGATGATCCTGTCGCGGCTCTTCACCGCCCTCTTCGAACGCGGGGTGATCGTCGTCGCCACCTCCAATCGGCATCCGGACGATCTGTACAGGAACGGTCTCCAACGCGACCGCTTTCTGCCGTTTATCGAACTCTTGAAGGCCCGATTGGACGTCGTCGATCTGGGGGAAGGAACCGACTACCGACTGGATCGCTTGGTCGGGCAGAAGGTCTTTCTGACCCCGGCGGATGCCACGGCGGCGGGAGCGCTGGACCGTCTGTTCGCCGAAATGACCGGCGGGTCGACGCCGGAGCCCGACGTCGTCATCGTCCACGGACGGGAGATGGCGGTGGAACGTGCGGCCAAGGGCGTGGCCCGGTTCCGCTTCGAGGATCTTTGCGCCAAGCCGCTCGGCCCCGCCGACTTTCTAGCGCTCGCCAAGAAATATCGCGCAATCGTGATCGACGGCATTCCGGTCATGTCCGACCAGATTCGCGATCAGGCCCGCCGTTTCATGATGCTGATCGACGCGCTGTACGAACGCCACACGACCCTGGTCTGCTCCGCCGAGGGCGAGCCTGAAGCGCTATATGCCGGTTCCGACTGGGGTTTCGAATTCGATCGCACGGTCTCCAGGCTGATGGAGATGCGCTCCGAAGACTACGTTTCCCGACCACACCGCCCCTGACAGCGGATTGCGTTGGACGAAATAGCCTCATCGTCCGCGGCCGGACAGGTTGATTGCGTTTTCCGGTAATTTCTCTAAAATACAATAGAGACACTGGTGATCGGCTATAGAGCCTCGTCCGTACGGGTACCGTGATACGGATGAAACGGGGAGATCAGAACAGCCGCCATGCCCGACGCTAACGGCCCGACGACCGAAATAGCGGAGTACGATCGCGATTCGATCCATACGCTCCCGCTGTCCATCGTCCCGATCAAAACAGCCGCGATGCGAAAAGCCCGTCTGATCAAGAACGTGCGGCTCGATACCCGCATCGAGCTCTTTCGGGAAAAAGGCATGGGCTCGGGGCAGATTTCCGTCGAGGAGGTCTCCGACTTCTTTGAGGACGAAGGCGGCCTGAAGGAAGACATCCTGCTGCTGCGCCGCTTGAGCCAGCTGCCGGCATTCGATCCGTACACTTTGCGAATCGGGCTGCGCCAAGCGGGCGTTGATGTTCTGGATCTCGACGCGTTTCAGCTCTCTGCCGCGAAGAAACGCGAGTTGATGCCGCTGATGCAGAACATCACCCGGCCGTTGATGCAACACCTCTACGGCGATGAGGGCGGGGACAGCAACGATCTTGAGACACTGATCGATCGCGTCGCCCATCCGAACACGCCGAAGGTCCGCAAGCGGATATCCTCCATGGCCAAGGGGCTCGGGATCACCGTCGACCAGTTGCCCGACATGCTGGAGAGTTACGGCGACACCTATCTCGCGCTCTCCTACTATCGAAGCTACTTCCAGTACTGCCTGCCCGTCGTGAACCGGCTGATGGCATGGATCGGAGACGTGAAGGATTCCGGGGCGCTGCGCCATGACGAGGCGGCGCAGAAATCCATCGCCAAGGTCGAAGAGGTGCTGATCTTCGTCTCCAACTCTGTCATCAGCAGATTCAACGGTTTCGATCGGGAGACCGTGGTGCGCTGGGATCAGGTGACCGTCGAGACCTTCAACGGCGTGCGGGGGGCCATCTCCCGCCACCAGCGCAGCCTGGCCGAAGTCCTCTGCGGCCTGACGGCCAAGGTCTACGAGTGGGAGCAGAAATTCCCGAACGGCGGCGGCAGCCCCGAAAAGCGCGCCGATTTCGTGTCCTCCGAGATCAAGCCCGGACTCGACCGTCTCTGGGCCATGGAGCGCCGGGCACCCAAATTCTCCAAGGCGGCCTAAGAGCGGGCTGACTACGCCGACGCGCGCGGCGTCAGAGACTCTGCCGCGCCTTGAGCGCCTGGGTGAGCGTCCCGTCGTCCAGATAATCCAACTCTCCTCCGACCGGCACGCCGTGCGCAAGGCGAGACACCGAGACCTGGGTGCCGGCCAGTCGGTCTGCGATGTAGTGGGCGGTGGTCTGACCGTCGACCGTGGCGTTCATCGCCAGGATCACTTCCGTCACGTCCGGCGCCGCAGCCCTGGCGACTAGCGAATCGATGTTCAGGTCTTCCGGACCGACGCCGTCCAGCGCGGACAGCACCCCGCCGGTCACATGGTAGCGCCCCTTGAACGCCGCCGCTCGCTCCAGAGCCCAGACGTCGCCAACGTCCTCCACGACGCAGATCTGGGTCGGGTCGCGGCGTGGGTCCTGGCAGATCGAGCACGGGTCGACAGTGTCGAAGTTTCCGCAAGTGGAGCAGGTCCGGACAGAGCGCGCCGCCGACGCCAGTGCCTCCGCCAGCGGCACCATCAGCGCCTCGCGCTTCTGCATGAGGTGGAGCATGGCCCGCCTGGCGGACCGCGGTCCCAGACCCGGCAGCCTCGCCAGCAGGTTCACAACCCGATCGAGATCGCCCGCCGCCATGATCTCTGACCCGTCCAGCCGGCCGTCAGAACGGCAGCTTGAAGCCCGGCGGCAGGGGAAGACCGCCCGTCAGTTCCTTCATCTGTTCGGCCTGAAGCTCATCAGCCTTCGCGCGGGCGTCGTTCAGGGCGGCAACCAGGAGATCCTCAAGGACCTCCGTTTCAGAGGAGTCCATGAGAGCCGGGTCGATCTTCACGCCCCTGGCCGAGCCCTTGGCGGTCATGGTGACCGTGACCATCCCGCCTCCGGCGGCGCCGGTAATCTCGGTCTGTTCCATCCGCTCCTGCATTTCCTGCATGCGGGTCTGCATTTCCTGGGCCTGCTTCATCATCTGGCCGAGATTCTTCATCGCTTACGCCTCGTTGGCTTTCCCCGCGGGCAGCGGGTCGTTAGGGGTGTCGGCTGCTTCGGCCACACCCTCGGGCTCCGGGGCCGACAGCTCGACGACCGTGTCTATCTCGGCTCCGGGGAACAGTTCCAGTACCTTGGCGACGACCGGATGGGTCGCCAGTTCGGCCTGCATGGCGGCTTTGGCCGCCTCCTTCTGCTCGCGCAGGGTCGGCTCCCCCGCCTCGTCGGATAGGTCGACCGTCCAATCGCGGCCGGTCCAGCGCTGCAGAAGCGCCGCAAGCTGGGCAATGGTCCTTGGGTCGATGCCCTTCTGCGGGCGCAAGACCAAGCGTCCCGGCTCGAAGACGACCGGGTGAACCTTGTTGGTAAGCTGCGCGCCGAGGATCGCCTCGCCCCGCCGGAAGGCGAGGTCGGCGACGCCCGCGAAGTCGGTAGGCACCGGATCGAAAGCGTCGTCGGGATCGCCGACCGGCGTCTCGTCATCCTCCGGCGGCGGGCCGGCTGTCACGAAATCCGGGATGCCGTCATCCATTCCTCTATGTCCAGCATCGTCCTGATCGCTGGGAGGCTCGGGGACAGGAGATTCCGAGAGAGCGGAGACCGCCGCCGCGGGGCGCTCCGCATGCGAGGAGCGGGCGGCAGTGGGCATCGGCTCAGAGTGCGACGCGGTCGGAGGCGCGGACGCCGCTTCGCTCGGCTCTGCTCGGGTGGACAGTGAGGCGGACGGGACCGAGGCAGAGGGGGCCGGGGCTGCTGCGGAAGATCCGGCAGGCAGCGGCGTCCCATCGGTCAGCAGTCGGACAAGGTCCGCCGGATCGGGCATGTCAGCGCTGTGAGCGATCCGAATCAGCACCATCTCGGCCGCGGCGATCGGCACCGGTGCAATCTGTACCTCTCCGAGTCCCTTGGACAGCATCTGCCAGCTCCGGGTCAGCGACGGCACCGCCAGCGTCTCGGCAAGCGCCCGGCCGCGATCCCGCTCCGCCTCGCCGAGATCGTTGGCGCCGGCCGCCTGTGGAGCCGCCTTCATCCGTGTGATCGCGTGCGTCAGTTCCATCAGATCCTGGATGACGACGACCGGATCGGCTCCGCCGTCATAGAGGTCAGCCAGCACGGATAGACCCTCGCCGATCCGCCCGCCCATGACCGCCTCGAACAGGTCGTAGATCCGCACCCGGTCGACGAGGCCGAGCATGTCGCGCACCCCTTCGACCGTCACCGGACCCGAAGCGAGCGCGATCGCTTGGTCGAGGATCGACAGACCGTCCCGAGCCGAGCCGTCTGCGGCGCGGGCGATCAGGCGCAGGGCTTCGTCCTCGGCCTCGACGCCTTCCGACAGGCACACCCGATCGAACAGTTCCACCAGGAGCGAGATGTCGATCCGCCGCAGATCGAAGCGCTGGCAGCGCGAGAGCACCGTGATCGGAACCTTGCGGATCTCGGTTGTGGCGAAGATGAACTTGGCGTGCTCGGGCGGCTCCTCCAGCGTCTTCAACAGCGCATTGAAGGCATTCTTGGAGAGCATGTGGACTTCGTCGACGATGTAGACCTTGTACCGGCCCGCCACCGGCCGATAGCGGACATTCTCGATCAGTTCGCGAACATCGTCGACGCCGGTATGGGAGGCGGCGTCCATCTCCAGGACGTCTACATGCCGATCCTCGGCGATGGCTCGGCAGTTGTCGCACACCCCGCAGGGCCGCATGGTCGGCCCGCCCGTCCCGTCCGGACCTAGGCAATTCAGTCCCTTGGCGATGATCCGCGCGGTCGTCGTCTTGCCGACGCCCCGGACTCCGGTCAGCACGAAGGCGTGATGGACCCGGTTCTGCTCGAACGCGTTGCGCAGGGTCCGGACGAGCGCGTCCTGTCCCATAAGATCGTCGAAAGTCTGGGGACGGTACTTGCGCGCCAGCACCCGGTACTCGCCGGCTCCCTTCGCAGGGCTCTCGGCCTTGGTTTCCGGGCTGGCAGCGTCCGGGACGGAAGCAGCGTCCGGGGCGGAAGACGGGGCGTCGCTCATGGCGCGATCATAGGGCGGCGTTCCGGGACATGAAAGAACGCGTTCCCCGATTCTGCCAGATCGACGATGCATTGCGTGAGGCGGGGTGGAAGACTGGCAGCGACCCGGACCGAAACTCGTTACGGCTGCTTCCTTCCGGACCTGACCGGGTTGGCGAGGAGCCCGTCCGCGCCAGCCTTCCGCCTTTCATATAGGGTGCCGGCCGGGGCCGACGCAAGAAGGTCGTCCGCAGATAGGGCTCGTCTTGTCTCGGCGACGCGGCGATCCTATCGTCAGGCCACCATCCAGACGGCCCGAACCGGAAGACCGCACATGTCCCTTTCCCTGCGCGACATCCTTGCCAAAGGTCCCGTCGTCCCTGTCGTGACGATCGCCGACGCCTCGGCCGCACCCGATCTGGCCCGCGCGCTGCTGGACGGCGGGATCACGGTGATCGAAGTCACCATGCGCACGCAGGCGGCACTGGACGCGATCCGGGCCATAAGGGACAGCGTTCCGGAAATGGTGGCCGGCGTCGGCACCCTGCTCGACACCCGCAGAATACCCGAGGTATTGGCATCGGGCGCGCAGTTCGCCGTTTCGCCGGGACTGGATCTCGCTCTGGTGGCGGCGTCCCAGGACGCCGGCCTACCGATACTACCCGGAATCCAGACAGTGTCCGAGGCAATGGCGGCGCGCCGGTCCGGTCTCGACACGCTCAAGTTCTTCCCGGCCGCGTCCGCCGGCGGACCCGGCGCACTCGCTCAGATCCGCCCGGTGCTGCCGGAGCTGATGTTCTGCCCTACCGGCGGGATCGGGGCGCAGGACGCTGAAAGCTACCTAAAGTTGGAAAATGTTCTTTGTGTCGGCGGCAGCTTTCCCGCGCCCAGTTCGGCCATTGAAGCGAAATACTGGGAAACCGTTCGGGCAAATGCCGCACAGGCTGCCGCACTGGCCGGTTAGTGATCCATACGGGAAGCATCCAGCGGCCCGCCCCAACAACGACCTATGGTGTTTGGGGCAAATGGGATAGAGTGTTTGAAACAGTTGCTGAGCACATCCCATGACGGTCGACGAGGACCCGATCCTGGCGTCGGCACTCCGGTTCTGGACCTCAAGCCGACCCCATGACCGCCTGCCGACGCGCCGAGAGATCGATCCTATCCGGATCCCGCCGAAGCTATTTCCCTATCTGATCCTCGCCGACGTGGTGGCCCAAACGGGTCAGGTGCGCTATCGGCTGGTCGGCAACGAGATGATGCATCGCTGGGGTGCGAATTTCGCCGGACGCCGCTCCGACGAGATCTTCAGCGGTGACTACCGGGACTATCTCGAGGCGGCCTACGCCCTGGCGATCGCCAAGAGGATGCCCGTGTTCACAGCGAGCCGTTTCCGTTGGGACAGGGGTGGGTTCCTCTGGACCCGCCGGCTGATGCTGCCCATCGGTTCTTCTCCGGAAGGCCCGGTGTCCCAGATTCTTATCGTACAGACATGGCCCGACAGCCCGGGCGGCGACCGAACCGATCCGATGCTCATCGTACCCGGCACGGAACCCTTGGAGAACTCCAAGGCCATGCTGATCGACAAGTGATGATTCTGCAACGCCCCATGCCGGCTCAACAGGAGCCGGTGATTTCCAGGTGGCGGTCCTCCCATGTTTGATGTATCGCAGAAATCGAACTACAGGACCGACCGATGATCGACCGGCTGACCCGAGTGGAGCGACGACGACAGATGCTTCCCAGCATCTGAACGCCCCGTGCCGGCCGACCGGACGGGGACGACGCCTCCGCTCCCCCGTCAAGGTCCTAGCCATGTTTCACATCCGCGCCGAACTGCCCGCCGACTCTCCTGCAATCGAGCATCTGAACGATCTCGGTTTTGGCCCCGACAGAAAGGGCCGGACCGTGTGGCGCCTGCGCCAGGGGCCGGTCGCCGACGGGCTCGGCTTCGTTGCAGCCGATCCGGCCGACGGGCGGGTGCTGGCGACGATCCGATTCTGGCAGGTCGATATCGGCGGCGATGTCCCGGCCGTGCTGCTCGGCCCGCTTGCCGTGTGTCCGAGCATGCAGGGCCAGGGGATGGGACGGGCCCTGGTCGGCCATGGCCTGCAGGCGGCACGCGATGCCGGATGGGATCTATGCCTGGTCTCCGGCGAGCCCAACTACTATCGGCCTTATGCTTTCGAACCGGCCCCGCCCTACGGTTTCGAGATGCCGGGCCCGGTCAAAGCCGGCTGGCTGCAGGTACGGGAGTTGCGCCCCGGCGCGTTGGCCGATCTCGGAATAGCGTCGACGCGACCGATACGGCCTTGGAGGTGGGTTCGACGAGGCGGTGACGTGAACCGTCGGCGCGCCGCCGGGTGACCGTCATACCCGCAGCCGACACCGCTACCGGCGTGCTCGGCGCTGTCTTTCTGGGGTGGGAACTCTGGATCTGGGCCGCGGTTGTCGCCGCCTGCGCGGTCGCCGGCGTCGTGCGCGGCTTCACCGGATTCGGGTTTCCGTTGATCGTCGTGACGTCCACCAGCCTTGTGGTGGCGCCGGCCGAGATCGTACCGATCGCGCTTCTGCTCGATATCCAGGCGGGGGTCAGGATGCTGCCGTCGGTGCGGTACGACGTCGATCGTCGCGGCGTCTCTCTTCTCACGCTCGGGGCGATTCCGGCGATCCCGCTCGGCGCCTGGCTTCTTGCCTCCCTCGATCCGGAAAGCATGCGGCTTGCCATCGGGGTGATGGTGCTGATCGCCGTCCTGGTGATCGCCCGAGGCTACCGGATGACGCGGCCCCCGGCACCGCCGCTGCTCGCCGGGACCGGTGTCGCCGCCGGTTTGCTCTCCGGTAGCATGGGCATGCCCGGCCCGCCGGTTATTCTGCTCTACCTGTCCTCACCGCTGCCGGTCGCCACGCTGCGGGCCACGTCTGTCGCCTTCTTCCTGGTCACCGACATTGTCGCACTGGCCGCGTTGCTCTGGTTCGGACTCATCGACGCGAGCGTCGGCTGGCGGGCCCTAGTCCTGGTCCCGGTGGTGGAACTCTCGGTCTTGGCCGGCCGCCGACTTTACGGCGTGACCGATCCGGCGCATGTGAAGCGCGCCGCCATGGCGCTGCTGACCGTGCTGGCGGTTATCGCCATCGCCAAGAGCGTCATGTGACGACCGGACGCCAGCGGCGACAGCCGCCGGGCGTCCGGATCCGAATGTGGCAGGCGCGTGCTACCTAGGCGGCCCGCGCGCCCTCCTGAACGACGGTGAACCGGGCGAGACAGATACTGCGGGTTTCGACCGCGACGGTCTCCCAGGCCCGGTGGGCCTCCTCCTTGCAGCGGAACGGACCCAGGATTCGCTCCGTTCCCTCGACCACACGATCGAACGCGGTACTGGCGTATTCGCCGCCGATCACCCAGTAGCGATTTTCGCTCATGCTTTGTCCTCCCTTAACTCGGATGCGGGTCACTCGGCCGCCGTCTGCAACGGTGCCTTCTTTCTGAACTGGGCCGCTTCGGTGCTGTCGGCGAGCGCTGTGGTCGAGGACGCGCCGCCCTTGATCGCGACCGACACGGCGTCGAAATAACCGGTGCCGACCTCGCGCTGATGGCGCGTCGCGGTATAGCCGTTCGCCTCGCTGTCGAACTCGGCATTCTGCAGTTCGGAATAGGCCGCCATACCGCGCTCCTTGTACCCGCGGGCCAGCTCGAACATGCCGTGGTTCAGGCTGTGGAAGCCGGCCAGGGTCACGAACTGGAACTTGTAGCCCATGGCACCGATCTCGCGCTGGAAGCGGGCGATGTCGTCCTTGTCCAGGTTCGCCGACCAGTTGAACGACGGGGAGCAGTTGTAGGCCAGCATCTGATCCGGGAAGTCCCGACGGATCGCCTCGGCGAAGCGCCTGGCCTGCTCCAGATCCGGCGTCGACGTCTCCATCCAAAGCAGGTCGGAATACGGCGCGTAGGCGAGACCTCGGGCGACGCAGCGCTCGAAACTCGTACCGTCCTTCAGTCGATAGAAGCCCTCGGCCGTGCGCTCACCGGTCAGGAACGGATGGTCGCGCTCGTCGACGTCCGACGTGATGAGCTTGGCGCTCTCGGCATCGGTGCGGCAGATGATCAGCGTCGGCACGCCCATGACGTCGGCGGCGAGGCGCGCCGCGTTGAGCGTCGAGATGTGCTGCTGGGTCGGGATCAGAACCTTTCCGCCCATATGACCGCACTTCTTTTCGGAGGCGAGCTGGTCCTCGAAATGGATACCCGCCGCACCCGCCTCGATATAGGCCTTGGCCAGCTCGAACGCGTTCAAGGCGCCGCCGAACCCGGCTTCGGCGTCGGCGACGATCGGCGCGAACCAGTCGGTGTCGCCGCTCCCCTCCATCGTCTGGATCTGGTCGGCGCGCATGAAAGTGTTGTTGATGCGCTTGACCAGTTCCGGGCCGGAATTCACCGGATAGAGGCTCTGGTCCGGGTACATGGCCCCGGCGCTGTTGGCGTCGGCTGCGACCTGCCAGCCCGAGAGGTAGATCGCCTTAAGGCCGGCCTTGACCTGCTGCATGGCCTGGTTGCCGGTGAGCGCGCCGAGCGTGTTCACGTAAGGCTCCGTGTTCAGCAGGGTCCACAGCCGCTCGGCCCCGCGCCGAGCGAGCGTGTGCTCGATCCGCACCGAGCCGGCGAGCCGGGTCACGTCGTCCATGGTGTAGTCGCGCCGCACACTGTCGTAGCGACCCAATCCGGCCTTGGTATGTTCTTCGAAACCGGTCATCCCGATACTCCTCTTCCTCGTTCCGGCGGCATCGTTTTGCGCCGCGGTCGAGAAAGACGTTAGGGAGCATTTGCGAGCAACGTCCATAAGATGTTGTTTGAAAAAGAGTAAATCTGTCAAAACCGTAAAAACGATACCGGAGACCGTGTAAAATTCGTAAAGTGTTCGCATCTGCGAAAAGGCCGTCCTAGACTGTCTTCCCGAAAAGACGCGGACGAAGGGGTATGGACAGCCTCGATCGAAAAGCGATGCTGGGCCACAAGGTCAGGCGCTTCAGAATGGACACCGGCCTGAGCCAGACCGAGATGGCGGCGCAGATCGGCATCTCTCCCAGTTATCTGAATCTGATCGAACATAATCAGCGGCCGGTTACCGTCCAGCTGCTGTTCAAGCTCGGCCAGGCTTTCGAGATCGACCTCAAGGAATTCGCCGAGGACGACGACCAGCGCCTCGCCGCCGGCCTGTCCGAGGTCTTCGGCGACACGTTGTTCGAGGGTCAGCGCGTCTCCGACCGCGAAATCCGCGAGTTGGTCAGCGCCGCCCCCGCCGCCGCCCAGGGCGTGCTCAGCCTCTATCACGCCTATCGGCAACTCTGGGAGACCGCTCAAGCGCTGGCCCATAGGCAGGGGGGCGACGGCGGGTTCGAGTTGGCGATGACGGTCGCGCCGATCGAAGAGGTCAGAGACTTCCTCCAGGGCGAGCACAACCATTTTGACCCGCTGGAGCGACTGGCCGAGGAACTCTGGGCCGGCGCATCCCTCGATCGCGACGCCCTTTTCGCCGGTTTGCGCGATCATATCGAGAGGACGCACGGGATCGGCGTGCGGGTGATGCCGGTGGAGGTCATGGGCGACACGCTGCGCCGGTGGGACCATCATCGCCGCCGCATCCTGATCTCGGAGACGCTGCTGGGCTCGGGGCGCGTCTTCAACCTCGCCGTCCAGTTCGCTCTTATTACCGAGAGGGAGCTGTTGGACGAATTGGTCCGGCGCGCCCGACTCTCCGGGGAGGAGGCGAACGGCCTGCTCAGAGCAACGCTCGCCGCCTATTTCGCCGGCGCGCTGATGATGCCCTATGCGGAGTTCCTGAAAGCCGCGCAGGCGTCGCGCTACGATGTGGAACTGCTGCGCCGACGCTTCGGCGCCAGCGTCGAGCAGGTCTGCCACCGGCTGACGACCCTGCAGCGACCGGGGGCCCGCGGCGTGCCCTTCTTCTTCCTGCGGGTCGACAACGCGGGCAACATCTCGAAGCGTCTGTCCGGCGGCGGCTATCATTTCGCCCGGTTCGGCGGGACCTGCCCGCGGCTCACCGTACACGACGCATTCCGTACTCCGGGTCAGATCCAGACTCAGGTCGCAGCCCTGCCCGACGGCACCACACTCTTCCTGCTGGCGCGCACCCTCGACGTCAGCGGCGGCGGCCGAGACCCGCTGCAGCCGCGGTACGCGGTCGCCCTCGGCTGCGAATGGAAGGAGGCCCGGCACCTCGTCTACGCCGACGCCCATGACGGCCGCCGCACGCCGGAGGCGACGCCCGCCGGGGTAAGCTGCCGGGTCTGCGAGCGCCTGGACTGCACCCAGCGCGCCCATCCGCCCGTCAACCACCGCCTGCGCATCGATGACAGCATGCGCCGGACCCAGCCTTTCGACTTCGCAAGGTAGCGACATGATCGGATATCTTCGACACATCGCCGACACGCTCGACGACGCCGACCCCGCATCCTTCACCGTCACCGGCAGCGGCGACCTGCCCTCCGTCTTCGCCGTAACCGATCTCGCCACGGCGACCATGGGCGCCGCCGCGTCCGAGGTCGCAAGACTGATCGGTCAAGCGTCCGGCGCCGTGCCCTCGGTGATCGTGGACCGGCGCCAGGCCTCGTTCTGGTACGACCTCGCCTTCCAGGCCATGGGCTGGGAAATCCCGGGCATCTGGGACTCCATCGCCGGCGACTATCCGACGAAGGACGGCTGGATCCGGCTCCACACCAACGCGCCGCACCATCGTGCCGCCGCCCAACGCGTACTCGGCGCCCATGACGACCGAGAGACCATGGCCCCGGCCGTCGCCCGGTGGGACGCGCGGGCGCTGGAGGACGCCGTCGTGGCCGAGAACGGTTGCGCCGCCGAGATGCGGTCGATCGAGGCATGGCGGGATCACCCTCAGGGTCGGGCGGTAGCCGCCGAGCCGCTGATCCACATGGACTGGACCGATGGCACGCCGGACGGCCGTGACATGGATCCGGCCCGGCCACTCGCCGGCCTGAAGATCCTTGACTGTACCCGCGTCCTCGCGGGCCCCGCCGCCGGGCGGTTCCTCGCCGGGTTCGGTGCCGATGTGCTCCGCGTCGACCCACCGTGGTGGGACGAGCCGCTGCTGGAGCCGGACATGACGCTCGGCAAGCGCTGCACGGGGCTCGACCTGACCACGGACATGGACCGGGAAACCTTCGCCCGACTGATGTCGGAGGCCGACCTGTTCATTCACGGCTACCGCAGCGACGCGCTGGAGCGGATCGGCTTCGGGATCGAGCGGCGGCGGACGCTGAACCCGGCGCTGATCGACATCTCGCTCGATGCCTATGGCTGGAGCGGCCCGTGGGCGACGCGCCGCGCCTTCGACAGCCTGGTGCAGATGTCCAGCGGCATCGCCCATGCCGGAATGATGTCGCACGGTGCCGACAAGCCGGTGCCGTTGCCGGTCCAGGCGCTGGATCATGCGACCGGCTATCTGTTGGCGATCGCGGCTCTGCGCGGCATCGCCGAGCGGCGGTCGAGCGGGCGGGTTCTGCGCGCCCGCGCCTCCCTGGCCCGCACCGCCAAACTGGTGACCGACAACGGACCGGCGCAGGTGGACGAGCCGCCGGCGCCGCGCACCGATGCGGACTTCCTGGCGGAACCGGAGATCACGGGTCGCGGTCCGGCCCTACGCCTAAAGCCAGCAATTGCGATCGAAGGCTGCCCGATGCGCTACGACAGGCCGGCGACCAACCTGCGATCGTCGCCGGCGCATTGGTAAGCGATGCTTGCACCGGCGTGAGAGGTTGACCTGAGGCAGCGAACATTAGTCTATGTGGGCACTCTGATGACCGCCGGTTTCCCCATGCGCCTCCTACTCGCCTGCTTCGTTCTCGCCGCTTCCCTCACGCTCACCGCTCCGGCCTCGGCGCAGATCGCGCCGTCCGGCACAGATTCGTCGGCCGGCAACGCCACGACCACGGAAGGGTCCACGCCGGCCGATCTCCAGCGGCTCATCGAGACAATCGAAGATCCGGAGCGCCGGGAGCAACTCCTCACAGATCTGCGGACGCTGCTTCAGGCTCAGGAATCGGATCCGGAGGGCGCGTCCGGCAGCTCGCTTGCCGAACGGGATCGGACCAACACCCATTCGCTTGGCGACCAGATTTCCGAGGCCATGGTCGATCACAGCGAGCGTGTTCAGCTGGTGTTCTCCCAGGTCTGGGACGCGGCAACCGCCATCCGCGACCTGCCGAAGTGGCTCGAGGCTCAGGTCAATGTCGAGTCGCGGCGGCAGTTCTGGATCGAGATCGCCACCGTCGGCCTGGGCTTTCCCATCCTGGTGGCGTTGATTGCGCGTTGGCTGACCGGACTGGCCCTCGGCGGCACCATCCGCAGGCTGCGCGACGCCGACGCCTCGTCGGTGCAGGCGCGGGTGTTCGCGGCGACCTTTCGAACCATCCTGGAGGGCTTCACCGTAGCCGCGGTCCTCGGCGCCGGCTGGGCGGCCCTGATGGTCGTGCCCCGTAGCCCCCAAGCCGAAGAGATCGCCATCGTGGTGATCCAGGCGATCGCCATTCATACGGGTGTCGGGGTTCTCGCCAGACTGCTTCTGGCGCCCTACGCCCCGCATCTCCGGCCGATGCGGCTTGGCGACGAGATGGCCGCCTACCTGTATCTCTGGGTCATGCGCATCACGGCGGTCGGTGTCGTCGGCTACGTCATCTCCCAAACGGCGCTCCCGCTGGGCGCCGGCGACGTGGGTTCCCACGCCCTGCAGATCGCCGCCGCCGCAGCCATGACCGGCATGCTGCTCATTCTCGTCACCCAGCTTCGCCCGACCGTCCGCCAGGGCCTGCGGGGAGACGGCAACAGCGTTGTCCGTCGGCGGTTCGCCGATATCTGGAATCTGCTCGCCAGCCTCTACATTCTGGTCGGCTTCGGGATCTTCGTCTCCGGCGCGCAGGACGGCTTCCTCTACATGGTGCGAGCCACGGCGATCTCCATCGTGGCGGTCGCCCTGGCGCTGGCCGCCCAACATCTGGCGACCAAGCTGCTCACCCGGCTGTTCGCCGTCGACGAGGAATTGGAGGCACGGTTTCCCGGTCTCCGCAAACGTGCGGACCTGTACCGTCCGACCCTCAAGAAGGCGGTGGACATCATCGTCTTCATCCTGGCCGCCATCACCATCCTGGAAGGCTGGAACGCCGGTGTGATCGGCGCGCTCGACCCCGAGACCCGAGCGTCGATCCTGACATCCGCGGGAACAATCATCCTGGTTCTGATCGTCTGCATCGTGATCTGGGAATTGACGGCGAGCGGCATCGCCCGCGTGCTGTCCGGAACCAATGCCGACGGAACGCCGCGGGAGGCCAGCAGCCGGACGAAGACGCTCCTTCCATTGCTGCGCCGCGCCGTCCTGGTCGCGCTGGTGGTTTTCGGCGGTCTCATCATCCTTTCCGAACTCGGCATCAACATCGCACCGTTGCTGGCCGGTGCCGGTGTCGTCGGCCTCGCCATCGGTTTCGGCTCCCAGGCGCTGGTCCGCGACGTGATCACCGGCCTGTTCATACTCATCGAGGATACGGTGGCGGTCGGCGACGTCATCACCGCCGGCGGACATACCGGCGTGGTCGAGGACATGTCGATCCGCACCATCCGCCTGCGCGACGTGGAAGGCTGCGTCCATGTGATCCCGTTCGGCGACGTGACCACGGTGATCAACCTGACCAAGGATTTCTCCTACGCACTGGTCGATGTGGGCGTCGCCTACCGGGAGGATACGGATCGGGTGAGCGAGGTGATCAGGTCGGTCGCCGATGAGATGCAAGAGGATCCGGACTGGAAGGCACTGTTCCTGGAGCCGATCGAGATCATGGGTGTGAACGAACTGGCCGACAGCGCCGTGATCATCCGGTGCCGCATCAAGACCCCGCCAGTCAAGCAGTGGGGCGTCAAGCGGGAGTTCCTGCGGCGCCTCAAGAAGCGGTTCGACGCGGAGAACATCGAAATCCCGTTCCCACACACCACGGTCTATTTCGGCGTGGATGCGGCCGGGAAGGCGCCACCCGCCCATGTCGCCCTGCAAGCGGAGGAGACCGCCCGGCGGATCGCGCCCCAGGTGGACCCGGAGCCCCAGGCGCCGCATCCGCCGAGATCGGACGCGCCGCCAGAGTCTAACGACGGGAACGGCAGCGGGAACGGCAGCGAGAACGGGCGCGGCTAGCGCTGTAGCGTCCTCGTCACCCAACCTGCTAGACTCTCTCCGCCCGCCGCGTTTCCTCCGGACCATGCGCACGCTCTATCATCTCGCCCTGTCTCCCCAATCCCGCCTGATCCGTCTGGTGCTGGGAGAGAAGCGCATGGAGGTCCATCTCCGTGCCGAACCGGTATGGGAACGCCGCGACGAGTTCCTCGCGATCAACCCCGCGGGAGAAGTGCCTGTCCTCGTCGAGGACGACGGCAGCACCGTCGCCGGGTCCCAGGCGATCGCCGAATATCTCGAGGAATGCGACGGCACGGTTCCGCTGCTTCCGGGTCCGATCGCCGACCGGGCTGAAATCCGGCGGCTGGTTGCTTGGTTCGACCGGAAATTCGACCGCGAGGTCACCGAACTGCTGGTCGGCGAGAAGGTGATGAAGCGGTTTCTCGGCATCGGCGAGCCTTCCAGCGAGGCGATCCGAGCGGGCCACGCCAATCTGCAGATCCACCTCGCTTATATCGCCTGGCTGGCGGAGCGCCGGACCTGGCTCGCCGGCGACAAGTTCTCGCTCGCCGACCTGGCCGCCGCCGCCCATCTCTCCTGCATCGACTATCTCGGCGATGTGCCCTGGGACCAAGCGCCCGAGGCCAAGGAATGGTATGCGCGGGTCAAGTCCCGACCCGCTTTCCGCTCGCTTCTCGCCGATGCGGTGCCCGGCCTGCGCCCGGTCGGACACTATGCCGATCTGGATTTCTGACTACCCCCATCCCGCCGAACGAGAGTCCCCTAGAAATCTAGGGCTATCGTAAAAAGACCCATTACCCGTACGATATTCCCGTCTCGGGCGGCACATCTTCCTGCGCCCGTCTGCAGCGGGAGGCTATCATGGCGGTGCAAAGGTACGACCGGAATGGAGACGGTCAAATCGTTGTGAACGTTGAACTTCTCTATGACTTCACGGACAGGCAGAAGGAAATCATCTGGAGCGCGATCGATACCTGGGAGCGGGTGTCGAATGTGGACTTCTCGACCCATGCGACCAACAACGACGATACGATGACGATCGATGCCGACGGACTCGGCTATCCGAAAGGGTATTGGGGTATCGCCTATTCGTGGGGTGAGATCGTCCTGGACGTCAGCGCTATCGAACAGTTGTCGGACGAGTTCGTGTCGACGCTGGTGCTCCATGAAATCGGCCATATTCTGGGCCTCGGACACACGTCCTCCTACAGTGTAATGTACCCTGGGATCGGGGTCGGCGCTTCTGAACCGACGGAGTACGACATCGCCAACCTGGAAAGCTTCTACGGCCCGGTGACGGAGGACGTGATCCCCGTCGTCCAGGCCGGGGGGCTTGGGGTCCAGGAGGTCGTCGGCAACGGAGGCCCCGATATCCTGTACGGAAACCAGGGCAACGACGTTCTGAGGGCCCGTGGCGGCGACGACACGCTATACGGGGGGCAGGACACGGACAGTCTTCTCGGCGGAGACGGCAACGACATCCTCTATGGGAACCGCGCCAGCGATCAGCTGATCGGCGGCGCCGGAAACGACACTCTGTTCGGCGGTCAGGAGAGCGACACCCTGTCGGGCGGCGCGGGAGACGATATTCTGGTCGGCGGGCGCGGCGGCGATCTCTTCATCGGCGGAAGCGGCCACGACACCATTGCCGATTTCTCCGCTGCGGACGGCGATCTGCTGTCCGGCAGCGTCGCCTCCGTCGCCGACGGACCGACCGGCGCGGTGGCGACCTTCGCCGACGGATCGTCGGTGACGCTGATCGGCGTTTCATCGAGCGATCTCGCCTTCGCGCTGGTCTGACAGCCGGATAGACGCGGCAACATCGGAGGCGCACGAAATCCCGTTTGACGGCCCGGGCGTCAACCTCGCTACTCTGGGCAAAACACCAATCGCCCGACGGGAGGAAACCATGGCCGACAACTGCGTCACGTTCTCGCTGGAGGACGGCCTTGCCCGCCTCACCCTCAACCGCCCCGATGCCGGCAATTCTCTGACGCCCGATCTAGCCCGGGACCTGCTGCACGCCGCCGTGCGCTGCTATTCGGACTCCGCGGTGCGGGCGGTTCTGCTGACCGGGGCGGGCAAGAACTTCTGCGTCGGCGGCGATCTGAAGACCTTCAAGCAGGCCGGTCCCGGCGTCGGCGCCCTGATCAAGGAGACCACCGGGTATCTGCACGCCGCCTGTTCGACCTTGGCCCGAATGGACCCCCCTCTGGTCGTCGCTGTCCAGGGAGCGGCCGCCGGAGCCGGCCTGTCCCTGGCCCTGCTCGGCGACCTGGTCTACGCGTCCGAGAGCGCGACCTTCACCATGGCGTATACGGCGGCCGGGCTGTCGCCGGATGGTGGATCGACCTTCCTTCTGCCCCGGGTCGTCGGCCTGCGCCGCGCCCAGGAACTGACGCTGACCAACCGCCGTCTCTCCGCCGCGGAAGCGGTCGAATGGGGCATCGCGACCGCCACCCTGCCGGACGACGGTGTGACGATCGGCGCCGAGGAGACCGCCCGCAGACTCGCCGCCGGACCGACCCGTGCCTTCGGCCGGGCGAAGCGGCTGTTGATCGACAGTTTCGATACGTCCTTCGAAACCCAGATGGAGCGCGAGGGCGCCGGCATCGCCGCCTCTTCGGTCGAACCGGACGCCCAGGAAGGTCTGGACGCGTTCATCAGCAAGCGCGCGCCGGTCTTCGGCGCTACCGTCGGCGGATCCCGGTAACCCATCGACCGCGTTCCGAGCATCGACGCAGCGATGACGGCACCTGTCGCGAACGAACGATCGACGCCAACCGGTCGAAGCGACCCGGTCGGCACCACGCGGTTCGGCGCCAATCGCGTCAGCGCCAAGGATCAACGACGGAGTTGGGATAGTTGGCGCACCCGACAGGATTCGAACCTGTGACCTCTGCCTTCGGAGGGCAGCACTCTATCCAGCTGAGCTACGGGTGCAGCACGCGCGGAACCTAATCGCAAGGCGGCGCCAAGGCAAGGCCCCCGTGCGGCCGAACCGATCCGCCGTGCCCGCCGAGACCGACAGCGTCTTGGCGGGTTGCCGCCTTTCCGCCGCTGTCGCACTCTCAGTGCCGACAAAACAGAACGACCGAACAGGGAAACGCCATGGACGCCGAGTCTCCCCGCGAGTCAGCTCCTCCTTCTCCAACAGGCTCCACGAGTCCGGACATCACGGAAACCGTCGACGTCCTGGTCGTCGGGTCCGGGGCCGGCGGGCTGTCGGCGGCGGTCACCGCGGCCCATCGCGGTCTCGACGTGCTCGTCGTAGAGAAGGAACCGGTCTTCGGCGGCACCACCGCCCGATCCGGCGGCTGGCTCTGGATCCCGTGCAACGGCCCCTCGGCCCGCGAGGGCGTGCAGGACAGCGTCGAGGCGGCGCGGACGTATCTCCAGCACGAGGCAGGCAATCACTTCGATCCGGCGCGGGTCGACGCCTTCCTCGAAAATGGACCCAAGATGGTCGATTTCTTCGAGAGCGAGACCGAGGTCGGGTTCATCACCGGCACCGCCTTCTCCGACTACCATCCGCTCGCCCCCGGCGGAACCGATGGCGGCCGCTCGATCTGCGCCGCGCCGTATGATGGCCGCCGCCTCGGCCACGAGGTCAATCGCCTGCGCCCGCCCCTCAAGGAAATTACCGTGCTCGGCATGATGATCGGCTCGGGCAAGGAACTGCTGCACTTCTTCAACGTGACCAAGTCGCTGACCTCCGCCGCCTTCGTCGCCAGGCGTCTGCTCAGCCATGTCTTCGATGTCGCGACCAAGGGCCGCTCGATGCGGCTGACCAACGGCAACGCGTTGGCCGCCCGCCTGGCGAAATCCGCTTTCGACCGCGGCGTGCGGCTGTGGACATCGGCGCCGGCAGTCGAACTGATCGTCGACGCGGCCGGCGCGGTAACAGGCGCGGTGATCGACCGGGAAGGCCAGCGGATTTCGGTCGCCGCCCGACGCGGCGTCGTCCTCGCCTCGGGCGGGTTTCCGCAGGATCTCGACCGACGCAAACGCCTGTTCCCCCACGCGCCCACCGGGGCCGAACACTACTCGCCCGCCCCGCCTGGCAATACCGGGGACGGGCTGCGGCTGGCGGAAGCGGCCGGCGGGTCGCTGGACGAGAGCCTGCCGAACGCCGCCGCCTGGGTTCCGGTCTCTAAGGTGCCGTGGCCGGACGGATCGGTCGGCGTCTTCCCGCATTTCATCGACCGGGCCAAGCCGGGCGTCATCGCCGTTGCGCCGAATGGCAAGCGCTTCGTGAACGAGGGCAACTCCTACCACGACTTCGTCCAGGCGCTGGTGAAGGCTTGCGACGGGGAGCCGGGCGAAGCGCGCGGCTGGTTGATCATCGACCATCGTGCGATCCGCAAATACGGTCTAGGCTTCGCCAAGCCGTTCCCGCTGCCGATCGCGCCCTATCTGCATTCGGGCTACCTGAAACGCGGTCGCACCCTCGTCGAACTGGCGCGGGAGATCGGCGTCGATCCGGCGACCTTCGAGGCGACGGTAACGCGCTTCAACACGTTCGGACCGGGCGGCGAGGATCCGGACTTCGCCAAGGGGTCCACCGCCTACAACAGGTTCCAGGGCGACCCGGAGATCAAGCCGAACCCGTGCGTTTACCCGCTGGACACCCCGCCCTACTACGCGGTCGAGGTGGTGGTGGGCGATCTCGGCACCTTCGCCGGCATCCGCACCGACGCCAACGCCCAGGCCCTCAACGCGGACGGGCGGCCGATCCCCGGCCTCTACGCCGTCGGCAACGACAACGCCTCGATCATGGGCGGCAACTATCCGGGCGGCGGGATCACGCTCGGTCCGGGCATGACTTTCGGCTACATCGTCGGCAACCGGCTGGGTGACCTCGGCTAGCCGCTAGACAATCACCCGGTCGAGCAGGGCGAGCAGTTTGGTCAGGTCGTCGACAGCGAGCTTGCCGTCGGTGCTCTTGGCCGTGTGTTGGCGCCACACCGCGACCCCGTGGTTCATCGCCGAGATCGAGGCGGCGATGTCCCAGAAAAGGGTGCTCGAGTCCTTCAGGAACTCGATGAAGGGCCGCGCGTCGCCTCCGCGCACGAACAGATCCTCATAGGCCTGATTGTATATCCGCAGGATTTCCGAGCTGTTCTTGAGGTGCCGGGCGAAGGCGTTCGCAATCTGACGGACTTTGGCCTCCAGTTCCTCCTGGACCGCCTTCTTGACGTAATGGGACGGCGTCGCCCCCTTCGTATGGAGCCAATCCGCGAAGCCCAGGAGAGTGCGCTGGCCGCGCTTGTACTGAAACTCGTAATAGGACACGCCTTTCCAGGAGTAGTAGATCTCGCTCGCCTGGTCCGGATCGATCCGGAAGACCTGGGTGATCGGAGACAAGTATTTGAGATCCTTGCCTTCCCAGAGCTTCATGATGAACTGCTCGGCAACCTCCGCCGCCTTTGGGGATTTCGGATCGACCACGCGGGTGGTGATCGGTCTGAACTTGGTCAGGATGTACTTCTTGATCTCTTGGAACTCGGCCTCGGTTATCTCGAAATAGGCTTCCGGCGCCTTGATTCCGTCGGTTTCCAGCCGGTCGCGCAGCAGAAACGGATCGAGCGACGGCAACTCCTCGATCAGTTCGATCAAGCGCCGGTCTCGGGCAATGGCCCGGCCCTCATCGTTGAGCCGAAAGCCGGTCAGTTCATAGAGCGCCTCGGCGCGACCGCGAACGACGCTCAGATCCAGGCTGTTACCGCCGCCCGCGATATTCTCGATATCGAAGGGCACGTAGAGAAATGTGGCGATGTCGCCCTTCTCGACCCGTGCGGTCATGTCGAAGGTGATGGTCTTGAGCTTGCCGTTCTCGAGAATCTCCGCGGATCCGGTCAGCCCGCCACCGGTCCGTACCGGTGGGGCAGCGTCCTTGGGCCGTTTTATGAAAATGCTATCGTTGAGGCTGCGGTGCCCGAACAGGTAGTCCGCAACATCGTCGCCCGCCGCCTGTTCGACCCGATGGGTTATCTCGGCGACATTGAAAATCCGGCTGGCCCCGGAGGCCAGCGTCTCGCGCAGCGCATGCTCTTCTGCAGCCATGGGAAGGGTCGCGGACCTGTCGAGACACCGGGAACTTCGAGACAAAGACCATATATCCGGCATCCGCACGACGCAATCGACCCTGCCTACCGGTCTATGCGGTCGAGGCACATTCGAAGTTTTCGATGTGGTCTCCGGCCTGATCGGCTACATCTTGATCATGCATGAGGACGATCCAGCCATGAGGACGATGGGAGCGCCGGGGTGACCCAGAACACAAGGCCGACAATAACCGGCCGGCTGTTCAGAACGGCCTTCCTGCTCTATCTCGCGGCGGCGGCGGTGATCACGGGCGGACTGGTCGCCGAGTTGTACCGGTCCGATCTGCAGCGCGAGTTGGCGATCTATCAAGGCACTTTGGAGCGCACGCTTTCGCGCCCGCTCCAGGCGTTCGACCTGGAGGAAGTCGAGGGCATCGCCGCTGCGATGGCGGATCTCCCGGAAATAGACGGCGTTCGTGTGCTGGCCCACGACCAGTCGCGGACGCTCGTCGAAGTCGGCGCGGTTCCGCAGCAGACCCGACCGAGCCCCGGCAGCGTGGCCGGTGGCTCCGAGCGAAAAGATTGGGACGGGTTGGTCGCCGCCTTCCCGATCCGCTACAGCAACGCGACCCAGCCCTCCATCGTCGGCCATGTGACACTCTTCGCAAACGAAACCGGCGTGCTGAAACGCGTCGGCTGGAAAATCGCGCTCCTGATCGGCGCGGCGCTTCTCAAGGCGGCCATACTATGGATCATCTTCGACCGGGTCAGCCGTTCCATCGTGGTTCGTCCTCTCTCCCGGTTGACCGAAGCGACCCGGCGCACCGGGTTCGACCGGCTGGAACCGGTGACATTCGACGACCGGACGGCGAAGGCGGCGGAAGGGACCGAGATCGAAAGCCTGCGGGTCGCCTTCAACGACATGATCGCCGACCTGCGCCAGAGCCGCGACGCACTCTCGTCTCTGAACGCGGAGCTGGAGTCACGCGTTGCGGCTCGAACGCGGGAATTGGAGGCTCAAAGCGCCGACGCCTCCGCGGCCACCGCCCGGGTCGAGCAATCACGCCGCCAGGTCGCGGCTGCTCTCGAGGAGGCCGAGCGAGCCGCCCGCGCGAAATCGGAGTTCCTCGCCCTCGTCAGTCACGAGCTGCGCACGCCGCTGAACTCCGTCTTGGGCTTCTCCGAACTGATCCAGCGTCAGGTGGACAGCGCCGACGGCGCGCTCGACCGCGACGAGCTCTCCGGCTACGCGACCGCAATTCACGACAGCGGGACCCAACTGCTGACCCTGATCAACGATATCCTCGATCTCTCCCGGATCGAGGCCGGACGCATGGAAGTGAGCCCAGAGTGGATCGATACCGCCGCCACGACCCGTACCATCGTCGAACTGATGCGGGATCCGGCGACCAAGCAGCGGCTCTCTCTCGAATCCAGACTGGACGCGAAGATCCCGACGCTGAAGGTCGATCCGCGTCGATACCGCCAGATGCTCATGAACCTGCTGTCGAATGCACTGAAATATACGGAAGAGGGCGGTGAGATCCGCATCGACGCCGCCCACCGTTCGGACGGCTGGTTCGAGGTCGTTGTGTCGGACACCGGCGTCGGCATGCCCGCATCGGACATCGCGATTGCCCTCGAGCCGTTTGGGCGCACCGGAGACCCCACAACCCGCAGGCTGGCGGGAGCGGGCCTTGGACTGCCGCTCGTCGCTCGGATGATGCAGCTCCACGGCGGTCGCCTCGCGATCGAGAGCAAGGTGGGCGACGGAACACGGGCGATTTTACGCTTTCCCCCGTCATGCGTCGGAAGCGCCTAACGGCTTTTCCCTATATTCCAGTAAGTTCATCGGTTATCTTCACCGCTGACATAAACTGGATTCCGTGATGGCACGACCCTCCTCCAGTGCGCCGAAAGCACCGCGAACCCGCAAGGCGACGGCCGGCGCCGCATCCGGAAAGCCGCGCAGCGCCAGGGCGTCCGCCGGTAGATCCCCGTCGAAGACATCGGCCGGCGGTGGGCGGCGACGGCGCTCGTCGGGGAACCGCCGCTCCGGCGCGGCCAGCCGTCCCTCGCTGATCGGACGGTTGGTGCGGCCGCTGTTGAAATGGGGGTTCCTCGCCGGATTCTGGGGCGCCATCCTCCTGGGCGGCTTTCTCGCCTGGCATGCCTATCAGCTTCCGGACATCCACGACCTGGATCGATATACCCGCCCCGGCTCTGTCAGCATGACGGCAGCGGAAGGGGCGATGTTCGCGTCCTACGGACCCCTGCATGGCGAACCTGTGACCGTAGCCGAGATGTCGCCCCACCTGCCCGCGGCCGTCATCGCCATCGAGGATCGCCGTTTTCCAAGTCATTTCGGTATCGATCCGATTGGACTCGCCCGGGCCATGTGGGTGAACCTGCGAGCCGGACGCGTCGTCCAGGGCGGCAGTACCCTGACCCAGCAGCTCGCCAAGAACGTTTTCCTCACCCACGATCGCAGCATCTCGCGCAAGGTCCGTGAGCTGTTGCTCGCGCTCTGGCTCGAGAGGTCGTTCAGCAAGGACGAGATCCTGTCGATCTACCTCAACCGCGTATATTTCGGCGCCGGCGCCTACGGCGTCGACGCGGCGGCGCGCAAATACTTCTCGAAGACAGCCCGCGACCTGACTCTGGGAGAAGCCGCCCTGCTCGCCGGGATGCTCAAGGGGCCGTCGCGATACAGTCCGGCCGCCAATGCGGAACGTGCGCGAAACCGTACGGCCGTCGTACTCGGCGCCCTGGCGGAGATCGGCTATATAGATCGGGAAACCGCCCGCAAGATCGCCGCCGATCCCTACCGTCTACGCGGGCCGGTCGGACGCGGGGCCGGTCACCGGTATTTTTCCGACTGGATCTACGATCAGGTGCCGAGCTTCGTCGGTACGCGGGCCGACGACCTCGCCATCGCCACCACACTGGACCTGCGCCTGCAGACCGCGGCGGAGCGCGCTGTGGCCCAGGGGCTGGCGGAAGGAAAGACCGTCGGCGTCCGACAAGCAGCACTCGTCGCCCTGGACCCGCGGACCGGCGCCGTGCGCGCCATGGTCGGAGGAGCAAGCTTCAGAGACAGCCAGTTCAACCGGGCGGTCCAGGCGCTGCGTCAACCGGGATCCGTATTCAAACCCGTGGTGTTCCTCGCCGCCCTGGAAGACGGATGGAAACCGGACGACCTGATCAACGACACGCCGGTCACCGTCTCGGGATGGTCGCCGAGAAATTTCGACAGCCGCTACGACGGGGTGATCACGCTGACCGAAGCGCTGGCCGAGAGCCGCAACGCCGCCACCATTCGTCTGCAGGAAAGCGTCGGACGCGGCCGCGTGCGCGATATCGCCCGACGGCTAGGCTTCACCGAGGAACTGACACCAGGACCGAGCCTCGGCCTGGGCGTCGACGAGATGAGCCCGTTGGACCTCGCCGGCCTCTACGCCACTTTCGCCAATGGTGGCCGTCCGGTGACACCGCACGGCATTGAGGAGATCCGCGCCGGCGCGGGCGCGACCCTATACAGGCGCTCGACGTCCGGCTTACCGGGCCAGGTGTCTCAGCGGGCAGCCGGCGCCTTGACCGCAATGCTCTCGGAGACGATCGCTCGCGGAACCGGCCGAAAGGCAGCGCTTGATCGGCCGGTCGCCGGCAAGACCGGGACCAGCCAAAACCATCGCGATGCGTGGTTCGCAGGCTACACCGCCGATCTGGTGGCCGTCGTCTGGGTCGGAAACGACGACGGCACGCCGATGCAGAAAGTGACCGGTGGCGGCCTGCCGGCGGAAATCTTCCGCATCTTCATGGAGGCGGCCCACCAGGGTCTGCCGCGGCGGCCGCTGACCGGAACCGACGCCCGCAACCTGGCAGAGAGGCCCACGCCGGACTGACTGGACAGGTCTCCACGGGGCGCGCGTTCAGGAGACGGTCCGGGCAGGAATACAGGGCGCGTCGGGCGCGTTCGGATCCTAGGCCGCCCGAACAGCGACGCGGAGAGGATCGGCCGGTGTGCCCGGAAGGGCACCGGCGACTGGCTGTCCCGAAACCTTCAGGGGGGTCCGATCGTCAAGCATCTCGCGGATCGCGCATTTGCACTTTCCGCATTGGGGAGCCGCTCCGCATGCCTTGTAAACCTGCGCGACGGTCGAGGCGCCGTCATCGATGGCCTTGTTCACCGCACCGGTGTTCAGAGCGTTGCAGATGCACACGTACATGGGCGTTCCCTCTCGTTTGAGACAGGCTGACGCTCTTGCGAGTGATTGTCAATAGCGCCGAAACATCCCGTCAGGGATCACCTGGAACGCCGTAGCTGGGGGCTTGGGCCGGGTCGAGCGCTCGGGTGACGTAGCTGTTCATCTCTGGCTTCCAGCGTTCCCATAGAGCCGTCAGATCGGCGATCGGCTCGTCGGCGTAGTCGACCCGAAGATCCGCCACCGGCCAGGACGCTTCCGCCTGGATCAGAAGGCCTGCCGAACGAACCGGCCCCGCTTCGCCGCCCGCCGCCAACCCGGCCTGCAGCGCGCGGGTCAGCGCCTTGCCGAAAGAGCCGGCGGGCCGGCGCTCGAAGGCGTCCACCATGGCCGCCACCACCTCCACGCCCGCCAGCATGTTGCCCGCGGCGACGCAGTTCCGCCCCTCCGCCGTGGCATAGGTGCCGAGGGTGTTGACGCCGCTGTAAGCGGCGGTGCCACCGTCGTTGTCGACGATGGCCACCTGCCGGTAAGCGATGTGCTCGGTGGTCGCCACGATCCGCTCCAGCACGGCTCGGGCCGGCAGTCCGGTCTCCAGAAGATCGAGGGCGCGCGGACCAATCCGTGGATCGGTGATGTTTTGGGTGGCGACGGCGCCGATCCTCGTGCGGGCGAACGCGCAACGGGCGGCGACGGCGGTCGAGGACGAACTCACAACCAGACCGAAGGCGCCAGTGACCTCGCAGCGGGCGGTCAGGGAGAAGGTCACGGGCGGACTCCGTCGGATAGGGACAGGAACAGGACGAAACGCTATACCGGCCAGATCGGCGGAACAATCCGCCCCATCGACGAACCCTGACCCTCGGATTGGGAGATCGGACATATGCGGATCGGCGTGATCGGAGCGGGAGCCGTGGGTGGCTTCATGGCGGGGCATCTGGCGCGCGCCGGGACCGATGTCGCGGTCCTGGCGCGCGGCCCGCATCTGGCGGCAATCCGGGATCGGGGGCTGACCGTCGAGACCCGCGGCGACCGCTGGACGTCAAAGGTAGCGGCCAGCGACAACGCCTCCGATCTCGGCCCGGTCGACGTGATCGTCGTCACCGCCAAGGGCCCGGCGCTGCCGGCGATCGCTGCGGCGATACAACCGATGCTCCGCCCGGATACCCCGGTTGTCTGCGCAATGAACGGCATTCCCTGGTGGTACGAATACCGGCGCGCAGGAGGAACGGGCGAGCCGATCGAGCGCGTGGACCCCGGTGCGGCGGTCTGGGACGGCATCGGACCGGAACGGGCCATCGGGTGCATGATCGACTGTCCCGCCGCCGTGGCGGAGCCCGGGTTCGTTCGCCATGTGGCTCCGCGCCCCGGCATCTTCACGCTGGGCGAGCCAGACAATTCCGAGAGCGACCGGGTTCGCGCCATCGCCAAGGTGATCGAGGACGCGGCCATGGAAGCGCCGGTGACCATGGATATCCGCTCGGCGATCTGGGCAAAGCTGTTGATCAACGCCTCACGCTCGCCGCTCGGCGTCCTCACGGGCTCGACCGAGCGCGGTCTTGCGGAGAATCCGGAAACCCTGGCCCTGACCCTGGCAATCATGCGCGAGGCTCAGGCGGTCGCACGCTCCCACGGGATCGAGGTGACGATCGACGTGGCCGGGCAGAGCGACCCGGATCAGCGCTCCCAGCACCGGTCCTCGATGCTGCAGGACTGGGACCTGGGACGACCCATGGAGATCGACGGGATCGTGCGGATCATGCAGGACTACGGTCGCGCCGCCGACATCGCCACGCCGTCGCTCGACGCGGTCGCCGCCTTGCTCGGCGAGAAAGCGCGGGCAGCCGGGGCCTAGAGGCGTTGCCGACCGACCGGCAGTCCTGTCAGAACGTGGTCGGCCCGTTCGCCTTCTTGTAGGCGGTGACGTGCTCGACCGCCGCGGTCACGCCGCCCGGCGTGTACGGAACGTCGAGATAGTTCAGTGTCGACTCCACGGCAGCGATCGCGGCGTACAGCATTGGCGCATTCATGTCGCCCATATGCCCAATGCGGAACGCCTTCCCGCCCAAATCTCCGAGGCCGCCGCCGATTCCGACCATCATCTCGTCGCGGCAGATCTCGCGGAACCGGTTGGCGTCGATACCCTCTGCCGTCCGGATCGCCGTCACGCCGACCGAGCGCTGGTCAGGAACGATGGCGTTCAGTTCGAGCGCGCCGGCCTGACCCCAAACCTCCACCGCCTTGTGAGTCGCCTGGGACAGTACCCGATGACGCTCGAAGCAACGCTCCAATCCCTCTTCGAACAGGGTGCGCAGCCCTTCGCGCAGGCCGAAGATCTGCAACTGCGGAGAGGTACCGCAGAAGGTCCGATACCCCGGACCGGCCATACGCGGCGTCCAGTCCCAGTAGCGGCGCGGCGTGGCGATCTTCTTGTGGGCGGAAATCGCCTTCTCGTTGGCCGCACAGAAGCCGAGGCCCGGCGGCATCATCAAGCCCTTCTGTGACGCGGCGATCGCGACATCCACGCCCCATTCGTCCATCCGGAAATCGGTGGTACCGAGGGAAGCGATGGTGTCGACCATGAGGAGCGCGCCATGGCCGCTCTCGTTCATCGCCTTCCGAACCGCCGGAATGTCGCTGGTGATCGAGGTTGCGGTATCGGTATGGACGACGAGCACGGCCTTGATCCGACCCTCCTTGTCCTCCGACAGCGCCTTGCCCACCGCCGCCGGGTCCAGAGCCTCGCGCCAGCTCCCCGGGACCGTCTCGATGACGATGCCGAGCGCCTCGGCCATGTCGGTCCAGCTCCCCGAAAAATGGCCGGTCTCCGGCACGAGGGCGACATCGCCCGGGTTCAGGGTGTTGACCAGCGCTGCTTCCCAGGCGCCGTGGCCGTTGGAGATGTAGGTGAAAAGTTCGCCCTCGGTCTTGAAGACCTTACGCAGTCCCTCGAAGGATTCGACAGCGGCCTCGACGAATTCCGGATCGTTCAGGTCCATGGTGTCGCGGTGCATGGCATTCTGCACGCTCTGGGGCACGTTGGTCGGGCCTGGAGTGTTCAAGAACTTGCGGCCGCGCTTGACGAGGACGTTGGGACGGTTGGACACGGAATCGGGGGCCATTCGAGGGGCTCCTGGCAACGGAACGACAGAATTCTGATCGATGGGATCACGTGTTCGGGATCGCGCGGACCATAGTCCAAAGTTGTGGCGCGCTCACGACATTATTGCGGTTTCGCGGCCGGAATCTGCTGGGTGATGCAATGGATATTGCCGCCGCCGAGTAGGATCTCGCGGGCAGGGATACCGACGACCTCCCGGTCCGGGAGCGCATCTGCGATGATCCGACACGCCGTGTCGTCCGTCCGCGGGTCGAGCAGCGGCACTAGCACGCGTCCCTCGACGAGGTAGAAATTCGCGTAGGATCCCGCGAGCCGGTCGCCAGCGGCGCGCGGCTTGCTGCCCACCGCCGGGTTCAGACCGTCGGCCTCCTCCTCGGTCATATGCAACGGTCCAGGCATCGGCAGCTTCACGATCCGATAAGGGTTGCCGCCGAGATCGCAGGCGGTCTCAAGCACGGCGAGCGCCTCAGCCGAGCGCGGGTGCTGGGGATCGTCGGCGTCGTCGGTCCAGCTCAGCATCACCAGATCCGGGGCCGGGACGTGCAATAGGTTGTCGACATGGCCCGTGGTCTCGTCTGCGAAAACACCCCGGGGCAACCAGACCACCTGCCCTGCCCCCGTATACGCCTTGAGGAGATCCTCGCAGGCGTCGCGTCCAAGCCCGGCATTTCGGCCGACGCTGAGAACGCATTCCTCGGTGACGAAGACGGTTCCCGCGCCGTCCGTGTGGAGCCCTCCGCCTTCCTGGATCAGCGGCGCGCGATAGCGCGGCATTCCCTCGATCGAGGCGACCGCCGCGGCGACGGCATCGTCGGACCGCCACTCGGAGTACAGGCCATGCGCCGCGCCGCCCCAGGCATTGAAGGTCCAGTCGACCGCACGCCGGCCACCTGCGCCGTCGATGACGACGGTCGGTCCGACATCCCGCATCCAGGCGTCGTCGCTTTCGAGTTCCACCACGGCGACCGCCCCCGGCAAACAGGACCGTGCGCGCGCCAGACGACGCGACGAGACGCCGACGGTCAGGGGTTCCTCCTCGACGATCGCGGCGGCGACGCGGGCGAACGCCTCTTCGGCGGGCGCCGCGTCCTCGCGCCAGGTGTCGCCGCGCTCGGGCCACAACATCCAAGTTCCCGCATGGCTCTCGAACTCGCCCGGCATCCGGTACCCATCCGCCGCCGGCGTGCCCGTCAGGGCCGCCGCAGTCGCGTCCGCTACTTTCCCCATGAAACCCGATCCGCAAACCGCTTCATCAACAGGGCGTTCACTCGGTTCTGCAGGCGTTTCGCCGGCACCGGCTTGGTCAGCACGACGTCGACACCCAGCCGCCTCGCCTCGCCGACGGCGAAGTCGTCGACCGTCCCGGCCAGGAGGACCACCGGAATATCGGCGGGCAAGGTCGTCGAGTCTTCCCGAATCTTCTGCAGGAACTCGAACCCGTCCGCTCCGTCCGGCCCATCGAGCCGGGCGTCCAGGACAAGAAAAGCTGGCGTTATCTCCTCGGCGGCATACAGCGCCGCCGCGGCATTGTGGGCGACCAGCGGCATCGGAAAGCCCAGATCGACCAGGGCGCGGACAAGGAGCGTGCGATTATCCTCGTCGGGCTCGACCACAAGGGCGAGAAGCCCGTTGTAGTCGAAGCTTGCCAGCACGCCCTCCATGACACGCGTCAGGCGGCGCGTTTGACTCGTTCCACTAGGCATATGGTCGATGGTCCCACACAGTCTTGTCTGCTAGCGTCGCAGCCAGCACACCGAGTCTAGCCGAGTCGCCGGCCGACGCGAAGCCGGCGCGAACCCGGAGTTCCCTTGATGGATACTGGCACGAGCGAGCACGCTGCGACACGGAGCGTTCTAGAAACCGAAACGGCGCTGCGCGACATCTACGGGCACCCGAGCGAATTGGCCGCGAGGAAGCAGCTCGCCCATCTCGACAAGCACGCGAAGCGCTTCATCGAACTCTCTCCGTTCCTGGTCATCTCGACCCAGGGCGCCGACGGCCTGGGAGATGTCTCGCCCAAAGGAGACGCGCCAGGATTCGTGGCCGTTCTGGACGACCGCACGATCCTGATCCCCGACCGCCCCGGCAACAATCGGATCGACACCCTCGGCAACCTGACCGAGAACCCGGGTGTCGGCATCCTGTTCCTGATTCCCGGCGTCAACGAGACCCTGCGCATCAACGGCCGCGCCAGGGTGATCGCCGACACCGAAATGCTCGCGCGGTTCGCCGTCCGCGACCGCTTGCCGAAGACCGGCATTCTGGTCGAGGTCGAGGAAATGTACCTGCACTGCGCCAAGGCGCTGGTGCGGTCCAAGCTGTGGACCGAGGACTACAAGGTCGAGCGCAAGGTCCTGCCGTCGCTCGGTCAGATGATCGCCGATCAGGTCGAGGGCGCGGAGATCGACGTCGCCGAGGCCGACCGCCGAATCGCCGATTCCGAAAAAAATCGCCTGTACTGAAAGTCGATCCGGCCCGCCGGCGTCAGAAGGCGGGCGATGTCGCCGTGATCCGCGTCAGGGCGTCGCCCGCGTCGTCGTGCTCGAGTTCGATGTCCCAATAGAGGTAGTCCCGCCAGCTCTCATGCAGGTAGTTCGGCGGGAACCCCCGGCCGCTCTGCTGCAATTCGTAGGCGCTCGGCTGCTTCGGAGCGGCGATCGGAACCATTCCGATATCCCGGGGCATGTGGTTCCCCTTGAACAGGTTGCACGCCCCGCAGGCGGTGACCACGTTCTCCCAACTCGTTCGTCCGCCGCGCGAGCGCGGGACCACATGGTCGAAGGTCAGATCCTGGGTTGGGAAGCGCTCGCCGCAGTACTGGCAGGAGAACCGGTCGCGCAGGAAGACGTTGAACCGGGTGAAGGCCGGGCGCCGCGACTGATGGACGTATTCCTTCAGGGCGATCACGCTCGGCAGCCGCATCTCGAAGCTTGGGCTGCGGACGGTCGTATCGTACTCGGAAACGATGTTGACCCGATCCAGAAACACCGCTTTCACCGCGTCCTGCCAGGACCAGAGGGAAAGGGGAAAGTAGGAAAGCGGCCGGAAATCGGCGTTCAGGACGAGCGCGGGTGCTGCGTCCGGGCCGGTCACCGCGCATCCCTCCGTCGACTCGTGGGGGTGCGCGGCGCGGGACCGGGGCGACCGTCGGCTTGCGCGCCGGAGGCTCGCCGCAAACCGCACCACAACATCTTGTCGTCCCACTCAACTCGCATCGCAGTGACCACCCGTCCGATGGGGAGTTCGTGCCAAGCTTCAAGTCGCTGTATATCTATATGTTGTTACAGTTTTATGGTCCCCGCAAGGCCCCGCCGCAGGCGCCGTTAAACCCCTAGAACCCGGCGCAGAAACGCGGCGCCCACTCCGAGACCGACCTCGTCGATACCGTGGCCGAGCCCCGGACGCGGCACCGATTCGACGGCGAGCCCGGCCCCGGAGAGCCCGATCTCCGCCGCTTCCATGGCGCCGAACGGCACAACCTCGTCCGCCGTCCCGTGGACCAGCACGACCGGCGGCTTGGCGGTAATCGGATCGTCGGGAAGATCACCAGCGATCAGCGCCCCGGAGTAGCCCACGATACCGGCGACCGGTGCCGGGCGCCGCAACGCGGTATACAGCGACATCATCGTACCCTGGCTGAACCCCACGAGCGCAAGCTTGTCCGGCCCGAGGCCGACGCGCGCCAGTTCCGCGTCCAGATATGCGTTGAGAATGGGAGCGGCCGTCCGGATCCCCGCCAGCATGTCCGCCGGGTCGCGGCTCTGGAGGCTGAACCACTGCCGACCGAACGGCGCCATGTCGCAGGGATAGGGCGCGTTTGGGGAGGAAAACGCCACGGACGGCAGGTCCCGGCCCCAGACCGGCGCGATGCCGATGAGGTCGTTTCCGTCCGCGCCCAGCCCGTGCAGCATGACCACCAGTGCGTCCGCGGCACCGCCGTTCGCAGGTCCGACCCGCGGGCCGTCAAGTTCCGTTGCCTGTCCCTGTGCCATGGCCGCCTATCCCTTCAGTTGACCGGCCGCGACCCTAGCGGTACCGAGCGGGGATGACCACCACCCGCTTCGCCCCGAGCCCGACCGGCCTACTGCATCTCGGTCATGCCTATTCGGCCCTGCATGCGGCATCCTTCGTCGATCGGTCCGGCGGCGACAGATTCCTCGTGCGGATCGAGGATATCGACCGGACCCGCTGCCGGCCCGAGTTCGAGGCCGCGATCCTGGATGACCTTGCCTGGCTCGGTCTCGCCTGGGAGCAGCCGGTCCGCCGCCAGTCCGATCAAATGAACGACTACCGGACGGCGCTGGACCGCCTCGACGATATGGGCCTGCTCTACAAGTGCTTCCATTCCCGCAAGGAGTTGGACGACGCCCTGTCGGCGCCGCACCACCGGCCGATGATGGGCCCGGACGGCCCGGCGGTCACGGGAACGGACGCGCTGATGCCGGCGGCGGAGCGGGCCCGGCGCGAGGCGACGGGAGAGCCCTATGCCCTGCGCCTGCGCATGGCCGAAGCCGTGCGCCGGACGGGGCCCCTGACCTGGAGCGACCGGAGCCACGGGGAGCAGGCGGCGCGACCCGAGCTGTTCGGCGACGTGGTGCTGGCGCGGAAGGACGTGGCCACCTCCTACCATCTCGCGGTTACGGTCGACGACGCGCTCCAGGGTGTGACCCTGGTGACCCGAGGCGAGGACCTGTTCCAGGCGACCCATGTCCACCGCCTGCTTCAGGCCCTGTTGGACCTGCCGGTGCCGGACTATGCCCACCACCCGCTCCTGGTGGACCCCGAAACCGGCCGCCGCTTCGCCAAGCGCGACCGCTCCTTGACGCTCAAGGCGCTGCGCGACGGCGGGGTGACCGCAGCGGAGATCCGGAAGAGGGTTGGGTTCGGCTAGCCGTCTCCAGGTTTCTCTCACCCGCTTGCTCCCCGCCTATCCCCGGCCTTGTGCCGGGGCGATCGGATCCACGCGGGCGGATAACCGGAAGCGTTCCGCATGCCCCTGGTCTCATCCCGGCACAAGGCCAGGGAGTGTGAGGGGATGGGGAGTTGGCAGGAGTGGAATGAGAAAGAACGGCCTGCGGGTGCCCATAGGTTCCGCATGGCCTTCTTCGTCTACATCCTGGCGAGCCGACCCTACGGCAAGCTGTATGTCGGGCGGACGAGCGATCTGCGGCGACGGGTCTGGCAGCATCGAACGGAGATCCTGCCGGGCGACACAGCACGACACGCCATAGCCACGCTGGTCTATTTCGAAGCATATGAGGATCTGGCGCCCGCGTGGCATCGCGAACGCAGCCTGAAACGCTGGCGCCGCGAGTGGAAGTTCAACCTGATCGAACGCGACAACCCGCATTGGCGGGATCTCGCAGCGGAGTGGTTCGTGGAGTGATCGGTTCGCACTATCGCCACTCCCCGGCCTTGTGCCGGGGCGATCGGATCCGCGCGGGCGGACAACTGGAGGCGTTCCGCATGCCCCTGGTTTCACCCCGGCACAGGGCCAGGGCGTGTGAGGGAAATGGGGAGTGCAGGGGGCCACCCCCCTACGGAAACACCGCGTGCAGGCCGGTGCAGAGGTCCAGGTAGTCCGGGTGATCGGGGGCGATGCGGCCGGTTCGGAGCAGCCAGTCGATCACGACCAGATTGCAGTTGTACTTGAATCCCTCCGGCCCCCCGATCGGGCCGCGTTCCACGATGTCGGCGACCTCGCGCCACGGCAGCAGCATGAACTCCGCGACCTCGCCGTCGACCGGCTTCGGCCGGAAATCCTCGGGCAGGTCAAGATCGTAGGCCCAGAACGCGTGGCGCCGCAGGCCGCCGCCCATCTCGCCGCCGGTGCTCGAGGGTCCGCCGTCCGCGACCTCCATGACGTAGGAGACCATGCCAACCGGCACCGCCCGACGGGCCAGCGGCTCGGCGATCCCGGCCTCCTCGGCGCATTCCTTGATCAGGTTCTCCTCGGCCGTGTGGCCGACCGGGTGGCCGCCGGCGACGACGTTGTCCAGGTGGCCCGGATAGGTGCTCTTGTCCCAGGCGCGACGGGCCACCCACATGCGGGCGTCATCGCCCCCGCCGACGATGCCGTTCAGGTGGAACCCGCGGTTGATGATGCCGAAGGCGGTGGCCGCCGCCCGGTCGATCTCGAAGACCGGCGGGTCCGACAGCCGTTCCATCACCGGGTACCTCTCGCCGCGCAGCCTCGGCAGCAGGCCGTCCTCGGACAAAGCGCTCAACGCCTCGTCGACGGCCTTGGTCCGATCCTCGTAGGTCGTCAGTCGCGGATCGAGATGGACCAGATCCTCGAACACATGAAACAGGGCGCCGAAGCGGCGCAGCTCCATCGAGAATCCCCGCCGCATCATCCCGACCCGCGCCTGTCCCACCCGGAACGGCACGAAGTCCCGCAGGTCGTGGGTGTTGCAGAAGCGGACGTGATCGATGAAGGCCATGGGACCGCCTCTGCCGGAGATCAGGAGAACAGCAGGCCGAGGAGCAGGCCCGCAGCAAGTGCCGCGACAATCGGCCAATACGTTCGCCGCGCCCGCTCCCGCGCCATCAGCCGAACCGTGTCCGGATGCAGCCGCAAACCCCCATCCTCCAGACTGCCGAGCGCCCGGTCGGCATGGCGGATCAGCGACGGCAGGCGTTCGATGCCGCGCAGGATGTCGGCACCGGTCCGCGCAATCCGGGCTTCAGGACCTCGGTTCTCGCGCATCCATGCCTCAATCAGCGGCCGGGCCAGCTCCCACATGTTGACGTTCGGATTCAACCGCCGTCCGACGCCCTCGGACACAACCATGGTCTTGTGCAGCAGCAGGAGCTGCGGCTGGGCGACCATCTCGAAGGTCGCGGCGATCCTCAGGACCTGGCCGAGCAGCTTGGCGACGGAGACCTCGTTCAGCGGCTTGTCCATCAGCGGCTCGCCGATCGACCGCACCGCCTGGGTGAACAGATCGATGGACTTGTGCGCGGGCACCATGCCCATGCGGAAATGGACCTCCGCCACCGCCCGCCAGTCGCCGAGCAGGAACCCGGTCAGCGTATCAGCGAGATAGTAGCGCGTCTCCAGATCGAGGCGCCCCATGATGCCGAAATCGACAGGAACCAAGGTCCCTTCGGGCGTCACCAGCATGTTTCCCGGATGCATGTCCGCGTGAAAGAAGCCGTCGCGGAACACCTGGTTGAAGAACACGCCCGCCGAGGCCGCCAGAAGCTCCGTCGGATCCAGTCCTGCGCGGTCCAGCGCCTGGGTATCGTCGATGCGGCAGCCGTCGATCCACTGGTTGGTGAAGACCCGGCGGGTGGTGCGCTCCCAGTCGACCTCGGCCACGGCGAACACCGTGTCCCCGGCGAAGTTCTCGGCCAACTCGACAGCCGCCGCCGCCTCGAGCCGCAGGTCCATCTCGATCTCCACCGTCTGGCGGAACACCCGCACGGTGTCGACCGGCTTGAACCGATGCGACCAGGGCAGATGGCGCTGCAGAGTCTCGGCGATCCAGGAGAACAGGTCGAGGTCGCGGGCCACAGCCTCCTCGATGCCCGGGCGCAGAATCTTCACCGCCACCTTGCGGCCGTCGGTGGTCACCGCCCGGTGGACCTGGGCGATGGAAGCGGCGGCGATCGGCGCGTCCTCGAACTCCCGGAACAGCTTCTCCACCGGTGCGCCGAGCTCATATTCGAGGGTCTGACGGGCGACGGAACGCTCGAAGGGGGGCAGCCGGTCCTGTAGTTGGGTAAGGTCCTCGGACGCCTGTTCGCCGATCAGGTCGCCTCGGGTCGCCAGGGACTGGCCGAGCTTGATGAAAGTCGGCCCAAGCCGGGTCAGGGACGCCGTCAGGCGCTCGCCCCACCGTCCGGAGACGGCAGGATCGCGCAGACGGCGGGCCAATCGCGCGACGGCAGAAACGGTCGGCGCCTCGGCGATGTTCTCCAAGGGTTCGAACACGCCGTGGCGGGCGAGCACCCACAAAATCCGAACGAGTCGGAGCAGGTTGCGCAAGGAGCGGATCATCGGGAGCGGATCATCGGGAGCGGATCATCGGGAGCGGATCATCGGGAGCGGATCATCCCCTAGAGGCGCCAACCGGAGTGAATGGCGGCGATGCCTGCCGACAGGTTCCGCCACTTCACCCGCTCGAGACCCACGCGACGCATGCGTTCGGCCAGATCCTGCTGATCCGGGAACCGTCTGATGCTTTCCGCAAGATATTGATACGCCTCGCGGTCCTTGGCGACCTTGTCGCCCAGCCAGGGCAGGACCTTGAAGGAATAGGTGTCGTAGATCGGGTCCAGCCAGGGCTGAGTCGGCCGGGAAAACTCTAGACACATGAACCTGCCGCCCGGCCGCAGCACCCGCGTCATTTCGCCGAGCGCCCGATCGATGCGGGTGACGTTGCGCAACCCGAAGGCGATGGTCACCCGATCCATCGACCCGTCCGCCAGCGGAAGATCCTCGGCATTGCCCACAATCCAGTCGATCCCCGCGTCGCCGCCGGCCTTTGCCAGCCGATCTCGTCCGACACCGATCATCTCGGCGTTGATGTCGCAGACCGTGACCGGGCCGCCGCCGCGACGCCGCCAGAGGGTGGCAATGTCGCCGGTGCCGCCGGCCACATCGAGCAGATGCTGGCCGGCGCGCGGGGCCAGCCAGTCGAGAAAAGCCTGCTTCCAGACACGATGGATGCCGAGGCTCATGAGGTCATTCATGACGTCGTAGTTCGACGCGACGCTGTCGAAGACCTCGCGCACGCGCGAAACCTTCTCCTCGATCGGGACCGTGGCGAAGCCGAAGTCGGTCACCCCGTCGCGGATCTTGGGATCCTGGCTCCGGGCCGCCGCGTCGGAGGCGTCGCCGGTTCCGGATTGCATCGTCTTTCCGTCGGCTGCCATGACGCCGGTCCTTCGCCCACCGGTTTCGGTCTGTGTGGATTAGGCCCCTCGGCGTCCGGAATCAAGGCCGGGCACGGGCACGTTCCAACCACAAATCTGGCGCTTGGCGTCGGGAAGGCAACGGGATACCGTCCGCCGTCATGCCGGAACTGCCTGAAGTCGAAACCGTGATGCGCGGGCTCGCGACCCGCCTCGACGGGCGCGTCCTCGCCGACGTGGAGGCCCGCCGCCCGGACCTGCGCTGGCCGCTGCCGGAGCGAATGGCCGCCCGTCTGACCGGCCGCCGCGTGCTCGGCCTGCGCCGCCGCGCCAAGTACATCCTGGTCGATCTCGACGATGGAACGAGTTGGATGATCCATCTTGGGATGTCGGGGCGGATGCTGATCTCGGACGGACCAAAACCGGCTCTGGACGCCCATGACCACGTCGTCTTCCGAACCGATGACGGCACCTGGGTCCGGTTCAACGACGCCCGGCGCTTCGGGATGATGGACCTGTGGCCGACGGCAGAGGTCGAACGGCACAAGCTTCTCAAGGGTATCGGACCCGAGCCCCTCGGCAACGGCTTCTCGGGACCGGCTCTGGAGTCCGCGCTGGCGGGAAAACACACGCCGATCAAGGCGGCGCTGCTGGATCAGAAGGTGGTGGCCGGCGTCGGCAACATCTACGCCTGCGAGGCGCTGCACCGCTCCGGCATTTCGCCACGACGGCTGGCCCTGAACGTCCGGGGTGGCCGCGCGGAACGGCTGGCCGACGCGGTCAAGGCGGTGCTCACCGAGGCGATCGCGGCCGGCGGATCGAGCCTGCGGGACCACAGGCAGGTGTCGGGCGAACTCGGCTATTTCCAGCACACGTTCCGTGTGTACGATCGTGCCGGGGAGGGATGTCCGTCTCCGGGATGCGCCGGATCGGTCAGACGGCTCGTACAGTCCGGACGATCCACTTTCTATTGTCCACGTTGTCAACGCTGAGGTAGAAGCCGGCGCCATGAGCCTGCCGTTTCGATGCGCCCGACAGATCGCCCCGGGCACTTTTACGTTGGCCAAGTCTGCTTTGGTCGCGCTTGCCCTGGCGGTCGCCCTGTCCGTTTGGGCGCCGGCCGAGGCCGAGGGGCTGTTCGTCGACGGTATCGAGGACCTGCCCCTGATGCCGGGCCTGGAGAGCGTGCCGGCCGCCAGCACCGCCTTCGACGCCCTGGCCGGACGCATCGTCGTCGCCTTTGCGGAAGGCGCGGTGTCGATGGAGGATGTCCGCGCGTTCTACGACGCCACCCTGCCTCAACTCGGTTGGGAGCGGCTCGAGACGGATCGCTGGGTGCGCGCGGAGGAGGAACTGAATCTCGACGCGGTGGTCGAGCGGGGTGGACTGGTGGTCCGCTTCGAGCTTGTGCCGCGATGATCGCAACCGCCGGCCTTCCGAGGGGAGGTCGGCGCGACCCGGGAGTAGCCGTATATGGCGTATGAGACCATCCTGACCGAGACGCGCGACAACGTCGCCCTCATAACCCTGAACCGCCCGAAGGCGCTCAACGCGCTGTCCTCGCCGCTCATGGCGGAACTGGGACAGGCTTTGCTTGAGGCCGACGCCAATGCCGAGATCGGCTGCATCGTCGTCACCGGCAGCGAGAAAGCCTTCGCCGCCGGCGCCGACATCAAGGAGATGCAGTCGAAAACCTTTGCCGACGCTTATGGCGAGGACTTCATTTCCTCCGGCTGGGAGACCGTTCTGCAGGTCCGCAAACCGGTCATCGCCGCCGTTGCCGGCTACGCCTTGGGCGGTGGCTGCGAACTCGCCATGATGTGCGACTTCATTATCGCCGCCGATACCGCGAAGTTCGGACAGCCGGAGATCAATCTCGGCGTCATCCCTGGGGCCGGCGGATCGCAGCGCCTCACCCGCTTCGTCGGCAAATCCAAGGCGATGGACATGGTGCTTACCGGCCGCAACATGGACGCCCAGGAAGCGGAGCGCTCCGGCCTGGTCAGCCGCATCGTGCCGGCAGCCGATCTGCTGGACGAGGCGATGAAGGTCGCGGCGCGCATCGCCGGCCTGTCGCAACCGTCGGTGATGATGGCGAAGGAGGCTGTGAACCGCAGCTACGAGACCACGCTCAGCGAAGGCGTCCGGTTCGAACGGCGGCTGTTCCACTCCCTGTTCGCCACGGAAGATCAGAAGGAAGGCATGGCGGCCTTCGTCGAAAAGCGCCAGCCGGTCTTCAAGAACCGCTGACGAGTAGCCTCCGGAAAGACTCCGGTTCCGGAAAGAATCGAGCAGGACGGCGCGACTCATTGTTGACGCCGTCCGGGGCGACGGCTATAAGCCCGCCTTCCACGGACCAGCCGTACTTTGAGAGAAGAACATGGCCAACCACGCTTCAGCTGAAAAGCGCATCCGGCGCAACGCACGGCGGTACGAAATCAACCACGCGCGTATTTCCCGGATCCGGACGCACGTCAAGCGCGTCGAGAAGGCGATCGCCGCCGGCGACAAGAACGCTGCCCTCGAGGCTTTCAAGGCGGCTCAGCCGGAAATGCATCGCGGCGTTCTCAAGGGCGTCCTGCACCGCAACACCGTTGCGCGCAAGCTGTCCCGCCTGAACACCCGGATCAAGGCTCTCGGCGCCTAATAATCCAGCGCCGGAATCTGACGAGGAAGCCGCCGTTTTCGGCGGCTTTTTTGCGTTGTCCGCCGCGCATGCGCGCTCGGCGTTTCCCGGCCGCCGGGCGGCAGGCCCAGGTGGATCGGGATACGCGACTGCCGCACCGCGGCGGTCCAAAAAACCGCTCCGTCAGTCGCTCTCGCCCGACTTTCAGGGCGCGCTCCGGCAAGATGATCCATCATCTGTTTTCACTCGCGAGCATGCCTCGACCGACGTCCGCGAGCGGCGCCGTCGCGCCGGAGGCCCACTTCTTATGATTGATATAAACGAGCACAGAAACACGTAAAATAAATGCGGTTATTCCGGGTTCGGGCTTAGCGATCTGAATCCTAATCGCGATTCCCACCCATGAAAGGGTTGGCTCAATTAGTTGAGTCCGAAATGAGGAAACCACGCCAATCCGCTGAATCGAAAAGACTATCAAAAACACGCGCCGCAGCCCGTCGAAGCAACCGGAAAAAAAAACGTCATAGAGTGTTCGACTCGGTTGCGCAGGCTCGATTCGGCTAGTACCTTAGCAACGTCACCGCGGACGACGAGTTGCGAAGCATAAAAAATGAAACTGTCAAGTAATTCGTCCTTTCGTCTGTGGGATTGTCTTCGTTTCCTAGAAGTCCCTCAGTCCATCGTCTCGGTTTAGCTTTCCGGACATTTGGAACGGTTCGGCGAAGCGGCATTGGCCGCGGCGACGGGAGAGGGTGTTTGCGGGATGGAGGCATTTGGTGCGGGGGTGGCCGGTATGTCGCCGCACGTGGACGGGGCAATACGAACCGCCGCCTGTCGGGGTTCAGCAGCATGCGAGGGAAGGACGGTGACACGGATCGGCTGGGGGAGCCAATCGGGGGATGTATCGTCGAATGCCGGAAATCGGAGCTACGGGCTAACGGTCAAGGATCAGCCGACCGTCGGTCGGTCGAGTGGCGGTCTGTATTTGGGGGGTCGTCATGGCTGAATTGGCGGATCGGGATGCGCTAGCGGCGCAATGGGCTCGGGTTAAGACGCGCCTGCGATCGGAGTGCGGAGAAACCGCGTATCGGGGGTGGCTCAAGTCGCTCACGCTTGTCCGACGCGATGGCGAGGTGGTGTACCTGGGCATTCCATCCAAGTTTGAGCGGGACCGGGTCGTGACCCAGTACGGCGATCGCTTGCGCGGCTTGTGGCAAGGTGAGGACTCGGCCATCGTCTCGGTGGAAGTCATCGCCTCCGGGCGCCAGGACCCGGCGCGTCGGAACGACGGGCTCAGAACCGCCGGAGGCAGATCGCCCGACGCGCTGTCCCAGGCAGATGACCAGGATCCGGCAACGGATGCCGTCGATCCGCAGATGTCCGAGGTTTTCGTTCCGGAACCGCCAAGCGACCTAGACGCGATCTCGGCGCCGCTGGATTCCCGGTTCACTTTCGACAACTTCGTCGTCGGCAAGCCGAACGAGCTGGCCTTCGCCGCCGCTCGTCGGTTGGCCGAGAGCGAGACCGTGTCTTTCAATCCCCTGTTCCTGTACGGCGGCGTCGGCCTCGGCAAGACGCACCTGATGCATGCGATCGCCTGGGAGATCCGCAAGAACCATCCGCAGCGCCGGGTCCTGTACCTCTCCGCCGAGAAGTTCATGTATCAGTTCATCCGGGCACTTCGGTACCGGGACACGGTGGCGTTCAAGGATCTGTTCCGGTCGGTCGACGTGCTGATGATCGACGACGTTCAGTTCATCAGCGGCAAGGACAGCACCCAGGAAGAATTTTTCCATACGTTCAACGCGCTGGTGGACAACAACCGCCAGGTCGTGATCTCCGCCGACAAGAGCCCCAGCAGTCTGGACGGCATGGAGGAGCGGCTGCGCTCGCGCCTGGGCTGGGGACTCGTAGCCGACATCCACCCGACCGACTACGAGCTCCGGCTGGGCATCCTGCAGTCCAAGGTCGAACGGGTCGAAGCGGACATCCCGCCGAAAGTCATGGAATTCCTGTCGCACAAGATCAGCTCCAACGTCCGCGAGCTGGAGGGGGCGCTGAACCGGGTGGTGGCGCATTCGACCCTGGTCGGGCGGGCGATCACGCTGGAAATGGTGCAGGAGGTTCTGGCCGATATTCTCAAGGCCAACGACCGCCGCGTGACGATCGAAGAGATCCAGCGCCAGGTCGCCTCGCACTACAACATCCGGATCTCGGACATGTACTCGGCCCGGCGGGCCCGGGCCGTCGCCCGGCCCCGGCAGATCGCCATGTACCTTGCGAAACAGCTGACCCAGCGATCGCTGCCGGAGATCGGCCGCAAGTTCGGCGGCCGCGACCACACGACGGTCATGCACGCCGTGAAGAAGGTCGACGAGCTGCGGGCCACGGACCGGCATTTCGACGCCGATGTGGACCTGCTCCGGCGGATGCTGGAAGGGTGACGGACCCGCCGTCCGGCGACCGCGGGATACGCGTCGCCGGACGGTGAAAAACTGCCTGTCCCAAGGCGTTTCATGCTATAAACTCGGACTTTCGATTCGCCGGGTCTCGGGCGGTCGGGCTTCGTCGGCGACGGCGGGTCGGCCACCCGCGATACGCCGGTCCGTCAGGCGTCATTCCAGTTCGAGCGAGCACATGAAGATCACCATTGACCGGGCGGCCCTCCTGAAGCCGCTGGCCCATGTTCAGAGCGTCGTCGAGCGCCGCAACACCATCCCGATCCTGGCCAACGTCCTGCTTCAGGCCGGCGACGGCAAGGTGTCCCTGACCGCGACCGACATGGACATGGACGTGGTGGAGAGCGTCGCCTGCTCGGTCGATCAGCCGGGCTCCGCCACCGTGCCGGCGCTGACGCTGTACGAGATCGCCCGCAAGCTGCAGGACGGCTCCGAAGTCGAACTCACCGTGGTCGGCGACAGCGGTCGGATGACGATCCGCGCCGGACGCTCGAACTTCTCGCTGCCGACCCTCCCTGTCGAGGAATTTCCGGCGCTGTCCGGCGACGAATTGACGACCAATTTCGTGCTTTCCGCGGCCGACGCGAAGACCTTGATCGATCGCACCCGGTTTGCGATCTCCACCGAGGAGACGCGCTACTACCTCAACGGTATCTACCTGCACGAGACCCAGGCCAACGGCATGGCCGTGCTGCGCGCCGTCGCGACCGACGGTCACCGGCTGGCGCGGGTGCAGATGCCGCTGCCGGAAGGAGCCACGGGCATGCCGTCGGTGATCGTGCCGCGCAAGGCCGTCGCCGAGATCCGAAAGCTGATCGACGAGACCGACGGCGACGTGCAGATCGGCCTGAGCGAGAACAAGTTGCGCTTCGCCTTTTCCGACACGGTGATGACCACAAAGCTGATCGACGGAACGTTCCCCGACTACGAGCGGGTGATCCCGGCGGGCAACGACAAGATCATGCGGGTCGACTGCGGGTCGTTCAAGAAGGCGGTCGACCGCGTGGCGACCATCTCGACCGAGAAGTCGCGCTCGGTGAAGCTGGCTCTCGGCAACGGCACCCTCACCCTCTCGGCCAACAGCCCGGACAACGCCCAGGCGACGGAAGAGATGGACGTGGAGTACGGCGCGGCCTCGATGGAGATCGGCTTCAACTCGCGCTACTTGCTGGACATCGCCGACCAGGTTGATGATGGCGGCAAGGCGGTGTTCCAGATGGCCGACGCGGCCTCGCCGACCATCGTCACCGACGAGGCCGACGACGGCGCGCTCTACGTCCTCATGCCGATGCGGGTGTGACGTCGCGCGTGTCGGTCGACGGTCCCCTTCTCAGCCAGCGCAGCGGTGCGGCCTCCACCGCCGACGGGCCGCTGTGTCTTGCCGTGCGCAAGATCAGCCTGACCCGATTCCGCAATCACGCAGCCACTACCCTTCAGATCGACCGGCCGGTGGCGGTCCTGACCGGCGCCAATGGGTCGGGCAAGACCAATCTGCTGGAAGCCGTCTCGTTCCTGAGCCCGGGCCGCGGCATGCGCCGGGCCAGACTCTCGGACATCGATCGGGTTGGTGATGCCGGCCCCTGGGCGGTCTCGGCGCAGGTCGCAGGCAAGCTGGGGGACGCCCGGATCGGGACCGGCCGCGATGCCGAAGCCGACGGCGAACGCCGCCTGGTGCGGATCGACGGTGCGCCCGCCCGTAGCCAATCCGCCCTCGGCGATCATCTGACCGTGTCCTGGCTGACCCCGGCGATGGATCGGCTGTTTTCCGAGGGCGCGTCCGGCCGACGCCGCTTCCTCGACCGTCTGGTCTACGCGTTCGACGGCGAGCATGCCGGCCGGGTCAGCAGCTATGAACACGCTTGGCGCGAGCGGAACCGGTTGATCAAGGACGGCCGCCGCGACGGCGCCTGGTACGACGCCCTGGAGGAGACGCTCGCCGAGACCGGTGTCGCGATCGCCGCCGCGCGGGCGGGCCTGGTAGCCCGACTGAATCGGATCTGTTGCGCCACGCGGGAACCGTTTCCGGCCGCCGAGCTGGCGTTGGACGGCGAGATCGACCGGTGGCTGGTCGGAACGCCGGCGCTCCAGGTCGAGGATCGGATCCGCGCCACCCTCGCCGCCTCACGCTTCGGCGGTCAGGAGGCGGAAGGACCGCACCGCACCGATCTCGCGGTCACCCATGTCGCCAAGGCCATGCCGGCGGCCCAGTGTTCCACGGGCGAGCAGAAGGCCCTGCTGGTCGGCATCGTGCTCGCCCATGCCCGCCTGCAGGCGATCGACGAACATGCCGCCCCGATTCTGCTGCTGGACGAGGTGGCGGCCCATCTGGACGACCGCCGACGCGCCGCTCTGTTCGATGCAGTGGTCGATCTCGGCGGACAGGCCTGGTTGACCGGCACCGATCTTTCCACCTTCGCGCCGATCGCCGATCGCGCGCGCTTGTTCGACGTCGCCGACGGCCGTGTGCGGCCGGTCGACGTCGCGTCTTAACCGGAGTCTCCCCCCATGGCTGACGACGCCCATAACGGAACCGAAAACGGTGAAGAAGAGGCCTACGGCGCCGAGTCCATCAAGGTCTTGCGCGGCCTCGACGCGGTCCGCAAGCGGCCGGGTATGTATATCGGCGACACCGATGACGGCTCGGGCCTGCACCATATGGTGTACGAGGTGGTGGACAACGCCATCGACGAGGCCCTCGCGGGGTATTGCGACGCGGTCCAGGTCATTCTGAACGGCGACGGATCGGTGACCGTGCGCGACAATGGCCGCGGCATCCCGGTGGCCATCCATTCCGAAGAGGGGGTATCCGCCGCTCAGGTCATCATGACCCAGCTCCATGCCGGCGGGAAGTTCGACCAGAATTCCTACAAAGTGTCCGGCGGCCTGCACGGGGTCGGCGTGTCGGTGGTGAACGCCCTGTCCGAATGGCTGGATCTGCGGATCTGGCGCGAGGGCAAGGAACACTACATGCAGTTCCGCCACGGCGAGGCCCAGGCGGATCTGGCTGAGGTCGGCCCCTCCGACGGCAAGACCGGAACCGAGGTGACGTTCAAGCCGTCGGCCGGGACCTTCACCATGGTCGAATTCGACTATCCGACCCTGGAACACCGGCTGCGGGAACTCGCCTTCCTGAACTCAGGCGTGCGGATCCTTTTGACGGACGAACGCCACGGCGAGCCGAAGACCACCGATCTGTTCTACGAGGGCGGGCTGAAGGCGTTCGCCGAGTATCTCGACCGCTCGCGGACCGCCCTGCATCCGACCATCTCGGCGATGGGCGAGAAGGATGGCATCACCGTCGAGATCGCGATGGAGTGGACCGACTCCTATCACGAGACGATGCTCTGCTTTACCAACAACATCCCGCAGCGCGACGGCGGCACCCATCTGGCCGGATTCCGCGCGGCGCTCACCCGTCAGGTGAACAACTACGCCAACCAGACCGGCATCGCGAAGAAGGAGAAGGTGTCGCTGACCGGCGACGACGCCCGCGAGGGCCTGACCTGCGTCCTGTCGGTGAAGGTGCCGGATCCGAAATTCTCGTCGCAGACCAAGGACAAGCTCGTGTCGTCCGAGGTCAAGCCGGTGGTCGAGAACATCGTCGGCGAGCGGCTGGATCAGTGGTTCGACGAGCATCCGAACGAGGCCAAGCGCATTGTCACCAAGGCCTACGAGGCGGCCGCCGCGCGCGACGCCGCCCGCCGGGCGCGGGAGCTGACCCGGCGCAAGGGCGCGCTCGACATCGCCAACCTGCCGGGCAAGCTGGCGGACTGCCAGGAGCGCGACCCGTCAAAGGCCGAACTGTTCCTGGTCGAGGGCGATAGCGCCGGCGGCTCGGCCAAGCAGGGCCGCGACCGCAAGAACCAGGCGATCCTGCCCCTGCGCGGCAAGATCCTGAACGTCGAGCGGGCCCGCTTCGACAAGATGCTCTCCAGCGCCGAGATCGGCACCCTGATCGCCGCCCTCGGTACCGGGATCGGGCCGGAGGAGTTCAACATCGAGAAGACCCGGTACCACCGGATCATCATTATGACGGACGCCGACGTGGACGGCTCCCACATCCGCACCCTGCTGCTGACCTTCTTCTTCCGGCAGATGCCGGAACTGCTGGAGCGCGGCTATCTCTACATCGCCCAGCCGCCGCTCTACCGGGTCAAGCGCGGCAACGAGGAAACCTATCTGAAGGACGACAAGGCGCTGGAGCGCTTCCTGATCGAAGAGGGCACCAAAGGCGCGGTTCTCAAGACCCAGTCCGGCGCGCAGATCGGCGCCGCCGACCTGGCACATCAGGGTGAACTCGCCCGGCAGGCGCGTCAGCTTCTGGAGCCGCTGGTGCGCCGACTCGGCGGGCCGGTGGTCACCGAGCAGGCCGCCGTCGCCGACATCCTGCGCCCGGATCTGCTCTCGGACCCGGCGGCCGCAGCGGTCGCAGCGGCCGATTTCGCGCGGCGACTCGACGTCCTCTCGGAAGAGCATGAGCGGGGCTGGTTCGCCTCCTTCGAGGAGCAGACCGAGACCGGGCCGGCGATCGTCGTCGGCCGCACCCTGCGCGGTGTGACCGAAACCTATCGGATCGACGGTATCCTGCTCCGCACCGCCGAGGCCCGGGCACTCGCCGAGCGGGCCGCCGATCTGCAGGAACTGTTCGCAGAACCCGCTACGCTGGTGCAGAAGGACGGAACGGAGCGCACGGTCTATGGCCCGGTCGGCCTGATCGAGGCGATCTTCGAAATCGGCCGCAAGGGCCTGACCATCAACCGCTACAAGGGGTTGGGCGAGATGAACCCGGACCAGCTCTGGGAAACCACGCTGGACCCGGATCGCCGCACCCTGCTGCAGGTGAAGATCGCCCATGCCGACGAGGCCCAGGAGGTGTTCAGCACCCTGATGGGCGACGTGGTCGAGCCGCGGCGCGAGTTCATCCAGTCAAACGCGCTCAAGGTCGCCAACCTGGACGTTTGACCACGCTTTCGAGCGACGACGACGAGGAGAGGCCGCCGCCAGGCGGCCTTTTTCTTTGTGTTTCGGTTGGGTGGCAGCGATCTGAATGTGATTAATATAATATTCTTTTGGTGGTATTCGGCAGTATTTTTCAATTGAACGTTGTTTTTTGCTTCTTGCGTGCCGCGGGTTTCGCGGCCCTCCCGACGAGACACAAGCAGGAGAGAAACATGACTATGGCACTGAACACCGCGGTTCCCTACCGCCTGGAGAACTTGTCCACCGGCAACGTGATCGCTCAGACGCCCGATTTCCCGAGGGATTCAGGACTCTGCGCCTATGGCGGAGGCACCCGAAACAACGACCAGCTCTGGTACTTTTTGGGCCAGAACGACTATCTTCGGATCATGAACCTGAGCTGGCTCGGGACGGTGATCTACAGCGACGACGCAAGGGTCGCCGCCTACCGCGCCGTGGGCGCAAATCCCGACAGCCAAGCCGACCAACATTGGCGGCTTGAGGCCTCCCCGGATTTCCCCAGCGGGATCGTGATCACCTCGATCAAGTCTGGACGTTCGATCCTGGACCCTCACACGCGGGGACAGATCGACAGCCTGGAGGCTCTGCCTGTCGTGTCGCGCGACAGCCGCTTCGTCTGGAAGCCGGTCCCCGCCATCTGACGCAACGAGGGCCACCGGTCGGTATGACCGACGGGTGACCCTTCGCCTCTGCTGACAGGCTGGAGGATCCGGAGACCGGACTCAGCCGCCCTCGGTCATCGCGTTGGCTTCGCTCTGCAGGTGCGTGTAGTGCTCCAGGCCGATGCGGCCGATCAGGTCGAGCTGGGTTTCCAGGAAATCGACATGCTCTTCCTCGTCGTTGAGGATCTCGTTGAACAGGTCGCGGCTCACGTAATCGCGGATCGAGTCCGCATAGGCGATGGCCTCACGCAGATCCGGCACGGCATCGAGTTCGATCGCCAGATCGCATTCGATGATCTCCTTCACGTTCTCTCCGATCCGCAGCTTGTTCAGTTCCTGCAGGTTCGGCAGGCCTTCGAGGAACAGGATGCGCTGAATCAGCTTGTCCGCATGCTCCATCTCCTCGATCGATTCCTCGTAGGCTTTCTTCGAGAGTTTTGACACGCCCCAGTCGCCGAGAATACGGGAGTGCAGGAAGTATTGGTTGATCGCCGTCAGCTCGTTCTTGAGGATGCGATTGAGATGTTCGATGACTGTCTTGTCGCCCTTCATGGCGCCCTCCGTCGGTCGGAATCCATTCCGGGCAACATACGAGAACGATTCAAATCTTCAAGAAAAACTTCAATGATTTCAAGTGATTGAGAATGATCCGCAATACGCTGTGCCTCCCCGGTTTCATGTGCGGCCCCGATCTCTTCGACGACCTCGTCCGCTGTCTGGCGGGTCGGCTCCGGCCGGTTCACGGCGACGTCTATAGCGACTCCACGATCGAGGACATGGCCCGGCGCGTGCTTGCGGACGCGCCGGAGCGTTTCGTGCTGCTCGGGTTTTCCATGGGCGGCTTCGTCGCCCGACGGATCGCGCTGACCGCGCCGGAACGGGTCGAGGCGCTCGTTCTGATCGCGACGTCCGCACGCGCCACCTCCGAGGCCGAACACGCCCGAAAGGAAACGATCCTGACGCAGCTTGCCGAGAGCGGCTTCAAGGGCATGTCGCGCAAGGCGCTGGCCCGGGGCATCCATCCCGACCACCCGGAGCGCGACGCCCTGGTCGAGCGGCTGAAGGCGATGGGCTCCGAACTCGGCGGCGCGGTCATGGCCCGCCAGCTCCGCGCCACGCGGGTCGACGGCCATGCGGAGCTGCCGAAGATCGCGGCACCGACCCTGGTGATCGCCGGGCGCCAGGACGCCCTGCGGCCGTTGTCGGAACTGGAGGCGCTCGCGGACGGAATCCCCGGTGCCCGCTTGGAGATCTTCGAGGATTGCGGACACATGGTCCCCCTGGAGAAACCGGATCAGTTGGCCGCCAGCATCAGCGAATTTCTGGACACGCTCTAGGCAGGGTCGGGGACGACGGGTAGGTTGGCCTCCGTGTCAGTCAGATCCTCCCTGTCCTCCGTCCTCACCGGGTCGCTCGCCGGCGTGCTGATGATGGCGATCGCCGCCGCTGCATTCAGCATGATGCACGCCGCGATCCGCCATGTGAGCGCGGAGCTGCATCCGTTCGAGATCGCCTTCTTCCGGGTGTTCTTCGGGTTCTTCGCCCTCGCGCCGGTGTTCCTGCGCCAGGGCTGGGCACCGCTGCGGACCACGAAGAAAAAGCTCTTCGGCATCCGCGGGATTCTCAACGCGGGCGCCATGCTGATGTTCTTCTACGGCCTTTCGATCACGCCGCTGGCCACCGTCGCGGCGCTGGGGTTCACGGCACCGCTCTTCGCGACGGTGCTGGCGATGCTGGTGCTGGGCGAGGTGGTCCGCCTGCGCCGCTGGACCGCGATCATCATCGGCTTCGCCGGCGCCATGGTGATCCTGCGGCCGGGCGTGATCGAGATCGGGCTCGGGCCGATGCTGGTCCTCGGCTCCTCGGTGGTCTGGTCGGTCGCGCTGATGGTGATCAAGGTGCTGACCCGCACGGAATCGAGCGTGACGATCACCGCCTACGCCTCGATCTTCCTGTCGCCGATCTGCCTGGTCGCCGCCCTGCCGTTCTGGGCTTGGCCGTCGCTCGAGTCTCTGCTCTGGCTGATCGCCATCGGCATCGTCGGCACGATCGCCCAGACTGCGATGAACCAGTCGTTCAAACTCGCCGACGCTTCCGCCGTCCTGCCCGTGGACTTCTCCAAGCTGCTCTGGGCCGCCGCCATCGGCTACGTGGTGTTCGGGGAACTGCCCGATGTCTGGACCTGGGTCGGCGGGGCGATGATCTTCGCCAGCGCCACCTATATCGGCATCCGCGAGGCGCGGCTGAAGAAGGAGGGGACGCTGCCGGCGGGCCCGCCCTCGACCGCGGTCGACAGGCAGCCGCCCGCATCGTCGCCGCGAACCAAGGACAGGTCAGACGGCGAAGGGACCTGACAGGCCTAGCCCCGGACCGCGGGTTTCACGCCCGGCGGCGCTCTGTCCGGTTGACCCGCGCGGCGCCAGCGGGGATAAGCCCGCATCCCTGAACAACTGCCGAGGTCGCCCCCCATGGCTGCCCCCGATCTGGTTCCCGTCGCCCGCGCCCTGATCTCCGTATCCGACAAGACCGGTCTGGTCGAGTTCGCCGCCGCCCTGTCCGCGATGGGGGTCGAGATCCTGTCCACCGGCGGCACCGCCAAGGCGATCGCCGAGGCCGGCATCCCGGTGGTCGAGGTGGCGGAACGGACCGGCTTTCCGGAGGTGATGGACGGGCGGGTCAAGACCCTGCACCCGGTGATCCACGGCGGCCTGCTGGCCCGCCGCGACCTGGACCACCACGTCGCCGCCATGGACGACCACGGGATCGCGCCGATCGACCTGCTGGTGGTCAACCTTTATCCGTTCGAGGCCACCCGGGCCCGCGGCGCCGGCTACGACGAGAGCGTGGAGAACATCGATATCGGCGGCCCGGCGATGATCCGCGCCGCCTCGAAGAACCACGACTTCGTCACGGTCATTGTCGATGTCGAGGACTACGGGCCGGTGCTGGAGGAGATGCGGGCGAACGGCGGCGCCACGACGATGGCCCTGCGCCGCAAGCTGGCATCGGTCGCCTATGGCCGCACCGCCGCCTACGACGCCGCCATCGCCGGCTGGCTGTCGGGCGAGGTCGGCGAGACGTTCCCGCGGCGCTTCACCCTGGCCGGCTCGGCGCCCCAGGTGCTGCGCTACGGCGAGAACCCGCACCAGCAGGCCGCGTTCTACCGCACGACGGACAGCCGGGCCGGCGTGTCCACCGCAGAGCAGCTCCAGGGCAAGGAGCTCAGCTACAACAACCTGAACGACACCGACGCCGCGTTCGAGCTGGCGGCGGAGCTGGACGAGCCGGGGATCGCCATCATCAAGCACGCCAATCCCTGCGGCGTGGCTGTCGCCGGGTCCCTTTCGGAGGCGTGGGAAGCCGCGCTCGCCTGCGATCCGGTGAGCGCCTTCGGCGGCATCGTCGCGGCGAACCGCACGATGGACGCGGCCACGGCGGAGAAGATCGCCCGGATCTTCTCCGAGGTGGTGATCGCCCCCGATTTCGACCCGGAGGCCATGGAGATCTTCGCCGCCAAGAAGAACCTCCGGGTTCTCAGGACCGGCGGCATGCCGGACCCGACATCGGCCGGGCTGGCGATCAAGAACCTCGCCGGCGGCCTGCTCGTGCAGTCGCGCGACGGCGGCCGCGTGACCCAGGCGGACCTCAAGGTCGTCACCAAGCGCGCGCCGAGCGACGCGGAGATGCGCGACCTGCTGCTCGCCTTCCGCATCGCCAAGCACGTGAAATCGAACACCATCGTCTACGTGAAGGACGGCTCGACCGCCGGGATCGGCGCCGGCCAGATGAGCCGCGTCGACGCCGCCCGCATCGCCGCCGACAAGGCGCGGGACGCGGCAAACGCCGCCGGGTGGAGCGAACCGCGCACGGTCGGGTCGGTGGCGGCGTCCGACGCCTTCTTCCCGTTCGCCGACGGCCTGATCACCGTCGCCGAGGCCGGGGCAACGGCGATCATCCAGCCGGGCGGATCGATCCGCGACGAAGAGATCGTCGCCGCGGCCGACGAGCGGAATCTCGCCATGGTGCTTACCGGCATGCGACACTTCCGACATTGAGAGACAACCGGTGACCTGCCGTGCTGCCCCAGGAAATCATCCGCGCCAAACGTGACGGCGAACTGCTCAGCGCCGACTCGATCTCGGCGTTCATCGCCGGCCTGACCAACGGATCCGTGGGAGAAGGCCAGGCGGCCGCCTTCGCCATGGCGGTTCTCTTGCGGGGCATGGACGCGGACGAACGGGCCGCCCTGACCCGCGCCATGGCCGATAGCGGCACGATCCTGCGCTGGGACGGGCTCGACGGACCGGTGGTGGACAAGCACTCCACCGGCGGCGTCGGCGACAAGGTCAGCCTCATGCTCGCGCCGATCGTGGCCGCCTGCGGCGCTTATGTGCCGATGATTTCAGGCCGCGGTCTCGGCCATACCGGCGGCACCCTTGACAAGCTCGACTCAATTCCGGGCTACCGCACGGGCCCCGATCTGACCGCGTTCGAGCGGGTGGTGCGGGAGGTGGGATGCGCGATCATCGGCCAGACCGACGACCTCGCCCCGGCCGATCGTCGCCTTTATGCCATCCGCGACGTGACCGCGACGGTCGAGTCGCCGGCGCTGATCACCGCGTCGATCCTGTCAAAGAAGCTCGCCGCCGGACTGCGGGGGCTGGTGATGGACGTGAAGTGTGGAACCGGCGCCTTCATGGACGATCTGTCGAAGGCTCGGGAATTGGCAGACGCCCTGGCGGAAACCGCACGCCGGGCGGGCCTGCCGACGGTCGCGCTGATCACCGACATGAACCAGGTTCTGGGCCGCACCGCCGGGAACGCGCTGGAGGTGGCGGACGCGATCGCCTTTCTGACCGGCGCGGCGCGCGAGTCCCGTACCCTGGAGGTGACCCTGGCCCTCGCAGGCGAGATGGTGGCCCTCGGCGGACTCGCCGCCGACGCGGAAGCCGGTCGGGCGGCGGCCGAGCGGGCGCTGGAGGACGGACGCGCGGCCGAGGTCTTCGCTCGCATGGTCTCGGCCCTCGGCGGACCCGCCGATCTGCTGGAACGGCCCGACGCCCATCTCGATCGCGCGCCGGTCACGGTTCCGGTCCATTCCGAAACCGTGGGACACGTAACCAGCATCGACGCCCGCCGGATAGGCGTGGCGGTGATCGAACTGGGCGGGGGCCGGCGCCTCGCCTCGGACAAGATCGACCACAGGGTCGGCCTGGCGGAGATCGCCGGGTTGGGCGATGCAGTCGGACCCGACCGGCCCCTGGCCATGGTCCATGCCGCCGACTCGGACACGGCGGCGGCCGTCGCCGACAGCGTGCGGGCGGCCTATCGCGTGGGTGACGGCCCCGGCGCTCCGGGGCCGGTCGTCATCGAGCGCCGCACGGGGGAACGCTGATGCCGCGCGCCTTCTTCATCGTCCTCGACTCCGTCGGGATCGGCGGCGCGCCGGATGCCGAGCGTTTCGGTGACGACGGCGCGGACACGCTCGGCCACATCGCCGCCGCCTGCGCCGCCGGACAGGCTGACCGCCAGGGCCGCAGCGGGCCGTTGCGCATCCCAAACCTTCTCGCGCTCGGCCTTGGCGACGCCCATCGGGCGGCCAGCGGCACGGAGCCGGCGGGATTGGAAGCGGCAGCTGCACGGAGCGGTGCCTGGGGGCACGCGGCGGAGACGAGCAAAGGCAAGGACACGCCGAGCGGGCACTGGGAACTGGCGGGCGTGCCGGTCGAGTTCGATTGGACCTACTACCCGGACACCGAGCCCTCCTTTCCCAAAGCGTTCACCGACGCGCTGATCGCGCAATGCGGCCTTCCCGGCATCCTCGGAGATCGTCACGCCAGCGGAACGACCATCATCGCCGAGCTCGGCCAGGAGCACATGAAGACCGGCAAGCCGATCCTGTACACCTCCGCCGACAGCGTGGTGCAAATCGCCGCCCACGAAGAGAGCTTCGGGCTGGACCGTCTCTACGACGTCTGTCGGGCCGCGCGCGGCCTGGTGCCGGACACGGTCGGCCGGATCATCGCCCGTCCCTTCGTCGGGTCCGATCCGCACGACTTCGCGCGGACCGCCAACCGCAAGGACCTGGCCGTGACCCCTCCCGCCCCGACGCTGCTGCAGCGCCATTCAGAGGCCGGTGGAGCGGTGGTTTCGATCGGCAAGATCGGCGATATCTTCGCCCATGCCGGCACTGGCGAGGAGATCAAGGCGGCGGGGAACGAGGGCGTTTTCGACGCGCTGATGTCGGCCGCCGCCCGCGCCGGCGACAATGTTCTGGCGGTCGCCAACTTCGTCGATTTCGACACGCTCTACGGCCACCGACGCGACGTCGCCGGTTATGCCGCCGCCCTCGAGGCGTTCGACGGCATGCTGCCGGCATTCCTGGAGGCCTTGCGCCCGGGCGATCTGGCGGTTCTGACGGCCGATCACGGGTGCGATCCGACCTGGCGCGGCAGCGACCATACACGCGAGCAGGTGCCGGCGCTGTTCGCCGGTCCAGGCGTCGAGGCCGGGCGCCTTGGCGCGCTTGCCTTCGCCGATATTGGTGCGACCCTGGCCGCCCATCTCGGACACGGTCCGGGCGTCCACGGCACCGCCCGGCTCGGCGGTACGGCATGATCCCTCGGTTCCAGCCAAAGAGCGATCCGGCGGAGCTTGCCGTCGCCTTCGCCCGCGACGGCCTGCTGATCGTCGAGGATGCCGTCCCCGCCGCCGACTGCGACGCTCTGTCGGCGCGGTCCCACGCCCTGATCGACGCCTGGGATCCGGAGGAAGGCCGGACGGTCTTCTCGACGACCTCCCCGAAACACGCCGCGGATGCCTATTTCCGCGACTCTTGCGACAAGATCCGCGTGTTCCTGGAAGACGGCGCCGTCGACGAGGACGGGGCGCTCGCCGTCGACCGACACCGGGCGGTCAACAAGCTCGGCCACGCCATGCACGATCTGGACCCGGTCTTCGAGCGGGTGTCGCGCGGACCGGTGCTGGCCGGTCTGGCCGCCGCCGTCGGCCTCCGCGACCCGAAGCTGGTGCAGTCCATGGTCATCTGGAAACCGCCCGCGATCGGCGGCGCGGTGGTGCCGCACCAGGACGCGACCTTCCTCGTCACGGACCCGCCCTCGGTCGTCGGCTTCTGGCTGGCGCTGGAGGACGCGGACGAGAGCAACGGATGCCTGCTTGCCATACCGGGCGGGCACCGGGGGCCGCTGCGCCAGACGTTTCTGGATCGCAACGGCGTCCTGACCATGGACACCCTGGACGACACGCCCTTCAACACCGCCGCTTTCCAGCCGCTGCCCGCCCGCAAGGGCACGGTGGTGGTTCTGCACGGCCTGCTGCCCCACGGCAGCGCCGCCAACACCTCCGACCGGTCGCGGATGGCGTACACCCTGCATGTGGTCGCCGGCTCCGCCCGCTGGCACCCGGGAAACTGGATACGGCGGCGGGCCGACGATCCGTTCCGCGGCTTCTGAGAGGAAACGGTCAGTGCTCGCGATGCTCCGCGACTTCTTCTTCATCGCCGTGGTGCTTGTCGGCCTGATCGGCGGGTCTCAGATCCCGTCCTTCGTCGATGCCTATGCACAACGTCTGGGCGGCGCGGTCGACGAACTCGACCGTCAGGTCGCCGCCCACCGAGCCGAGGCGGCGGCGCAGAACCTGACCCTGGAGGCGTATCTGGAGCGTCACAGGACGAATGCGGACCCGGCGATTCAAGGGTCCGGCCGCACACTGACGGCGATGGTCGCCCGCCTCGCGGAATTACGCGAGGCACTTGCGGCCCTGAACGCTGCCGGCCCCTGGAGCCGACCCGCCGTCGCCATGGCCCATTCCGATGCCGACATCCTCGCGAACGCCTATGCGGACTGGCGGCCCAGCCTGACGATCGATCCCCGCTGGGGCGCCATCGGCGCCGTTCTGGCCTGGATGCTGTTCTGGACGGTCTCTACGCTGCTGGCATTCGGTTTTCGGGGAGCGAGCCATCGGCGGACGCCCGTTCGCTGATCCGTTCCCACTCAACGAAGGAGGCCGCCGTGGCTCTCGCACGCCGATCCTGGGTCCCCGCGCCGTCGGAGGATCTGGTCCTGTCCCTCGCCGACCGCACGGCCGGCGAGAGCTCCGAGCATGTCGCCCAGCGGATCGAGGCACTGGCTTCCCGGAACCGGGATATCCACGAACGCGACTGCTTCAACCTGAATCCGGCGACGAACGTGATGAACCCGCGAGCCGAAGCGCTGCTCGCCTCGGGAATCGGCTCGCGTCCGTCGCTCGGCTACCCCGGCGACAAATACGAGATGGGTCTCGAGGCGATCGAGGAGATCGAGGTCATCGCCGCCGAGCTTTGCGCCGAAGTGTTCGACGCGCGGTTCGCCGAGATCCGGGTTCCGTCCGGCGCGATCGCCAACCTCTACGGCTTCATGGCCACCTGTAGACCGGGGGACACGATCATCGCCCCGCCCGCGTCGATCGGCGGGCACGTCACGCATCACGGGGCCGGTTGCGCCGGGCTCTACGGTCTGCGGACCGTCCCGGCGCCGGTCGCCGCCGACGGCTATACCGTCGATGTAGACGCCCTGAGAGACCTGGCGAAGAAGGAACGTCCGGCCCTGATCACCCTGGGCGGCAGCCTGAACCTGTTCGAGCATCCGGTGCGCGAAGTCCGCGCGATCGCCGACGAGGTTGGCGCGCCGCTGCTGTTCGACGCCGCCCACCAATGCGGAATCATTGCCGGCAAAGCCTGGCGGGACCCGTTGGCGGAGGGCGCCCATCTGATGACCATGAGCACCTACAAGAGCCTTGGCGGGCCCGCGGGCGGGCTGATCGTCACCAACGACGCAGGCATCGCGGAGCGACTGGACGCCATCGCCTTTCCCGGCATGACCGCGAATTTCGACGCCGCCAAGTCCGCCGCCCTGGCCGTCTCCATGCTCGATTGGCGAGATTTCGGGCGCGACTACGCAGCCGAAATGATCGCGTTGTCGATAGCCCTCGCCCAGGCGCTGGACGATGCAGGTGTCCCGGTCTTCGCCGTGGCGGAGGGGTTCACCGCCTCCCACCAGTTCGCCGTGAAGGCCGCCCCTTATGGCGGCGGTCAGGCGGCGTCGAAGACCCTGCGCAAGGCCGGATTTCTGGCCTGCGGTATCGGTCTGCCGGTCGAGGAGGTGTCAGGAGATATGAACGGCTTGCGGATCGGCACGCCCGAACTGGTGCGCTGGGGCCTGAAGGCCGCCGACGCACCCCGGCTCGCCGCTCTGATCGCCGGAGCGCTGAAGAGCAACGACCCGGCCGGCATGGCCGCCGAGGTCGCCGCATGGCGCACGCAGTTCGACCGTCTCCATTTCGTCCGCCCGTAGCGCTCAGGACCGGGGCGCTAGGATCGCTCCGCCGCCGCGGGCCGCGCGGTACCGCCTTCGTACTCCGGCACCATGCGCCCGAGAGTCTCCATCGTGGCGGCGGTTTGCCGCGCACGCGCCGCGGCCTCCAACTCATCCAGTCCGCGTTCGATCAGCGCGCGGTCGGCGGTACGGGGATGGGCCCGGCGGATGGCGGGTATCTCCGTCGGTTCCAGAGTTTCGGCCCCGTGGAACAGCTCCTCGTGAAGCTTCTCGCCGGGCCGAAGACCGGTGAAGGCGATCTCGATATCCTTGCCCGGTTCCAGCCCCGCCAGCCGGATCATCCGGTCGGCCAGATCGACGATCTTCACCGGCTCGCCCATGTCCAGCACGGTGATACCGCCCCGCTCCCGCGGCGCGGCGGTCTCCAAGGCCGCGGCCTGAAGTACCAGTTCAACCGCCTCGCGCACGGTCATGAAGTAACGGGTGATGTCCGGATGCGTCACGGTCAGCGGCCCGCCACGCTCGAGCTGGCGCTGGAACAGCGGTACGACCGAGCCGGTCGAACCCAGCACGTTGCCGAACCGGGTGGTGACGAAGCGGGTGCCGCCATCCACGTCCATCGCCTGGCAGTAGGCTTCGGCCAGGCGCTTGGTGGCCCCCATGACATTGGTCGGATTGACCGCCTTGTCGGTTGAGATCACCACCACGGTTCCCACCCCTGCGGCCCGGGCCGCATCGGCGACGATCCGGGTGCCGACCGCGTTGGTCAGCACCGCGTCGCAGACATTGGCCTCCATCAGCGGTACGTGCTTCAGGGCGGCGGCGTGGAACAGGATCTCCGGCCGCGCCTCCGACAGGATCTCGTCCATGCGCGCCCGGTCCCGCACGTCGCCGATCAGAGCGGCGCGCGGCAGATCCGACACCCGCTCGGCCAGTTCGAGATCGATGCGGTACAGGGCGTATTCCGACTGATCGACCAGGGTGATATGGGCCGGGCCGATATCGGCGACCTGGCGCACAAGTTCGGCGCCGATGGTGCCGCCGGCCCCGGTGACCATCACCCGCCGTCCCTCGATCAGCCGCCGCATGGCCGGACGGTCGAGAGTCGCCTGCGGTCGGCCGAGCACGTCCTCCACGTTGATCGGTCGAAGCTGCACCTGGGTCTCGCCGGCGGATTCCAGCGCGCCGAGCGTCGGCATGCGGCTGACCGGTATCCCGAGTCCGTCGGCGGCATCGAGGAGGGTGCGGATCGTCGCACCGTCGATCTGCCGCCGGGTCATCACGATGCGTTGCGGGCGCACGCCGGAATCCGTGAGGCGCTCGACCACCTCCTGCAGATTGTGCAGGCCGCCGTAGACCGGCACGCCCCGGATGCGGCGCCCGGTCCGCGAATCGCGATCATCGACGATTCCCACCACGCGATAGGGCACCTCGTGGCCCGGCGCGGTCTCCCGGATGAAAAGGTCGGCCCCGTCTCCCGCGCCAATCAGGAGAACGGGCACCCGGTCCTGGGCATTGCGCTCGAACAGGGCGGAGATCGTCCCGTCCTTCATGAGCCGGTAGCTGACGCGCGGCAGGGTCAACATGATCGTCAGCAGCACCGCCTCGATTAAAAGGAACGAGCGCGGCAGGGTCTCCAGACGGGTGACGACGAACTGCAGCGCCAGGAATGCCGCGATGATCACCAGCACCGCCCGCACGATCTGCGCCAGATCGCCGACCGAGGTGTACCGCCAGATATGGGTGTCGAGCCGCATCACAAGGAACACGGCGAGCGCGGTCAGCGTGAACAGGGCCGTCCCGTGAGTGATCGCCTGCTCCGGCCATCGCACGATGTCCTCGCCGAGGCGGATGTAAAGCGCCAGAGGAAACGATACCGCGGCCAGGAACGTGTCGTGGCCGAAGATCAGCAGCGAGCGGCGAAAGGCGCGGGCGTTCATGCTGGGTCCCGGATTGGGGTGGGCGATCGGTCGAAGTCTATCACGGCTGGCCCTCCGGAGCGGCCGGCAGCAGAGGATCGACCGTCTGACGCACAGCCTCTATCATCCCGGCACGCGGGTCGACGACCGGTTTCCATCCTAGAGCGTCGCGGAGCGCGGAACCGTCGAAGACGCTGGACGCCCCCAGGCGGCGCCCTGCGCGCCCGAGCAGGCGCAGACCCGCGGCCGGCACCGGCAGCAACAGCGCGCGGCGGCCATGGGCCTCGAGTATCCGCCGGGTCAGATCGGCGGTCGACAGCGTCTCTCCATCGGTAACGCAGAAGGTTCGGCCGCCGGCCCGCGGATGTTCCAAACAGGCGAGAATCGCCGCGCAAAGACTGTCGCGATGGAGGAACGACCGTCGATTGCCGGTGATGCCGAGGGGCAGGACGGGAGGAGACGTACGCAGGAAATCGACCATGCGCCGCAGGTTGCCGCCACTTCCGGGACCGTAGACGGGGGCCGGACGCAAGACCGCGACCTCCATTCCGGCGCCCTCCGCCCCGATCGCTTCAACCGCCCGCTCGGCGGCGAGCTTCGCTCGGCCATAGGCGTCGGTCGGGGCAGGCGCGGCTTTCTCGTCCACGCCCGCGACCGGGGTGGTGTCGGCCATCGCCTTGACCGAACTGACGAGGACGAATCGGCTCACCCCGGCACTGACCGACGCTTCGGCAAGTCGTTTCGAACCATTAACAATGGTGCGGATCAGGTCGGCTTCCGAAATCCCGTCCGGGTCGCTCGGGCCGGCGAGGTGGACGACCCCGTCCACGCCGGCGATCGCCCCGGACCAGTCGGTGTCCTGCCCAAGATCCAGGACGGTGACGGCCCGCCCGCGCCAATGCTCCGGCAATCGTCTCGGATCGCGGACGGCCGCGACCGGTTCGTGTCCCGACGCTTCCAGATCCCGTAGGACGGCCCGGCCGATATAGCCGCTGGCGCCGGTGACGAGGACCTTCATCCGGCTCGCTCCCGCCGGTTGCCGACCGCATGGAAGCCCCGATAGGTAAGACCGGCGATGCAGAGGCCGAGAGCGAGGCCGATCCAGGGCTGCCAGGGCGCCACGAACCAGGCGACCGCGATGAGAGCGGCGTTGGCCGAAATCACAGCGAGGCAGACCCGGTCGTGACTCCAGCCGCCCTGCACCGCCCGCTGATAGGCGTGTTCCCGGTGGGCCTCGGTCGGCCGTTCGCCCCGCGCAATCCGGCGCAGCAGGGTTACCGAAGCGTCGACCACGAAGACCAGGGGCAACACCAAAGCGGCCGCCAGCGCGCCGCCGCCGGGCTGGGCCGAGACGATCAGCAGGTAGCCGATCAGGTAGCCGAGCGGCACGCTGCCGGAATCGCCTAGAAACACCTTTGCCCGGTGCCAGTTCCAGACCAGGAACCCGAGCGCGGCCCCGGCAACCGCGGCGGCCGGCCCGAGCAGCCCCGCCGGCGCCATGCCGAACAGGACGAGGCCGACGACCCCAACCGAAACGCAGACCGCCTCCGACCCGTCGATCCCGTCGATCCCGTCCATGAAGTTGTAGAGGTTGATGAACCAAAGCCAGGCCAGGCCGGTCAGGGCGAGATCGAGCGGCTGCGGCAGATAGGCAGCGAACGCGCCGGCCCCGCCAAGCGCCCAGAGTCCGCCCGCCACGGCCAGCGCGTGACTGGCGATACGGATCCCGGCGGAGAGATCGCGCAGATCGTCGATGAAGGACAGGACGCTCAGGGCGATCGAGAGGCCGAGCACGATCCCAAGGCCGTCCGACGTCGTTCCCTCCGCCACCGACCATGCGAAGGCGGCGCCGACGACGGTGACGATCACGGCAAGGCCACCGCCGCGCGGGGTCGGAACCTCGTGACTGGACCGGTCGTTCGGATGATCGATCACCGAAGCACGCCGCAACAGACCCAGCAGCGCCCGGGTGGCGAGGCAGGAGACCAGGAAGGCAAGCCCGACAGTGATCAGAAGCGCAAGCATCGCGAGGGCTTATACACAGCCGGCGGGCGCCGGGGTAGGTTGCTTTCCGGCGCCGAAAACGCCGCGGTTCATCCGGGACGGCGATCCTCGCGCCGCAGCGCCCATTTGACCGAAACCGATCCTTCCTCTCGAATCCCCCCCAACCCGACGGAGAGGACGATCTGGCGGGTGCGCTGCAGCCGACCGCCTTCGCCGAAATAGACGCTCTCGTTCAGCGCCAGCCGACCGCCGGTCGCCCGCAGACGCCAGCCCGACCCCGACGGCATGCGCAGCAGAACCGACGCGCCGTTCTGGATCAGGGACGCGGATACCCGCGGATGCAGGTGAAACCGGATCGCCGCTTCCTCGGGCTTTGCGCCGGGCCCCCCCGTATAGGTGAGCACGTCCTCGCCGCGCAGATCATCGCCGCCGGCCGCCAGGAACAGCCGCCGCCGGTGCAGGATCGCGTGGCTGTCCCGGTATCCGTCGTGCTCGGCCTCCACCCAGACCGAGCCGTCGGCCTCCCAGCGTTCAAGGCGAACCTGTTCAGGCCGCCGCCCGAAGCTGCCGTCGGCGCGCAGTTCGGTCGTGTTGGTGTCGTCGATCACCAGACCGGAATGGGCGGCCGACGCACGCAGAAGTCCATGCCAGCGGGGGTCGCCGGGGGCGGCGCCGCAATTCACGATCAGCCGCTCCTTGCCGATCGAGAATTCGAAGCTGAGGGTCCCGGCATGGGCGGTGTCGTCGTCGGCCACCGGTGGTCTCGAATCGAGGATCGCGACGGCCCGGCCGGCGGCCATCCGCTCGAACCCGGTATCGGTCGCCGAGGCCACGGCCCGGGTTTTGGTCTCCGTTCGGGCAATCAGCGTGTCAAGCCGCCAGACCTGCCCCTCGGTCGCGCCGTTGAAGAGGGCCATTCCGCCGTCGCCGTGACGCAGCATCCGCAGCACGCCCGTCATCCGCTGCACCGTCTCGTCCAGAACCGCCGTGGACTCGCGACCGGCCGCGCGCAGCGCCGCCCGGGCATCCACGAGCGCGGCGAGCGCGTCCGACTGAAGGGCAGGCGATCGGGAGCGGTGTCCGCCATCGGGCAGGATCTGGGCGCGGATGGCCCCGTCGAGCCGGTCGACAAGATCCTGGATCTCGTCGGCGTCGCCCCCCAGTGCGACGCCTGCGATCAGAGCGCCGCGGAGCGTCTCAAGCCGCGCCACCCCATTTGGACCGCCATCGGCAGCGCTCAGCAGGTGCCGGTACTGCCGGTTCAGCGACTCCAAAACCCGGCGCCGGAATTCGTCATCGGCCGACTCGGCGAAGAACCCGAAGGTATGGACCCAGGCGGCGACCCTGCCGGCCAACAGATCCGGACGCCAGGCGAACCGGTCCCAGGCGCCGTGGCGATCGATCCAGGCGCCGACCAGGTCACGCGCCCGACGCCGGGCCGCGTCGCCCCCGAGGTCCCGCAGATCGCGCATCCACTCGAAGCGGTGGAGCGCTTCCAGCGCGATGTCGGAATAGCCGGTCTGACTCCATGGATCGGCGCCGACCTGAACCGTCGTACCGCCGATCGTGTATGTGCCTTCGAGGAGTTCGCGACCGAGATCCGGATTACCGGTCCAGGCATCGGCCACGGCTACCGAAAGGGCGTCCGGCACCGGTCCGGACAAACGCCAAGCATGCACCGGCGAGGCGAAATAGGCGTCCCGCAGGCGATCAGACAGTCCGCGCCGATCCCGCCGCCTGTTCACCGCTCGTCTCCCGTCAGTTGGCGGCCCGAATGGCGGCGATGTTCGCCGCATAGACTTGGGCGCCGCCCTTGAAGGTGGCGGTGCCGGCGACCAGAACATCCGCACCGGCAGAAACGATCCGGCCGGCCGTCTCGGCGGTCACGCCACCGTCGACCTCCAGCCGGATGTCGCGGCCCGACGCGTCGATCCGGGCGCGGGCGGCGGCAATCTTCTCAAGTTGCGAGGGAATGAATGCCTGTCCGCCGAACCCCGGATTCACGGTCATCACCAGGATCAGGTCGACCATATCCATCAGATTGTCGAGTGCCTCGACCGGCGTTCCCGGGTTGAGGGCGACGCCCGCTTTGGCTCCCAGCGACCGGATGAGCTGCAGGGTGCGGTGGATGTGCGGTCCCGCCTCCGGATGCACCGTCACGATATCGGCGCCTGCCTCGATGAAGTCGCCGACATACGCGTCGACCGGCGAGATCATGAGGTGAACGTCGAAAGTCTTGTCCGTGTAGGGGCGGATCGCCTTCACGATCGCCGGGCCGAGCGAGATGTTGGGAACGAAGTGGCCGTCCATCACGTCCACATGGATCCAGTCGGCGCCGGCGGCGTCGACCGCTCGGATTTCCTCGCCAAGCTTGGCGAAGTCGGCGGCGAGGATGGAGGGCGCGATCAGCGGTACATTGGCCATGCCCGGCAGGTAGCAGGTTGCGCCGACCGCTTCAAGCGCGACCGGCCTTTCGGATGGGACGATCGTCGGCCGACGGGTTCAGCGCCGGATCAGACGGCAGGCATAGAAGCCATCGAGACCGCCAAGCTCGGGCAGATGGTCGGGTCGGCTGCGCAGATCGCCGACGGAACTGACGAGTTCCGCAAGACCGCCGATCTCCAACGGCTCCACCGGCACCCGCGCCACGTCCGGGTTGCGCGACAGCAGAGCGTCGATCCGCTCCGGTCCCTCCGTCGCTTCCAGCGAGCAGGTGCAGAACACCACCAAGCCGCCGGGTTTGACCATGGCCACCGCCGCGTCGAGCAGGCGATCCTGCAGGCTCGCCAGTTTCGCGATGTCGGCGGCGCCCTTGAGCCAGGGAATGTCCGGATGACGCCGAATCGTTCCAGTTGCGGAACAAGGAGCGTCGAGCAGCACCGCATCGGCGGCGACCGGTGGACGCCAGGCGGCGGCGTCCGCCGTCACGCAGGTCGCGGCAAGCCGCAGACGGGTGAGGTTGGCCTGCATCCGCTTGACCCGCCTCGGCGCCCGGTCGACGGCGATAACGCTGGCCCCCAGGCTGGCCAGCTGCGCGGTCTTGCCGCCGGGCGCGGCGCAGAGATCCAACACCGTCCGCCCCGAAACCGCTCCCAGCAGCCGCGCCGGCAACGCAGCCGCGGCGTCCTGAACCCACCATGCGCCCTCGGCGAAGCCGGGCAGTGCGTCGATCCGTCCGTCGATCGCTCGGCGCAGGGTGCCGGTCGGCAGCCGTTCCGCGCCGAGTGCCTCGGCCCAATGATCGGGGTCCTGTTTCACCGAGATGTCGAGTGTCGGCTCGCGTTGAACGGCCGCGGCCATCGCCTCAGCCGTCTCATCTCCGTAGGTGCCGCGCCAGCTCTCCGCAAGCCAATCCGGCAGGGCGTCCAGGGCCGGCAGGGTCCCGATCGTCTCCCGGCTTTCCCTGTCCAGTCGACGCAGCACGGCGTTGGCCAGCTTGGCGAACTTCTCATGCCCCCGCGAGCGTACCAGATTGACCGCGCTGTCGACGGCGGCATGGGGGGCGACGCCCAGGATCAGCAGCTCGGTTGCGGCGATCCTCAGGATGTCCCGCACGGCCGACGCTTTCTGCGGCAGCGGCTGGGCAAGACAGCCGTCGATCAGCCGATCCACGTGTCCGAGGCGGCGCAGGGTCGTTGCCACCAGCGTCCGCGCGAAACCGCGGTCGCGCTCCGGTAGTTTCGCCAGCCCGTCATGGGCCACGAGCGCCTCATCCAGCGGCGTTTGCTTGGCGAGGACCGCCCGCAGCAGGTCGAAGGCGACACTGCGGGCGGCGGAGATTTTCGGATCGGGAGTCGTCGCCTCGGTCATGGCGGCGGGTTTGAGCACGACTGACGCGCCCTGCAAAGAGGAAAGGCGCAGGTCGGCGGTGCGATCAGCGCGGGGCCACGCCGGTCAGGACCATGCCGAGATCGTCCGAGAGCGTCTTCCCCAGGCGCACGACGCCGGCATCCTTCGGGAGTCCGTTAAGCTCGGGGTGGCCCCGGTCGAAGGACGTCACGACGGCGCAAGGCAGGTCGGCGGTCGATTTCAAAGCGCGGATCGCGGCGATCAGTTCGACGCCCGAGATCCCGTCCATCACGGCGGATGTCAGCACGATGTCCGGCCGTTCGGTGACCGCGAGACGGATCGCGTCGAACGCGTCGAGCGCCGTCTGCGCCATGAAGCCACAGTTCGCAAGCTCGCGAGACAGCATGTGGCCCATCGTCCGTGCCCGAATCACCACCAGCGCCCGGCCCGGCTTCACCGCGACACTGGTCGGATCGAAGGCGGCGAGCACGGGAAGTTTCGTCTGCATCTGCGCCGACTGTTTCGGGTCGGGTTCGCGACCCAGGTCGATCAAGTCGGACAGGGCGTCGACGAAGCGCTGGTACTCCTCGATCGGCAGCGGAGACTGATCGAGGGTGGCGGACATGTAGTCTTCGAACCGGTGGGCGACGGTCGCCACCGTTCGGAACTGGAAGTTCGCCGCCGAGCCCTTGACGCTGTGGATCTCGCGGGACAGCCCCATGATCTCTTCCCGGTCGGCGCCTTTGGCCGCCGCGAGATTGGTCAGCGACACCTGCATCCGGGCCAGCCGGTCCGAGGACTCCCCGATGAATTCCTGTGTCAGATTGGCAACGATATCGTCGAAGAGCGCCATACACCCCATCCCCAAACAGAGCGCCGCCTTCATCCTGGCGGCGCGGAACCATGCCCACAGACCGTTAAATTTTCGTCAACGTGCGGACGTGACCGCCGCGCCCACCGCATTTACCAGAACCCGCGCCGCCGTGACAGCGGAGAGGCCGTCGGTGTCGCGCTCAGGAATGAACTCGATCATGTCGAAGGCCCGCAGTTTCCCCTTCGACGCCACTCCGGCGATCAGGTCGATCGCCTGGGTATAGGTCAGGCCGCCCGGCGTCGGGGCGACGACCGCTTTCATGATCGATGGATCGAGGGCGTCGCAGTCGAACGTGATGAGGCAATTGGCGCCCGTCGGAATATGCTCAAGCGCTGCCTCGACACCGTGGCGGTGGACCTCTCGCGCGGTGACGATCTCCGCTCCCCAGGTTTCGGCAATCTGCACTTCTTCCTGCCTGGCCGAGCCGAGGCCGCGGATGCCGACCTGAACGATCCGCTCCACATGCGCCATCTCCGACGCCCGGCGCATCGTACTGCTGAAGCCGAACTTCTCGCCCCGGCGTTCGTCGCGCCAATCGATATGCGCGTCGACCTGGACGACGGTCAGCGGCCCGAGCGGCGCCAGAGCCTCGATGAACGGGATTGGCACGGAATCGTCGCCGCCGATCATGATCGGCACCGCACCCGCCGCCACGACCGACGCGGTGGCCGCGCTGATCCGCTCGCGGTTACCCGGCCCGTCCAGCGGCTCGGTCTTAAGGTTTCCGGCATCCAGGAACGCCAAGCTCCCACCGTCGTCGAACGGTCTCCCCAGATCGAAATCCCAGTGATCGGCCCAACCGGCATCCCCCGACAGGGCCGCGCGCAGCACGTCCGCCGTCCCGGCCAGGGCCCGATTGTCGAACTCCGGATACGGCGTCCCGTGGGGCGCGCCGAAGAGCACGATGGCGGCCTCGCGAAGCGGCATGTCGGTGCGGGCGCCGAAGAACGCGACCGGCGGGGGCGTTGTGTCGAGCGTCATCGAAGCGGGCTCCTCAATGGGCCGTCGCCCAGCTTTCGCCCCAGCCGGCCTCGGCGACCAGCGGCACGGACAGGTTCAGAACCGGCGCGGCCGCCCCCTCCATAACCTCGCGGACCAGAGCGGCGGTCTGCTCGACATCGCTCTCCGGCACCTCGAACAGCAGTTCGTCGTGCACCTGAAGCAGCATGCGGGCCTTGGACTTCGCCTTCTCAAGGGCCGGTGGCAGGCGGATCATGGCGCGCTTGATGATATCGGCGGCCGTCCCCTGGATCGGCGCGTTGATCGCCGCGCGTTCGCCGAAGTTCCGTTGGGCCGGGTTCTTCTCGCGGATCGCCCTGATATGCACCTTGCGGCCGAACTTGGTTTCGACGAAGCCGGTCTCGTGCGCCCGCTTCTTCATCTCGTCCATGTAGTCGCGGATGCCCGGGAATCGCTCGAAATAGGCGTTGATGTACTGCTGCGCCTCGCCCTGCGGCGTGCCGAGCTGACGCGCCAAACCGAAACCCGAGATGCCGTAGATGATGCCGAAATTGATCGCCTTGGCCTTGCGTCGGACCTCCGGGGTCATCTCGTCGAGCGGCACGCCGAACACCTCCGAGGCGGTCTGCGCGTGAATGTCGATGCCGTCGCGGAAGGCCGCCCGCATGGTCTCCAGCCCGGCGATATCCGCGACCAGCCGCAGCTCGATCTGCGAATAGTCGACGGAGAGCAGAAGGTTGCCGGATTCGGCGACGAAGGCGGTGCGGATCTTGCGACCCTCCTCGGTGCGGATCGGAATGTTCTGCAGGTTCGGGTCGTTGGAGGACAGCCGACCCGTCGCCGCGCCGGTCATCGAGTAGGACGTGTGAACCCGCTTGGTCTCCGGATTGATGTCGTCGACCAACGCATCGGTATAGGTCGACTTGAGCTTGGAGATCTGGCGATAGTCGAGGACCTTCTCGGCAAGCTCCACGCCCTGGGCGGCCAACCCCTCCAGCACGTCGGCGCCGGTGCTGTAGGCGCCGGTCTTCCCTTTCTTGCCGCCGGCGATGCCCATCTCGTCGAACAGGATCTCCCCGAGCTGCTTGGGCGAGGCGACATTGAACTCCCGGCCGGCGAGGGCGTGTATCTCGCTCTCGCGCTCGGCCATGCGCTTGGCGAAGTCGGCCGACATGTCGTTCAGGATCTTCGGATCGACCTTGATGCCGTTGCGCTCCATGTCGACCAGCACCGGGATCAGCGGACGCTCCAATGTCTCGTAGACCGTGGTCATGCGCTCGTCGACCAGGCGGGGCCGCAGGATCTGATGCAGGCGCCAGGTCATGTCGGCATCCTCGGCGGCGTAGTCGCGCGCCTTCTCCAGGGAGACCTCGGCGAAGCCGATCTGGCTCTTGCCCTTGCCGCAGACGTCTTCGAACTTGATGTTGCGGTGCTCGAAATGCAGCAGCGACAGCTCGTCGAGACCGTGCCCATGCATCCCGCCTTCCAGCACGTAGGAAGCGCACATCGTATCGTCGAGCGGCGCCACTTCGATCCCGCCGTTCCGCGCCCGGCTGAGAACCAGACAATCATACTTGGCGTTGTGCGCGACCTTTAGAACCGCCGGGTTCTCGAACAGGCCCTTGAGAGCCGCCATGGCCTCGTCGAAGGGAATCTGATCCGGCGCGTCTCCGGAAGACGCCGCTTCAAGCAGTTCTCCCTGGGCCGCGCTGCCCACATGGCGCAGAGGGATGTAGCAGGCCCGGCCCGGCGCCAGGGCAAGCGAGACCCCGACCAGCTCCGCCCGCATGGCGTTGAGCGACGTGGTCTCGGTATCGAACGCGACCGTTCCCTGGGCCTCGGCCTCGGCGATCCAGGCTTTCAGGACGTCCAGGGTGGTCACCAACTCGTAGCCGGCGGCCTCGCCGGTCGGGGCGGACACGGCCGAAACGGCGGCGGCGCTGTCCCCCGCCGCCTGTCCGGCCTCGCTCTCGAACCGGGCGATCAGGCGCTTGAAGTTCTGCTCGCGCAGGAACGACAGGACCTTGTCGGCGTCGATATCGCGGACGATCAGATCGCCCAGCGGCTCCGGCACCGCCACGTCGTCCTTCAGCGTGACGAGCTGCTTGGAGATGCGGGCGAGGTCGGCGTTCTCGATCAGGTTCTGTCGGCGCTTCGGTTGCTTGATCTCCTCGGCCCGCTCGAGCAGCGTCTCCAGATCGCCGTACTCGTCGATGAGCTGGGCGGCGGTCTTGACGCCGATGCCAGGCACTCCCGGCACGTTGTCGACGCTGTCGCCGGCCAGCGCCTGCACGTCGATCACCTTCTCCGGCACGACGCCGAACTTCTCCATCACCTGGTCCGGGCCGATCGGTACGTTCTTCATCGGGTCGAACATGTCGACCCCGTCGCGCACGAGCTGCATCAGATCCTTGTCCGAGGAGACGATGGTGACCCGCCACCCCTTCTCCACCGCCTGCTTGGCGTAGGTGGCGATGATGTCGTCGGCTTCGTAGCCGTCCATCTCGATGCAGGGCGCGTTGAACGCCCGCGTCGCCTCCCGGATCAGCGGGAACTGAGGCACCAGATCCTCCGGAGCATCCGGGCGCTGGGCCTTGTACTGGGGGTAGATATCGTTGCGGAAACTCACCCGCGCGGCATCGAAGATCACCGCCATGTGGTCCGCTTCCAGGTCGTCGATCAGCTTCACCAGCATGTTGGAAAAGCCGAACACCGCGTTCACCGGCGTCCCGTCCGGCCGGGTCATGGGCGGGAGCGCGTGATAGGCGCGGAAGATGTAGCCCGACCCGTCCACCAAGTAGAGGTGACTCCGTCCCGGGTCGGCGGGCGCAGGGATGTCGGTGTCTGGCGTGGCGTCGGTCTCGGCCATGGGAGTTCCGGGGCTGATGGAGCTGGCCGCGACTCTAGCGGACCCCACGGTATCGGCAACCGTTGAAGCGGGCGCGGGAGAGGGTGAAAAATGATCGGATTTTGACGATCGGAAATTGACTATTTAACAGGAAGTGCTCAGATTGCGGGGCTCCCAACACAGGAGCGCGCCATGGCCAATCGGATCGACTACGGGAAGCTGCGGGATTTCGAAGGGTTCGATTTGAGAGGGCACGTTCCCGAAGCCGGTCGATCGGGAGTCACCGTCGGCATGGGAATCGACCTCGGGCAGCGCAACGAACAGGATCTTCGCCGCGCCGGTCTCTCGCCCATGGAGTACGATCGGCTTTTGCCTTTCCTCGGTCGCGAGCGGGACGACGCCCAGAAGGCTCTCGACTGCTTCAAGTACCTTTACGGGAAAGATTTCGAGATCGCCGAGGATACCTGGCGGAAACTGAGGGACGACTACGTGGCGCTTCGGATCGACCCCATGATCCGCCGATACAACGCGTCGCTGGCGCCGGGACGGCTCCGGTTCGACCAGTTGCCGACCGAAATTCAGACCGTGATCGCCTCCGTGACCTGGCAGTACGGGACGCCCGCGGCCAAGACCCCGGCCTTCTGGGCCCATGTGGTCGACCAGGACTGGGACGCCGCGCTCTCGGAACTCCGGAACTTCAGGGACGCCTATCAGACCCGACACACGCAGGAGGCCTTCTTGATGGAAGCCGGGGTCAATCGGCTGCGCCAGGATGGTCGACCCTAGAAAGGGCGGGGGACGCCGTCCCAGGGCTGAAAGCGGTCGGCGACCTCAGGCGCGGATCGGAACTCCGGCGCGATACGGGCCTCGATCTCGCCGCGTTCGATCCAGTAGCCGGACGGGACCAGACGCTGGGTCGCCGCCTCGAACCCGGTGGCGCAGACGTCGATCAGGGGGTCCGTCGCCGGGTTGGGTACCGGGAGGAAGATCTCCGCCAGGATTCGGACCACCGGTCGGTCGACCTCGCGCGCGCTACCCCTGCGGTTGTCGACGGGATACGAGCGGTCGCGATACAGGACGGCGCAGAGCCCGCCGCTATCGGTGTCGGCGACCACCAGCCCCTTGGATCCCGAGCATTCACCGCTGCGGCAGCCTTGGGTGACGAGGAATCGGCGATTTCCGACCAACCGGCTGTCGGTGGCCGAGAGGTCGAGGACCTGAAGCACCGAGTTCCGCGCCGATCCATCCGGGTAAAGGAAGTCCGTCCGCACCGCATCGGGCAGAAAGCGCTTCAGGACATGGCCGAAGACCGGTCGAGTTCGGGTGTAGTAGACCGTTTCACCGGCCAACGCGCGCAGGTCATCGGGCATTCGCTCTCGTTGGGTATTGTGCCCAATGCCCGTCTGTTGAGAGGCCTTCCGATCCGCCGACGGCGTATCGGACCGGCCGGGACCTGCGAGAATGCTCAGCGCAAAAACAATCGGGAAGATCCATCGCGTCGCCACGAACCCACTCCAGCGGTCAGAGGTTCGGATCATGGCCGTCCCAGATCTCGGCAGCAGCCGATAGAACCGGATCCGGCCTGAAGAGCGGCCCCGGACGGACGGTTATCGTTCCCCGGACCAGCCGGTACCCCTGCGGCCGCGCCCGCTGGCTCGCGGCGAGCAGTTCATACCGGCAGGCGGGCAGGACCGAACCGTCGTCCGAATGGGCGGGAGATCTGAATATCTCGGCGTGAAAGGTCGCGGTGGCGGGCTCGTTCGGGTCGGGTACGACGGTTGCGGGATCGCTCGGTCGGAGGGCGGCGCGATGCAGGATGACGCAGGCGGCGTTGTTCGCCAGGCCGAGCACGACCGCCGCCTTCACCCGGCAATCCGGCGCGCCGCACCCCCACAGTGCCAAGGCCCTCCGGCTCCGGACAAACTGCGGCGGCACCGGCGCCGGCCGCGCGATGGCCGCGAGAACCGTCTCCACCGTGCGGCCACCAGGCGTCAGAATGTCGTCCCGGGCATCACCGAGAAACCGCTCAAGCACGCGGCGCAGGACTGGGTCGCGCTCGATACCGCTGTTCTCCATGCCGATATGGCGGATCAACGGCAGGGCCACGGATGCCGTGTCGGCCCGCGATCCCAATCCCCCCGCCGCCGACGAATGCGGGCTCAGCAAGAGCATCGAAAACGCCCAAAGGATGAAGAAACGTCTCACAAATACACTATGAACGGGTCGGCGACGCTTTTGAACCGCCGGCGCACGGCCGGACACGCGCTCCTCACGTGTGATTTACCGCCGGGTCGCGGTGCCGTGATGACGCGGGCGGACGACGACACCATATGATCGGGCGGTATCTCACCGGGATCTGGAGCTGGTTCATGCTGTCATACGTCGCCTCTCGGACCGTCGCCCGCGCTGTCGCCGTCGTCGCGCTCGTTTGTCTCGCCGCAGTGGTCGGGCCACGGTTGACCCATGCGGGACAGGATCCGGTCTATACCGGCTTTCTCTCCAACACGGCCGTTGACGGTTACGACCCGGTCGCGTTCTTCACCGAGGGCAAGCCGGTCGAGGGCTCGTCCGCGTTCGAGACCCGTTACGAGGGTGCGACGTGGCGTTTCGCGTCCGCCGCCAACCGGGACGCGTTCATCGCCGACCCGGCGAAGTACGCGCCGCAATACGGCGGCTACTGCGCCTGGGCCGTCTCGCAAGGCTACACCGCGAAGGGCGACCCGCAGCATTGGCGCGTCGTCGACGGGCGGCTTTACCTGAACTACAACGCCGATGTTCAGCAGCGATGGGAGAAGGATATTCCCGGCTTCATCCAGGCCGCCAACGGCAACTGGCCGAAGGTTTTGGAATAGCGCTTCCAGGGCCCAGGCGGCGCTTAAAGGCGGCGCTCGCCGGGGCGCTCAACGGGGGATGCGGATCACCCGGCGCCGGAGCGGCCCGAAGGGCGACAGATACATGCCCCAAGAGCGGTTCAGGCTGCGTTCTCGTCGACGTCGTCGACCATCACATAGGTCCTGGAGCAGTACGGGCAGACCACCCGGTGCTCGTCCTCCGGGATCTCCAGAAATACCCGAGGGTGTCCGAGCGGGCCGTCGCCGCCATCGCAGGCGACCCGGTGCGCCGTGACCTCGATGATCTCGAAAGCGTCGTTACCTGCCGCCGCCATGGCCCGTCCCTCCGCGCTGCCGCGCTTGTTCGCATGATCGCCGGATGATACCCACGACGGCGTCTCCCGCAAGGATTTGATCATTTCGGATAGGCCCATGATCGCGGCCCGACGCCAACCACCCCTTTTGTTCCTGACCCTGCTGTGCGGGCTCGTGCTGTCGGCCTGCGCGCCGCAGATCGTCCGGCTGGGTCCCGACTCGGTGGCGCCGATGCTGATCGAGCGGCCTTTCGCGGTCATGGACGATGGGACGAAACTGCCGCTGACGGTCTGGCGGTCTGAGGGACCGCCGGCCGCGGCGGTGGTCGCGCTGCACGGCTTCGGCGACTACGCCAACGCCTTCGCCCAGCTCGGCCCCGACCTGGCCGCAACCGGGATATCGGTCTACGCCGCCGACCAGCGCGGCTTCGGCGAGGCCTCCGGCTACGGCATGTGGCACGGCCACCAGCGCATGGCGCAGGATGCGGAGACGCTGGTGCGGCTTGCCGGACAGGATACGCCCGGCGTGCCGGTCTACCTCGTCGGCGAGAGCATGGGCGGCGCTGTTGCCATGCTGGCGCTGGCCGATCCCGATACCGAGGCGGCCGGCGCCGTTCTGTCGGCGCCCGCGGTCTGGGGGCGAGACTGGATGCCGATGGCGCAGACCCTCGGCCTCGACATCTTGGCCCATACGATCCCCTGGTTGCCGCTCGAACCACGCGGTATCCGCATCAAGCCGAGCGACAATATCGAGATGCTGCGGGCGCTCGGCCGGGACCCCTTGTTCCTCAAGCGACCTCGTGTCGACATGGTCCACGGGCTGGTGGCTCTGATGGACGCCGCCCAGGCGGCGGCGCCGAGCCTGAACGCGCCGGTCCTGGTCTTGTACGGGCATCGGGACGCGTTGGTGCCTCGCCGGCCGACCTGCGCGATGCTGGCAGCCCTGCCTCCGGAGCGTCGGATCGTGCTGTACGAAGACGGCTATCACATGCTGTTCCGCGACTTGGAAGGCGGTCGGGTCATCGCCGATATCGCCGCCTGGACCCGCGACCCGACCGATCCGCTGCCTTCGGGCGAAGAGGCCGATGCGGACACGATCGCCCGCTTCTGCGCGGGTTGACGGTCGGCGGCGTCACATCACGATGACGTCGGCATCGGCCGGATCGGCGAAGAGCCGGGCGACCTGTTGGGCGCGCCGCTCCAGGACGCGGCGCTGGTTAAGATAACCCTTGTCGGTGATCTCGCCGGCCTCCACGTCGGGCGGCGCGTCGAGGATCAGTGCCCGGGCGATCCGGGTGCTGGACGCCGGTTGGGCGGCGTTGTGGCGCCTCAGCCCGCTGCGGATCGCCTCGGCCGTTGCGCCCGGCTTGGCGAAGACCAGCAGGCCGACGGCGTCGCGGTCGTGCCCGGCAACGACCACGTCGCTGACCGCCGCTCCGCAGACCGCGATGATCGCCACCCGCAAGGCCCCGACGCTGACCCACGTCCCCGTCGACAGTTTGAAGTCCTCGGCGAGACGGCCATCGAAGACGATCCCGGCGTTGGGGTCCGCCGGATCGGCCAGGCGAACGGCGTCGCCCGTCAGGAAGTACCCCTCGGCGTCGAAGGACTCCGCCGTCAGGTCCGGGCGTCCGGCGTATCCGGGCGTGATGTTCGGGCCGCGCAAGGCGATCTGCAGCTTGTCGCCGACGGGTACGAGTTTGGCCTCGACCCCGGGAATCGGCACCCCGACAACGCCCGTCTCCTGCAGCACCAGATGGGCCGCCAGCGCCATCGGCGCGGTCTCCGTGGTGCCGTAGCAGGTGGTGAGCACCGGAAGCTCGCCTGTCGCCGCCTGCCCCAGCGCCTCGACCCGTCGCCACAAGGAGAGCGGCAGGGTGGCTCCGGCATAGAACACGAAGTCGAGCCGCTCGAAGAATCGGTCGCGCAGCGCCGTATCCGCCTCCAGATAGGGCAACAGCATGTCCAGGCCGCGGGGCACGTTGAAGTGCAGGGTCGGGGAGACGAGCGCGAGATTCTCGACCGTGCGGCCGATCCGCTCCGGGGTCGGGCGGCCGTCGTCGATGTAGAGGGTGCCGCCGTGGCTGATCGCCAACCCGAGATTCTGGTTGCCGCCGAACGTGTGGCTCCAGGGCAGCCAGTCGAGCAGGACCGGCGGTCGCTCCGCGAGACAGGTCCAGACCTGGGCGAGGGCCGCCTGATTGGACGCGAGCATCCGGTGGGTGTTGATCACGCCCTTGGGCGTTCCGGTGGACCCTGAGGTGAACAGGATTTTGGCCGTCATGTCGCCGGTCACCGACGGCAGCTCCCCCGGTTCGGTCGCGGCGAGCCCCTCCACCTGGTCGACGATCTCAGCATCGGCGAAATCCACCGTGGCGAGTGCGGAGGCGAACCTGTCGCCACCTTCCGCGAGCACGAGTCCGGGACGCACAAGCCTGACGATATGCTTGAGCTTGGCGAAGTCACGGGACAGCAGGGAATAGGCCGGTGAGACCGGACAGAATGGGACCCCGGCACGGAACGCCCCCAGCATCAGCAGCGCCTGATCGACCGAATTCTCCGACAGCGCCATGACCGACGCCGTGCCGCGGCACAGCAGAGCGGCCGCGATGCCGCGGCTCATGCGGGCGGCCTCGGCGAAACTCACCTCCCGCCAGCCGTCGCCGCGGCGCTCCGCGATCAGGGTGCGGTCGGGCTCGGCGGCGGCCCAGCGATCGAGATGGGCGACGATGGTTTCCGGATGCGGCACCGGCGGCGTCCGAGAGTGGAGGCGGACGGTCCCGTCTTCGTCCCGGTGGATCGCGATGTCGGGCGGCGCGAAGGGTGCGCGTTTACGGACCGGTGTCACGCGCCCCGCCCCCTCATGCGGCGGATCGGATCACCGCCAGGAACCGCTCCCCGAACTTCTCGAGTTTGGCCTGGCCGACGCCGTGGATTCCGGCAAAGGCGTCGAGCGACGCCGGCCGTCGTTCCGCCAGTTCGATGAGCGAGCGATCGTGCAGCACCGTATAGGCGGGCAGCGACAGCTCACGGGCGATTTCACGGCGCTTTTCCTTGAGGGCGCGGAGCAGATCCGCGTTCTCCGGCGAGACCGTGGCGACCGTCTGTCCACCGCTGCGGCCGGTCTTGGCGCGCTTGGCGGTGTCGCGGCGGAGGGTGACGGAGGTCTCGCCCTTCAGCACGGCCCGCCCGCCCTCGCCGACCGTCAGCCCGCCGAATCCGGCGGTGTCGATTGCGACGATGCCGCAGGCCACAAGCTGGCGGATCACCGAGCGCCAGCCGTTGCGGTCGAATTCGGTGCCGACGCCGAACGTCGGCAGGGTGTCGTGGCCGTGGCGCTGGATCGCCTCCGTCTTGCTGCCGAGGAGAACCTCGACGATATGGCCCGCACCGAAGCGTTGGCCGGTGCGCAGGATGGCAGACAGCACTTTCTGGGCCGGGACAAGTCCGTCAAGGGTTTCCGGCGGCTCGCGGCAGGTGTCGCAGTTGCCGCAGGGCTCTGCCAGCGGTTCGCCCAAGGCGGCGAGCAGCGCTTGGCGCCGACACCCGGCCGTCTCGCAGATCCCGAGCAGGGTGTTGAGCCGCCGATGCTCGATCCGACGCTGATCCTCGCTCGCCCCGCTCTCGTCGACGAAGCGGCGGCGCTGGGCGATATCGGCGAGGCCGTAGAGCATCTGCACCGTCGCCGGGAGGCCGTCGCGCCCGGCGCGGCCGATTTCCTGATAGTAGGCTTCGACCGACCCCGGCACGTCGGTATGGAAGACGAAGCGGACGTCCGGCTTGTCGATGCCCATGCCGAACGCGATCGTGGCGCAGACCACCAGCCCGTCCTCGGTCACGAAACGGTCCTGGTTGGCCGAGCGGATGTCCGGGTCGAGCCCCGCGTGATAGGGCACCGCCGGGATACCGTGGCGGTTCAGGCTCGCCGCCGTCTCTTCGACCGCGCGCCGGGACAGGCAATAGACGATGCCGCTTTCGCCTCGGCGCTCCTCCAGGAAGGCCAGAAGCTGCTTCATCGGACTCCGCTTCTCGGCGATGCGCAGGTCCAGGTTCGGCCGGTCGAAGCCGAACACGAACTCCCGCGCGTCGCCGCCGCAGAGCCGGTCGACGATGTCGCGCCGGGTGGCCGCGTCGGCGGTGGCGGTGAAGGCGGCGGTCGGCACGCCGAGCCGCTCGCGCACCCGCGCCAGGGTCAGATAGTCCGGACGGAAGGCGTGGCCCCACTGGCTAATGCAGTGGGCCTCGTCCACCACCAGCCGGGTCACTCCGATTTCCGACAGGTCGTCCAGGATACCGTCCAGCGCCAGCCGCTCCGGCGCGATGTACAGCAGGCGCAATGCGCCGGAGCGGGCCGCGCGCCAGATATCGCCGTTGGCGCCCGGCGCGTTGCCGGAATGCATCGCCGCCGCCGAGACGCCCTGCAGCCGGAGCGAGCGGACCTGATCCTCCATCAGCGCGATCAGCGGCGAGACGACGACTGTCAGCCCCCCGTCCATGACCGCGGGAAGCTGGAAGCAGAGCGACTTGCCCGCACCCGTCGGCATGACGGCGAGCGTGTCCCGCCCGGTCAGGATGCTGTCGATCACGTCGCGCTGGCCGGGCCGGAACTCGGCAAAGCCGAACACTTCGTGCAGCGCCGTCTCCGGACAGCGGCCGGGGGCGGCGGGCGGTTCGTCGGGAAGATCGGAATGGGCGAGAGCCATGGCCTCAGGCGTAGCACTGTCCGGTGTGCCGGTCATGAGGTCACGCTCGTCCGGCGGTACGCGTGGGATGCGGCGGCACCGCCGGAGCAGCGGGAGAGCGCGAATCGCCGCGCGCCCCCACCCTCATTCCTACCCGCGTCCGACGAACGGCATCTTGGTCGCCATCACCGTCAGGGTCTGGATGTTCGCCTCCGGCGGCAGGCCGGCCATGTAGACGATGGCATTGGCGACGTTGCTCACGTCCATCATCGCTTCCGGCTTGATCTCGCCGTTGGCCTGCTTCACGCCTGTCTTCATGCGGGCAGCAAGCTCCGTGACGGCGTTGCCGACATCGATCTGACCGACCGCGATGTCGTACTGCCGGCCGTCCAGCGACGCCGTCTTGGTCAGACCGGTGACCGCGTGCTTGGTGGCGGTGTAGGGGATGCTGTCGGGCCGCGGCGCATGGGCCGAGATCGAGCCGTTGTTGACGATCCGCCCGCCCATCGGCGTCTGCGCCTTCATCACCCGGAAGGCCTCGCGGATCACCCAGAAGCAGCCGGTCAGGTTGACGTCCACCACGGCGCGCCATTGGTCGTCGGACAGGTCTTCCAGCGGGATGCCGGGCGCGTTCATGCCGGCGTTGTTGAAAATGAAGTCGACCCGGCCGAACGCCTCCACAGTCTTGTCGAACAGCGCCTTGACCGCAGCGGGATCGGTGACGTCGGTCGGCACCGCCAGGGCCCGGTCCGCGTTGGCGCCCGCCTCCCTTTTGGTCTCCTCCAGCGCGTCGGCGCGTCGGCCCGCCAGTGCCACGCTCCAGCCGTCTTCCAGCAACGCCAGAGCACTCGCCTTTCCGATCCCCGACCCGGCGCCGGTGACGATGGCTGACTTGATTCCGCTCATGATTCAATTCCCTCCCGGATTGGCTGTTTGCCGGGACGGTAGCACCAGCTCCCGCTCCGGCACAGACGGCAAAATACCGGCCCGGACAGCGCTAGAGCCGGGTCAACACGACCCCGCCGGCGATCAGCAGGGCCGAGGTCCATCGCCAGCGGCTGACCGGTTCGCGCATGACGAAGGCGGCAATCAGAATGGCGAACAGAATGCTGGACTCCCTCAGGGCCGCGACCAGGGCGATCGGCGCCTGCGTGAACGCCCAAACCGCGATCCAATAAGACCCGAGCGACATCGCTCCCGCCGCCAACCCGGTCTTCCAGGCCGGCACCAGGGCCCGAAACACGCCGCGACCGCGCGCGGCGACCGCGAAGGCGACCATCACCATGGCGTCGCCAATCACCATCCAGAGCACAAAGCCCGACGGCGTACCGGCGACCCGGGCGCCGACACCATCCATCAGCGTGTAGCTCGCGGTGAATCCGGCGGTGCCCATGGCGTAGAACAGCGCCTTGCCCTGCATCCGCCCAGCATCGCTGCCCTTGAACGCCATGACCAGGATACCGGCGGAGATCGCCACGATCGCGGCGATCTGCAGTCCGCTGAACGTGACGCCGAGAAACAGGATCGAGACGACGGAGACGATCAACGGCGCGGTGCCCCGGGCCAGAGGATAGGCCTGGCTTAGATCCGCATGGGCGTAGGCCTGGATCAGGAAGAGCTTGTAGCCCGCATGCAGCAGCGCGGCGGCACCGATCCACCACCAGCCCTCCGGCGCCGGCAGCGGCACGAAGGGCAGGAGCGGTAGCGCGATCGCGGCCTGGACGATGGCCAGGAGCAGGATCGAGGAAAACCGGTCGAGACCGACCTTCACCGCGGCGTTCCACCCCGCATGCAGCAGGGCGGCGAACAGGACGGCGGCGAAGACGGTCGTATCCATCGGGCTCCCCGAACGGAAGAGTCAGGCAAGGCCCCCGTTTATGACAGTTCCATCGGCATAGAAGAATTGGCGTTCTGACGTTTTTCGTCGTGGCGGAGTGGCGCCGGAGAGCGGACGCGCCGTTCTTGCCGGTTGCCCGCGCCGCGATATAGTTTGTCCGTCCGTGGAGCCAGAGGAACCGAATGCTCGTCACCTGCCCGAAATGTGAGCAGAAATTCAAAGTGCCCGACAAGGCGCTCGGCACCAAGGGCCGCAAGCTCAAATGCGGCAGCTGCGAGCACAAGTGGCACCAGATGCCGAAACCGAAAGCCAAACCGAAGCCGGCCGACGGGGAGGCGCTGCCCGACGACGACCTTCCGTCGCCGGCACCGGACGAGGGATTGGAGGAGGCGTCCGGCCGCGATTCCACGGATGCGGAGGCCGGAGCGGAGATGGATCCGCCCCCGCTGGGGGACGTATCGCGATTCCGCGCCGCGCGGGGCGCCGGACCTGAGAAAAAGCCGCGCCCCTACATCCTCTACGCCCTGCTCGTCCTCGCGGTCGCCATTCCGGCCGCTCTGCTCGTCGCCAGAACGACCCTGGTCCATGCGTGGCCGGCGAGCGCCCTGCTCTACGAGACCGTCGGCCTGCCGGTGCCGGTGCCGGGCGAGGATCTGGTTCTGCAGAACGTCTATGTGGAACGCCGCCAGGAAGGGACCGTGGAGGTCCTCGTGGTGCATGGCGAGATCCGCAATCCGGGCGAGCGGATGATCAGCCTCCCCGCGCTGCGGGCGTCGGTGATGACCGAGGGCGGCGACCCGCTGGCGAGCTGGCTGTTCACCACCGAATCCTATCAGCTCCTGCCGGGCGAGAAGACGGCCTTCACCTCCGAATTCGCCAAAACCGCCCAGGGTGCGGCCAAGGTCAACGTCACCTTCACCGACGAGCGGCCGGGGGCCGAGCTCGGCTATTGAGCGGGGACGGGTCCGCGCCGTCGGATCTGGGCCCCTGCCCGCTCTGCGGCCGGCCGATGGTCGCCGGGCCGAGCGTCGACCGCCACCACTGGGTGCCGAAGAGCGAGGGCGGTCGCGCGGCGGAGCCGATGCACACGGTCTGCCACCGCAAGATCCACAGCGTGCTCGACGAACGCAGCCTGGCCCGCGCCTACGACACGCCGGAAAAGCTGCGCGCCCATCCGGAGATCGCCAGGTTCCTGATCTGGATCGCCCGCAAGCCGCCGACCTTCACCAGCCGCCATCGAGGCGCCCGCCGACGTTGATCCGGAGGGGCGGACGCAAGGGCCTATCGCCTCTCCGGCCCCTCTCTGGGCTGCTGCACCGTCGTCAGAAGCGCGAGGCCGACCAGCAGGAACAGGACGATGGTCGCCATGCCCGCGCGCTGGCTGTCGAAGATCAGCGTCGCCCAGCCCAGGAGGAGCGGGCCGGCGAAGTTCGTGGCCTTTCCGGAGAGCGCGAACAGCCCGAACATCTCGGCGCGCTGGTCCGGCGGGGACAGTTTCGCCATGTAGGTGCGCGACGCCGCCTGAACCGGCCCCATGAACGTACCGAGCGCCATGCCGATCCCCCAGAACCAGGTCTTGTCCGGCGCCAGGAGCGCCGCGGTGCCGAAGGTCACGAGACCGACCAGCGCCAAGAGGATCGTGCGTTTCGAACCGATCCGGTCGTCGATCCAACCGAACGCGACAGCGCCCAGGCCTGCCGTCACGTTGAGCGCGATGCCGAACAGGATGATCTCGTCGAAATCCATGCCGAACGTGCCGGCGGCATAGATCCCGCCGAAAGTGAACAATGTGGTCAGCCCGTCGGCGTAGAACATGCGCGCCACCAGGAAACGGGTCACCGGCTGCGACCAGCGGAGCCGACGCAGCGTCGCCCAGATCCGCTTCAAGCCGTCTTTCACCGCCTCTCCAAGGGGTTCGCGCTCACCCTGCCGCGATTCCGGTACCATCAGGAAAGTCGGTAGCGAGAACAGCGCGAACCAAACCGCCACGAGCAACGCAGTCGCCCGCACCGGCTCCGCCATGTCCGGGTCGAACCCGAAGGGCGGTGTGTCGGTCTGGATCAGCGCGAACAGCGCCACCACGAGGCAGGAGAGCCCGCCGAGATAGCCGAGCCCCCAGCCGAGGCCGCTCACCCGGCCGAGCCGCTCCGGAGCGGCAACCTCCGGCAACATGGCGTTGTAGAAGACGGTGGCGAACTCGAAGCCGATGGTGGCGACGATCACCAGCGCCAACGCGCGGGTGACGAAGCTCGGATCCGGTTCCACCGTCCACAGACACGCCGTGGCCAGAATACAGAGCCATGTGAACCCGAGAAGCCACGGCTTTCGCCGGCCGGTCCGGTCGGCCACGGCTCCCAGGATCGGGCTGAGGACGGCGATGCAGACCGCGGCGATCGCCGTGGCATTGCCCCACAGAAACGTCCCCGTGGTCTCGTCCGGCGCCACGCCCTTGGTGAAATAGGCCGCGAAAACGAAGGTGGAGATCACCGTCGGAAAGGCGGAGTTCGCCCAGTCGTAGAGGCACCATCCAACGACCGGGCCGCGCGACGAGGCGTTCATTCCACGCCCAGCCACGCCTTGGCCTCGTCGATGTCGAGAAAGATGCGGAAGACCGTTCCCGGATAGTCGAAGGCGATCGCCCGGACCAGCTTTGTCAGCAAGGTATCACCCAATACGATCGCCGCCTTGGTCCCCGCGTCCCGGCCTTTGGCGAAGTGTCTCCAGTCTCGCGCCACGTCCCGTAAGCCGCGCCAACCGTATTTGCCCTCGCCGGTCAGGTGGCGCGCATCGACAATCGTATCGAATTCCAGCACGTCGGGGTGGCCCCCCCAGATCCGAGGTATCCCCGTTGACAGGTCGTCATCGGTCACGCCGCCCTGAAGTCGGATCGTCAGCAAGGACTGACGGAAGTCGACCACCCAGGATACGCGCCCGCTGCCGTACTCACCGATAGCGTCCCATTGCGGCCTCATCGCCCCCGCACCGTCCCTGTCATCTGGAAAGGAGCGCTCGCATCTGGCCGTTGGCGACGGCCAGCATGGCGAGATCCAAATGATCGGCCGAGCGGATATCGTCGATCAACCGGTCCGTGCGTTCCACGTCGTCGGTCCGATCCGAGGTCCATGTCCGGATCGCCGCATCAGCCGCCGCCGCATCGCCGTTTACCGACCGGCTCTTCCGGTCAGCGGCCTTCTTCGACGCCGGCTTCTTCGCCTTCGACGGACCGCCGGTCGCGTCGATCTGGCCGAGGACGTTTTGGGTGAGCTGGCTCTGATGCTGATAGAAATCATCCACCAGGGCGTTGACCGCGAGCTTTTGCCAGTAGGTGTCCGTGGTCAGCGCCAGCGCGCCGTCCCGCAGCCAATCCATGGAGAACCGTCCGCCGACCTTGAAATAGACGACCGCGACCGTTCGGACCTGAGCGTTGGATCCGGCGGCGAGGCGGACGATGTCGCAGGCGGCGGTGAGCACCTCGAGAGAGGCGATTTCAAGCGCGAGATCCTTCGGAACTCCTTGCTCCCGCAGCTCCGCGCACACCCTGTCCATATCGGTGCGTTCGGCATCGCCGATCACCTCGGCGAGGCAGCCCTTGAGGGCGCTGATTCCAGGCTCGAACTCATTGACATGACTCGCGATATCCAGGGGTCGGCGGCCGTTGCGCAGGAACCAGAGGGTTTCGCGCTCGACCAGCCTCTGGATATCGAGCAGCATCCGGGTCTGCAGGGCAGCCGGCACCGCGTTGTCCAAGGCCTCGATGGCGTCCCACAGCCCGCGCAGTCCGAAGACGTCGCGGACGATGGTGTAGGCCCGAGCGATCTCCGCCGGTTTCGCGCCGGTCTGCTCGGCCAGCGTGTTGAGGAAGGTCGCCCCGACCCGGTTGATCATCGAGTTGGTGACGGTGGTGGCGATGATCTCGCGGCGCAGGCGATGCTCCATGATCGACTTGCCGTGCTTGGCGCGGAGCCGTTCCGGGAAATACAGCTCCAGATCGTCGGACAGGGCCGGATCATCCGGCAGGTCGCTCTCCAGCAGGTCGTCGTACAGGGACATCTTGGCGTAGGCCAGGAGGACGGCGAGTTCTGGGCGGGTCAGGCCGTTGCCGTCTGAAACCCGATCGGCGATCGCCTCGTCGTCCGGCAGGAATTCGATGCGCCGGTTCAGCTTGAGATGCCCGCGTTCGAGCTGGCGCATCAGCCGGCTTTGGGCGTCGATCAGGTCGAGGCCCCGATGCGCGGCAAGCGAGAGAGCGAGGGTCTGGTCGTAATTGTCGGCCAGGACCAGTTCCGCGACCTCGTCGGTCATCGCCTCCAGCAGCTTGTCGCGCTGTTTCAGGGTCATGTCGCCGTCGGCCAGGATCGCGCCGAGCAGAACCTTGATGTTGACTTCGTGGTCAGAGCAGTCGACGCCGGCGGAATTGTCGATGGCGTCGGTATTCAGCTTCACCCCGTTCAGCGCCGCCTCGATCCGGCCGCGCTGGGTAACACCGAGATTCGCCCCTTCGCCGACGACCTTGGCTCGGATCTCCCGACCGTCGATCCGGACCGGATCGTTCGCGCGATCGCCGGCGTCCGGATTGCTCTCGCGTTCGGACTTCACATAGGTCCCGATGCCGCCGAACCAGAGTAGGTCGACCTCGGCCATCAGAATGGCGCGGATCAGCTCGTTCGGCGTCACCGTGTCCTCGGCGATGCCGAAGGTCTTCTTGATCTCGGCGGTCAGCTTGATCGATTTGGCGGTGCGCTCGAACACGCCGCCTCCCTTGGAGATCAGCTTGGTGTCGTAGTCGCTCCAACTCGACCGCGGCATGTCGAACAGGCGCTTGCGCTCCTTGAAGCCCTTTGCGGGGTCGGGATCCGGGTCGATGAAAATGTGCAGGTGGTTGAACGCGCCGATCAGACGGATGTGCTCGGACAGGAGCATGCCGTTGCCGAAGACGTCGCCGGACATGTCACCGCAGCCGGCGACCGTGAAATCCTCGCTCTGGGTATTGTGTCCGAGCTCTCGGAAATGACGCTTCACGCTCTCCCAGGCGCCGCGGGCGGTGATGCCCATTTTCTTGTGATCGTACCCGGCCGACCCGCCCGAGGCGAAAGCGTCGTCGAGCCAGAAGCCGTAGTCCTGGGACACCCCGTTGGCGATGTCGGAGAAGGTCGCGGTCCCTTTGTCCGCCGCGACCACGAGATAGGGATCGTCAGCGTCGTAGCGGACAACCTCCGCAGGCGCGATGACGTCGGCGCCGGAGATGTTGTCGGTGATGTCCAGCATCCCGCGCATCAGTGTCTTGTAGCACTCGATAGCCTCCGCCTGGACTTCCTCGCGGCTGCCGCCGACCGGCGGACGCTTGACCACGAACCCGCCTTTGGAGCCGACGGGCACGATCACGGCATTCTTCACCTGTTGGGCCTTCATGAGACCGAGGATCTCGGTGCGGAAGTCCTCGCGCCGATCCGACCACCGAATTCCCCCCCGGGCGACTTTGCCGCCGCGCAGATGCACCGCTTCCACCCGCGGGCTGTACACCCAGATCTCGACCAGCGGTCGCGGTAGCGGCAGTTCCTCGATCGACTGGCTGTCCAGCTTGAACGAGACGTAGCTCTTGGGCTGCCCCTGCTCGTCGGGCTGATAGAAGTTGGTCCTCAGGGTCGACTGAATCAGGTTCAGGAAGCGGCGCAGAATCCGATCCTGATCAAGGTTCGCCACACCGTCTAGGGCGTCCTGGATGCGCTGCTCAAGGCTATCGACCGCCTTGTCGCGGCCGGCCTCTCCGGCTGGGTCGAAGCGGGCGGCGAACAGTTCGACCAGCAACCGGGCGATCGGCGCGTAGGCGAGCAGGGTCTCCTCCATGTAGTCCTGGGAGAAGGTGAAAGCCGCCTGGCGCAAGTACTTCGCATAGGCGCGGATCACGGTGACCTCGCGCCACGTCAGGCCGGCATTGAGCACCAACCCGTTGAAGCCGTCGTTCTCCATCCGCCGGTCCCAGACCGCACCGAACGCCTCCTGGAAAGGGAGCTTGATCGTCGCAAGGTCGCACTCGGTCTCGGCACGCAGCCGCATCTCAAAATCGTGAAGCCAGATCGGCTGCCGCATCCCGCCGCCGGCGATCTCAAAGGGAACCTCGGAGAGCACGCGAACGCCCATGTTCTCCAGCATCGGCATCACGTCGCTGAGCGGTACCGGCTCGCCGCAATGGAACAGCTTCAGATGCAGGACGTCATCGTCCACGCCGATCGGACGGAACAGATTCATGCCGAGTTGGAACTCGCCGTGGATCTCCTCCATGCGCTCCATATCGAAGATCGCCGCATGGGCGGAGTACGCTTCTCTATAGCTGGTCGGGAACGCCGGACCGTAGCGCCGGAGCAGCTTCTGCGCCGCCTCCTCTCCCTTGTCCTCGACCAGGGCGTCGTGGAGCTTGTCAGACCAGCTCCGCCCCGCATCGATCAGGCGCTGATTGAGTTCATCGGTGTCGACATCCGGAATCTCGCCACGGGTCGTCGAGAGGATGCAATGCAGCCGGGCCAGTATGCTTTCCGACATCTGCGTGTAGAAGGACGTCACCTCGCCGTTGAAGGCGGCGGAGAGAATGGCCTGGAAACGCTCGCGAAGCTGCGTGTTGTAGTGATCGCGCGGGACGTAGACGAGGATCGAGACGAACCGCTCGAAGGCGTCGCGCCGGACGAAGACCGCCGTCTTCTGGCGCTCCTGCAGGTGGAGGATACCGATCGAGATTTCGAAGAGTTCGTCCTCGCTGGCTTGGAACAGTTCGTCGCGTGGATACGTCTCGAGGATGTTGACCAGCGCCTTGCCGTCGTGGCTCGTCGGGCGGAAGCCCGCTCGGCTGACGATCTTGTCCACCCTGCGGCGGAGCAGCGGTATCTCCTTGGGACTCTGATTGTAGGCCACGGAAGTAAAGAGGCCGATGAATCTGTGCTCGCCCACCACCTTGCCCAACTTGTCGATGCGCTTGACGCTGATCGAGTCCAACGGGACCGGCCGATGGACGGTGGACACCTTGTTGGCCTTCATGACCAGCAACGGCGTCGGATCGAGCAGAAATCCTTGAACTTGTTTCGGAAGCGTACCGATGTCGCGCAGGCCGTCGAACACGCTCACGTCTGGAGAGCGGATGATCCCGAGCCCGCTACCCTTCACCACCTCCATGCGTAGCTTCGCGCCGCTGCCGGTGTAGTCGTATTGGCGGTAGCCGAGGAAGGTGAAGTGATTGTCCTCGATCCAGCGCAGAAACGCGCAGACTTCGTCCAGATCCGGCTTCGTCTGGCCCTTTGGCGGCGCGTTCTCCAGTTCCTCGATCACGTCGACCATGGTCTTCCGCATGGTCCGCCAGTCTTCGACCGCCGCTCGGACGTCTGCCAGTACCTGGGCCAGCGACTCCTCGATCTTCGCCAAGGCCTCTGCCGAGGTCTGCTCGGAGATCTGGAGATGCATGTAGGACTCGCTGACGGCGCCGTCGGACGTGTCCTCCTCGTTCAGCAGCGAAGTGACCTGCCCCTTGGCGTCCCGCGTCACCCGGAGGATCGGGTGAATGACGATATGAACCGTCAGGTCGAGCCGGTTGAGCGCCGCCGTCACCGAATCGACGAGGAACGGCATATCGTCGTTCACGATCTCGATGACCGTGTGGGTCGACTGCCAACCGACTTCCTCGAACCGGGGATTGTAGGCGCGGATCCGAGGCTGCCCGGCCTTGCGGTCGCGCCCGAGAGTCCAGATGGAGATGGCCGCCCCGAAAAGATCCTCGACTTCCTCGTCCACAAGATCCTGAGGCGCAACATTGTCGAAGAACTGTTTGACGAAGGCGCCCGCCGTTTCCGCTCTGGTTCCCTGCAGTCGCTCGAGAACCAGGGCGCAGACGGCTTCGACCTTCTCGACCTTCAGGGTCTCGGTGCGGCTGCGCATGTTCATGCCCCCCTGGCAGTTTCCGTCCTGCCGCACTCTCGGCGACTCGGGCGTCTAGTTCGAGCGTATCAGAAGCGCGGAACCTGCGGAAACAGTTCGCACTTTACCGATCGGTGGGACCGTCGGGAGAGCCGTCTGGCACGCGTTCGTCCGCGATCTGGTTCTCGACCCGCCTCTTAAGCCTCCGTGCAAAGTCGATACGAGGGGGGAGATTCCATGAAACTATCAAAAATTGATAGAATAGATAGAAAACTGATCAAATATTGATTGGTTTCCGTTACTTAAGATAAAGTTTCCTGCTCGCTGCTTTTGGGTCATTTCACTGTACGGTTGTCTGTTTTTCTTGGACGGCCAGGGACCCGAATGTCGGTTCACCAATGGAGGACGAGATGCAACGAACAAGACTGCCGCAAGCACTGGCCGGAACGATCATGGGCGACCTCATCGCCGCAGGACAACGCAGCCTCGCCCGGTTCGGCGCTGAATTGACGATTCACGGAGACTTTTCCGCGTTCGAGAAAGTCGACAGGAACGGCGGTATCGTGTTTCCCGGTTACTGGAACGAGACGACGAACGCCGACCGGGGCATGTGCGTGCTGATACACAAGGACGGCAAGGTGGTCGGCACCTATGCCTGCGGCCTCTACCTGCCGGCCGACACGATGGCCGAATACATGGACGAGATCGGCCTGCACCGTGCCTGCCCGTCGCCGGACATCGAGATCCACGGCACGGTCCGGGAATGGTTCGAAGCAATGGAGGGCGCGTCCGCGTTCTCTGGCGGAATCTGGGTCCGCCCGGATCTGCGCGGTACGGACCTCTCCCACTTCCTGGTGCCGTTCCTGCCCGTGATCGGCCGGAGCTTCGCCGTCGAGGTCTGGGATGCAAAGCATGTCTTCTTCATGGTTCCGGAAATCGTCATGAAGAAGGGGATCGCCGAGCGGTACCGTCCCCTATTCCTGGAGCCCGGCGCGACCTGGCACTACACGACGCCGCCGACCCCGCTCTGGTTCGGCTACGCCGCCCCGGTGCAGATCATCAAGGATGCCCTGGACTTCATCTCCAAAGGTCCGGACGTCCTAGTTCCGACCAGGACACGACAGCCTGCCGGTCGTGATGCAGCACTGGTACGGTAAGCACCGTGAAGTCCAGGTCGCCGCGCCGACAATAGGCGAGGGTCGGTTCATGGGAGATGATCGAGCGCCAATACCGTTCTGAGGCGGAGACGGCCACGTCCTTGTCCGCCAGCTCCATCAAGGGGCGTCCGATCATGTTGTTGGACGCCCATCGAAGCCCATGTCCGAGCATACCGATGGTGAGCCCGCCGGACTCGCACACATACGCGCTCGATACACGCTCGGTCACGCCACCCAACCGCGCCAGCAGATCGTCCAGATCGGTGGCTTCCATGGATTGCGCCCAAAGCCGAGACAGGTTGGCGAACCGACCGGGCATCCGCCGGATCAAGTCTCCGGGCAGGCTCACGGTAACCAGGGGCTCCTCGCGATGCACCAACCCCGCGGGATCAAGCACGCCCTCGGCCTCTAGAGCCTGCGCGACCTTCTCCATGGAGCTGCGCCGTGCCTGGATGGCGCCGTTCTGGGCCAGCATGCGATAGACCGTCGCCTCGCCGAGACCCGCCGCCCTGGCGAGCCGCTCTCGGGTCCAGTTCAACCGGCCGAGCGCGCTGCGCAGGGCCTCCCCGGTCAACTCCTGCTTCATAACCGGACACTACATCCGCCAGACGAAAAATAAAATATGATAGACGCGCGATCGGTTTGATCGGCTTTACTCTCGATTTAGATCGAAATTCTATCAATTTTCGATAGTCAGTCTGCAATTATGTCGCTAGTCTGCGTCCGTATACTCACGCATGACAGAACAAGCGGACGGATCCGAAGCATGTGTCCCAATGACGATATTTCAGCCGGCGGGCCGCCGGACCGCCAATCGGATGCCGGCCTCCGCAATTTGGCCGACACGATGACGCAGTGGAATCGGCCTCCGGAATCCGGGCCCTTCTGGTCGCCCGGCACCGGCAGACGCGGTGGCGCCGGCTACCGGGCGCCGGGAGGCGTGCCCATGCTTCCGGTCAGCCTGGCCGGCGGTGCCGTTCCTGGAGGACACGCGGCCCTGACCATCCAATTGGCGCATGCTCTGGAATTGTTGAGCGGCCCACGCCGCTCGGTAGCGGCGGACGACGCGGACCGCGATCGGCGGCCGGACCGCAACCGGCCGGATGAATGTGCGGGCGATCGCGACAGCGCGCCCAACAGGGCGACGGGCGAACCGGCGGGACCGGGCGCGTTCCAGAACCGGCCCGGCCACCGCGACGACGACGTGGCGGAAGCCCGCAGACTGATTGCCGATGCCCTGATCTCCATCGCCGGATCAGCCGGTCTGAGCGTCCCTATCTCCGCGCTCGTTCAGGCGCCCGCGCCCGAGGACGTCGACAGCGAGCTTGAAGCGGCTTTCGTCGAATTCGATATGGCGCGGGAGTCGTGGCACGCCTTGCCGGACTGCGCGGAAACCTCCGAGGTCCGGCCGGAAGTCGATCGGTATTTCGCTGCTGAGGAAGCGATTCTCGCGATCGCCGACGGTCGGGAAGCCGTCCTTCGCCGACAGGCGGAACTTCTTATCGATCTGGCGGATGAGGTATCCGACCAGATGGGCGCGGCGGCCGCCAACGCGGTCGGAAACGTCGCCCAGGGCCTGCTTCTGCGGTTGCGCCGCTGACCGGACGACGCGGCCCAGCGGGAAAAACGCCAAATAGACCCGCCCATCCCGAACAATGCTCGGTCGGGTGAGATGGTCGATGTGCAGGAAAATTGGAGCGGGCGATGAGATTCGAACTCACGACCCCAACCTTGGCAAGGTTGTGCTCTACCCCTGAGCTACGCCCGCGCTCCTTCGAGGCCGCGGATAATACCCGTGGATCACACGATTGCAAGAGCGATTAACGCCGTTCCCGCAGGAAATTTCCGCGGCGGGCGCGAAGGAAAAAAAACTATTTAATTCCGATAGTTATTCGTCTTTACCCGAACCCTCTTCCAATTCCGTCCGACATTTCGGAGTGGAAAACCGATCTCGCCCGCGCCGGCCGACGGCACGGACGCCGGCGGGCAATCCTCCGAGGACGGCTTCCGCATGTCCGCGGGGACTGCATTTGTCGAGGGAAATGCGCTAGAGAGGGCGCCTCACACCGATCCAAGACCGCATAGCGGAGCCCGACCGATGGCTGACAGCGAGACCGCAACCCTTCCGACCTCTTCCGATGCGCTGCTCGCACGCCTCGGCGCGCTGGGCATCGAGTACGAGCTGCATACCCACCCGCCGCTCTTCACGGTGGACGACTCCAAGGCGCTTCGCGGCGACCTGCCGGGCGGTCACTGCAAGAATCTGTTCCTTCGGGATCGCAAGGGGGCCATGTGGCTGGTGGTCTGCCTCGAAGATCGCAAGATAGACCTGAAAGCGCTGGGAGCCGTCCTCGGGGGCGTGCGGCTGTCCTTCGGCAGTCGGGACCGGCTGATACGGACCCTCGGCGTCCTGCCGGGCGCGGTGTCGCCCTTCGCGCTGATCAACGACTCGGGGGCCGCGGTCACGGTCATCCTGGACGCCGAGATGATGGGCATGTCGCCGCTGAACTATCACCCGCTGTCGAACGAAATGACCGTGGCGGTCACGCCGGACGCCCTGACCCGGTTCATCGAGGCCTGCGGCCATACTCCGCAGGTTATCGATCTGTCAGCCGCGGCGGGCGATTGACCGAGACCGCCTCGGCGGTCAGAAGGGTAAGAAAACCGGGCATCCCGCCCTTGTCGCGGCCCCGCCGCACTTTAGATAGTCATTCCCAGATACAGAGGAACGCAGAAGATGGAACCGATCCTGGGCGCGGCACAATCCGGCGGAGAAACCGGGAACGCCGCCATCGTCGACGCCACGACGGCGACCTTCATGTCCGAGGTGGTCGACGCGTCGATGCAGATGCCGGTGCTGGTCGACTTCTGGGCCCCATGGTGCGGACCCTGCAAGCAGCTCACCCCGGCTCTCGAATCCGCCGTGCGCAAAGCCGGCGGCTCGGTGAAGCTGGTCAAGATCAACATCGACGAGAGCCCGGAGATCGCTCAACAGCTCCGCATCCAGTCGATTCCGACCGTCTACGCCTTCAAGAACGGCCAACCGGTCGACGGCTTTCAGGGAGCTGTCCCGGAGAGCGAAATCACGGCGTTGATCGAGCGTCTGGGCGGTGCCTCCGGACCGTCGCCGCTCGAACAGGCTCTGGAGCAGGCGGACGAACTCCTCGAGGCAGGCGACCACCAGCAGGCGGGTGCGATCTATCAGCAGGTGCTGCAGCACGAACAGGACAACGCGGCGGCGATCGCGGGTCTTCTGAAATGCCTGATCGCAGATGGCCGTGCCGACCAAGCCGAGCAGATGCTGGCGCAGGTTCCGGAAGAGCTCAAAGCCGACAAGGCCGTCCACGCGGCGATCGCCCAGCTCGAGCTGGCAGTCGAGGGCGCCAAGGCCAGTGCCGAACTCGACGGGCTCCGCGCCAAGGTTGAGGCAAACCCGAAAGACCATCGCTCGCGCATCGACCTCGCGGCAGCCCTCTACGCCACCGGCGACCGCGGCGGCGCGGTCGACCAGCTTCTGGAAAGCATTCGGCTAGATCGGAAGTGGGAGGACGAGGCGGCCCGCAAGCAGTTGCTCAAGTACTTCGAGGCGATGGGTCCGACGGATCCGATCACCGCCGACGCCCGACGTCGGCTGTCCTCGATCCTGTTCTCTTAGGCCCCGGAGGCTGGAAGGCGGCGATGTCATGAGTCAAAGCCCGTTCGACCCGAGCTTCGACGATCTGCCGGCCACGTTGCCGGTATTCCCCCTGCCGGGCGTGCTGCTGCTGCCCCGGGGGAAGCTGCCTCTGAACATCTTCGAGCCGCGCTATCTGAACATGACGCGCGACGCCCTGGCGACCGACCGGCTGATCGGCATGATCCAGCCGATGGCCGCCACCGGAGGCACCGAGGCCGGGTCGCGCTCGCTGTACCGGGTCGGTTGCGCCGGCCGGATCACCCAGTTCGCCGAGACCGACGACGGCCGCTTCCTGATCACGTTGAGCGGCGTTTGCCGCTTCGCCGTGGATCAGGAGATCGCGTCGATGCGCGGCTATCGCAGGGTGATCGCGGATTGGAGCTCGTTCAAGGACGACCTCGCCGCAGACTGCGAGGCCGACCTCGATCGCGGCCTTCTGGTCTCTCGCCTGAAGCGTTATTTTGACGTTCAGGGCATCACCGCCGACTGGGACGTGATTGAGGAAACGCCGGACGACCGTCTGGTGACGACGCTCGCCATGGTCTGCCCTTTCGAGAGCAGCGAGAAGCAGGCGCTGCTGGAGTGCGGCTCCCTCAAGGACCGGGCGAGCATGATGCTCGCCCTTCTCGACATGGCGGTCGCCGGAACGAGCGGAGGTGATCATGCCCGCCACTGACACCCCGGACCGGACGTCGGCCGCGCGTACCACCGGGGGAAACGACCCTGCCGGCGTCGATCCGAAGCTGCTTGAGATCCTGGTCTGTCCGGTCACGAAGCAGGCATTGTCCTATGATCGGGAGGCCCAGGAACTGATCAGCGACAAGGCGGGTCTCGCCTTTCCGATCCGCGGCGGCGTGCCGATCATGCTGGTCGAAGAGGCGCGGCGGATCGACGAGGCGCCGTTCGCCTCCGCGGCGGACACCGGGCCCGAGAGTTCAGGCGGATGACGTCTTCGGGCGGCGCCGGGGAGTCGAGCAACGATCTGACCTCCGACTGGCCTAGCGAGTTGCGCGTCACCAAAGACCGCAGCGCGCTCGCGGTGACTTTCGAGAGCGGTCTCTCCGCGAGCATACCCGCCGAGCTGATGCGGGTCGAAAGCCCGTCGGCCGAGGTACAGGGACACAGCGCGGCCGGCAAAAAGCTGGTCGCCGGCAAGCGCCGGGTGACGATCATCGGGGCCGAACCCGTCGGCAATTATGCCGTCCGGCTGACCTTCAGCGACGGACACGATACCGGTCTCTTCACCTGGCGATACCTGCGCGAACTTGCCGAGACCGGTAGCGACAAGATGGCCGCCTACCAGGCCGCGTTGGCGAAGGCCGGCCTGTCGCGCGACTGATCCTCGAACCCGGCGATACTGCCGCAGTGGCCGGCACCGACGGCGCCGAAGACGAGAGCCAAATCCGACCCTATTCAGTCAGTGCGTCACTCAACTGGTCGGTGAGTTTGTCTCTAGAACGGTGAGTCAGAGCAGATTCACGCATGCTGACGCGATCACGAAGTGTTCCCGGCGCCAGACGATCCGCTCTAGACAGGCTCGCCGCGCAACAACCGCGGCAGAGTGCCAAGGGTGCCCATCGCGTGGCGAATAGCCGCCCGCTTCAGCGGCGGCACCCGCTCGACGACCGAGAGACCCAGCCGCCGCACCGCCTTGATCGGCCCGATATCGTTCGAGAACAGCCGGTTCAGACCGTCCGTCGACGCCACAAGCGTCATCACGTCGAAACGCCGGCGGCGCTGGTAGTCGCGCAGCACCGTGGCAGCCCCGATATCGAGACCGAGCCGCGCCGAATCCGCGAGTACCTCGGCCAGAGCCGCCACATCGCGCAGGCCGAGATTGAAGCCCTGCCCGGCGATAGGGTGGATGGCGTGGGCAGCGTCCCCGACGAGCGCGACGCGATCGGCGATGCTGGATTCGGCCACCACCAGCGAAAGCGGATAGGTCCGGCGCGGCCCGACCGGGGTCAACGTCCCGAGCGAGTCGCCGAAGCGCTCCTCCAGCGCTGCCGAAAACGCGGCGTCGTCGAGACGGGCGATCCTCTCGGCGACCGCGGAGCGCTCGCTCCAGACAAGGGCGGAGCGGTTTCCTGACAGCGGCAGCAAGGCCAGCGGTCCGCCCGGTTGGAACCGCTCATGCGCGGTGTTCAAGTGGCTCTCGGTATGGGAGATGGTATCGACGATGGCCGTCTGGCCGTAGTCGGTCGTGGTGTGTCGGATGCCGGCCAGCGCCCGAACCCGCGACAGTCGTCCGTCGGCGGCGATCACCAGGGGAGCCGACAGGACGCGGCCGTCCTCCAGCGTCAGAGACGCCCGCGAGGCGGTCACCGACAGCGCCGACGCGGATCCCGGATCGGCGAAGGCGATGCGGTCCCCGTGCCGGGCGATGCATGCGAGGAGCGAAGCTTTCAACGCCCCGTTGTCGACGATGTGGCCCATCGGCTCGTCGCCTACCGTCGCATGGTCGTAGTGCAGATCGCGCCGCGACCCCGCGTCGGAGACCCGGATATCGAGGATGGGCTCGGCTTCGTCCGCCACCGCCTGCCAAGCCCCGAGCGCGGTCAGCATGCGCCGTGACGACAGGGAGATCGCGGTGGTGCGGATGTCGTTGCGGTACACGCGGGCGTCGCGCGGATCCATCCGGTCGACGACAATGCACGACAGACCCGCTTCCGCGAGCGCCAACGCAACGGTCAAGCCGGACAGCCCGGCGCCGACGATCACCGCGTCGGCGCCGGCGGTCGGTCGCGGCTTCGAGGAAGATACTGCTGCCATCGGCTATCTCCTTTTGTCTGGAACCAGGATGGCGCGCCCGCTGTGGAGCGCAAGAGACACATGGTCGCGCGGCGAGCAATTTGTCTGCCTATTTTTTAATCAATTCAGTGATTCTGTCTAATTTCTGCCCAAATCATGGGTTGGAGACGACGACTTCGCGTCTAGATGATTGGATAACCCACTGGAATCAATCAGTGATTCAAGACCGCACTCTTTCGGCACGCTTCTTGATGAAAGATCCACTGGCTTGCATGACGCGGCCGCTCCGCTCGGCGCGCGGGCAGTTACTGGAGCATTTCCTGGTGGGGGGTCTCCCGAACCGCGCGGACGCCGATCGGAGTTATGGGGAACACAAGGTGCGAGGTTGGGCGATATGAAACTCGTCATGGCCATCATCAAGCCCTTCAAGCTCGACGAAGTGCGCGAGTCGCTGACGGGCCTGGGTATCCAGGGTCTTACCGTGAGCGAAGTGAAGGGTTTCGGCCGTCAGAAGGGCCAAACTGAAATCTATCGTGGCGCGGAATATTCCGTGAATTTCCTGCCGAAGGTGAAGGTCGAGGTCGTCGTTGCCGACGACATGGTCGGCCAGGTGGCGGAGCAGATCCAGAAGTCGGCGAATACCGGCCGGATCGGCGACGGCAAGATCTTCGTGCTGGACGTGGCCCAGGCGGTGCGTATCCGCACGGGCGAAACCGACGCGGACGCGCTTTGAGTAGCGGCGGGGAGCACATATCGATGAAGAAATTCATGTCCTTCAGCTTGCTGGCCCTCGCGGCGTCTATCGCGACGGTCGGCTTCACCAAGAGCGCGTCGGCCGATGTGTCGATCGAAACCGCGTTCATTTTCAACACCTTCTCGTTCGCCTTCCATGGCGCGCTGGTCATGTGGATGGCCGCCGGTTTCGCGATGCTCGAAGCCGGGCTCGTCCGCACCAAGAACACGACCATGCAGTTGACCAAGAACATCGCCCTCTACTCGATTGCGGGTCTGATGTACTGGGTCATCGGCTACAACCTGATGTACGCCGACGTTTCCGGCTTCTTCGGCACGCCGGGCCCGTGGTCGGCCGCCGATCCGTTCGACGCCGAAGGCATGTTCATCGGTGACGATGCCGCCGGTTACGGCGCGGCTTCCGACTGGTTCTTCCAGATGGTGTTCGTCGCAACCGCGGCGTCGATCGTCTCGGGCACCATGGCCGAGCGCATCAAGCTCGTGCCGTTCCTGGTGTTCGTCGTGATCCTGACCGGCATCCTGTACCCGATCCAGGGCTCCTGGAGCTGGGGCGGCGGCTGGCTCTCCGAGGCCGGCTTCCTCGACTTCGCCGGTTCGACCATCGTTCACTCGGTCGGCGGCTGGGCGGCTCTCACCGGTGCCATCATCCTCGGCGCACGGAAGGGCAAGTACAACGCCGACGGGTCGATCAACCCGATGCCGGGCAGCAATCTGCCGCTCGCCGCGCTGGGCACGTTCATCCTGTGGATGGGCTGGTTCGGCTTCAACGGCGGCTCGCAGCTCGCCATGGGTTCGGCCGCAGACGTGGTCGCCATCGCGACCATCTACATGAACACGAACCTGGCCGCCGCGGCCGGTGTCGTGGCCGCCCTGATCCTGACGGGCGTCATGTACAAGAAGGTCGACCTCACCATGCTGCTGAACGGTGCGCTGGGCGGTCTGGTCGCGATCACGGCCGAGCCCCTGGCCCCGTCGCCGCTGCTGTCCATCTTCATCGGCGCCATCGGCGGCGCGTTGGTGGTCTTCGCGGTGCCGCTGCTGGACAAGCTGAAGATCGACGACGTTGTCGGCGCTATCTCGGTCCACCTTGTGGCGGGTATCTGGGGCACGATCGCGGTCGTGTTCTCCAACGCTGACGCCACCATCGGCGGTCAGCTGACCGGCATCGTCGGCGTGGCGGTCTTCATGATCATCACCTCGGCCATCGTCTGGTTCGTGCTCAAGCTGATCTTCGGCCTGCGCCCGAGCGAAGAGGACGAAGCCCTGGGTCTCGACCGTGCCGAGAACGGTATGGAGGCCTACCCCGAGTTCGGTCGCGGTTCGCAGACGATCTGATGCACGCCATTTGATCGGAACCGATCGACCACCCAAGAAAGCGGGACCGCTCCGGCGGTCCCGCTCCCCAGGCGGCAGGGTTCTTCCGACGCTGCAACTCTCCCTCGACTCGGGCTCGATGCTGGTCATCGGGCCCGCTTTCTATTTGAGGGGACTCCACTTTTTCTGATGTTTTCTCTGAAGGTTGCCCGCTAACTCCCTGTCGTATAGAGTTGTTCAGCGTTTGGAACAAACCCGATACGCGCTGTACGCCCGGAGCTGGCCCTTCGGATGACGGCGCGTCTCCGAGACCTGGGAGGGCTGAGGCGCATGGCACGGGCGTCCGGCGGCAACGACAATCGAACCTTTCTGCCGGTCGAGGCGACCCGGTACCTGCAGCGCCGTGGCGAGGAGGCAGGCGGGCTGGTTCTGATCGCCGCTGCGGGTGCGCTGGCCGTGACCATCGGCGCCTACGATCCGGGCGACCCGTCGCTCAATGCGGCAGGCTCCGCCACGATTGCCCATCCCTTCGGGCGGTTCGGCGCCATTCTTGCCGACTTGCTCCTGCAGTCGCTCGGCGCCGCCAGCGCGCTTCTGGTACTGGTGCCGGCAGTCTGGGGGTGGCGCATCCTGCGCCATGAAAAGGTCGGCCGCTGGCCCCTTCGAATCGCCCTGCTGCCCGCGTCCCTGGTTCTGGCCTCGGCCGCGCTCGCCCTGATCACGCCACCCGCCGCCTGGCCGCTCAGAGCCGGTCTCGGCGGCTTCCTCGGTCCCATCGTCCTGTCGCCCGCCGGTGCCTTCGCGCCGCAACTGGCGCCGATCGGCGGGCTCCTGCCGGTTGCCGCGCTCTCCGGCGTCCTGGCGGTCGTCGCCGCTCTATGGTCCGCCGGGATGGGCCTGGTCGCTTCGGCGAAAGGTCTGTTTTCGCTGGCCGGCCATGCGGCGAGCGGTGCCGCCGCCGGTGCCCGGTTCGGTGCCCGCGGCGCCGGCGCCGGGGTCCGCCTTGGCGCGCGTCTGGGTTCCGGCCTCGGGTCGGGCGTTCTGCGCCGGGAGCCGCGGCTGAGGGCCCCGGCGGACACGGACGACGATCAGGACGACACGATCCCCTGGGACACCGCCGGAAGCGAGGCGCAGCCAGCCCCCAGGCAGGTGGTGCGCGCTGCCAAGGCCGCCGCCGGACGTCCGGCAGAGCCGGGTCCGGGTCGGGTCGAGAAGCCGGCGGCGACGGTCAGGAAACGGGCCGCCACCCAGCGCCAACTCGATCTCGGCACCAACGACGGCGGCTACGCCTATCCCGAACTGGACCTGCTCACCGACCCGCCGGCCGCTGCCAGCGGCCCGGACGAGGACGCGCTGGAGCAGAACGCCCGGATGCTGGAGAGCGTTCTGGCCGATTTCGGGGTCAAGGGAACCATCGGCAAGGTCCGTTACGGTCCCGTGGTGACGCTGTACGAACTCGAACCGGCCCCCGGCACCAAGTCGTCGCGGGTCATCGGACTGTCCGACGACATCGCCCGCTCGATGAGCGCGGTCTCGGTGCGCGTCGCCGTTGTCCCAGGCCGGAACGTGATCGGTATCGAGCTGCCGAACGCACGCCGGGAGACGGTGTATTTCCGAGAGGTGCTGGAGTCCGATCCGATCAACAACGGCTCGCAGAAACTGGCGATCGCACTCGGCAAGGACATCGGCGGCACGCCCGTCGCCGTCGACCTGGCGCGGATGCCTCACCTGCTGATCGCCGGAACCACCGGCTCGGGCAAGTCGGTGGCGGTGAACACGATGATCCTGTCGCTCCTGTACCGCCTGCCGCCGGAACGCTGCCGTTTCATCATGATCGATCCGAAGATGCTGGAACTGTCGGTCTACGACGGAATCCCGCATCTGCTCTCCCCGGTCGTTACGGATCCGAAAAAAGCCGTCGTCGCGCTGAAGTGGACGGTACGGGAGATGGAGAGCCGCTACCGCGCCATGTCGAAGCTGGGGGTGCGAAACATCGACGGCTACAACGCCCGCATCGCCGACGCGATCAAGAAGGGCGAGGTGCTGAAACGCCGGGTGCAGACCGGCTTCGACGCCGATAGCGGCAAACCGGTCTTCGAGGAAGAGCCGCTCGATCTGGTGCCGCTCCCCTATATCGTGGTGGTGATCGACGAAGTCGCGGACCTCATGCTGGTCGCCGGCAAGGATATCGAGGGCGCCGTGCAACGCCTGGCACAAATGGCCCGCGCCGCCGGCATCCACGTCATCATGGCGACCCAGCGCCCCTCGGTCGACGTCATCACCGGCACGATCAAGGCCAACTTCCCGACCCGGATCTCGTTCCAGGTCACCTCCAAGATCGACAGCCGAACCATCCTGGGCGAGCAGGGCGCCGAGCAGCTTCTCGGCATGGGCGACATGCTCTACATGGCCGGCGGCGGGCGCATCACCCGCGTCCACGGCCCGTTCTGCTCCGACGAGGAGGTCGAGGACGTAGTCCGCCATCTGAAGACCCAGGGCGAACCGGAATATGACGAGACGATCACCGAGGACGACGAGAGCGCGCCGGATCCGCTCGGCTTCTCCGGCGCCGGTGAAGGCGGCGGCTCCGGCGACGACCTCTACGATCAGGCGGTCGCCATCGTCGCCCGCGAGGGCAAGGCCTCGACGAGCTTCATCCAGCGCCATCTGAAGATCGGCTACAACCGGGCGGCGACGCTGATCGAACGCATGGAATCCGAGGGCGTGGTCAGCCAGGCCAACCATGTGGGCAAGCGCGAGGTCCTGGTCGGCGACCACTCCGCCGCCTGACCGCCGCAACCGCAGCGCTCCGCTCCCGCGGGGCCGCTGACATGACGTCGTGGCGGGATCATGGCGTCGACGCCGCCGATTTGCCGCTTGCCAACCGCCGCCGGACACGCCAAGTCACGACCATGACCAGTTTTCGCAGACTGCCGGCCGTCGTCTTTCTTGCCCTGATTTTCGCCGCCCCGCTCGTTGGAGCGCTGGCGGTTGGAGCGCTGGCGCTCGGCGCCGCGTCTCCGGCCGCTGCCCAGGGGCTCACGGCCGATCAGAAGGCCGATGTCGAGCGGGTGGAGACCTACTTCAACAGCCTGACCACCATGAGGTCGACCTTCCTGCAGGCCAGTTCGACGGGGCTGGTCGCACGCGGCGTTGTCTGGCTCCAGCGGCCGGGACGGATGCGGTTCGAGTACGCACCGCCGTCTCCGGTTCTGATCACCGCCGACGGCATTTGGCTGACCTATCAGGACAATGAACTGGAACAGACGACCCAGATTCCCCTCATAACCTCGCCGCTTTCCGTCCTCGTCTCGGACGAGGTGGATCTGACGGGAGACCTGATCGTCGAAGCGGTGGAGAAGGGCGCCAACGTGCTGCGCGTACGGTTGAGCCAACGCGACGACCCGGATCAGGGCGACGTGGTGCTGACCTTCCAGGACAAGCCGCTGTCCCTGAAGCAGTGGATCATCACCGACGCCCAGGGCGTGGAGGTCAAGGTCGCCCTGCTGGATCCGGTGTTCGGCCTGGATCTTCCCGCCGATCTCTGGCGGCCCAACGACTTCGGCCGCAAATCCGACGACGTGGGCCGCTGATCACGGCTACAGAAACTTGTTCGGCTGCAGGAACGTGCCCAGTAGCAGCGCGCCGTTGCGCGATCTGGCGACATGCCGAGAGCCGGACGGACGCCACACGAAGTTTCCGGCGGTGACCTCACCCTCCTCGTCTTCGATCGAGCCTTCCAGCACGAAGGTCTGCTCGATCCGCGTGTGTTCGTGCAGGGGCAGTTCCGACCCCGGCGCCCATTTGAACAGCGCGGTGAGCAAGCCGCTCTCTTCATCCTTCAACAGGATCTTCCACTCGATACCGGGATAGGGCGTTGCCTCCCAATCCAGGCCTGCCACGTCGACATACCGGGAGGCCAGCGGATCCAGTCCTGTGTGATTGGCGGCCTTTGGGGTAACAGCTGTCATGGCGTCCTCCGTAAGAGGATCGAATGCTGCCATCAGGCGTCCGGTCCGTCGATGCCGCAGTTTGGGAGCGACAGTTATTCGGTGATCCACTCGAGCGCCTTGGTCTCGTCCGTAAACCAGCGTCGAATGTTGGGCGTGCTGTCCTCGCCGACGTGTTCCCAGAGCTTGATGATGCAAACGTCGTAGACGGACTCAATAACCAGGGCGACGCGAAGCGGCTCCCGCCCTGCCGTCGCGTGCTGCGATTTGAAGACGTCGACGAGCTGTTCGAGAGTAAGTTCAGACAGATCAGCGGTTCTCAGATCCCATAGAACACCTTTGATTTCAGAGAACCGGTGGTGTCCGCGGATCGAGAGCGTGATCGGTATGATGTTATCTTTCACGAACCGGTCATGAAAGTTCACTCTGAAATGGGCTCCGCAGTCGACGACTTCAGTCGACCTACGGTCCGCAACTGTTTTTAAGAGAATCATGCTATGTCGCCCAAAAAGAGAGTCTTAATGTAATTTTTTATTTCGGAGATTAGAACAAACTCGGCGTTGAAAAATAGATAGGCAAAGTAAACTATTCTTATCGTTATCTATGGTTAACAGTAAATTAAAATTACGAAACAAATTACATTAATTTAGATTAACCATTTTATTGATTCATGAATTCGAACAATAACAATTTGATCATAAAATGGGTAACTGTTTATTTCTTTAAGTCTTCCTAGTATATTATTTATCAATCTAAATTTTGTCTAACTTCAGAGTCTTAATCATTTTTTCCATTCAAAGCGTTCTTAAAATTCAAATAGCTGGAGGAATTGAATAAATACCGTCTACGTTGGTCATATTTTACTTTTATTCTTCAATGTCGATCCTTTTTCATTTTGAAACAGCTCTACCGTGCTAGGTACATATCGCCTTACGGTCCGTCAGGAACCACGGCGATGACGTCGATCTCCATAAGCCATTCCGGCTTCGCCAGCCCGGCGACCATCAGGCCGGTGGAGACCGGGTACACGCCCTTCAGCCAGCGCCCGACCGTCCGATACACCGGCTCGCGGTCCTCGCGCCGGGTGATGTAGATCGTGATCTTGACGATATGCTCCAGCCGCGCGCCCGCTTCCGTCAGCAGGGTCTCCACGTTGCGCATGGCCTGATCGGCCTGGGCCGCCGGATCGCCCTCCCCCACCAGATTGCCGTCGAAATCGGTGCCGACCTGGCCGCGCAGATAGACCGTGCCGTTGGCGACCACCGCCTGGCAGAGGTCGTTGTCGAGGGACTGGTCGGGGTAGGTGTCGCGGGTATTGAACTTGCGGAGTCGGGTATGGGTCATGCCGGTTCACCGTCTGTCGAAGGTCTGCGATCGCCGACTCTATCGCAGCTTCGGGGCGGCCGTGGAGACGGATAGCGACGGGACCGCGCGAACGGCCGGTCGCTTTGGTCTGGTGCGCTTTCGATCTTCCGGGGTAAAGCTCGACCCGCGGCTCGCGCCACGACGACCGCCACCTCCGACGAGCCGGGAAGGAAAGACTCATGACCCGGGGCCGCGCGACCCTGATCGGCTTCACCGCCGTCCTGAGCTGGGCGCTGCTCGCCCTCTTCACCGCCCTGTCCGGGCAGGTCCCCCCGTTCCAGCTCCTGGCCATGACCTTCGGCATCGCCACGGTGATCGGCGTCGTGGCCTCGCTCGCCAGACGGACGTCGCCGCTGGCCCATCTGCGCCAACCGGTCCCCGTCTGGCTGCTCGGCGTCGGCGGGCTGTTCGGCTATCACTTTTTCTACTTCGTGGCCTTGCGCAACGCCCCGGCGGTCGAGGCCAGCCTGATCGCCTATCTCTGGCCGCTGCTGATCGTGGTGTTCTCGGCCCTGCTGCCGGGCGAGCGGTTGCGCTGGTTCCACGTCGGCGGCGCGCTCCTGGGGCTCGCGGGTGCGGCCCTGCTGGTCACCAAGGGTCAGAGCCTGGAGATCGACCCGCGCTACACGCTCGGATACATGGCGGCCTGTGTCTGTGCGCTCACCTGGTCGAGCTATTCCGTCGCCTCACGTCGTTTCGGACACGTACCGACCGACGCGGTCGGCGGATTCTGCGCCGCGGCGGCGATCTTGGCAGTGCCGTGTCACCTGATCTTCGAGACCACCGTCTGGCCGCAAGATACTGTGGAGTGGCTGGCAGTCCTCGCCCTCGGCCTCGGCCCGGTCGGCGGCGCGTTCTTCACCTGGGACATCGGGGTCAAGAAGGGCGACATCCAGGTGCTCGGCGCCTCCTCCTATGCCGCGCCGCTGCTGTCGACGCTTGTGCTCATCGCCGTCGGCCTGGCACCGCTCACCCTGGAGGTAGTCCTCGCCTGCGTTCTGATCGTCGGCGGCGCGGTCCTTGCCGCACACCGCATGTTGCGGCGGCGAACGTAGCATCTTATTGGTGTATTTGCTTGCCGCCGTTGCAGCGCGCAGTCGAGACACACCATGGGGACCGCCGATGAAACGCCTGCTGCTGACCGCCGCCGCGCTGATCGTCCTGCTCGCAGGCGGTAACGGAGTAATCGCGGCCGGAGAGCGGGAGGCGGTCGTCCGGGCGCTGGAAGAGCTCGCCGACCGGTTTCAGGCGTCGGATCGGGATCTGCGCTGGGGCGGCATAGAGACCGGCGGGGGAGTGTTCACCACCGATATCTCGATCTCCGATCTGGCGGTGACCCACCGCACCCTTCCGCTTGCCGTGCGGATCGATGGCATCGACCTCACCGACGTTTCGCTCGATGACACGGGTCGGATCGAGCGGATCGAGGTTCTTCGGATAACCGGCACCCAGATAGACGGGATGGATTTGAGCGGCCTCCTACAAAAGGCTCTCGGGATCTTCCCCAAGGCCGCGACCGCGATCGAGGCCACCGTCGTCTGCGATATGCGGGTGGAAGAGATCGAACTGGAGCAGGTAGACGGGCCCACATTTCAGCGGATGATCGATGAACTTTCCGTCGATCCGGCCCGTCTCCAGATTTTTCCCGGCGCCGGTAAGAGTCCCCTGCGCGCCCGCGGCGTTTCCGTGAACGATGTCTTCACCGTAACCGTAGAGTCGCGAGAGTCGCCGCTCAAGAAGACTTCGACGGTAACCGCCAAGACCTCCACTTGGGCCGATGAGATGTCCGTGGGACCGGCCCAGCAGGCCGGGTTTTACGAGATCGAGGCGAGAGGCATGGACGGGCGGACGGAGACGCGGTCGGACGAGCTTCCCGGCAAGGTGGAACAGCAAATAACGCAGATCGGGTCGTTTCGCTTCACTATCGTTGACTTCTCAGACCCTGCGTTCCTGGCCAAGTCCGACATCCTGGAGATGGCGTTTTTCCCATTGGTCCACGAAGTCGAAATGCGCGACTTCGTGCAGACCGGCGACTGGTTTGACTTCACGTCCGAGCACCAATGGGTCCGCTACGAAGCGAAGCCGGAAGGCGGGGGCCGCTATCGCTTCGGCAGCGACCGCTCGACCCTTACGCCGACCGATGCCAATCCCCTGCGGCCGTTCTTCGAGAGTCAGTTCAGCCCGGAGGGGGGCCTGCTTTCCGCGACGACCGGCACGTTGGACTTCGAGCCGACCCGCCGTGTTCTGGCGCTCGAAATGCGACAGGCCTTCGACCAGTTGATCGACCTCAGTGGGAACGTCTCCCTTAGCCGGATTCCGAAGGTCGCCCTGAGCGATCTGTCCCCCGAAAACGATAGTCCCAAACAACAGCCGCCCGTGGTCCTCGATGACTGGGGTTTGATGGTCACCGATCTCGGATTTCGACAGGTCGCCTTCGAGAGCCTTGCAGCCCTATCGGAAGAGAAGAAAACCGCCGCCGACATAAAACTCGACTTTCTGACGATCCTCTACAGCAAGAGTCAGACCATCGATCCGCTCAGAGCGCCGCTCACGGCCTTGGCACTTCAGGCGGTAAGATCCTTCGTCAACGACGGAGGCAGCCTCAAGGCGGCAAGCGATCAGACACAAAAAATCGACGCCGATACGCCCGGCGACCTGCTGACCCTGTCCCAGCCAGCCGCGATAGACCGCTTCCAGATCCTGGTCGACCATATACCGCCGCGGTAGCGGAACGGGGCCAGAGCAGAACGCGATCAGATGGACTCTTCTGCCCGCGCCAAGCTGCTCAATCGTCAATGCATTGCGGGCATCTTTCGATCACAGATGGTCGGAAAACGCTCTAGCCGCCCCCCGACGGCGGCCTCGGGACGGGGCGCCAGTCCGGCGGGGCCATTTCGAAGCCCGAGAACTCGAAGGCCGGGGCCACGGTGCAGCCACACAGGGTCCACTGGCCGAGGCTCTCGGCCGTCTGCCACCAGCCCGGCGGCACCACGACCTGCGGCCTCTGCCCGCCCAGCACGTCGGCGCCAAGCGTATGCGCCTCGGCGTCGTGACCGTTCGGCGACAGGGTGAGCACCAGAGGCGCGCCGGCATAGTGATGCCAGATCTCGGTGGCGTCGGTGACCCGGTGCCAGGCGGAGAGCTCGCCCGCCGCCAGGAGGTAGTAGATCTGGGTCACCGCCCCACGGCCGCCGCCCTCGGGCACGTCCCGGTAGGTCTCCTTGTACCAGCCGCCTTCCGGATGGGCCTGCAGACCCATCCGGTCGATCAGCCGGCGAACGTCCTCGCCCGACACCCTCAGCCCGCGGGCTTGGTGGCCTGCATGGACGGGCGGGCGGAGAACCGCTCGTACCAGGCCGCCAGCGCCCGGTTGGCGCCCCGCCAGTCAATGTCGGGGAAGCGGAGATCGAGATAGCCGCAAGCACAGGCGGCGGAGATCGTTCCGATATCGATCCTGTCTCCGAAGTCTTCCGACCAGGTGTTCAGCGCCGCCAGGGCGCCGTCGATCTTGCTCCTCTGGGCGTCCACCCAGGGCTGGAACCGCAGCTCCTCGGGCCGGATCCGGCCTTCGTAAACGATCAGAATCGCAGCATCGAGGAGTCCGTCGGCGGCCGCCTGGAGCTGCAGGGCGCGCCAGCGGGCCTCGCCCGGCGCCGGAAACATCTTCGGCCCGTCGTGCTGGCTGTCCAGGTACTCGCAGATCACCGGCGAGTCGAACAGGGCCATTCCGTCGTCGGTCACCAGCGCCGGGATCTTCTTGACCGGATTGGCCTTGGCGACCGCCGCGTCCGGGGCCGCCGGAGAGGTACTCACCGTCTCCACGTCGATCGAGTCGAGAAGGCCCGTCTCGTGGGCCAGAACCATGACCTTGCGGACGTAGGGGGAGGCGGGGGCGTGGTAGAGCTTCATCTGCGTTTCCTCGTGAATGCCCGGAACGGGCCGTATGGTGGACGGGCGGGCCGGATCAGAAGGTGTCCTTGCCCTTGCGCACGGCGGCGAAAACCTCGACCGGATCGGCGCCGGACTTGCCGACGGCGGCGGCGATGGCCGGATCGTCGGCTCGCAGGAACGGATTGATCGCCTTCTCCTGGCCGAGCAGGGAGGGGATGGTCGGCTTCCCGGCGGCCCGTAGCGTTTCGATCTCAGCCGCCCTGGCCTGCAGCGCACCGTTGTCGCCGTCGATGGACAACGCGAATTTCGCGTTCGAGGCCGTGTATTCGTGCCCGCAGTAGATGCGGGTGCTGTCCGGTAGGCCGCGGAGCTTGGAGAGCGAGTCCCAGAACTGGGCCGGGGTGCCCTCGAACATGCGGCCGCAACCGAGCGAGAACAGGGTGTCACCCGGGAACAGGGCGTCGCTGTCGGCGAAGTAGATGGAGATATGGCCGGTCGTATGGCCCGGCGTCTCGAACACTTGGGCGGCGTGACCGGCGAAGTCGTAGGTATCGCCTTCGGACAGTGTGACGTCCATATCGGGGATCCGGGCGGTCTCGGCTTTGGGACCGACGAGGATAGCGCCGTACTTCGTCTTCAGCGCCTCGTTGCCGTCGATATGGTCGGCGTGGTGATGGGTATTGAGGATGTGGGTCAGCGTCCAGCCGCGCTCGGCCAGGGCGGCCTCGACCGGTGCCGCTTCGCCCGGGTCGACGACGGCGGTCGCCCCCGAAGCCGCGTCGTGCAGCAGGTAGACGTAGTTGTCCGACAGGGCCGGGACGAGAACGATGTCGAGAGCGGGCATGGGCGGTCTTCCTCGCGTTCTTGTGGCAGTTCGATGCTGCACGCTGAGATGGGGTCTCCGGCTCCGGTGTCGATAGGCTCCGGCCGGCGCGGCGGGCGGTCGGCACCCTACCACCGTGACCGGGAACCGGCCAATCGGTCAAAACCAGCCGCGCCCCGGCCCAGCGTCGCGCCTGTCGGCGCCGGCTACTTCTATTCCCCTCCCCAGCGCGCCGGCAGATGGACGGGGAGTGCGGAGGAGGATGGGGTACGGAGAGGCAGCGGCTCGGAGGCCGAGAGATGGGCTCGACAGAATGCGCCGCGCGCGGCCTAAGATGACGGATAAAAAACGAGACCGCCGGTTCCTGGGAGGACATTCATGAAGATCGCCGCCGTCGAGGCCATTCCTCTGCGCATCCCCTTCAGCCATAGCGGCGAGACCAAGGCCTTCGCCACCGGCAAGTGGGCCATGCTCGATACCTGCCTGGTCAAGGTGACGACCGATACCGGGCTGGTCGGCTGGGGCGATGCCTTCGCCTATCACTGCCTGGAGGCGGTGACCGCCGCGGTGGAGCACATGATCGCACCCGCCGCGATCGGCGAGGACGCCCGCGATATCGCGGGTCTGAACCACCGTCTGCAGCAGAAAATGCACCTGTTCGGTCGTCACGGGATCACGATTTTCGCCATCTCCGGCCTCGATCTGGCGCTGTGGGATATCGCCGCCAAGGCGGCCGGCATGCCGCTGTGCCAGCTCTTCGGCGGCTCGTCCTCGACGCCGCTGCCGGCCTATTCCTCGCTGTTCATCCTGCGCGATCCGGAAGCGGTCGTTAAGGATGTGAAACAATCCCTGGAGGAGGGCTACAGATACATCAAGCTGCACGAGATTGCCGCCGAGGAGGTGGGCGCGGCGCGCGAGGCGGCCGGAGACGACGTTCCGATCATGGTCGATACCAACTGCCCCTGGACCCCGGACCAGGCTCGGCGCATGGCGGTCGCCCTGGACGAGTTCGACCTGCACTGGCTGGAAGAACCGATTTTCCCGCCGGAAGACTTCGCCAGCCTCGCCCATCTGCGCCGCGAAACCGGCGTGCCCATCGCCGCCGGGGAAAACTGGTGTACGGCGATGATGTTCGGTCAGGCGGTCCAGGCGGGCGCGGTCGACTACGCGCAGCCGAGCGTGACCAAGATCGGCGGCATCACCGAGTTCCGCAAGACCGCCGCGATCTGCGAAGCGGCGGGGGTCCAGGTCATGCCGCACTCGCCGTATTTCGGTCCGGGCTTCCTGGCGACCCTGCACTTGGCGGCTGGATTGGCCAATCCCGGGTTGATCGAGCGCTTCTACATCCGTCCGGAAGCGATGCTGTACCAGCGCTGGCTCGATCCGGTGGACGGGTTCTTCGCGGTCCCCGACATGCCCGGCCTCGGACCCGAGCCGGATGCGGATGTGATCAAGGACTATCGCGTGCGGTGACGGGCGCTCGCGTCTCAGTACCCCTTCCCCTAACGCACTCCCCGGATTTATTCCGGGGCGATCCATGGAGCCTCGATTACTTGGGGCCTCCACGCAAGCTCAAGCCTTGCCCCGGAACAAGTCCGGGGAGTGTCAGGTTAGAGATCCAAACAAAAACCCGGCGTCATGGCGACGCCGGGTTCGATGTCGGTCCGGAACGACCGGCTCTGTAGCGCCCGATCCGCTACTGGCGCAGGACCATGAGCTTCTTGATCTCGGCGATCGCCTTCGCCGGGTTCAAGCCCTTCGGGCAGGTCTTGGTGCAGTTCATGATCGTGTGGCAGCGATAGAGCCGGAACGGATCCTCCAGAGCGTCCAGACGGTCCCCGGTCCGCTCGTCGCGGCTGTCGGCAATCCAACGATACGCCTGCAGGAGCACGGCCGGACCCAGGTACCGATCGCCGTTCCACCAGTAGCTCGGGCACGAGGTCGAGCAGCAGAAGCACAGGACGCACTCCCACAGACCGTCGAGCTTCTCGCGTTCCTCCGGCGACTGCCGGCGCTCCTCGGTCGGCGACGGCGGGGTGTCCGCCTGCAACCAGGGCTCCACCGAGGCGAGCTGCGCGTAGGGCACCGAGAGATCCGGAACCAGGTCCTTGATCACCGGCATGTGCGGCAGCGGGTAGATGTGGACGTCGCCCTTCACGTCTTCGATCGGCTTCAGGCAGGCCAGCGTGTTCGTGCCGTCGATGTTCATCGAGCACGACCCGCAGATACCCTCGCGGCAGGACCGGCGGAAGGTCAGGGTCGTGTCGATCTCATTCTTGATCTTGATCAGCGCGTCCAGGACCATCGGCGCGCAATCGTCCATGTCGATCTCGTAGGTATCGAGACGGGGATTGGCGCCCTTGTCCGGGTCGTAGCGGTAGATCTTGAACTTCTTCACCCGCTTGGCCCCGTCCGGCGCCTTGTAGGTGTCGCCGATCTTGACCTTCGAATTCGCGGGCAGAGTGAACTCGGCCATCGGTGTCTTTCCTTCGCTATCTGGCTATCCGTGGAGGCGGGCGCGGCTCAGTAGACGCGCGCCACCGGCGGGATCACCTCGACCTCGTTCGAAAGCGTGTTCATGTGAACGTCGCGATACGAAACTGTGGTCTCGTTCTTCTCGTTCAGCCACATGACCGTGTGCTTCATCCAATTCTCGTCGTCCCGGTCCGGGAAGTCCTCATGGGCGTGGGCGCCTCGGCTCTCCTGGCGCAGGGACGCCGAGGCCAGCGTGACGATCGCCTGACCCATCAGGTTGTCGAGCTCGAGAGTCTCGACCAGATCGGTATTCCAGATCAGCGACTTGTCGTTCACGCCCACATTCGGCATCGACTTGGCGACGTCGTGGATCTTCTTGAGCCCGTCGTCCATCAGCTCGGTCGTGCGGAACACGGCCGCATGGGTCTGCATGGCGCGCTGCATGTCGAGACGGACCTCGCCGGAACGCAGATCGCCCTTGGCGTTGCGGACGCGGTCGAGACGGGCGATCGCCTTCTCGGACGAGTCCTTGGTGATCGGCTTGTGGCCCTCGCCCGGCTTGACCGTCTCGGCGGCCCGATGGGCGGCGGCCCGGCCGAACACGACGATATCCAGCAGCGAGTTCGTACCCAGGCGGTTCGCGCCATGGACCGATACGCAGGCCGCCTCGCCGATCGCCATCAGGCCGGGGACCACCCGATTAGGATCGTCGGCGGTCGGAGAGATGACCTCGCCATGATAGTTGGTCGGAATGCCGCCCATATTGTAGTGGACGGTCGGCAGCACCGGGATCGGCTCCTTGGTCACGTCGGACCCGGCGAAGATCTTCGCCGTCTCCGAAATGCCCGGCAGGCGCTGGTGCAGGACGTCGGGGTCCAGGTGCTCCAGGTGCAGCATGATGTGGTCCTTGTTCGGACCCACCCCGCGGCCTTCGTTGATCTCGATGGTCATCGCCCGGCTCACCACGTCGCGCGAGGCCAGGTCCTTGGCGGTCGGCGCGTAGCGCTCCATGAAGCGCTCGCCCTCGGAATTGGTCAGGTATCCGCCTTCGCCGCGTGCGCCCTCGGTGATCAGGCAGCCCGCGCCGTAGATGCCGGTCGGGTGGAACTGCACGAACTCCATGTCCTGAAGCGGCAGGCCGGCCCGCAGCACCATGGCATTGCCGTCGCCGGTGCAGGTGTGGGCGGAGGTGCAGGAGAAATAGGCGCGGCCGTAGCCGCCGGTCGCCAGCACGGTCTGATGCGCCCGGAACCGATGGATCGTGCCGTCCTCCAGGCACAACGCCATGACGCCGACGCACTCGCCTTCCTCGCTCATGATGAGATCAAGGGCGAAATACTCGATGAAGAACTCGGCGTTGTTCCGCAGCGACTGCTGATACAGCGTGTGCAGAATGGCGTGCCCGGTTCTGTCGGCAGCCGCGCAGGCACGCTTGGCCATCGACTTGCCGTGGTTCAGCGTATGGCCGCCGAACGGCCGCTGATAGATCTTGCCTTCCTCGGTACGGGAGAACGGCACGCCGAAATGCTCGAGCTCGATGACCGCCGGGATGGCGTTGCGGCACATGTACTCGATCGCGTCCTGGTCGCCGAGCCAGTCGGAGCCCTTGACCGTGTCGTACATGTGGAACTTCCAGTTGTCGCCCTCGCCCATGTTGTCGAGGGCGGCACCGATTCCGCCCTGAGCGGCGACGGTGTGACTGCGGGTCGGGAAGACCTTGGTGATGCAGGCCGTCTTGAGGCCTTCGAGCGACATGCCCAGGGTGGCGCGCAGTCCGGCACCGCCGGCGCCGACCACGACGACGTCGTACTCGTGTTCGATGATGGGGTAGGAGTCCATGATCTCAGCCTCCGAAGGCGATTTTCAGCACGGCGAAGATCGCGGCGACCGACAGAACGATCGAGGCGAATTTCACCAGGACCAGGGCCGCGAGCTTCAGACCTTCGTTGTGAATGTAGTCCTCAAGGACGACCTGGACGCCGAGCTGGGCGTGGTAGAAGGTCGCACCGATCAGAAGGACCAGGGTGATGGCGACGGACGGCGAGCCGATCCAAGCGGTTGCCGCCGCGTGATCCATGCCGGACATGCCGGCCAGCGACACCACGAACCATAGCACCAGCGGCACCAGGGCGAGCGCGGTCAGCCGTTGCATCCACCAGTGATGCACGCCTTCCTTGGCCGAGCCGAGATGGCGAACGCGCCCCAAAGCGGTCCGCATCGACGTGCTGCGCGCAGAATTTCCAATCATCTCCGTCGCCCTCCTCAGCTCGCCGCGGCGATGATCCAGGCGACGAGCGTCAGCGCCACCGAGGCGCCGACCGTCAGCCAGCCCGACCTATACGCCGTTTCCAGCTCGAACCCGTAGCCAGCGTCCCAGAACAGGTGCCGGATCCCGTTGCACAGGTGATACATCAGCGCGTAGCTGAAGCCGAACAGAACAAGGATCCCGAACCAGGAGCCGAAAAAGCCCTGGGCGGTGTCGAAGGCCTCGCCCCCGGCAGCGGCGGCGACCAGCCACCAGACCAGAAGCAGGGTGCCGACCGCCAGCGCGATTCCGGTCGCGCGGTGGGAGATCGACAGCACGCTTGTAAGCTGGGGCTTGTAGACCTGAAGGTGTGGTGACAGCGGCCGATTGTGAGCGCTCATACTTCCCTCATACTGGCGGGCCTCATGCTGGCCGGCATTGCTCTCTGCGACGCCGGTTCGCCCGAACGGCGGCACGACCCCGAACCCGACATCACCGGAGTCCGGACGCCGTGCCCCTGACAAACTCGACACGCCTTATAGACCATCATCTGGCCGCCTCAAACCCGGCGTACGGTCGCATGTCGCAAAAGTCTCGTTCTCTCTAAAACGCCGTTCTGTTTTCCACAACCTGCTCGCCCGCTACGATGGCGACTGGCAAGCTATTGATTTAGATAGAGTCGCCGTTGGGTTCAGCTGTTTGGGTCTGTGGATAAATTAGTGGAAAATATATTAATAGAATAGAATAAGTTATATCCCCTCTATTCATTCCAAAAACTCATGGCATAACTAACTTTTTTCTTGCCCGCCTTCGCACCAAGTGTCACGCTTCTCTCATCGCGCGGGGCCCCAATGCTTCCCACCGAGGTGTTCCGGTCCTCCGGATCGGCCTTCTGGATGGCGGCGAAAGGGCCCGGTCCGGGCCGGTAGCGTCTCTCCTGGGACATGTCGGCCGCCGTTGCCGCTTCCGCGCGGTGCGCGCGGCCGTCCTTCGGGACGCTGCCGCCGCGGGGTTCTCCGCCCTGCGATGCCGGTCTCTCCGGGCCAAGCGGAAGATCGGCGGCGCGCCGCCCCCGGATGCGACTTTCCCAACGGAGCGGGCCGGTGGCGGGAGGAATCGTCGGACCTGTGCCGGCGGAGTCCGTGCCAAGACAATCGCTCATGGCACTGCCGGCGACCTCCGGCCCCCGCGCGACAATTTCTTTCAAGAGCCGGGATAGGCCCTGTCCGCAGGACGCGTGGTCGCATGCCCCTTTCCGGTCCGTGTCGCCGTGATAGTCTCCTGTGCGTGGACGGCGCTGCCCGTCGGCAGAGCCGCCCGATAAGACCGCGCAGCCCCTTCTCACCGCGATTCGAGGTTTGCATGTCGCGCCTTTCAGGCTTCCTCCTTCCGGCCTTGTTGGCGATCTTCGCCGCGGCTTGCCTGCTCCCGGTCCGGGCCGAGGCGGCGTGCTCCGATCCCCCGGCACCCGGCGTGGACTGGCGCCGATGCAGCTTCGACCGGGTGGACCTGGAGCGCATCGACCTCAGCGGCGGACGCCTGGACGATGCCAGCTTCAACCGCGCCAAGCTGGCCGAGTCGGTCTTCAACGGCGTCCAGGGCGGCCGCGCCCGTTTCATCGGAACGGATCTCAGAAGCGCGCGGTTCGAGGGTGCTAGTCTGAAATTCTCCGACTTCAGTCAGGCCGATCTCGAAGGGGCGTCGTTCGCCGGCGCCGATCTTGTGGACGCGCGCTTCGTCTCCGCCAACCTGCGCGGCGCCGATCTGACCGGCGCTCGGGTGCGCGACGTCGATTTCTACCGGGCCGACCTGTCGGGCGCGACCTGGATCGACGGCGATCGGATCTGCGCCGAGGGCTCGATCACCTTCTGCCGCTAGGCGGCCGCCGATGGATGCCAATCGGCACTGAAATGCACTAGTCTCGCGCCATGTTCAGCGATGCCGTCGATCTGCGGGATTTCTACGAGTCTCCCCTTGGCCATCTGGCGCGACGCATGGTCCGCCGCCAGATCCGGGATCTTTGGCCCGACCTGCGCGGCCAAACGCTGCTCGGTCTCGGTTTTCCCACCCCCTATCTACGGCCCTTTCGCGGCGAGGCCGAACGGCTGCTGGCCTTCATGCCGGCCCAGCAGGGCGTCCTCCACTGGCCGCCGGACGGACCGAACCTGAGCGCCCTGGTCGACGAGGGCGAATTGCCGCTGGAGGATTCCTCGATCGACCGCATCATCGTCGTGCATGCGCTGGAGGGGACCGAACAGCGGGCGGCGATGATGGGCGAACTCTGGCGCGTTCTGGCAGCCAACGGTCGGATTCTGTTCGTCGCCCCGAACCGCCGGGGCCTTTGGGCCCGGTTCGACCATACCCCTTTCGGCCACGGCCAACCGTATACCGTCGGCCAGCTCTCCCGCCTGCTCAAGGACAGCCGCTTCACGCCCACCCGTACCGTGACGTCCGTCTATACGCCGCCCTATACGAGCGCGCTCCTGATCCGATCCGCGCCGGCGGTGGAGCGGATCGGAGAACGGTGGTTCACGACGTTCGGCGGAGTCGTCATGATCGAGGCGCAGAAGCAGGTCTACGCCGTCCGGCGCGACCGCAAACGCGTGCTGGCCCGTGCCCGCGACCTGATTTCCGCCCGCCGACCGGTTCCAGCCCCGACCGCCCTGACTCTCGACCGCGTGGCGGAAACCGACACAAGAAGCAAGCAACCCTCCGGAGGAGACCCCGCATGTACGTTGTCGCCGTGAACCTCGTCGTCGACGCCAAGGACGCAGCCGCCTTCGCCGAGCGCCTGAAGCAGCACGCCAAGAACAGCCTCACCCAGTCCGGCTGCCTCGGTTTCTCGGTCAGCGCCGACCACGACGCGCCGGGCTCCTTCCACCTCTGGGAGGTCTACAAGGACGCCGCCGCGTTCGAGGAGCACAAGAACGCCGACTTCATGGCCGACTTCCGCGACTTCTCGGCCCCGCTGATCAAGAATCGCGTGCTCGCGACAGGCGACCAGATCGCGTGACGCCAGTCAGTCCTTGGCGACGCTCAGCTTCTCCTGCACTCCGAACCGCTCCAGAAGGCCGGCGATCGTGCCGTCGGCCTTGGCGGTCTTGAGATAGTCGGCAATGGCGGGCCGCAGTGCCGCGTTCTGCGGCTTGGTGCCGACCGCCTGGCGCACGGCGGTATAGCGTCCGTCGAGGATCCGCTGGCCGCCGAGCTCGGCCGCGTTGTCCTTCAGCGCCGGACGCAGGCCCGCCAGCGCGTCCAGCTTTCCCTCGACATACAGGTCCAGCGCGCCCTGCAGCCCCTCGGCGCGGCACAACTGGGCCCGCGCCAGGGTGCGGGAAAGATAGAGATCGTAGGCGGAGCGGTCCGACACGGCGATCCGAACACCCTCGGCATCCACGTCGGCAATCGTCTTCAGCGGGGAGTCCGCCGGCACCATGTAGGTCGCCTCGATCTCCACATAGGCGTCGACGAAGGCGATGGTCTTCGCCCGCTCCGGCTCCTCGGCGATCAGGGCGATATCCCAGGCGTCGTCTGCCAGGGCGTCGGCCACCGCGCCCGGCGAAGCGAAGGGCACCAGCTCGACCGCGACGCCGAGATGGTCCGCGATCAGGCCCGCCAGGCTCGGCGCCACCCCCTCGGGATCGCCGTTGGCCGCCTTGCCGGTCACCAGCAGGATGTTGCCGAGGTTTATCCCGGCGCGAAGCACACCGGGGCGGGAGAGATCCTGCTCGATCGAGACGGCCATGGCGATGCTCCGCGTGGCGAGGGGATCGACAGTCTAGGAACCATCGGCAGCGTTGCCTATCCAAGATCCGGGTGGGGGCGTGCGCCGCCGGGTCGTTAGCCATTCGTTCAGCGACATGCCCGCGACGCCCCTTGGCGGCTTGCCTTAATCGGTGCGCTCCGATAGGTCTTGCCGGTTTTCTCGTGACCGACTTCTCCAGGGAATTCCGCATGGCGGACGTCGCGCCCTCGCTGGCCCAGCTCCGGGCCGAGATCGATCGCATCGATGACGAGCTGCTGAGCCTGCTCGAACATCGGGTCGCGATCGGGCGGCGCGTGGCCGCGGCGAAAGGCGATGCGTCGGGCCCCTATCTCCGGCCCGGCCGAGAGGCGGCGATCCTGCGCCGGCTGTGCTCCGCCGCCAGCGCGGATCTGCCGACCGCCACCCTGGAACGGATCTGGCGGGAGATCCTCGGCGCCAATCTAGCCCGTCAGGTCGACCCGCTCACCGCGGTCTATGCGCCGGACGGCGCGGGGGCCGTTCTCGATCTGGCCCGCGACCGGGGCGGCGCCGCGACCCGCCTCGAGCGGGTGGACACAGCCGAGGCGGCGATCGAGGCCGCGGTCGACGGCCGCGCCACCCTTGCCGTGCTGCCGGACATCGCCGACTCCCGCTGGCGTTGGTGGCCGCGACTGCTTCCGGAGTCCCGCCGTACCGAACCGAAGCCGCGCGTAATCGCGCGGCTTCCGCTTTTCGGAGACGACGCGTTGCCGGCCTACGGGGTGGCGCCGCAGGATCCCGATCCGTCGGGCGACGACGTCACCCTGTATGCGCTCGAGGGAGCGGTCGACGGCGCGCTCGATACCGCCGAGATCGAAGGGACCCGCTGGTCGCTGATCGCGGCCGATGGGTATCTCGAGGTCGGGCATATGCCGGCCGGCGCGGCGCTCATCGGCGCCTACGCCCGGCCCAAAACCCTTAAGACCTGACTTCATAATTCGTCCGAGGACACCCCGATGCCCAGCGTCGCTCCCAAATCGTCGATTTCCGATCTCACCCCTTACAAGCCGACCAGCTACCCGAAGAGCCTTCAGCGGATCATCCGCCTGAACCTGAACGAGGGCGCGCTCGGTCCCTCGCCCAAGGCGATGGAGGCCCTGGCCGGCATCGCGTCGAAGATTCACACCTATCCCGCCGTCGCCGCCTCCGGTCTGGCCGAAGCGATCGGAGAGCGCCACGGCATCGATCCGTCGCGCATCGTGCTCGGCTGCGGATCAGACGAACTGATCCAGGTCATAACCCAAGCCTATCTGGAGCCGGGCGACGAGGTCATCCACACCCAATACGGCTTCCTGCTATTCCCGATGGCGACGAAGATCGCAGGCGGAGTACCGGTCTCCGCGCCCGACGACGGTTTCACCGCCAGCGTCGACTCGATTCTGGAGCGGGTGACGCCGCGCACGAAGGTCGTGTTCCTGGCCAACCCGAACAATCCCACCGGGACCCACGTGCCCGCCGACGAGGTGCGTCGCCTGCGCGCAGGACTGCCGGACCATGTGCTGCTGGTGCTGGACGCCGCCTACGCCGAGTACGTCCAGCGCAACGACTACACCGCCGGAATCGAGCTGGTGGAGGAGACCGACAACACGGTCATGCTCCGGACCTTCTCCAAGATGTACGGCATGGCCGGACTGCGCCTCGGCTGGGCCTATTGCCCGGCGGACATCGCCAACCTGCTCTACACGGTGAAGCCGCCCTACGGCGTGAACACGCCGGCCCTGGTCGCCGGCATCGCCGCCGTGAAGGATCTGGACTTCCAGGAAAAGTCGGTCGCCCACAACAGCGCCTGGCTGCCCTGGCTGCAGGACGAGTTCCGCAAGTTGGGGCTGGAACCCTACCCCTCGGTCGCGAACTTCTTCATCACCCGCTTTCCCTCGGAGCCGGGCCGGACGGCAGGAGAGGCGCGGGAGTTCCTGGCCAAGCGCGGCATCATGGTGCGCAACATGGCCGACTACGGCGAGCATGACTTCATCCGCATCTCCGTTGGCCAGGAGGACGAAAACCGGGCGGTCGTCCAGGGACTGACCGACTTCTTCAACGGGGCGGCGGCGTGACCGCATCGTCCGATACGGGAGAGCCGATCTTCGGGACCCTCGCGGTCATCGGGATCGGCAATCTCGGCTCCTCGGTCGCTCGCGCCGTCCGCAAATACGGCGCGGTAAAACGGGTGATCGCGGCCGACCTCTCCGCCGATGCGCTGAACCGGGCCCGGGAACTACGGTTGGCCGACGCCTATGTCGAACAGCCGTCCAAGGCCGTGGCGGAGGCCGACATTGTCGTGCTCTGCACGCCACTGGGAGCGTTCGGGGCGATCGCCCAGGCCATGGCACCGCATCTGAAGCCGGGCGCGGTGATCACCGACGTCGGGTCGGTCAAGGGAGCGGTGATCGCCGCCGCCGGACCTCACATTCCCGCCGGTGTCGCCTTCGTACCGGGACACCCGATCGCCGGTACCGAGAAGTCCGGTCCGGATGCCGGATCGTCCGACCTGTTCGTCGGCCGCTACTGGATTCTAACGCCGGACGAGACCACCGACCGCGCCGCCGTGGAGAAGGTGACGGCGCTTTGGACCCGCTGCGGCGCCCTGGTCGAGGAGATGAAGGCCGACTATCACGACAAGGTGCTGGCCGTGACCTCGCACCTGCCGCACCTGATTGCCTACACCATCGTCGGCACCGCCTTCGACCTTGAGGGCCAGGAGCAGCAGGACGTGATCCGGTTCTCCGCCGGCGGGTTCCGCGACTTCACCCGCATCGCCGGGTCGAGCCCGATCATGTGGCGCGACATCTTCCTGAACAACCGGGAGGCGGTTCTGGAAATGCTGCAACGGTTCAGCGAGGACCTGACCTACCTGCAGCGCGCGATCCGCTGGGGCGAGGGCGACAAGTTGCAAGAACTGTTCACCCGCACCCGGGAAGTACGGCACAGCGTCATAGAGGCGAAGCAGGACAAGCCGTTTCCGGAAGGCGGAAACGGCAAGTAGCGGTCAGCGGCGACGGCACATGGCTGCGCTCGCCCTCAGAAGGGGAGCCAGGAGAAAGTCCGGCTGTAGTGAAGATAGCCGATATTGACGCCGGACCGCAGGCCGACGCCGGTTCGGATCGGTGCCAGGGTGATTTCGCCGTCCCCCTGATAGTTCACCCCGACCCCGGCCACAAAGTAGTAGGATCCATCGATTCCGGGAATCCGGCGGAAGATCTGATCCGGCGATCTCAAGTTATAGACCAGCACGAAAACCTTAGACGCATTGCCGCCCAGGTCGAAGCCGATGGACGGCCCTTGCCAATAGACCTTGGTCCCGCCGCCGCCGGCCATGGTCAGCATCCCGTCGCCGTACCGCAGACCGACGCCGATCGCGCCCGAGTATTCGCTCCCGGCGATATAGGCATTCGGCGCGCCCATCTCGCTGAAAACCTTCTCGATGACCTTCGCCAGCCCTTCCGTCGTCTCGCCGAACAGGTTCTCGGCCGCCGCAGCGACCTCGGACTCGTCGAAGGTCTCGCCCGAGGCGTTCGAGTCGGCGGATCCCGTACCGGCCGTCTTCAGGACCGTTGCCGTCTGGATCGGGGACGTCTGGATCGGTGACGTCTGGATCGATGGCGTCTGGGCGGTCGCCGGGTTCGGCTGCACCAGAAAGACCGGTACCGCGATCGCCAGCGCGAGCGTTCCGGTGCGGAACCAGCGGGTCATGGGGTTCTCCGTTTCAGAAAGCACTCCCCCGGCGACCGTACAGGAGGATGGATCGCCGGGATATGGATATTGGGACGGCGGGCGGGGTCGTCGGCGGGTCAGGCTCAATCCCCCTGGTCGCCTTCAAACCGGCCCCTCAATCCCGACCACCGTCCCCCCGAGGCCGGAACGGCCGGATCAGAAGGAGCCAGAACCCGTCGTCATGGGCACGCTCCACTCCAATCGCCATTTCCGGCGTGCGCGGGGTCGGACTGAGGGTGGCGAAGATCCGATCCCAGATCGACAGGGTGTTTCCGTAGTTGGAATCCGTATCGTGCCGAACCGCATGGTGATGCACCCAATGAATCGATGGCGTAACGATCACCCGCGATAGCGCTCTTTCCAACCTGGCGGGAAGACGCACATTGGAATGCTGGAAGACCGCCGACACCAGCACCAAGGTCTCGAAGGCGAGGACCGAGGCCAGAGGAATGTCGAGCAGGATGATCACCGCAGCCCGCACAGCCGCTGACAGCAGAACTTCTCCGGCATGGAAGCGAACCGCTGAGCTGGCATCGAGAAACTCGTCCAAATGATGGATCTCGTGAAACCGCCAGAGGAACGGGATGGCGTGGTTGGCCCGGTGCCAGAAGTAGATCCACAGGTCCAGGACCAGCAGATCGAGCAAGAGCGCCCAGCCACCGTCGAGCCACGTCGGCCGCCAGTCCAGCGTCATGCCGGCCGCCAGCACGGTAATCGGGATGACGGCAAGGCGCGACAGACCGATATTCACCGCGAACAACCCGGCGTTACGGAAGATCCGAGGCCAGCCGCCGCGGCGGGAGACAGCGGGCACGGCCCGCTCGGCCGCCAAGATCAGCACGATCCAAGCGCTTACCGCCACGGCCTTGGCGATCGCCAAACTCTGGGGGTCGGAGATGTCCAACATGATCCAGATATGGCATGGTGGACGGACCGGACCAAGCGCCCGGAACGCAATCGTGACCGTCAGGAGAATCGCCGTGCCCAGCCGTCTCCCCCTCGTCGGAGTAACCGCCTGCCGCCTCATGGGCGAGAGCAACGCAAGCCACCGCGTCGGCGAGAAATACGTGACCGCAATGTCGGAGGTGGCGGGTGTCTGTCCGGTGATCATCCCCGCGCTGCCGGACGGCATGGAAATCGACAGCCTGCTCGACCGTCTCGACGGCGTGTTCCTCACCGGTAGTCCGTCGAATGTCGACCCCTCACACTACGGCGGCGGCGACAGCGTCACGCCGGACGAGCACGACTTGGCGCGGGACGGTGTCACCCTGGCGCTGGCGAGGGCCGCGGTCGAGCGCGGCGTTCCGCTTCTCGGAGTCTGCCGCGGCGCCCAGGAAATCAACGTGGCGTTCGGCGGGACCCTGCACCAGGAGGTCCACACCCGTACCGGCGGGCTCGACCATCGGATGCGGCGGGACGTGCCCTACGACTGGAAGTATCGCCCCGCCCATCCGCTGGACCTGACGGCGGACGGCAGGCTCGCCGCCATCGCCGGACCCGGCCCGCATTTGGTCAATTCCCTGCATGGCCAGGCGATCGATCGGACCGGCGACCGCGTCGTCGTCGAGGGACGCGCTCCGGACGGGGTGATCGAGGCGATCTCGATCGCCGACGCACCGGCCTTCGCGCTCGCCGTGCAGTGGCATCCGGAATGGCCGAGACCGGTCGAGGGCATCAATCGGGCCATCTTCGAAGCGTTCGGCGGCGCGGCCCGTGCCCATGCGACCAGAACCCAGAGTCTCCTCGGCCGAACCGGGGTGGAGGCGGCGGCAGAGTGATCGCGGCGGACCGCCGCAAATGCCCTCGCCAAGATCTGTTGCCGGTGACGATCCGGGTGAGAGCCCACCCGAAACACGATCAATTCATTACGAAACAATAATGATATGTCGGCCACTCATCTCCGGTGCGATCGGGGCTGGACCCGAAGGGCGAATGGCCGCCATAGTCTGCCGGCCGGGCGCCGCGCCCAAAACGACAAGACGAAAAAAGGTTTCCGCTCAATGGAATATGTGATTTCTCCGCCGCGCACCGTCGCCGTGCCGGTTGCCGGCAGCGACCAGGGTTTTCCGGTGCGCCGCATCTTCTGCGTGGGCCGGAACTACGCGGCGCATGCCCGCGAGATGGGTCACGATCCGGACCGAGAGCCGCCATTTTTTTTCATGAAACCCTCGGACGCGCTGGTGACCGGCGGGGCGGCGATGCCGTATCCGACCATGACGTCCGACGTTCACCATGAGATCGAGCTTGTCGTCGCCCTGTCTGGTGGCGGACGGGACATTCCCGTCGAGGAAGCGAACAGCCTGATCTGGGGCTACGGCGTCGGTCTCGACATGACCCGCCGGGACATCCAGGCCGACGCGAAGAAAATGGGTCGGCCGTGGGACATGGCGAAGGGGTTCGATCATTCCGCCCCGATCGCGGACCTGCACCCGGTGACCGAAACAGGCATCATCGACGACGCCGCCATCTGGCTCGACGTGAACGGTACGCGCCGCCAGGAGTCCACGCTCAAGGCGCTGATCTGGTCGATTCCCGAGACGATCAGCTATCTGTCCGGCCTGGTTATGCTCGCGCCGGGCGACCTGATCTTCTCGGGCACCCCCGAAGGGGTGAACGCGGTACAGCGCGGCGACGAGCTGCACGGCCATGTCGACGGCCTGACCGATCTGCATGTGAAGGTCGTCTGAGCGGTGCGGGTCGTAACCTGGAACATCAACTCCGTCCGGTTGCGGTTGCCGCTGGTGCTGCGCCTGCTCGAAGAACTGCAACCGGACGTTCTCTGCCTGCAAGAGACGAAGGCGATCGTCGACGTCTTCCCGAAAGGCCCCATCGCCGAAGCCGGCTGGTCGCACCAGATGGTCGCCGGCATGAAGGGCTATAATGGCGTCGCCATCGTCTCCCGCCTGCCCATAGCGTCGACGGAGGCGCGGGAGTTCTGCGGCCGTACCGACGCACGGCATGTCGCGGCGACGATCGACGGCGGCCCCGAGATCCATAATTTCTACGTTCCCGCCGGCGGCGACGTGCCGGATCCCGCGGCCAACGACAAGTTCGCCCACAAGCTTGATTTCCTGGCGGAGATGACACGGTGGATGGAGACCGACCGCAGTCCGAAAATGCCGATGATCCTGGTCGGCGATCTTAACATCGCGCCGCTGGAGACCGACGTCTGGTCGCACAAGCAACTGCTGAATGTCGTCAGCCATACCCCGGTCGAAGTCGAGGCGCTGGAACAGGTTCGGAAGTCCGCGGGTTGGATAGACGCGGTTCGCAAGATCGTTCCGCCAGAGGAACGTTTGTATACTTGGTGGAGCTACAGGGCGAAGGACTGGTCGGCGGCGGACAAGGGTCGCCGTCTTGACCATGTATGGGTCACGCCGCCGCTCGACGGCGCCATCAGGCATGCCGAGGTTGTCCGCGACGCCCGAGGCTGGGAGAAAGCCTCAGATCACGCACCGGTGGTCGTCGATCTGGAGTTGTGAGCGCGCCGGATTGAGCGGATCGTGTCGTGACGGGATCACGTCGCGTTCGCATCGAACCCGGTGACCCTGCTCTATTTCGCTGTGCTGGAGACAGACCCACCGACTCCCTTGGATCATGGCGTGAGTCAACAAGGCAGGGACTGTCGCTAGACGCGCTCGTAGAGGAAGATCCGGCCCGCTTTCACGCCCTCGGGCAGGGGCAACGGCGCGAAGGCTGTAAATCCGTCGAGCGGTTGATCGCTGACCACGACGCCGCCGATGGCCAGCAGTTCCGCCACCATGGGCGCCGCGCGCTGCGACAGGGCCACGCTCTCCAGCTTGTCGCCCGTGCCGATATCGAGATGCGCCAGGGCCCCCCGACCGCCTAGATCGGCGACAGCCTGCGGCAGGGTCTCGAAAAGATCGCCCAGATAGAGCCGATCGTCCGGCGGAACGCAGTCGGGATGAGCGGCCACCTGCCGGTCGAACACGTAGATGTCGCGTCCCGACAGGATTTCCCGCAGGTGGTCGTACGTCCGCCCATTGCCGAGGCCGAACTCCAGGACGACCCCGGCGCGACCGCGGATCCGCTCGGCGGCGGCGTTCAGAGTTGCGCGCTGGGCTTCCAGGCGCCTGATCATGCTGTCGAGTCTGCTCATGAAACCAGTCTGTCTTTAGGAGGTCGACCGTTCAACGGTCCGGTCTACCGGTTCAACGCCTCGCGAAGCTGCACGTTCGTCCGCTCGAGGCGGGCGGCGAGTTCGCGCATGATCTCGATGGAAATCTGCGGAAACTCGCTGACGAGACGAAAGAACAGTTCCTTGGTGATCCGCAGGGCGATCAACTTGCTGGTGGCCTCGACCGACGCGGTCCGAGGCACGTCGCAGAGGATGGCGATCTCGCCAACCACATCGCCCTTGCCGAGCTCGGCCACCTGGATCTCGCCGCCGTCGGTGAGAATTCGGACCGAGGCGGCGCCGTCGATGATGATGTAGGCGGCATCGCCGACATCGCCCTGCTGGAACAGCCGTTGACCGCCCTGGTAGGTCAGACGCTCCGAGGTGAAGGCGAGCAACTTCAGCTTCGACGGCTCGATCTTCGCGAAGAGCGGAATCTTGCGGAGCAGTTCAACCTCTTCGTTGAGGCTCATGACGTCATTCCTTCCTGGACCGGCGTCTCTGCTTGAAATGGATCGCAACGGCGCATCGTGAAACCCCTTCAACTCTGAGCGGCGAATTCGTGAAAGACGCGGCCCTCCCGGTCCAATTCCTCGGGCGCCCCGGTTTCCACCACCCGACCACCACGCATCACGGCGATTTCCGGGAAGAGTCGGGCCACGTCCGGGCGGTGGGTGGTCCAGATCACGGTCCGCCCGGACATGGCCTCTAGTGTCTTCTCCACCAGACGGCGCTGGGACGAGGCGTCGAAGGTGGAGGCCGCGTCGTTCAGGATCAGGATGTCCGGCCGTCGCAGCAGCGCCCGGGCAATGCCGATCTTCTGACGCTGGACCGAGGACAGTCGCGCCCCGGCGATGCCGACCTCGAAATCCAGGCCGACCTCGATCACCAACGCCCGCAGGTCGAGATCGTCGAGCACGGAGCCGATGACGGTTCCCACCCGGGAAACGCTGTCGGCCTGGCCGTAGGCGATTTTTCCGAACAGGATGTTGTCCTGCAGGGAGGCCGCCGCGTTGTAGGCATCGGCGCTGAAGAAGGCGACGGACGCCTGCAAGTCCTCCGGCAGGTCGCGGGCGAAGGCGGCGCGGGCCTCCAGGACCCGGGACTGGATGTCGGCGTCGAGCATCCCGAGGCGGTGGCGCGCCGGAATCAGCTTGAAGGGTAGGGACAGCAACCTCGCCCTGTCTTCCTCCGACACGCCGTCGACCCCGACACGCTCCACCCTTGTAAGAAGCGCCTGGAATTCCGGCAGGTCGTCCGGGGAGATGAAGCTGAACTGTCCGAAGAACTCGTGATCCGACGGCAGGTCGGCGAACAGCTCCACCATCGTCGCGGCGACGTCGCGGCCGATCCGAAGCAGATCGTCGGTCAGGCCGACCTGGTCGAGGGTCTTTCGGACGTAGGGATGAGCGGCGATGGTATCCGGCTGGAAGGCGGGGCCGACCGGCGTGCCGAACAGCAGGTTCTCCGCCATCGAGGCGTTGGTGTTGTAGGCGTCGTCGGCGAACGGCTCGACCAGATCGACCAGTTGCGGATCGTCGGCCAGGCGTTCGGCGAAGGACCGGCGGGCGGCGAGCACGCGCTCGGCGATCTCGGGACGGGCGCCGGGATCGATCGTGCCCCGCAGACCGAGGCTGTAACAGTCGTCGTCTAGTTCGACCAGCGAAAGGCTGCCGATCAGTCTGGCGACCAGATCCGGGCCGTCCCCGACAGTTGCCGGATCGATCCACGGTCCATCGGGGTCGTCGACGGAATTGCCGGCCTTGCCGGCGTTCTCGATCGCCGCCCGGGCCTCGGGATCGTCGCGCGCGGGGCCTGTCGGACGGTGCATCACGCCAAGCAGAAGGTTCTCGCGGATGGTCGAGCTGAAGACGTAGGTGGCCGGACCGACGTAGCCCATGCGTCGGCCGGTGATCGCTTCCGGCAGCGTGTGCAGTTCCGCCTGACCGATCGTCACGCGCCCGCCGGTGGGATAGGTAAGACGGGCGAGCGTCATCGCGAGGGCCTCGCTGCCACCCGCACCGGTGCTGAACAGCGCCATGTGACTGCCCGGCGGCAAGGTCAGCGACACCGCTTCGAACTGTACCTCCCCGTCATCGTCCACCTGGCTCAGGTTGCTGGCCCGCAGCTCTCCGTCGAGCGGCGTCGGCCGCTCGGGCTCGGTGAGCTGGGTGTCCTCCGCCATGATCTCGGGCAGGTCGAACTGCTCGATCACCTGCTCGTACTTGATCCGCGCATCCTCCTTGCGCTGGTAGTAGGCCAGCAGTTCCTTCCAGGGCGCGGACAGATCCTTGTAGGCGGCAAGCACGGCCACCAGAGCCCCGAGCGTCAGGTCGCCCGCGATGACCAGGTAGCCGCCCAGCGCATAGAAGAAGAACGGCGTGAGCTGGGCGATGAAGTTGTTCAGGAACTTGATGACGAACTTGCGGCGGTAGATCTCGAACCGGATGTCGTAGATTCGGCCGAGTTGCGCGCTGAAGCGTGCCAGCATCAACCGCGCCAGATTGTTGGCGTGGATCTCCTGCACGCCGGCGATGCTCTCGCCGATCCGGTCCGACATCACCCGGACGGCCCGCACCCGCTCCTTGCCGAGCGCGTTCACTTTGCGCTGCATCTTCGGCACGATGTACGCCTGAAGGGGCGACAGGGCGATGGCGGCCAGGCCGAGCACCGGATCCTGGACGAACATGAAGAACAGAATGGTGATCAGCGTGCCGCCCTGGAACGCCGGGAGCGAGATCGCGTCGCCGATGAACCCGCCGAGCGGCTCGACCTCCTGGGTCACCATCGGAATGATCTCGCCCTGGCTGACCCGTCGGAAATGCGGAATCGGAAACCGCAGAATCCGGGCGTACAGCTCGTAGCGCAGGCGCCGCAGCATCAGCTCCCCGAGCCGGCCGCGATAGACGTTGATCCAGTACTTGAATCCGCCGTTGATGAAGACCAGAACCAGGAACAGCCCGGACAGCGTCCACAGATACTCGAGCTGCTGGAACTCCATGCCGAGGAAGGTGACCGGGAAACTGGTCGCTCCCTTCGCCCCCAGCGCATCGTTGACGATCCGTTTCGGGAGATCGAGCGAGTAGTACAGGAACGGGAACGAGATCACCGTCATGATGAACAGGAAAATCTGCTCGCGCTTCGAATAACGCAGGATGAAGCGGTAGATCGTGGATTCCATCGTCGCGCTGACCCGTTTCCTCGATCTGTGTCGCCCGATCCGTGTCGTCGCAGCGGCTGCCCGCGACCCGGTCTGGGAGAGCCGGTCGCCGCGATCTTGCGGCGGATGGTCCGTCGGCGCAACGCCTTGCTGCGCCAAAAGGTTACCATTTCGACACTAGGCGCACTGTGCCATAGTGCGGCGCACACCAGCCTCTGCATGAGCAGCGCGATATTCGGCCCGCGATGAGAGCGACGGGGATACAATGACGAACAAGAAGGTCCCCAAGGCCCCTCTCGCCCGCACGGATCCGCCGGCCGCCCGCGTTCTGATGTACAGCCACGATACGATGGGACTCGGGCATCTGCGCCGCTGTCGGGCAATCGCCCATGCGCTTGTCGAGGACAATCCGGGTCTGTCCGTCCTGATCCTGTCGGGGTCGCCGATCATCGGCAGCTTCGACTTCCGAACCCGGGTCGATTTCGTCCGAATCCCCGGCGTCATCAAACTGCGCAACGGCGACTATACCTCGCTCTCCCTGCATCTCGACATCGAGGAGACGGTGGCTCTTAGAAGCGCGATCATTCGCCATACGGCCGAGGTGTTCGATCCGGACCTCTTCATCGTCGACAAGGAACCTCTTGGCCTACGCGGCGAGGTCAAGGAGACTCTCGAACTGCTGAAGCAGCGCGGGACGCCGCTGATCCTCGGCATGCGCGACGTGATGGACGAGCCGGAGCTTCTGGAGCAGGAATGGGAGCGTAAGAAGGTGCTGCCGGCGCTTCAGGATCTTTACGACGAGGTCTGGGTCTATGGCGTCAAGGATGTCTGCGATCCTTACGACGGCCTCGACATTCCGGCCGAGATCAAGCTGAAGACCCGTTACACCGGCTATCTGCGCCGGTCGGTTTCGCGGGCGCCGAGTCCGTCCTCAGCCCTGCCCTTCGGCGAAGATCCGTTCATTCTGGTCACCGCAGGCGGAGGCGGCGACGGCGAGCCGGTTATGGACTGGGTGCTCAGGGCCTACGAGGAGGATCAGCAGCTCCCCTATCCCGCGCTGCTGGTCCTCGGGCCTTTCATGCCGCAGGAACAGCAGCACGAGTTCATGGAACGCGCGGACAGACTCGACCGGGTCGAGGCGATCACTTTCGACAGCCGGATCGAGACGCTGATGGCGCGCTGCGCCGGCATCGTCGCGATGGGCGGCTACAACACCTTCTGCGAGATCCTGTCCTTCGACAAACGGTCGATCGTCGTCCCCCGGACCGAACCGCGCCTTGAACAGTTCATCCGCGCCCGCCGCGCCGAGGAGCTCGGTTTGCTTCGGATGCTGGTGGATGACGGGGACCGCGATCCGAAGCGCATGGCAGACGCGCTGCGGAAACTTCCGGGACAGAAGATACCGTCCGAGGCGAAATCCGTCGCCATGCTGAACGGCCTCGACCAGGTTGGACGGATGACCCATCGCTGGATCGACAGCGGTCGCCACCGGTCGACCGAACGCCGGACCGCCTGATCATGGGGTGGACCAAGGATGCCGGGACCGTCCCGATGCGGGGCGGACCGGACGCAGTGGATCGCGCCACTGTCGGAATCGTCGTCAAAGGGTATCCGCGCCTGTCGGAGACCTTCATCGCCCAGGAAATGCTGGGATTGCAGCGCCGCGGTCTCAGCTTCCGCATCATCTCCCTGCGCCGGCCCACCGACGCGGCCACCCATCCTGTCCACGAGGCCATCACCGCACCGGTCGACTACCTGCCGGAGTACCTGCACGAGGATGCGGGGCGGGTGTGGCGCGGCTGGCGGGCGGCCCGACGTCTTCCGGGATACGGTCGGGCGCTGCGCACCTGGCTTAACGATCTCCGGCGCGACCCGACACCGAACCGCGGACGCCGCTTCGGTCAGGCCTGCGTGCTGGCGGCCGAACTCGACCCCGGGATCACCCATCTCTATGCCCATTTCCTGCACACGCCGGCCTCGGTCGCGCGCTACGCGGCGATGATGCGGGGCATCTCCTGGTCGGTGTCGGCCCATGCCAAGGACATCTGGACCACGCCGGCCTGGGAAAAGCGGGAGAAGCTGTCAGACACCGCCTGGGCCGTGACCTGCACCGCCATCGGCGCCCGCCATCTCAAGGACCTCGCGCCCACCGCCGAACGGGTCGAGTTGCTGTATCACGGTCTGGACACGTCGGACTTCCCGCCGCCTGGGGCCCGATCAAAGCGCGACGGCAGGGATCCGCATGCGCCGGTGACCATCGTTTCCGTCGGCCGCGCCGTGCAGAAAAAAGGTTACGACGACGTACTCGCCGCCCTCAGGGCGCTGCCTTTCGATCTGAACTGGCGTTTCGTTCACGTCGGCGGCGGGGCGCTGGCGACGCGGCTCAAACAGGCGGCCGACATCATGGGCCTGTCCGATCGGATCGACTGGCGCGGCGCGCTACCGAGATCCGGAGTGATCGCGGCGCTGCAGGACGCCGACATCTTCGTGCTGGCCAGCAAGATCGCCCCGGACGGGGACAGGGACGGGCTGCCGAACGTTCTTATGGAAGCTCAGGTGATGACCCTTCCGGTTGTCGCGACCTCGGTCTCCGCGATCCCCGAGCTGATCGACGACCGGGTCAACGGCCGACTGGTGAAGCCCGGCGACTACACGGCGCTGGCCGCCGCGCTTGAAGAGCTGATCGGGGACCCCTCGGCCCGCCTGCGGCTGGCGGCGGCGGGTCGGGCAAGGGTGCTCGGCGAGTTCTCCGCCGAAGCCGGACTCGACCGGCTGGCGGCGAAGTTCGGCATCGATTGCACGAAGACAGCCGGCTCCGGGGCCGAGGGCCGGCCGGACGCGGCGTGAGGATCGCCTTTCATGCTCCGCTGAAGGCACCGGACTCGCCCGTGCCTTCCGGCGATCGGCAGGTCGCTCGCCTGTTCATCAAAGCGCTGGGATACGGCGGGCACACGGTCGAGGTCGCTTCCCGCCTGCGCAGCCGCGACGGCGCCGGAAACGTTACCCGTCAGGCCCGCCTCGCCGAGCTGGGCACCCGGCTCGCCACTCGCTACGTTCGCTCCGTGACCGAGGGTCGTCGGCCGCGTCCCGACGTCTGGTTCACCTACCATCTCTACTACAAGGCACCGGACCTGATCGGCCCTCTGGTCGTCGAGGCGCTGGGCATTCCCTACGCGGTCGCAGAGGCCTCGGTGGCCCATAAGCGCGCAGGCGGGCCGTGGGACCAGGGACACCGGGCGACCCTCGCGGCTCTGGCCCGCGCCGGCCTGGTCATCGGCCTCAACCCGCGCGACCGGACGCTGGTGGAACCCTGTCTGTCGGATGGCGCCCGATATCTCGATCTGCCGCCGTTCCTGGATGTCGCAGCCGCCCCGCCGCCGCAGCGGCCGGCGCGGCCGGCGGACCTGCTCGCGGTCGGCATGATGCGCCCGGGCGACAAGCTCGCCTCCTATCAGGTCCTGGGTCAGGCTCTGACGACCGTCCCCGGCGACTGGCGTCTCACGGTGGTCGGCGACGGTCCCGCCCGCGGCGACGTTGAAGCGGCCCTCGCCCCGTTGGCGGACCGCGTCGTCTGGCGCGGAGCCCTGGATGCCGCGGACCTCGTCCGGGTCTACCGCGCCGCCGACCTGCTGGTCTGGCCCGCCGTGAACGAGGCATTCGGCATGGCCCTTCTGGAAGCGCAGGCCGAGGGCCTGCCGATCGTCGCCGGCGATGCGGGCGGGGTCCCAGCGATCGTCCGCCATGGCGAGACGGGGCTGCTCACGCCGGTCGGAGATGTCGCCGCCTTCGCTGCCGCCGTCGCGGAGCTTGTCGCGAACCCGGCACGCCGCCGAAAGCTCGGGACCGCCGCGGCGGAGGTCGTCCGCACGGCCCACGGTCTTCCGGCCGCCGCCGCCCGGCTCGAGTCGGCGCTCGGGACCCTGATCGGGGGGCATCGGAGATGAGACTGGCCCTGCTGCGCCATGGTCCGACCGGCTGGAACGCGGAGAAGCGGATGCAGGGCCGCGCCGACCAGCCGCTGTCGGCCGAGGGCGAGGCCGATGTCCGGTCCTGGACGCTTCCGCCGGAGATCGCCGCGTTCCAGTGGCGGTGCAGCCCGCTCGTGCGGGCGCGCCGGACGGCCGAACTGATCGGTGTGACGGCGCAGATAGAGCCCGCGGCCATCGAGCTCGATTTCGGCGCCTGGGAAGGTCGCCGCCTGGCCGAGATCCGGGCTGCAGACCCGATCGGCACCGCGGCGAACGAGTCGCGCGGCCTCGACTTCCGGCCCCCCGGCGGCGAGAGTCCACGCGACGTCCAACTGCGCCTCCGCCCCTTGCTGGCCCGGCTCGCGGCGGCCGATCGAGACACCGGCATCGTGACCCACAAGGGCGTGATTCGGGCGCTGTTGTCGCTGGCCACCGGCTGGCCGATGGTCGATAAGCCGCCGGTGAAGCTGTATTGGGACCGGGTGCATCTCTTCGCGCTCGACCCCGACGGCACGCCCCGTCTTGTCCAGCCGAACCTGACCCTGAAGGCCGACGAATGACCCGACCGACCGTCATGCTCTACGTGCAGAACCTGCTCGGCATCGGCCATCTTCGCCGGGCGGCGGCAGTCGCGCGCGCGCTGGCGAGCGCCGGGGCGAACGTGGCTTTCGTCTCCGGCGGCATGCCGGTGCCGCATCTGCCGCTGGGCGGGGCGCGGATGGTCCAGTTGCCGCCGATTCGAACCGAGGACGGCAACTTCAAGGTCCTGATCGACGAGACCGACACGCCGATCGACGACGCCTTCCGCGACGCCCGGCGCGATCGCCTGCTGGCGCTGTTCGAGGAGCTGCGTCCGGCGGCCCTGATCACCGAACTGTTTCCGTTCGGACGCCGGCAAATGCGCTTCGAGCTGATCCCGCTTCTGGAACGGGCGCGTTCGGCGGCGTGGCGGCCGGTGGTGCTCTCCTCTATGCGGGACATCCTGGTGACCAAGCCGCGCCGCGACCGCAACCAGGAGATCGTCGATACCCTCAACACCTACTACGACGCCGCCCTGATCCATGCCGACCCGGCGCTGATCCGCCTGGATCGGACCTTTCCGATGGCGGCGGAGATCCGGGTCGAGCAGCACTACACCGGCTACGTGGTCAACGCCGACGACATCGCGGTGCCTGTAGCGGATCCGGCGGCGACCGGCGAGATCCTGGTCTCCGCCGGCGGCGGGGCGGTCGGCGACCGCTTCATGCCGGCGGTGGCGGGTATGATCGCCGACCTGCCGATGGCCGGCCGGCGCTGGCATCTGGTCACCGGCCACCACATGCCCGCCTCGGCGGTCGACGCGATCGCGGCTGCGGTCCCGGCCGGCGCGGTAGTCGAGCGCAGCGTTCCCAATCTACCCGCCCTGATGGCCGGCGCCGCCCTATCGGTCTCCCAGGCAGGGTACAACACCCTTCTGGAACTGCTGGCGGCACGGACGCGCGCGGTTGTCGTCCCGTACGAGGGCGGGGTGGAGACCGAGCAGCGGCTACGCGCCGACCTGCTGGCCGCCGCAGGCGCGCTTGAGGTCGTGCCGGAAGACGCGCTCACCGCCGAGACCCTGGGAGCGGCGATGGAGCGTGCCCGGAGCCGGTCCCGCGACGCCGTGCCGGCCGTGGATCTGGACGGCGCCCGCAAGACCGCCGCCTATGTTATGGCACGGCTGCGCCCGGCATGACCGCCGTGAAATCCCTATCGGCTCATCTTGATGCTCGGAGCGAGGCCGGACGGCCGCTTACGCTCTGGTGGCGCGACGACGACTTGGAAACGCCGTCGGAGGCACTGTCGACCTGCCTCGGCGCACTGGAAGACGCGGGCGTCGCCGCCGCCTTCGCGGCGATCCCGGCGGGTCTGACGGCGGCCGCCGTCAAGGCGCTGGCCGGTAGCCGCTCGGTGCTCTTCGTCCACGGATGGGCCCATGCCAACCATGCGGCGGCCGGCGAGAAGAAATGCGAGTTCGGCCCCCATCGTCCCCTCGCCGACCGCCTCGCCGAGATCGTTCGTGGCTGGGACCGAGTGCGGGCAGTCGGAGGCGCGCGGGCGATCCCGTGCTTCGTGCCGCCGTGGAACAGGATCGGCGACGACCTCCTGCCGGCGCTCGCCGACACCGGGATCACGGCCCTTTCCGCCTTCGCATCGAGCAAACGGCGGGCGCCGAGGGCGGCCGTTCCCAGGCTCGACACGCATATCGATCTCATTGACTGGCGGGGGACCGGGGCGCCGGTCTCTGGCGAGACCCTGGCCACACGCATTGTTCAACACGACGGGGTGGACGGACCGGTCGGAATCCTGTCCCATCACCGCGTCACCGGACCGGATGCCTGGGCGGCATGGCGGCCCGTCCTGCAGTTGCTCGGCGCGCATCCGGCGGTACGGTGGCTCACCCCGGGCGACGCGCTTGCCCGGGCGGGGATGGAAGAGACGGAACGGAGGATCGGGTGACGACGACACACCGCTACGAGCGCAGTGCCCTCATTGCCGACTACGCGCGGGGTGGGGTTGGCCTCGCCGTCACCGGACTGCCGCTGGTCGCAACGCCGCTCGCCACGACGATCACCGTCATCTTCGGCGGCCTTGCCACCCTGTTCGCGGTCTACGTTTTCCGCACCTGGCTCCGGTCTGCGCAAGCGATTGAGGTGGATGCCGACGGAATCCGCCGGCGCGGGCCGCTCTCGGTCGATATCGCCTGGGAACAGCTCGACTCCCTGTCTCTCCGTTACTTCTCGACCCGACGCGACAGGGCCGGCGGCTGGATGGAGATGAAGGTCACCGGCGGCGGTCGCAAGGTGGCGGTGGAAAGCTCGATCGACGATTTCGAGACAGTGGTGCGGCACTGCATGCTCGTGGCCCGGCGCAACGAGCTTGATCTGTCCGAGACCACCCTGGACAATCTCCGGGCGCTCGGTCTTCTGCCGCCGATCTCCGATGCCGGTGGCGGCGACGGCCCGCCGTCCGGCGGACCGTCCTCGGGAGGACCGAAACAGCCGCCCGAGTTGGACAACGGTCCGAAGCTCGTGCGCGGCCTGCGGTGGAGAGTTGGACCGGACCGGGATGGCCGCTAGGCTGGACCGAAGGCCGATAGGGGGAAGGTGACCTTGGATCGCTCGACGCCGCTGCTGCGCGTGAACGACCTGCGGATCGGTTTCGACCTGCCGGAAGGTCGGCTTGTCGCCGTGGACGGGGTATCGTTTCAGATCCGCCGCGGCGCGACAGTCGCCCTGGTGGGCGAGTCCGGCTCCGGAAAGTCCGTCGTCAGTCAGGCGATCATGGGTCTCCTGCCCGGTCCGGCGCGGATTCTCGGCGGTTCCATCCTGTTCGCCGATCCTGAGAAGCCGGGCACGATTACGGATATCGTGCGCCTGCAGGTCGATGGCCGGGAGATGCGCAGCATCCGTGGCGGACGAATCTCCATCATCTTCCAGGAGCCGATGACCTCGCTGTCGCCGCTCCATACCGTCGGCAACCAGATCCGGGAGGCACTGGAGCTGCACCGGAACGTATCCTCCCGCGAAGCGACTGAACTGACCCGCGACATGCTGGCCATGGTCGGGTTTCCCGATCCGGACCGTGCCCTCAGAACGTACCCGTTCGAGCTCTCGGGCGGGCTGCGTCAGCGGGCGATGATCTCCATGGCGCTGGTCTGCCGTCCGGCCCTGCTGATCGCCGACGAACCGACCACCGCCCTCGACGTCACCATCCAGGCGCAGATCCTGAAGCTGGTGAAGGACCTGCAGTCTGAGCTCAACATGGCGATGCTCATGATCACCCACGATCTCGGAGTGGTCGCCAACGTGGCGGAAGAGGTGGTCGTCATGTATCGCGGTCGGATCATGGAGTCCGGCGCCGTCGACGACATCTTCCGCCGGCCGCAGCATCCCTACCTCAAGGCGCTCATGGGGGCGGTGCCGCGCTTCGCCATGGAGCCTGGAGAGCGGCTGAAACCGCTGCGCGAGATCGAAACCGTGACCGGGCACCTTCTGGCCGGCCGACCCAAGGTGGAGACGGCGGACAACGCGCCGATGCTCAAGGTCGAGGGTCTGTCGAAGTCCTACACCATCCGCAAGGGCGGGTGGCTCGCCAGCACGCGGCAGACCGTCCATGCCCTGAAGGACGTTTCGTTCACCGTCCAGCCCGGCGAATGCCTGGGGTTGGTCGGTGAATCCGGCTGCGGCAAGACGACCCTGTCGAAGGTGATCATGCGGGCGCTGACGCCCGATACGGGCAAGGTGACGTTCACCGACGAGACCGGGCCGACCGATGTTCTGGCACTTTCCGCCGATGGCCTGACCTCGTTCCGCCAGAAGCTTCAGTTCGTGTTCCAGGATCCGTTCTCCTCGCTCAATCCCCGGATGACGGTGTTCGACATCATCGCCGAACCGCTGGTGATCCACGGCATCGGGACGCCCGCGTGGCGGCGCGAGATGGTGGCCGAGCTGATGCGTCTGGTCGGCCTGGACGTCCGCCATCTGAACCGCTATCCGCACAGCTTCTCCGGCGGCCAACGCCAGCGCATCGGGATCGCCAGGGCGCTGGCGCTGAAGCCGAAGATGCTGATCTGCGACGAGCCGGTTTCCGCCCTGGACGTCTCGATCCAGGCCCAGGTGCTCAACCTGCTGACCGATCTCAAGGAGCAGCTCGGCCTCACCTATCTGTTCATCAGCCACAATCTGGCGGTCGTCGACTACGTGGCCGATCGGATCGCCGTGATGTGCGCCGGCCGTATCGTGGAGCTTGCGCCGCGGGAGGCCCTGTTCCGCGACCCGGTGCATCCCTATACGCAGGCGCTGCTGACGGCGGTGCCGGAGCCGGACCTGGACAACCCGTTGGATTTCGACGCGGTGATGGACGGCAGGGCATCGACCCCGAGCGCCTGGCCCGCACCGTTCACCGTGACAGAGGCCGACCAGCTCGACTTCGTGGATCTGGGAGAAGGGCATTTCGTGCGGGCCGACCCGTCGATCCTGACCGTGAGACTTGCGTCATGAGAGCGTTCGCCGCCGTCCTCATCCTGCTTGCCACAGCGACACCGCTATCGGCACAGGTCGAACCTCCGTTGCTGGCGGAACGGGTGGCCTCCGGCGCGCTGCCGCCGATCTCGGCGCGCTTGCCGGTCGACCCGATGATCGTCGACCTGAAGGCCCAGGGCCGCGAACTCGGCGAGTACGGGGGCTCGCTCAACATGGTCATGGGGCGGGCCAAGGACGCGCGCCAGATGGTGGTGTACGGCTACGCCCGGCTGCTCGGATACGATCCCGCGACGATGGAGCTGCGCCCCGACATCGCCAGCGACGTGATCGTCGAGGAAAACCGCTCCTTCACCTTCGTACTGCGGGAGGGGCATCGCTGGTCCGACGGCGCCCCGTTCACGACGGAGGACTTCCGGTATTTCTGGGAAGATGTCGCGAACAATCAGGACATCTCGCCGACCGGACCTCCGATCGCGCTGCTGGTCAACGGCGAACCGCCCCTGGTCGAGATCCTGTCGCCGACCCGGGTGCGCTATTCCTGGTCGCAGCCAAACCCGGACTTTCTGCCTCAGCTCGCCGGCGCCCGGCCGCTGTATCTCTACCGGCCGTCGCACTACCTGAAGCGGTTTCATGCCGCCTATGCCGACCCCGACCGACTGGAGAAGGCGGTCGAAGAGGCGCAGGCCCGGAACTGGGCCGCGCTGCACAATCGCGAGGACAACCTCTACAAGTTCGACAATCCCGATCTGCCGACCCTGCAGCCCTGGGCCGTCCGAACGGCGCCGCCCGCCAACCGGTACACCTTCGAGCGCAACCCCTACTATCACCGGATCGATACCCGTGGCCGGCAGCTTCCCTATATCGACAAGGTGATCTTCCAGATCGCGTCCTCCGGCCTCATTCCGGCCAAGACCGGAGCCGGAGAGGTCGACCTGCAGGCGCGATACCTGTCCTTCGACGACTACACGTTCCTGCGCCAGGGTGAAAGCCGCGGCAATTACGAGACCTATCTCTGGCGCACCGCCAAGGGGTCGCATCTGGCGCTGTTCCCGAATATGAACATCGCCGATCCGGTCTGGCAGGAGGTCATGCGCGACGTCCGGTTTCGGCGCGCCCTGTCGCTCGCGATCAACCGGCACGAGCTGAACGAGGTGATCTATTTCGGCCTCGCGGTGCCTGGAAACAACACGATCCTGCCCGCCTCACCGCTCTACAGACCGGAGTACCGGAAGAAGTGGGCGGAGTTCGATCCGAAACGGGCGAACGCCCTGCTCGACGAGATGGGGCTGACCGGGCGCGACGACCGCGGCGTGCGACTGCTGACCGACGGCCGACCAATGGAGATCATCGTCGAGACCGCCGGGGAGAGCACCGAGGAGACCGACCTGCTGGAGTTGATCCACGACACCTGGATGGAGATCGGCGTCAAGCTCTATACCCGCCCGTCCGAGCGTACGGTCTTCCGCAACCGGATCTTCGCCGGTCAGACCCAGATGGCGATCTCCTTCGGCCTGGAGAACGGCATTCCGAGCAACGGCTCGAGCCCGTCCGAATTCGCCCCGACCGCACAGACCCAGTACATGTGGCCGCGTTGGGGCCAGTACTATCAGACCAAGGGCCAGGCGGGCACCGCCCCGGATATCCCGGAAGCCGCGCGCCTGCTGGTTCTGTACGACGAGTGGCGCAAGGCCGCCACAGCGCCGGAGCGGCGGGCGATCTGGGAACGGATGCTGGAAATCTGGACCGAGGAGGTGTTCTCCATCGGTCTGGTCGCCGGCGTGCTGCAACCCGTCGTGGTGAGCCTTAAGCTGTACAACGTGCCGGTCCAGGCAATCTACAACTGGGACCCGGGGGCGCATTTTGGCATGCACCGGCCGGATACCTTCTTCTTCGGCGCCGAACGGCCGCGGACGCCGGACAGCGTTCTTACCGCCGCCGCCCGCGCGCGGCACTAAGGGATAGGGATAGACCGTGCTCGACTATCTCGCCCGCCGGATCCTCATGATGGTCCCCACGCTGATCGCGATCAGCGTCATCACCTTCATCATCATCCAGCTTCCGCCCGGCGACTATCTGTCGACCATGATCGCGGAGATGGAGAGTCAGGGCGAGGCTGTCGATCCGGCCAAGATCGAAGCGCTCCGCGCCCATTACGGCCTCGACCAGCCGATGTGGATCCAATACCTGCGTTGGGCCACCGGCCTGCTTCAGGGCGATTTCGGCTACAGCTTCGAGTACCAGCTTCCGGTCAGCGACGTGGTCGGGGACCGGGTTCTGCTGACCATCGTGCTGAACTTCGCGACAATCCTGTTCATCTATCTCGTCTCGTTTCCGATCGGCATCTATTCCGCCACCCATCAGTACAGCGTCGGCGACTACGGTCTCACCTTCATCGGGTTTCTCGGACTGGCGACGCCGAACTTCCTGCTCGCCCTGATCCTGCTGTACTTCGCCAATGTGTGGTTCGGCACCTCGATCGGAGGGCTGATGGACCCGAGCTACATCGACCAGCCGTGGAGCCTCGCCAAGGTCCTGTCGGTGCTGGAGCATCTGTGGGTGCCGGTTGTCGTGATCGGCACCGCCGGGACCGCGGCGATGATCCGGCGCCTGCGCGCCAACCTGCTGGACGAGTTGCAGAAGCAGTATGTCGTCACCGCCCGGGCCAAGGGCCTGCCTCCGTTCCGCGCGCTGATGAAGTACCCGCTGCGCATGGCGATGAATCCGTTCATCGCCGATATCGGCAACATGCTGCCGCAGGTGGTCTCGGGCTCGGCGGTGGTCTCCATGGTGCTGTCGCTGCCGACCACCGGGCCGATGCTGATCGGCGCGCTGCAGAGCCAGGACATGTACCTGGCCGGCTCCTTCCTGATGTTCCTGGCCCTGCTGACCGTAATCGGCATGCTCGTTTCCGATCTCGCACTGGCCTGGCTCGACCCGCGGATCCGTCTCGGCGGGGGGACTGCCAGATGAAGGCTGAAGCATGAGCGTGACCGATCCGACGCGGCCGAAGCCCCGCCATTTCGTCGACACCGCCCCGTTCGACCCGAACCGGGACGAGGCGCTGACGCCGGAGCAGGAACGCTACTACATGGCGTCCCAATGGCGGATGATGTGGTGGAAGCTGAAGCGCCACCGCCTCGCCGTCGTCTCCGGCCTGATCCTGCTGGCGCTCTACGCCTCGGTCCTGATCTCCGAGATGATCGCGCCCTACGCGCTGACGACCCGGCACACCGACCACATCTACGCTCCGCCGCAGAGCGTCCACCTGTTCCGCGACGGCCGTTTCGTCGGTCCGTACGTGCTGGGCTACGACTACGAGTTGGACCTGCGGATTCTCAAACGCGAGTACACGCCGAACCCGGACAAGGTTCAGCCGATCCGATTCTTTTGCTCCGGGGACCCCTACAAGTTCTGGGGCATGATCGACGCCGACTTCCATCTGATCTGCCCCGCCGAGGGCGGCACCCTGTTCCTGCTCGGCACCGATCGGCTGGGGCGCGACGTGTTCTCGCGCATCGTCTACGGTACCCGCGTCTCGCTGACCGTCGGCCTGATCGGCATCGCCGTCAGTTTCGTCCTCGGCATCGTGATCGGCGGGTTGGCGGGCTACTACGGCGGCTGGGTCGACTCCTTTGTCCAACGGATCATCGAGGTGATCCGGTCCTTCCCGGAATTGCCGCTCTGGATGGCGCTGTCGGCCGCCCTGCCCGTGACCTGGTCTCCGATCCTGGTCTATTTCGGCATAACCCTGATCCTGGGGCTTCTAGATTGGACCGGCCTCGCCCGCGCGGTGCGGTCCAAGCTGCTCAGTCTGCGCGAGGAGGATTTCTGCGTCGCCGCCGAACTGATGGGGGCGAAGCCGAAGCGCATCATCGGCCGGCATCTGCTGCCCAGCTTCATGAGCCACCTGATCGCCTCCGCCACCCTGTCGATCCCAACCATGATCCTGGGCGAGACGGCTCTCTCCTTCCTTGGCCTCGGGCTGCGACCGCCGATCACCAGCTGGGGCGTCCTGCTGACCGAAGCGCAGAACATCAACGCGGTGGAACTCTACCCCTGGATCATGACCCCGGTGATCCCGGTGATCCTGGTGGTCCTGTGCTTCAACTTCTTCGGCGACGGCCTGCGGGACGCGGCGGACCCGTACAAGTAGCGGGTGTTTCGACCACCTTTCGACCCGCGTTCCCCGGGCTGTTCCGGGACCGGCGGCAGGCCGTGGAACGAGCCGGTCCCGTTCTCGACGATCACCCTGCCGACCGACGGGTGGGGCCCGGCCCGAGGCCGGGGAGCGTGCTGGAGAAGAGGGGCTAGAGCTTGTCGGCGATGAACACCTTCGACAGATAAGCCTCGCGCTCCCCAGCCGCCGACAGACCCGCGGCCTCCAGCAGCGCCGGAACGTCACTTGCGATCCAGTCGGCGTAGTAGGGTTCGTGGAACTGCTCGGGGAAGCTTTGGAGCACCGGGTCCAGGGCCGGCGTGTCGCCGAGTTGCAGGGAATCCGTCAGCACGAACCGCCCACCGGGCTTCAGCACCCGGCGGATTTCGGCCAGAACCTCGGCGCGGATCTTCTTCGGCAGTTCGTGGAACAGATAGGTCGCCGTGACCAGGTCGACCGAGTCGTCGGCAAGCGGGACCGCCTCGGCCTTGGCCCGGTGCCAGGTGACGGTGCGGTCCGGCAGACGCCGCTTCGCCCGCTCCAGGTAGGTCGGCGACAGGTCCAGACCGTGCAGCGTCAAGCCCGGTGCCGCCTGGGAGACCGCCTCGAGCATCGCACCGGTGCCGGTCGCCAGATCGAGCAGCGTGAAGCCGGTCCCATCCTGCGACCCCCGCGCCCGCAGCCAATCGACCACCGGCACGACGCCCTGCCGCCGCATCGCCTGGCCAAGACCGCCGAACAGCACTTCGACCTGGGTGTCGTACAGTTCGGCCGATTCCTCGGTCAGCCAGCCGCCGGACTGATAGTGGAAGTTCTGCAGGTAGTAGCGCGGATAATCGCCGTCGTCGGCTGCTCGGTTGTCCTGCCCCCGCGCCGCCTTGGAGCGGGCGAAGGTTTCCTGTCCCTGCTTGAGACGGCGGCGCAAGGCCACCTTGGGGAGATCGCGCCAGTAGGCGGCCATCTCGCCGACGGCACCGGCACGCGGCCGCAGATCGTCGGGCAACGGGTACAGACCGGCGCGGACGTTCGCCGCGTCGCGGTTCATGAGCCGCAGGGCGCCCTGTCCGAGGGCGGCCTGGATGCGCGCTCCTGCCAGACGGACGCGCAGCGGGGGGCGCCGGTTCGGGCCGGGCTCGATCCGGGCGAACCAGACGCGGGTCGCCATGTAGTGGCCGAGAAACCATGCCACGCGGGTTCCCTGGCCGAGGCCATAGCCGACCAGCGTGGCGGCGCCGTTCGGGGACCGGGCTCCGGCAAGGGCCGAGCGAGGGGAAGAGGGAGTCTGTCGGGTCATAGGGAAGAAATCGGCTGGTACGACGGTCAATCAAGTCGTCGGTGCGCAAGCCTCTCGCGAATCCCCCACGCCCCACCCCGCGAGGCTTGTCGCACCGGCGCCGCTGTGGCACATCCCAGCGCGGTTCGATCGGCCCACCGCGAGAAGAGGGCCGACTCCATAGCTGGGGGAGACATCCGACATGGCCGACTATCGCACCCTCGACGGCGCCGACATCTCCGGCAGACGCGTTCTCCTGCGGCTCGACCTGAACGTGCCGATGAAGGACGGCGCGGTCACCGACGCCACCCGGATCGAGCGGGCGGCCCCCACCGTCGCCGAACTCGCCGACAAGGGAGCGAAGGTGGTGATCGTTTCCCACTATGGCCGGCCGAAAGGCAAGCCGAACGCCGAGATGTCACTCCGGCCAATCGTCGACCCGTTGGCCAAGGCCGTCGGCCGTCCGGTCGCCTTCGCGGAGGACTGTATCGGCGATGCCGCTGAAAGGGTGGTCGCCGGACTGGCGGACGGAGACGTGGCGTTGCTGGAGAACCTCCGCTTCCATCCAGGCGAGGAGGCCAACGATCCGGACTTCGTCGCCGCGCTCGCCGAACTGGGCGATCTTTACGTCAACGACGCCTTCTCCGCCGCCCACCGGGCGCACGCCTCGATCGACGGCATCGCCCGGAAGCTGCCGGCCATGGCCGGTCGCCTCATGCAGGCGGAACTGGACGCGTTGACCCGCGCGCTCGAGCATCCCGAGCGACCGGTCGCAGCGGTCGTCGGCGGCGCCAAGGTCAGCACCAAGCTCGACCTGCTGGGCAATCTCGTCGGCCGGGTCGACGTGCTGGCGATCGGCGGCGGCATGGCCAACACCTTCCTGCACGCGGGCGGCGTGGAGATCGGCAAATCCCTGGCAGAGCGCGATCTGTCGGAAACCGTCAAGGAGATCCAAGCCAAAGCGGACAGCGCCGGCTGTGACATCCTGCTGGCAGTCGATGCCGTGGTCGCCGACACGCTCGCCGCGGGCGTAGCGACCGAGACGGTCGACATCCTCGACGTCCCCGCGGACCGGATGATCCTCGATGTCGGACCGAAGACCGTTGCCGCCATCGCCAAGCGGCTGGAGAGCTGCAAGACCCTGGTCTGGAACGGTCCGATGGGCGCCTTCGAGACGGAGCCGTTCGACGCCGGGACCAGCGCGCTGGCCAGAGCGGCAGCCGACCTGACCGATCGCGGGCAGATTCTGTCCGTGGCCGGCGGCGGCGATACGGTGGCGGCCTTGGCGCATGCCGGTGTGATCGACCGCTTCTCCTACGTGTCGACGGCAGGCGGCGCGTTCCTGGAGTGGCTGGAGGGCAAGGATCTGCCGGGCGTCGCGGTACTGAAAGGCTGACGGGCCGGGTCTCCGCATTCGGCCAAGCGGCCCGTGTCGCCGGGCCTCACGGCCGGGGGGCGTTGCGTTTCTGTCACAACTCGCCTATCCAACCGTCATCCGGTCGAAAAGTGAACTGGAATTCAGCATCACCTGGAGAGGACACGTGGGCAACAGCGCGACGACACGCATGGACCTGACCTCGCACGGCCTGGCCAATCTCGGCACGCAGCACTGGGACCTGGGCCCGGCGCTGCTGACGGAGCACGCGATCCGGCGCGGCGAAGCGCGGCTATCGGCCCACGGCGCGGTGGTGGTCACGACCGGGGAGCATACCGGCCGCTCGCCCAAGGACAGGTTCATCGTGCGCGACGGCGCGACGGAGAGCACGGTCGACTGGGGGGCCATCAACCAGCCGATCGACCGCAGCGTCTTCGACGCGATGCACGCCAGGGTCCAAGCCTACTACCACGGCCGCGACGCCTACGTGCTCAACTGCTATGCCGGGGCCGATCCGGACCACCGCCTGAAGGTGCGCGTGGTGACAGAGACCGCTTGGCAGAACCTGTTCGCCCGCAACATGTTCATCCGTCCGCCGGCCCAGGACCTACCGGGGTTCGAACCGGATTTCACGATCCTGCACGCGCCGGGCCTCACCGCGCGGGGCGCCGAAGACGGCGTCCGCTCGTCGACCTTCATCCTGGTCGATTTCGACCGGCGGATGATCCTGATCGGCGGCTCCAGCTATGCCGGAGAGATTAAGAAGTCGATCTTCGGCGTGCTGAACTACCTGCTGCCCGACCGCGGCGTGATGCCGATGCATTGCTCCGCCAACATCGGGCCGAAGGGCGACAGCGCGATCTTCTTCGGCCTGTCCGGCACCGGCAAGACGACGCTCTCGGCCGACGGCAGCCGGACGCTGATCGGCGACGACGAGCACGGCTGGTCGCAGAACGGCATCTTCAATTTCGAGGGCGGCTGCTACGCCAAGGTCATCAAGCTCAGTCAAGAGGCGGAGCCGGAGATCTGGGCCGCGTCGCATCGTTTCGGTACGGTGCTGGAGAACGTGGTCATGGATCCGGTCACCCGGATGCTGGACCTGGACAGCGCCGAGCTGACCGAGAACACCCGGGCCTGCTATCCGATCGACTTCATCCCCAACACCTCCGAAGACGGGATGGCCGGCCACCCGGTCAACGTGGTGATGCTGACGGCGGACGCGTTCGGAGTCCTGCCGCCGATCTCCCGTCTGTCGCCGGAACAGGCGATGTACCACTTCCTGTCCGGCTACACCGCGCGCGTGGCCGGAACCGAGAAGGGCGTCACCGAGCCGCAGGCGACCTTCTCGACCTGCTTCGGCGCCCCGTTCATGCCGCGCCATCCGAGCGTCTACGGCGAGATGCTGCGCGAGCGGATCGCCCGTCACGGCGCCACCTGCTGGCTGGTCAACACCGGCTGGTCCGGCGGCCGTGCCGGCGCCGGGGGCGAGCGCATGAAGATCGCCTATACCCGCGCCATGGTCCGCGCCGCCCTGGACGGCACGCTCGGCGCCGCTCCGGTGCAGGAAGACGGGCAGTTCGGCCTTCTCGTGCCGGATGCCTGCCCGAACGTGCCGAGCGAGGTCCTGCGCCCGCGCGGCGCCTGGAGCGACGGCAACGCGTACGACGTGACGGCTGGCGAGTTGCGCGGCCGGTTCGAGGAGAACTTCAAGCCGTTCGAGGCCTTCGTCGACGACAGTGTGAAGGCTGCCGGCGTGCGCCGAGCGGCGTAGCGGAACCCGCGAGCGGTCGCCCTGCCGGGCCGGTGCCGCTGTCCGCGCGCCGGCCCTCTCCGTTTCAGGGGGCGCTCAGGTGGAGGGTCGCTGGGTCGTCTCGGCGACGACCTTCTGCCCGATCTCGCCGAGCCTCTTGGCTTCCGTCATGTAATCCTCGGTCGCCTTGCGCACCCATTCCTGCTGCATCTCGGCCGCCTGCGCGAAGCTGTGGCAGCCGGTGAGGGCGTGCCCGAATTCGGCGTCGTAGCGAAGCCGCTCGGCGACGAACCGCGTCATCTCCCGGTTCAGCTCGGCCATGCCCTCCACATAGCGGCCGAAGACGTGGGACGCCGCCTCAACGAAGGGGCCCTGCAACGCGGAGAGCGTGGCCGCCTGCTTGTCCGCAGTCTCGGTCCAGCCGTTGGCCTCGGCCAGATGCCGAACGGTCTCGTTCGTCCGTCGGACGACCTGAGCGGCCGTTTTCTCGGCCGCCGAAAGCGGCTCGCCGGCGGCTTTCGGCATGGAATCGGCGGTACCTGTCGGCTTGGTGGTCTGTTTCGTTTGCTTGGTCATGGTATTCTCCCGTGAAACTACGCACCCCCCGCGATGGATTCCGCGACGACGATCCCGTACCGGTGGCCTGCCCCGATCGGGTACCCGGAACCCTTCCGATCGTACACTAAGGGCCATACGCCTCATCCGTGTTGATCTGAGTCAAACGGCGCGAAAATCCGGAATCTTCGGGTCTCAAGCGACGCCGAACCGCCGCCATTCACGATTCGCCTGCACACGCGGTTGCCCGCGCCTGCGAAACGCGCTATGCCGCATCGCACATATCTCGGGCCGTCGCCGGCCGCCTCAGCCGCCGGCAGCGCGGGATGTCCAGGCCAACGCTTGCGACAGGGGAAATCATGGCTCGCAACAAGATCGCGCTCGTGGGCGCGGGGAAT
>JANSYS010000021.1 GCA_024742275.1 Alphaproteobacteria bacterium | reverse complement strand
GAGACCTCGGAGATCACCGGGGCGGAGCACATCTGCGCCGACCGGGCGGCGAACAACGAGGCGCGGGACAAGTTCCTGCGGACGTTCCAGGCGTATCAGGACGAGGTGATCGAGGCGCACAAGACCTCCGATCTGTCGGACAGCCAGCCGACCAAGGGCAACATCCTGGGCGGTCTGACGACGATCGAGGAGAAGGCGCTGGGCAACCTGGAGAAGATCGGCCGGGAGTCGAAATACATCGACGTGCTGGAGCCGGCGGAGGCGCCGGCGAAGGGCAACGGCCTGTATTTCATGGACACCTCCTCGGCGGCGGCGGAGTGCGTGACCCTGATGGCGGCGGCGGGCTACGTGATCCACACCTTCCCGACGGGACAGGGCAACGTGATCGGCAACCCGATCGTTCCGGTGGTGAAGATCACCGGCAACCCGCGCACGGTGCGTACCATGAGCGAGCATGTGGATGTCGACGTCTCCGGCGTGCTCAAGGGCACCCAGACCATCGACGAGGCCGGCGACAGCCTGATCGAGATGATCGTCCGCACCGCCAACGGACGACACACCGCCGCCGAAGCCCTCGGCCATGTCGAGTTCGTCCTGACCAAGCTCTACAGAAGCGCGTGACCTTGGGGTTCTGTGGCCGACCGGTCCGCGCCCGATAGATCCATCTGCCGACCGCCGTTCAGGACTTCCTGTCCGGCGGTCGGTTTCCGGCGTCCGGGAAGCGGATGCGGCCGCGTTCCGCGGCGCTCTGGCGTTACGGACCGCGCTGCCGGAGTGATATCGCCGAGTTATTATGTGAAAGCCTTCTCGAAATCTGCTAGGCGGATACGCTTGGCCAGAAACCGTGATGCGATCCATCGGCGATGAAATTCAAACACAAGATCATGGGTGCGTTGCTGGCGGCGGGTATTCTGCCGATGATCGTGAACTCCGTGTTCGACATCACCCGCATGTACAGCATGGCCGAACAGGCGGCCCGGGCGGAAATCGCCTCGGTCATCGACCTGAAGGAAGAGATGGTCGAAACCTATTTCGGCACTCTGCTCAGTATCGCGCGCACGCTTGCGATCAATCCGGTCGTCACCGAAGCGACGGTCGCGTTCACGGCGGCCGTCAGCGAGCTGGATGCTTCCGACGACGTAGCCGTCGACGGCCAGAGCTTACGGGGACGCTATCTCTATCAGCAGGAGAATACGGCCGGGGCGACTCCGGCGGACCTTGAGCGTTGGATGAAAATCGATCGGGTCGCCGAGAAACTGCAACACCTTTATATTTCGGACAATCCGCAGAAGATTGGCGAGAAACATCTGCTGATGACGGCCGGGGACGCCAGTCTTTATTCAGGTTTGCACGAACTCTACCATCCCTTCTTCAAGGCATATCTCGAGGAGTTCGAGTTCTACGACATCTTCTTGTTCGAGCCGAAAGAAGGCCGCATCGTCTACTCCGTCTTCAAGGAGCTGGACTACGGGACGTCGTTTGTCGACGGCCCCTACAGCGGTTCGGCGTTTGGACGCGCCGTTCAACAGATCATCAGCGAGCAGTCGGACGGCCTCGTCTTCGTGGATTTCGAACCCTACGAGCCTTCATACAATCAGGACGCCTCGTTCCTGCTGGCGCCCCTCAAGGACGGGGGAAAGCTGATCGGTATCATCGCCTTCCAGATGCCGGTCGATCGGATCAACGCGATCGTGAACAAGGAGATCGCCGGCTTCCAGACCGCCGAAACCTTCCTCATCGGGTCCAACGGGCAACTTCGCTCCGTGCCGGAGAACGCCGGGGGCCTGGCCATCGGTTCGCCCATGTCCAGCGACGTAGTGACCAGCGCGCTCGGGGGGACGGAAGGACTTGTTGCCGCCGCGGACCACCGCGGGATGCCGGTGATCGCCGGGTTCGAGCAGGTCAGTCTGCCCGGGCTCGACTGGAAGATCGTTCTGTCCGTTTCGAGCGACGAGGCGATGGCGGATGCGAACGCGTCTGTGCGGGACGCTCTTATCAGTCTTGGCGTGTTCAGCCTGCTGATTCTGGCATGCGGCTACGGTTTGGGGGTTTACCTGCTGCGCCCTGTGCAGGCCCTCGGAAGGGACTTCCGTGAGATCGTGATCGGCGCGACGAACGCCCTGCATGAAGCGTCGAAACGATCCAAGCTCGTGGCGGAGTCCATGGTTGCAACGGCTGAGTCGACAAGCCGCCAAGGCTCGGTCGTGAAGGAGAACTCGGTTGCCGCCGCTCAGAACGTCTCCGTCGTGGCGGCCGCGATGGATCAGATGGCGTCCTCGATCCATGAGATCGTCAAAGGCGTGACCAAGACCTCAAGTCTCACGGACGATGCGTCCGAAAGGGCGGATGTGGCGACGTCCTCGCTGCAGAACCTGGAGATCGCGACCCAACGCATCACCGGTGTCGTGACCTTGATCAGGGACATCGCCGACAAGACCAATCTGCTGGCGCTGAACGCCTCAATCGAAGCGGCGCGTGCTGGAGACGCCGGTCGCGGGTTCGCCGTCGTCGCCGACGAGGTCAGAAAGCTTGCGACCCAGACGACCAGTTCCACCGAGGAGATTGGCACGGAAGTCGATAACGTCACCAAGGCGGTGCGGGACAACGTCACCGCGATTCGCGCCATCACGCAGGCCATCGCGTTGGTCCGCGACCAGGCGACGGCGATGTCTACCGCCGCTGAGGAGCAGGGCGCGGTGACGGCCGAGATCACGGGAAACATGTCGGATACGGCGCATCGCGTCTCGGCCGTCGATCAGAACATCGGTGGTGTTGAATCGGCCTCGGCCGACGCGGCGGTCGCGGCGCGTGACGTCATGCAGCAGATGCGAAGCGTCGATGAGGCCGAAAAGAAGGTGACCGAAGCCATCGACGCTTTCCTCGAGAAGTTCAAGAAGATCTAGGGCCGGGTCCGGCGACGCTCCGCTCCGGTCTTCGGAGGGCCGGAAGCATCACGATCGGCCCCCTCGTCGTTGGCCCCTCGTCCTTATTGCCAGCGATAGCCGGACGTCTGGTATCCCTTTACCGGTTCGCTGAAGATCTTCTCGACCGCCAGCCCCGCTTCCGCAGCGGCCCCGTAGCAGACGTGCAGGGGCAGAAGATGTTCTTCGCGGGGGTGGCAGAACCGCGCGCCCCGCGCGGACTCCCATTCCGACAGTCGCTGTTCACGCTCGGCCGGTTGGATGCCGCCGTCGCAGACGGCATCGTCGATCCAATCGTGGAATGCCTTGGCCAGCGTGTATCCCTCCTCGCGGTCGACACGCGACCGCCCGATCAGCGCCTCGATATTGTGGAAACTGAAGCCGGATCCGATCAGCGTCACGTCGTCGTCCAGGACAGCGGCCAGCGCCCGGCCCATCGCGATGTGCCCGGCCGGATCCAACGAAGACATCAGCGACATTTGAAGGATCGGGATGTCGGCTTCCGGGCGCATCAACATCATCGGGACAAAGGTCCCATGGTCGAATCCGCGTTCCGCATCGAGAGTGGACTCGATCCCCTGGGCGGCGAGGGCGGAGACAACCTGTTCGACGAGTTCCGGCGCGCCGTGAGCCGGATACCGGTAGTGGTAGGTCTCTTCGGGGAATCCGTAATAGTCGAACAGCATGCCGGGGCGCGGGGCGACCGAAAGGGCGGGGTGTTCGGATTCCCAATGGGCGGTGACGAGGAGGATCGTCTTGGTGCCCTCGAGCGCCGGTCCCAAGCCGCGCAGCATCGACGCCAAACGGGCATAGCCGGGGTCGCCCAGGAGGGGCAGCGGTCCGCCGCCGTGTGGAATGAAGAAGACCTGTCCCATCACCGTTTCCTCCCCAGTGAAATCCTGTGCCGCCGGTTCTTGATGTCCGGCTTTTCCATCATACCCGTTAGTAGAGGCCGCGCGATCGGGCAAACAATCGGGTCAGTCCTAGCAAGCCATCCACGAAAGGCGTGTCCACGCCGAGACGGCGGCCGAGTTCGGAAACCGAGGCGACGATCGCGTCCAGTTCCAGCGCCCGACCGGCCTCCACGTCCTGGAGCATCGAGGTCTTGAACGCACCGAGCTTGCGGGTCACGTCATGGCGGTCGTCGGGGCTCTGGTCGATGGTGCAGCCGATCTTGCGTCCGATCTCCGCCGCTTCGCGCATCGCCGCCGAGCAGAACGACCGGACCAAGGGATCGTCCAGGATGCGATCCGCCGTGGCTCCGGTCATGGCCGATACCGGGTTCATGGTCAGGTTGCCCCACAGCTTGTACCAGATATCGTGGCGAATGTTCCGGGACGCCGTCGCCTCGAAACCGGCATCCGTGAGCAATCCCACGACGCGCTCGAGCCGCGGCGACATTGACCCATCCGGCTCGCCCAGGATCAGGCCGTTGCCCATCCGGTGCTCGACCAGTCCGGGCTCGGCGACGATGGCCGCGGCGTGAACCACGCAGCCGAGAACCTGCCGCGCGGGAATGGCCGCCGCGATCGCACCTCCCGGATCGACGCTCTCAAGCGGCGCGGCGCCCAGCGCCGGCATGCCGTCGCCGAACCACCAGGGCACGCCGTTCATGGCGGGGAGCACGACGGTCTCGGGGCCGATGAGCGGCGCGATCGTTTCCGCGACCGCCCCCATCGCCGGGCCCTTGACCGCGATCACCACCAGATCCTGTTCTCCGAGATCGGACGGGTCGGCGGATGCGATCGCCGGGCCGCCTACAGTCTCTCCCGCGTGACGGAGTCTCCAGCCGTGCGCGTCCAGCGCTTTCAGGGTGGCGCCCCGGGCCACCGCACTCACTTGCAGATCGGCGTGTGCCGCCAAACGGGCGCCGATAAAGCTACCGATGGCGCCGGCGCCGAAGATACAGATCCGGTTCATGCGTCTCGCCGCGCCTGCCGCAGATTGGCCTTGAAGTGTTCGGGCACCCGTTCGTCAAATCCAAGGGCCACCCGTTGCACTTCGGGACTGTCCGTCGGCGGGGCGCCGACGCCGAGCGCGCTTGCCCTGGGAGCGGCGACCGCGGTCACCGTTCCCTCGACCCGGCCGATCCCGGTGATCTCGCATGCCACCTCGTCACCGGCGTTGACCGATCGGGAGTGGCAGGGCGTCCCCATGAGGATGACGTCGCCGGCTTCCAGCGTAATGTGTCGCGCGATGTCGGCGATCACGTAGTGCGGCCCCCAGATGGTCTCCTCGCCGATATCGGCTTCCTGCACCACCAAGCCGTTGACCGTCGTGCGCAGCGTCTGCTCGAACAGGTTGACCCCGCGCACGATGCCCGGCCCGATCGGCAGAAGCGTATCGGCGCCCTTCACCCGCAGCATGCTGCCCTGATCCGTGTCACGGAAGTTCTGCAAGCCCATGTCCAGCGCCGGGCAGAAACCCTCGATACAGTCCCAGGCTTCGTCGGGCGTGACGTTGCGGCAGGTCCTTCCGATCGCGACCGCATATTCACCCTCGTAGTTCAGGTAGCTGCAGTCCTCGGGTTTAAGGATTTGCCCGCGATGGCCGTTCAGCGAGCTCGGCGGCTTGGTGAAGTAGGTCGGCGTCTCGGTCGGCTTGGGCCGGTTTCGGGTCTCCATGCTGCGCGACTTGTAGGAGATGTGGACGGCGATGATCTTGGTCGGATTGACCGGTGGCAGGTAGACCGCCCCGTCGTCATCGATCAAACGCCCGTCGTCGAGCCGGAGTTTCCCGGCGTCGTCGCCGTCTTCGACCATCGTTCCCCAAAACGCGCTGCCGCCGAGCAGGATCCGGCGGCGTTCGACGCGGGGCCCGCGCAGCACCGCCGGAAGGACATCAAACGGAAATTCCATTGTTTCCACCGTTCTCAGGCGTCGAACCAGACGTGAATGTTCCCGGTTCCCCGGGCATTCTCGTAGGCCGACAGCGGTTCACCCTTGGCGCGGCAGTCGGCGCCGCCCATCGCTCCGAGCATCTGTAGGTAATGGGCGCCGAAGGCTTCCCACGGGGTCTTGCGGAAGTCGCTGTCCCAGTCGTCCAGGATCTTGTCGTGCCGTCCGTCCTGCATCAGCGCGATCGCCTTCTTGTCGCTCGCGAGGTTCTCCGGGGACGACAGGTTGCTCTCGTGGAAGATGCGCGGATGCTTCGGCTTCCAGTCTATGTCGACGAAACGATGGCTGAGCGCGCCCGAGGCCAGCAGGACGACCTTCAGGTCGCTGCGCCGGATCGCCTCGCCCCAGACCTCGCCCGACTGAACGAAGTGCTCCGGCCGGCAGTTCTGGCACGAACTGGCGGAAACGACCGGCGTATCGCTCAGCTCGAAGCGGAGATGCTTGACCAGATTGAGCGTGGCGTACTGGCGCTCCAGGCCGGCGTGGTTGATGGTGCGATTATAGCCGCCCATCTCGCGCGAGACCGCCTCGACATCGAGCGCGAACTGCGGGTGACCCCTGTAGTTGAACGGCACGCCGTACAGGTACCAGGGCATTTCGTCGGAGGTGAAGACACCCTCATACCGATCGCCGCCGTCGATCAGGTGGTAGCCGGTGGTGAACCAGTGGGAGTCGAAGATCACGACCACGTCCGGCTTCACCGCCTCGATCTTGTGTCGAAGCCGCTCGTAGCCCGCGATGAGATCGGAGTCTTCGCCGGCTCCCATCATGCGGCGGAAGTCCTCGCACTGCATGAGGCCGGGATGGTGGGAAACGATGGCTGAGCCGACGATCTGTCCCATGGGATGTCTCCTTATCGCTGACTGAAACTGGCCTGAAACGGCTTTTTCGGAAGAACGACGTCCTTGATGTCGCAGAAGAATTCGAAGCTCCAGTCGCCGCCCTCGCGGCCGATACCGGACCGCTTGCACCCGCCGAAGGGGGCCGCGAGATCGCGGATTCCGAAGGAGTTGATCCAGATGAAGCCGGTGCGGACCCGATCGGCGACGGCCGTCGCGTGCGCGGCCTCCCCGTAGCAGACGCCGCCGAGCCCGTAGTCGACGTCGTTGGCGAGCTCGATCGCTTGGTCATCGGACGAGAAGGTCTGCAAGGTCAGCACCGGGCCGAACACTTCGCTCTGCACGATTTCCGAGTCCTGGGCGACATTGGTCAGCATCGTCGGCTCATAGTAGAGCTCGCCTGCCGGATGCGGCGCACCGCCCCACAAGACCTCGGCACCTGCCTCGGCCGCCCGTGCGACATAGCCTTTGACCTTCTCGATTTGGCGCGGGTGGATGATCGGCCCGACCTCGGTCGTTTCCTCCCGCGGGTCCCCGATGCGCAGGTTCTCGACATAACCGCGCATGCGCTCGACAAAGTCTTCGGCGATCCGTTCATGCACCAGGAAGCGGGTCCCGGCGAGGCAGACCTGGGTCGCGTTGCGATACATCAGGGCGCCGGTCGCTGCGGCGCCGTCCAGATCGGCATCCTCCAGAACGATGAAGGGGGATTTGCCGCCGAGCTCGAAGCTGCACGGAACGAGATTGGCCCCGGCCGCCTGGGCGATCCACTTCGCCGTCGGCACGGAGCCGGTGAACGAGATTCGGGCGAGCCGCGGGTCCGAGACCAGTGCCGCGCCGGTGACCGAACCGGTTCCCTGAACGATATTGAGAACGCCCGGCGGCAGTCCGGCTGCATCCGCCGCGTCGGCCAGCAGGGAGCAGGTCAGTGGGGCCCATTCCGGCGGCTTGACGATCACCGTGTTGCCGGCCGCCAGTGCCGGGCCGAGCTTCCAGGTGGTCAGCATGAGGGGGGCGTTCCAGGGCGTGATGATCGCCACGACCCCGGCGGGATCGTGGCGCACGCGATGGGTCGCCTGCGGCGTCTCGATCGGCCGGTCCTGAAGCGTCAGGGCATGGTCGACGAAGAACGTCAGGTTGAGCATCGCCCGGGGAACGACGCCGTGGCGCATGCGCGACAGGAGCACGCCGGCGTCGGTCGACTCGAGGGTGCAGAACGCATCGCCCCTGGCCTTGATCTCGTCGGCGAACCTGTAGAGGTGGTCACGCCGCTCCTCTGCCGACAAGGCTGCCCAGGCGGGGAACGCACGCTGGGCCGCGGCGATCGCTTGATCCACCTGCTCCGGCGTGCCCTCGGAAATCCGGCCCAGCGGGGACCGGTCGATCGGCGAGAACAGGTCGAACTTACCGTCGCTCTCGACCCGCCGGCCGTCGATGTAGTGATCGGGCGAAACGGCGATACCAGAAACGGTGAGGCGGTCTGTCATATCGTGACGTCCTTCAGGCGAGGAGTTTTCCGGGGTTCATCAGGCCAAGGGGGTCCAGCGCGTCCTTGATCGCCCGCATTTGGCGCAGTTCGACCGCCGACTTGTACCGGGCGGCCTCGTCCCGGCGCAGCACGCCAAGGCCGTGCTCGGCGGATACGGACCCATTGAAACGGGCGACTGCGTCGTGAACCAGTTTGTTGATCGGCGCCTCGAGCTGCTGGAACGGCACCGTGGAGGCGTCGTTCCGCCGCGGCGGCGCGGGTTTCACGTTGAAGTGCAGGTTGCCGTCGCCGAGATGCCCGAGGATGGCCATGCTCACCCCGTCGAACTCCTCCATGATCGCCGCCACCGTTTGGGTGACGAAGTCCGGAATCCGGGAAATCGGCAGCGAGATGTCGTGCTTGATGGTCGGGCCTTCGTGGGCCTGTGCTTCCGACGTGTTCTCGCGTAGTGCCCAGAGCTCCTTGACCTGGCCAATGGATTGGGCTGCGGTGGCGTCGGAGACCCATTCGTTCTCGAGCGCCGTCTCGAGTATCTCCATCAGGCTTTGGGTGGCGTCGGCTTCGGCGCGTGTGCTGGATACACCGATCAGGGCGTACCACGGTGCCGCTTCGGCCAGTGGGCGACGGAGGTCGGGCATGTGCTTGAGCACGAGACCCAGGCATTGCTCGCTCAACAGCTCGAAGGCGGTCAGTTCGGCGCCAAGGTGCTGCTGGCCGAGGTCGAGCACCTTCAGAGCCGCTTCAAGATCGGGCAGGGCAACGAAGGCGGCCGTTTCGACGGTGGGGAGCGGGTGGAGTTTGAGCACCGCGGCCGTGATCACCCCGAGCGTGCCTTCCGAGCCGATATAGAGATCCCGCAGGTCGTAGCCGGTATTGTCCTTCCGCAGGCCGCGAAGGCCGTCCCAGAGATCCCCCTCCGGCGTGACAACCTGCAGTCCGAGGCAGAGCTCCCGGGCGTTGCCGTAGCGCAGAACCCGGACACCCCCGGCATTGGTCGCGAGGTTGCCGCCGATCGTGCAAGTCCCTTCGGCCGCCAGACTCAAGGGGAACAGCCGCCCCGCGTCCCGCGCGGCCTCCTGGACCTGGAGCAGCGTGCAGCCGGCCTCCACGGTAATGGTGTTGTTGAGCGGGTCGATGGATCGGATCGCGTTCAGACGGCTCAGCGACAGGACGATCGCCGTTCCGCTGTCGTCCGGGACGGATCCTCCCGAGAGGCCCGTTTTCCCACCTTGCGGCACCACCGGAACCCGATTGCGGCGGCACCAGGCGACGACGGCCGCGACATCCTCGGCCGTATCGGGTTGCACCACCGCGAGCGCCCGGCCTTGCCAGCGGCGACGCCAGTCCAGCAGGAACGGCGCCATCTCGTCGGGGGTGTCGATCACCCGGCCGGAGAACGCGGCGGCGAGGTCTTCCAATGAGGGAGCCGCCGTCCTCGGTCGGCGGAAGGACGCGGCCAACGCGGCCGTGGAGTTGGCCAGCAGCGTGGTATCGACGCCGACCGCGACGAACCGCGCGCCGGCCTGGATGTAGCGCTTCGCCCGTGCTCGGTCGGGCATCAGGATCCCGGGCGCCTTGCCGGCCGCCAGGATGCTCGAGATCGCGCCGTCGATCGCGGCGAGGACTTCCGGCGTGGACGCCTGGCCGAGATAGCCCATCGACGCCGCCAGATCGGCTGGCCCGACGAAGACGCCGTCCACGCCGTCCACGGCGGCGATCTCGTCGACGTTCCTCAGGCCGGTCTCGTTCTCGACCTGGACCAGGAGACAGATGCGTTTATCCGCCTCATGCAGATACGTCTCGTAGCGCGCCCAACGTGACGACCGCGCAATCCCGCTGCCGACGCCCCGGATGCCGTTCGGCGGATAGCGAACCGCCTGAACGAGCGCGCGCGCCTGGTCAGCCGTTTCGACCATCGGGATCAGCAGCGTCGTCGCGCCCAAGTCCAGGACCTGCTTGATCAGAACCGGGTCACCGGACGGCAACCGCACGATCGGATGGACCGGATACGGAGCGACCGCCTGTAGTGTGGCAAGAATACTCCGCAGATCGTTTGGTGCGTGCTCGCCGTCGACGAGCAGCCAGTCGAAGCCGCTGCCGGCCACCAACTCGGCCGAATACGCGTCGGCGAGCGCCAGCCAGAGCCCGATCTGGGTCTCGCCGCGCGCCAGGGCCAGCTTGAATTCGTTCTCGGGGGTCCGCATCGTTTCAGACCATTCTGAAGCTGATCGACCCGAGAGCGCCGTAGTCCGCGTGCAGGACATCGCCCGCGCTCATGGCGACCGGCCGGGTGAACGATCCGGCGAGGACGATCTCGCCCTCCTCGAGCGCTTCCCCATGCGGGGCCAGCTTACCGGCGAGCCAGGCGACGCCGTTTGCAGGATGGTTGAGAACGGCGGCGGAAAGACCGGATTCCTCGATCACCCCGTTCTTGTGCAGCAGGGCGCCGCACCAGCGAAGGTCCAGCGCGTCAACCTTCACCGGGCGGCCGCCCATGACCACGCCGGCATTGGCCGCGTTGTCGGCGATCGTGTCGAGCACCTTTCGGGGCGCTCCGGTCTCCCGGTCCACCTGCTCGATGCGGGCGTCGATGATCTCCAACGCCGGGATAACGTATTCCGTCGCGGCCAGAACGTCGAACACGCTCACCCCGTCGCCGGCGAGACGTTTGCCGAGAACGAAGGCCAGTTCCACCTCGACCCGCGGTTTGATGAAGGCCGCCATCGGTATGTCTCCGCCCTCGCGATAGAACATCGCATCGAGCAGACAGCCGTAGTCCGGTTCGGTGATCTGCGACGATATCTGCATCGCGCGGGAGGTCAGGCCGATCTTGTGGCCCTTGACCGTCTGACCTTCGGAGAGTTTGAGATCAACCCAGGCCCGCTGGATGGCGTAGCTGTCGTCCATGGTCATGGACGGGTGACGCTTCGAGAACTGTTCGACCTGTTCACCCGTCCGCTCGGACTGATGAAGTTCCCGCGCCAAATTTTGAATGGTTGCCGCGTCGAGCTTGCCCGCCATACTTCCGTCCCCTCACCAAATCCAATGCCGGTTTTTAAGCGAACGTGAAATCCGTCGCCGACCTGCTTGGCCTTAGCTTCCACACGCGGGACGCGGGAGACAAACGATCAATACTTACTTATTATTCAGATATTCTAACAAATGGGTTCGGCCCGATGCCGCTGTCCAGATTCACCCTTCGCCAGTTCGAGGCGTTCGTCACTGTTGCCGACACCCTCAGCTTCACGGAAGCCGGCAACAGGCTCGGTCTGACCCCCTCGGCGATCAGCCAGCTCATCGTTGAACTTGAAACGTCGCTCGGCCTGCGGCTATTCGACCGGAGCACCCGCAAGGTCGACCTGTCGATGGCTGGGCGGGAACTGAGAAGTTCGGCCGAGGCGGTCCTGAAGTATGTCGGCCTGGCCGAAACCGCCGCTCTGGATCTGCAGAACCAGGCGGCGGGCGTGGTGCGGATCGCCGCGCCGCAGGTGATCGCCAGCATGATCCTGCCGACGGTTATAAACCTGTACAACGCCGATCGACCGAAAGTCGTCGTGGTCATCCGCGATGCTGCCGTCGAATCTCTCGTCGACATGGTTGCGACGGGGGAGGTCGACCTCGCCATCGGCCCGGACCGGCCGCTGGGGGATCAGGTGGCGCGAGAACCTCTGTTCGACAGTCCCTGGGTGATGTGGTGCGCGCCGGATCATCCGATAGCGGCCAAACCGATCGTCGAGTGGGAGGACCTGCGGCGGCTGTCGATCGTGGCCGCCGGGAGGGACCATGAGCGCAGCGTCGCCCGGATGCGCAGCAACCTGCCCGACGAGGAACGGGTCACCCCGTCGCAGGTGGTCGACCATATCTCCACCGCGCTCGGGATCGCAGCCGCCGGATCGCTCGTCACCCTGTCCCCGGCCTATGTCGGTGTTCTGGCGCGTCGTCTCGGGCTGGTGATGCGCCGCATCGTCGAGCCTGAATCGATCCGGCAGGTCTGCCTCTATCGCTCGACCCGTCGCGCTCTTTCACCGACCGCCGAGGGATTTGCAAACTACCTGATCGACTGGATCGAGAAGAGTGACCGTCTGCGCGGGCTCTCGGTTGCCGACAACTGAGGGCGCGCCGGGGGGCATGGCCGAGTCCCTTCGTCGTCTGCTGCGGACGTTGGCGTATTTCGCTATCTTCGGTGCGCCGGTCGTCAGGGGCCGCACGACCTAGGAGGAACCCGGCCGTCGATCGCTATTTGGGGCCCGAAAGCGCCTGCACTTCTGGGCCGACGTTGAGGCGAAGCCAGGACTGGATAACGTCGGCGATCTCCGTCAACTCGTCCTGCAATGCCGTGTTGCGGCGCCAGACCATGCCGACCGTTCGGGACGGCGGGCGTTTGCGAATCGGCCGGATCGACACGCCCGCGCCCGGTCGGACCTCGGAGCGGACATAGAGGCTGGGCAGAAAGGCGACCCCCATGCCGGCGGCCACCATCTGGCGGATCGCGTCCAGGCTCGTTCCTTCGTAGTCCGTGAGAACCGTCGCCTGACTCTGTTCGCAGATCTGAACGACCTGGTCGCGCAACCGATGCCCGGGCTCAAGCACAAGAACGTCATGGCCGCGCAGGTCGCCGCGTTCTAGCGATCGTCGCCCGGCAAGTGGATGGTCGTCGGCCATGGCGACTTCCAGCCGTTCCTGGAAAAGCGGTTCGATACGCAGATCGGTTTCCTTCACCGGTATGGGAACGATCAGCGCATCGAACTGCCCGGCCTTCAGTCCGGCGAGGAGCGGGTCCTGAAGCCCGTCGCGCACATACAGCTTGAGCGCCGGATAGCGGCTGTGGAGCTCGGGAATGATCGGCGGGAGCAGGTAGGGTCCGACCGTCGGCAAGGATCCGATCCTGAGAGTGCCCGTGAACTTACGTTGGGCGTGGCCGGCGGACTCCACCAACTCGTCGACGTCGCGGAGGATGATGCGGGCCCGCTCCACGACTTCCTTGCCGACCGCCGTGAGCAACACCCGGCTACGGGTGCGTTCCAGCAATTGTACGCCCAACCGTTCCTCAAGCTCCTTGATCTGCCCGCTAAGCGCCGGCTGGCTGACATGGATGCGAGCCGCTGCGCGACGGAAGTGCAATTCGTCTGCGACTGCCACCAGGGCGCGGAGTTGGCGAAAACTAATCATCGTGATGCATGATCAGATTTCTTGATCGAAGTTACAAGATAATATGATTTGAAGGATCAGATACGAGCGCTAATTCCTCTGCAACTCGGCGGACGTGCGGGTTCAGGGGGGAGCGATGTGCACGGACTTGGCGGTCTTCAGCGATACGGACACGGTGGCGGAAACCGTCGCTGCGATCCGGTTGCTGTGCCTGCCGCGTGGCCGTGCTCGAATCTTCGTCCCGGAAGGTGGCCGCGATATAGACCGGGAACGTGCGTTGTTGGGAAAGGCGGCTGGAGCCGGCGTGCATATCAGTCTGGACGCCCTGGACCCGAAAGGGGCGGGGGAGAGGGCGGCGCTGCAGATCGCGCCCAACTGCCAGGCGGTTTCCGTGATCCGGCCGGAAGGCGTGCCGCTGAGCCTCGGCGTGCTCGAGCGCAGCCTTTTGAAGCACACCCCCGTCCCCGTCTGGTTCTGGAACACCACCGAAACCGAAGCGTTGCGGGTCGTGGTGGCCGCAGATCCGGACGCTCATGACGCCCGGCGCGACAGCCTGAACGACAACGCGATCGACCAGGCGTCGGATCTGGCGGCACGGGCTGGAGGGTCCGTGGTCGTCGTCAATGCCTGGCAACTGGACGGCGAGTATGACATGAGGCACAGCCCGTTCTTGCGGATCGCTGACGGGGAGATCGCCGCAGCCCGCCGAGACATCGAGACCGCCCGCGCGGATTGGCTTGGCGGAATGGCGGCGCGGTGCCGGCTTCGCGGTGTGCCTGTCGAAGCGGAATTGAGGGAAGGTCCGGCGGAACACGTGATCCCCGCCATGGTAGATGAGAAGGAAGCATCGGTGCTGGTCGTTGGAACGATGAAACGGCGCGGGTTCGCCGCGATGGTCCGGCCGAATACGGCTGTCACCCTGGCAAACGGCTTTCGGGGCAGCCTTGGCGTGATGCCTGCCCGCGATGTCGACGCACAGACGGGTGGGGGACGGCTGAGCCGTATCGCCGCCGGGACGGCGTTCGCATGATGGCCGCCCCGACGCTGTCTCCGCGCTGGATCGACGGCTGGGTCTTGGCGAGCATCGCCGTGGCCTTGGCGGGCTTCGTGGTCGGTCTGAGCTGGATCCCGGGTGTCGCCGCCGGCGTGTTTCCGACGGTTTCCTGGTCCTGGGTAGGCGGTCTCGGCGTCGAGTTCGCGTTCAGGATCGACGGCCTCAGTCTGCTGTTCGTCCTCCTGATCACCGGGATCGGCGTATTTGTCCTGGCCTACGCCGCGGCCTATGCGGAGAAGCCTGGAAAGCGGCGTCGCCTGTGTCTGCTCCTGTTCGCCTTCATGCTTGCGATGCTCGGCCTGGTGACGGCCGACGATCTGATCACCCTGTTCGTCTTCTGGGAGGCGACGACGGTGATCAGTTACCTGCTGATCGGATTCGACCATGAGAAGGCGTCCGCACGCCGGTCGGCATTGCAGGGGTTGCTGGTGACCGGCGCGGGAGGGCTGGCCATGCTCGCCGGCTTGGTCCTTCTGGGCGCGGAAGCCGGGACCTTCCGGCTGTCGGAGCTTCCGGCGGCGCTGGCGGACACGGATCTATCCGATCTGACGCTCTCTCTGATCCTCATTCTGCTGGGCTGTTTCACCAAGTCGGCTCAGTTTCCTTTTCACTTCTGGCTGCCGAATGCGATGGCCGCGCCGACACCGGTCAGCGCCTATCTGCACTCGGCGACCATGGTGAAGGCCGGCATCTATCTCCTGGCCCGCGTGCATCCGATCTATGCCGAACACGAGCTTTGGTTTCCTGTGCTGACCGTGTTTGGTGCGGTCACGGCGGTTTGGGCGTCGATCCAGTCGCTGCGTCAAACCGACCTGAAGCTGATGCTGGCTCACACGACGGTAATGGCGCTGGGGACGCTGACCATGTTCCTCGGATCCAGCTCGCCGGTCGCGGTGGCTGCCGCCTCGACATTCATCCTGGTGCATGCGCTCTACAAGTCGACGTTGTTCCTGATGGTCGGCGTCATCGACAAACGGACAGGTACCCGCGACAGAAGGCTGCTATCCGGGCTCCGGGCGGCGTTGCCGCTAACCGCTGTCGCAGCCTTCACCGGCGCATTCTCGATGGCCGGCTTTCCGCCGTTCCTCGGGTTCATCGGTAAGGAACTGAAGTACGAAGGCGCCCTGGCAATCGCCGAGGAACCAGGGATGGTGATCGTCGCCGCCGTGGCGGCCAACGCGATGATGGTCGCAGTCGCGCTGGTGGTGTCGGTTCGCACCTTCCTCGGCCGGCCCTCCGACACGGATGCGGGCGTAGCGCCGCCGAACCTGATGGTGATGGTGCCGCTGCTGCTGGGGCTCTGTGGTCTGATCTTCGGTCTTGCGCCGTCGCTGATCGGCCAAACCATTGTCGTTCCGGCGGCTACCTCCATCCTCGGCATTCCGGCCGAGATCAAGCTTGCGCTCTGGCACGGCGTGAACGTGCCGCTGATCCTCAGTGTCGTAACGGTCCTCTTGGGCATCGGTGTCTATTTCGCGCTCGACCGACTGACCGCGGTCATGGACCGGATCGGGGCGCGGTTCCCGATCTCGGGCGACCGGATCTACGACGTCGTGCTCAAGGCCACGCTGGATGGAGCGGGGCGCATGACGACAGCAATCCAAGGCGGACGGCTGACCGTCTATACCGGCCTGTCCTTCGCGGTCGTCGGCTTGGTGCTGTATGTCGGCGCCCTCGGCGACGACCCGGCGGTCTGGTCGGCGATCAGGCTCGAGTCGTTGATGCCGTGGGAGATCGCCAGCCTCGCGCTGATGGCCGTCGGCGCCGCCTTGGCGATTGCCGCCCGTCGGCGGTTGACCGCGTTGTGCGGTCTGGCCGCGGTCGGGGTGGGGACGACCCTTGTGTTCCTGATGCATGGCGCCGTCGACGTCGCCGTGACGCAGTTCATGGTCGAGGCGCTGATCGTCGTTTTCGTGGCGGCCGTGATCCCAAAGATACCCCCGTTCGAGAGCGTCCGGCGCACGGCGCCGCAGCGCTGGCTGCGCGGTACGCTGGCGGCTTTCGTCGGGTTAGGGGCGACGCTCGCGCTGTTGCGACTTGCACCGCCGGTCGACCGCACAGTCACCAGTTTTTATGAGCAGGCGTCGGTACCAGAGGCCTTCGGCCGCAACGTCGTCAACGTCATCCTCGTCGACTTCCGCGCCCTCGATACGCTTGGCGAGGTGGCCGTCGTGGTCGTCGCCGCGCTAGGCGCCTTCGCCCTATTGCGTGGACGCCGAGTTTCCCGGAGGCCCGAATGAGTACGCTGATTCTTCGTACCGCCACCCGCATGCTCACGGCCCTGCTGCTGCTGGTGTCGGTGTATCTGCTGTGGCGCGGCCATAACGAGCCGGGCGGCGGGTTCGTCGGCGGCCTCACGGCAGCCGCGGCGTTCATCCTCGTCGCGATCTCCGACGGCTGGCGTGCGGCAAGACGGTCGTTGGGAGTCGACGCGCGGCTGATCGCCTTGGTCGGACTAGGACTGGCCGCGGGGGCGGGACTGATCGCCGGCCTGCAGGGGCTGCCGCTCCTGACGGGCTTGTGGTGGAAGCAGGCGGGACTGCCGCTCGGGACCCCGCTGCTCTTCGACATCGGTGTGTATCTCGCCGTCATGGGCAGCGTGCTCACGGTGGCGTTCGCGATCGAACGGGAGGTCTAGAGCGTTGGAACCCTATCTCGCTGTCGCCATCGGACTGGTGGTCGCCGCCGCCGTCTACCTGATGACGGACCGCCACATGGTCCGCATGCTGTTCGGCGTGGCGTTGCTGGGTACGGCGGTGAACCTGGTCGTCTTCGTCTCGGGCGACGTGCTTCAGGGACTGCCGCCTCTCATCGCCTCGGATGCGGCGGCCCCGGACGGTGAGGTCGCCAACGCGTTACCACAGGCTCTGGTCCTGACGGCGATCGTCATCGGCTTCGGACTGTTCTCCTTCGCGTTGGCGCTGGTGTTCAAGACGGCCCAGCGTTTCGGCACCGCCGATATCGATCAACTTGGAGCGGCCGAGCCCATGAAGACTGATGGTCCGGCGAACGGTTCCCGGCCGACCGACGGTGCCGAACAGGAGCGCGCGGCATGAACTGGTTGGTTGTCGCTCCGATCCTATTGCCTCTTTTGGGTGCGATCCTCGCGGCCCTGCTCGGGCGGCGTCGGAGGCTCGCACGGGCCGTCGTGGTCGCCACCTGTCTGCTGATGACTGCCAGTGCGGTCGCGCTGCTGGCCGAGGTGTGGCAGGGAGGTATGGTCGTCATGGCCGTCGGTGACTGGATGGCGCCTTTCGGCATCGTCCTGGCCGCCGACCATCTCTCGGCCGTGCTCACGGTGATCACCGGGATCACCGGCCTTGCCGTCGCGATCTATGCGATCGCCGACGTGGACCGGTTGCGCGAGGCCCGAGGCTATCATGCGCTCTTCCTGGTTCTGCTGACCGGGGTGAACGGCGCGTTCCTGACCGGCGACTTGTTCAACCTCTATGTCTGGTTCGAGGTGATGCTCATCGCGTCCTTCGGCATGGTCGCCCTCGGACGGACTCGCGCGGAACTGGACGGGGCGGTCCGCTACTTGATGCTGAACATCGTGGCAACGCTGATGTTCCTCATGGCGATCGCTCTTCTGTTCGGGTCCACCGGCACGTTGAACCTTGCCCATCTTCACCTCGTCGTGTCGTCGGGAGAGGCCGAAGGGGCGGTGTTCGCGGCCGGTCTGCTGCTGGCGGTCGCCTTCGGCATGAAGGCGGCGGTGTTCCCGTTGTTCTTCTGGTTGCCTGCCTCGTATCACACGCCCGCCTTCGCCGTGTCTGCGGTGTTCGCGGGTCTGCTCACGAAGGTCGGCGTCTACGCGCTTATCCGGGTCTTCACCTTGGTGTTCGCGGGGCAGGAGAGCTTCGTGCAGACGCTGTTCTGGCCGGTGGCCGCCGCCACGATGGTCGTCGGTGTTCTCGGCGCCGCGAGTCAGACCGAAATCCGGCGCATCCTGTCGTTCCACATCGTCAGTCAGATCGGCTACATGCTGGTCGGCCTAGCCCTACTGACGCCTGTCGCCGTAACGGCCGCGGTGTTTTATCTGATCCATCATATCGTGGTGAAGGCGAACCTGTTCCTGGTCGCCGGCGTGATCCACCGCTACTGCCGGACCAACGACCTCGCGAGGACCGGCGGGTTGGTAGGACGCGCTCCTTGGCTCGCCGTGCTCTTCCTCGTGCCGGCGCTATCGCTTGCCGGAATTCCACCGCTGTCCGGATTCTGGGCGAAGCTTCTGGTGGTCAAGGCGAGCTTGGACGCCGCTGACCTGGCCATGGCCGCAATCGCTCTGGTCGTCGGCCTGTTCACGGTGTTCTCGATGATCAAGATCTGGAACGAGGCGTTCTGGAAGGCTCCGCCGGAAGGCGCCGTCGAGGGTACGGCGTCGGCCCGCGACATCCGTATTCTGTGCGCGCCGATCTCCATGCTCGCGGTGCTGACGATTTGCGTCGGTCTTGGTGCCGGTCCGGCGCTCGATCTTGCCGAACGGGCCTCGGCCGAGCTTCTTGATCCGGTTGGCTACGCGCAAACGGTTCTCGGCGGGTGGGAACGCCTCGCCGTTGCAGATCCGGTGGGAGGTCCGCAATGAGGATCGCACTTCTGGCCATCGTCCTGGCATTCGCATGGGGCGCGCTGATGGGGCGGCTCGACCTGGTGACGCTGCTGATCGGGTTCGGGCTCAGTCTTCTCAGTCTTTGGATCGTCGCCCCTCTGTTCGGTCCGGCGGGCCGGCGCGATCTGCGGCGACTACCGGCGGCCGTGCGGCTGGTCGCGCTGTTCCTTTACGAACTCGTCGTGTCCGGCTTCCGGGTGGCCTGGGACGTGATCACGCCGGGTTCCAAGGCGACACCGGGCATCGTCGAGGTGCCGCTGGACGTGAGGAGCGGACACGAGATCACGTTGCTGGCCAACCTGATCTCCCTGACACCCGGCACGCTCAGTCTCGATGTCAGCGACGACCGGAGCATCCTGTACGTCCATTCGATGTACACGGACGATCCCGAGGCGGTGATCGCCGATATCAAGTCCAGTTTCGAAAGCCTGATTATCGAGGTGTGCGGATGACGCCGGAAACTCTCGACCCCATTCTGGCCGGCAGCTGGGTCGCCGGCGGTATCCTGGCGCTGTCATCGGTCATCGCGTTGTATCGCGTCGTATTCGGTCCGACACCGGCCGACCGGGTGATCGCCGTCGATCTGCTGACGATGCTGCTTGTCGGCCTCGTCGTCGTGGTCGCCGTCACCCACAACGTATTCGCAATTCTGGATGTGGCGCTGGCGGTGGCGATCCTGGCGTTTCTGGCGACGATCGGGTTCGCCCGATACCTGCTGCGCTCGCATGTGAGCGAGCAGGAAGCGGCGGGGGGGTCCACATGACCGAGGCTGTCTTCCCAATCGGCGACTGGATGATCGCCGCCCTCCTGGTGGTGGGAGCGTTGTTTTTCCTGGTCGCGGCGGTCGGTGTCGTCAAACTGCCCGACGCGCTTACCCGCATGCATGCCGCGACCAAGGCAGGGACGCTCGGGGCCGGGCTGATGCTTCTGGCCGCCAGTCTCGCGTCCGCCGATGCGGGCGTGGCCGTTCGCGCAGGCGCCATCTTCTTGTTTCTGCTCGTGACGGCGCCGATCGGCGCGCATGTCATCGGGCGCACCGTATGGCGGCGCCAGCAGGTCCGACGTCTCATGATCCGCGAGCTGAAGGACTGAGGGCGCGCCGCACGAAATGTATTGGGATTCCGCGGGGGGAAGGCCGGCTGGGGACCTCAATCAGGTCGGAGCCGCATTGCGAAAGGACGATTGACCATGACAAGACCCACTCCCGTCCCACCCGACATGTATCCGATCACGCATCGCCGGCCGAGGGACCTGAGCGACCGCGTCGCCCTCGGGACGGTCAAGGCGCTGCGCTTCGTCGCCGACCGCTTCTTCGCGGGGCGATATGGGCATCGCGCGGTGGTGCTCGAGACCGTTGCTGCCGTGCCCGGCATGGTCGGCGGATTGCTCCAGCATCTCAAGGCTCTGCGCCACATTCGCGACGACCAAGGGTGGATCCGCGAGTTGCTGGAAGAAGCCGACAACGAGCGGATGCATCTGATGACGTTCGTGAAGGTCGCTCAGCCGAGCATGGTCGAGCGCGGCATCATCATGCTGACCCAGGCGGTCTTCTACAATTTCTACTTCTTCCTCTACCTGTTCGCTCCGAAAACCGCGCATCGCATGGTCGCTTATTTCGAAGAGGAGGCGGTCATCAGCTACACTCATTACCTCGCCGATATCGACTCCGGGCGCCATCCGAACCCTCCGGCGCCGGAGATCGCGATCAGCTATTGGAACCTTCCGGCCGACGCCACCTTGCGCGATGTCGTTCTGGCGGTGCGGGCGGATGAAGCGGGACATCGGGATCGTAACCACGAGTTCGCAGACCACCTGCTCGGATCGGCGGAGCCGGCTGCCGATCAGCGGGTGGAAAGCTCAAGCGGCGCCGGACGTACGCATGCGCCGGGATCGGACCGGGACGCCGCCTAGCTCGACCTGCCAAACGGGTGTTTCGGCATGGGCCCGTGCGCCGGAAGCCAAGAGGCCCGCTCTCGATGGAGCGGGCCTCTGTCTTTCCGGACATCTGGGCTGAGCGGTCAGCCGGCGATGAGAACGCTGATTCCGTCGTCCCGGGTAAGCTTCTTGGTCACGGTTGTCAGCCGCTTGTCGGCGAAGAGGCGGCGACGGTCGGAACCCAGCACCGCGGCTTTCGCTCCGGTCTCGCGGATGACTCCCTGGAAGGCGTCCTTGGCGGCACCGGACATAACATGCGCGACGGCTGTACGTTCGAACCGCTGGGCATAGGCGAGCGCTCCGTCCATCATTTCCGAGACGGCCGTCTCCTGTTCCGGCCAGCCTTCCTCGACTGCATGGACCAGGTGCAGTCTCGCGTTCGGCCAAAGGCCGAGCTGCACGTATTTCTTGAATGCGTTGGCGGCAGCAAGCGACCCGTCGAGACCGACGACCACCTCATTGGACGGCGCATAGGACTCGCCAACCGTTATGATCGGTCCCGCGCCGCGCAACAGCACCTCGCTGAGGCGTGTTTCGGCATGCGAGATCAGGCCGTACGTGAACCACCCGTCGACCGGAAGCACGATAAGGTCGGCGAAATGAGCCTGGTTCGTGATTACCTCAACCGGCTCGTCTTCGATCAGCCGCACGTCAACGGGCACGTTCGCGGCCCTGCAACCCTGAGAGAACGTCTCGAGAGCGTCGATCGCCCGAGACCGGGAGACGCGGAAACGACGCTCCCGCATCTGCTTGGCGAACGACAGCGCGCCGATCGGAACAGGGCTTGCCGGATCGAGACGTGCCACATCGATGATTGAAAGGCCGGTGATTGCGGCACCGTTCCGGCGATGCAGGTCGATCGCCAGTTCGATCTTGGCGGGAAGGGCGGGCGTACCGGTGATACCGACCAGCACATTGGCGATCGTGGCACGATCGGGAGCTGGAAACCGGGTCGGTTCTGGAGTGCTTCTGATGTAGCCGACCTCGGTGACCTTCTGCGACGTTTCCATCCGGTAAACCCCCTATTGATGTTCTTTTCCCTTCGGAGACTTGGCGGTGGTGGCTTCGGTTCTGAAATCGGAAACGCCGATCGCCATGATCCCAAAGGCTGATCAGGGGCCCGCAACGCGCCCCGTAGCGGTTTGGGTCGGTGGTGGTCGGCCGGAATTTGATGACAGGCGCGTCGAAACATGATCAATAAATCAGATCACAGTAAAAAAGATTGACTAAAAATCTGATATCAAGTGGGGTCGCATCGTAGCAGTTCGAGCGGAAACCGGATCGACGACAGGGCGTGTGGATTGCCAAACGCCGCTGCGGATACAGATCAGGGGGCTGGTGCGGTTCGGGTTGTCACGGTTCCGCAGTCCCGGTTTCAGCGGAGGATCCTGTGGAGAGTCGGGTGTCATCGCCGGACATAGCGATCATCGGGGCCGGGATGGCCGGCATTGCCTGCGCCCGCCGCCTGACCGATGACGGGTTCAGCGTGCGCGTCTACGACAAGAGCCGGGGCATCGGCGGACGCATCGCCACGCGCCGGACCGAGGCGGGTCTCAGGTTCGACCACGGCATTCCTTTCATCGATGCGAGCGTGCCGGAAATGGGGCCGCTACTCGATACGCTGCTATCGGCGGGGAGTGCCGCCATATCGGCGGTGGAGGCCGGCAGCGGGTTGTCGGAGGGGCGTTGCTACGGTCTGCCCGGTATGTCCGGCCTGCTGAGGCCGCTAGCCGATGGTCTCGTACTCAACCGTGGCAGCGAGGTGTCCGAGGTGGCGCGGCGCGATCTGTGGTGGGAACTGTCGTTCAAGGACGGCCGAGCCCCGGAACGTTGCGACATCCTGATCTGCGCGGTGCCGGCGCCCCAAGCGTGCGCGCTCCTGAAGGGCGTTGGCGAAATCACGGATCCCCTGACTGCGGTCGCGTTCGATCCATGCTGGACCTTCATGCTGGGTTTCGACGAGTCGCGAGCGGTCGACCCCTCGATGCTTTCCGGATCGGCGAGGTTCATCGCCGACGCCTACCGAGAGAACGACAAGCCGGGACGTGCCGACCTGCCTATGGACTGCTGGGTTGCCCATGCGACGCCGGAATGGTCGATCCGACATCTCGAGTTGGATCGGCCGGAGGTGACCGACAGGCTGCGCGATGTCCTTCTGACGACGTCGGATGGATCGGTGCCGGAACCGGCATTCGTCGCCGCGCACCGGTGGCGCTATGCGCGCACGCGCACAGCCCTCGGCCGTCCCTTCGCAGCGACTGCGGATGGCTCACTGTTCGTTGGCGGAGACTGGTGCCTAGGCGATAAGGTCGAACACGCTCTCGCAAGCGGGGCCGCGATCGCCGCGGCGATCGTAGAGGCGGACGCGGCGCGCGGGTCGCGCTGAACCACAGCCGTAGCCAGTTTGCTTCCTTGAGGCCTAGTCCTTTGTTCCTCAATCAACTGAACCCGAGGCGACTGATCCGGAACTGGAAAGCCGGTGTTCCGGTGAACCTCGCTGCAGCCTCCGCCGGAGTGCGGGATCCCTCCTTTGCGCGGGCTTTCAGGCGCGCACAGCGGGACGGCCTGGCCCTGGCGGTATGGTCAAGGGTGGCGGTCATGGTGATCGTCTGCCTCTGGCTCGCTCTGCAGTTCTGGCGGGTTGAGGTGATCTGGACCATCGGCCTGTGCGTGGCGTTTGCTGGATCCGGCCTGTTGCAGTGGCGTCTCGTGCTTCGTCATCCGCAGCGCCGGTGGGTTCTCTTCGTCTTCGCGGTCGTAGACGTGCTGATCGTGGCGGTCGCGACGGTAGTGCCGAACCCGCTTCTAGAGACCGCGCCGCCCTGGCCTCTGATGTTGAAGCTGGGGAGTTTCGTCTTCTTTTTCCTGCTGGTCGCGATCACCGGGCTGTTGACATCGCCCGCCCTCACGCTCTGGACCGGCGCCTGGGTCGCGGGTGCATGGCTTGCCGCGACCGAGTGGATCGCCACGACCGACGGCGCGTACCGGCTGGGGGATCTTGGCGAACCGCCGTCGTTCAACACCCCGGAAGCCTACGCCATCTACACCGATCTTTTCTTTGTCGACGTGGTCCAGAGTCGACAGAGTGCGATCGCCATACTCATCGTCGCCGGGATCGTCGCCCTGATCGTCGCACGGGCTCGCGGACTCGTCGTGCGCGAGGCACGGGCAGCTTCCGAACGTGCGGTCCTCGCCCGGTACTTCTCGCCCAACGTCGTCGACGAGATATCCCGTTCCGGCGGAGCCATGGGCGAGCCGCAGGCGCTCGACGCCGCGGTTCTTTTTGTCGACGTTCGCGGTTTCACGACCATCGCCGACACCCAGTCGCCGGAAGCGACCATTTCGCTGCTTCGCGATTTGCACAAGACGATCGCCGACTCGGTCTTTTTCGAGCGAGGGACGCTCGACAAGTTCATGGGCGATGGGGCGATGGCTCTGTTCGGCGCGCCGAAGCCGACGGCCGATGACGCCAGGGCGGCACTGCGGACGGCCCGCCGTCTGTTGGCGGAGGTCGGCCGGTGGAACACGGTTCGGACCGGCAAGGGCCTAGACCCGATCGGCATCGGGATCGGCATCCACTACGGAGCGGTCGTGACGGGCAATGCCGGGGCCGACCGGCGCCTCGACTTCACCGCGATCGGAACGACGGTGAACCTGGCCGACCGGCTGGAACGCCTGACTCGCGAGATCGATACGGATCTGGTGATCAGCGAGGCGACGTGCGAGAGAATTGAACGGACCGGCGGTGGCCCGGAACTGGCAGATCTGGTCTCGGTTCCGCCGAAGCAGGTCAAGGGGCTGTCAGAGCCCGTCCAGATCCGAATTCTTCCCAAGGACCGAGCGCTGTCTTAACCCGCGTCGATCCCTAGTGGCGCGAAACAACCGCTTCCAGGCGTTTCACCAGGGATCGGAGCCTGAGCGACGTTGCATTTGCGGCTTCCAAGCGACCGCGCAGTGGATGGTCCGGTTCGATGTCCGAGACGCAAAGGTAGAGACTCGAAATAAGTCCGCCGAGCGCATTGTTTATGTCGTGCGTCACGCGGGCGAGTTCCTCTTGCCCGTCGGACCCGGCGTCCGGCTTTTCGCTGTCCGGCATGTCGCTGTCCGGCATGTCGGTGTCCGGCATTCCGGGCTGGCGGCCTGAAGGCTCTTTCATGCGCCGCGCGCTGCGATCGCTTCGAAGAACTGTTTCTGCATGTTCAGGTCCTTTGCGAGTTCGCCCCTGAAATCTTGGGTCCGCATGCGCGGGCCTTTCTTGTTGACGCCCCGCAGGGTCATGCATCCGTGCTCGGCGTCGATAACGACTCCGACCGCCTTCGGGTGCAGACCGTCCTCGATGCATTGGGCGATCTGAGCCGTCATGCGCTCCTGGATCTGGAGCCGCCGGGCGTAGGCATCGATGACCCTTGCCAACTTGCTGATGCCGACGACCGATTTGGATGGCAGGTAGGCGACATGCGCCTTGCCGATGATCGGCGCGAGATGGTGCTCGCAGTGTGAGACGAAGTCGATATCTGTCAGGACTACCAGGTTCTGATAGCCCGATACTTCGGTGAAGGTCTTTTTCAGGAGGGCGATCGGGTCGATGGCGTAGCCGGCGCAATACTCGGAAAAGGCCCGTACGACCCTCGCGGGCGTCTCCAGCAACCCGTCGCGATCCGGATCTTCCCCGATCCCGCGCAGCAATGCGCGGACGCCGGCCTCCGCCTCTGCAAACCTGGTGTCATCGGCAGCGGCCGTCTGACCGCTGTCACCGGAAACCTGGTCGTCTGGCAGGGTCTCTTCGCGCACAACTGACACCGGTTCCTCCCTCATGCCATCCATTCCATCTCGTTTCGGGCGTACCGCCGAGGGCGAATGCGCCTCGACTTCCCGTAAACGGTCACGTCTCCGCAGGCGATCCGACGGCAGTGCCGACGCCGTCGTTGGAAAAGCCGGCCAGCGTGTCCAGAAGTTCGTCCGGCGTGAACGGCTTGCGCAAAATCGCATCCGCACCGAGCAGCTGCGCCGCCTCCAACACGTCCAAGATTTCGCCGGTGGCACCGGAGATCATCACGAACCGAGCGTTCGGGATGATCGATTGTGCATTGCGAAGCACTTCGAAGCCTTCGCAGTCGGGCATTATCATGTCGCAGACCACGATTTCCGGCCGCCAGTCGCGCAGCATCTCAATGGCCTGCAAGCCATTCTGTGCGGTGCGCGCGTCGAACCCCGCGCGATTGAGGACTTCGGCCAGCGTTTCCCGCAAGTCTCGGTCGTCTTCGACCAAGCAGACTTTTATAGGCCCGTTCGGGCTTTCGGGAGGACGGACGTAGGCGCCATCGGCCGACGCGTCATGGCTATTTCTTAGCACTTTGACAGCTCCAGTTCTGGATGAGTCGAAACATCGTTCTCCTGGCCGAGCGCGGATTTTACCGCAGCCAAGAGTTCGTCGGGGAGGACGGGCTTTCCGACGACGGTGGTGACGCCGCGTGAGAGTATCGTCGCGTGCTCGTCCGGTGAAACAAAGCCGCTCAACATGACGATCGGAATGTCGGAGCGAGCGGCGCGAACGGCGGCGGCGACATCCTCGCCGGTAATGTTCGGCATCTTACGGTCGGTGATGACCAGATCCCAAGCGTCAGTGCTGCCGCGGAAGGCCTCTAGAGCTTCATTGGCGTCGCCGAACGCATCCACCGTGTAGCCGAGCCGCGTCAGGATTTCCTGGCTGACGCCCAACAGCACGTCGTCGTCGTCGATCAGCAACAGTCGCTCGCTGCCCCGGCTGGTCGGGCCCTTCGCGGAGCGCTTTTCAACGGCCGCCGCAGCCGGCTCCTCTACGGCCGGCAGGTAGATGTCAAAGCGGGTGCCGAACCGTTCCAGGCTTTCAACGAGGACCGCACCCCCATGATTCCGCACAATGCCTTGGACCGCCGCGAGACCGAGGCCCGTTCCCTCGCCGATCTTCTTGGTCGTGAAGAAGGGTTCGAAGATTCGCGGCATTATCTCGGCGGGAATTCCCGGCCCGGTATCCGTGATCCCGATCCGCACGTACCGTCCCGGCTCCAGGTCCTCCAAATGGCCGTTTGCCGAACGGCCTTCCGCCACGGAGTTGCCTGCGGAGAGTTGTGGCATCGGGTCGTCGGTGCCGTCGATGACGCAGGTCTCCATGGAGACTGTGATCTTCCCTTTGACGCCTGCTCCGATCGCCTGAGCGGCGTTTTGGCAGATATTGACCAGGAGCTGATGAACTTGAGTAGCGTCCGCCTCTGCGAAGCATCGTTCGAGGGCGCCAATCTCCAGGCTGACAGTGGCCGGAATTTGTGATTTCACCGCCTCGAGACTGTCGAGGACGGTGCTCTTGAGGTCCAGCGGCTTCCTGTCGGAGCCGGCGTTCCGGCTGTAGGTCAGGATCTGCCGAACAAGATCGCGGGCGCGCGTTCCGGACTCTATGATCTGCGTCACGCGCTTCTGTAGAGCCGAATCCTTCGGCAGATCGCTGATCAGCAGCGAACAGTTCCCCAGGATACCGCCGATGATGTTGTTGAAGTCGTGCGCGATGCCGCCGGCCAGGGTGCCGAGCGCCTGGGTCCGCTGCGACGCATGGTACATCTCTGTGAGGCGCGCGCGCTCTGCTTCTGCAGCCGTACGTTCGGTGATGTCCTCGTAAGTCTTCACAAAACCGCCGGTCGGCAAGGCGGACGCGACCACTTCCACGACCCGCCCGTCGCCGATATGACGCGCCCAGCGTTCGTTTTCAGCGGTCTTGTCCAACAGGTCCTTGATGGACCTGATCATTCTATCGACGAGTTCGTCCGGATCTCCGGGCCCGAAATCGCCACGCGACGCCGCGTTCTTGATCAGGTCGCCGTAGCTCGAATTGGCGTCCACCATCTCTTGCGAATACTCGTTGATCTCAAGAAAACGGTGATTGTAGAGCTTCAGCCTCATATCGTCGTCGAAGACGGCGATACCGTGCTTCATATTGTCCAGTGTCGTCTGGAGCAATTCGGTCTTCTCGCTCACCAGACGTTCGCGTTCCTTCAGCTCCGTGATGTCTGTGTGAACGCCCACCAGACGTCCGTCGCTGGTCCAACGCTCGCTGATATGCAGCCAGACACCATTCGACAAGCGGCTCTCGAAGGTCGTCGACTTGGTCGCCCTGCGTTGCTCGGTGACGTCTGCAATCCAGTCTTCCACCTCTTCGGGCGGCATGACGACGCCGCCATTGCGGACCGCGCTGCGCAACAGGTCCTGGAAGCTGACGCCGACCACCAGATCGTCCGCCTGCATGGGATGGAGGTCGACGTAGCGTTGGTTGAAGAGCTCCACCCGATCATTCTGATCGAAGATGATGAAGCCTTCCGAAATGCTGTTGATCGCCAATTCGAGTTCAGTGCGTGCCCGGATTGCCTGTGTTGCGGCCTGATCTTTCGCCTGAACCGCGCGGTTGGTCTTGATGATTTGCATGCAGAGCATGACGAGGATCGTGAAGACGCCGACCAGGATCAGCGCGAACAGGCCTAGCAGCTTGATGTAGAGCGAATTGTGCAGATCTCGCGCGCGACTTACCTCATCCGATTCATAGAGCAGGCCGCGCCGGACCATGTCGTGAACAGGCGCCCGCAAATAGTCGAGCTTCTCGGAGATCGTCGACAGAGCGCCGTCGGGCAACGACTCGAGCCCGTAGATCGTGGGCTCGAGCGCTTCCAACTCGCTGATCATGTTCTCCACCAGAGGGACCAGTCCGTCGATATTGCGCAGTTCGGCTGTCTGTCGGCCCTCCAGCAACGGCAGGAGGCGGCTCCAGAAGATCTCGAACCGGTCCTGCGTTTCGCCCGCCGTCTCCGAGTTCGGATCGAGCGCGTAGTCTTTTAGGGATTCCGTGAACCGGATGAATTCGATCTCTGCCTGGGCCAGAAACCAGATGTTGATCCGGCTTTCCTTCTCGATCAGTTCCCGTTGTTGAACCAGCCCCTGGATCGAAAAGAATACGCCCGCAAGACAGGCGGCAAACGCGACGATGAGCACGCCGTGGCGAGTCATGAACCATTTGAAGTCGCGCATTGTGGCCATGTCTTGGGCTGCCCTTTGATTAGGCCTAAGTAGAGGGTGTTGGCGTGTCTATTTGAAGTGGATTGCCTTCACCTGCCAAACCCATTTGGCCTGCGTTTCCTTGTTCTTCAGTTCCGGATGTTCGTCCTCGGGGTACACGACCCAGAGCGGTCCCTTGTCCCGAATTTTCAGCCGCTCGCCGTCCATTTGATAAGCCAGGATGACCGGATAGTCGGCGAAATCCTTTGTCGGAATGTCGACTTTGTAGTCGTTGAGCGCGACGACTTCAGCCACGGCGCCCGTCGCGCCAACCGTGTCGGCCAGCGCCTTGAGAGATACGCCTTCGAATGTCTTCTTGCCCTGGGTCCATGCCGTCGTCGTATCGATCGTGCTGACGCCGATCTTTTGCAGCATCTCGAAGTCGAACTCGGCCGCATCGTTGGCGTTGGTCTGCGTGATCGCTCCGGTGACCGTCAGAAGGATCTTGCCGGACGGCGCTACGAGCGAGTCGGCGCTCGCCGGTGCAGCGATCAACAGCAGGGCCATGGCCAGCGTGCCGACGAAGTTCAGTAGTTTTTTGGTGCGTATCATTTTGCGGTTTCCTTTTTCGACGGTCTTTAGCAGGTCCTCCACAGAGGGCGGACTACGGTCGGTCGGATGTTGCAGGCGGTTCCGGTGCCCGCATGTACAGCAGTGTCGCGGCCAGCATCAGCACGCCCAGCGCGCCGAAGAACGCCGCATAGCCAGCCGTTGGCGACCCGAACCAGACTTGGACGGTTTCGACGAGGGCGCCGCTTGCGATCTGGAGAATGGCTGCTCCCCCCATCAAAACGCAGTTCAGGGTGGTGGTGCCGCGGCCGACGAGGTCCTTCGGAATGAGGGATATGCCGTGGCCCATCAGGACGACGCTGAAGGCGCCGACAAAGCAGATCAGGATCAGCAGCGTCACGGTGATCACCAGCGACGCTTCGATGAAGACCGTGAGCGCCAGGAGCAGCAGGCCGGTAACGGTAGCACTGGCGATTACGACACGCCGGAAGCCGCTGCACCGCCTCTGAATCGGCCCGAAAGCGAGGGTGCCGGCGACGAAGGCGACGGCCAGAACCGACAGAAGGGTTCCGCCGTCCAGGCTGTCGAGACCATGAACATCGGTCAGATAGGGGGCGCCCCACAGACCTAGGATCGTAATCACCGAGGAGTATCCGAGGGCCACCATCGGCAGAACCCACAGCAGGCCACGAACCTGGAACACCTGACCGACGCCGCGGAACTTGGCGCCGAGAGACTCACGCGTGCCGTCATCCGGCTCGCTTGCGTCGGGCCGGTCCCTGACGACGGCGTAGAACGCGATGCCGACCAACGTCGTCAAGAAGGCAAGCGCCAAGAATGTGGACCGCCAGCCGATCCATTCAGCCGACGCTGCCAGAGGTGAAGTGGCGAGAAGACTGCCGAGATTGGCCGTGGCGAACAGGATCGTCATTGCGCGGGTGAAATCGCTCGGAGTGTGCCACCGGGCAAGGATGACCAGAGACCCGACCATTCCACCCGCAAGACCGAGACCGATCAAAAAGCGTCCGGCGACGAGCGCCTCCACGGAATGGGCGACGGCGAACAGGATAGAGCCGGCAATCGAGAAGACGAGCATTGAGGACACGACGAGACGCGCGCCGTATTTGTCGAACAGAACCCCGATCGGAACCTGAAGCGCAGCGAATATCAGGAAGAATGCACCGGAAGACAGACCGATCGCGGCGGCGTCGACGTTCATCTCGTCCATGATCTGCGGAGCGATGACGCCGTTCGAGGATCGGTAGAACTGACTGAGGACGGCCAAAACGATCATGGTCCAGAGCATGGCGGTGATCCGCTTCATCCGGAGCCCAGGCACGTCGTTGTACCCACGGCGCTCGGAGAGCGTGGCACTGGTCGCTCGGTCGACGCTGTCCTGATGGTTCATCTGAACTCTATCCCAATGCTCTGTGAGGCCCGACCCTGGAGGAGTTTTATGAAAAACCCGTTAATCATTGTGTTCCTACGCGGGATATCCTGCGGATTCATGCTGGTTCAGTCGCGCGAACGGCATCGAGCGCAATCTAGTTCATCGTCGGGCTGCCGGTGGAGGGGGCCAGCATTCACTGAACCCGCCGGGTCCATGTCCCCGGTTCCAACGAGCTGTCAGGCACCGGATTTGCCGTCATGCGTTGGCCGCTCAGGCGCGGCCTGACGAGACAGACAAATGTTCGCCGGTCTTCGCGATCTGGTCAGGATGCCAGATATTCTTCCTTCAAGCGTCGCTTGTAGAGCTTTCCCGTTGCCGATCGAGGTAGGGATCTACGGAAGTCGATGCTCCGAGGACACTTGATGCTCGAGAGGCGTTGGCGACAAAGGGTCATCAGTTCTTCTCTCAGCGCCTCTCCGCCGTCGACCGCCGGGACCGGCTGAACGACTGCCTTCACCTCCTCGCCGAAGTCTTCGTTCGGCACGCCGAACACGGCGGCATCCAGTACCGAGGGGTGGCACAGGAGGACATCCTCGATCTCCTGCGGGTAGATGTTCACGCCGCCGGATATGATCATGAAGGACTTGCGGTCGGTCAGGTAGAGGTAGCCCTCCTCGTCAACGCGGCCGATGTCGCCGAGCGTCGTCCAGCCCATCGCGTTGGCGCTGGCGGCAGTCTTCTCCGGGTCGTTGTGATAGGCGAACCGGTGTCCGTTCTCGAAATAGACTTCACCTTCCTCTCCCAGGGGCAGTTCCGCGCCATCCTCGCCGCAGATGTGAATGATGCCGAGTTTGGCCCTTCCCACGGATCCCTGATGCTCCAGCCATTCCGGTGTGGTGATCGCGGTGAAGCCATTGTTTTCCGTTCCGGCGTAGTACTCGTGAATGATCGGCCCCCACCAGTCGATCATTCGCCGTTTGATCTCTATCGGACACGGGGCCGCCGCGTGGACGGCCATGACCATTGACGACACGTCGTAGCGCAGTCTCTCTTCATCCGGCAGTTTGAGCATTCGGATGAACATTGTGGGAACCCATTGACTGTGGGTGATCCGCTCGTCTTCGATAATCCTCAGGGACTCCTGGGCGTCGAAACGTTCCATGATGAAGGCCGATCCCCCCATCTTCACCGTCACCATGGTGTGGCGTAGCGGGGCTGCGTGATACAGCGGCGCCGGGCACAGATAGCGGGTATCCGGCGCGTAGCCGAAAAGCGACGTCAGCAATTCGACCAGCATGGTGCGTCCGCCCGGCAGGTCGTCGGGCAGGGGCCATAGGATACCTTTCGGCCGACCCGTTGTGCCTGAGGAGTACAGCATGTCCAGGCCCTGCGCTTCGTCTTCGATTGGACTCTCCGCCTGGTCCGCAACCGTCTCGCTCCAGCTGTCGAATTCCGGTGATGTGTTTCCGACGATCAGCGTGGTCCAGCGTCGGGCTGGTGCGCCGGCCAACTCTGTCGCGAGGTCGAGGAAGCGGTCTGACGAGACCAACAGCTTGGCGCCGCAGTCTTCGAGAATGTACCCGATCTCATCTCGCGTCAGATGGGTGCTGATCGTCGTGTAGTAGACGCCGGCCCGGTCGGCCGCGAAGCAGATCTCCAGAAACTCGCGCCGGTTTTCCATCAGGATTGCGATGTGGTCGCCGGCCCGGACTCCCAACTGCCGCAGCAGATGCGCTCCCTGGTTGGCGCGTGCCTCGAGCTCCGCGAAGGTGACCGACTCGCCGGTTCCGCACATTCGGAAGGCCAAACGCTCCGGGTCGCCGGCGAACGTGCGTGGCTGGTAGGGATGCGAAGTGGCGGCCATCTGCGGAGCCCCGATGCGGTTTCAGAATTGGATGAGGGTCTTTCCGAAGTGTCCCCCGGTCCGGAGGTGATCGAGTGCCTCTTTGAGCTCGGTGAACCCGAACCGTGCGCCGAGCACCGGCCGGATCTCGTGCTGGGCCATGGCCGCCAGCATCGCTTCGTAACCATCACGGTGGCCGACCGTCACGCCCTGCAGGCGAACCTGCCGTGCGACGATCAAGCCGAGCGACGTCTCGATGTTGAGTCCGGTCAGGACGCCAATCATCGACAGAGTTCCGCCCGGCCGTACGGCGCGGAGCGAGAGCGGCAGGGTCCTGGCGCCCCCCAACTCGATGATATTGTCGTATCCGCCGCGATCCGCCGTGATCTCCCGGCTGGCCCGCGCCCAGTCCTCGACCTCGCGGTAGTTGATTGTGGCTTCGGCGCCCATGGATCGGACACGCTCCAGTTTCTCATCGCTGGACGAGATCACTGTCACGTGGGCGCCGGCCTGCTTGGCGAACGCCAAGGCGAACAGCGCGACGCCGCCGGTGCCTTGGATCAGCACCCGGTCGCCCGGCCGGGTCGCCCCATGGGTCACGATGGCGCTCCAGGCCGTCAGGGCAGCGCACGGCAAGGTCGCGGCCTCGGCGTCCGAGAGATAGTCGGGGACCCGCGCGACTCCCTCCTGCGACAGGCGGACGAAATCCGCCATGACCCCGTTCAAAGGGCCGCCCAGGGCTGACGCGAACCGGTCGGGCGTGGGATCGCCGGAGATCCATCGTTGGAAGTAAGTCGGCGTGACGCGGTCGCCGACCGCCACCCGGGTCACGCCGTCACCGACCGCGACAACCTCTCCGACGCCGTCGGAGATCGGGATCAGTGGGAGGTCGCCCGTTGCGCGACCGTAGCCCCTTTCGGGCACGATCAGATCGCGCGCATTCAGGGATGCCATGCGCATCTTCACTAGTACGTCGCCGGGTCCGGGCTTCGGGTCGGGTCGCTCGGCGACCCTGAGGTTGTCGAAACCCCAATCGTCCTGGATCTGGAAAACGCGCATGGTTCAGGCCTCGGGGGTGGGAATGGTGGGGCGGGACAGTTTCGCGACTTGCTGCTTCAGAAGGGCGTTCGCACCGTCGGCCAGCGCCGCCGTCTGCAAGGCACCGAGATGGCGGGCGAGACAGTGTTCCGGCCGCAGTCCCTCCGCTCCCATGGCATGAAGGAGTACCGGCAGGTGCCGCTGGCCGGCCTCGACGGCCGCGATCTTCGCCTGGGTCGCTGCCAAACGCGCGTCCTGTCCGCAGGCAATGCGCCTGGTCGCCTCGGCGGTGAGCGCTTTGATCGCCGCAAGCTCGGTCTCCGCTTCGCCGAGTGCCTGCCGCCACGCCTGATGATCCTTCAGCTTGCGCCCAAACGCCGAGCGTGTGTGCCCGTAGGACGTTGCCGTCTCCAGAGCGGCGTCCAGCATGCCGCAGCACATGGCGGCGACGTAGACACGCGCTCCGTTGATCTCTTCCATGATTGTGCGGAATGCCAGTCCCGGTGGCACGATCAGCTTATCGCGCTCGACCTGCACTTCACTCAGGACAAAGCCACCCGTACCGATGCTGGTTTGTGAAAATCCGGAGTCGATCGCATAGCGGGTGACTCCGTCACTGCTACAGTCGACGAGGAAGGCTCCGAGTCCTGACAGTCCGGCCGTCTTGTCGGTTTGCGCGAAGACCAGCGCCAAACCCGCGTGCCGGCCGTTGATGATCCAACTCTTCTCGCCGTTCAGAACCCATCCGTCACCGCTGCTTTTCGCCGTTGTCGCGACGGCCGCGAGATCGGAACCCGCTCCCGGTTCGGTCAAGGCGGTACAAGCGCTCGTCCGGCCGGACAGAAGGTCCGGCAGAAACCGTTTCTTGACGGCATCGGGCGCGCTGATGGAGAGACGGAGGGCGATGTTTTGCGTGTTGATCACGGACATCGCGAAACCGAAATCCGCGGCGGCGAGTATTTCCGCCACCAAGACCTTCTCCGCAAATCCGAAGCCGACACCCCCGAGTTCCGTGGGGACCTCGATACCGAACAGACCTTGTTGGGCCGCGTCGGCGTAGAAGTCCGGGGAGGGATGAGCGCCGAGCGACCACGCTGCCGCTGCTTGCGCAACGCGCGTCTGTGCGAACTCACGGACGCGGTCCAGCCACAGTTCCCTTGCCCGTTCGGTCATTCGGCATGCCACCCGTTCAACCGTGGTCAGCTTCTCATCCCGATCTGCAATCGAGTGCGCTGGCTCTTCTGATTAGGACCGTAGTGCAAATTACACATGTGGGCCAAGTCGGCTTGTGCGGTTCATTGAGCCCGTTCAATGAATTTTCCTACGTTTGAGGGCGTGTCTATTATCGGCAGTTGTCGAAATAAAAGCTGCCTTGACCGAATTTCGAAACTGGCGTTAGGCTTTTAATGTAAAACACGGAGACACAGTTTAATTGAGGTAATACTGTTGTTTCCGGGAAAAAATCGAACTTGGCATGAAAATAATAAGCCAAGAAGAAACGTTAGGCCGCAAAAACAGAGCCCAAGGGAGGATGTCAATGACAAAACGCGATACGCATGACCGGGTCGTTCACGAGATCGGAGGGCAGAAGATCCGCCGCCGTGACATCATGAAAGCCGGCCTCACGGGAGCAACGCTCGCCACGGTTGCCGGGTTGTCGTCCACGGCGAAAGCTCAGAGCCCAGAGTTTCGCTTCCGGATGCAGTCGTTTCTCGGCCCCGGCACGACCGAATGGGAAGTCTTGGTGCCGCGCTATGTCGAGCGTGTCCGCGAACTGTCCGGTGGGCGGATCGAGATCCAGGCGTTTCCGCCGGGCGCTGTTGTCCCGACCTTCGAGATGCTCGATGCAGTGAGCAAGGGGGTGGTCGATATCGGCTACGCGGCACAGGTGTACTGGCGCGGCAAGATCCCGTTCACACTCTGGACCTGGGGTGTTCCGTTCGCTTTCTCGGCCCTCGATCACTACGACTATCTCTGGCACGAGACCGATTTGATGGGGATCGTCCGGGATGCGTTCGCGAAGGAGAACGTCCACTTTCTGGGCCCCGTCTACTCGGACGAGTGGGGCGCCACCATGTCCCGCGAGAAGATGACGCGTCTCTCCGACTTCAACGGCGTGAAGATCCGCAGCTTCGGCCTCGGCGCGGAGATCTGGAAGTCGCAGGGCGCCTCGATCGTGACCGTGCCGGGAGAAGAGCAGTACACGGCAATGTCCCAGGGCGTGATCGATGCGTCGAACTGGGGCTCGCCGGACGGCTTTAAAGCCGTGAAGCTGCACGAGGTCGCCAAGTTCTATCTCGGCCCGTCCCTGATCAAGTTCGACATGGAAGATCAGTTCATGAACATGCGGGCCTACAACAGCCTGCCGGACGACTTGAAAGCCGTCATGAACCTGGCCACCCGTCTCTATGCGGTCGAGCGCGCCGCGACATCGACCTACAACTCGGCGATCGCGGTCGGCGAGATGAAGGCGGCGGGCGTTGAGTTCAATGCCCTTCCGGAAGAGGACGTTGCGGAGATGCGCCGCATCTCGGCGGCCGCGCTGGAGCAGCTCAGGGGCGATGATCCGGGCACCAAGGCGGTGCTGGACATCATCTTCAAGACCCGCGATCAGCTAAACGAGCGGCCGGCGAACATTTGATCGCCTGATCCCGATCGACACGTTGGGGCGTCCTCGACAGGGCGCCCCAATCGTTCATCAGCCAAAGGATCCAGGGATGTTCATTGTGCGATCCGCCGTCCGGGCGATCGAGTCTCTCAACAACCTGATCGGCAGCGTCACGGCGGTGGGGCTATTGCTTCTTATTGCCCTCGTCGTCTGGGAAGTCTTCCTGCGATACGGCATCAACGCGCCGACCACTTGGGGCAATGAGCTGATCACGTATCTGTTTGCCGGTTACGTCCTGCTGGGTGGCGGCTACACGTTGCTGCACCGCGACCATGTCGCGATGGACATCATCTACTCCCAGCTCTCAGCGCGGAAAAAGGCGATCCTCGACGTTCTCACGGCAGCCTTCGTCCTGGTCTATTGCCTCGTGCTGCTGCAGCAGACGGGGATCATGACCTATGAGGCCTGGGAAACGGAGCAGCGCGCCGGAACGGATTGGGGACCGCCTCTCTATCCGGTCTACGCCGCGATGCCGATCGGAGCGTTCCTGCTCCTGTTGCAGGCGGTCGCCAAGCTGTTTCGCGATCTCTACACGATATTCACCGGCGCCGACCTGTTACCCGACCCGGTGGCAGACAAGCATGGGGAGGTTGCGCTTTGAGCATCGAGCTCGTCACGCTTCTGCTCTTCGGATCCTTCATCCTGCTGATGCTGGCGGGCGTTCCGCTGGTCTTCGCGCTCGGCGGATCTGCGGTGGTCGGGACCTATTTCCTTTGGGGACCCAACGCCCTCTACGCCGTCGGTATCCGGACTTTCAGTCAGGCCACAAGCTTCGTTCTGATAGCGATCCCGATGTTCATCTTCATGGGATCGATGCTCGAGCGATCGGGGATAGCCCGAGATCTATACGACATGATGCAGAAATGGCTCGGCGGCCTGAACGGCGGCCTGGCCGTCGGAACGGTTCTGGTCTGTACCATCTTCGCTGCGCTGGTCGGGGTGAGCGGTGCGGCGACGGTAACCATGGCGCTTGTCGCGCTTCCTTCGATGCTCGGCCACAACTACAGCAAGGGGTTGAGCCTGGGCTGTATCGCGGGCGGCGGTGCGCTCGGTGTTCTGATCCCGCCGAGCGTCGTGATGATCGTCCTTGGGCTCTACACCAACACATCCGTTGGAATGCTGTTCCTTGGAGGGATCACCGCCGGACTGGTGATCGTCGCGCTCTTCACGATCTACATACTGATCGTCTGTGCTCTCCGTCCCGAGTTGGGGCCAGCCGTGCCGAAGATCGAGCGCGCTTCTTGGGAAGAGCGGCTCGCCTCCCTGAAGTCGGTGCTCCTGCCGATCGGCCTGATCGTCGTCGTTTTGGGCAGCATCGTGGGTGGATTGGCGACGCCGAGCGAAGCGGCGGGGCTTGGTGCCCTCGGCGCCATTCTGTGCGCCTATGCCAAGAAAGCCCTTAATTGGCCTGCGCTCTTGGAATCCTGCAAGATCACGCTTCGGCTGAGCTGCATGGTGATCTGGATCATCTTCGCGGCGTCGATCTTCACCTCGCTCTATGCGGCGCTCGGCGCCGACCAGTTGGTTCGCGACGCCTTGTCCTGGCTGCCGGGTGGCAAGTGGGGCGTTCTCATCGGGATGCAGATCATCTGGATCATCATGGGATGCTTCCTCGACCCCATCGGCATCATGATCCTGACCGCACCGCTCTTCTTCCCGATCGCCACGAGCCTCGGGTTCGATCCTGTGTGGCTGGGCGTCCTGTTCGTCGTGAACATGGAGATGGCGTTCCTCACACCGCCTTTCGGGTTCAACCTGTTCTACCTTCGCAGCGTGGTCCCCAAGGATGTGACCATGGGCGATATCTACCTCTCCGTCGCGCCGTTCGTTGCGTTGCAGGCGTTGGCCCTGGTCCTGATGATCATCTTCCCCGAGCTGATTACTTGGCTGCCCTACACGGTTCTGCGATAGCAGCATCGTTTCGGATATCGAGAGGCGTGGGGTATGATCTGACCGGCCGTGGGGCCGGAAGGATCTGCCGATGAGGACAACGAGGGTCGTTCTGCTGATGCTGGTCGGTCTCGTCGCGAGCCTGACAGGTGCGCCCGATGCGGGAGCCCATCCGACCCATGTCCATGCGACCCATTTCCATCCGGCAGCCACGGCATCGCCGACCGCCTTGGACAGTGAAACGACGTCGCTAAGTCAGCCTTCTCCGGCCGGCCTCGGCAGCGGATGCTCGCTCGTCGGTATCGGCGACGCGGCTCTCGTCGCCGAGGTTGGCGGATTGGCGACGGTGCGCCGGGGCCGCCCTGCATCGGCGAGGCCGTGCCTGGATATCGTGCAGGGCCCTCCTAATCCTCCTCCGATCGCGCAGCGTGGTTTGCAGACCGACTGATCCCTGACGATCAAGCGACGGAGTTCAACGATGAAACCGATGACGATTGCGACGGCCGCGTTGGCGGCCATGTTGGCAGGCGGCGTGGCCGGGGCGTTCGCCCATGGGGGCGCGACGGGCGTGGTGAAGGAACGGATGGAGTCCATGGAGGCTCTCGGCGACGCGATGAAGGAGCTGACGGCCATGATGCGAGGACAGCGGCCTTATGGAGCCGAACGGGTCCGCGCCCTGGCGGGTATCATCGAGAGCCATGGCGGGGATGCCTTAACGGAGCTGTTCCCAAAAGGCAGCCTCGACCACCCCTCGGAAGCCGTCCCGGCCATCTGGAGCAATTGGGACCGGTTCAGCGCCATTGCGAATCGATTGTCGGAGTACGCGGCTGCGCTTGCGAAGGCCGCCGGAAATGACCGTCCGGCCGCCGGCGCGGGAGGCATGATGCAGGGCCAAGGTATGATGCAGGGCCAAGGTATGATGCAGGGCCAAGGTATGATGCAGGGTCAGGGAATGATGCAGGGTCAGGGAATGATGGGCACAGGCCACGGACCGACGGCCGAGATGCTCGTCCGGATGCCCCCGGATGCCGTGTTCCTGCATCTGGCCGACACCTGTTCTGCCTGCCATCAGGATTTCCGCAAGAAGCAGAACTGATGGCCGTGAGGATCTGGTTGGTCCTTGGTGTCGCCGCCGCGATTGGCGGCGGCGCTCTACTGTCTCTGACGGAGGGGCCGACAGTTGTCGGGCGCGACCTGAGTGGCCTCTCCGGAGACGTCGCCCGCGGTGCCTATGTGGCACGTCTCTCGGGGTGTATCGCCTGCCACACGGACCCACGGACCGGCGGCGCGGTGCTCGCGGGCGGCGCCGCGATTCCGACGGCGTTCGGCCGCTTCTACGCGCCGAACATCACGCCCCATCCGAGCGACGGGATCGGCTCTTGGTCGTTGGCCGATTTCTCGCTAGCCCTCACGGCGGGCGTGGACCCGGACGGCGGGCACTACTACCCGACCTTTCCCTACGCGTTCTACACGCGGCTGACCGACCAGGACGTGGCTGACCTGTGGGCTGCCGTCCGCTCGGTCCCCGCGGTCGCCGGAGGTCCTCCGGACCATGAATTGCGTTTCCGGTTCGGCTGGACGCGCGGGATCGGACTGTGGAAGCAGTTGTACTTCGAACCCGGCCCGCTGCCGGTCGCAGGTGAGCGAACCGATCTCTGGGAGCGGGGCAGGTATCTGGCGGAAGCGGCGGCCCATTGTGGTGCCTGCCATACCCCGAGGGGGTTGCTCGGCGGCCGCGACGCGGATCGAAAGTTCGCGGGCGGCATCGGTCCGGATAACGAGAAGACTCCTCCGATCATCCCGGACGCGCTGCTGCGAGCCGGCTGGACGGCCGACGATCTCCGATACGCGCTGCGGTCCGGGTTGACGCCGTCGGGTGATAGTCTCGGCGGATCGATGGCCGAGGTGATCCGGCACGGTACCCGATACTGGAGCGACGAGGATATCACCGCGCTCGTCGAGTATCTGTGGAAGCCCGACGGTCGTCGCTAGCGTCGGTGATCCGAACCAGGACGGGGACGCGATCTGTTCAACAGCCGAATCCGACCATGCTGATTCACGGTATGATCCGATTTGGTCGGTGAAACTGTTTCTACAACAACACGATAGAGCAGAGCAGCGGATGCTGACGCGATCGCGAAGTGATCCTGCCGGCGCACGCTCTGCTCTAGCTTCGCGCCTGGGCGGCCTGGAGCACCGGGCCGTCGAGGAATGCCATCAGCTCGCCGAAATAGCCCTGCGACCGGGCGGGACGGTCGGGATCGGACGTGATGGCGACCGCCAGGTCGCGTTCCGGATGGGCGGCGATGATCTGTCCGCCATAGCCACGGGCAATCATGTATCCCGTCTTTGACAGGAACCATCCGTAACCGTAGCCGAGCCCGGACCAGGGGGATCGGGTCCGAGGTTGGGCCGACGCTTCGATCCAGTGGCGCGGCACCACTTGGACGCCCCCGAAGCGGCCGCGGTCGCGCACAGTAGCCGCGATCCGCAGCATCGCCTGCGGCGTCAGCGCCATCTGGTTGCCACCCAGATAGAAACCTTGCGGATCGCGGGTCCAGCCCGGGATGTCGATTCCCAGAGGCTCGCCCAACCTGCTGCGGGCCTGGGAGAGGAGACTCGCCCCCGCCGCTTCGGCTAGGGCCGCGCCCAGGACATGGGTCGAGCCCGTCGAATAGACCATGCGGCCGCCGGGGCGGGCGACCATCGGTCGGCGCAGGGCGTGGCCGACCCAGTCTCGGGAGTTCACCCAAGCGCCGTAGTTGCGGCCCGAGGTAGATTCCAGCCCTGCGCGCATGGTCACGAGATCCTGCAGCGTGAGCCGTTCCACGCCCGGCGTGGCGTCCGGCGGCACAAGCCCTGGGGCCACTTCGATCAGGGGGGCGTCCACACCGGGCACTTCGTTTCGGTCGATCGCGATGCCCAGAAGCAGGGCGACGATGCTCTTCGAGCACGACTTGATGTTGGCCGCGCGATTGAGCCCGGGTCCTTGCAGGGTCTCCGCCAGGACGAGATCATCGCCGCGCTGAACTTGAACCGTGCGCAGCCTCGTGAAAGCGCGGGCGGCCTTTCCGAGATCGGCGGCGCGGGCCTGCGCGGTCTGGAGCCCCGGCGCGACGAAGGGGGATGCGAGCATGGAGGCCATGCCGGCTGCGGCCACGGCGAACCGACGTCGGGTCAACAACGTCATCGGGCTTTGGTCCTTCATCATTTGGCTAGGGTCCTCTAAAGCGGTCCCGTCAAGGCCTCATCCGGAGAGCATCCTAGCGAGTTGACCCCGGCCGCGCGGCAGGGCGCCCAATCCACCGGCAAGACCGGCGGCGATGGCAGTGACGATTCCCAGGACTGCCGGCAGCCCGACGGCGACCGTTCCCGGGGCCCAATCGACCCGGAGCGCGCCATCGGCAATCCACCAACTCGCCAGCAGGCCGGCGCTGCCGCCGACGACCGCCGCTGCCAAGCCGCTTGCGGCGGTCTCGCAGAGACGAGCGAGCGAAATCTCGCGGCGCGTCGCGCCGACGATCGACAGGGCCACCGCTTCCCGGCGGCGGGCGTCGACATCGGCCGACACGGTGGCGGCCAGGGAGAGCGACCCTGCGAGCAGCAGGATCGCGGCGATCATCAGGGTGCCCAGGATCGCCCCCTCAACCAACTCGGTCGCGTCCGAGACAAGGCGCCGGACGTCGATCACCGTGACGTTCGGAGCGACGCGGGCCAGATCGGAGATGAACGCGTTCAACGCGTCTTCGGTCTCGCCCTGGAGAGACACGATCCAGCCATGGGGAGCGTCTTTGAAGGGCGCCGGGCTGGCCACCACCAGAAACTCGGGCCGCATGGTCCGGTGATACTCTTTGCGGATATTGGCCACCTCGGAGGTGAAGACCCGACCGAGAACGCTGTAGGTCAACTGATCGCCCGGTTTCAGATCGAACGCCTCCATGATGTCCTCTTCCGCGGATACCAAGGGCGGTCCGTTGTAATCCGCCAGCCACCACTCGCCGGCCAGAAGCTCCGCGCCGGTGGGATCGGCGGCCCAGGAGAAGCTCCGATCGCCTTCGATGACCCAGTCCTTGTCGGGATTGACCAGGGCCTCTTCGACCGGCGTGCCGTTCACCCGGAGAAGCCTGGTGCGCATGAACGGCGTGGCCTGCAGCCCGTCGAGCCCCTGCGTCTCGGCCACACGGGTCCGGATCCGCTCGACCTGGGCCGCCTGGACGTCGAGCAGCACGATATCCGGAGCCTTGGTCGGGATCTGCGTTTCGAAGGCGTTCTGCAGGGAGTGTTGGACGGCGATCACACCGGTAATGCCGGCGATCCCGATCCCGAGCGCCACGGTTCGCAGCATCACAGCGCGGGTCGATGCGAAGCCCTGACGGACCGCCAGCCCGAGGAAACCGTCGGACGGCAGCAGCGTCGCCGCCCGGGCGAGCAGCACCCCGAGCCCGGCGAGCAGCCCGGCCACCGCAATCAGGCCCAGGGCTGCGGCCATGGCCATGCCCGGATTCGGTAGGCCGGCGATCGCCAGGGCAAGAGAGGCGGCGAGAAGCACCGTGGAGATGGCCGCGTCGCGGGGCGCGAGACCAACCCCCGACACATCGTCGCGCATCGCCCGGAGCGGCGCGACCCTTGTGATACCGGAGAGACCGGCAACCAGCGCGCCGGCAAGGCCGAGCGCGAGGGTGACGCCGACCACGAGGATCTCTCCGCCGAGCTGGCCGGACTCCCAGAGCAGGTGCAGGCGCGTCGTGAGCAGGTCGAGCAGCACGGTGGCGGCGGCCGTCGCGATCGCAAGACCGATCGCCAGAGCCAGCGTCCCGGCGATCGCGACGAGGACGGAATGCAGCGCCACGACCATGGAGGTGGATGCTCCTGACAACCGGTACTGCGCGATGGTTCGGTGCCGGCGGCCTATCCACATGGCAACCGCCGCCCAGGCTCCCGTCAGACCCACGGCGAACGCTGCGAGGCCGGAAACGCCGAGGAAGGTCGTGGTCCGGTTCGTGACCTCGCGGACCCGTTCGGCGGCGTCGCTCGGGCTCTGGATCTCCCAGCCGCGCTCGGGTTCCACGGCCTCGACGGCCGCCAGGGCGTCGCTCGCCGCGACACCGTCCGGGAACCGGATGCGGGTGCGGTATTCCGTTAGTGACCCACGCCCTGTCAGGCCGGTGGCGTTCAACCGGTCCAGCGCGATCAACACCCGAGGGCCGACCAGGAAGGTGCCCGCCGACAGCCGGTCGGGTTCCCGCAGGAGTTGGTCGCGGATCTCGAAGGCGGTCTCACCGAGACGGATCGTGTCGCCAATGCTCAGCCCCAGTTGCGAGAGCAGGCTCGGTTCCACCACGGCGCCCGGAAGCCCGTTCCGGTCCGCAAGGGCCGCCTGTATGTCTTGGCCACCGGACAGGTCGACGGCGCCGTAGAGCGGGTAGAGCCCGTCCACCGCCTTGAGCTCGACGGTCATCCGCCGTGGCGCGTCGGCCGGGCCCGCGGACGTCGTCGAGCGCAGTTCCACCACCCGCGACGCCCGCCCGATCCGGGCCAGGGCGGCCTCCGTGGCGTCGTCCTTCGGTGCGTTGACCACGGTCACCGCGGCGTCGCCGCCGAGAATCCGGGTGGCGTTGTCCCGCATGGCGTCGGCGAGACCGTCGCTCAGCAGCCAGATCAGGCCGAGCATCGCGCTGGCGATCACCACACAGGTCATGAACAGGCGCAGGCCGAGAATGCCGAAGCCGAGCTCCGCCCTGACCAGGCCGGCGAGCACCGACACGCGGTCGGTTATGGAGTCGCGTCCGGTCATGTCAGGCGGCCACCCGGCCGCTCTCTATGACCAGGGTGCGGTCGCAGCGGGCCGCGAGGGAAGGGTCATGGGTGACCAGCAGGAGGGCGGTGCCCGACGCGCGGGCCAGGTCGAACATCGTCTGGATCACGATTTCACCGGTGCGTTGGTCCAGGTTTCCAGTCGGCTCGTCGGCCAGCACAAGACGCGGCGCGGCGACGAACGCCCGGGCGATCGCCACCCGTTGCTGCTCGCCGCCGGACAGGGCCGACGGACGATGGGTCAGTCGGTGGCCGAGTCCCACCCGTTCCAGCATTGCGGATGCTTTCGCTTGGGCATCCGGTTCGCCGGCGAGGGTGAGGGGCAGGGCGGCGTTCTGAAGCGCCGTCATCGACGGCACCAGATGGTAGGCCTGGAACACGATGCCGATATCGCGGCGGCGCAGGAGCGTGCGCCCGCGTTCGCTTTCCCCCGCCATGTCCGTCTCCAGCACCTGCGCTAGGCCGCCGGAAAGTGGTTCCAGCCCCCCAATGACGGCGATCAGCGACGACTTGCCGGAGCCGGATGGACCGGTGACGGCAACGATCTCACCCGGAAAGACGGTGAGATCGATTCCGTTCAACACCTCGATTTCGCCGGTCGGCGTCGGATAGCTGAGACGGGCCTGGGATAGCTGAACGATCGGGGAAGCGCTGAGATCCATGGGTCTCCACTGGGTGCGTTCATGTGCGGGCCGGGGCGGCAGGTACTCATGTAGCGCAGCGCAGCGGAGATTAAATGGAGCCTGGATGCATCTGGCGGGATTCGGCCCTCGCGGGCCTGCGCCGCCGGAGCGGCATGCGCGGAAGCGATCTCAGTGAGCGCTCTTGCGGTCGGCCGTCTGTCCCGTGCCCTCGGCCGCGCGGGACCAGAAAAATCCGGCGAGACTTCCAGCGACAACCCAGGCGGCAAGGCCCGCGCCATAGGCTCTGGCGACGAAAAGAGCCCCGAGTTCGCTCGGCGCCGGGCTCTGGAAACTGTCGGGTTCCGGTGCGCCGATCAGATGCGGCGTCAGCAGCAATGCGACGGCGGCGCCCAAACCGAACCAGCTCCGGGTGAAAGCGATCAGCCAAACCGCGATCCCGGTAGCGAGCACGGTGCCGACCCACCAGACTTGGCGTGTGGTGAGATCGCCCGCCGCCGCGCCGGGGAGCTCGGGCGCGAGGCCGAACCCCGGTGCGAGATGCACGACGAGGAATCCGGCCGCCCCCCAGATCAAACCGGTTCGTCCGTTGACCTGGGCGCCGCGAAGCTCGGCAAGCGACATCAGCGCGATCACGACGATCGCGTAGCCCGTATAGATCAGCATGGTGAACAACACGCTGAGCCCATCGCGACGCGGGTCGAACCCACCGACATCCTGATGAGCGGACGGGCGCGGCTCCGGACCGAAGTGCAGGAGTTGGCCGCTCTCGTAGAGTTCGGCGTGCAGCAGAACGGGCTGGACGAAGAAGAACTGCATAAGGGCCGCCACCAACCCAGCAGCGGCGCCGGCGAGCAGGCCGCTGGTCAGGATGCGAATGAACATGGCGGTGGAGTCTGGATGCTCAGTGGCAGGGGAAACCCGTGGAGTGGCGGACATCGTGCGCGGCCTGATGGAGCGCGCCGCTCTGGGCGTGGCCGGCTATGAAAACCACGGCCAGGCCCAGGAACGCGGCGAGGACCGCCGGAACGACGCGCGTGACCGAACGGCTGCCGGTCGCGGTTTTCGGCGCGGATACGGGGGTCGCGGTCGGTGTCATGGTGAATCCTCCCTGCCGTTCGGCAGCGTTCGGTCGGCCGCTAAGGCCAACCATCCGGTGGTCCGGCGATTATACGCGCATTCCAGATTGCGCGGCAGCCGGCTGTTCTTTCGTCGAGTTGGACCGGTCCCAGCCGGGGTGTCAAGTGGCTGGGGCTGTCTTCAGGCGCGAGTCGCCGTTTCGCGGTCGCATCCAAGTGCGAACGCCAACCGCCTCCAGTCGGACTCACGCGCAGGTAACCCGAGACGCAGCCAAGCCGGCGCGTAGGAGAAGCGTCGGGTCCAGATGCGATGGCTGGCCAGACGATCCTGGACCGCGGCCGCGTCTCCCGTATCGTAGGTCCGGAACAGGCTTGTGCCGCCGACCAAGCTCCATCCCGCCACGAAGGCGAGAGCGTCGAGCCGCGCGGCGCTCCCGTCGAGCCGGAGGCACGTTGCCCGTCGCCAATCGGTATCGGCGAGGGCGATGCGACCGACCTCTATGGCGGGACCGCTCACCGGCCAAGGCCCGCCGATCGCCCGGAACATCGATGCCAGCGCCGATCCGGTCGCGGCAAAACCGAGGCGCAATCCCGCCAGCCCGTAGAATTTACCAAACGATCTCAGAACCACGAGGCGGTCGGTCCCCTGAGTGACCATCGGAACGATGGAGCGGTTCGGTGTCGGATCGCAGAAACTCTCGTCGACGATCAGCAGACCGACGGTCTCCGAGAGTGCCGTCAGCGACGACGCGGATTGCCATTGCCCGTCCGGATTGTTGGGATTGACCACGACCGCGATGTCGGCGCCGGCAAGGTCCTGGAGGTCGCCGCGGATGTCTACGGTCCATCCCGCGGCTTCCAGGGCGATCGCATGCTCGCTGTAGGTGGGGCCGAGGATGCGGGCGCATCCGCTGGGCAGCAGGCGCGGGACGGTTTGGATGGCCGCCTGCGCGCCGGCAACGGCCACGGTCTCGGCTTCGGTGCGGTAGGCCGCCCGGGCGGCGTCTTCCAGAGCCCGTAGATGGGTTGCGGTCGGCAATCCGTTCCAGGCCCGTTCCGGGATCGGGGGAAGGGGGTAGGGAGTCGGGTTGATCCCGGTCGACAGGTCGATCCAGTCGCCGGGCAAGCCGCCGTGTCTGGCGATGGCCCTGTCGAGGTCGCCGCCATGCTCCTGCGGCTCCAAGTCTTGCATAGCTCTCCCTCGACGGGCGTTCTCTCGATGCCGGATCGGCCTCGAAACGACGCTGACGACGCTGCCCCTATGTCTCCGATTGACCGGTGGTCCGCAATCCCGGAGTGCCGTACCAGTGGAAACTATGCATCGCGCGGTGCCGTTCGACCCTATAGTTCGCGCTCTGATGGCGGCGAGGAGGATGAAGGGTGACGATCGGGATCGGAGCTTTCGGGCGGCAGGCCGGTGCGGCGGTCATCGCGGCCTGGGCCGAGGCGGAACGGCGGGCCGCCGGTGACCTTCACGGCTTTGCCGTTTTCACGGTCCTCGGCAACGACGGCGTCCCGACCTCGCTGGACTGTCAGCGCGGCGGTCTCGCAACCCTGCGCAGTCGGTCTCCGGAGACGCTCGCCCGGCTGTCCGGCGCCGCCGTCGCCGGGGTGATCACGAGCGGCCCCGACCGGCCTGAGCCTTTGTCGCAGTTCCTGGCGGCCGGTCGGATCGGACTTGTCACCGGCCACCGCCTGCCGAACCTGGCGACGAACGCGGGACCGGCGGCGAACCGTGCTGCGCTCGACCTCATGGCGCGCGGTCTGTCGGCGAAGGAAGCCGTCCGGACGGTTCTGGACGCCAACCCGGATCTGGATATCGGCCTGATCGCCGTGACGGAGAACGATCTCGCCCTGGGCAACAGCGCCCTTGTCGGAGAGCGCCCCGATTTGGGCGAGGCTCGAGTCATAGCGAGCGATCGCCGCTACGGGATTGGCCTCCTGCATAACTCCATACACCCGCTCGACGGGCTGGCGGCCGTCGTGATCGACGCCGGAGAGGCCGTGTTGAAGGCGGCTTGAGCGCCGCTGCGCCACCGTCAGACCAGGCCGCGGCGCCGTTGCTCCGCCTCGTCCCAGGCGGTCAGGGCCTGGTAGTTCGGCACGAAACCGAGGCCCTTGTTCGCGTCCGAGGAGACGGCTTCGCGGCTGGTGACCACATCGATGACCGCCGGCGCATTCTGCAGGGCCCGCTTGAGAGCCGGCAGCATGTCCTCCGGCTTCTCGACCCGCTCGCCATGGGCGCCGAGCGCTCGGGCCATGGCCGCGTAGTCGGAATGGCGCAGCGTGGTGCCGACCACACGGCCGGCGTAGTTCGCCTCCTGGTCGTAACGCTCGATGTTCCAGGCGGCGTTGTTGGACACGATGAACACCGCCTTGGCCCCATGGCGGACGGCCGTATCGACCTCCATGGCGTTGATCCCGTACGCACCGTCGCCATTGACGGAGATGACCGGACGGTCCGGACAGGCGAGGGCGGCGGCGATCGCGAACGGCACGCCCACCCCTAGACAGCCGAAGGCGCCCGCGTCCAGATAGGTTCGCGCCGGTGCGAGGCCGATCCGAGCGAAACTCAGCAGGTCCCCGCCATCGGCCACGGCTATGTAGTCCTGCGGGTCCGCTGCCGCGATGGCGTCGAAGATGCAGCGCGGATGCAGTTTGCCGTCCGGACCGACCTCCGGTGTGTCTCCGAATCCGCCGGCGGCACGCTGTTTTTGACGCCGGGCCAGGTCGTCCGTCCAGTCGGTGTCGAGGCTGTTTCGGCCGCTATCGCCAAGGTCGGCGACGATCGCGTCGAGCGCGAGCGACGGGGTGGCCAGCAGTTCCGGTGCGCCGCGACGGTTGTCCACGAGCTCTCCGGCCGTGTCCGAGATCCGAATGAAGCGCGCATCCGGAAACACGGCGGGGGAGCCGTAGCCGGTCTGGTAGTCGAGTTTGCGGCCGACGACGACCACAAGATCGGCCTGATTCATGGCATGGCCGCGCACCGCCCCGGCGAAGGAGGGGTGATCCTGGGGCACCAGCCCTCGGCTCTCCTGGGTGTCCAGATACACCGCGCCGGTCGCGTCGATGAAGCGTACCAGCGCGGGACCGGCGTCGCGCGCACCGCGTCCGGTCAGCACCAATGGCCGACGGGCGGCGCGCAATGCGGCGGCAGCTTGCTGAACCCCCACCGGATCGGGCGGCATGACCCGCTTCGGTTTCGCCGCCAACCACTCTTCCATGGCAAGCGCCGTCGGCACGTCCTGGCGCAGCACGTCGGTCGGGATCTCAAGATAGACCGGGCCCGGCTCGCCCAGATCGCCGAATGCGCGCGCGACCGCCTCGTCAAACTCCCGCAGGATCTGCTCGGCGACCCGCAGGGTGCGCGATTGACGGGTTACCGGCCGCATGATCTCGGCGTGGGGGATGTCCTGCAACGGACCCATGTTGACCTGAAAGGTTGGTGGGCATCCGCCGATCAGAAGCACCGGTGCGCGGGCAAGGGACGCGTTGGCGATCGCTGTCACGCAGTTGGTGACGCCGGGTCCGGCGGTCACCATCGCGACGCCCAGCCGGCCCGTCAGTTCGGCATGCGCGTGGGCCATATGGACGGCGGCGCCCTCGTCGCGGACATCGACGATGCGGATGCCGAGGCGGCCGAGCCAGTCCCAGATGGGCTGGATATGGCCGCCCTGAAGTCCAAAGACGACCTCGACCCCCCGGCGTTGCAGGAACTTGGCGATCCAGGCGGCGGCGGTGTCCTCACCGGAGCCCAGGTCTACCCTGTCGGGGTGGATCCGGTCGGTCATTGGGGGTCTCCTTCCTCGGCAAATCGTTTTTTCAGCAGCGCATGCTGGATTTTCCCGGTGGCGGTACGCGGCATGTCCGCATCGGCGATCAGGCTCACTGAGCGAGGGCGCTTGTAGCCGGCGAGACGTGTGCGGCTCCACTCGATCAGGGCTGCGGAGTCGGGGACGGGTTGTCCGTCGGCGGCGACGATCACGGCATGTACACGCTCGCCCCATTTGTCGTCCGGGAGTCCGATCACGGCGACGTCCCGGACCCCTGGGAACCCGGCGAGGACGGCCTCCACTTCGGTCGGATAGACGTTCTCGCCACCGGAAATGATGAGGTTTTTCTTCCGGTCGATCAGCCGGATGTAGCCGTCCGGGTCGCGCAGCGCCACATCGCCGACCGTGCAGTAGTCGCCGCGGAACGCCTCGCGGGTTTTCTCCGGGGCGTTCCAGTAGCCGTCGAAGCTGTAGGGTCCGCAGGAGAACAGTTCGCCCGGTTCGCCGTCCGCGACCTCGTTTCCGTCGTCGTCCAGCAGACGCACGGGCAGCGAGCCGACCACTTCCCGGCCCACTGTGCCGAGTTTGTCGAACTGCTCGTGCGGGTGGAGCATGGTTACCCAACCCGCCTCGGTCGATCCGTAGAGTTCGAACAGACCGGAGTTCGGGAACATCTCCATGACCGCCCGTTTGGTTTCGGCGCGGGCCGGCGCGGAGGAGATCATAAGCTTCTCCACCCGACCGAAATCCGAGGTGGCGCGGCGGGCCTCGGGTACCTCGAGCATCAGGCTGTAGTGGGTCGGAACCAGGGAGGTGAAGGTCGCGCCGGTTTCCGCCAGGGTGCGCAGACAGAGCTCCGGATCGAAGCTTTTCCGAGAGAAGATCGACACAGCTCCGCCGACATAGGCGAAGGAGGTGAAGAAGTTGAGCGAGTTGGCGTGGCACATCGGCATCACCAGCAGCGCGTCGTCGCGCCGATGCAGCCCGAGTTCGATTTCCGTCATCATACCCAGCATCGCCATGCCGCGATGGCCACGGATGGCGCCCTTTGGCCGACCGGTGGTGCCCGAGGTGTACATCAGCGTCCAGGCATCGTCCGGGCCTGGCGGGTCGGCTGGTTCGACGTCCGAGGCGGCGGCGATCAGGTCTTCATAGCCGCGCCATCCAGCCCGTGCCATTGCCCTGCCGAATTGAATGTAGCGGTCCGGCGGGATTTCCAATGTGTCTCGGATCTCCTCCACGACCGGCACGAGCGCATCCTGCGCGATGAAGGCGGCAGCGTCGCAATGCTCAACGATGTAGCGGATTTCCGGGCCGACCAAGCGGAAGTTGACCGGCACCGCGATCACGCCCGCCTTGGCGGCGGCGCCGTAGATCTCGGCCCATTCCAGACAGTTGTACGCGAGTACGGCCACACGGTCGCCTTTGCGGAGGCCGAGGCCGCGCAGGGCGTTCGCCAAGCGGCAGGCGCGCCGGTTCCATTGGAGGAACGTCAGTGATCTCTCAAGGTCGCGCGCCCCGAGCGCGTCGGGGCGAAGTCGCGCCTGGGCGGACAGGATCTGCCCAATTGTAGAAAGCCCGCTCATGTCGTTCGTGTCGTCCCCGTTTGCCTTTTGCTCGTCGCTTTAGGCGGTCAGCCGCCGATCGCCTTCTTGGGCGTGGCGGAAAGGGCTGCCGCCAGGGTCTCGGCGGCAAGGAGATCGTGCTCGATTGCCAGACTCTCGGCCGCGTCGGAATCGCCGGCGAGGATGGCGGCGACGATGGCTGCATGCTGTTCCCAGATGGCGCGCGGCGATTCCCCGCGCCGCAGCACCTCACCCATCACACGGCGCAGGAAACGCCAGTTTCGCTCCGCCGTATCTGCCAGGAGGGGGTTGCCGGACGCTTCGTAGATCAACTCGTGCAAAGCGACGTCGAGTTCGATCTGCCTGGGGGTGTCCCTGGCATCGACGGCGGCCTGTCCGTCGGCGAGCAACGTGCGGGATCGCATTTCCCAATCGCGTCCGATCGTCCGGCCCGACGCGACGCGTTCAGCGGCGCGGCGGGAGGCGAGACCGTCTAGGGCGGCGCGAATGTCGTAGTGGTGCCGCATGGCGGCGACGTCGAGCGGTGCGACCCTCAGTCCGCGGGTGCCAATCTCCTCCACGACCCCGTCGGCCTTGAGCAGGGCCATCGCCTGCTGCACCGGCTGCCGGGAAACCCCGAGGCGCAGGGCCAGCTCTTCCTGCTTCAGGTGGGTTTCTGCCGGCAGCGCGCCCGAGCAGATCTCATCCAGAATGGCGCGGTAGACGAGCTCGGTGCGGTTGGGCGTGGATTGAATCGGTTTCATGGATGCATTCTGAATTCAGAATTCAATATATGCAATGAGTCTGTCGCGATCACGGGCGGGCCCAAGGGAGGGAACTGCTCGTTCGATCTCGGACCGTCGGCGAAGGTCGGGGCGGTCAGCCGGTTGACCGATCCTGTAGTGCCGTTCCGCGGAATGTTCGCCCCCTGGCCGCCCGGTCATAGTCCAGGTACTGACGATGGGTGGCGATGTGGTCCGCCACGTACATCGCGTCGTGCCACACGCCCCAGATGAAGGACGATCCGCGGCGTGACAGCCAGGGCAGGCCCATGAAGTACAAGCCGGGCTCCTTGGACACGCCGCGCTTGTGCCGAGGGCGACCCTGGGAATCGAAGACGTCGACCTTCAGCCATGAGAAGTCGTAGGCGTAGCCCGTCGCCCAGAGGATCGTGCCGATCCCAGATCTCTTCAGGTCCAGGTCGAGGATCGGCTCGGTGACGCAGACGGGGTCGGGCGGAATGATCCGGGCTTCCGGCTCCTCCGGCAGGTCCAGCCCGTTGCGCGCCACATAGGCGTCGGCCTCGTCCAGTTCCGAGATCAGCGCCCGGTCGCCATAGGCGAGGTTGTCGCGCAGGTCGGGGGCGAAACGGATCGCGCCTTCCGTGTAGCTCTCGGTCAGGCCGACGAGCGTCATCCCGCGTTCCGCCATGCGCCGGAAATCGACAGTGAAGCCGCCATAGGCGCCGCTGACCGCGATGGTCACGTGCTGGGTCTCCGGATCCGGCGTCTCGACGTCCCAGCGGCCGAGCACGCCGAGCCACCAGCAGTAGTCGCGCTCGCGATACCGACGCGGATAGCGGTTGTGTGGGCCCACGGAAAGATAGACGTCGCGCCCGGCGCGTAGGAGTTCGTCGGCGATCTGGGTGCCGGACGACCCGGCCCCAACCACCAGGACGCCGCCCTCGGGCAATTGATCCGGGTTTCGGTAGTCGGCGGAGTGCATCTGCGTGACGCCCGCGTCGTTCGGTACGATCGGCGGGATGACCGGTTTCTGGAACGGGCCGGTGGCGGCGACGACGTAGGTCGCCTCGATCGGGCCGTCGGACGTTTCCACCCTGAATCCCGGCCGGTCAGCGTGGCGAGCCACTGAGAGGACATCGACGCCACAGCGGATCGGCGCGCCGATCATGTCGGCATACGCGTCGAAATAGGCGGCGACCCGGTCCTTCGACGGAAAGCCGTCCGGGTCCACATCGTCGAATTCGAGGCCGGGAAACCGATCGTGCCAGGCGGGGCCGTTGGCGACCAGGGAATCCCAACGACCTGTGCGCCAGCGCTCGGCGATCCGGCCTCGCTCAAGCACCAGATGCGGAACACCCAGCCTGCCGAGATGCTCGCTCACGGCGATCCCCGCCTGGCCGCCGCCGACGACGAGCGTCTCCACTTTTTCAACCGTCATGATCGTGTCCCCTCGCGGCGGTTTCATGTCCGCAACTCAATCAGCTTCGGGCAAGTGCGCAAAGCGCGCCGATGTCGCGCTCGATCCGTCAGTCGATGGTCGGGCCCTCGCGCGGATCGATCGGGAGTCGGTCGGCCAGGCCGGTCATGTCCTCAAGCAGCGCCGCGGCGGCCAGCAGCCCGGCATCGTCGTGCGGGCGACCGACCACCTGCAGCCCGACAGGCCGACCGTCCTCGCTGAAGCCGGCCGGAAGTGACAGGGACGGGCACCCGGTGAGCGTGATGGACGACGTCGTCATCGAAGCGGCGATGTAGTTGTCGAACGTCACCCCGTCGACGCCGTCGATCCGGGTCTTGTTCACGTCGTAAGGCGGCAGGACCGTCACCGGCAGCAACAGCAGGTCGTACGTTTCGAAGAATGACGAGACCCGGCGGTAGAAGGCTGCGCGCTCGCGCTCGGCCCAGGCGATCTCCTCCGGCGTCAGGGCAAGGCCCTTTTCGGTGTTCCAGACTACGTCCTGCTTGATCAGCTCGCGATGGGTCTTCAGCCGCTCGGCATGGTTCACCACGAAGATCATCGCCCGCAGGATCTGGAACGCTTCCCCGATACCGCCCATCTCCGGGCATGCTTCCTCAACCGGCAGTCCGAGGGTCTCGAAGCGCCGTACCGCGTCGGCGAGCACCCCGCGGACCGCCTTGGAGACCGGAGCGACGCCACCGAGATCCGCGGAGAAGGCGACCCGTTTGGGCCACCAGGACTTCTTGTCCGCCAGAGCCGCGTCCACCGTCCCGACGAAGCTGCGGTCTGGCGCCGGTCGGGTCATCGGGTCACGTGGACACTGGCCCGCCATGGCGTCCAGGAACAGCGCGAGATCCGGCACGTTGCGCGCCATCGGCCCTTCGACCGAGCTTGGGCTGTAGAGGTTGTTCACCGTGCCCCGCGTGACCCGACCGGGCGAGGGCCGCATCCCGACGACGGAGGTATGCGCCGCCGGCCCCCGGAGCGAGCCGCCATGGTCGGATCCGTGCGCCAGCCAAACTTCGCCGGTCGCCAGCGCGACCGCCGCGCCGCCGGAGGATCCGCCCGGGGTCAGCGATGTGTTCCAGGGATTGCGGGTCTTGCCGAACACCTCGTTGTAGGTGTTGCCGCCGGCGCCGAACTCCGGCGTGTTCGACTTGGCGACGATCAGCGCTCCCTTGTCCTCCAACCGCTCGACCAGCGGATGGGAGGTTTCGGGGATGTGGTTGGCGTAGATCGGCGAGGCGTAGGTGGTGCGGACGCCGGCGACGTCCATCAGGTCCTTGATCGCCACGGGCAAGCCAGCGAGCCAGCCGGGGCCGCCCTTGCCCGGGCGAGCCTCCAGCCGCATGGCGGCCTTGCGGGCACGGTCCAGGCAGAGAGTCGGCAGTGCGTTGACCGCCGGTTCGACCTCGGCGATGCGGGCGGCGGCTGCGTCGATGAGATCGAGCGGCGTTACCTCGCCCGCCTCCAGCAGACGAACCGCGTTCCGCGCCGTCAGTCTCGTCAGTTCCGCGCCGTCGGTCATCGACTTCCCCTGAAGGTGTGAAGTCGACTCAAGCAAGGCGAAGCGGGAGGGTAAAGATGCGAAATCTTCGGCAGGGCATACAGTGAGGCCGTATTGGAACGCGGCTTGTCGCGCGTCGAGCGGCCTCTTATCGTCACGGACCATAAGAAAAAGTAAGAGGAAACCGCCGTGACAGCTCCAGAACGCCTGCGCGCCTTGCTTGCAGAACCCGGACTCGTCGTGATGCCGGCGGTATGGGACGGGCTCAGCGCCAAGCTAGCCGCCGAGGCCGGCTTCAAGACCGCGTTTCTGTCGGGATCATGCGTCGCGGCGAGCCGGCTCGGCGGGCCGGACCTCGACCTGGTTTCCTTCGGTGAGATGTTCGATTCCTTCAACATGGTGCATGGCGCGGCGCCGGAGACGCTGGTTCTGGCCGACGGCGACCATGGCTACGGCAACGCGATGAACGTGCAGCGCACGGTTCGGGCGTACGGCCGCGCCGGCGCCGCCGCCGTGCTGATCGAAGACAAGATCACGCCGCGTGCGCTGACCGCCGCCGGTAAGCCCTGCCTACCTCGCGAGGAGGCTCGGATGAAGATTCGGGCCGCGGTCGAGGCGGCCAAGGACTCAGGAATTCTTGTCCTGGCCCGGACCGACTGCCGCCCGACCCAGGGCATCGACGAGGCGGTCGCTCGGATCGAGATGTATGTGGAGGAGGGGGCCGATATCCTGTTCCTCGACTCCCCGGCCGACGAGGGCGAGGTCCGCCGAGCCATCGAGGCGGCGGGCGACCTGCCGTCATTCGCCGTCCTGTCGCCGGGTGCGCCGCGCGCAACACCGTCGCAGCAGGAGGCGGCCAGACTGGGGTTCAAGATCGGCACGTTCCCTACCGGCATGCTGTCGCCGGCGATAGCGGGGATGCAGGCCGGTCTGGCAGCCTTGGCCGCCGGCAGGTCAGAGGCCGAAGAGGCGCTTTCGCCACCGGCATTGCGGGAGACGCTGGGCTACGATCTCTACGACAGTCAGGCCAAGCCGTTCATCGTTCCGTCCTGACCGCCTCGCATCGCCCTGCCCGCAAGCATCGCCTCAGCGGATGAACCGGTCCACATAGTCGGCCCCCAGGCCAACTTCTTCGTAGTGCTTGCGGCACATGTCGATCTTGGTGAACACGTCCTCGTAGCCGAGCGGCTTGCCCCAAGGATCGCAGTAGTACATCACGCCGTTGACCTGGAAGTAGGTGATCATTTCCTCCACATCTTCCGGGACGACCAGGGTATGCGTCTCGCCGGGCGGCTCGTAGACGTAGCCGCCTTCCTCCGCGACCCAATCGTGCTCCAGGTAGTACCACCGACCCTTGAGCACGAACCCATGGACCGCGTTCGGATGACGATGGCGGGACAGGACCCCCGACTTGGTGACTTTTAGCAGGTTCATCCAATAGCCCTGCGAGACATTCAGGCAGAGCGGACGAAAGAAAACGTTCTCGGCCTGTTTGACCCAGAGCCGGTCGTCTTCCGGGATCGCATTGGGGACCACGATCTCCGCTTGGGCTTCCTTGGGAAAGGGGAGCTGGTAGGGGACCATCGGGTCCTGATCGGGGGCTTCCAAAGGCATGGCTTTTTCTCCGTCTTCTTTTCGTCGATCACATGGCCGCGTAGCCGCCGTCGACATTGAGGATGGTGCCGGTGATGAAGGAGGCCGCGTCGCTGGCCAGAAACAGGGCGGGGCCGGCAAGTTCCTCCGGCTCGCCCCAGCGGCCGAGCGGCGTCCGGCCGGTGATGGCGACGTTGCGGGCCTCGTCGGCGCGCAGATTGACGGTCAGGGGTGTCGCGATCCAGCCTGGAGCAAGCGCGTTTACCCGTATTCCGTCCGCCGCATAGGCGATTGCCAGAGACTTGGTCAGTTGAGCCACGCCGCCCTTGGATGCGGCGTATCCGGGAACCAGGCCGCCGCCGAAATAGCTAAGCATTGACGCGATGTTGATGATGCAGCCCCCCGTCTGAGCCAGCGTCGGGCGGAAGGCGGCACACATCCGCATGGTGCCGTTCAGGTTGACGTCGATCACCTGGGCAAAGACCTCGGGTTCCAATTCGTCGCCGCGCCGAATGACCCCGGCGGCGTTGACCAGCACATCGAGCCGGTCGAAGCCGGCGGCAAGATCCGCGATCGCCGCCGCGTCCGCCACGTCGAGATTCCGGAACGCCAGGTTGTCTTCCGCTTCCGGTAGCGCGCCTAGGCCTGCCGTGACGGTATTGTAGCCGGCAGCGGCAAATCCGCGAGCGATGGCGAGGCCGATCCCGCTGGTCCCGCCCGTGACAAGGACCGTGCAGGAAGAGTCCGCTTGGCTGGTTGACATGCTCGAATGTCCATATTATGGAATGAATTCTATTATCTGATAAATCGCATGCCGTCGTCGTCCTGTCAACGCGCGTCGCGGCGATCGCGGAGAGAGATCGGTGGAACAGAGAGCAATTCCGGGCGCCCAGAGTTTTTCCCGCAGCATGGCGGTGCTGCAACTGGTCGCCGACAATTCTGAGGCGCCGACGGTCGGCGATCTCACGCGTCGATCGGACCTGACCCGGCCCACCCTGTATCGCATCCTTGCCGCGCTCGAAGCCGAGGGGTTGATCCGTCAGGGGCTCGACAAACGCTACAGACTTGGAAGCCGCCTGATCGGTCTGGCGCACAGGGCGCTCGCTCAGCAGGACATCCGTTCTTCGGCCCGCGACGCCCTGTCGGCGCTGCGCGACGAGACCGGGGAGACCGTTCACCTGGCGGTCCGGATGCGCGACGAGATGGTCTATATCGAGAAGATGGAAAGCGCCGAGCTCGTCCGCATGGCGTCCACGGTCGGTACCCGGGTGCCGTTTCACACCAGTTCCGTGGGCAAGGCGTTTCTTGCCGCACTGCCGGAGCCGGAAGCGGAGGCGCTCATCGACCGGCTCGACCTGTCGGCGGTTACCGATCGAACGGTCACCGATGCGCGGAGACTGCGCGAGCGGGTCGGCGCCGCCCGACGCCTCGGATACAGCTCGGACGAGGAAGAGAACGAGACGGGAATCGTCTGCTTCGGGGCCGCGATCCGCGATTCGACGGGCCTGCCGGTCGCCAGTGTCAGCGTGTCAGTTCCAACCTTCCGGCTCAAGGAGGACCGAGGCATCTACTGGCGCCCGCTCCTGACCACCTGCGCCAGCATCTCCGAGCAGCTGGGTGGGTGACGGGGTGGTTATCCCGCCTCCACGATCGCTCGCCAAATCCGTTCCGGCGTCGCCGGCATCTGGATATGGTCGATGCCGAGCGGGGAGAGTGCATCGACGACAGCGTTGATGACCGCCGGCGGCGCGGCAATGCAGCCGGCCTGACCGACCCCTTTGACGCCCAAGGGGTTCGCCTCGGTCGCGTCGCCCGAGAACTTGACCTCGAATGCCGGAAGGTCGACGCACCGCGGCAGGTAGTAGTCCATCAGCGATCCAGAAAGGAGCTGACCGCTGGCCGGCTCGTAGACGATCTGCTCGCCGAGCGCCTGACCGATACCCTGGACCACCCCGCCATGTAGCTGCCCCTCAGTGAGCTGTTGGTCGATGATCCGCCCGTAGTCGTCCACGGCGATGTAGCGCAGGAGCGCGACGGTCCCGGTCTCGGGGTCGATCTCGACTTCGGCGATGTGACAGCCGCCGGGGAAAGTGAACGGCGCCGCCTGTCGGAAGATGGCCGAATCTAGCCCCTTGTCGGCGGTTTCCGGCGATGCGTCCGCGCTGCGTGCGGCGGCCGCCACGTCGGCGAGGGAGACCGATCTGTCGCCGTCCGCAGTGAACCGGCCTCCGCCGAAACTCAGATCGTCCGGTTCGGCCTGCAGCAGACGTGCGGCCAGCGGCCGCGCCTTTTCCAGCACGGCGTCGATGGCCAGGATCATCGTCCCGGCGCCCATGTGCATGGATCGGGCTCCGCCATGGCCAAAGCCCCTGCGCGTTGCAGTCGTATCTGCCTGAACGAAACGGAAGGTCTCGGTCGGCAGGCCCAGGCGCTCGGCGGCGAGACGGGTGAAGACAGTCTCGTGTCCCTGGCCGTTCGACTCGGTACCGGTGGCGATCTCGATACAGCCGTCGCCGACGAAGCGGATCTCCACCTCCTCCTGTGGAGCACCGCGCGAGCTTTCGAGAAAACACGCGATACCGAGCCCTCGCAGCTTGCCGGCTTTCGCGGTGTCCGCCCGCCGTGCCTCGAAAGCGGCTCGGTCGGCCAGCGTGACCGCTTCTTCCAGGTTGGCCCTGAACCTGCCGCAGTCCAGCACGGCACCCAGGGCCTTGGGGTAAGGAAAGGTGTCGACGACGTTCCGTCGGCGGAGATCGACGGGATCGAAACCGCAGCGCCGTGCGGCGGCGTCGATTAGCCGCTCGATCACGAAATTCGCTTCCGGCTTGCCGGCGCCGCGATAGGCGTCGACCGGGGCGGTGTTGGTGAAGACCCCTCGGCTGCGCATGTGAATCGCCGGAATCCTGTATACGCCGCCCATGGCCGTCGAGGCCGCGTTGGTCGCCGCATTCGGGCCGCCGCTCGACAGATAGGCGCCCATATCCGCCACCATGTCGACGTCCAGGGCCAAGAAAGCGCCCGCGGCATCGAGTGCCAGGCGAGCGGTGGAGCGAACGGCCCGTCCGTGGACCGCCGCCGCCAGCTCCTCGCCGGTCTCCGCCAGCCAGCGCACCGGTCGACCGACCGAACGGGCTGCCCAGAGCACGGCGACCCATTCGGCGAACAGGAAGTTCTTGAGACCGAAGCCGCCGCCGACGTCGTGAGCGAACAGACGAAACCGGTCGGCGGGCAGTCCGAAGACCGGGCCTGCCAGGTCGCCGAGGATGCCGTGCAGCCCCTGGCCGGTCAGTTCGAGGGAGAACTGCCCGCGATCGCCGTCGTAGGATGCCAACGCCGCGCGTGGCTCGATCGGAAAGGCGGAGACGCGCTGGTTGTCCAGGTCCAGTTCGACCACATGGGCGGCATGAGCCATCGCTTTGCGGACGGCTTCCGGATTGCCCTTCGAGAACCGATAGGCGCAGTTGCCGGGCGCCTGATCCCAGATCTGCGGCGCCGCTTCGGCCTCGGCGGCTTGGGTGTCTGCGACCAGCGGCAGGTCGGCGTACTCCAGCAGAACAGCTTCCGCGGCGTCGGCGGCCGCCGCAACGGATTCCGCCACGACCATGGCCACCGGCTCGCCGACGTAGCGGACCCGGTCGACCGCCAGAGCATGGTGCGGCGGAATGACGATCGGCCCTTCTGTGGCGGCGACCACACTGCACGGCATAGGGCCGAGCCCGTCCCGGCGGAGATCTTCTCCCGTCCAGATCCCCACGATGCCTGGCATGCCCCTGGCTTCCTCGACCTCAATGCCGACGATCTCCGCATGGGCATGATCGGTCCGCACGAACCGGGCATGCAGCTCGCCCGCCTGCCGGCCGTCGTCGGTGTAGCGGCCGCGACCGGTCAGGAAGCGGCGGTCTTCGAGGCGGTGGGACGGTTCTGTCGGCACGGGATTCGGCACGAATGGTTCCTCGGATTGGGCGGAATAAAGGATCGGGCTGTTGCCCGAGGCCGGTGACAACCGACGATATCAGGACTCGCTCGTGTCATGCGACGCTTGTGGTGGCGGGCGCCGTTGCGCTTCGCTGGGGCGCGCACTACACCCGGAACATCGTCAAGCCGCCGGAGAATCCATGTCCAACGCAGTGAAAGAAGCGGATGCCGCCCGCTCCGATAACGCCCGCTTGAAAACCGCTCGCCGGGCTGCCGAGGCCGCCGGCCAGCTGGCACGTCGCTTGTTCGAGGATCGCGAGGCGCTGCTGGTTGAAGCCAAAGGACCACAGGATCTTGTGAGCGCCGCGGACCGGGACGTTGAGGCTTTGATCCGCGCGGAGATCGCCCGCGACTTTCCAGTTGACCGGGTCTTGGGCGAGGAGTTCGGCGATGGGAAAGGGGGCGGCGGCGATGAGGGGGCGGCTGGCTGGGTGGTCGATCCGATCGACGGCACCCAGAACTTCCTGCGCGGGATACCTCAGTTCGTCGTCTCCATAGCCTACCGGTCAGGCGGTGTGACAAGAGTCGGGGTGATCCACGACCCGAACGCCGGCGAGACCTTCTGGGCCAGTCTCGGCGGCGGCGCGTTCCGAGACGGCCGACCGATCAAGGTTTCCGGCACCGGCCGCCTGGAGGATGCGGTGATCGGCGTCGGCCACTCTCCCAGGCATGCGGCGGAAGCGTTCAATCGCACGATCGCGGCGCTGGTCGATGCCGGGGCACAGACCCGCAACTACTGCTGCGCGGCGATCCAACTCGCCTATGTGTCCGACGGCCGTCTTGATGCCACCTGGGATCCGTATCTGCTGGATTGGGACGTCGCGGCGGGGATGCTGATCGTGCAAGAGGCGGGCGGTGATGGCGTTCCCTTCGTCCCAGGTCGCAAAGGACCACATGCCGACACCCTGATCGCAGGCACCTCCGCACTGATCGAGCAGTTCCGTGTTCGGACAAGGATGATCGAGGACTGACGGCTCGTAGACGAAGACAGCCAAGCGTCGCCCTAGAACGCGGCTTGCGAGAATATGACTGACGGTTCATCCTTCGACGGAAGCCTCAGGAGGAACCGCACAGACATGACCAACGCATCGACGGCCCGCGACGGGCAGCAGGCCAAGGAACGCGGTGCCGATACCCTGGACGCGGTGATCATCGGCGCTGGGTTTTCCGGTATGTACCAGCTTCATCTGCTGCGCGACCGTCTCGGCCTGAAGGCGCGGGTGATCGAACGTGGCGACGGGGTCGGCGGTACCTGGTACTGGAACCGCTATCCGGGCGCGCGCTGCGATTCCGAAAGCCATTCGTACAGCTACTACTTCTCCGACGAGCTTCTAAAGGAATGGGAGTGGTCCGAGCGCTATCCGCAGCAGCCCGAGATCGTGCGGTACCTGAACTTCGTCGCCGACAAGCTCGACCTGAAGAGCGATATCCAGTTCGAAACCACGGTGACAGCTGCGCGGTACGACGAGGCGGCCAATCTCTGGCGGATCGAAACGGATGCGGGCGAGACAGTCTCCGCGAAATACCTGATCACTGCCGTCGGCTGCCTGTCATCGGCCAATGTGCCGGATATTCCCGGCCGCGACCGCTTCAAGGGCGACTGGTATCATACGGGCCAGTGGCCCCACGAGGGTGTCGATTTCACCGGCAAGAGGGTCGGTCAGATCGGGACCGGCTCGACCGGTATTCAGGCGGTGCCGGTGATCGCCGAGACCGCACAGCACCTCACAGTGTTCCAGCGCACGGCGAACTATTCCATCCCGGCGAACAACCATCCGCTCTCGGCCGAGTTCAAGGCATGGGCCCGGGAGAACATCGACGAGATCCGGAAGACCATGCACACCTCGACCAACGGACATCCGTTCCTGATCGAGGATCGCAAAGTCTTCGACGTTTCAGCCGAGGAGCGCCGCGAGATCTACGAGAAAGCCTGGGAGATCGGCGGATTGCGGTTCCGTGCCGTTTTCCAGGACATCCTCTTCGACAAGGCTGCCAACGATACCGCGGCGGATTTCCTCAAGAGCAAGATCGGCGAGATCGTCAAGGACCCGGAGACGGCGAAGAATCTGGCGGCGATCGACCATCCTTTCGCTACGAAGAGACCGCCGATCGATACCGGGTATTTTGAGGCGTACAATCGGGACAATGTGAGCCTTGTGAACCTGCGCGAAACGCCAATCGTCGAGATTACCGAAACGGGCGTGAAGACGACCGAAAGGGAGTACGATCTCGACATCATCGTCTTCGCCACCGGTTTCGACGCGATGACCGGATCGCTGTTGAAGCTGGGCATCGTCGGGCGCGATGGCGTATCGCTGAATGAAGCCTGGGTGGCGGGTCCGCGTACCTACCTCGGAATCCAAGTCGTTGGTTTCCCGAACATGTTCACGATCACAGGCCCGGGCAGTCCATCGGTTCTCTGCAATATGCCGGTCGCGATCGAACAGCATGTGGAGTGGATCACCGACTGCATCGAGAAGATGGAGAAAGAGGACATTGATCGGGTCGAGCCGACCGAACCGGCGGTGGCGAACTGGGTCGATCACGTCAACGAGGTCGCCAACGCCACCCTGCTGCCCGAGGCCGGCCACTCCTGGTATCTCGGCGCCAATGTCCCGGGCAAGCCGCGGGTGTTCATGCCCTACGCCGGCGGAATGAATCGGTTCCGCAAGATCTGCGACGATGTCGTCGCCCGTGGATATGACGGTTTCTTGTTCACCCGAGACAGGGCCGACAGCCGGACGGAAACGGTGAACGCTTGAACCGACGGACGCGGGCTGCCGCCCGATCTCGGTTACCGGGAGGCCGCGCGCTCCTTCGGGTCAGGCCTGGGAGAAGAGGCCGCGTCCCAAGACTTTCATGTAGGCCTGGATGACGTGATCCGGCACCGGGCCGGCATGTCCGTCGCCGTTGCGGGCATAGCGCATGGCGATGTACGCGCGGGAAGCCAGAAGCATGTAGGTCACCGCTTCCAACTCGTCCTCGTCGAAGCCGCCGATTTCGCCGCGGGCGACGGCGCGGTTCAGGGCTCCCTTGTATCCCTTGACCAGAACCCGGATGTGTTCGGCGTGAGCTTCTGGCGCGAACACCTCGGCCTCGTACAGGATGCGATAGAAACTCGGATGCGTGTCGAGATAGGCGAAGAACGCCCTCAGCCGCGCCTCTTCCCGCGCCGGACCGGTGAGGCCGCGGGGCATCGCCGAAGCGATGTGGTCGAGCATCTGCCGTCCCATATAGGGCAGCAGGCGGTTCAGCACGTCCTGTCGGGATTCGAAGTAGTTGTAGAAGGTTCCCTGAGCGACCCCGGCAAGCTGAGTGATCTTGGAGATCGACGCGTCGGCATAGCCGTCGGATCCGACGACCTGGGCTGCGGCTTCGAGCAGGGATCTGTAGGTTTCGCGTGCCTTCTCCTCGCGGGACCGCCGTCGCGGCTGGGAAGAGCGTAGGGAATTCGTATCCGCCATCAGGGGCCGTGAACGTCCTAATTCACTGTTAGTTCACGAACATATTAGCAGAACTCCGCCGGTGGATGCGTGCGGTTTCTCTCCCGTGCGTGTTCGGCCATCCGCAGCGAAGGCCCGACCGCCATCACCCGAAGTGCCGGAGCTATGGCAAGAAAAAGGGCGGCGCCCCTCTGACGCCGCCCTTCCTGGATGTTTCTGTCGAGCCTTCGGGATCAACCGAGGTCGAAACGGTCCGCGTTCATGACCTTGGTCCACGCGGCCACGAAGTCCTTCGCGAACTTCTCCTTTGCGTCATCCTGAGCGTAGACCTCGGCGATGGCACGAAGCTGAGAGTTCGAGCCGAACACGAGATCCGCGCGCGACGCCTTCCACTTCAGATCGCCGCTGGTGCGATCACGGCCCTCGAACTCGGTCTCGTCTTCGTTGGCCGTCGACCAGATGGTGCGCATGCTCAACAAGTTGACGAAGAAGTCGTTCGTCAAGGTTCCCGGCTTGTCCGTCAGGACGCCGAGATCCGAGCCGCCGTAGTTGGCGTTCAGGGCCCGCAGGCCACCCACCAGCACCGTCATCTCCGGGGCACTGAGGCCGAGGAGTTGAGCGCGGTCGACCATGAGTTCCTCGTCGGCGACGCTATACTTGCGCGGGTGGTAGTTGCGGAAGCCGTCGGCGACCGGCTCGAGCGGCTCGAAAGCCTCGGCGTCGGTCTGCTCCTGGCTGGCGTCCATCCGGCCAGGGGCGAACGGAACGGTCACGGAGTGGCCGGCCTTCTTGGCCGCCTCTTCGATCGCCGCGCCGCCAGCCAGCACGATCAGGTCGGCGAGCGAGATCTTCTTGCCGCCCGACTGGCTGTCGTTGAACGCCTTCTGGATGCCCTCGAGTTTCTCCAGAACGGAGGAGAGCTTCACCGGTTCGAACGCTTCCCAATCCTTTTGCGGAGCCAGTCGGATCCGAGCGCCGTTGGCGCCGCCCCGCTTGTCCGATCCGCGATAGGTCGCGGCCGAGTTCCAGGCAGAGGCAATCAGATCCGCCGCCGGAACACCCGACGCCAGGATCTTGGCCTTGAGGTCGGCCACATCCTTGTCGTCGACCAGCGCATGGTCGACATCGGGGATGGGGTCCTGCCAGATCAGCTCTTCAGACGGGACCTCCGGGCCGAGGTAGCGGACACGCGGGCCCATGTCGCGGTGGGTCAGCTTGAACCACGCGCGGCCGAAGGCATCCGCGAACTCGTCCGGATTGGCATGGAAACGGCGCGAGATCTTTTCATAGGCGGGATCCATGCGCATCGCCATGTCGGCGGTGGACATCATGGTCGGCACCTTCTTGGACGGATCGTGCGCGTCCGGAGCCATGTCCTTCTCGGCGACGTTCTTCGGCGCCCACTGGTTGGCGCCGGCGGGGCTCTTGGTCAGCTCCCACTCGTAGCCGAACAGCATGTCGAAGTAGCCCATATCCCACTGGGTCGGGTTCGGGGTCCACGGGCCTTCCAGGCCGGACGTGGTGGTGTGGGGACCCATGCCGGACTCGTAGCTGTTCTTCCAGCCGAAGCCCTGATCGACGATGTCGCCGCCTTCCGGTTCCACGCCGACCAGCGCCGCGTCCCCGGCGCCGTGACACTTGCCGAAGGTATGGCCGCCGGCCACGAGCGCGACGGTCTCCTCGTCGTTCATGGCCATCCGCGCGAAGGTCTCGCGAATGTCCTTGGCCGAGGCGAGGGGATCCGGGTTACCGTCGGGTCCTTCCGGATTGACGTAGATCAGGCCCATCTGCACCGCGGCAAGCGGATTTTCGAGGATTCGGTCGCCGGAGTAACGACTGTTTTCCTTGTCGCTGGTCGCCAGCCACTCGGTCTCGCGGCCCCAGTAGATGTCTTCTTCCGGCTCCCAGACGTCCTCGCGGCCGCCTCCGAAACCGAAGGTCTTGAAGCCCATCGACTCGAGCGCGACGTTTCCGGCCAGGATCATCAGATCGGCCCACGAGATCTTGTTGCCGTACTTCTGCTTGATCGGCCAGAGCAGGCGGCGTGCCTTGTCCAGGTTGCCGTTGTCGGGCCAGCTGTTCAGCGGCGCGAAGCGCTGCGTGCCGGATGCGGCGCCGCCACGGCCGTCGCCTGTGCGGTAGGTGCCGGCGCTATGCCAAGCCATACGGATGAACAGTCCGCCATAATGACCGTAGTCGGCAGGCCACCAGTCCTGCGAATCCGTCATCAGCGCCGTAAGGTCCTTCTTGAGCTCGTCGTAGTTCAGCGCGTTGAAGGCTTCCTTGTAGCTGAAATCCTCACCCAGGGGGTCGGACATCGGCGCATTCTGATGCAGGATCTTCAAGTTGATCTGGTTCGGCCACCAGTCTCGGTTGGTCACTGCCGATGCCAGCGTGTGCCCGTGCATAAATGGGCAACCACCTGACTTGTTACTGCCGTCCATCTTTAACCTCCCAGCATGACAATTCGGTTGGGTCTCTCCGCAGGCCGGCAAGGAGATTGCCGGTCGAAAAGCGTCCATGGCGTAAGCGACGATTTCGAGATCGGGAGACGTTGACGGAGGTTCCCGTCACCCGTTCCTATCGTAGGACTCGATCATTCGCTCGTCACCGGTAATTTAGAATCTATCAAAACTAATCCATTCGATTGATCTTCATTTTCCGATAAGATCGATAGGCATTGCTTATCGCCGAGGCCGCCGCCGTCTCTTTTTGTTCGCCACCAGGGTTGCGTTGCGTCGCGGCAGGCGCCGAGCCATCCTTTGTTGACCGGGGCCGTCACACTGCGGGGGGACAAGTCGCCATGGGTTTCAAGATCGACCGGATCGACCATGTCGTGATCAATTGCAGCGACCTCGACGCAACCGTTGCCTGGTATCAGCGCGTGCTGGGTATGGAGCGGGAGGAGTTCGCCTATGAAGGTCATGTGCATGTGGCGCTCAAATACGGACGTCAGAAGTTCAACGTCCGGCCGACCGGCACCGACCACTGGTGGAGCGTCGACAATGATGCGCCTGGAAGCCTCGATATATGCCTGATCACCCCGTCGCCAATCGAGGCGGTCTTATCCCATCTTGACGCCTGCGGCGTGGCCGTCGCCCGGGGGCCGGTGCAGCAGACCGGAGCGCTCGGACCGATGATGTCGGTGTACTTCTACGACCCGGATCGCAACCTGATCGAGGTCGCCAGCTATCCCTGAGAGCTGCGTTTCTGCTGCGTGGAACTCTGGCGTGGAGAGCCGACCGATCTTTGTGCTCGACTCCTACGGCGTGGAGTGATCGAACCACATTTGGTCGAAACGGAATTGTCGGGGGGTTCGATGGCGAAGGTCGCTGGGGCCGCACTGAAACGCGCGCTCGCGACGCCGGAGTCGGTTCCGGTCGGGTTGCTCCGGTCGGCAGGCTCCATAGCGCCTGGCTCGCTCTCTGTGACACATTCCGGCTTGCCATGATTGTCGCCGCATTCTTGCTGTATCCAGAAGGGCGGGTCCCGAAGACGCAAGCGGACTGAGGGACCTAGGAGGTGACTCGCTGGCGGCAACGGCGCCGGCGAGGTGATCGCCTTCCTACCCAGTTGGGGGAAGTATCGTGTTTCGGGTAATCCTGCCGTCGTTCCTGTTCTATGTGCAGGCGGCGGCGCATATCGGGTCCGCCGCCATCCAGGCGCGGCGTGGACGGTTGAGCAATGAGCGTTTGGTCGAGGGAAGCCACGCCCTGCGACGCTCCCTAGAATCCGTTGGGGTTCGTTTCGAGGTGTCCGGGGTTGAAGGCGTGGATTGGGGCGGTGGGCCCTATGTCTTCGCGGCCAACCATATGAGCGCCCTGGAGACGCAGATTCTCCCCTCCGTGCTTAGCCCGGCCGGGCCCTGCACCTTCGTTGTCAAGGCGTCCCTCATGCGCTACCCGGTCTTCGGCCCCGTCCTGAAGGCTTTCGACCCCATCGTGGTGGAGCGGGTCGATGCGAAGGCCGATCTTCGGCAGGTGCTGCTCGAAGGTGGCAGGCGGTTGGCAGACGGCAAGTCGGTGATCGTCTTTCCCCAGGCGCACCGAACGGAAGCGTTCGATCGGAAAGGCTTCAACAGCATCGGGGTGCGTCTTGCCCGATCGGCGGGCGTCCCGGTCGTCCCTATCGCGTTGCACACCACGGCCTGGTCCCAGGGGCGTTGGGTCTCGGATATCGGCTGGATTCGCCCGATACGCCCAGCACGGTTCGCAATCGGCACCCCGGTTCCGGTCGGGACCGACAGCCGGGAAGCGCAGGAGCAGGTGCTGACCTTCATTGAAAGCAGGCTTGCCGATTGGTCGCCGACCGTCTCTCCGACCGGGTGATCGGCGGGGTTTCAACCCGCATTGCCCAGGTGAGAACGCGATTGCCCGTGGGCCGGGAGCGATTCATAGTTTCATATCATGATGTTGTGGCGATTGACGCGGGGTTTTAATGGCGCACCCGGAAGGTGACTCGTCGACTGGACCTCTTCGGGTGG
>JANSYS010000026.1 GCA_024742275.1 Alphaproteobacteria bacterium | reverse complement strand
GGGACACGCTCGGAACCGGACACGGGTGCAAGGAGGTCGAGGCCGAGAGGTCGAACGGGGTCAACGCCGGTACGTCCGGCACGCGAGGGCACGGGTGGCGGTTTTTCTGTCCACATTCGCGAACAGGATCGACAAGAAGGGGCGGGTATCCGTGCCTGCGACGTTCCGCGCCGCCCTCGAACAGGAGCGCTCCGGAAGCGTCATTCTGTATCCGTCTTTCAAGCATCCCTGCCTCGAAGGCTGCGGGGACGAGAGGATCGAGCAGATCGCGGAATCCATCGACGCGCTCGACGCGTTCTCAGAGGAAGCGGAGAACCTTCAGACCATCCTGGCCGACAGCGTGCGCCTGACGATCGACGGCGACGGCCGCATCATGCTGCCCAAGGATCTGGCCGAATTCGCCGGCATGGCCGAGACCGCGATGTTCGTCGGTCTCGGTAAGAGCTTCCAGGTGTGGGAGCCGGGCGCGTTCGAGGCGCACCGCAACGCCGCCCGCCAGAGGGCCCGCGACAACGGCGCGACCCTGCGCATCGTGAAACCGCATGACGGGGCCGGGCGATGACCGACTCCCTCCACATCTCCGTTCTTCTGGACGAGGTCGTGGCGGCCCTCGCCCCCAAGGCCGGCGAGTGTTTTCTCGACGGAACCTTCGGCGTCGGCGGCTACACCCGGGCGATCCTCGAGAGCGCCGACTGCACGGTGCTCGCGGTCGACCGCGACCCCGACGCGATCGCCCGCGCCCGCGCGATGGCGGACCAGTTCGTCGACGGGCGCGGCAGCCGGCTGGTTCCGCTGCACGGAAGGTTCGGGGAAATGGACCGGCTGGCCCGTGCCGCCGGCCACGATACCGTCGACGGCGTCGCCCTGGACCTCGGTGTTTCCTCCCCGCAGATCGACGAAGCGGAACGCGGTTTCTCCTTCCGCTTCGACGGACCGTTGGACATGCGGATGGACCGTAGCGGACCGACCGCCGCCGACGTGGTCAACGAGGCGAGCGAGAAGGAGCTCGCCGACATCATTTTCCATCTTGGCGAGGAGCGGTACGCGCGCCGCGTCGCCAGAGCGATCGTCTCGGCACGGACGACGACAGCCATCCGGCGGACCGGCGAACTCGCCGAAATCGTCCGCCGGGTGGTGCCGTCCGCGCCCGACCGCTCGATCGACCCCGCCACGCGTACCTTCCAAGCTCTCAGGATCCATGTGAACCGGGAGCTGGAGGAGCTCGACAACGGTCTCGACGCGGCGGAACGGCTGCTGGCTCCCGGCGGCCGCCTGGCCGTCGTGTCCTTCCACTCGCTGGAGGATCGGCGGGTGAAGACGTTCCTACGGCGACGCTCCGGACGCACGGCCAACCCGTCGCGTCACACGCCCGACGCCATCTCAGGAAGACGCGAGACCGCGCGGCCGACATTCTCCCTGTCCAGCGCCCGCGCGATCGGCCCCACGGAGGAGGAGATCGCCCGTAACCCCCGCGCACGGTCCGCCCGCCTTCGCGTCGGTCTCCGCACAGATGCCCCGGCCTGGACCGAACGGGAGGCCGCGTGATGCGTCGTGTAACGGTTCTGTGGTTCCTGATCGCCGCCTGTCTCGGAGTCGCCCTGTTCATGGTGAAGTACGAGGTTCAGGACCGCGAGGAGCGGCTCGCCGCCCTGCACCGCGAGATTCTGGCCAACCAGGAGGCGGTTCACGTCCTTGAGGCCGAGTGGTCCTATCTGAACCGACCCAGCAACCTGGAGGCGATGGTCCGGCGTCACCTGCATCTGGTGCCCCTGGACACCACGCGGCTCGGTCAGATCGAGCAACTGCCGATGCGGCTGCCGGTCCTGCCGGACGCCGAAAGCGACCTGCCGCAACTGGCCGGCGCCGGAGAAGCGGCCATGCCCGCGTTCGCGCCGCCGACCCCCCTGCCGCGTCCGCTCACCATCTCCCTGAAGGTGCGTCAATGAGCGACGCGCATCAAATCAAGGGCTCCCGGCTCCGTCCCGGCAAGTCGGTCCGTCTGGACGGTGCGGCCAAGCAGGCACTGGAAGTCGGGCGGAATCGGCTGATTCTGGCCGGCTGCCTGATCACGCTCGCTTTCGCGGCGGTCGCCGGACGGGTGGTCGAGTTGTCCGCCTTGCGCGATCACAACGAGCCGATGCTCCCCACGGCTGGGGCCGACGCCGCCCTGCAGACGGGGCGCGCCGACATCGTCGACCGGAACGGCCTGCTGGTCGCCACGTCGCTGCGCACGCCGTCCCTGTATGCCGATCCGAGCGAAGTGCTGGACCCGGCCCGCGCCGCCCGCCGCCTGGCCACGGTTCTCACTGACCTGGCCGTGCCGGAAGTAGAGGCCAAGCTGCGGACCAACCGCCGTTTCGTTTGGCTGAAGCGCAGCCTCACCCCGCACGAGCAGTATCGTGTGAACGCCCTGGGCATACCGGGGCTGCATTTCATGGACGAGTGGAAGCGGATCTATCCGCAGAGTTCCCTCGTGGCCCATGTGGTCGGCTACACCGATGTCGACGACCGCGGGATCGCGGGTGTCGAGAGAGCCTTCGACGATGTTCTGCGCCACGGTCGAGAACCGCTTCGCCTCTCCGTCGACCTGCGGATCCAGCACATCGTTCGCCAGGAACTGGCCCGTCAAATCGGCCTGTTCGAAGCCATCGGCGGCACCGCCATTGTACTCGACGTCAATACCGGCGAGACCGTCGCCATGGTGTCTCTGCCCGATTTCGATCCGAATCTGGCGGGCGATATGAGCGCCGACCAGCGCTTCAATCGGGCGACGCTCGGCGTCTACGAGATGGGCTCCACCTTCAAGATCTTTAACACGGCCATGGCGCTCGATGCCGGCACCGTGACCCTGAAGGACGGCTACGACGCCACGAAGCCGATCCGCATTTCGCGTTTCACGATCAACGACTTCCACGGTGAGCACCGGTGGCTGTCGGTACCGGAGATCTTCAAGTACTCGTCCAATATCGGCTCGGTGAAGATGGCGATGGACGTCGGCACCGATGGCCAGAAGGCATTCATGGGCCGCCTCGGAATGCTTCAACCGATGTCGCTGGAACTGCCGGAACGCGGATATCCGCTGGTCCCCTCCCCGTGGCGGCCGATCAACACCATGACCATCTCGTTCGGCCACGGCATGTCCGTAAGCCCGATGCATTTGGCTTCCGGCGTGGCGACGGTGGTCAACGGCGGCATCAAGCGGCCGACGACGCTGCTGAAGACAACCGGCCGTGTGGTCGGCGAGGAAGTTCTGAAGCCTGACACCTCGCTCGCCATGCGCAAGCTGATGCGTCTGGTCGTGCTGGACGGCACCGGCCGGAACGCCGACGCCCTGGGCTACATGGTCGGCGGCAAGACCGGAACGGCCGAGAAAGCCGGCGGCCGGGGTTACGCCCGCAAGTCCCTGCTGTCCTCCTTCGTCGCCGCCTTCCCGGTCCACGATCCCAAATACGTCGTGCTCGTCATGGTCGACGAGCCGAAGGGTCAGAAGTTCTCCCAAGGCTACGCCACCGGCGGCTGGGTCGCGGCCCCCGCCGTCAAACGCATCGTTGAACGGGCCGCGCCGCTCCTTGGTGTGGCGCCGGTCAACATGAATGCGCCCGAGATTCGCCGCGATCTGCTGGTCGATTTACCCGACACCGGAGGTAAACGACTTGCATCTTTCTGATCTCATCGACCCGCACAGCGCGGCCCCGACGATCTTTGTGGAGGGGGATCCGGAAATTCTCGGCCTGACCGCCGACAGTCGCGCGGTCCGCCCGGGCTTTCTGTTCGCCGCCCTGCCCGGATCGAAGCTCGACGGTCGGGCCTACATCGCCGACGCCGTCGCCAAGGGAGCGGCCGCCGTCCTGACCACGCCGGACGTGCTCGAATGCGCGGTCGGCCTGGTGCGCGACGCCGATCCGCGCCGGCGGCTCGCCCGTATGGCCGCGCGATTCTACGGGTCGCAGCCTGAAACGGTGGTCGCGGTGACGGGGACCAATGGAAAGACCTCCGTCGCCGAATTCACCCGCCAGATCTGGAACCGTGCCGGCTACTCCGCCGCCTCGATCGGCACCCTCGGACTGACGGTGGACGGCGAGACCACTGGTCCCAGCCTGACCACGCCGGACCCGGTTCACCTGCACGCGCTGCTCCACGAGTTGGTGGACGTCAGCGTCGATCACGCGGCCCTCGAAGCCTCCAGCCATGGGCTCGACCAGGCTCGCCTAGACGGTGTCGAGATCAAGGCTGCCGCCTTTACCAACCTGACCCGTGACCATCTCGACTACCACGGGGACATGGACGCCTACCGGACAGCCAAGCTCGGCCTGTTCGACCGGGTAATGGCGCCGGGCGGAACCGCGGTGCTGAACATGGATTCGCCCGAGTTCGACACGTTCCGCGACGCCGCCGACCGCCGCCGCCATCGGGTTCTGTCCTACGGCATGCGGCCCGGCGCGGAGTTGCGCATCGTCGCGCGCCGTAGCCGGCCGACCGGTCAAGTCCTGGAGATCGCCGCAGACGGCCGGTCCCATCCGGTCGAACTGGGCCTGATCGGCGATTTCCAAGCCTGGAACGCTTTGGCCGCGCTGGGCCTTGCCGTCGGCAGCGGAACGCCGATGCAACTGGCACTCGCGGCATTGCCCCATCTGACAGGGGTGCGCGGTCGGATGGAACGGGTCGCGGTTCTGGAGAACGGCGCGGCGGTCTATGTCGACTACGCGCACACCTCCGATGCGCTCGAGACCGTGCTGAAAGCGGTGCGTCCGCATACCGACGGCGAACTCTGGTGCGTGTTCGGGTGCGGCGGCGACCGCGATCCCGGCAAGCGCCCCTTGATGGGCGCTGCCGTCGCCAAGCACGCGGACCGACCGGTCGTCACCGACGACAACCCGCGCTCGGAGGACCCGGCGTCGATCCGCGCCGCGACCCTGGCCGCTTGCAGGGGCGGTGTGGAGATCGGCGACCGGCGGACGGCCATCCACGACACCGTCGCGAGGCTCGGACCGGGCGACGTTTTGGTGATCGCCGGCAAAGGCCACGAACAGGGTCAGGAGATCAACGGCGTCAAGCATCCTTTCGACGACGCAACGGTCGCCCGCGAGGCCGTTCATGCGCGCGGGGCTGCGGTATGAGCGCCCTTTGGACCCGCGATAGCGCCGTCGAGGCCACCCACGGCAAGGCTCTCGGCCCCGATTGGACCGCCGACGGCGTGACGATCGACAGCCGCAAAATTGAGCCCGGCGACCTGTTCGTGGCCCTGACCGGCGAGCGGGTGGACGGCCACGACTTCGTCGCCGCCGCCCTCGCGTCCGGTGCGTCGGCCGCCCTCGTTTCCCGCGTTCCCGACGGTCTGGACGATGCGCCGTTGCTCTTGGTCGACGACGTCATGGACGGACTGGAGGACCTGGCCCGTTTCGCCCGCGCCCGGTCGACGGCGCGGATCGTCGCGGTGACCGGCAGCGTCGGCAAGACCGGCACCAAGGAGATGCTGGCAGCCTGTCTCTCCGCCCATGGCAAGACGGTGGCGACCGCCGGCAACCTCAACAACCACATCGGCGCCCCGCTCTCCCTGGCACGGCTGCCGCAGGATTGCGCCTTCGCCGTGTTCGAGCTGGGCATGAACCATGCCAACGAGATTCGACCGCTGACCCGCCTCGTGGCACCGCACGCAGCGATCATCACCAATGTCGAGCCGGTCCATATCGAATTCTTCGACGGCATTGAAGGTATCGCCGACGCGAAGGCAGAGATCCTGGAAGGCATCGAGCCCTGCGGCGTGGCCGTGCTGAACTGCGACAACGCGCACTACGACCGGATCCGGCGCCGCGCCCGGGATCTGGGGGTCGACCGCGTGGTCACCTTCGGCCATGCCGCCACCTGCGACGTTCGCTGCCTCGAGATCGCACCGGGCGCTAACGGAACGACGGTCAGCGCGACGGTCGCGGGCGGGGAATACGCCTGGACAGTCGGAGGCATCGGGGAACACTGGGGTTTCAACAGCCTGGGCGTCGTCGCCGTTCTCCATGCGCTGGGGCTTGAGATCATGCCATGCCTGGACCGGCTCGCGGGCGTGTCCGCGATGCGCGGGCGCGGAGGCCAGACCACCATCGCCACGGCCGACGGCGGGTCGGCACTGCTGATCGACGAGAGCTACAACGCCAGCCCACCGGCGGTTCGCGCCGCCCTGTCGGTCTTCGGCGCCGCCCCGGGCAAGCGGCGGATCCTGATCCTCGGCGATATGCGGGAACTGGGCGGCACCGCGCCTTCGGCCCATGCCGGCCTGAAGGACGCCCTCGACGCGGCGTCACCCGACGAAGTCTTTCTCTGCGGGGAGACGATGGCTCACCTGCGCGACGCACTCGGCCCCGATCGCGTGACCCTATGGGCCGAAACGGCGGACGCGCTCGCCGGGCCGGTTGCAGAAACCGTGAAGGACGGCGACGTGGTGCTCATCAAGGGGTCGCTCGCCATGGGCATGAAGGCAATCGTATCGGCGCTCGAAGCCGCCGGCACGGCCGATCGGCGTCTTGCCGCCGGAGGGCGCTGAGCCATGCTGTACAACCTGCTCGCCCCCTTCGCCGACGAATTCCAGGCCTTCAACCTGTTCCGCTACCTGACGTTCCGCACCGGCGGGGCGACGATGACCGCTTTGCTGATCGCTTTCGTGCTCGGCCCGACGCTCATCCGCTGGCTCAAGAGCCGTCAGGCGGAAGGGCAGCCGATCCGCGAGGACGGGCCGGAAAGCCATCTGCTGACCAAGAAGGGTACGCCAACCATGGGCGGCCTTCTGATTCTGATCGCGCTGGTGGTGTCGACCCTGCTCTGGGCGAACCTGTCCAGCCCCTACGTCTGGGCGACGCTCCTTGTCACGCTGGGCTTCGGGGCCATCGGCTTCTCCGACGATTGGCTGAAGCTTACCAAGAGGAACACCAAGGGTCTGCCGGGCAAGCTCAAGCTCGCCTTTCAGATCGCCATCGCGACGGCGGCGGCCCTGGCCATCACCTCGACCTTCGAGGAACCGCTGACCTTCGGCCTGGCTGTCCCGTTCTTCAAGGACCTGCTGATCAACCTCGGTTGGTTCTTCATTCCGTTCGCCGTGTTCGTGATGATCGGCGCCTCGAACGCGGTGAACCTGACGGACGGCCTGGACGGGTTGGCCATCGTGCCGGTGATGATCGCGGGCGGCGTCTTCGCCTTGATCGCCTATCTCGTCGGCAATGCGGTCTTCGCCAACTACCTGCAGATCCACCACGTTCCCGGTACCGGCGAGTTGGCGGTGCTCTGCGGCGCCCTGATCGGCGCCGGTCTCGGCTTCCTGTGGTTCAACGCCCCGCCGGCCATGGTGTTCATGGGCGACACCGGTTCCCTGTCGCTCGGCGGCGCCCTGGGCACGGTCAGCGTGATCACCAAGCATGAACTCGTGCTTGCGATCGTCGGCGGCCTCTTCGTTCTCGAGACGGTTTCGGTAATCGTCCAGGTCGCCTCCTACAAGCTCACCGGCAAGCGCGTGTTCCGCATGGCGCCGCTCCACCATCACTTCGAGAAGAAGGGCTGGCACGAGCCCACCATCGTCATCCGGTTCTGGATCATCGCCATCATCCTGGCGCTGATCGGCCTCTCGACCCTGAAGCTGAGGTGACGCGATGGTGAACCTCGACTTCGCCAAGGGCAGGACCTACGCCGTGATGGGCCTCGGTAAATCCGGGGCCGCGGCCGCGCGCGCACTCGCGCGGGCGGGAGCGGCGGTTCTCGCCTGGGACGATACCGAGGCGGGGCGTAGCCGGGTCGTCGGCATGCCCGGAGTCGAGCTGGTCGATCTGACCGTTCGCGGCCTGGGAGACGTGGACGCCCTCGTCCTGTCGCCGGGCATCCCGCACACCCACCCAGCACCGCATCCGGTAGCGGCTGACGCGAAAACGCGCGACCTCTCCATCGTCGGGGATGTCGAACTGCTGCTGCGCGCCCTCCCCGACCGCAGGGTCGTCGCCATCACCGGCACCAACGGCAAATCGACCACCACGGCCCTGATCGGCCACATCCTGGCGGAAGCCGGCCTGCCGGTTCAGGTCGGGGGCAATCTGGGTCGCCCGGCGCTGGAATTCGAGGACCCGGGACGCGACGGCGTCCTGGTGCTCGAGCTGAGTTCCTATCAGCTAGAAATCACACCGTCGCTGGCGCCGACCGTGGCGATCCTGCTCAACATCACCCCGGATCACATCGAACGGCACGGGACCTTCGCCGGTTACATCGCCGCCAAGCGTCGGATCTTCTCCCACCAGTCGCCGGGGTCCTTCGCCGTGATAGGCGTCGACGACGAACCATCGCACGACGTCGCCGAAAAGCTGCGGCGCGACGGCCGTCGCCTGATCGAGATTTCGGGTCAAGAGCAGGTCGTCGGTGGCGTCTACGCCGATCATGGGGTGCTGATCGACGCCCGCACGGGTCAGCCGAAACGGATCGTCGACCTGGAGCGCGCACCCGCGCTGCCGGGCATCCACAACGCCCAGAACGCCGCAGCCGCAGCCGCCGCATGTTTGGCCCTCGGTCTGAGCAGCGACGCCATCGCCGCCGCGATCGCCAGCTTCCCCGGACTCGCCCATCGCCTGGAGCGGGTCGCGGTGACCGGCACCGTGACCTATGTGAACGACAGCAAGGCGACCAACGCCGACGCCACCGCCCGGGCACTGGCCTGCTACGACCCGATCTACTGGATCGCCGGCGGCCGGGCGAAGGAGGGCGGGATCGAACCACTCGCCCCGCTTTTCGGCCGGGTGAAGCGCGCCTACCTGATCGGCGAGAGCGCCGGAGCGTTCGTGCGCCAGATCGGCGACGCCTGCCCGACCGTGCTGTGCCGCACCCTCGACAGCGCCGTGCGTCAGGCCCATGCGGACGCCCAGAAGGACGGTTTGCGGGGCGCCACCGTCCTGCTTTCCCCGGCTGCGGCCAGCTTCGACCAGTTCCCCAATTTCGAGATGCGCGGCGAGGAGTTCCGAAGCCTCGTACACGATCTGACGGGCGGCGACGGCGGCGGAATCGGCGGCGGAATCGGCGAGCATCGGAGGGCGTCATGAGCGCCATCGCCCGCACGGACCGCTCGATCCTCGGCCGCTGGTGGTGGACCGTGGACCGCTGGATCCTGGGCGCCGTGCTCCTTGTCATCCTCATCGGCTCGCTGCTGATCCTGGCCGCCAGTCCGGCCGTGGCCGAACGCATTGGTGTCGACAGCTTCTATTTCGTCCGGCGGCAGTTCCTGATCCTGCCCGTCGCGGTCGCCGTGATGGTCGCGGTCTCCATGCTGTCCCCCCTGCAGACCCGACGGTTGGCGACCCTCGGCCTCGCGGGCTCCATTGTTCTTCTGACCCTCGTCCCGATGGTGGGCACGGAGATCAAGGGCGCCGTGCGCTGGATCAGCATCGCGGGCTTCTCCCTGCAGCCGAGCGAGTTCGCCAAACCCTTCATGGCGGTCGTCACCGCCTGGATGTTCGCCGAATGGCGCCGCGACCCGACGTTTCCCGGCCAGTGGATCGCCGTCGGTCTCTACGGCCTGCTCGTCACCCTGCTCCTGTCCCAGCCGGATTTCGGCATGACCGTGATGGTCAGCGTCATCTGGTTCGGGCAGTTCTTCCTCGCCGGTCTGCCGATGATTTTCGTCGGCGGCCTCGCCGGTCTCGGGGCGATTGGAGCGGTAGGCGCCTATCTCGTCTTCCCGCATGTCGCCAGCCGCGTGCATCGTTTCCTCGATCCTGCATCGGGCGACACCTATCAGGTCGACCGATCCCTGGAGGCCTTCGTCAATGGCGGACTGCTCGGCACCGGCCCTGGTGAGGGCACGGTGAAAGCCTATCTGCCGGACGCCCATGCGGACTTCATCTTCTCGGTCGCCGGGGAGGAATTCGGCGGTCTCGCGTGTCTTCTGATCATCGCGCTGTACGCCTTCGTCGTGCTGCGCGGCTACGCCAAGCTGTTGTCGGAAAACAGCCTTTTTGTGTTGCTGGCGGCCGCCGGCCTGCTAACCCAGATCGCCCTGCAGGCGCTGATCCACATGGCATCCGCGGTCAGTCTGATGCCGGCCAAGGGCATGACGCTGCCGTTCATCAGCTATGGCGGTTCGTCGCTGCTCGCCCTCGCCTTCGCCATGGGCATGGCGCTTGCGTTGACCCGACGCCGGGGCACCGACCGGGAGGTGCTGGTATGACGCCGCTCCCCCACCCGATCGTCCTCGCCTCCGGCGGCACCGGAGGTCACGTATTCCCGGCCAAGGCACTGGCCGACCTGCTGGCCGCGCGCGGCCACCGCGTCGCCCTCGTCACCGACACCCGCGGGAGCGCGTTCGACGGCGCTGCGAAGTCAGAAGGCGGCGGCATCGAAGTCCACAAGATCCGCGCCGGCGGCATCGCCGGCAGGGGTATCGTCGCCAAGCTCAAAAGCGCGGTCAAACTTCTGCTCGGCTGGCGGGATGCACGCCGTCTGCTATCGACTCTGAATCCCTCCGTCGTGGTCGGTTTCGGCGGCTATGCGAGCGTCCCCACCGTTCTCGCGGCCGGCGGGCGCGGTATCCCGGTGGTCCTGCACGAGCAGAACGCGGTGATCGGCCGGGCCAACCGCATGTTGGCCCGCCAAGCGACCGCCATCGCCACCTGCTTCGAGGTGGTGGACAAGATTCCAAGCACCGATCGCCGCAAAGTCTCGTTGGTCGGCAATCCGGTGCGCGAGGCGGTGCAGACCGTGCGCGCATCCGGACCGGCGCCGATGTCGGAAAACGGCCCTCGCGAGATTCTGGTGACAGGCGGTAGCCAGGGTGCAAGCGCCTTCGCCGATCTGGTTCCCGCTGCCGTCGCCCTCTTGCCTGAAAGCCTTCGTGCCCGGTTGCGTATTGCGCAGCAGGCTCGTCCGAACGAGGTCGACGGCGTTGTCGCCGCCTATCGGGACATGGGCGTCGACGCCGATGTGCGCCGGTTCTTCGACGACATGCCGGACCGGCTGCGCGCCGCCCATCTTCTGATCTGCCGCTCCGGCGCCTCTACCGTGGCGGAGAACACCGTCGCCGGCCGTCCGGCGCTGATGATCCCGTATCCGAGCGCCATAGACGACCATCAGACCGCCAACGCCCGGTCCGTAGAGGCTGCCGGCGGCGCCGTCGTGCTGCCGCAGCATACCCTGACGCCGCAGGATCTGGCGGATCTGCTCGTCGACCTGCTCGACGACACCGACCGGCTGGCCGCAATGACCGAGGCGGCCCGGACGTTCGGTCGGCCGCATGCGGTCGAAGACCTGGCCAAGCTGGTGCTGGCAACCGCCGGTCTGACGGACGCCGAAACCTCGGGCGTCCCCGCGGGCGCCGCCACCATTCAAGCCCCTGCGACCCGGAGTGCCGCCGCATGAGAACGATCCCTCTCTCGATCGGGACCCTGCATTTCGTCGGCATCGGCGGCATCGGCATGAGCGGTATCGCCGAGATCCTGCACAATCTGGGCTACCAGGTGCAGGGCAGCGACATCGCCGAGAACCCGAACGTCAAACGGCTGAAGCAACTCGGCATTCCGGTCTTCATCGGCCAGAACGCGGACAACATCGCCGAGGCGGCCATCGTGGTTATCTCCACGGCGATCAGGCCGGACAATCCGGAACTGGTCGCCGCCCGCGAACGGATGATCCCGGTCGTCCACCGCGCCGAGATGCTCGGCGAGTTGATGCGTTTGAAATGGTCCATCGCCGTTGCCGGGACCCACGGCAAAACGACGACCACCTCGCTGGTTTCGGCCGTGCTCGACGGCGGCGGCCTCGACCCGACCGTCATCAACGGCGGCATCATCAACGCCTACGGCACCAACGCCCGGCTCGGCGAAAGCGACTGGATGGTGGTGGAGAGCGACGAGAGCGACGGCAGCTTCGTCAAACTGCCGGCCACCATCGCCGTGGTCACCAACATCGACCCGGAGCACCTGGATTTCCACGGCTCCTTCGAAAACCTCCAGCGCGCATTCGAGAGCTTTGTCCAGAACATCCCGTTCTACGGCTTCGCCGCCATGTGCCTCGACCATCCGACGGTGCAGGCATTGATCCCGAGGGTTTCGGACCGCCGGATCATTACCTACGGATTCGGCCCGCAGGCGGACGTGCGCGGCGTCGATGTCGACATCACGGCCGCGGGCTCGCGCTTCACCGCGATCATCACCGACCGCGCCCATGGCGAGGAGCGGCGGATCGAGAACCTCCTGCTGCCGATGTACGGGCGGCACAACGTCCAGAACGCGCTCGCCGCCGTCACCATCGCCGCCGAGATGGGCATCCCCGACGAACAGGTTCGTACGGCACTCGAGGCTTTCGCCGGGGTCAAGCGCCGCTTCACCAAGACCGGAGAGGCCGGCGGCATCACCGTGATCGACGACTACGGCCACCACCCGGTCGAAATTTCCGCCGTGCTGTCGGCCGCCCGCGCCGCCGCCGGTGCCTCGCGGGTCGTCGCCGTCGTCCAGCCGCACCGCTACACACGGCTGCGCGACCTGTTCGAGGATTTCTGTTCCTGTTTCAACGACGCCGACGCGGTGATCGTCGCCGATGTCTATGCCGCCGGCGAAGCCCCGATAGACGGAGTGGATCGGGACGCCCTGGTGTCGGGCCTGCGGTCGCGCGGACATCGGCGGGTCCTGGCGCTCACCGACCCGGTAGAGCTGGCCGCGATGGCGGTGGATCTCTGCGAGAAAGGCGACATGGTCGTGTGCCTGGGAGCCGGCAGCATCACCAATTGGGCCCAGGCCCTGCCCGGCGAGATCGCCCACATTCTCGGGACCGAAGCCACCGATCCGACAACGGAAGCGGCGGCAAGCAAAACGGTTCCCTTCCCACTGCGCCGCCCGTCCGGCGAGGGAGGCGCGGCATGATCACCCTCGAAAAACCATCGCGGCGACAGGCCATGACCAAACTGATCGACCGACTGCCGCAGGTGCGCGGCGAGTACCGTGAGAACGCGCCCCTCGCGCCGCTGACATGGTTCAAGGTCGGCGGCCCGGCGGAGGTGCTGTACCGTCCGGCCGACGAGGAGGACCTCATGGACTTCCTCGCCGCTCGTCCGGGCGACGTGCCGGTCACGGTCATCGGCGTCGGCTCGAACCTTCTGGTTCGCTCCGGCGGGCTGGACGGCGTGGTCGTCCGCCTCGGCAAACCGTTCGCGGGCATCGCGGTGACCGGGGAGCGCGTTACCGCCGGCGCCGCCGCGCTCGACGTGACCGTCGCCGCCACCGCGCAGAAGGCGGCGCTCACCGGCCTCGAGTTCCTGTCCGGAATTCCGGGCTCGATCGGCGGCGCCCTGCGCATGAACGCAGGGGCCTATGGCAGCGAGATCCGGGACGTTCTGGTTGCGGCGCGGGCGATCGATCCGCTCGGCCATGCCCATACGCTGACCGCCGACGACCTCGGCCTGTCCTACCGCCACAGCGATCTGCCGGAGGACTGGATCGTCACCAGCGCCACGTTCCGGGCCCGGGCGGGCGACCCCGAGACCATCGCCCAGTCAATGCGCGACATCCGTGATGCCCGCGAGGATACACAGCCGCGGCGGGTTCGGACCGGCGGCTCGACCTTCGCCAACCCAGACGGCGGAAAGGCTTGGAAACTGATCGACGCCGCAGGGTGCCGCGGCCTGAAGATCGGCGATGCCCAGGTGTCGGAACTGCACTGCAATTTCCTGCTGAACCTCGGCAACGCCACCGCCGAGGACATCGAGTCCCTTGGCGAGGAAGTGCGCCGTCGGGTGAAGGAGACAAGCGGCGTCGAGTTGCGCTGGGAGATCCGCCGCATCGGCAAGTCGGTGACCCGATCGGGCGCGGGAGGCGTAGCATGAGCCGGGCCGACATCCATGTCGCCGTTCTGAAGGGCGGTTGGTCGCCGGAGCGCGAAGTCTCCCTGTCCACCGGCCAGGAATGCGCCAAGGCGCTGCGCCAGGCGGGCTTTCGGGTTAGCGAGATCGACATCGACCGGTCGATCGCCGGCACGCTTGAGGCGTTGCACCCGGACGTGTGCTTCAACGCTCTGCACGGCCCGGTCGGCGAAGACGGCACGATCCAGGGCATGCTGAACGTGCTCGGCATTCCCTATACCCATTCCGGTGTCCGCGCGTCGTCCGTGGCGATGGACAAACCCACGGCCAAGGACGTGTTCACCCGCCACGGCCTGCGCTGCCCGGGCGGTATGGTCGTCCATATCCAAGAGTTCGAGCGCGGTCATCCGATGACGCCGCCTTACGTCATCAAGCCGATCGACCAGGGTTCCAGCGTGGGCGTTCACATCGTTCGGGACGGCGACAACTATCGTCCCGGCGGCGAGGACTGGACCTTCGGTGAACGGGTCCTCGTGGAACCGTTCATCGACGGTCGGGAACTGACCGTCGCCGTGCTCGACGGCGAAGCGCTCGAGGTCACTGAGATCACCTCTGACCGGGGCTTCTACGACTACGAGGCGAAGTATGCCGAGGGCGGCTCAATCCATCTGATCCCGGCGCCCATACCGGACCCGATCCGGCAGGAGGCGCTGGACGTCGCCCGCCGCGCCCACGAGGCGCTCGGCTGCCGCGGCGTCACCCGCTGCGATTTCCGCTACGACGACACCGCCGCCGATCCGGGGACCCTCTACCTGCTGGAGATCAACACCCAGCCGGGCATGACACCGACCTCGCTGGTGCCGGAGCAGGCCGCCTATCGCGGCATCTCCTTCCCCGATCTCGTCGCCCGTATGGTGGAGGGCGCCCGATGCGACTACTGAACCCGTTCTCATCCGCGAAGAAGAAGCAGCCGGCGCGCGGCAAGGCCGCTCCCGCGCGCCGCCACCGTCCGGCGTCGCCCTGGCGCGGCACCGCCTTGCGCATCGGGGCGGTGGCCGCCGTCGTCGCCGCTACCGGCGGCGCCCTCGGCTGGGCTGTCCAGTCCGGTGAGTTCGCCCGTGCTTGGCAAACCGCGACCCAAGCAACGTTGCAGCTTACCGCAGATGCCGGGCTCCGGGTCGACGACGTCCTGGTGGTCGGCCGCGAGCAAACCGCGCCGGGCGCGCTTCTTGAAAAGGTCGACGTCGAGCGCGGGATGCCGATCCTGGGGATCGACCTGACCGACATGCGGGACCGGGTGGCCTCCCTGCCTTGGGTCAAGGAAGCGCGGATCGAACGCCGCCTGCCGGACACCCTGCACGTCACCCTCGTCGAACGCCGCCCGATGGCGCTGTGGCAGCGCGGGCGGGACTTCACCCTGGTCGATCAGGATGGGGTCAGCATTGAGAATCAGGACGTCCGACGGTTCCACAACCTGCCGATCGTCATTGGCGAGGAGGCCCCCCAACGAGCCGCCGCCGCGCTGGCGATGCTGTCGAGCGAGCCGGAGCTGGCGAACCGCGTGCGGGCGCTCACCTGGGTCAGCGGCCGGCGCTGGACCATCCGTCTCGACAACGGAATGGACGTTCAGTTGCCCGAGGTCGATCCGGCCGGCGCCTGGACGCATCTGGCCAATCTGGCGCGCGAGCACGGCGTGCTGGAGCGCGACGTGGTGACCATCGACCTGCGCATCCCCGACCAACTGATCATGCGGGTCACGCCCTTGGTTCGGGAGCGCGCGAACGCTCCCGGCGAGAACACCTGAGACGAGAAGAAGGAAACACCGGTGAGAAAGCCCCTCGGCAAAGCACGAAGCGGATTGGTGGCCGCCCTCGACATCGGGTCGACAAAGGTCTGCTGTTTCGTTGCCAAGATTGGCGATCCGCCGTCCAACCCGCTGCTGGCGGGAGCCGGTCTGCCGTCCAGCTCGATCCGCGTTGCGGGCATCGGCCACCAGGTCAGTCGAGGCGTGAAGGCGGGAAGGATCACCGACGTCGACCAGTTGGAAGCGTCGATCCTCAATGCCGTCCACGCGGCCGAAAAGATGGCGGGCGCGGAACTGCGCAGCGTCATGGTGAACATCTCGGGCGGCTGGCCCGCGTCGCAGACCGTCGGCGTCGAGGTCTCGGTCGCAGGACACGAAGTCGGCGACAGCGACCTGCGTCGCGTTCTCGACCAATGGCGCCATCTGGAAGGTCTGGAAGGCCAGGACCTGATCCATTCGATTCCGGTCGGCTTCACCATCGACGGCACCAACGGCATCCGCGATCCGCGCGGCATGTTCGGCGAGACCCTCGGCGCGCATATGCACGTCGTGACCGCCAACAGCGGCGCGGTCCGGACCCTATCGACGGTTCTTGAGCGCTGTCATCTGGATATGGACGCCCTGGTCGTCTCACCCTACGCCTCAGGGTTGGCCAGTCTGGTCGACGACGAGATGGATCTCGGCGTCACCGTGATCGACATGGGCGGCGGGACAACGAGCTTTGCCGTGTTCTTCGACGGCAACGTGATCTACACCGACTGCATCCCGGTCGGCGGCCATCATGTGACCAACGACATCGCCCGTGGATTCTCCACCCCGATCCTCGCCGCCGAGCGGATCAAGACGCTGTACGGGAGCGCCTTGCCCTCGCCGCTCGACGATCAGGAGACGATCGACGTCCCGCCGATCGGCGAAGAGGACCATGTCCAACCCAATCACGTCTCCAAGTCGCTGCTCGTCGGCATCATCCGGCCGCGCCTCGAAGAGACGTTCGAGCTTGTCCGTTCCCGGCTGGAAGCCAGCGGGTTCGACAAGATCGCCGGCCGGCGCGTCGTGCTGACCGGCGGTGCAAGCCAGTTGCCGGGCGCACGTGAACTCGCCCAACTCGTCCTCGACAAGCAGGTCCGCATGGGCCGGCCGATCCGCGTCCAGGGCCTCGCCGAGGCTGCGGGTGGACCCGCCTTCTCGACCTGCGCCGGACTGCTGGTTTACGCCGCCAATCCGCATCTCGACGCCCCGCGATTGGCACCGGCCCCACAAACCGAGTCCACCGGCCTGTTCGGTCGCATGGGCTCGTGGCTGAAGGAGCATTTCTGATGCGCGCTCGACCCTTGCCGACAACGGCCCCCGGCCGCCCCGTGACCGTCCAGCCCTCGGTGGCCGCGAACGGCGCCTGCTGGCGTCGTCAGGCGATGAGCGTCGTCACGACCCCCAACACGCATAAGACCGCCGCCGACTCCCCCGGCGCCGGAAGAGAACCATGCGGCGACGGCCGCTTCCCCCTTCAAGACAAAAACTGACGTCACCCCCGGAGGCATCATGACCATCAACATCACCGTTCCCAACGAAGACAACGATCTGGCTCCGAACATCACCGTGGTCGGCGTCGGCGGCGCAGGCTGCAACGCGGTCAACAACATGATCAGCGCCAACCTGGGCGGCGTGAACTTCGTCGCCACCAATACCGACGCCCAGGCGCTCAAGCAGTCGATGGCCGAGCGACGGATTCAGCTTGGCGCCGAAGTGACCCAGGGCCTCGGCGCCGGTTCCCGCCCGGATGTCGGGCGCGCCGCCGCCGAGGAGTCGATCGAGGAGATCCTGACGGCCCTGGGCGACGCGAACATGTGCTTCATCACCGCCGGCATGGGTGGCGGCACCGGCACGGGCGCCGCTCCCGTGATCGCCCGGGCCGCACGCGAGCGCGGCATCCTGACCGTCGGCGTCGTTACCAAGCCGTTTCACTTCGAAGGCCACCACCGCATGCGGCTCGCCGAGGGCGGGATCGAGGAACTGACCGGCTACGTCGATACGCTGATCATCATCCCGAACCAGAACCTCTTCCGCATCGCCAACGAGAAGACGACCTTCGCGGACGCCTTCAACATGGCGGACGATGTCCTGCATTCCGGTGTGCGCGGCGTCACCGACCTGATGGTGATGCCCGGCCTGATCAATCTCGACTTCGCCGACATCCGCACCGTGATGAGCGAGATGGGCAAGGCGATGATGGGAACCGGCGAGGCGAGCGGCGAGAAGCGCGCCATCGACGCCGCGGAGTCCGCGATCAACAACCCGCTCTTGGAAGACGCCTCGATGAAGGGCGCGAAGGGCGTGCTGATCAACATCACGGGCGGCTTCGACATGACCTTGTTCGAAGTCGACGAGGCCGCCAACCGCATTCGCGAAGAGGTCGATTCCGACGCCAACATCATCTTCGGTTCGACCTTCGACGAGAAGATGGACGGCATCATGCGGGTCTCCGTGGTCGCCACCGGCATCGCGGCCGAGGGTCAGGCCGCCAAACCGCGCCCGCAGCTCTCGGTCGTGACCCCGCGTCCGGTCAAGGCGCCCGAGCCGGAGGCCGTTCCGGAGACCGCGATCCGCGCCGAAGTCGCTCCCGCCGCGAAGCCGGCCGCCTCCATGTCCACCATGGACATCACGCGCCAGGCCGAGAACGGCATCGGTGAACTCTCCTTCCCGGATCAGGAAGAAGAGACCAACGTGACACCGCTCGAGGCGGCCATCGAGGAGGCCGGGAGCCCGGATGAGATCGAGGAGGCCGAAATCGTCGACACCGCCGCACCGGCCGTCGCCAAAGTGGCTCCGGATGCGTTCCGTCCAGGAGCCGCTACGGTTCCTCCGCGACGCCCGGAAGCGACGCCGAAAGCAGCCGATCCGTTCCGCGGCAGCGACCTGGTGAACGCCTCCCGACCCGAACAGGACGACGCCCCGAAGTCTCGCAGTGCCGGTCTCTTCAGGCAGATCACCGGCCTCGGTCTTAAGAGCGACCGTCAGGCGGAGCCGTCGGCCGCACCGGCTCAGGCCACGACCCCGGCTCCCGCCGCGCAGCCGCGTCTCGGCGCACTCAACCCGGGCGATCGGGTCCGAGCCAGTCAGACCGAGGACGAGATGCTCGACATCCCGGCGTTCCTGCGTCGGCAGGCGAACTGAACAACGCCTCACAACAAACTGTTATCAAACAAATTTTTTGGTAACAGTCTGTAACAAAGAGTGAATTCCGCGACCCCGGTAGGACTGCTACATCTACCGGGGTCGTTTTCTATTCGGACCATCTACTTGGTAGTCCCTGAACATGAAATGATTGAGGCTCGATTGTGACAGTGACGACACGATTTGCAGGACATGCCGCAGCGTCCCGCCAGAAGACGCTGAAGCGTGCTATCCCGTGTCGCGGAGTCGGCCTTCATTCCGGACAGCCCATTTCGATGCGCCTGTGCCCGGCGCCCGCCGGACATGGAATTGTTTTCCACCGGACGGATGTCGAGGGTGTGAACCCACGGATCCCGGCGCGGTTCGACAATGTCGTCGACACGCGCCTGTGTACCGTGATCGCCAACGAGGACGACGTTCGCGTCGGCACGGTCGAGCATCTGATGGCCGCCTTTGCCGGCTGCGAGATCGACAACGCGCTGGTGGAGATCGACGGACCCGAGGTCGCGATCATGGACGGGTCTTCCGAACCGTTCGTTTTCCTTATCGACTGCGCCGGTGTCGCGGAACAGGACGCACCGCGTCGCGCGATCGAGATTCGTAAGCAGGTATCGGTCAACCTCGACGGCAAGCGTGTCACCCTGAGCCCTGCGGACGGTTATCTCATCGACTTCGAGATCGATTTCGACAGCAAGGCGATCGGTCACGCCTCGATCGGCGTGGAGATGATCAACGGGACCTTCCGCCACGAGTTGGCTCAGGCGCGCACCTTCGGCTTCCTGCACGAGGTGGAACACCTGCAGGCCGCCGGCCTCGCGCGAGGGGGCAGCCTGGAGAACGCCGTCGTGGTCGATGGAGACCGGATCCTGAACGAGGACGGCCTCCGTTTCCCGGACGAATTCGTCCGCCACAAAGTGCTGGATTGCGTCGGCGACCTGTATCTGGCGGGCGCTCCGTTGATCGGCCGCGTGGACGCGGTCAAGGCCGGGCATCACATCAACAACGCCGTGCTCAGAGCCCTGTTCGCCGATCCGAGCGCCTATGCGATCGTCGACTGCGACGACGTCCACGCCGAAGAGATGCTTCCGGCGACCGCCTGACCGACAGCCGATCGAGAGTAGCGGGATTCGCGGGCACCAATCCGCTCAGTCTTAGTGTTCCGGCGCCTTATCCGATCTGACGCCGACGATCGAACGAAAACGGCCGCCCAGAGGGCGGCCGCGCCGTATCCGTCGATGTGACCGGCCCCGCGGCCTATTCCGCCGCCTGGGCCGCCGATGCCGGCGTCCGGACGAGCGCATCGTAGTCCTCGACCATCTGACGGGTCAGTTCGCCCGGCGTGAAAGCGTACTCGCCCACAGTGCCGACCGGGGTGACCTCGGCGGCCGTACCGGTCAGGAAGCACTCCTCCGCGTCCGCCATCTCTTCCGGCATGATGTGCCGCTCCACCACCTCGACGCCGCGCGCCTTCAGAAGGTCGATCACGGTGCGCCGGGTGATGCCGTTGAGGAAGCAATCCGGCGTCGGCGTGTGAACCCGGCCGTCCTTCATAACGAAGAAGACGTTGGCTCCCGTCGCCTCGGCAACATAGCCCCGGTAGTCGAGCATCATGGCGTCGTGGAAACCGTCCTTCTCCGCCTTGTGCTTGGACAGGGTGCAGATCATGTACAACCCCGCCGCCTTGGCGTGAACCGGAGCCGTGTCCGGCGCGGGCCGGCGCCATTTCGACATCGCCAGGCGAATGCCCTTCATCTTGGCTTCCGGATCGAAATACGAGGGCCATTCCCACGCCGCGACCGCCAGATGAATGGTGTTCTGCTGGGCGGATACACCCATCATCTCGCTGCCGCGCCACGCGACCGGTCGGATATAGCCGTCCACGATGCCCATTGAATCCAGGACCTCGCGCTTGGCGGCCTCGATGTCGGCAGCCGAAAACGGGATCTCGAAATCGAGGGTCTCCGCCGACTTGATCAGCCTCGCGGTATGCTCCTGAGACTTGAAGATGTTGCCCGCATAAACGCGTTCGCCCTCGAACACGGAACTGGCATAATGCAGTCCGTGAGTGAGCACGTGAACGGAAGCGTCGCGCCACGGAACAAGCTGGCCGTCAACCCAGATCGACCCGTCGCGATCATCGAATGGAATCAAGGACATGATGTCGTTTCCCACCTTGTGTCGAGGGGTTCACTTAGTCACAAACCGTCGTGAAGCCCAAGAGAAGTGTACTTTTGTTACTCTTATCACCCCGAACGACTAACATTCGGAAGAAAGTAAGTCAACATGGTTGACGTAAAAAGCGTCGCGAATCCGCTCTTCCTGCGGGAGGAGGAATTGCGTCAGGCGATCGAGATGCTGTTCTTCGCCTATCGGGATTTCACCGGCGGGCCGGACGAGATGTTGGCGGAGATCGGACTCGGCCGCGCCCATCACCGGGTCATCTATTTCGTCGGTCGCAATCCGGGGATTACGGTATCCGAATTGCTGAAGATCCTGCGCATCACCAAGCAGAGCCTCAGCCGGGTCCTCAGCCATTTGATCGACGAGGAATACATCACGCAGACGCCGGGCGAGCGCGACCGCCGCCAGCGCCTTCTCACCCTGACGGCGAAGGGCGTGGACCTTGAACGCCGCCTGACCGCCGATCAGCGCGAGCGAATCGCCGATGCCTTCCGCCGGGCGGGGGCCGACGCGGTGCAGGGTTTCAAACTGGTTCTCCACGGCATCATAGACGCGCAGGACCGGGAGCGGTTCGACGTCTCCGGCGGATCCACCCACCACCCGGCGGTCCGGGTCGGCGGCAGGCGGTAGGCAGGGTGAGCGAGGACGCCCCGCATATCCTGGTCGTCGACGACGATCTGCGCCTGCGCAATCTGCTCCGCCGTTTCTTGATGGAAAACGGCTTTCGCGTCTCCGTGGCCGCTGACGCCTCCGCCGCGCGTGTCCACCTGGAGAGCCTCGTCTTCGACCTGATCGTCCTCGACGTGATGATGCCGGGCGAGAACGGCATGGACCTTACGCGTGCGCTTCGCGAGGAGTCCTCTGTCCCGATCCTCCTGCTGACCGCCATGGGAGAAAGCCAGGATCGGATCGCCGGATTGGAAAGTGGCGCCGACGACTATCTGACCAAGCCGTTCGAACCGCGGGAACTCGTCCTTCGGATCCGCACCATCCTCCGCCGGGTGGCCGCACCGCTGGAACCCGCGTCCGAACCGGCGATGGCCGGCGGAGAGATCACCTTCGGGGAATTCCGTTTCGATCCCGTGCGCAACATGCTGTGGCGCGGCGACGATCCGGTTCGACTTACGGAGTCGGAGGGCGCGCTGCTGGCGGTGTTCGCAACCTCCCCCGGCACCGTATTCAGCCGGGAGGATCTCGCCGAGAGCGAACACGATTCCCAGGCCGCCGGCGGCAACGCGCGGACGATCGACGTGCAGATCACTCGGTTGCGTCGGAAGATCGAACCCGATCCGAAGTTTCCGCGCTTCCTGCAAACCGTGCGCGGGCGGGGGTATGTCCTGCGGCCCGACAGCTGAGCCCCACCGGCACAATCGCTCTCCCGGAAGGTTCTCGCATGACCGATATCGCCGACGACAACTCCCTGCCCATCATCGATGCACACCACCATTTCTGGAAGCTGGGGACCGGTCACCATCCATGGCTCGAGGGCGCCCATGACATCCCTTTCCGCTACGGCGACTACAACGCGATCAAGCGCGACTACCTGGTCGAAGACTTCCTCCGCGACCATGGCCGGCACAACGTGGTCAAGTCCGTGCATATGGAAGCGGAGTGGGATCCGACGGATCCGGTCGGCGAGACCCGATGGCTGCACGATCTGCACGACCGAACCGGCTGGCCCCATGCCATGGTCGGCCAAGCCTGGTTCGCACGTGGCGATATCGCCGAAGTGCTGAGCGGGCATGCCGCATACCCGTTGATCCGCTCGGTGCGCCAGAAACCGGCGGCAGCGGCGTCTGCACAGTCATTCGTCCCAAGCGCACCCGGGTCCATGGCAGATGCGACGTTCCGCGACGGCTACCGGCTTCTGGCGCAACACGGCCTGCATTTCGACCTTCAGACGCCCTGGTGGCATCTCGGCGAAGCGGCGGACCTAGCCCGCGACTATCCCGACACGCTGATCGTACTGAACCATACAGGCCTGCCGTCAGACCGATCGTCGGCAGGCATCGATGGCTGGCGGGCCGGCATGGAGCGGTTCGCCGATCAGCCGAACACCGTGGTGAAGATCTCCGGCATCGGCGTGCCGGGGGAACGCTGGACGTCGGATCTGCAGCGCAGGGTCGTTCTCGAGACGCTCCGCCTTTTCGGCGCCGACCGGTGCATGGCGGCCAGCAATTTCCCGGTGGACTCGCTTTGCGCCAGCTACGACGAGATATTCTCCGGCCTGAAGGCGATCACGAAGGACATGAATGATACGGAGCGCCGGGCGTTCTTCCACGACACCGCCCAGCGGGTGTATCGGCCGGTGTAAGGGGCGAGAAACGCCTAAACCTCCTCCCCGGTGAACAGCTTGAGCACGGCGATGCCGTCCTCCTCCTCGTGGCCGCGGGCGGCCATCACTCGGAACAGTTCGGCTGCCTGAGACGCCATCGGCGTTGCCGCCTTCACGTCGTGCGCGAGGTCGTGGACCATATCCAGATCCTTGAGCACCTGTCGCAGGTATCCCGCAGGAGCGTAGTCCCGCGCCATCATGCGCGGCCACATCGCCGCCATGAGGTTCGAACCGGCATAGCCTGTCTCCAGTGCCGCCTGAAGCTTCGAGGTGTCGACGCCTCCCCGCTCCGCCAGGTTCAGCGCCTCGGCCAGCACGACGAAGTTCGTCAGCACGCAGACCTGATTGACCATCTTGGTCACCTGCCCGGCGCCAACCGGCCCCAGATGCACGAAGCTTGCCGCCAGTCCCTCCAGGATCGGAAGGGCGCGGGCGACAACCGCTTCGTCGCCGCCGGCCATGATCGCCAGCCGACCGTCGCGCGCCGCCGGCGGTCCGCCGGAGACAGGCGCGTCGATCCAGCCCGCACCCGACACCTCTTTCAGACGCGCCGCCATCGTCCTGGTCAGGGCGACCGCCGTGGTGGAGAAATCCACGAGGATCGAGTCGTGGGCCATCGCCGCCGCCGCACCGTCCGGGCCGAACAGCGCCTGCTCCAGGTCGTCGGTCGTGGTGACACAGGTCATGACCAGGTCGGCGTCCACCGCAGCCTCCGCCGGCGTCCGAGCCGAACCGACGCCCCATGCCGCCGCCGCTTCTCGACGTGCTTGCTTCGGGTCGAACCCGGTCACCCCATGCCCAAGATCGATAAGACGCCGGGTAAACCCCTCTCCCATCAAGCCAAGCCCGAGAAACGCGATCCGCATCCTGCGCCCTCCCCGCTCAGCGATCTCAGTGAACCTGAGGCCCCTTGAGGAGCTGTGCCCGCGAGATCGAAGCGATGCTCAGATCCAACCGCTCGCCCTCGCGGATGACGGTGATCGGAATATCGGCGCCGGCCGAACCGACAGCCCAGATCGCACGGAACATCTCCGCCAGGGTCGACACCCCCACACCGTCGACCTTCTCGACGATGTCTCCGACCTGCACGTCGGCCATCTCGGCAGGTCCATCGTCCGAAAGCCCGGCAACGACGAGGCGGTCCTCGACCTCGGTGCAGTACATGCCGAGCCAGGGTCGAGGAACCCGACCCGCCGTTCCCCTGGTCACCATGGATTCGTAGATGGGTTTGATCAGGTCGATCGGCACGATCATGTTGCCGTCGATCGGTGTCTCCTCACCCTGACTCTGTTGGATGAACAAAGAGCCGATGCCGATCAGCCGGCCTTCCTGATCGAACAGGCCAGCCCCGCCCCAATTCGGATGGGCGGGTGAAGTGAAGATCGCCTCGTCCAGCAGATACTCCCAATAGCCCGCGAACTCGCGGACGGCGATGACCTGTGTGTTGATCGCAGCCCGACGTCCGCCATGGCCCACGAGCACCACAGGGTCGCCCTCGGTCACGTTGGACGACACGCCCATCTCGACCGCCGGCAGCGTGTCTCGGACCAGCGCCTGCACCAAACCGAACCCGGTTTCCTGGTCGTAGGCGAGAACCGCGCCGGGAAAGGCCCGGCCCTGGTGGTCGGTGATCCAGACGGTCTCTGCTTCGGTGATCAGGTACCCGATGGTGAGCACAAGCCCGTCGCTGCGGATCACGACGCCGTTCCCCGATCGTTCGGTGCCGAGAACCGAGGCGGTGAACGCGTCCTCGGGAATGTGGCACCGGACCCCGACCACGGACGACAGAACGTGGTTCAGATCGAAGCCCGTATGCTCCGGACGGGGATTCTCGGGCTGGGGCGCATCCTCGGCCATGCTCTATCCGTGCTGGGTGACTGGGCTCCCCGCCAATCTAGCATGCATTCCACACAATTCGGACCGTCGTAACCGCCGCGATTGGCATTCTTTGGAGAATCAGGATTAGTCTGGCCGCTTCGGTACGACCGCGGGGAGATCCGACGTGACGAGACGGACCGTATTGATCACCGGCGGCAGCGGACGGCTTGGACGTTTTGTGGTCGACGCCATGCTGCCCGACCACCGGGTCGAGGTGATGGACGTCAGCGCGCCCTCTCAGGACGTGCTCTACCGCGAGGTCGACATTCGGGACATCGCGGCGGTTCGAAGTGCCGTGCGCGGGCATGATCAGATCATCCACCTCGCAGGCATCGACGACGGAACAGACGTGCCCGACCACACATATTTCGAGGTCAACGTTCAAGGGACCTGGAACCTCCTTCGCGCCGCCGAGGAAGACGGCGTGAAGAAGGTCGTACTCGCCTCCTCCGCCGCATCCTACGGGTTTTCCAAGGACGCGCCGCCCGACTATCTGCCCGTGGACGAGGCTCACCCCCAACGCCCGCGGCGCACCTACGATCTCACCAAGCAGCTGATGGAGCGCACGGCCGAGAGCTTCGCGCGCCGGGCCGGCATCGCCTCGATCGTATGCCTGCGCCCGACGCTCGTCGCGCGTCCCGTCAAGACGCCGCAGATGCTGGCGGAGTTGGCAACGCTTTCGCCGGAAGACGGCAACCCGGGCATTCCGTTCGAAGGGCCCATCTATGGCGGGCTGTCACTCATGCGCAACTACGTGACCTCGCGCGACGCGGCAGCCGCCTTCCGGGCTGCTCTGCTTGCGGACACGCGGGCCTACGCCGTCTACCTGATCGCCGCCCGCGACACGATCGGGAGCGTCGACACGCTCGACTTCATCGCCCGAAAGCACGGCATGCACCCGGTCGTGCAGGACGAGCGGTGGTTCGACCGGCCCGACGCGAGCCCCTTCGACACCAGAGCCGCCGAGCGCGATCTCGGATGGGTAGCGCTGGATGACTGGCCGTCGGTGGTGAACGCGAGCACGGAGCCCCGACCGTGAGACAAGCCGGCGAGGACGCCAAGGACTTCGAGGCCCGGATGCGCCAGGAGTTCCTGAAAAAGGAAAACCTGGCGAGACTGTTCGCGCTCGTCCAGCCTTACATGGACAACACCGCGCCGCCGCTTGTCTACATCCTCACCCAGTCGGAACGGATCGGCCATTTCACGATCGAGCCGCAGATCCTGATGTCGCTCTACGGCGACCGCTACCGGCGCATCGTCGTGATCACCCCGCCGCTGACCCGACCCGGTACGAACGCCGTCGTCAAAGCATGTTTTGGCGACGCCTTCGTTTGGATCGAAACCGACGACCCCGTCATCCATGCCATGGGTTTCATCGACGGTGGGTTGGCCGATTTCCAGGTCCTTCACATGCTGCTGCAGTCGCCCCGGCTGCTCATCGTCGATTTTTGGCGCAAGGTCGTCCGTGGCGCGCGTCCGGCCCGGATCGCCCTCCCCGACCAGGACCGCGAACGCGGACACAGGCACCTGCGCTCGATCGGCATCGACCCGGACGCTCCCTTCGCCTTTTTCCACATGCGCACCATGAAGTACCGCGAAGAGCAGGAGCACCACGGACACCGCACCGCCAGTATCGAGCGCTACGCCCTCTCGGTCCGACGCATCCTGGAAGCCGGCTACCAGGTTGTCCGCATCGGCGAAAGGGGGCTCGAGCCGGAGGGATGGATGGCCGACGGCTATGTCAGTCTGCCCGACGCGCTGCCCGACCTGACGCCCGAGGAACGGGCGGTCGATCTCGCTGTTCTGGCCGACGCGGCCTTCGGTACCGCGCAGAATTCCGGCCCCATCTGGGTCGCCGCCGCCTTCGGCACGCCGACACTGCGCACCAACACACCGTTCGAGCACCTCAACCTGCCGTACAATCGCGATCTGTCGCTTTTCAAGCACTACAGCGACCGCGGCCGTCGCCTCGGATACGCCGAAATCCTCGACCGCCAGTTGCCCGCCGTGTTCCGCGACACCGAGTTCGACGCCATGGGGATTGATCTGGAGGAGAACAGTGCCGAGGAGATCGATGCCGCAACCGCCGAGTTCCTCGCGATGGCGAACGAAGCGCGGGGCGGGCTTGCCGGGGCTGCGCGCGACAGGTTCCTCGCGCTAGGGCGCGCGTACGAAGACCGCCTCCACGCCGACGTCCGGCTGGTCGACGAAAATCTCGACTTCTACGGCTATGCTCACCCGTTCGGAGACGTGGCTTCGGTACTGATCGATACCGATCCCGACTTCCTGTCCTGAAGCCGGACAGGACGCATCGCGGGCACCGAATGGCCGCGGTCCGACCCGACGCTCACGCGGAGCGCCGGGCCACGGTCAGGAACTCCCGTACCTCGTCCCGCAACACCCTTGCCTGTTCCGCCAATCCCGTGGACGCTTCGCTGAGCTGACCGGCCGCCCCGTCGGTCTCGCGAGCCGACTGCGCGACGGTATCGGTGCTGCGCGCGACCTCGCGGGTACCGGCGGAAGCCTCCTGAACGTTTCGGGAAATCTCGTTGGTGGCCGCGGATTGCTGCTCGACGGCGGCGGCGATCGAGCCGGTGACCGACGACACTTCGGCGATGGAAGATACGATCGTCTGGATCGCCCCAACCACATTGGTGGTCGCCTCGCGGATCGCTCCGACCTGCTGCTGGATGCGCTTTGTGGCGCTGGTGGTCTCGTTTGCCAGCGACTTGACCTCATTTGCAACGACAGCGAAACCCTTGCCGGATTCTCCAGCCCGGGCCGCCTCGATCGTCGCGTTCAGGGCCAGCAGATTGGTCTGCTCGGCGATATCGGTGATCAGCGTGCCGACAGTTCCGATCTCCTCCGCCGCCTGGGACAAGGCATTGACCAGCCGGTCCGCGCTCTCGGCCTCCCGGCTTGCGGCGCTGGCCACCCGACTGCCGTCCTGGACCTGGCGGGTTATCTCCTGGATCGACGCCGACAGCTCTTCCGCCGCAGAGGCCACCGTTTCCACATTCGACGACGCCTCCTCCGTCGCGGCGGCGACCCCGGCCACCTGCCGCGTTGTTTCGCCGGCCTGCCCCTTCAGCGCGCCCGAGGTCGCCTGGAGTTGGGAGGCCGCCGATGAGACACCGTCGACGATTGAGATCACCTTGCTCTCGAAACGGTCGGTCAGGGCGGTGAATGCGTCGAGACGAGCGCCCATACTGGCCGTCGCCTCGTTGATTCTGGTTGCACTGTGGAGATACATCCCCTGCAGGCCCTCCGGCTGAATAAGCCGATAGAACCTGCCCTGCTCCACCGCTTCCATCGCGGCGCCCGCCTCTCGGACGAAGGCGTCCGACACGTCGATCATACGGTTGATCGCCCAGAGCATGCCTCCAATCGGACCACGTTCGTCGATCAGGATGACACGCCGCTCGAAGTCGCCTTCGGCGATCGCGTCGGCGACCTCGGCGGCCTGATCGACCCACCGCCGGACGCGACCGACGAAGACGAGACAGGCGAGCGCCGCAAGGGCCGCTGCTCCGGCACAAACGGCGGCAGCGAGCGTCGCATGAGGAACCGGGAGCAACGGCAGGACCGCGCCCGCAGCCGAAACGACCACGATGGCCGCGAGCGCCCAACGCGTCCTAGAGAGAGAGCACGAACCGGTCATAGCCGATCTCCTTCTTGGCCAGAATGCTGTTCAGTTCGGCATAGGCCGTCTGCATGCCGTCCTTGCGGTTCGAGGGAGCATCCTCGATGGCCTTCAGTTCCCTGTAGAGGCCGCTGACGGCGGCGACGGCGGCGGCCTTCGGCTTACGGCGGTTGGAGTGATAGCTGACGATCTTTCCGGTCCGGTCCCGGCTCGGCGTGACGTGGGCGAAAACCCAATAGTGATCGCCGTTTCGGGCCATGTTGAGCACATAGGCGAAGATTTCGCCGCCTGACTCGATCGTCTCCCACAACAGCTTGAAGACGGCCCGCGGCATATCCGGATGACGGATGATACTGTGCGGGGCGCCGATCAACTCGCGTTCCTCGAACCCGGCGACCCGCAGGAACACGTCGTTGCAGTACGTGATGCGCCCCTTCAGGTCCGTTTTCGACACGATCAGCTCGCCCTCGTGGAAGGGCGCCTCCCGTCCCGTCGGTACAACCGTCGTCTTGGCCATGACCACTCCCTCTCCCGTTACGCCCCCGCGTTTCGTACTGGCAATCCGAGCCTGCATTCCGACTCTGGGGGCCTTCTCCCAGCGATACAGGATCCGGGTGCGGAGCAGGTTGACCTGCATCAAAACATTGTATTTCAGCTATTTACCGACTATTAACCAGTCTGCGCCGGAGGGTCGCGGGGAGGACCGTCGATGATCGATCATGTCTCCATACCGGTGAGCGATCTGTCGCTCGCCGCGGCCTTCTGGGAGCGGGTTCTGGCCCCGCTCGGGCTCACGCGCATCGTCGAGCGCGACCGTACGGTCGGTTTCGGCAAGAGCTACCCGGAGTTCTGGCTCAACCAGCGTGACGACCTGCCGCCAGCGCCCGAAAATACCGGCCACCATGTCTGCCTTCGCGCACCGGACCGCGCGGCAGTCGATGCCTTTCACGCCGCCGCGCTGGCAGGCGGCGGGCGCAGCGACGGGGCCCCGGGCGAGCGTCGCGCGACGATCTCGTCGTACTACGGCGCCTTCGTCCGGGACCCCGACGGGAACAAGGTGGAGGCGGTCACGTTTCCCCGATCGTAGACGCGCCCGTTCGCTCGACATGCCAAGCGACCTGGGCGATCTTGACCGCCAGCATGGAGAACCCAAGACCGGTCACGGTAACCCCAGTCCAGATAATCGGCGCCGGAACGTCGATCAGCGACAGGCCCGCCCAGACGACGACAACGCCGTCCAAGCCTATGGTTCCGGCGAACAACAGTCCGACGATGACCGCTGTCGCCGCCGCGGATGGAAGCGACGGCATGGTCAAGCCCCGACCGGATGAATGCTCATCCTGGTCGCGCGCGGAGCCGCGTGCGGGCCGATGAGTTTCCAGACCAGGCGACCCAAGACCGCCATCGCGATCAGATAGGCCGGGATCATGATCCAGGTTGCCGGCGCCCCGAAGTCGGAAACCCAGATGATCATGCTGATTGCACCGCCGCCATAGGCGGCCGTGATCAAAAGCGCCATGATCGTCGTCGAGAAGTATCCGGTGTCTGGATCCGGCTGACGGTAGGTGACGCGGGCGGCAAGCGGCGTGGACACAATGGCGATCAGCGACAGGCCGACGCCGACGAGAAGCGTGATGAGCGAGGATGTCATGGGGCGAGGCGCCAAGGCTCTGGATGAAAGTCGACCGCCGAGCACGAGCCTGTCGACATTCGGAGATATTGCTCCGAACCGCCCGGATGATGAGCGCAGAAAAGGCATGGCGCGGTCTGCGGAAACCGCATAGCCGCGGCAGCGAAGCCGGCCGCCCCCTATCGGAGACCGACCAGCGTCATCGGCGCCTGGGCCACATAGCGGTTGACCCTCGTCAGATCGGGCATCCGCTCGGTCCAGTCGATGAGGTCGCGCCCCGCTTTCAGATCCTCCCCGGTGACCGTGTAGGTGTAGCGCTTACCAGGCCGTTCCCAACTGCAGCACGTTCCGGCGGCAAGGTCCGGGTCGGTCAGCATCGCAACGGTCGGAACCGGTGGCGAGCCGGTCGCGTACAGGGTCAGCGCGTCGTAGTCGTCGTCCATCAAGGCAATCGCCGCCCCCCGCTCCTTGGCCTGTTCCAGGCGCAGCCGATGGGAAATATGGTCGTCGAACACGCACAGCGTATCGGCGGGGAGGGTGTCCAGGTCGCGAGCGTCGCTCCAGTCGCCGAGGCGGTATTCAACGCGGGCATCGCGCAGGCGCCCCTCCTCGCGCATGACGTCGAAGGTGATGATCCGGGCCTCGGGGGCCGCCTCCGCCATCAACCAAGATGAGTGCCCTTTGTAGGTACCGCATTCGACGATGGCGCTCGGGCGCAGCAGGGCGGCGACGGCGAACAGCCAGGTGGACGAGTTCCGCATGGTTCCGCCGGCATTGTCCCTGAGCGGCCGACGGGCATAGCTCCTCTCGAACCCCTCCACGACCGCCGCAGCCGACGGCGCATCGTCAGGCAACACGCCCCGCGCGGCGAGACGATCGCGCAAGCTGCCGATCCTCGAAGCCACGGCGGCCTTCGAACGCCGCACCAGATCCTCGGTGACGACGCGGCGGCCGACCTCCCGCTCGGCCTTTCCACCGGCCCGCGGCTCGGTATCGATGCTTTCGACCGTGTATATCTGACGGGCCTTGGGCATGGCGGTCACGTTTCTCCAGATGGTTTGAGGCCGCAGAGTATGTCCGCCTCGGCGCTGATGGTTTCGACCAGCCCCTCCATTTCTCCGCGTCCGAACCGCTCGACCTCATGGATCGCCGGCATGAACCGGATGGTGATCTCTCCCGGATGACAGAGCCACGACTTTCGCGGCCAGTAGACCCCCGAGTTCAGGGTCACGGGGACCACCGGAAGCTTCAGTTTGCGCACGAGGGCGATCAGCCCGGCGTGAGCGACGCCGCGCTCGCCGACGGCGACGCGTGTTCCTTCCGGGAAAATCAGCAGATGGCGGCCCTTCGCGGTCTCTTCGTTCGCGCGCCCAAGCATCCCACGCAAAGCCTTGGCGCCGCCGCCGCGCACGACCGAGATCATGCGCGATTGTCGCAGGAACCATCCAAAGAGTGGAATCGAATCGAGTTCCCGCTTGTAGACGATGCAGACATCCGGAACGACGATGTTCATGACGAATGTCTCGAACGCGGACTGGTGCTTGCAGGCCAGGATCACCGGCCGGTCCGGAAGGTGCTCGCGTCCTTCGACGCGGTAGCGCAACCCGCAGATCCCCGCCAACAGCGCCATCGTTCCACGAGACCAGATGCGGCTCGTCGCCCGCACGAAACGTCCACCATCGGCGCGGCGGAACAGCGCGTCTACGGGAATGGCCAGCACCATCACGGCGGACCAGACCATCCAGACCACATGGAAGAGAATTGAGCGTAGATAAATCACGCAGGCACCGTCCGAAGCTCTCCGAGTCTCTTACGCAGTTCGGGTCCGAATGGAAATACCCGAGCCGCCGATACTTGGGGCCGCGCCCTCGCGCGCGCTATAGGAAACGGGAAACTCGACCGGAAGGATACCGTTTCATGAACCGTTGGCTTGCCGCAGTTGCCGCTTTCTCCCTCGGCCTCGCGGTCCTGCTCGGTGCCGTCGGCGCCCACGCGATCGGCGGCGAGCCCGCCGCCCGGGACCTCTGGCGCACCGCTTCGTTCTGGCACACCGCCAACAGCCTCGGTCTGCTGGGTGTAGCCGCGCTGTGGCCGGTGCTGGCTGCCCGTCTCGGTGTGGCCGGCGCGCTTGGGATCGCGATCGGTTCCCTGGCGTTCTGCGGAACGGTCTATCTCCAGGCACTCCAGGGCAGCGCCCCCGTGCCGATGCTGGCACCGTTCGGTGGGGTGCTGCTGATCCTGGGGTGGCTGGTCGTGGCCCTGGCCTGTCTGCGCGGCCGCCGCGACGGCGGACCCTGACCGCCGAACGGAGCCGGTATGGCCGGCCGGCTGCCTGCGGCGCACACGCCATCGCCCACACAACCGCATCCCCGTCCGCCTCGGGCCGCAAGCGATAGCGCCTCGCCCTCCGGTCCCCTCATTGGCTATGACAGAGGATCAATGAAAGCGAAGCAGCTGCGAGGAAACGGGCATGGTCGATCGGATGAAGGACAAGGTGGTGGTCGTCGCGGGCGCGGGGTCGATCGCGCCCGGCTGGGGCAACGGCAAGGCCTGCGCCGTCCTCTACGCCCGGGAGGGAGCGACGCTCTACCTGATCGACCGCGACAAGGCGGCGGTCGAGGAGACGGCGCGTCTGGTGGCGGCGGAGGGCGCGGCCGTCCATGCGGAGGCCGGCGACCTCACCAACGACGACACCGTGGAACGCCTTCTCGCCGACTGCGTCGACCGGTTCGGCCGGCTCGACGTGATGCACAACAATGTCGGCGGCTCCCATCCGGGAACGGTCGAGGAGATGGATCTCGCCACCTGGGACCGGCAGATGGACCATAACCTGAAGACGGTCTATCTCGGCTGCCACCACGCGATCCCGCACATGCGGCAGGGAGGCGGCGGCGCGATCATCAACGTCGCCTCGGTCGCCGGGTACCGCCATATCGGCGCGCCGATCCATGCCTATGCCGCAGCCAAGGCGGGCGTCGTTCAGCTCTCCCGCGCGATCGGCGTCAGCTACGCGAAGGAGAAGATCCGCTGCAACACGGTGGTGCCCGGACTGATGCACACCCCGCTGGTCGAAGCGCGTCTCGCCAGCCAGCGCGGAAACAACGATGCCGAGGCATTGATCGCCAGGCGCCATGCCCAGGTCCCGATGGGGCACATGGGCGACGCCTGGGACATCGCCTATGCCGCGCTCTATCTCGCCAGCGACGAGGCGAAGTACGTGACGGCGACGGAGATCGTCGTCGATGGCGGTCTGGTGATGAGCGCTCCGGTGTAGCCGATTTCGTGTCGGGGTGTCGCGCCTCACCGTCGATCACGTTCGCCTGAAAGCCGCGCGAGGCCGTTTCGGGGCCGGATGCCGGGCCTTACCTTGAGCGGGTATCCGTCACGAGGAGATCGCCATGGGTGAGGTCATCGCGTTCCGCCGCCCGCGCTCAGACGCGCAGCTCTGGACCGTTGCGGATCTGGTCGCCCTGGACCGTCTGGCCGCCCGTACCGACGGAGCCGCCGGTTGGGAGATCGAGCCGACCGGCGGCCGAGCCTTCGTCACCGGCGCCGAGGACGAGACGCTGCTCATCGTCAGCCGAGAGCGCACCGGACTATCCGTGACCAGCGGCTGGGCCCGCATACCGCACTGGCACGGCTCCTCTCTTGAACGCTACGGATAATCACGTGGCCAGAGCGAGCGCTCCCGACCATACGGGCGGCGCTTGACCGAGCCGCGCTGGCGCGTACCGTGAGAGGGAGGTTCGGATCACGCGAGCCGGCGCACAGGAGGATGCAATGGCGTTCAACATCTTCGACGAGGACCGCGAAGAGGTCGACGGATCAGAGCCGCGGTATCAGGCGGTGACCCGGCTTGACAAGCTGGCCATTCTCGTCGGCCTGCTCGACGCCACGATCGACCACGAGCGGAACCGGGATACGCCCTTCGAGGCGCCGGAATGGCTGGTGAAGCACTATCCTCACGTCCACCCGAACGACCTGGACCATGTGCTGGACGCCGGCCGGCACGCGCTGAACCGTCTCATCGTTTAACGGTCGATCACGCCGGGCCGAGCTGCGACAGGAACTTGCCGAAGGTCATCAATCCCTCCGGCCAGGGGCCGTGCCCGCTCTCCGGATCGACGGAACCGCTCTCCCGCAGGTCGACAAGCCGGGAGCCCCAGGCACCAGCCAAGTCGGCCGCTACGTCGAACCCACAGTGCGGATCGGTGCGGCTGGCCAGAACCAGCGACGGAAACGGCAACGGCTCCCGCGGCAGTGGCCGATAGGTCTCGGCGACCGCATGCAGACCCGGCGCATCGACATCCGGAATCGCTGCGAGGAACGCGCCGCGCACCTTGCCCTCCGGCATCCCGCGCGCAGCATGCACCGCCGCCAACGCCCCGTAACCGTGCCCGACCAGCACCACAGGCCGCGCCGCCGCCGCAACGGCGGCTGCGATCGCGGAGCCGTAGTCCTCCCGGGCCGGATGGGACCAATCGTCGAGGTCGACCGCTTCCGCCGTTCTCAGTCCCGCCCGCCAGCGGGCGTACCAATGCCCCTCCGTTCCTCCGCCAAGTCCGGGGAGGATCAAGATCGTCGCCTCGGAAGATTTCATGCCTGTCCTTCGAAACTCGTTCCGCGCCGTTTCAGGCCGCATCGCCCAGAGCGGATTTCGGAAGCACCACGTGGATGCCCTTCTCCTGGTTCACCAGTTGGGTGACCCGCACGTCGGCCGCAAGACTCATGAGCATAAAAGCCTGGCTGCGCGACAGGTTGGTGGTGTCGACGATCCAGTCGATCATCTGCCGGAGCGCATGGCTCGCCGCGTCGTCCAGATCCGAACTCATGCCCATGGTGATCCGCGCATCCGGCGTCTCCGCATGGGGATAGTCCCATGTCAGGTCCTTGCGCAAATGGACCTCGATCTCGCCCTCCAAGGCGGTCTCGATCGCCGTGACACAGACCTCGCCATCGCCCTGGACGCCGTGGCCGTCACCGAACGACAGTTTGCCGCCGTCGGTCCACACCGGCAGGTACAGGGTGGTTCCGGCGATCAGTTCCTTGTTGTCCAGGTTGCCGCCGTTCTTGCGCGGCTGAATGGTCGAGATCGCGCCCCACCCAGCCGGCGGCGCCACGCCGATTACGCCGAAGAAAGGTCGCAGCGGCAGTTCCGTCCCCCAAGGCAGGCGGCCGACGTTCCGCTCCGCGTCGAGAGCGATGGTCATACGGTCGGGTTCGTCGAAATCCTCCGGCAGGGCCCCGGCCAGCGGACGGACCTTTGTGTAGCCCCAATCCTGGCGCAGCTTGATATCGTGCAGCCGGATCTCGAGAACGTCGCCGGGCTCCGCCCCCTCCACCGCGATCGGTCCGGTCAGAAGGTGACCGGGCATGCGGCGCTCGGAGCGCGCATGGATCTCGAGCAGCTCCGGCGGGACGTGATAGCCGTCGCCGGGCAGATCCTCGGGGGCTCCCGAGACGGTTTCGACCGTGACGCGATCACCGCTGGCGATGGTGAGAACCGGCGCCATTCCCGCGTCGAACCAGCCCCAATGGCAGGTCTCGGGCGAGGCCTTCAGATGATGGTGGGTCATGCACATCCCCGTCAGTCAGCGTTGAGAAGTTGCCGACAATGATGCGCCGGAGCGTGACCGCACATCAATCTGCGGAGTGCGCGCGGAATATCCACGACTTGAACAGGGTATTCGGTTGTGGCGGCGGGATCGCGGGCAGATACCCGCCGACCGTCAGATCGGCGCCCCCCGCAGGCTCCAAGGCATGGGGACCGACCGTCCCATCGAGGCCACTGCGTCGGCGGCAACATCGACGCCGATCAACCGGCAGATTTCCGGCCAGACGGCGCCCGGTTCGCGCTGCAAGCGTTCCTCATCAACGGTGAAGATCCGATCCTCGCCTATGCCGAAGCTGGCAATGCGGCGCTCGAACGCGTGAAGGGCTCTCCGCGCTGCGTCCACCACCTGCGACATCCCAGCGCCGCCGATCACCCGCGCCGCCGATTCCGCGTCGCGTAAAAGCACCAGGAGATCGACTCCCGGAGGATTGAGGAAGGGAAACATAGGTCCGCTCGGATCGTGAAGCACAATGACGGACCGTCCGGTCGAGTGTCGAAGCCGATCGAAATACGCTGCCAGAGCGGCTCCACCCTCCTGCCTGGCATGGGCCACGAGCGCATCGCCGTTCCGCCCATCGTCCGTCGCGGCTGCCACTGCCCGGCGAGCGACCGCGTGCAGCGCGTTGCTCAGGCTGACCGGCGGCAAAGCCGCAATATCGGGATGGCAACCGAGATCCGCCATGAAGCGATTGGGATCGGTAACCGGACCAGCGACAAGCAGAAGATTGCGCATTTAGGGTTCCACTGGGCTGAGCCGCGACCGGTTGTTCCGATCACCTTCGACAAGTCTCGTCAGTTTCGCACAGAACTGCAAGCCTTGGTGGAAATAGACGGTCGAATCGGCGGAATCATTGTGTTTTAGGAACAGCGGGCTTGACCAGATCTGCATACAAGCGATCTTATAAAGCTCGTAAGGTCAGGGTTGAGAACATGCTAATCGAGGGTCGCGCGCCTGGACTGATCGGAATTTCCAACCAGTGGATAGACGAGGTTGGCAATTCCGCAGACTTGGCGCTCAAACTCGGCAGACTGGGCGAGGACGTCAGCGAGTTCGCGATCCATACGATGGGTTGGATCCGCTGCACCACCATAGGCGCCTTCGAAGAATACTCCTTCGATACGCGATCCGTGCATCTCGCGTCTTTGGAAGCCCTGCTGCACCGTCTAACGGCTCCACCGACTGGTCCGATTGAGTCTCCGCGCCTGCGCTGCATCGAGGTCACGACCCGCCTTGGCACGACCAAGATCTCCGACGACCGCCCGAGCCGGTTGATCAGCCTCGTGCGGAAATGCATGGAGATAGCCGATCCGCGCACACCGCAGGATGCGATCCAACGCCGACGCATGGAGATGTCGGCGCTCGCAGGTATCAGCGACGATCTGGCATCCGGTCTGATCGGCGCTTGGCGGGACGCTGGCGGTGTCTTGCGCGCGCCGGTCTGGAACCTCCTGACCGACCAGGCCCTACAACGCAGCGTCAAGATGATGGTCCCGCATGGGGACACCTTCCGCCTGGTCCGATACAAGGGGTCGCCGAACGCTCCCTGGGATCAGGCAACATGGCGCTCGTTCGAGGGCGGCACGCTTGATCAGGTGGTGCCCGATCGGGGCATGATCGAATCCGTCAAGGATTCGACACGCAGCGCGCTCGCTGCGCGCGATCCGCTGATAGAACTCTGCGAGGGCGTCATCATCGCCAGTGACGGCCTCAAGGAACTTCAATGGTACCGCATCACGCTGCCGGTGGAGATCCCGGGGAACCGTGGTCGGGCAAGTAGCCGGGGCGTCATCGCCCTTCTTTCGCCCGTGCCGCAGAGCAAGCGCGCTGCCTGACCCGAACCGCCGCCGGCATCAGGCGATTTTGCGTCGCTCTTGATCGCGATAGATCAGCGGTATCTCGCCGGAGCTGTGCATGAGCGTTTGTCTTGCGACATAGTCCGCGTCCTTCGCCAGCAGCACCCATTCCCGCTTCTCCGGCCGCGCCGGGTGGGTCCAAACGATGCTGTCGAGCACATGCTGTATGTCGTAGCTCTTGGAGACGAGTCCCCCATCGAACATCGCTTTTTCCGAGACGCTGACCATCCCGACCCGGCCCCAGCGGGCGTGCGCCATCGAACCCGCCGCGATCCCGAGCAGCTTCGGAAAATTGGTCTTACGGCCGCGCAGATCCGGGCGCACCCAAAGCCCCCCGGTCCAGTAGACCTTTTCAGTGATCCGCGACGCGTAGGCATCGGCCTCGCCGCGGATGCTCAGTCGCTCCCCCGGGACCATCTGTTCGGCCGGGTTGCTGTAGAACAGGCTGAGGGTCTCCAACTGGTCCGCCAGCGAGGTGACCGTGAACCGATACAGCCGAACGCCGATGGTTGCCGCGATCCCATCGTCGTCGCGCACCGTCAGTCCTATACAGTCTCCGACCCGTGCCGGCTTGAACTGGCTGTCGAAGGCGCTCGGCACATACTTGCCCACCTCCCGCAGACGGCTCTTGAAAGTATCGATGTCGTCGCAGGCCTTCAGGTCGAGTTTCCGTTGGTGAAAATCCCGGTCTATCCGGATCAGGGATTCCTGGATCTCGCTTCTTCGCGACTCTGATTCCGCATGCACTGGGCCGGCCCCGGCCAGAAACGGCGTCTCGGACATGTTGACATCCCCACTCTAGCACCACCAAACAATGAACAATGGTACGGAGAATCTTTCCTATTAACGATCAACAGGTCACGACTCGCCATTAACGCTTTATTTCGCCATATCAAAAAATTTATGCGCGCATTCCGACTCGGCTCGCGGTGATGAGTGCGACACTACGCTTCGAACACCGTAGGTTCTGCCGCAACATCGCCGACGCTGGGCCAAGCTCCGCCGCCGTCGAACGAAAGGAGGATGGGATGAACGAAGCATTGCAGATCGACAGCACCGCCATCGAAAGCTGGCATGCGCATGTCTACTTCGACGCGGATACCACGACGATCGCCCGTGGACTCTATGAGCGCGTAGCCGCCGCTTTCCCCGAAGCCGAAATCGGCCGGTTCCACGAGAAGCCGGTCGGTCCGCATCCGATGTGGAGCTTTCAGATCGCCTTCGCACCCACGCTGTTGGCGGATCTGCTGCCTTGGTTGACGTTGAATCGGGAGGGCCTGGATGTCTTCATCCATCCCAATACGGGCGACGACCTTGTCGACCACCGCGACCGCGCCGTGTTCGTCGGCAAGTCCCACACGCTGAACCTCTCGATCTTCGGCTGACCGGCCAATGGCCGCCTGCCGTCGGGATCAGGCGATCTGCCGGGCTCGCTCGGTTTCGGGCACGGTTTCAGGGGCAATACGGGTCCGATTGGTGACCATTCGACCGTGGAGGTCGGTGATGATCCTGCTGCCGGTCTTGGTGAACAGGAACGGCAGCACGCCATGGACGAGACACGCGATGCCGCCAAGGACCATGCGAAAGCCGAAACCGCTCGCCATACCGAGATGCTCGACATAGCTCTCTCCGACGCTCGCCGGATGATCGGTGAACAGGCGCATGAGATACTCTCCTTGGCTTCCGGTGTGGACCGTCAATTGCTTTGACAATAGGTCCGGATATCGTCGGATCAGGCCGGACATCGCCGGACAGCTCAGATTTCCGCGGCGCTCCGTCTCAGGGAGGCCGGCGCAGCTCGCCGCCGATTGGGATGTCAGTGCGGCCCGAAATCGGACGCTTCGACAGAATGGATGTCAGTACAGCCTACCCGCATCTTCGGCGATCACGGATCTTTAAAGACGGCAGAAATCCGCGTTAAACAATCGAAGCACCAGTGGCGATATGGCCGTACCATCTTCCGAGTCTCTAAACTGCAACTCGGAAAGCAAAGGTCGTCCTTGTGATACTCTTCCGAGTTCCCCTGTAAGCTGCCGGCTCCCTACGATCTGCAATGCAGATGGCACCTAATGCAAATCGCAGAACTCGGAACTGATTCCGCATTCGAGTGCCATCGAGCGGGCCCACATCTGGTGTTATGGTTAACGCCCTACACTAAATCCCTGGGGCGTGGAAATGCTCTCCCCCGATCCGACCGCGTTGCTGGCCGAGTATCGCGCACTCGCGATGGAGCTGCTTCGCCGAGACGGACTACGTCTGCTTATCCACGACGATTTGGCACGGTTCACTTCATTGCTGGAGACAGCTCCGAATAATGCGGGGATAAATCCAGCCTTCGATCCAAGACGCGTCGAAATTGGCGCGGCCTTTTGGCTTCATGTGAAATCAGGTGACGGTAGGTCCGTGGCTGTGATGGCCGCCAAGTTGCTGACAACCGACGCCTATTATGCGGATGTCGCGGCTGGTCGCATATGGGGGTGCGATCCGCTCACCCTGGCCATCACCGGCCCTGACATTGGCGGCCGTCTGGCCCATACCGGCGGCCTATGGGTTGCTCCAGACTGGCGCGGTATCGGCCTTTCTTGGTTGATACCGAGACTGATAAGGGCGATCGCGCTCCAGCTGTGGAACGTGGATCATTCGACGGGACTAGCGTTTGCCAGCTTGCATCACGCTGGCATTGCAAAGAAGAACTATGGAGCCCAGAAGATCCGCCTCCTGGTCGACGGATGGTTCCCGCCGACCGGTCAAACCGAACGGATCTACGCGACCGAATACGACCGCGCATACCTATTGCAGAGTGTTCGAGAGGACGCGCGGGTGATTGCGGATCACAGAAACCATCAAATGCGAGACTTGGCCCCTATCGCCAGTAAGCGGCAGAACCAAGCGCCGATTGATGCTGATTCGATCGCCCGCTAGAACATCGACTTGCGACAATTCTGGTCGCCCGCTCACCTTCAGCCTTTGATACTCATCCAGGCCAAACCGGCGAAGAGCCGACCAATCAGCGGTTACAAGGTGCCGTCCGGACATATCGGTATCGAGAGCGAAGCGAAGATCCTGACCGTACACTGCGAAGAAGAAACCGCGAGGGTCGTCGGCAGAAACATCGACGACGTGCGTGTAACCAAGAGCACCAGCGGCCATCAGATCATCTACCAACAAGCTGTCTACCGACAGCAATCCACCGAAACTGCGCGCTTGAGCCATTTGGAACAGCCGGATGAGGATGCTGTCCGGCCCAACTTGAAAATCCAAACCGAGCATATGCCGTGTCATGTGGCCACGGGCATCCGCCCATGTCCGACTATTCTGTCCGAAAAGCATCACCAGCCCGCCACGGTTGCCGCATAGACAGTCGCACCGTCGACAGCAATCGGCAGCACGACAAGTTGGAGGGACGCTCCACCTACCAAGCATTGCCTGGCGCACGGCCGGTCAAGAACTCCGATCTCGCTGAGCACCAAACGTAATTTTGGGAGCCGCCGATCAGCTTGGGACAAGGTTCGTGTCAGAGCGCGCTCGTTCAGCAACTCGCCTCGCTCCATATGCCAGAGAGCCGTGGAACGCCCGACAATGATGGTATTCGCTAACACGTCGTTCCAACCGGCTTCTGAAACCTCCATCCACTCAAGCATAGCTAGCTGAAGATGGCGCGGCAGCGCGACGAACCTCATAGGCTCGATCGTGGCGCTTGGTTTCTGCATCAAATTAATAATGTTTTGAGCGGAAATCATATCGCACCACACAACCTTAGATACTTATGATAATCATCCCCGCTGCCGTTGGCTTGTCAATGTTCCCGACGTAGCAACTTGATTCCCCAAGTCGCGCGCCATCCTCTCAGCGCGTTCCCGGATGGTTCGCGCAAGCACGCCGGGGTCAATGGGCTGTCCCAGGGAAATCGTGACCTCAATGACCGTCTCTGCGGCCTCTTGCACTAGGTCGTAGTCGATCCCTTCTCTCGACACAGGTGCCCCAAAGGCGAGCCAAACCGGGTCCATCCCGGCAATAGTGGCGATCCTGGTCAGATCATGAAGCGATATCTTGCTCCGGCCATCTCTCCAACGCGCCGGTGTGTCTTTGCTGACCTCTAGAGCTCTAGCAACCGCGAGGACGCCTCCTCCTTGGTCAATCGCTTGAGCTAAGCGCGCCCCCAAAGCCTCCGTATAGCCAGGTGCGAGATCTGTCGACATGCGGTTATCACCGTAGAACGGTATTATTTTTAAGGTTTGACAACCAGATTTTTCTGGTCGATCCTCATCAAGAACCTGACAAATCGTCATGCCTACGCGTCCCATCGTCAAACCTGGATAGAGCAGTCCGACAAATGTCTCTTATTTTAGATGGGGTTAATAACGTACACCCAGCGTGGCTTAAAGCTGAGATCTCCGAGAGATTCGGCTCCATTGCCGCTCTCGCAGCCAAGTACAGAGTCAATCCGAACACCGTTCAAGCCGCAATTATCCGCCCTCAACCGACAGGAAACCATATAATTGCGTCCGCGCTGGGCTATCGTGTGCATCAGCTCTGGCCCCAATGGTTCAGCCCTTCCGGCATGAGAATTCGCAAGGGCAACGTTAAGCGCGCATCGGCTGCCCGCGCTCGTCAAAAGGGAGCGGTCGCATGAACAAGCGAGCACCTGAGTTTGACGCTGTCATCGACCTACCGCTCGAACTGATCGAAATCTCTGACAGGCTGCGCCGCGTGGATCCTGCCCATGTCGAAGGCCTCAAGCAGTCGATCGAGGCGGGCGGGCTCTCGACCCCGGTGGTGGTGACACCCGTCGAAGGAGAGCGCTTCCGACTGGTGGCCGGTGCGCATCGGCTGGCAGCAGTGAAATCGCTCCGCACCACCGAAACCATCCCGGCCCGTATCGTCCGCGGTGACGACCTGCAACTTCGGCTCCTGGAGATCGATGAGAACCTGATCCGGCACGAACTTCGTCCCTGGGATCGAGCGGTCTTCTTGGCGCGCCGGAAGGAGATCTACGACGCACTGCATCCGGAAGCCACTCCGGGTGCAAAAGGCCGTCAAGTCATTGAAAAAGGTCAAACGGTAAACTCTGCCATTTGGGCGAAGAGCTTCTCTCAGGACACTGCTGAACGTGTTGGGTTGAGTGATCGCTCAGTGCGGCTTGCTGTCTCGATCGTCACTAGAATTGATCCCTCTCTCCACGACGTCATCGCCGGCCTCCCGCTCGCGGACAATCAGTCCGAGCTGGAGGCGCTCGCCAAACAGGGTCCTGAGCGCCAAGCCGACGTGGTCAGGCTGCTCACCCGCGACACTGACCCCCTTCCCCGCGTTCGCGACGCCGTTGCCGTTCTGGAGAACCGCCGCGTCACCCCGGCCGCCGAGCGGGACAAGGCCTATCAGCAGCTGCTCGGCTTCTGGAACCGCAGCCCCATGGCCGCCCGACGCCTGTTCATCCACCACCTCCGCGACACCGGGCAGCTACCCGACACCTGAGGAGACGCACGATGGCCGAGCTCGACCCTCGCCAACGCATCGTCCTGATCAATGTCACCAACTCCAACGAGAGCGTGACGCGCTACGGCGACTACCTCGCTCACGCCAATACCCGTTTCGCTCAGAACCGCGCTGCCGACAGCTATCGGATAGGCCCTCTGGCGCTCCCGCCGCTGCCATCCGAAGTGGGAGCGGGTCGATGACCCTGCTGCGCGCCTTCTTTGCGCTCTTCGGCATCACCGCCCCGGCCCCGCGCATTCCGCACGCCGAGCGCCTCGCGATCGGCGGCGCAATCACCCGGCGGCGGCGCGCCGGCCTGTGGGGGTGATCTTGGCACGCGATCCGAACACGCCCGACATGTTCACCGACCCCGCGGCGAAGAAGCCCTTGGCGAACTGGGCGCCGGCGCCGGTCAGGGCCGCACCGCCGCCCAAGCGTCCGCCCGGTTGGGACATGCGCTCGAAGGTGTCGCGGGCGATCTCCGCGGCGATGCGCGACAGCGAGTTGAACCGGGACGAGATCGCCAAGCGCATGACCGTCTTCCTGGACGAGGACGTCACGTTGAACGTCCTGAACCAGTACGCCAGCGAAGCCTCCGAGCATTCGATCCCTGCCCATCGGCTGGCGGCACTCGCACATGCGCTCGATCGTGCGGACCTTCTGAACCTGCTCACCCACCCACTCGGCTGCGAGGTCGTCGAACAGCGCTGGCTCCCGGCGATCGAGGACGCGCAGCTCGCGGTGGACATCGAAGAGAAGAAGAAGCGCCAGGCCCAGGTCCGGTCGCTTTGGAGGGGACGAGGTTGATCGTGGATTTGTGGCTCTCAGCTTCGGAGATCGCCGACCGCAACCTGCCGGGCCTTCCGACGACGGCGCGCGGCATCGCCATGCGCGCGAAGGAAGAGGGATGGCAGAACGCGGTGACCGCCTCCGGCCAGCCGCTCGCCCGGCGGCGCAAGGGCCGAGGCGGCGGCATGGAGTTCCATGTGGACGCCCTGCCCTCGGCCGCCCAGGCGCGGCTGAAGGCGAGCATGGCAGGGGCGGATCGTACGCAGGCCCGTGCTGACCGCTCCGGTCCTGCCGATCGCACAGCGGCATGGGAGCATTTCGCGCGCCAGACCGACGCCGTGAAGGCGAAGGCCCGACACCGGCTTGGCCTGCTCGATCAGGTCGACCAGCTCCGGCGCGGCGGCATGACGCTGAACGCGGCCGTCATCTACGTCGCCGACCACGACGGCTCCGTCACCGCCCGCTCCCTCTATCGCTGGCTCAAGGAAGTCGAGGGCGTCGACCACAAGGACCGCCTCGCCTATCTGGTCCCGCGCCACGGCGGCGGCCGGTCCAAGGTCGCACTGGCGCCGGAGCTTTGGGACATGCTCAAGGCCGACTATCTGCGCCCGTCCCAGCCGTCCTTTGCCAGCTGCTATGAACGCCTGCAGCGCATCGCCGACAGCCGGGGCCTTCCGCTCCCGCCGGCCCGCACCCTAGAGCGGCGTTTGAGCGAGGAGATCCCCAATCCGGTCATGGTTCTGGCCCGCAAGGGGCCGGAGGCTCTGAAGCGTCTGTTCCCGGCTCAGAAGCGCGACCGCTCCCATCTCCACGCCCTGGAGGCCGTCAACGCGGACGGTCACACCTTCGACGTCTTCGTCGATTGGGGCGATGGCGGCAAACCCGGCCGGCCGGTCATGGTCGCGTTCCAGGATCTCTATTCCGGCAAGCTCCTGGCCTGCCGTGTCGACAAGTCCGAGAACCGGGACGTCGTCCGCCTGGCGCTCGGCGACGTGGTCCAGAACTACGGCATCCCCGATCGCTGCTATCTCGACAACGGCCGCGCCTTCGCCTCGCACTGGCTGACCGGCGGTATGGCGTGGCGCCACCGCTTCAAGGTCAAGGAAGAGGAGCCGGTCGGCATCATGGGCCAGCTCGGCATCGAGGTTCGGTGGGTCACCCCCTACCACGGCCAGGCCAAGCCGATCGAACGCGCGTTCCGTGACCTCTGCGACCGGGTCGCCAAGCACCCGCGCTTTGAGGGCGCCCATACCGGCAACAGCCCGACCAACAAGCCGTCCAACTACGGCTCCAAAGCGGTGCCGATCGCGGCGTTCATGGATGTGCTGCAGCAGGAGATCATCCACCACAACGCCCGCCCGAAGCGCAAGTCTATAGTCTGCGCCGGCACGCTCTCCTTCGATCAGGCCTTCGAGGCCAGTTACGAGCAGGCGCCGATCAAAGGGGCCACGCCGGAGCAACGGCGGCTCTGGCTGCTCGCGGCAGAGGGCGCGTCCTGTTCACGCTACGACGGCTCGATCGAGCTGCTGCGCAATCGCTACTGGAGCGGCTTCCTCAGCGAGTTGACCGGACAGAAGGTGGTGGTCCGCTTCGACCCGCAGGACCTGCATGCGGGCCTCCACGTCTATACCGGCGACGGCCGATATCTAGGCTTCGCGGAGTGCCTGGAAGCGGTGGGCTTCGAGGACACCGACAAGGCCCGCGAGACCGCCCGCGCGGTCAAGCTGTTCCGCCGCGGCGTGAAGATGCAGGCCGAGGCCGAAATCCGGCTGACGGCCAACGATGTCGCCGACGCCCTGCCCGAACCGGAGGACGCCAAGCCGCTCGCGCCCTCGGTTACGCGGGTGCGCTTCAACGGGAATGCAGCTCTCAAGCCCCGACCCGAACCAACCGCGGACGAGGACGCCGACCTGATCCGGCGCGTCGGCGGCAACGTGACCGTGCTCGCGGAGCGGAAGCGGCAGGAGAGTTTCTAGGAGTGGCCGGCGGGCGCTGCAACGCCCACCGACCGGAATGTCGAAAACAGAGGAGATCGACACAATGGAGGATACCCTAACAGCCTTCTCAACGGCAACGCGGGAGGCCAGTTCCGGCGGGCAGCTGAACCTACTGCCGCTCGCCAGCCGCGTCGAAGAACGCCGGATCGCCCTTGGTCTGTCGCAGGCCAAGGTCGCCGATCAGATCAAGCCGAAGATGTCGGCGAGCCTGTACAACCAGTGGATCCATGGCAAGTACAAGGGGCCGACCGACGAGATCGAACGGCTCGCCGCCGCGTGGCTCGACCGCCAGGACATAGCGGCCGCCGCCATGACGATCGTCGACCGTGACATCGACTGGATCCGGCTGGATATCAGCGAGCAGATCTGGGCGGCCTTCGAGTATGCCTACGTCTACAACGACTTCAACGTGGTCTACGGCGATCCGGGCCTCTCGAAGTCCATGACCGCGCGCCAGTACGCCAGCCAACACGGTACTTGGATGGTCACCCTGTCGGAGGTGACGGGCGGCATCACGAGCGGACTGGAAGAGATCGCCGAGGGCCTCGGCATCAAGCTTGAATGGTCGCAGTCGTTCCGGCGGCGCGCGACCAAGGAGATCCGGGCCAAGCTCAAAGCGTCCAACCGCATGTTGATCATCGACGAGGCGCAGTTCGCGACCAAGGCCCTGGTCGAGGAGATCCGCTCGATTTGGGATCACGCGCAGGTCGGCATCGTCCTGGTCGGCAACGTGCGCGTCTACAATCAGATGACCGGCGGCAATCAGCGCGCCGCCTTCGCCCAGGTGCGCTCCCGCATCGCCATGAGCGTGCGGCCGAAGAAGCCCTCCGATGGCGACATCCGAAAGGTCGTCAATGCCTGGGGCGTGACCAGCGAAGGCGCGATCAAATTCTGCATCGCGCTCGTCCGCAAGGAGGCGAGCGGCGGTCTGCGGGACGTGAGCTACACGCTGCGCCTGGCGATCGCCGACAAGGGCGACCCGGCCGAGGTCAATGAAGCGGATCTCCGGCGCGCCTGGAAGAACCGGGGTATGGAGGCGGCGTGATGTCGGCCGGGAAGCATGACGCCATCATGCTGCTGCACCGCACCGGCAACCTTGCGCGCAGCCTTCTCGCCCCGTCTCGCCGCGGCGAACTGGACGAGGAAGTCCGCCAAGCCGTGGTCGCCATCGGCCGGCTGGAAGATCCCCGGAACATATCGCTGCCGGACCTCACCGACCCCAATGCTCTTGTCCACGCCGCCATCGCGGCCGGTGTGAGCATCGCGGACTTGGAGGAAGCCGTCCGGCTCGCACGCTATCAGCTCAATCAGGAAAGGATCGCGGGATGACGATCGCGGCGACGAAGCCCCGCCGAACGCGGGAGATTGCCCAAATCCATACCCTCGCCAAGCAGCTCGGCCTCGACGAGGTCACCCGGCGCTTCCGAATGGAGCGTGTCGGAGGCGCCAGGTCGGCGGCCGAGCTGTCCGATATCGGCCGGCGCAAGGTGATCGACGATCTGCGCCGGGAGATCCAGGGGCAGGCTCGGGCCAAGCCTAGGCGGCCGAGCCACCAAAGGATGATCGTCGGCCTCTGGCTCGAAGCCTTCGACAAGGGCCTGGTCACCGACAAGCGCGACGCCGCGATCGACGCCTTCGTCAAGCGGCAGACCGGTATCTCGAAGCTGGAGTGGGTTTCGGTCGACGAGGCGCCTTCGGTGATCGAGGCCCTGAAATCCATGATCAAGAGGGGGACGACCGATGGCTAGACTCACCCTTGCTCGGATCGTCCGCGTCGTTGCCGAGGAGTTCGGTGAAACGCCAGATCGCATCACCGGCCCCAGCCGTGCGATCCACCTGGCAACGCCCCGCCATGTCGTGTGGGGCATCGCCGCCAGGACGGGGCGGTTCACCGGCGGTCAACTGGCCGCCGCCTTCGATCGCGACATGAGCACCGTCGCGGTCGGCATCGCCCGCCTACCCCGCAAGCTCGCTAAACCCGCCATCGCGGCCAGGGTCGTGCGGGTCTGCGAACGCCTTGCGGTGGACCCCCGGCTGCTCGGCCTGGAACCAACGGTTCCCGTGATCGCCCGCCTGGTGCCGTCGATCAGCGTGGCGGCATCATTTGCTCGGGAGGTATCGGCATGACCTGGCGAGCCCGGACCAACCTCCCGCCGCTCTCGGCCGCCGCCGTGCTCTACACGGTCCCCGAGCTGGCGGGCCTCAGTCGGGTGTATGAGGCGCTCGGCTATGGCGCCCCGGTCGCCCGCCGGCCGCGGCTGAAAGCCAACGGCGAAGCGACCATCCGCGTGATCTGGCGCGATCGTCGCTCCGGCCGCTCGATCTGCCACACGGCTACGGTCCCAGCCGGGGTGCTTGCCGCCCATGCCTGACGACCTAGCGCCGCTGACGGGCTTCCTGGCCGAGCTTGCCGACCTGGTCGGCGAACAGAGAGCCCGCCGGTTGGCCCAGATCCACGGCGGGACGCGGCTCTATGTTCCGGAACGGCTGACGCCGGATCACCCCCTGGTCACCGAGATCGGCTACGAGGCCGCCCTCAGCCTCGTGCATGCCTTCAAGCGAGAGTATCTGGAGATCCCGCTGGGTCCGAGTGGGGTCCATGCGCAATCCATCCGCAGCCGGCGCGAGCTCGTCAGCCGGCTCGATGAGGAGGGCTGGTCCGCTCCGGAAATCGCACGGGTCACGGGAATTCACTGCAGAACGGTCTACCGTCATCGCGCCAAAAAACAAATAAACACCAAACAAATAAGCCTTTTTGATGACGAAATATCTGGCCGAAATATTTAACTTTAATCACCATCGTCAAACCTAGCCAAACTCGACACTAGACTTGGGTAAACCCTCATCACACTTAAATTTGCCACACCAATAAAATCATTCTTCCCAGATCGATTTCTATATTCATTCTCAATTCTGTTTTTTAACCAACGATCTACATCATCTTTTGCCACAAACTCATTCAGAAATGCGATCATACTACTGTTAAGCATAATTATTATCTTCACTAGTGATTCATTCAGAACTCCAATACTTCTACCATTGCCAACAAAGTATTTTTTCCTAGCCTTTCTTCCGAATAATATTAGTTCATCAAACGCCTCTTTATTAGACGAATGATGACAGAATATCAAAGGAAGCATATAGGTTATCTCAATGGGCACAGTATATTTCCAGATCGTAACAATACCTCTTAACAAATCAAAACACTGCTCTAGGTCTCTCAGCTCCATTTTTTGCGCCAATGCCGCCCCCATAAATGCATCTTCAACCTTTACACCTGGGGGAAGCGAAATTTTATCACTCTCAATTGGGTTCGATCGGAAAAGATTCCGTACAAATTTGTCAATTGTCGGATCAGAAAAACTATAAGATCGATCAAAAAACCTTTTAAGATACCGCCGACCCTCAAATCCCTCTCCATATATTACTCTAATTGAATGCTGAAGTTGCTCACTATCTGTAGCGACAATAAATATTGTATTATTGACTTCAAATAAATGCTTTACACGCTCAAGTAATTTTACTGCATAAAGCGGCCTGCACCGATCTAATTCATCAATCAGAATGAACATCGGTAGATTTTTTCCATTTTTCTTTCCAATATCTGCAATGATATTCGATAAACTACGACGAAAATCCTCAATAGAGTTTGACTCTTCTCGAAATCCAGCAATTAAAGCGTCGCCGGCCATGTCAACAATTTTTTCGAGCTCTTGCGACATTTGTCCACCAACCGTGGAATGATCTGTATCTCCCTGCAAAGCTGAATTTTCTGCCCCATTACTACCATTTCCCGTTTCATTTGATTCTAATGAATACGGCTGTGCAATTAATTCAGATATCTCGTTGAAACCCTCACTACCGATAATCCGTCTGATTCCTGTTTTTGCTAAAGATTTTGTTGTAGCAATAGCAATATTTCCGAGATTATGACGCACTGCACTATACAATTTTTGCTGAGCTTTTCTTTTCCCGATAAACGGCTTGATAGCCTCGTCAATTGCCGACATGACAGCAATCATTGGATCATCTGCATGATCATCCCGCCACGCATTCACATAGCAGACTAGGAAACCTGTTTCGCTCAGCTGTTTTTGAAGCCTCTCAAGAAAGAACGTTTTTCCCTGCCCCCATCGAGCATCAATGTTCAACACATAGGATCTGGGACGTCCACGATCAGCTCGTTCTTCAGTGCGACCCAGTAAAAATTGTATCAACAGATCCGCATCATCCTGTCTGCCAAGACAATCATCCGCCCATATTTCTGGAGGGGCAGCCGCAATAGACCCGTCTTCGTCCATTTTATATTCCTCTTATCATTGTTTTGAACAATAGTGTCTGGATGATTGATTCATTATCCTGGTATTTTGTATCGCGGATTTATTAAAACCCATCACTCGACACTCCATGTCTTTGCCTAATCCAAACGCTAGGTGTTTTGTGATGCGCAACACGCGTCTTCATGACGCTCGACGCTGCATCCACTGCAAACCACCCGCCTTGGTAATGCAACCCTGGAGAGTGTAGGCTCACGTTGATATCGTTTTTTTTCCGGGGGTCGTTGTGATCCGTATGTTCATGCCATGTGCCTTTGTAGTCGCGCTTGCAGGCTGCCAGACGATGTCGGCCGACCTTGGTCAGCGACTAGCCAAACTCGACAATCCCTTCATCGAGAGCCCGGTCGAAAAAGCGAACGCAAAGATGGTAGCCGGGCACCCGGAAGAAGCCCTCAGCATTATTTTGCCCGACGCAAACTGCCCTTCTGAGGCAATCGATAACTTGGCCGAGGTTCGCCAAACACACCCCGGAATCATCGATAAGGCGATTGAGGAAAAGCTCAACAAGCTCGGTGAAACGGATGAACTTTATCTCTTTGACGTGACGCTCGATCGTATCGACAGCCTGCACAGCTGCGGCATCATTGAAACCGACCGCCAAAAGCAAGTTCAGGATCAGATCATGAAGATCGCAGCCGACCGCGTGACCAGTCCCGGCTTCGCTCGCTGGGGAAGTGGACGGACCTGGGACGCGCTTCCAGAAAACATCCATCGCAAGGCCTTCGCCAATGCGGTGGAGGACGAGGTCAAGCGGAAGTCCGCTCAGAATCAGAGTCCTTCAGGCCGGCTTGGAATGCCTCTCCACCGCATCGCTGAACTCAACCCGCGACTGATCGATGGCAACGAGGATGCCCTTGTCTCACTTGCTCCCTTCGCCAAGGGCGACGCTGGGAGCCTTGCAAACGGTGTTTTCGCTACCCGGCCTGACTTTGCAGCCAGAATTCGCCAGCGTATCAATGACGTCGAGCGCGACGCAGAGATACGGCGACAAGCCCGCATTCTTGACTTCGTAGTGGAGGTTAGTGGTGGCGACGCCGTCCTGACCCGGGAAATGAAAAACGAGCTCGCAAAACGCAGGACCCTCCAACCAGTTCAATTGGGCCAGGAACCCGAGATTCGTATCGAGATCGCCATCGATCGAATGCGCTATGACCAGACTGCTTCCGGACCTCAAACTGTTCGGTATCAGGATTACCAAGTGAACTTGTTAGGGGCGATCCTTCTCATGCCGAGAAATGCCGTCTACGAGTACGATGTCCTCTCGGAGAGCGCGCATCTTGAGTACGCGGCTTCCGTCCGCCTCCTCACCCCTGAGGGCGAATTGATCGACGAGGATTTGGTTACGGGCACGGTCTCAAGCACCAGCGCGCAATGCCAAGACGCCCGGATCCGCAACGTATTCGGCGGCGTCCAACCGGCCGGATTTATCGCTAACGACGACATGCAGCGGCGCTGCGGCGGTTCGTCCGCGTCAGTGAAATCGCGTAGTTCCCTTGAGAGCGAGGCGCTAAGTCGGATGGCTAGAGACATAGAGGTCCAGGCCAGACCGCATCTGCGATGACATGTTCCCTCTTTCGTTCATTTTGAAAGCAGAAGGTCCAAACGTTGGACAAAGACATGGTATGCAAAGCTGCACCGGCTACCGGCGCCGGACCAAGGGTCCACCCGAGCCGAACGAACCCAGCCTGTTTCACGACTTTGGGTAACGGCGGGACGGTATGAATACCTCCTGCCCTCGATCATTCGTTTGGGACAATCATTCGCTGGCCGGAGAATTCGAACTCGCGAAGAACGACGGCGAAACCGTCTAGGGCAAGCTGATCTTGATGAGCGACTACAAGACGAAACGGCCAGCGTGCGAGTAGTGAAGGAGGCCCGATCTGTAATGGCTGCTAAACCCGACGAGGAACTTGTACGCGAACGGATTAACGTATGCACGAAGGCCGCTCGATATCGGTTCCGAGATGCGGTGCGGCCAATCTATGGCGTCACGGACAGAGGAGATCCAAACCACATCGGCTCTGCACTGCTTCTCGAATTGCCCGAAGGGCACTTCATGCTCACAGCGGCTCATGTCATTGACTGGAGCGCTGAGACCTCTCTCTATCTGGGTGCAGACGAATTTGTGCTGCTGCAATTCGAAGCCTTTATTACGGTTCCGCCGAATGGCAAACGCGAAGAGGATCACGTCGATTTTGCCGTTGCACGTCTTGACGCCGATATGGTGTCGAAGATCTCAGGCGTGAAGTTTATATCGGAGGCAGATATTAGCTGCACAGAAACTACGACAGATGGCCAAATATACACCTGCCTTGGCTACCCAAACTCAAAAAATAAAGTTACCCTATACACAGGAAAAAAAGTTACCCCCAAATTATTTACTTACACAAGCATTGGACGCCCAGCTTCCTTTCTGCCAAATATTGCCATAGCTGACCTCCACATTCTCGTGGACTACAACGCCCAGCTCGCACGAGATGACTCTGGAAAGAAGGTCAATGCAACTCCCATTAAAGGATGCAGCGGCGGAGCCATCGTCGATGTTGGGCGTATTACGACGGATAGCCGCCCCCCCGAGCCAAAGCTTGCCGCTTTGCTTATCGAAGGACATCCGCAGCAGAAAGTGATTCTGGGGACGCGCGTGACCGTAATCCTTGATTACATCCGAACTCACTTTCAGGCCCATGCTTCCCACCATTCAGAGACGGTCGCTCCTAGCGCCTCAGTCATGAAAGACGACCTGAAGAAATGACCGTTCCCTACCCTCTTCGGTCCTATCGGAATAGGGTGCCCAAAAAGCGGCTTCGATAACTCAGCAGACCGTTGTCACGAGGCCTACTGCACTTGGCACCGGCCATCGGACTACAGCCAATTTGAAGCAATTGTCACTGCGCGATTCGTTTGGCGTAGCCTCAGGTCGAAATTGGGCAGGCAATTGGTTTCAGATATCGCGAGTTGTCTAGAATTTATCTGCGTAATATTCGATAAGTGCAGTAGCTTGAGATCCTTGCCGGAAGCGCTTTTGCTCTTCGAAGTCGGTTGATGGAATCAAGTGTATGAATTGATTTTCCGCATATAAAGACAAGACGGCCTCAGGGTCTATACCGCCGGACCGCAGCCCTGCCAGCTTGTTTGCAGCCTCGATCGCCGCTCCAATCATCACATCGGCCAACTGCACTGCAGGGCTTGCCTTCGACTCGACTTGTGCAATCGCAGACAATTTTAGCGGGAATTTTACGCTGGTGATCTCGGTTTGCCGAAACTCGATGTCCTGGTCATGGTCGATGAGTCGCTGCAGAAAATCATGATAGGCAAGCAGGTTTTTAGACTGATCGTGCTCTATCCGATACGGTCCATCGGCCATCGCCTCCATGCGACTGATTAGGGACTGCAATACCACCGGGGCCGCGTCAGTGTTCACGCCAGGGTTCAAGATCTCAGACAGGCATTCGGGTGCTGCGAATTGAGCAAGCGGTGCGACCGCCTCCGGAAATGCGTCCCACTTCGTCGCGCGCGCCGCCGCGACGAGTGCGTTCAAAGATCTGGGCGTCTTATACCTGACCGCCTGCTGGAAGCACGACAGCAACCTATCGAAGGCCGGCTGGCCAAGCATAATCGGACCGGCGACGGACAGTAGAGATGCCATAGAGTAGTTCTGTCCATCCGCATAGAAGTCCATGCCGCGCTTATAGTAAAATGGTTCGACCGCATGATCCAGGAACATCAGAATCAGCAGATAGCGCTTGTCGCAGACATAGGTGACGCATTTGTGGTGGGTGAGGATGTCGCGCTGGAGAGAGAGCAGACGGGGGTGATTGGAGAGGCGGCGCGATAGTGCACGGTACTTAAGCTCCGACGCCCGCAATTTCGGGAAATGCTCACTGATGAGGTGAGCGGCGTCTTCGTCGCTGATTGCGATTGCCGTCGCTCCCTGAAAACGTTGGTCGGCATTCAGAAGGTCGAAGCGGGACTGTCAGAAATTTCGTGTGCGGGGGAGCGGTTGAACATCAGACCATTGCTCTTGTGAAGCGTTCGCCGAAGACGACGGCGAACTGGGCCTTTGCCATGGCCCACTCCCTTGGCGGCATGGTCCACTCTTTCTCGG
>JANSYS010000047.1 GCA_024742275.1 Alphaproteobacteria bacterium | reverse complement strand
CCCACACCCACTGCAAATTCCTTTAAAAACTCGCAATAACAATGTTGGTATTTCCACATATAAAACATTTAATAAATATTTATTAAATGATTTATATTTGAAAAAACCAACATTAAAATTACTAGTTTTAAAAGAAATAAGCACTTGTTGTAAGTGTAATTCATATGGTCGAAATTTATTAGCACTTCTTAATTATAATAAGTATTTGTATTCCTGAAGATATATTTTAATTCAATTTTATTATTAAAATTTATCATTAATAGTTTATTTTTAAAATTTACACGTGATAATTTTTATGAGCGTAAAACGTTATTAACAACAAATGCATATACTTTAGTACAGTTGAGCATTATTTATATTTTTATAAAAAACGTGATTAAAGTTATTACGAATGTTTATTAAATTATTATTTGGTAAATTCAAAATACGACCACGATTACATCGTTTTTATAAAAATGCACGAATCCGTGCAAAATTACGTACAAATATTCGAAGGTTTAAAAAATATAGACCTTTAATTATTGAATTTATAGAGCTTATAAGACGTTTTATTAACCATGATGCTATAAAAGTAGTATTAGATGAGCAATCAGTTCAGGATTTAAAAGAAAAATTAAAGTGTAAATTAACGAAATCAACTAAAAATTATGTTTTGTTTAGCTGGTTAAAAACATTTTTAACTTCATTTTAATTATGTTTTTATGTAAAAATTCCCGTTGAGCAACATATGTCAAGTGAAGTTGATCACTAATCAAGTCTACCACTTTTAAGCAATTATTGCGATAATTGGAAAAGGAGCTCTCTCATATATTATTTATAATAGAAGCATCTACGCAAATTTTATGTAAATGTTTTTAAGTAATATTATGTTTAGTTATTTAAATTTATGGAGTTGTGTTTAGTTATTTTTTTAATGGAATTGTGATTTTTGGGCTAGGGGTCGACGAGGGTGGTTGCGTCAAAATGATATCTTATAATAGTTATTTTTATTAATTAAAGTGTGATTTTTAGGGATAGAGGGGGTCGCGGGCGGTTGCGGCAAAATCATATATTATAATAATTATGTATTTTTTTATTTTTTTTGTTTAGTTATTTTTTTTAATGGAATTGTGATTTTTGGGCTAGGGGTCGACGAGGGTGGTTGCGTCAAAATTATATATTATAATAATTATGTATTTACTAATTTTATTAGGTCCTATTTTTAATTTATTATCGTTCAGTGTATTTAACATTATAATGTCCCGCGGTTTTCTGTTAGTAACCATTTTCGGGTCTCTTTGTTTATCATTATCTTAGTACTCCTAGGAGTGTACGAAGTTATCTATGTAAATTCATTTTGCTTTGTAGAAACTAGCACATGGTTTAAATTAGGAACGTTAACGGTTTCTTGGTCGTTTTATTTTGATAAATTGAGCATGTTCATGCTTTTTTTAATTGTTCTGATATCATGTCTAGTCCACTGCTTGCTGTTGATTATTTACAGGGTGATCCTCATTTAACGAGGTTTTTGGTGTTATTAACTTTATTTACTAGCTTTATGGAAGTATTAGTAACATCCGGAAATATAGTCCAATTCTTTCTTGGCTGGGAAGGTGTTGGGTTATTATCATACCTATTAATCAATTTTTGGTTTACGAGATATTCAGCTACTAATTCAGGTTTAATGGCTATTATTTATAATAGAATAGGGGATACTGTCTTCTATTAGCAACAGCATTAACTTGTTTTACCTTAGAAACAACAGATTTCTTGTCTTTATTTTTAATGGCTGACTTTGTTTGTTTTATCCAAATACAGTTATTATCTAATTACATTTATGTAATAGATCTTTTAACTGTATTATTATTTTTGGGTGTAATAGGAAAATCTGCACAAATTTCCTTGAGTCTTGGTTAGCTAGTGCCATGGAAGGACCCACACCGGTTTCATCTTTACTTCATGCAAGTACTATGATCGTAAGCGGAGTTTTTTTACTACAACGGTTTCAACAATATATCTTTTATAGTTTTAAAGGTATGATTGTAATTACTTTTGTAGGAGCTTTAACAGCTTATTTGCTGGTACCGTTGGTTTGGTTGCTATGGATTTGAAACGTATAATCGCGTATTCTACTTGTAGTCAAATGGGGTATTTAGTTTTTTGTGTAGGAATAGGAAATAGTAACGTAAGTTCTTTCATTTATTTAATCATGCTTTTTTTAAATGTTTATTGTTTGTTGCTGCAGGAACATTAATACATGCATTGTTAAATGAACAAGATATTAGATTGATGGGGGGTTTATTTAAACTCTTCCATTTACTTTTGTTTTAATTTTTTTTGCGTCGTGTTCACTAATGGGATTACCTTTTTTATCTGGTTATTATTCAAAAGAAAAAATTTTAGAATATAGTTTTTATATTTATAATCACTCAAATTTATTAGCATTTTGGTTAGGTTCTTTTAGTGCTTTTCTTACGTCTATTTATTCGATGAGGTTAATTTTTACTGTTTTCTTAATTCACCAAATAGTTTTAAAGGGTTTTATCAAAATATGCATATGGATTTAGTTAATTATTTAAATTTAGTTTTATTTTTATTAGGTATAGGAACTCTTTTACTGGGTTTATTCTTGAAGACTTAATTGTAGGTTCATCTGTAGATTGGTTGTTATTTACTTCTATTAAATTCCATGTTTATAATGTTGATTTACATTTAGGTAGATTATCTTTAAATCTTTTAGCTTTTTATTACACTTTTTTAGGATCTTTTATTTCATTTATAGACATGTTAATAAAAAACATTTTAATTTATGGTTTTTTTATTTATTTAATAAACCTCGTGGTAAATTGACAACATTTTTTAGATTTGTTTATATTTTTTTTGGAAAGAGGTGGTATATAAATTTATTTTATAATAGATATGTTGCAGCATTAGCTCTTTTTTTAGGATATTTTGAAACATTTCTTATATTGGATAAAGGGTATTTCGAAGGCTTTTCTTTAATTAGTGCTAGGATTTTGACCTTTACATCGTCTTTTTTATCATTAAATTTTTATCGTAATTTTTATTTTGGTGATACATTATTAAATATGTTTTTAACTTATATCTTTATATGCTAAATCTATATTATATAAATATATTTGGTTTTTTAGTTTATGCTAATCAATCATCTTGTGTATTATTATTTTCTGCTATTGAACTTATAATTATGGTTATGATGATAATTATTACACAGATTCTACTTGACGTATTTAATTTTTTTAATCCACTTATTCTTCAAATGTTAGATGATCTTATAGAGTTTTGGATTCTTATTGAAAACATTATTAAAAAATTTTTAATGGCAGTTCCTCGTAAAAAAAGTAGAAATAAAAGTTATAGAGTTAGCAACTTTTTAAAATCAACGCAGTCCGTTTTCAAAGTAAAAGGTATAACAATGGAAAAACAATGAAATTTTTTCAAAATTTAAGAGATTTTATTAAAATGTATAACAATGAAAAAACAATGGAATTTTTTAAAAATTTAAGAGATTTTATTAAAATGTATAAAAACGAAACTAAATATTGGAAAAAGTATCTTTTATGTAAAAACTTTTTAAAAGAAGTTTATTCTTTAGTTCAAATTTTTCAAATAAAATTTATAAGTTTTTATAAATATTTTATGATGACTTATAATTTAAAAAATTTTCTTTTATATATAATGAGTTCGACATTTTTGGTTTTTATTATGTCAAAAATATTTTCACTTAAAAATAGACTTTTTTGGAATGAAACAGATAAAGCAAATAAAGAAGCTAAAGAGTTTATAGATGACCTTATAGAGGATGGCTTCCTAACGGAAGTTGAATATGAGGAGGAGTTATTAAAGGAAATCGAAAATGAGGCTGAAAAGGATATTGAAAATGAGGCTGAATTATTAAAGAAAATTGAAAAGGAGGCTGAGTTATTAAAGAAAATTAAAGGGTTAAACCTTAAAAGAGCTGTAGTGAAAGTTGAGATAGAAGAAGTTAAAGATTTTTTAAGATATGGCTTAAATGACTTCGTAAAAAATTATGCTAAAGGAAATAGAATCATTGTAACTACTTTTTGTCTAAGTTTCGGCTTATTTGTTCTCTTTTTAATACATGTTATAACTTTAATGCATTTATTAGTAGGCATTTTAAGTTTGTTTTATGACTATTTTTATAAATTTTTAAAGGATAAAAATTTACCTTGGATTTTAATTATTATCTTAATTATTTGGTTTTTAATTTGTAAAAATAGTTTGTTTTTTATTTAAAATGGATTTAAAATTATTAAAGTTAAATGCAAACCACTGGATTAGTTTCTTTTTTGTATGTGGATTTATGTATTTTTGTTCATATGGAATAATTGGCTCTCATATATCTAATTTAAACTCTATATTTTTAACAGGAATTTTAACTAAAATTTTTAAAATAAATATATTTATTTTATTATGCACTTTGATACGACTACTTCTTATTAAAATATATTATATATTTAATATTAGGAGATTGTCAGTTTTATTTTGTGTAAATTTAATTAAAATATTTTTTTTTAATTTTTTTAAAGTTTCGTTGTTATATTCATCTTATTTTTTAATATATGCGTTTAGTTGGTTTGGACATTCTTTGAATATAGAATATAATTTAGGGCTAGATAAATTAGGACTTGTTTTTGTGTTATTAACTGCATTTTTAGTTCCAAGTTCATTAATTGTTAGTTGGATCAGTTTGAAATATAATACAAAATATTTTTTTATTTTATTTTTAACTTTAGAATTTTTATTAATTAATGTTTTTTGTGCAGTGGATCTTATGTTATTTTATATTGCTTTTGAAAGTATTTTATTACCAATGTATTTTTTAGTAGGTTATTGGGGTTCACGTGAACGTCGTATGCATGCGGCATACCATTCTTTTTATTTACATTAGGAGGTTCGTTATTTATGTTAGTTGTTTTAATTTTTTTTCAATTAAATTTTGGATCTTCTAATTTATTTTTTTTATTAAATATTCATTTTAATCCTTACCAAGAAACTTTTTTATGGTTAGGATCTTTATCACTTTTATGGTAAAGATACCTATGATGCCTTTACATGTTTGGTTGCCTGAAGCTCATGTTGAGTCGGCAACTGGAGGTTCAGTTGCTTTAGCTGGTATTTTATTAAAGTTAGGTACATATGGTATTATACGATTTTTAGTACCGATGTTTAGATTTAGTTCAGTGTATTTTACTCCGTGTGTTTTTGTAATTAGTTTAGTTGGCTTACTTATGGTTCAGTAACTACTTTAAGACAAATTGATTTGAAAAAAATAATTGCTTATTCTTCAATAATTCATATGAATTATCTTATGTTTGGTTTATTTACTTTTAATTTAGAGGGTTTAATAGGTAGTTTAATTTTAATGATTGCTCATGGATTTGTTTCAGGTGGTTTATTTATTTGTATAGGGATTCTTTATGATCGTTATCATACACGTTTAAAAAAAATTTATGGTGGTTTAAATAATTTTATGCCTATTTTTTCAACATATTTTTGATTTTTACTTTAGCTAATATAAGTTTTCCAGGTTCGATAAATTTTATAGGGGAATTTTTAGTTTTAGTAGGGTTTTTTATGAAAAATATGACAACTTGTACTATAGTTATGTTTCTATTAATTTTAAGTACAGCTTATGCTTTATGGTTATACATAATGTTTTTAGTGGATTGTTAAATAAAAATATTTATTTTTTATCGATAGAATCTATTGGTGTATTATTTAAAAATGTATTGTTAGAACGACATTTTTTATTAAATTATAGTGATATCAGTGTAAGAGAAGTTTCAAGTCTTACGTATCTATTAGTCCCAGTGTTTTTTTTAGGTTTAAATCCATCTCCGTTACTCAAGGTAGTCGAGATGGATTTTTCAAAAATTTTAAATAGTTACAGCTAAACTTAAAATGATTTTTAGTTCATATTATTCTGATTTTTTATTTGTTATTGCAGAACTACCTTTATTATTATGGTCATATTGTCACTGTTGGTTTATACTGTGGTGGAGCGAAATCGCATGTCAACAAAAGGTAGGCGTGAATTAAGTATTTCATATAGTGTTTCTGTATATTTTATAATGATATTATTTTTTTATTTAATAATTTCTATTTCAAGTTTTAAAATGGATACATATACCTACTTTTTAATTATTCATTATCAAATGCGTATGGTATGTCTTTGTTCAAAATAATTTTAACTGTTTTGTTTCTTTTGATTTTTTATGCAGGTATTTCAGAATATTCTTCAGAGCGTCTTAAATATAGACCTTTTGAAGCTAATTATATTTTAGGTTTTGTTTTTATTGGAATGTTGGTTTTTTACATTCTTTTGATTTTATTAGTTTATTTTTAACTTTAGAACTTCAAAATTTTTCTTTATATATTTTAATGAATATACAACGTAATAAAAAAATCGTTGTAGAAACTTGTATAAAATATTATATTATTGGAGTATTTCTTCAGGTTTAATTTTATATGGTATTTCTTTAATTTACGGTTTACTGGTAAAGTTAATTTATTTGATTTAATTTTATTTTTTACTGAAATTAATGTTTCACATTTTGGATTTTTTTCTGTCTAGTTTTCCTTTTTTGTGGGTTTTTTATTAAATTAGGTATAGCTCCTTTTCATTTTTGGGTTCCTCAAATTTATGATGGTGCTCCTAATTTTATAACTTTAATTTTATTAACTGTTCCTAAATTTGTTTTATTTATTGTTTTCATGAAATTATATCTTTTTGTTTTTGGATTTTTAAACGTTTTTTATATTGAAGTCTTATGGGTTTTAGTTATTTTATCATTCTTTTTTGTTCTATAGGGGCTTTATGGCAGAATAATGTTAAACGATTTTTAGCTTATAGTTCTATAACAAATTCAGGTTTATACTTTTATCATTTTCTTTATTTACTTATGAAGGACTTATTCAGGTATATTATATTTAGTTATTTACGTTTTTTCTACATTTGGTATTTTTTATATTTTTTTAATAACTCGCTACCACAATCTAATTCTTCAGCTATTTTAGATTTTAAGAGTTTTAGTACAGTTCGTTTAATTAATCCTACTTTAAGTATTATGTTATCAATTAATCTTTTATCTGTAGCAGGAATACCTCCTTTAAGTGGTTTTATAAGTAAATTTTTTATATTTAAAAGTGTTATTGAAAGTGATTTTTCATTTATTTTAATACCTTTAATCATTTTTAGTTTAATTTCTGCATATTATTATATTCGTCCGATTAAATTATTTTTTTTTAATGAAAAACCACAACCTAAATTTTTAGCTAAAATACCTTATTCAGCTGCTTTAATAGTTACTTTAATTTTTTATTTTAATGTTTGTATGATTATACAACCGCGACTATTATTATTATTAATAGAAATGGCTATCTCTTCCAGTTTAATTTAATTTTAAATTATGTGTTTATTTTATAATAATTTAATAACAAAAGTAAAAATCAAAAATACCGAATTAAGCCCCTTTAATTTGCAATCTCGTATTCAAAGCGATGATACAAAGTTTTTTTTATGGAAAAGACGAAATCAAAAATTTGTTCATAAATGGTTTAAGAACGTTAAATATTATAAATATAAAAAAAACACACGTTTTAAAAAATTACCAAAAACACGTAGACGTTATCATTACAGAAAAGCTATTAAAGGGTTACAATTTTTTAAACATATGATTTATTATTGTAAACCCAGTTTTTTAGGTTGTTGGTTTTTAAACGATTCAGATATTTAATAAAATTTTTTTAAGTTCATCAAAATCTAAAATAAATATAAATACATTAACTATATATAAACCAGAATACCTTTTAAAGAAACGCTTAAAAGGTTATTTAAATCATTTAAATAGATATTCAACAATATTATCCATGAAAAAAATCTATTTAGATCCTATATTACAAAATAGTTTATATTATGGTGAAAAGTTAGACGAACAAGAAAAGTTAGATAAATTTCAATTTGAAAGAAAAAAACAGTTAATTAAAGAAGAGAAAATTGAAGAAAAATTAAAGATCGCGAGATATATTGAGGATCTTGAGAAGTCTTTTGGTCTTTCGGATTTAGAACGTAAACTTTTAGCAAGTGATTCTGAAAAAGATTCAGATCAAGATCAAGATGAAACACTGTTAGAAGATGAAAATACTGTACAAGTAAACAAATTAGTAAAAATTATTTCAAATGAAACACAGGAAAGATTAAAAATAGAGTTCATTAACAACTGTTTAGACTTAAAGCCGAAAAAATTAAAATTAATATTTATAAAATTATTAGAAAAATCTAAAAAAAAAGTAGCAGCACGTCGTAAATCACGTAAAAATAAGAGTAAACTTTTTCAAAATTCTATATCTTTAAAAAAAAAAAAAATATTAGTAAATGAATTAAATGCTGCATACAGACAAGTAAAAAAAAGAACTAAATCAAAACAGCTATTTTTATTAAAGAAGAGAAAGCAGAATCTTTTTAAGCATATTAAAAGGGATGTAGAGTCATTTATATGTAATCTTAATCCTATTTATTTTAAAAAGAAATTTTTCATACGTCCAAAAAAATATTATATAAAAACTAGAATAGATAAGAGAAATTTACGACAAATTAAACGTTTATCTTTACGAGGCCAAAGAGGTTATAAACGTAAAAGTTTTGTACAATTTTTACGTCGCCGACGCAAAATTAAAAGAATCCTTCGAAAAAAACTTAGATTAAAGTTTTTATTGGAACAAAAAAAAAATTTTTTAAAAAAAAAAAACTAAAAAAAAAAAAATTAAAGCATTTGTTAGTTTTACTAATTCACGTATAATGTTTTTTCATAAATATAATAGATGGATTATTAGAATTACTACAACATTAAAACGTGTAAAAAGATATGTTAAAATGTTCTTTCGTTCGTGGAAAGATACATATTTTAAAAGTTTAAGTATAATTTATTATTGGTATAGTTTTTATAGTTTGCGTATTGGACATACTGGAAATAAAAAAATCTTATGTCATAAAGATTTTTTTATTTCCATTTCTGTACCTTTTTCACGTGTAAGTTATTATATATATTTTTTAAAGTTTTTTTTACCGTTATTTTTTTTGTATTAGCTAAAATGTCTTCTTTGGCAAAACCTGAGAAAGAGAGTGCATATACTAAGTATCTTCGTTTAACACCATTAGAAAAATTACAATATACTTTTGATATTTTTGATAAAAAAAAAAAGAAATCTAAGAATACTTCAAAAGTTTTAGTACATATGGTTAAAAAGTCAATAAAAACGCAAAAATATATAAAAGATCCTATGAATTTTTTTTGGGAAAATTTTTTTTTAAAAACTAAAAAAGTTAAAGAAGTAAAAAAAGAAAAAAAAGAAAAAAAAAAAGTTATAACTAAACGTTTAATGAAAATAATAACGAGAGCTCGGATATATTGTAATAAAATTAAAATTTTAAAAAAATTAAACCCTAATGGTATTTCTTTTTATAGTAATTTTATCGCAACAATAAAAAGGGTAGGTTAGTTACTGAGGGAAGACCTCGAGAAATAATTATTAAAGATATTTGTAAAGAATTAAACATGGATTTCAAAAATTATTTAAACAAAAATAAAAAATTTAGAGAATCAAATAATATTGAAAAGAAAATGGACAAATCAAAATTAATTTTTGATTCTTTAGTTAATTCTTTAGTAGGAGATGTTTATTTAATAAATTTTAAAAAAAAACAATGGATTGCATCTTTTTTTTCGAAGATTAATCAAATAAGTTTTTTTAACAAAAAAATATTTTTTTTAAATGTTGTTGAAAACTTTTTTGAAATTATAAAATGTGAAGAAAATACTTTAATTAAACTTGATAAATCCGCGGATTTATCAAGTTTAATTAAAGTATTTTCTTCACATTTT
>JANSYS010000073.1 GCA_024742275.1 Alphaproteobacteria bacterium | reverse complement strand
TGGCTTCCCCAGACATGGTCGGCATTGAAGGTCATGGCGATGGTGCCGGCCGCCAGCGACAGCGCCGCCGCATTGCCCGCATCAAGATAATCGCCCTTCTCTCCGGAGAACTCCGTCTCCCCCGCAATGGCAAAGACGGGTGTCATGCCTTCGGGGAGGGGCAGGTCGTCCTGTGACGGGATGTCTGCGGGTGGTTCGATATCTCCCCTGTCTGTTCCCATCTCGATGGGTTTGATGGCCTCGTCGATATCTGCGATCGAGCGGACGATGCCATAGGCGGGCTTGGCGGTCGTGGAGATGTCGGAGAGCGTGATCAGGTCGCCATAGACGGTGATGGTGCCCAGGTCGTCGTTGTTGTGGGCCCCGCCGCCCGATCCCTGGTCGGAGTAGAGGGAGATCAGGGAGTGATCGACGATGCCGTCGCCGTTTGTGTCTCCATAGGAGATGGATCTGATCTTGGTGGTATGTCCCTCGATCAGGATGGTGTCGCCTTCGCCCCTGTTGAAGTCGGTGATGACGTCGTTGCCGATGACATCGACCCAGTGGTCGTGGATGTTCTCGTTCTCCCCGGCAACGCCGTGCCATCTGATGGTGCCGTCATCTTGTGTGTGTTCTTCCAGGAAGCGTGCCTTGGCGTTGATGAGGGTCTGGAAGTAGAAGGTGTCTGCGCCGTCGCCGCCTGTCATGACATCGTCGGCATGCAGCGGCTGGTCCGGATAGAGCTTGCCGCCGGTGAGCTCGTTATAGGGATCGCCCTCGTCGCGGTCGGCGTCATAGGCAACGGCGCCCTCGCGTCCGTCGGACTGCGAGATCAGGAGGTCGTTGCCGGCCCCGCCGTTGAGGATGTCCTCGCCGTGCCCTCCGTCGAGCACGTCGTTGCCGTCGCCGCCATTGAGGATGTCGTTGCCGTAGGATCCCTGGAGGATGTCGTTGCCGTCATTGCCGTTGACGGTATCGTCGCCCAGGCCCGCATTGATGGCATCATCGCCGCTGGTTCCCTCGATGGTCTCGCCGGCATCTGTGCCTTCGGAATAGGTCGCTCCGGAGGTCATCTGGCCCATGTGGTTGAAGCCGTAGGCCATGGCGAGGGCCTTTGCCTCGTCGGAGCCGTGATGGAGCTGCTGGAAGGCGGGCATCAGGTCGTCCTGTGCCATGGCGGCCAGGGCGTCCGCCTCGAAGGCCGGGTCGACGGCACCGGCAAGCGCTGCCATGTCTTCGCCCTCGACCTGTTCACCGAAGACCATGACGTCTGCGATGGTGCCGTTGAACTGCTGGTGGGCGGTGTGGCCGTCGTCTGAGCGCCAGGCTCCGGAGGCCCCGACCAGGAAGGAGCGCTCGTTCATGTCCATGCCCTGCTTCATCTCCGGCTCGGACGCCCAGAGCTTGCCGTTGACAAAGACATTGAGCCCGTCCTCGCCGAAGGAGACGGCCAGGTGATAGTCGGTGTCCTGGCTGATCATCAGATCGGGCACCTTGAGGTATTCGGTGCTGTCGTCGGTCTGCTGGCGGACATAGATCCGTCCGTCCTTGAGCCAGACGGTGAGGTGGCCGCCATCGTCATAGCCGCTGCCGTCCTTGGAAAACAGCGCCTGGCTTCCCCAGACATGGTCGGCATTGAAGGTCATGGCGATGGTGCCGGCCGCCAGCGACAGCGCCGCCGCATTGCCCGCATCAAGATAATCGCCCTTCTCTCCGGAGAACTCCGTCTCCCCCGCAATGGCAAAGACGGGT
>JANSYS010000071.1 GCA_024742275.1 Alphaproteobacteria bacterium | reverse complement strand
CCCAAGTTCGACAGCAAATCGGCTAAGTGATTGATATTGTTATGGCGAGATTCGCCATTGTGTGACTACCGAGCGGAGATCAGGCGGGTTTAGGCAGGTCCAGTGTGTCGAATAGCTCCAATTGTTCAGGGGTAATCGTCGAAAGCCCCTCGAGGTTTCGCTCGCCGATGCGGGTCGTGTGCCGCTGAATGCGTTCCAGAAGATTGAGCGCGGTGCGCGGGCTGGCGCTGTGACCTTTCGCTTTCAGCCGCATGCGCATGACGCGGTAAAGGACGAGGGCCAGGAAGCAGATCATGGCGTGGGCGCGGATGCGGTCGGGCAGACGGTGGTGAACCGGCGCGATCTCAATGTCGGATTTCAGGACGCGGAAGCCGCGCTCGATGTCCGCCAGGCCCTTGTAGCGCGCGACGGCCTCAGCGGCGGTGAGGTCTGGAGCATTGGTGATCAGCGCGAGCTTGCCGTCGAAGAGTTCGGCCTCGGCTATGGCGTCGTCATCGACGCTCCAGCTGAACCGATCCGCATTGAGATCGGCCTTGATGAACCGGGTGAGTTCGGCTTCCGCGACGGCGCGGTTGAAGCGGCTATACGCCCCGCGGTCAGACGCACGACGGCCCTTGGCGGTCTTTCCGGCATCCTGGGCGTCGAGCTTGCCGACCATCTTCTCGGCCATGTCTTCCAGCTTGGATATGGCAGTGCGACGCCGATCGCCCTGTTCAGCGGCACGGGAGGGGTCATATGCGACGATCAGGCGATGGCCTGCAAAGTGACACTCAGCCAGTTGGTCCTCGTCGAAAGCTAGGTCCCTGAAGGTCTCGACCAGGTCACTGTAACGGCGTGCCGGGACCGCGAGGATGAACTCCAAGGTGCGCCCACCCTGCTGGGCCAGAGATGTAAGGGCGTCGATGTTGTCGAGGCTCAGAAGCCCACGGTCTGCCACCAGGATGACGCGCTCGATGGGGAAGCGCTCCAAGACCGTGGCGAGCATGGCTTGCAGGGTCTTCGTCTCGGCCACGTTGCCCGGATGCACAGTATGCATCAGCGGCAGGCCCTCGGCGGTCTGTACGACGCCGAGCACGAACTGGCGGGCGATACCACCAGTCTCCTTGTTCATGCCGTAGGCGCGGATGTCGTCGTCGACCTCGCCTTCGCCGTGGATACGTACGGTGGTCAGGTCGTAGAAGACCACGGTCAGCTCGCGGTCCACGAGGGGGCGGATCTGGCGGGCCAGTTCCGTCTCGACCCTGTCGACGTTGTCCATCAGCGCGTCCATGGCCCGCAGGAGGTGGTGATGCTCCACCTCGGTTGGCATCTCTGGCATGGCCACGGTGTCCAGCCAGCGCAGGCAGCCGAGCTTGCTTGTGGGATCGCACAAGCGGTTGAAGACCATGGCGCGCACAAGCGCCTCAACATCCAGCTTGCGCTTTCCGGATCGAAGCGCACGCCCCAGCGCGCGATCAAAACCGAGATCCTTCCACAGCTCGTGAAGTGCGAAGACATCTCCAAAGGCCTTCGCCGGTGCATGTGTGATCTCCAAGACCGCAGGCTCATCGCGACCAGCGACGCGGCACAGGCCACGGATCAAAGTGTCGAGGTGGCCGTCTTCCATGCCATCGATGCGCCCCAGGTTCGCAACCACCCTGTGGCGCGGCTGGCCCGCCTCGTTGCGGTAGGACTCAACGACCTGAAGGTAGCGCCGCTTGCCGCTCTTATTGATCCGCACAAACATTACTACAAAATAAGCACATATGGATCTGAATTAAAGGCAGTAAAAATTCAAAGCGTGTGACTACACAGCTTCGCTCGACCGTATCGCTAACTCATTGATATGACTCGGGCGGCAGCACCAACTTGGCGAAATACTGAAAGATTTTGTCGAACTTAGGTG
>JANSYS010000032.1 GCA_024742275.1 Alphaproteobacteria bacterium | reverse complement strand
GGGTCGATACTGTTGAAGAAGTCGGCGGTTGGATCGCCGTTGAGGCATGGCGATGCTCCCCGGGCTTGGGCGCAAAGGCGTCCCGACCGTCAGGTTGCCGGCACCAGGGTCTGAGGGCTGCAGATCTTGGCGAGCTTTCGGAGGTTCTGGGCGGTGGCGGCGAGGAGGAACTCATCGCGGGCGCCACAGGGGCCGCGCAGTCGCAATCGGCCGAGTTTCAGGATGCGTTTGAGATGGGCGAACAGCATCTCGACCTTCTTGCGCTGTCGGCGGGAGGCCGCATAGGCCTCGGTCTTGGCGATGTCGCGGGCCATATCCCGCGCCCCTTCATGGATTGATCTGGGGATCTTGCGTGCCGGTTCCTTGGGACAGCAACTCGGCTTCAGCGGGCAGGTGTCGCAGTCGGACTTGCTGGCCCGGTAGATCCGGGTGTCGTCTTTGGTCACGCCGCTCCGCGGCTCGGTGAACGCGCGGCGGCTGTTCTGAAGACGCCTTCCGCCGGGGCAGCGATAGGTGTCGCTGTCATGGTCGTAGGTGAAGTCCTCGCGCGAGAAGGTGCCATCGGTGCGCCTGGACTTGTCGAAGACCGGGATATGCGGCTCGATCCCGCGCGCGTGGACCAGCCAGTTCAGCATCTCCGCCGACCCGTAGCCTGTATCCCCGATCAGACGCTCCGGCCAAAGATCGAAGCGCTCCTGGGTGCGGTCGATCATGGTCCGTGCGGCCCCCACCTCAGCCTGCCGCACCGCGGTCGTCGCTTCCACGTCGACGATGACCGCGTGCTCCACATCGATGAGATAGTTGGTGCAATAGGCATAGACCGCCGGCCCGCCCCAGGATGCGGTCCAGCGCGCAGCCGGATCGGCCGGCGAGAGGTACTTGGGCGGGACCGGCGTCGCCCCACCAAACGCCGCATCGTCGAGAACGGCCAGATACTCCTCCACGGCGCGACCGGCTTGCGGCAGATCTTCGGTCCTGGCCACGCCGCGCTGCCGGTGGGCATCCGCCACGATCAGGCTGGCATCCACCGCGAACCCCTCGCCGCCGACCAGACCTTCCGCCATGCAGCGCCGCAGGACCGTCTCGAACAGTTCACGCAGCAGGTCGGACTCCCGGAACCGGCCGTGGCGGGTCTTGGAGAAGGTCGAGTGGTCCGGCACATCACCGTCCAGGCCGAGCCGGCAGAACCACCGGTAGGCCAGGTTCAGGTGGACCTCCTCGCACAGCCGCCGCTCTGAGCGGATGCCGAAGCAGTAGCCCACGAGCAGCATGCGGATCAGCAGTTCGGGATCGATCGACGGACGGCCGATCGGACTGTAATACGGCGCCAGATGCCGGCGCAGATCCGACAAATCGACGAACCGGTCGATGGCCCGCAGCAGGTGATTGCCCGGCACATGCCGCTCCAGGCTGAAGCCGTAGAACAGCTCCTCCTGCATCACTGTCCGCTCACCCATCATCGCTCCGTCCTCCCGCTACAGGAGAAGTGAATCAGCGCCTCGGATCCGCGGCAAGATGGCCTTTTTCAACAGTATCGGTCGACTCCCGCCGATCATCGAATCTCCAGCCGGCGGTCTAGCGGTCCAACTTCACCGCCCTCAACCGCAACGCATTGCCGATCACCGAGACCGAGGACAGGCTCATGGCCGCCGCGGCGACGATCGGCGACAGCAGGATGCCAAACAGCGGGTACAGCACCCCCGCCGCGATCGGAACGCCGGCGGCGTTGTAGACGAAGGCGAAGAACAGGTTCTGGCGGATGTTGGCCATGGTCCCTTGGGCCAGCACCCTCGCTCGGACGATGCCGGTCAGATCCCCCTTGACCAGGGTGACGCCGGCGCTCTCCATCGCCACGTCGGCGCCGGTGCCCATGGCGATGCCGACATCGGCGGCGGCCAGCGCAGGCGCGTCGTTCACGCCGTCGCCGGCCATCGCCACCTTGTGGCCCTGTCTCCGTAGCTCCTCGACCAGCGCGCCCTTGTCCTCCGGGCTGACCTCGGCGCGGACCTCGTCGATGCCGAGATCGCGCGCCACCGCCTCGGCCGTCCGGCGGCTGTCGCCGGTCGCCATGACGATCCGCAGACCAGCCTCGTGGAGGGCGCGGATCGCATCCGGCGTGGTCTGCTTGACCCGGTCGGCCACGGCGACCAGCCCCGCGGCCCGGCCGTCGACGGCGACGAACATCGCCGTCTTGCCCTCGCCCTGGAACGATTCGGCGGTGTCGGAGAATGCGGTCGGGTCGGCGCCGATATCGTCCATCATCGCCGCGTTGCCCAGGGCTACATCCTTGCCGTTCACGCGGCCGCGCACGCCCTTGCCGGTCACCGCCTCGAAATCCTCGGTATCGGACAAGGCGGCGCCTTTCTCCTCCGCAGCCGCGACGATCGCCTCGGCCAGCGGGTGCTCGGAGCCGCGCTCCAGCGACGCCACCAGAGACAGCAACTCGGTCTCGTCGGCCCCGTCGGCGGCGACCACATCGGTCAGGGTCGGCTTGCCCTCGGTCAACGTGCCGGTCTTGTCGACGATCAGCACATCCACCTTGGCGAAACGCTCCAGCGCCTCGGCGTCGCGGATCAGAACTCCGGCCTGGGCGCCACGGCCGGTCGCCACCATGATGGACATCGGCGTCGCCAGACCGAGCGCGCAGGGACAGGCGATGATCAGCACGCTGACGGCGGCGACCACCGCGTAGGACAGTGCCGGGCTCGGCCCGAACGCCAGCCATGCGGCAAGAGAAATAAGGGACACCAGCACGACCGCCGGCACGAAATAGCCGGCGACACGGTCGGCCAGCGCCTGGATCGGCGCGCGGCTGCGCTGGGCCTTGGCGACCATGTCGACGATGCGCGACAGCACCGTGTCGGCGCCAACCTTCTCGGCCTTCATCACAAAGCTGCCGGATTTGTTCAGGGTGCCGCCGGTGACGGCGTCCCCTTCAACCTTCTCCACCGGCACCGGCTCGCCGGTGATCATGCTCTCGTCGACCGAGGAACGGCCTTCCAGCAGCGTGCCGTCGACCGGCACGCTCTCGCCCGGACGCACCCGCAGCCGGTCGCCCTGGCGCACCTCGTCGAGCGGGACGTCCGCCTCGCCGTCCTCCGAGATCCGCCGTGCGGTCTTCGGCGCCAGGTTCAGCAGGGCCCGGATCGCGTCGCCGGTGCGCTCGCGGGCGGACAGCTCCATGACCTGGCCGACCAGGACCAGGATCAGGATCACCGCCGCCGCCTCGAAATAGACCGGCGCATGGCCGTGCTCGTCGAGCAGCGACGGCGGGAAGACGCCCGGGGCGAGCAGACCGACCAGGCTGAAGAGATAGGCCGCCCCGGTACCGAGCGCGATAAGCGTCCACATGTTCGGACTGCGGTTGACGATAGACGACCAGCCCCGCTTGAAAAACGGCAGCGCGATCCAGACCACCACGGGCGTCGCCAGCGCGAACTGCAGCCAGACGTGCAGCGTGGCACCCAACCAGTTGGAGAGCGGCAGGCCGACATGGTCGCCCATCTCCAGGAAGAACACGCCGGCGGCCAGCGGCGCGCCGATCCAGAGGCGGCGCCGGAAATCGACGAGTTCGGGGTTGGGCCCCGCATCGGCGCTCGGTGTCATCGGCTCCAGCGCCATCCCGCAGATCGGACAGTCGCCGGGTTCCTCGCGGACGATCTCCGGATCCATCGGGCAGGTGTAGAGCGTGCCCTCCGGCATCGGCTCCGGTTCCGGCCGGTCGCCGAGGAACGTCTCGGGTTCCGCCTCGAACCGCTCATGGCAGCGCGACGAGCAGAAGTAGAATCGCTCGCCGGCATGCTTGGCCATGTGCTGGGCCGAAGCGCGGTCGACGGTCATGCCGCACACCGGATCCTCAGCCTCGATGTAGTCGTCGGGTGCGGCGGCGAAGCGGTCGCGGCAACCGGCGGAGCAGAATCGGTAGGTGTGGCCGGCATGCTCGTGCGTCGGCTTGTCGGCCGCCGGGTCGACGGTCATGCCGCACACCGGGTCGCGGACGACCGTCTCGCTCTGATCCTGCGTCTGCGCTTGGCTGCTCATTCTCGCCTCACCACGTTTACCTTGCCAACATGAGACTTCCAGTGACCGGAAGGTCAAGGAGTACCCCGTCAAGGAGTATCCCATCGCGATCGAGCGCTTGACCTTCCAGCTACCGGAAGCCGGAGAATTGAAAGTAGCTCCGGAGCGAAGGGAGGAACGGCAAATGAACGGCAAGATCATGATAGCCATCATCACGATCCTGATGGCGATCAGCGTACCCGCGGCCGCCGATCCGAGCAGTGGCGACTACGGCTATCATCCGATGATGGGCTGGGGCGGTTGGTTCATGGGGCCGCTGATGATGCTGCTCTTCGTCGCCTTCCTCGTGGGCGCGGCGATCCTCGTGGCTCGCATGCTCGGCTGGCAGCCGGGCTCTACGTTAGGCTGGCCGGATGATCGGTCGCTCGCCATCCTGCGGGAGCGCTTCGCGCGCGGCGAGATCGACCAGGAGGAGTTCGACGCACGCAGGAAGGCGCTCGAGTAGACCAATCGACGACGACCTGGGCCGCATCATCCCCTGGACCGCATTAACCAAGAAACTGCCATGGACATCAGCGACGTCTCCGATCTAAGCGGCCTGCCGGCCAAGACCATCCGCTACTACGAGGATATCGGGCTGGTCCGTCCGGCGCGGGGCGCAAATGGCTACCGAAGGTTCAACGAAACCGACGTGCACAAGCTCGCCTTTCTGGCCAGGGCCCGCTCTCTCGGCTTCACGATCGAGGACTGTCGCGCGCTGTTGGCGTTGTACGAGGATCGCGACCGGGCCAGCGCGGACGTCAAGCGGGTCGCCGAGGAGCACGTCGACAGCGTGGACCGCAAGATCCGAGAACTCCAGGCGATCCGCGCGACCCTCTCCGACCTGGTTGCGAAGTGTCACGGGGATCGCCGTCCCGAATGCCCGATCCTCGACGATCTGGCCGGCGCGAGAGCGACCCGGATCAAATGAGAGGCGTGGTTCTCATCGCGGGCGTTGCTGTGCTGGCCCTGATCGGGTTCGGGGCCTGGTGGATGTACTGGCCGCACCAGATGGACGGAGCGTCCGCCGGCGGCCCCATGGTCGACGTGGTCGTCCCCGACCTCTCGGCCCAAGCCCGGCGCGGCGAGGCCGTGTTCAACGAGAACTGCGCCACCTGCCACGGCCGCAACGCGGCCGGGTCAGAGCAGGGACCGCCGCTGGTCCACCGCATCTACGAGCCGAGCCATCACGGCGACGGCGCCTTTTACCGGGCGGTCGGCCTCGGCGTTCGGGCGCATCACTGGAGGTTCGGCGACATGGCGGCGGTGGACGGGGTTTCCGAACGCGATGTCGCCCACATCGTGCGGTACATTCGCGAACTGCAGCGCGCGAACGGGATCTTCTGATGCTGCACGATGCGACGAGCACCGGAGCACTGGCCCTGCGATCAATCGGTTTGCGATCGATCGGCAGGAGGCTGTTACTCGCGATCGCGCTGGCCGTCGGCATTCTCGCCGCGGCAGGCGATGGCATGGCTCATGCTGTCCACGAACCCAGCATCGCCACCGCGGTCCACTCCGGGCAACCGTCAGACATCGTACCGCTCGATCGCGGCGAGATGCCGACTTCGGTCGGACTGGCATGGGGCGGTGCCGTCGGCTGTCCATCGGCCGGCGTACTTGAGGTCATTGCCTTTGGTGGAATGATTGCCTTGTTGACCCGCAGGACCGATCGCTTATCGACGGTTCGGCGGCCTTCTGGCATCGATCTGCCGCCGCCGAGCCCACCTCCGATACCTGGCTTTCGTCTCTAGAACGCTCGTTCTCGAACATCAGACGAAGAAGCAACGGAGTTGGACGATGAATCGCAAGACGATCCTGGCGGCTGCCGTCGCAGCCGCCCTAGGCGCGGGCGCGGCTACCGCCCTAGCGCATACCGGTGCCACCGGAGTCGTGAAAGAACGCATGGAGGCCATGAAGGCGATGGGCGACTCCATGAAGGAACTGACCGCGATCATGCGCGGGCAGCAGGATTACGATGCGGGTCGAGTGCGCGCTCTCGCGACGCGGATCGGAGTGCATGGCGGCGAGGCGATGACCGAGCTGTTTCCCGAAGGAAGCCTCGATCATCCCTCGGAAGCTCTGCCTACGATCTGGAGCAACTGGGAGCGGTTCAGCGACCTCGCAATCCGGCTCGACGACTATGCCTCGGCCCTCGCCGCGGCCGCCGATAATCAACGCCCCGCCGGTGGTGCGATGCAGGGCCAGGGCATGATGCAGGGCCAGAGTATGATGCAGGGACAGGGCATGATGAGCGGCGGCATGATGGGAACGGGCCAGGGCCCGACGCCTGAAATGCTGGCGCAGATGCCTCCCGACGCCGTGTTCCTCCATCTCGCCGACACCTGCTCGGCCTGCCACCAGGACTTCCGGAAAAAGCAGAACTGATGGCGCTGCGAACCTTGGCCATCTGCGGCGCCGCCGTCGTTATCGGCGGCGCCGCCTTCGCGTGGCTGACCGAGGGGCCCGACGTGGCTGTCAGGGATCTGTCCGGTTTGAGTGGCGACGTGAATCGCGGCGCCTATGTCGCGCGGCTTTCCGGCTGTATCGCCTGTCACACCGATGCGAAAAACGGCGGAGCCGTCCTCGCCGGCGGGCCGGAGATCGCGACCGAGTTCGGCAGCTTCTACGCACCGAATATCACCCCGCACCCGGAAGACGGGATCGGCCGCTGGACGCTGAACGATTTCTCACTAGCCCTCACCGCCGGCCGCAGCCCCGCGGGCGAGCACTACTTTCCGGCCCTCCCGTACCCCTTCTACACCCGCCTTTCCGATCAGGACGTGGTTGACCTGTGGGCCGCCGTCCAGTCGGTACCGGCGGTGGCGGACGGGCCGCCAGCGCACGGGCTGCGCTTCCCGTTCGGCTGGCATCGCCCGGTCGGCTTCTGGAAGCGGCTGTACCTCGATCCGGATCCACTGCCGCCGGTCGACGGCAAGTCCGAAACCTGGCAGCGCGGGCGATATCTGGCTGAAGCCGCCGCCCATTGCGGCGCCTGCCATACGCCGAGAACGCTGATTGGCGGTCGCGATCTCGACCGCAAGTTCGAGGGCGGAGTCGGTCCCGGCGATGAGAAAATCCCGCCGATCACGCCCGATGCCCTGGAACGGGAGGGCTGGACGGCGGACGAACTCCGCTACGCGTTGCGCACCGGCTTGACCCCATCTGGAGACAGTCTCGGCGGATCCATGGCCGAGGTGATCCGCGAGGGCACGCGATACTGGAGCGATGCGGATATCGCGGCCCTGGTCGAATACCTCATGGATCCGGAAAAACAGCGATGACGCGCCAAATTGTGGTGACAGACCGCTCGACCCTCACCTGCCCGCAGTGCGGTCATTGCGAGGAGGAGCGGATGCCGACCGACGCCTGCCAGTGGTTCTACGACTGCAACGGCTGTGGCACTGTGCTGAAGCCCAAGCCGGGCGACTGCTGCGTGTTCTGCTCCTACGGAACGGTTCCTTGCCCGCCGGTTCAGACGGGCGCAGATTACCCTTGACCTTCCGGCTACTGGAAGCCCTATCTCCGCGCCATGACTCGTTGCATCGCCATTGCTGCCGTCCTTCTGGTCGCCCTCTCCGCGGGGCTGATGGGAACGACGGAAATGCATCGCAATGGAGCCGGCACCCTGTCGGTGCCGTCGGCGGTGGAGACGGTCACGATGGGGCACACGCACGGGTCCGGCGAACGAAAGCACGACCGGGCTGGTCACCATACGTCGTGCGCCATCGCGGGACACAGCTGCACCGGCTATGTCACGCCGGAGATGAAGTCTGTGTCCGCTCCCGCCTTTGCCCGGCAAGCCTGGTCGGCGCCCTCCGACCGATTGGCCGCTGGGCTGCATGCAGAAGCGACCACACCCCCTCCTCGCGGCTAATCGGAACGCCGGAGGCCCGGTCCACGGGCCCCTAAAACCATCCGATTCAAACGCCTATTCGCGAGGATCTACTCGATGACCTACCGCATGATGATGCGCGCCGCTTCTGTTGCGTTCGCCCTTACTGTAGCGACCGCAGGCGTCGCCGCGGCTCAAACCGCCACCCACGGAGGACATGGCAGCGCCGATACCCATGGCGCCGATACCCATGGATCCGAGGCGGCCATCGGTCAGCCCGGCAAACCGTATAAAGTGAGCCGGACAATCAGAATCAGTATGCACGAGAACTATTACGAGCCTGAGTCCATCTCCGTTTCAGCGGGTGAGACAATCCGGTTCCTTATCAAAAACGAAGGCGACTTCGTCCACGAGTTCGCCATCGCCACCGCCGAGATGCACAAGGCCCACGCTCCCGAAATGATGATGATGGTCGAACACGGGGTTCTGCTTCCGGACAGGATCGACCTCGATGCTGCCGAGAAGATGAAGGCCTCCATGGGTCACGGCATGCACGGCGAAGGCAACAGCGTGCTCGTCGAGCCGGGGAAGACGGGCGAGGTAATCTGGCAGTTCTCCGAGGCGCAAAACCTGCAGTTCGCATGCAACGTTCCGGGCCATTACGAGTCCGGGATGATGGGCGACATCAAGATCAGCCACTGATCTTTCTCACTGTGCCGCCGGGCCGCCGGAGGGGCGGCCCGGCCTCCCCATCAACTCTGCTATACGGAGACAAGCTGTGAGACCACATTCCTATGCCCGGGCTTGCGCGCTCGGAGTGGCGATCGCCGCCTTCTTTGCTACCGGCGCCCTTGCCGGCGAATACGATATCACGGTCGACCAGGTCGCCCTGGAGACCGAAGACTTCAGCAAGATCGGAATCGGCTACAACGGATCCTCAACGCCGACGGTGCTGCGGTTCCAGGAAGGCGAGGAGGTCACGATCAATGTGACCAACAACCTCGACGAAGATACCTCCATTCACTGGCACGGACTGATCCTGCCCTACCAGCAGGACGGCGTGCCAGGCATCTCCTATGAGGGCATCAAGTCAGGCGAGACCTTCACCTACCGCTTCCCTATCGTGCAGAGCGGCACCTATTGGTTCCACAGCCATACCGGCTTTCAGGAGCCGGACGGCGCCTATGGTGCGATCATCATCGAGCCGAAGGGCCGCGAGCCGTTCCGCTTCGACCGGGAGTATGTGGTCCAGCTCACCGACGCCCATCCGCATTCCGGCGACCGGATCATGCGGAACCTCAAGCTGATGCCCGACTACTACAACCGGGAGCAGCGCACCCTGCTCGACTTCCTGGACGACAGCCGGGAGAAAGGGCTGGCCGCGGCGCTCGACGACCGCAGCGCCTGGGGCGAGATGCGCATGATGCCGACGGACGTGGAGGACCTTCAGGGTTTCACGCCGCTGATCAACGGCAAGGGCCCGCAGCAGAACTGGACCGGGCTGTTCGAGCCCGGCGAGCGGGTCCGGCTGCGCTTCATCAATTCCTCGGCGATGACCTATTACGACATCCGCATCCCCGGTTTGGAGATGACCGTGGTGCAGGCAGACGGCAACAACGTCCAGCCGGTGCCGGTCGACGAGTTTCGCATCGCCGTGGCCGAGACCTATGATGTGATCGTCCGTCCGACCGAGGACCGGGCCTATACGATCTTCGCGGAATCCATGGGCCGCACCGCCTTCGCGCGCGGCACCCTGGCCCCGCGGGAGGGCATGGAGTCCGAGGTCCCGGACCTGCGCGAACCGCCGCTCCTCACCATGGCGGATATGGGCATGGCCCATGGCGAGCACGGATCGATGGATCACGGCACCATGGCGCAGGGCGCGATGGATCATGGCTCAAATCAGCCGGCGCACACCATGCCCGACGGCTCGATTATGCAGGGCATGAACCATGGCACGATGGACCATAGCGCCATGGGACATGGAACCATGGCCCAAAGCGCGGGACAGCCTACGCACACAGTGTCCGATGGCTCGGTCATGCAGGGAATGAACCACGGGAGCATGGACCACAGTGCTATGGGCTACAGCGCCATGCCGGCCACCGCGGCTGATCCGTTCTATGCCCCCGGCAGTGGCCTGACCCCCCAGGCAGCCAATGGCGGCAAGTTCCTGTCTTATGCCGACCTGAAGGCTCAGAAGCCGCTCTACGAGCACCGCGACGCGACCCGGGAGATCGAGCTGCGGCTGACCGGCAACATGGAGCGCTACATCTGGTCGATCAACGGCGTGAAGTATTCCGACGCCGAGCCGATCCGCCTGCAATACGGCGAACGAGTCCGCTTCAAGTTCGTCAACGAGACGATGATGACCCACCCGATGCATCTGCACGGCATGTGGTCGATCCTCGATGTCGGACAGGGCAAGTGGAACCCGATCAAGCATGTGGTCAGCGTCGCGCCCGGCACGACGGTCTTCATGGAGACGGAGGTCGACGCGCCCGGTCAGTGGGCCTTCCACTGCCATCTCTCCTATCACGCCGACAGCGGCATGTTCCGCAAGGTCGTCGTGGAGGGTGGGCCGGGCGGCAAGAGCGCCGGCCTCGACACCAACTCGCACCACACCACCGGAGGCTGACACCATGCGCAGCAATTTTCTTGTAACCGCGGCATTGGTTCCGGCGCTCTTCTGGACGGTGCCGGCAACGGCCGAGCCGCTGATCTACGGCCTGCAGGTCGAACAGGCCGAACGCCGGTTCGACGACGGGTCCGATATCTATGCCTGGGACTTCGACGCCCTGGCCGGGACCGACGAGCTCAAGGTCGTCTGGCGCAGTGAGGCGGAGTACCTCACCGAAGGCAAACAATTTGAAACCCTGGAGAACCAGCTTCGTCTTCAGAAGCCAATCTCGACCTTCTTCGATGCGGTCGTCGGCGTCCGGCTGGATACGCCTCGCGGCGAGGATCGTGCCTACGGTGTGGTCGGGGTGAAGGGTCTGGCACCGCAATGGTTCGAGCTCGATGCCGATCTCTACGTCGGGGAGACCTCCTTCGTGCGGATCGAGGCTGAGTACGAGGGACTCATCACCAACCGAATAATCCTGACGCCAAGCGTCGAGTTGGATACCCCGCTGGGCGACGACGCGGAACTTGGGGTCGGCGCCTTTGCGCCGAAACTCGAGCTCGGTGCCCGTCTGAGCTACGATCTGCTGGACCGTGCAGTCTCGCCCTATATCGGGGTCCATTACGAGCGCCGGTTCGGTGAGACGGCCGATCTCGCCCGGGGGGAGGGCGAGCAGCGGGACAACCTGTTCTTCGTGGTTGGAACGAAGATGCTGTTCTGACCCGCTGAAGCGCCATCCGACCAGATCCGGTGATCGGGCCACATCGTCGTGGCGCCCGATCACCGCCTCCAGCCGTGCCGAACGGACACACTAGTCTTCACGGTTCGGCTGGTCCTAGCGCCCGCATGGTACGGGTCCGGCTACTCGTTCTCCGGTGTCAGCGGGCACATGAGCAAGGAGAGGATCCATGCTTGCAAAAGATGTCATGACGGACCGCGTGGTGACGGTCTCCCCCGAAACCACCGTCGAAGAAATCGCTCAGACTCTGCTCGAAAACCGGATCAGTGCAGTTCCGGTTGTTGACTCCCACGATCGCTTGGCCGGGTTGGTCAGCGAAGGCGACCTGATGAGGCAGCTGCAGGATGAAGGTGACCGCAGAGGCTCGTGGTGGCTCGAGGCATTCACAGGGTCAAGCAAAGCGGCCGCGGATTTTGTGAAGGCGCACGGCACAAAGGCAGAGGACATCATGACCCGGGATGTCGTCACTGTTGCGCCAACGACGCCGGTGCACGAGATCGCGAAGACTCTGGAGACTCACCGGATCAAGCGTGTGCCGGTGGTCGAGGACAGCCGGGTATTGGGTATCGTGAGCCGCGCCAATCTCCTGCACGGGCTGGCTTCGGCAGAGAAGATAGCCGCCCCCAGTGGCGACGACCGTGCGCTTCGTGTGGCCGTTGTCAACGCGATCCGTGCGGTCCCGGCTGTCGACCCGTCCCTGATAAACGTCACCGTTAGGGACGCGGTTGTGACGGTCTGGGGTGTGACTGACACAGACGACGAAAGTCGTGCGGTGAAGGTCGCGGTCGAAGAAACCCCTGGCGTATCGGAAGTCCACTTGCAACTGGGGCATGTTCCAGCCTGGGCCTGGGGACTCTGACCGCCCGGCTACCGTATCGGCCGTTCGGGTGGCAACATCCGAACGGCCTCGACCTATACAGAACAGCGGGGACGACATGGCCTCCAGCACCTACCAGAAGAACAGCATCACGCTGATCGGCGGCATCTCGATGGGTACCGGCGTGATGATCGGCGCCGGAATCTTCGCCCTCACCGGGCAGATTGCAGATCTGGCGGGTCCGTGGTTTCCGCTGTCGTTCATCGCCGGCGCGCTCGTGACCGGCTTCAGCGCCTACACCTACGTGAAGATGTCGAACGCCTACCCGTCGGCCGGCGGCATTGGGATGATCCTCGAAAAGGCCTACGGCCCCGGCGGGGTCGCCGCCGGCGCGGCGGTTCTGATGGCGCTCTCCATGGTCATCAACGAGAGCCTGGTCGCCCGGACCTTCGGGACCTATGTGCTCCGGCCCTTCGACATCGGGACGGACAGTTTCCTGGTTCCGGCGCTCGGCGTCGGCCTCATCCTTTTCGCCTATCTGGTCAACGTTTCCGGAAACCGGTCGGTGGGCCTGGTATCGCTGATCATGGCGGCGCTGAAGATCGGCGGGATCGCATTCTTCGGGGCGGCGGCGCTTTGGGCCGGCGGCTTCTCCTTCGAGCCCCGGGTCGGAGCCGATGACCTGCCGCTGACGGGATTCGTCGCATCGATGGCGCTCTCCATCCTGGCGTTCAAAGGCTTCACCACGATCACCAACAGCGGGGCGGAGATGGTCGATCCGCACCGCAATGTCGGACGGGCGATCACCGCCTCGATCCTGATCTGCGTTGTGGTCTACCTGCTCGTCGCCTTCGCCGTCGGCTCCAGTCTGTCGCTCGACGAGATCGTCGCCGCCAAGGACTACGCGCTCGCGGAGGCGGCGGAGCCGACGCTCGGATCCTATGGCTTCTATTTCACGGTCGCGCTCGCCGTGCTGGCGACGGCGTCCGGTCTGCTCGCCAGCATCTTCGCCGTGTCGCGTATGCTCGCCATGCTCACCGACATGAAGATGATCCCTCACAGTCATTTCGGCATGCCCGGCGGGATCCGCGACCACACCCTGGTTTACACCGTGGTCACGGCGGCGCTGCTGACGGTGTTCTTCGACCTCAGTCGGATCGCCTCGCTCGGCGCGTTTTTCTATCTGGTCATGGACATCGCCATCCATCTCGGCGTGTACCGCTGGCTGCGGCATGAGATCGGCGCGCAGGGATGGGTGATGATCGCAGCGATCCTGCTGGATGCGCTGGTCCTCGGCGCGTTCGCCGTGATGAAGTGGCAGTCGGACCCCCTGATCGTCGTCATCGCGGTCGTGGCCATGGCAGCCGTCTTCGCCTTTCAGCGGATCTATCTGCGCCGCTGGCTGGGCGAGGGTGACGCCGACCGGCATGCGGGGCACCGATGAAATCCTCGGCGCTGGATCGGCTTCCGGAGCTTCAAGCGGCGGAAATGCAAGCCGACCTGCTGTCGGCCTTCGTCCGGGTCGGTATTCTCGCGGTTCTGCTGGCGACGGCCGTGCTGTCGGCTGGCGACGGCCGCCTACACGGGGGCGCAGCGGTCGATATCGCCCTCTACGGCCTGGCAACGGGAGCGAGCATGCTTCTGGCCTGGCGCCGGCTGTATCATCCGCTCCTGCCCTACGCGTTCGCGACATTCGACGTGATCCTGATCGTGGCCCACATGCAGGTCATGGGCCGCATGATGGGGTTGGACACAGACCTCGTGGCCGTGCCGGCAGCCGCGTTGATGTTCCTCGTCCTCATCCACGCCTCAATGCGCTACCAGCCGGCGCTAATCGCCTACATCGTCGCTCTCTTCCTGGTTTCGGTGCTGGTGACCTCGCTGCTTCCGGCTCCGACCATGCCCATGCCCATGGCCATGTCGCAGCAGATGGCCGCGACGGGACATTCGCCCATGGGGGAGGTCTTCGCGTTCGATGTCCTGCCACCGGTCCTGGTCGCGACGGCGGGCGCGATCCTCATGCTGGGGGGATATCGGACCCGGCAGTTGCTGCTCCGGTCGATCGATCAGGCGGCGCGCAGCGCCCGTTTGTCCCGGTTCTTTTCCCCGCGGATCGCCGAGAGGCTGAGCCGCAACGAACTCTATGGCCCTTCATCCGGTCTGAGACAGCCTGTAGCGGTCCTGTTCGTCGATATTAAGGGCTTCACCTCGATGGCCGAGACCATGTCCCCGGAGGAACTCGGCACTGTGTTGTCTGAGTTCAGGGAGCGTGTCACCGAATGCGTTTTCCGCCACGGTGGAACCGTTGACAAGTTCATCGGCGATGCGGTGATGGTTGTTTTCGGCGCACCAATTTCAGGTCCTGATGATGCTAGAGACGCTGTTCAGTGCGGCGTAGATGTTCTGAAGACGGTGGCAGAGTGGTCAAGGGAGCGAACAAGTTCGGGTGACGCGGGAATCGAGATCGGCATTGGCGGTCACTACGGCGAAGTGTTCGTAGGCGTCCTGGGAAGCGGGCGATTGCTCGAATATACCGTCATCGGAGACACGGTGAACGTGGCCGAGCGGCTGGAGCGGCTCAGTCGTGAAACGGATTGTCCTTTCGTCACTTCGCGGACGCTACTGGATGAAGCTCGGATACCGAACGATGAGGCTAGATGGTCCGCACTCGGCGAGCACACACTTCGTGGTCGAACTACTCCCATGGAAGCGATGGGCCTGAAGCACTTGAAAGACCATTGTGAGGATTTGACGGAGGATCTGCCGGTCGCTCGATAGGTGCAAAAATATCAGATAGCACTGCACTGGCAGCTCCCAGGCCGCCTTGGACGCTGTCTGCCGTCAGCGTTCGTACCTTTCGTCGAGCACCGGGCGATCATTCTCCTTGGCGTCGGGGTCGTGTTAGCAGTCGCTTGGGCGGTTCTCCTACTGAGATCAAGCCTGTGTCCTCGGCGCAGGCGCACCGGGGTGATCCTTGCCCTGGTCTGCACGGCCTTCTTTGCGGCGGCGGTCACGGCCCCTCTCTGGGAGCGCGATGCCATGCGCGCCATGTGGGCGTACTGGACGGACAGGCCATGAGCCGCCGACTGTTGCGCATCGGCGTCGTGGGCACAGTCGTAGCGGCGGTCTGCTGCTTCACGCCAGTTCTGGTGGTACTGATGAGCGCGGTCGGGCTATCAGCGCTGACAGGTTATCTCGATGCCGTGCTCTTACCGGCACTGGCAATCTTTCTTGGACTGACGGGGTATGCGCTTTGGACACGCAACATGACGGGATAACCCTCCAATCGACACTCACATGCCCGCGATGCGGACATGTCGAGACTGAGACCATGCCGACCAATGCCTGCCAGTGGTTCTACGACTGCAAGGGGTGCGGGGCGGTTCTGAAGCCTCTGCCCGGGGACTGCTGCGTCTACTGCTCCTATGCAACCGTTCCCTGCCCGCCGATCCAGGCCGGCGATAGCTGCTGCGCGTAGCGCCTCGGGTCAAGCTATGTCGCTGGTCCGACCTTCTGTCGCCTCGTGGATCGAAGCGTCGGATTCAATCCACTAGATCAGCGTCAAGGGGAACTGCTACGACAACGCGATGGTCTAAACCTTCTTCAAAACCATCAAATCCGAACTGATCTGGCCGGTCGCGTGGCAAACCCGTCAGCAGGCCGAAAACGCCATCGCCAGATACATCGATGGGTTCGACAACCCTGTCAGGCGTCATTTAGCGATTGGCTTCCAAAGCCCCATCGCCTTCGAGCGAAAGGCCCAAAAGGTGAGCTAACTGCTCTCCCCACCAAAATCGGGCAAGTCCACCCATACTCGGCTACAGTTGTGTCTTGGTTGGATATCGAAAGGAGCATCCCGGTTGTATTCCTCGTGCTGCTGGTGATCAGCACCATCGCCGGAGTATTCGAGGCCAACGACCGATGCGCTCAGGGTCAACGACCTCCATATGGTTTCGGCGCATCGGTGCCAAACGACGATGCCCAACTCCAAGAGCTGGGCAACCGAATCTTGGGTTTGGGCCCCTGCCGCGCCTAGTGCCTATTTCTCGTCCGGAACGGCCCGGAACTCGGTGGATTTCAACTCACGCGGATCCGGTATCTCCACGTCGTCATCGACCACATCCTCATAGAGCATGCCGCGCCGGATAAGCTCCCGGATGGCAGCCGCGCGGGTCGGAATACGATTGTCGAACCGCCAGTCGTCGATCCTCGTCAATTCATCGTTGTCCAGCATAAGCTGAAATCGCTCGCTTCGAAGATCTGCCTTCTGCTCTTCACCCATAGGGCTCTCCACAGTGCGTAGCGACCGTTGTTCCCAGCGACGGACAATTGCTTGTACATGGCAACAGTCGCCAATTTCAATGCGCGTGGTTTCGACGTTCAATATCGAAGTGTGAGAGACTCCCCAAGACTAGGACGGATTGGGGGCTTCTTTGTCTACAGCCCAGCCGCCTTCGTCAGGTTGACGCGGAACCGATCCCGCTCGCGTTGATAGCGCCGGGTCATACCGACCGAGGCGTGCCCGAGTTGCCGCTGTACCCAGCGCTCATCGACCTCAGCCGCGGTCGCCAGCCCGGCGCGCAATGAATGTCCCGCGAAAGCCTCTCGCCGCACACCTTCAGCCAGGTCGCCACGGACACCGGCGGCGATCGCAGTGCGCTTTACCAGGCGCGCCACATGCTGGTCGGCCAGCCTGTCGGGCAGAGCCCGTTTGCCATTTGTGTTGAGTCGCCTGAACACCGGCCCATGAGCGATGCGGGCGATCTCCATCCATTCCTGCAGGGCGGCGACGGGACAGGTACGCGAACTCGACCCGCGGCCAATCTCGACCTCGCGCCAGCGATGACCCTTGCCCTTGATCCTCAGAACCATGCCGTCGGGTAGGAATTCCGGCCACCCTAGCCCCTCCTCCGTCTCCCCTTCCCCGTGATCGAGGCCGACAATCTCACTGCGCCGCAGGCCACCCGCGAACCCGACCAGGAGCATGGCGCGATCGCGCAAGCCCGCGAGCCCGGTGTCTAGAGCACCGATCATGGCGACGATATCGGCGGCCAGGACGGCAGCCTTTTGCTTCGGGGGCCGGTGATGTTTGTTGCGGATCCCCGCCATCACCTCCTTGATGTGGCGGTCCTGCCGGTCCAGCACGTGATCGCGCTGCCGGAAGCCCCACGCCAGCCCGCTCAGCCGCCGCTCGATGCTGCTCACGTTAAGCAGGGTGGACCGCCCTCCCCCACCCGTCGCCAGGTCGGTGATGTAGAGCCCGATCGCTTGCGGGTTGGGCGGGACTGGCGCGAGGCCCCGCCGGGTGCACCACGCCACGAAGTCCTTCCAGTCCGATAGATAGGCAGTGCGGGTCTTCTCCGCAGTCGCGCCGCGGGCGTAGTCGCGCGCCTTTTCGACCAGGCCGGAGAGTTCGTTGGCTGGCGCTGGGGTTTGGTGAGCTGGCGCGCGCTCCGGCAGCAGCTCGCCGGCAGGTTCATTCTCTTCGGTAACTTCATTCGCAGTCACCACCGCACTCTCCCGCCGCCTCGCGTTGTGCTCGGAATGACGGAACTCCGCCAGATCGGATCCCGCCTCCGCGTCCCCTGCCCCGCTCGGCTTACGCAACCCGTTCCCTGATCCTTCCCACCGAACGTGGCGCGTTCGAAGGACCTCCCTATAGAATCACACTTGTCCCGATAATGGAAGCTTATCAGGAGTAATCTAGAACCAACACCTGCGGCGCTTATACGCATTATTGATGGCCTTAAGCGCCGTCCCGTGCTAGTTTCTGGTTATGGATCTCACCGATCTTCCTTCTTCGTCAGCCCCTTACCTCCGAACACCGGGCTGGGTGCGCGGCAGCTCCGACGATGCGGCCACCGACGCCACGCTCCGCGCCGGTGCGGCCCTCGCCCTGGTCGACCAGCTGGTCCGTCAGGATACACCGTGGCGCGGCGCCTGGCTCGACCGCCTCGCCGTCGACGCCGCCGCCGCCTCGCTGCGGCTCCTGCGCCGGCCGGAAGACGCTGGTGGGATCCGCGACGCCCATCATCTCTGCCGGCCCGGCGATGACCCGGGTCCTGCCGGACGGATCTACGCGCTGTGGCGGCGACTGGCGACGCGGCGCCCCTCCCTCGACCAGGACGATGTCGCCCATGCCGCCGGCCGCAGCGGGATCGCCTGGAGCGACGATCTCGAGGCGATCCGTCTCTTCGCCCTTTCTCCAGCCGATGGCGCCACACCGCTCGCCGCCGGTATCGAGCTGATCGCCGCCCACCAGGTCGAGCGCCTCGACACGCTGCCGGTATTGCTTTGGCTCGCCGACACCCTGGTTGCCCAGCGCGCCGGCTGGCCCGTCGGCGTACCCCTGCTTGCCGGTACCGCCGGCCCCCTGGCCGGCGCCGATACAACGAATGAGAACCGCCGGCGGAGCCTGGTCGCCTACGTCCGGGCCGCCCGCAACGCTCTCGACAGCGCTCGGGCGATCGCCGACCAGGCCGCTATTCTGCAGGGTGTCGCCGGCAAGCTGCGCGCGAAGGGTGCACCCGCCGTGGTGACGGCGCTGCTCGAGCAGGATGCCGTCGGGCCGGGCTTGCGGGTGCGAGGGCTGAGCGACCGGGGTCTGCGCCGGCTCTACGAGCGCCTGCTCGGTCTCGGCGCGGTCCGCGAGTTGACTGGCCGCGCCACCTTCCGGCTCTACGGGCTCTGACGATGGCACCTCCCTCAGCTCCGCTCGACACCGAACTCACCGACCTCGCTCCTGAGGCGCGTTGGCGCACATGGATGGCCCGGGTCGAAGCGGTGATTTTCGCGTCCGACCAACCCGTCCCGCGCGACATCCTCGGAAGGCTGGTCGGTTCGGCCTGCAATCTTGACCTCCTGCTCACGGAGATCGAGGTCGAGCTGGCGGCCCGGCCATACCAGTTGGCCCGCGTCGCCGGCGGGTACACGATGCGCACGCGAGCCGAACACGGCTCCGCTATCCGCACTGCTTTCCCAAAGCATGAGGCGCCGGCCCTCACCAAGCTCGAGGCGACCGTCCTGATGGCCATCGCCTACTATCAGCCGGTAACCCGCGACCAGCTCGGCTGGATCCTCGGGCAGCGGGTGGAGGGCCGACAGATCGACCGCGACCTGATCGGACGCCTTCGGCGCCTCGGGCTGATCGCCAATGGACCGCGCAGCCCGGAGCCGGGAGCCCCGATTCTTTATGTGACGACGCCGGAGTTCCTGCAGCGGTTCGATCTCGAGTCCCTCGATGCCTTGCCCGAGCGCGAGAAACTCGAGGAAGCTGGTCTTCTGGACAAGGCCCGGCTCCTTGCGGAACGACGCGCGCTCGCGCGGGATTTCGAGCCGATGGATTCCAAGCAACCAGACGAAGAGACGGAACCTCTCGCGACCTGATCCTCCATGTCAGATGATGCTTGACCAGCGGATCTTGCTGGTCGCGTATGCCTGCAAGAGGTCGAACAAGGTCACATCGTACACAGGTTTGATTGGATCCAGAGCATCTCTGTAGACGGGTGTCGTCCGGTCCAGGTCTGGCCAACATCGGACCGGTACTGGGGAGCGATCGATCCAGGGCCAGCCAGCTCCCTGCATCCCCGTTGCCCGCAGCACCCGCTCCAAGCCATTGCCGGGAAGCACCTTCATGACCTCCCTCTCCCCGGCCTTTGCCAGATCGTACAACCGTGAGAGCCGGCTCTTTACGAACCGGTTGGCCGATTGGTGACGCTCCCTTTGGAGCCTTTCAAGCATTTCGACGATCGCGGTCCCATCTTGGACCTCGACGGCGACAGCCAGCATGTCGAGCAGGATGATCTGCCCGAGGGTGGTCTTTCTCGAGACAGAACGAGGGGAAACGGTGCGAAGATCGCTGGCGCAGACCGAGCAATGTGACACTGGGATAACCGTTTGCGATGCCAATGGATCGAAATGCGCTGAGCAGAACGGACAGCGTCCAACCATGTCCGTTCCGTGGATCTCGCAGACGGGAACAAAGCTACAGCGCCACTCCCAACGGATATAAGGGTCGTCATCGACCCTCCAGCACAACGGACAGAACCGCGGTGCCGCCAAGGAGTCCGTGAGCTTGTATCCGCTGTTGCAACCGAAGACGCACAGCGCCTCGATCTGATCTAGCGGATGGCCCGTTTGATCTGAGAGAAATCTCGCCAGACCAGGATTGTCACCGCGATCGAGATCTCCGAGAGGGCCAAGCGTGCGAGAGAGCATGCGCAGAAATGGCTCAAGGGTGACGCGGTGGGCGTTCGCGATGCGCTTCACCCAACTCGACATCAGTTCACCGGGCACTGGGGCCGGGCGTGGGGACCATGGCTTACGGCTGTCCCGCCATGGCCTCTGTGGCAGGATAGGGAAGTGATCAGGCTCTCGGCTGGGCATCAGGCAAGTCCGCGGAGATCGGCAGCCGAGAAGCGCTTGGCCAGGGGCACGTACCCAAGTGTGTGAATGAGATCCAGGGTGATCCGCTCTTCGCCACCGACGGCCAGCGCCGCCGCCTCCGTGACGATCTTCACGATCTCTCCAACAAGACCTTCCGAGAGCGTGTAGATCCGCTGCGCCAAGGGCGTTTGGGTTAGCTCCGATGTTCGCTGGAGTGGAAGGACACGCACCAGGCTGTTGAGAAGCACCGCAAACTCGCGATCGTACTCCCATCGCCGCAGAAGGGCATTGTCCAACCGGGATCGCAGTTCTCCGTCGAGGTGAATCACATCCGCCAGTGTCCGATCGCCGATCAGGACCGGAGACATGTCCCACCGATGCCCCATAGTTCGAATGAGGGTGTGGACTTCCTTGGCCGCCGTTCCGCGAAAGGCGTGGTGCGCATCGTCGAAGATGAAAACACGCGGCTCCGCTTCATCGAGAAGCTCTTCCAATTGCCGCCGACGCCCCTCAATGCTCCGGCGCGACGGGTCCGGGAAGCGTCCCATGGCCGCGATCATCCCCGACAGAAACTCAAGCCGGGTCGCCTCGGTCGGAACCTGATAGTAGTAGCTCGGTCTGACCTGACTGGTTTCGCTGGCCATGAAGAAATCGGCAACCATCGTCTTGCCATTGCGATAAGGGCCGAGGATCGCCACACCTTCGGTGCGACTGGACCGTTGCCGTGTCCGCAAGCGCTCCATCTTGGCGACAGCCGCCGTCGCCGCTGGATAGGGAAGCCAACGAGGCTCCCCCATGATCGCCCTGCGCTGAGCGTCATCCAGAGTCTCGAGCTGCTTTCGGGCGCGCTCATTCAGGTGATCGGTCACGGCTCTCTCCAGACCACCTCTTCGTAGACGTCATCTGTTTGCGGCAGCGATCCGAGGCCATTGCCCTGGGTCTTAATTCGGTTGAGCTCGATTTCGCCTTCTAAGGGCTTTGGTGCTGATGCCGCGATCGCGCTTGCGACGTCGTTGCTGGCCGCTCGGCGGCCAATGCCGGACTTTCGGCTACTCTGAAATCTGTTCTCAGCGCGGGCATTGATTGCGTCGATCCGCTCCCGGTCTTGTGCCCGCTTGCTCCATGAGGTTCCAGCTTCTTCGCGCCTCGCCTTGCGCTGCTGTTTGAGATCCCACTCGGTCAGCGGAGCGAGGTCTCCGTCAGCCCGCGGAACAAGCAGCCACTCGCCGCTGGTGGGATGGAGAAGATAGATATGGCTGATATCGTTGCGATTGAACTTGACCCGCAGCCGGGTTCGGAACCGGTTCTGGTAGAGACCCGCCAGCTTCGGGTCGCGGTCGTTCCAATAGGCCAGCGAAAAGTGCTGAATGCCGCGAACGCTCAGGCTCTTCTCAACCTCCGGGAGGAAAGCCAACTGCACGTCCTGCCAGTCCGCGGTCATCAAGTGGTCCGGGATCAGATGGACGCGCTTCTGCCACTCCAGATCGGGACGCAATAGTGTTTCTTGATCCATCTCGCCATTGCATATCCTGAATGCGGCGATCGCAGCCGCCTCTTCAAGATCAAAGACCGTGAGGCGTGCCTCCTTGTCGCTGGGATAGTCGCCACGGTCGCTGGGCGAGCGACCGGTTTGACCCTTAAGCTTGCGGAGTTGCTGGTTGATCGTGCCCTGTAGGCGTTCCACAACGCCCCGAACGTGAGGCTCACTTCGCCTGGGTTGAACGTCAATCCGCAGATCCTTCACCGCTCTGTCGTCGGCAATCGACTGATACCAGGAAGCCCGATCTGTAATGATCGTCTTCGGGCGACCGTAGACGTTCACTCCATCGATATCGAACTTTCGAAAATAGTCGAGTTTTGGCCGCATCGCATGCTGGATGCAGAGCCCGATCGCTTCCCGGTTTGGCGATCGTGGCCAGATCCAAAAACCAAGAATCACGTGTGTGAGGACATCGACAAGAACAACGACGTAAAGGCGCTTCAGGAGATTGCCGTCGTTGTCGACCGCGAGGACATCAATCGGGGTCTCGTCGATCTGGCAGACCTCTAGTGGATAGCCGGGCTGCATGCGCCCACCCTTGCGCCGGTAGGGGCGTGCCAATGCCGTCCCGCCCCGGCGTTTGGCAATCTCTGCTTCTGTCCAATGCCGAAAGAGGCAAAGCTTTACCGTTTGATAAGCGACCGTCCGATGTCCCGCGTCTTCAAGCCGGCCGTTGGCGACAATCCAGCACTCATTCAGCGAACGGTTCTCTCGGACAAGATACTTGGTGTCGAGGACCTCTCGAATAATCGCATCCTGGTCTGGTTTGATACGGGGGCCCCGGCCGGAGTCGTCTCGTAGCAAGTGACTGACTCTGCGGTCAGTCTGGTACTTTCTCAGATAAGTGCGGACCGTCTGCGGCGTGCGGCCAATTCGGTGCGCCAATTCTTCGACGGCTCTCGACCGCTCCGGTGTATTGGCACTGGTCTTCAGGACCGCATCGAGGAACGTTGCAAGGCGTTCCGCAGCTTGCCACTTGGTATCATCATCAGGCGAATACTGCCGTCGCATTCGCTCGTCCTCGTGAAAGGATTCAGCTGAATGAATGCGTTCAACTGCTAATCAGCAGAAGAAATATTATGATTTCTATGTGCTTTTGGCAATTTTTCCGGCGCTGAATTTCAGCGGAAAACGACATCCTGGCCGACCTCGAGCGAACCCATTCCCGCGTCGTCGGACCGGTCGGGACCGGACTTCGAGCTTTGAGAGCCCTCCGCGCCCTTGACGATCCGAACACCCCAAGCCTTGAAACCGCCCTCATGCACCTCGATCGCGACCCGTCGGAATGGCCGGCCGAGCGCGATCGGGATCCGCGGGTCCTGGCCATCCGATCCCTGATCGACGACATCCGCAGCATCCTCGCGCTCGATGCCCCTGCCCTCGCCCGGCTTCTGGAAGCGCGTCGCCTTGTGCTCGAGGCGGAACTTCCCGCACCCCTCCTGCTCGGGGTCGAGGCCGATCCGGATCACAGGACGTCCGGTGACGACGAGGCCTGGCTGCGCCAGGTGGAGTCTCTCAACGACAGCGACCCGCGACGGCTCTGGTCCGCCGTGGTGATGGCGTGGGCCGTGCGCGAGGTCGGGTGGACCGAAAGCCCGGATCTCTGCATGGCCGCGTCGTTGCGCGACCTCCCCTCCCCCGCCGGCGGCGATCGCGAACAGCTGGTCTGGCTTGCCGCCGTCCTGGGCGGCGCCGCCGAGCGGTCCCGATATCGGCTGGTGGAGGGCGAGCACGGCATCGAACGGATCGCTGCCGCGCTGGACGGACCACGGGATCGGGCGCGGACCCGGGTCGTCGACGCGCTCTGCGGTCGCCCGCTCACCACCGCTGCGGCGCTCTCCGTCGAAGCCGGGATCTCCCGGAAAGCCGCTCACGACTACCTCTGCCGCCTGGAGGCGGCCGGTCTGTGCCGGTGGAAAGGGGCCCGAGAAACCGGGAGGGTGGCGTTGGTCAACGCGTTGATTGACTGCTGACTTGCGTCTGGTCACCCCAGCGCCCGCACGGCTTGAAATGGTTTAGGGACTGCGCGCCTAGCCGATATCTTACCGGTACCTGGTAGCTATCCGATACTTGGTATCTTTATGGTACCGCATACCCTAATTATATCGGGTACCTCTTGGATATCGCATATCTTTATGCTATCCGGTATATACCATAAACCCGATACCTTATGGATATCGGCTACCAGATATCTACCTGGAGGCTACCCGTGCCCATCATCAGCATCGCGAACTCCAAAGGCGGAGCCGGAAAAACGACCCTCTGCCTCGTTTTGGCCCAAGCGATCGCCAAAGCGGGAAAGTCGGTCCTGATCCTTGACGCGGATCCAAATCGACCGATCAAGACCTGGGCCGCTCGTGCGGCGGATCGAGGAAGTGAGGGGGCCGGAGCCCTCGACAATCTCGCCGTGGACGGCGACGTCAGCGAAACGAATATCGTCGACAAGATCGACGCCGCCCATGGGACCCACGACTTCGTCCTCATCGACCTGGAAGGCACGGCGAGCGTGGCCGTCAGCTATGCGGTGGGACAGAGCGACTTCGTTCTCATCCCCCTACAGGGCAGCCAACTGGACGCCGACCAGGCGGCACGGGTGATCGGCCTGATCCAGCAGAACGCAAAGGCCTACCGCCGTCAGATACCCTTTTCCGTCGTGTTCACGCGTGTCAATCCCGCAATCCGGCCGCGCGACCTCGCTCACATCGAGCAAACCCTGGTCGACAATCAAATTCCGGTCTTCGATACCCGGCTCTATGAACGCGCCGCGTTCCGAACCATCTTTCAAGTCGGCATGGCGCTCCACGAACTGACCCCCGATCTCGTGAGCAAACCCGACACCGCCGTCGAGAACGCCCTCGCGGTGGCGCAGGAACTGATCGATCGGCTGAGCGGCTCGGCGCAGACGGGCAGGGAGGCAAAGGATGTCGCATGATCATCCGCCGCGTCGTGTCGGACTCGATTTCTCCGGTATAGCCAATGCCGCCGTGCCCGACAGGCCGAAGCCGATTCAGGCCGAGAAGCCGCCCTCCAAACCTCCTGCTATACCCTCAAGACCGGATCCCGGCGTCGCCGCCACGGTCGCCGTTCGCGCCGGCTTCACTCCCAGGACTCCGGAAGCGAAGGTCGACGGGCGGAAACTGCGTGCAAAAGGCCGCACCAAGCAATTGAACATCAAAGTGACGCCGGAACTACACGCGGAGATGATCGAAAGGGCGCAGGGCTTCGACTCGGTCGCCGACTATCTCGAACACCTCGTTCACATGGACCGAGACCGCAACAGGTAACCCATCGGTCAAGCCTGGACTCTGCGCCAATTGCTATCGGTAGCGGAAAGGCGGGAGGAGGGGGCTTGAAAGGGCGGGTGCCGCGCGTGTCCATTCCTGGTCTGGCGGCGCTGAACCGGCCCGTCGAGGCGGTAGGGCCATGCTGGATTTAGATTGCCTTTTCCAGCATGCAGTCAGCGTCGCAAAGTTGCCAGGCCGAAGCGTTAAGACCCGGGCAAAGTGACGTTTTAGACTGCAGCCGGCGCTCACAAGTCAGATCGATCGCTTTTTCGCGCTCTTCTGGTTGGGCGACCGTCTTCCCATCATGTGCGCCGCCGTCTGACGGGGAAAGCCCGCCGAACGCTGTGTTCCGGCAGTGGGCGACAGGACCCTCAATACGCCAAAACTCGCGGGGCGGCTGATAACGATGAATGGGCGCGCGGCAATCGCTCTCCTTGGGGGGGCGGGAGACATTAAAATCACGTTTTTCAATCTTGACGAGTCCGCCTGTACTCATTTACATGAGCGAGATGAGCTACCTGCAATCAAAAAACGTGCGTGTTCAGGGACTACGCACATCAATGCGCTTAGAGCCAACGATGTGGCGAGCGCTTCACAACATAGCGCGCTGGGAACACAGCAACATTCATAAGGAAGTGGAAAAAGCAGTCGAGTTGACGAAAACCGGACAGACTCACACATCCGCCGTGAGGGTCTACATCGTTGAATACTTCACGCGCATTATGCTTGAGGAAACAAGAATCATAGTGGATCGGACTCGCATGCCAAACCGAACAGAGGGCCCGTAGGCAGACTCTTGGAATCGATTTTTAGTTGTATTCCGGATCCCGCACCAAAGGCTCCACATCGCAGACTGTTCTCGACCGGATTCTGTCCGCGAACGGCTCTGGAGAAGCGTTGTTGAGCTTGGACTGGGGTAATTCCCCAACCTTGATCGGCGGCGCCTACACCTCACTTTCGATGGCAGACTTAGTGTAGATTAAGATCATCAGCCGGGCTTCGGTCGGACCTGAATGTCGAAATGCAGGACGGTCTCCTGCTCGCCCAGCGTCTCATAAAGCGCGATAGCCGGATCGTCGCCCGGGTCAGCCTGCACGAAGATCACCCAGGCCCCGAGATCCCGCGCAATCGGCTGGAGCCGGCGGATCATCTCTGTCGCGACTCCTCGGCGGCGGCGATGTGGGGCCACGGCCAGGTCATAGATATAGACCTCGCCCCGGGCCTGCTCGAATTTCCGCAGGCAATAGGCTACCAGTCCACCGATCGGGACGTCCTGTTCGAGCGCCGCGATCGCGATGAAGGTTTCGTCGGCCAGCAACCGGTCCAGATACGCTTGACTCGGCGGAGCGCATGCGTAGCTTTCGGTGTCCTTGAACACGAAGGCGAACAGGCTGTTGAGATCCGCTAGGCGCCGCGCGTCGCCTTGGCCGAGACGCCGGACGTGCCAGAAGGGTGCTGAAAGATCGGGGTTTGCGCTCATGGACAGGCTCTTACCAGACCGGCAGAAGGCAGCAAACGACCGCTGAAGCGCGTTCGCGAACCGGCGGCGATGGGGGCGGACCGTCCCAGCCTGACAGATATGGACGAGAGGGAACCATCTCTCCAACCCTACTGGTCGTCATCACCGGGCGGATGCGCCAATGCATGCGATGGCAATGGGCGTTAGACCTTCAAAGCACGAATCCACTGCTCCTAGTTAGAGAATATTTACAGAGTTAAAGAGTGTTACTGTGCCAAATAAAGCATTTTTAACAATGCGTTATTGTCATCTAAGGGTCACAGGACATGAACGATGAGCCGTCAGCGCATGAACCCTAGGCCTTCAAGACCCGACCGATAGGGCGGTCAGAACACGAACCTACCGAGCCTCTAGGCCCTCAAAGCACGATTCTCAGCCGCTACATCTCCAGAATTCATGCTTTGACCGCCTAAGAGACGGATACGCGACCCATTCCTGTTTCCGATTCGTGCCTTGAAAGCCTTGCTGTCGCTCTGGTGTAGGACCGATTTGACCTCCCTCGATTCGATAAGGTGATCAAAGCACGAATTCGTTCCCTCTTGGTTCCACGGCGTAATGCCGGAGTTTAGACTTGCTGACAATGGCGGACTGGAACCGTCACGAACCGACTGTTTCGGAAATAGGGCGCCTCGGCGCTTTTCTCCGTTCGTGCCTTGAGGTCCCTAGGGGCCGATTCTTTCGCACCAAGGCGCTCAAGGCATGAACATCCGATGTTGAAAGCCACCGATATGTGGTCAAACTGTGAGCGACGACCACAGGATGTGCCATGTCCAAGTCAGCAAGCCAACTGCCGCTGCAGCTCGACGGCCCGCTCGTCGGCGCGATCAAGGGCGAGCGCAACATCATGGCCTATCCCTTCTTCGATCTCGACAAGAGGGCTCTCAAGTCACGAATTGAGTTCGAGGATCCCGAGCTCGGCGTGAAGATCGCCGTGCGCGCCGCCGACGGTAGCGGCGTGCCCACGATCTACGACAAGGACCTGGTGCTGTACGTAGCGACGGTCATCGCCCAGCGCATGGACGACGGGCGCCTGAACGGCAGCGACGAGGACCGTGTCGTGAATTTCAGCGTCCACGACTTTCTCCGCGTCGCCGGCCGGTCGACCGACGCCCGGAGTTACGAGCGGTTCAAGGCGATGCTGGACCGGCTGACCAGCTCCACGATCTCGACGAACATCGAGGTGACGATCGACGATGAGACGATCGGCGCCGATGGCTGGTTCGAATGGTTCGAGCGATCCGGTACCGGCATCCGCTACAGAACCTCCGGGGGGAAGAAGCGGATCAGCCACGTCCGCGTCACCGTGGGAAAATGGCTGTTCAATGCAATCGTGAAAGATCGAAAGATCCTCACCTATGCGAAGGCCTATTTCGACCTGGAGCCAATTCCGAGGCGGTTGTACGACCTGGCGCGAGTGCATGTGGGAAATCAGGATCGTTGGCAGATCCGGCTGCCTAAGCTTCAAGCCCGGATCGGAGATCGGGGCCGGCTGACCCACTTCCTTTCGGCATTGATCAAGCTGGAAGCCGAGGATCCGCTGCCGGAGTACCGCTTTCGGATTGTCGAGCAGCTTCGCCCGGGCGCGAAGCGGCGATCTCAGAACGATCTGGCGCGGGTGCTCGTGGTGTTCACCCGCAAAGAGCCGACCCAAAAATCCGAAGGCGGTGAGGTGATCGACCTTCCGGTCAGGGACGCGCGTTATCCAGGCTTGACCAAAGAACTTCGAACGCGCGGTTTCACCGGTCGGCTGGCCTTCTTCGACCGGCTGAAGCGCAAGGCGAAAGAGCTTGGAAACCCCGAACCGGACCGGGCCCTGGCCGACGATCCGGCCGCGCTCGCCGTCGCCCTGGTCGATGCGGGGATCGAGGAGGGCCGTTAGGCGCCGATGAGGACGCCGCGGATTCGACGGCATCCTCAGCGGGGATCTATTTGAGGCTGCTATCGCAGGGAATATCCAAGCTTGTTCTCGTCGCCGGCCCGTGTACCACGCGAAATAGTTTTTGCGTGGTACACTGAGGCGCGGTATTTTGCCACGCAGAAAAATCAATGCGTGGCACGCCAATGGCAGAGGCTGCTCCACCCATCCGCCGGCACTCGGCGACCGCTCTTGCGGCCTATCATGATCTCGTCTCCTTGCTGCTCGACGAGGCGGTGTCCCGTATCAAGGGGACACCGACCCCAAGAAGCCGCGGTACCCGAACGTATTGGTACGACCGCTACCGGATCGGCCTGGAGACGAAGGAGCGGTATCTCGGCGAAGAGTCGGAAGAGCTGCTCCGGCGGATCGATCGGCACGAGACCCTGAAAGCGGAGCGCGAGGACCGTCGTCGGGAGCGCGCGCGGCTCGTCAGGCTGCTTCGAAGCGAGCGATTTCTGGGGCTCGACAGCGCAACGGGCAGCCTGCTGGCCGCGTTCGAGCGGGCAGGGGTGTTCCGCCTGGGCGGCGTTCTGGTGGGGACGACGGGATTCCGCGTCTATGAGGGCGAGCTCGGCCTGAAGCTGACCCTGGACCAGGCAGCGATCACCAACGACATTGATATCGCGAGTTTCGAGAAGCTGTCCCTCGCGATGGGCGAGAGCGTCCTGCCGACGATCGGGGACGTTCTTCGCGACTTCAAGTTCGATCCGGTGCCGGATCTGGACGCCGGTCGGGTTTGGCGCTGGCGTCAAACCCGCAGCCAGACGCTCGTGGAATTTCTGGCGCCGAGCTTCGATGCGGAGGAGGGGCTCCGCGAGCTCGCCGCCCTCGGCGTCAGCGCGCAATCCCTGCACTATCTGAATTTTCTGATCGCCGACCCGATCCAGGTCGCGGCCGTCTATCGCGACGGGATTCTCGCTCAGCTTCCCCGCCCGGAGCGGTTCGCCATTCACAAGCTGATCGTGGCCGACCGTCGCCGGGAGGGTCCGGAAAGCCTGAAGGCACGGAAGGATCGACTGCAGGCGGACCTCATGATCTCCGTTCTCGCGGAGGATCGGCCGACGGACCTGCTGGAGGCCTACGAGGACGCGATGGATCGTGGCCCCCGATGGCGGGAGCGGCTGTCCCGCAGTCTCGAGCAGTCTCCGTTTGCGGCCGCACAGTTGCAGCGCTTGACCTCGCCCGACCGGTGACCGCCGGTGGGCGCCACGAATCCGCCCGAATGACACGGCAAGCCGCGCTTTTTTTGTGACCGCCTGATCGCCCTGTGACATGCGGCGGGCGGAGCGATCGCATGTCCGACCGGCCGCGGCGCTCCGGCGCGTGCGGTCGGCGACCGCACAACGATTTCAATCGGTTAGGGCCGGTTGACCGCAGCTGCGGCCGGCGACCGCAAGGCTGTGGACGGCGGTGCGGTCGGTGACCGCAGCCGTGGCCGGCGACGCGGTCGAGACCGGGACCGCGGCCGCGGCGCTCCGGCGCGTGCGGTCGGCGACCGCACAACGATTTCAATCGGTTAGAGCCGGTTGACCGCAGCTGCGGCCGGCGACCGCAAGGCTGTGGACGGCGGTATTGTATGCACCCTATTCTTGCAGGCATACAATACCATCGGCTGGCGCGGGTCGGTTGTGGACAACGCGCCAGCCAACCCAAGGGGACAGTCGGCGGCGGCCGGAGGGTTCCCCTGCCCGGCGGCCGCCGCCACGTCTCTAGGCGCGCCATGGTAGACGAACGCTGGATCAACTTCTCGAGGTCGCTATGCGCAGGCACACCAAGCCATCCCGGAAATCCTTGAAGATCGCCGCCGCGACTCTGCTGGCGGGTACACTCCTCCTTCCGACGGCGCGGCCGGCGATGGCCGACCCGAACGATCAGGGCGATGGTCGACCATCGGTGTCCAAGGGAGGGGGCGGTTTCTCGCTGCCCTGGCTGAACCAGGGGACGCCGGCACAGCCGGCCGCGGATCCTGTGGCGGTCCCGCCGGCGTTTACCGGCGCCGTCATCGATCCTATGGACCATGCGCGGACCTGCGCGGCGCTGCTCGAGGAGTGGCGCGGGTTGGGTCGGCGGGAGGCATGGCTTGAGCGGCGGACCAAGGCGTTGTTGACCACCGTCTAGCCCCGTCGCCAGCGCCTATCCGGCACTACGACGAACCCTTTCGGACTGGAAACAACGTCGAATCATTTTAATTGTATTTGGATAAAATAACCCATAAGAAGATTGGTTAATTTTCTCTTCAATCAGAGCAAGAAACCCGATACCTCGTAAGAGCATCTTGTCGTGTGCGACGAAGGAGTGTCGCCAGCTAGACAACAGGTTTCGGGGGGGCGTCGAATTTCCAGTCTACGGGCATTTGCGTCTTTGCTCTCAGTCATCGGATATCCAGTGCCGATGGAGCGGCTGCGCCACGCTCTTTCGGGAGCGGCGGACGCTCCAAATGTTGAGGATATCGTCACCGTCGCACGGGAAATCGGCTGTCGTGCGGCGATAGCCAAATCGCGACCCGACGACATCAGCAAGGCGGTCCTGCCCACGTTGGCGGAACTCCGCGTCGCCGACGATACGGCTCAGCCTCTGCAACTCGTCCTCTTGGCGCGCGCAAACGACGATGAGGTGCTGCTGTCCGACCCGAAGACCGGCCAACCGGTCACCTGGGATCGGAACAGGTTCGAGGCGGCTTTCACCGGGCGGCTGGTGGAGATTCTGCCTCCCGACGCCACTGCCGCGGCGGAGCGTCAGTTCGGCTGGCGATGGTTCCTCGCGGTGGCCATGAAGTACCGTCAGTTGCTCGGCCAGGTCGCGGTTGCCTCGTTCCTGGTGCAGATCTTCGCTCTGGCCACACCGCTGTTTTTCATGCTGATCATGGACAAGGTGCTGGTGAACCGGGGCCTCACCACCCTCGATCTGCTCGCGTTCGGACTGTTGGCGATCGGCTTGTTCGAGTTCGCCATCGGTTGGTTGCGCACACGACTGCTGGGCTACGCGACGCACCGTATAGACATCGAACTGTCGGCCCGATTGTTTCGCCACCTCTCGGCCTTGCCCGTCGGGTACTTCGCGGATCGCCAAACCGGAAGAACGACGGCGCGCGCTCAGGAGTTGCAGCAGGTTCGGACGTTCCTCACCGGCACTTCCCTCACATCCCTCATCGACCTCTTCTTCACCGTCGTCTTTCTCGCGGTCATGGCCTATTTCAGCCTTTGGCTGACCCTGATCGTCGTCGCCGCGATGGTGGTGATCTTCACCGCCTACGGGGTCGTGGCGCCGGTGCTCAAGAAGCGGCTTACCGCCAAGCAGCAGATGCTGACCGAGAACAACGCTTTCCTGGTGGAGGCGGTGAGCGGCATGGAGACCGTTAAATCGCTGTCGGTGGAGCCTGGGCTGCAGCGGGCCTGGGAACGGCAGATGGCGGATCAGACGGCCTCGGGCGATCGCATCGAACAGATCAGTCAGACCACGTCGCAGATCGTGACCCTGGTGAACCGGCTTGCCGTGGTCGCGGTTCTCTATTTCGGGGCGCGGGCCGTGCTTGCCGGCGATCTGACGCCTGGACAGCTCATCGCCGTGAACATGATCACCATGCGGGTGTTGCAGCCGGCGCAGCGCGTCGCGCAGATGCTGCAGCAGCTTCACCAGGTCGGGCTCTCGATCAAGCGTATCGGCGAGATCTTCGCGGCCCCCCGCGAACCCTCCGCCGCGTCGGCTCAGGCGCTTCCAGAGATCAAGGGAAGCGTGCGCTTCGACCATGTGAGCTTCAAGTATGCCGAGGATGCCCCCGAGGTCCTGAGCGACGTCAGCCTCGACGTTCCCGCCGGACAGGTGGTCGGCGTCGTCGGCGTCTCCGGCGCCGGCAAGTCGACGATGGCGAAGCTGATCCAGCGCCTCTACTGGCCGCAGCGCGGGCGCGTGCTGATCGACGGGGTCGATCTGGCATTGGTCGACCCGGTCTGGCTCCGGCGACGCGTAGCGCAGGTGCTCCAGGAGCCGTTCCTGTTCAACCGCTCGGTGCGCGACAATATCGCCCTTGCCGATCCGACGATCCCGCTTGAGCGCGTCATGGAGGCGGCGGAACTGACGGGCGCGCACGAGTTCATCCTATCGTTGCCGAGAGCCTACGATACCGTGGTCGGCGAGCGGGGGGCGAAGCTGTCCGGCGGCGAGCGCCAGAGGATCGTCCTCGCCCGCGCCCTGGTGACCGATCCCCGGATCCTCATCCTCGACGAGGCGACGGCGGCGCTGGACTACGAGGCGGAACGCGCGATCCAGAAGAACATGCGGCGAATCTGCGCGGGCAGGACGGTGTTCATCATCGCCCATCGGCTCTCGACCCTGTCCGTCTGCGACCGGATCGTCGTGCTGGACGGGGGGCGGCTGGTCGAAGACGGGACCCACGGCGACCTGATGGCCAGGGCGGGGGTCTACAGCCGGCTCTACGTTGGTGGAGAGACAGGCGGCAATGCCGGCGCGGGCGACCCTCCGAAACCCGATGCTCTCGTCCCATCCGATGTGGGTGGTTCCGAGCCCGTCGCCCAGCTCGACGGGCTTGACCTTCCCTGGCCGCCGAAGAAGACCGCCGCGGCCGAACCGGCCGCCGGAGACGATTGATGGCCGAGCTCGGACGGATCGCGCCCGTGAAGGTGCCGGCCCATGAGGCGAAACCGGGGAACGCCGCCGCCGCGGCGGCGATTGCCGGAGCGGGTGGGTCGGACTCGGGCGCCGTCCCGCCGTCGGCGGAGGCTCCGGGAGGGAGCGGCCACGGGCAAACTGGCCCCGAGAACGAAGCGCCGGGCATGGACGCCGCCACCCTCACGGCGCTGCATCGCGAGTATCTGGCGTCGCATATCGAGGCGTCCGTCGCGCCGCCGGGGCGGGTCGTGGCTTTGCTGCCGACCGTGTTCCTGGCCCTGATGATCGCCGTCGGCGCCTTCGCCTGGTTCGGCCATGTGGACATCGTGGTGACGACCACCGGCCGCATCGTGCCCGCCGGCAAGGTCAAGCTGGTGCAGCCTTCGATGGCGGGCACCGTCACGGAGATCCTGGTGGCCGAGGGCGACGCGGTCGAGGCCGGCGACCCGCTCGTGGTTCTCGATCCCACGGAGACGGCGGCTGAGCAGGTCCGTCTCGCCCGTCAGGTGGTCGCCGGCGAGCTCGAGATGGCGCGGCTGGAGGCGCTGTTGGGCGCGGCCGTGCTGGCCCGCACCGACACCGCCGTCTCGCCCGCCGACTATTTCGTCCCGCCGGATGGGGCCGAGCCGGTTCTCGTCCGCGCCGCCGAGGCGCGGCTTCAGGCGGATTGGCGGGCGATCGTCTCGGCGATCGAGGTGTCCGAGGCGCAGATCGCCAAGCTTGCGGCCGGGCGCCGGGCCCTGGCGGCCGAGCGCGAGAAGCTGGCCCTGGTGATCCCGATCCTGGCCGACCGGGAGGGCAGCCTCGCGATCCTGCTGGAGAAACAGCTCACCGCCCGGTCGGAGTATCTCGCGGTGAAGCGGGAACTGGTCGAGATGCAGAGCCAGGCTGTGGTGCTCGACCGGCGCCTGCAGGAGGCGGACGAGGACATCGCCAAGGCCCGCGCCGACCGGGAGGCGATGCTGTCCGGCCGAGAGGCGGAGGTGGCCGGCCAGCTTGCCCAGCACCGTGAGCGGGTGGCCGACGCCGCCCAGGAACTGGTCAAGGCGGAAGACCGCACGCGGCGGCAACTCATCGTTGCCCCGGATGCAGGAATAGTGACGCAACTTTCTATAGCGAAGGTTGGCGGGGTCGTGCAAACTGGCGAGGCCTTGATGCGGCTGGTGCCGGTGGGGGGCGCGTTGGAGGCATCGGTGACGGTGCCGAACCGGGATGTGGGGTTCGTGACCGTGGGCCAGCCGGCGGTGGTGAAGATCGATGCGTTCAATTACCTGCGCTACGGCACGTTGGACGGCCGGGTGGTGAAGCTGTCGGCCGACGCGGTCGACGCCCAGGCGGCCGCCCGCGCCTCGGCCGAGGGCGGTGCGGCCACGGCCGCCGCCGGCGCGGCGCAAGGCAATCCCCAGGCCCCGCCCTCCTACACGGCGACGATCGCCCTCGAGGCCGAGACGATAACGGTCGACGGCCACCCCGTGCGCCCGACGCCGGGGATGACGGTGACGGTGGATATCCGAACGGGCGAACGCCGTGTGGCGGAGTTCCTGCTGCAGCCGGTCCTGCGGTACGCGGCGGAGGGGTTGAGGGAGAGATGACGTATCGTGACTGTTGCGTATTTATCTTGAAAATGATTCGAAGAGGCGTTGTTTTTTTTGCGAGGGAACTGCCTGCTATATTTGTAATAATATTTTTTCATAAGTTTGTATTGTGGCTGTTTGATACCGAGTTTGAACTGGTTAGTGCGGTTTTCTGGATCGTTGATTTGGTTGTGTATTGGCTATTTTACAGACTCGTGATGATTCCTTTGTTTAATATTTGTGCTAAAACCAATGAAAAAGAGATGGTATGGAGAAAATATAGGGGGTTTTTGTCGTGTCTTTTGGTTGTTTCTGGATTAAGTATTTACCATTTTCCTTTGGTTGAATCTATGTTAGTGGCGGAAAAAATAGAAAAGTATGGACCAAATATTATAAATTACTTCAATGCGGAAAAAAGTAATATAAAAATTGATAAAAAAAGCGATTCTCATTATGGGATATATTACTGTTGTTTTGGGTTTTCGCAAACAAGCTTTTATGTATCATTGCGGCTGGGTAGCGGTGATCAAAATGAAAGCATCGTGATTAGAATTTTATCGGAACTTATTTTTCAAGGTTTTGTTGCAAAATTCTTTCATGTGAACGTGTTTGTCTTAGAGTGGACTGATAAAAAAGCGTTACCTAGGGAGTGGCGCGAATGGGCGTACAGTATAGCCGACGTTAATCGGGATAACAGGAAATGACACGAAATCGTGACGATAATACTGGTGTTGTTGCCAATACATATGGTTCAAACGTATTTGTCGATGATGTCAATTCAATAGACCCATTTACGTCTATTGAATTTGGGAACTCGGAGATTTCCAATATTCTGTCCTATGCGCTTTTTAAAGATGGATATTCGGGAATTAGGTTCAATTTTCAAAGCAATACATTCAGAAATCTGAAAGATGATGCGATATCTGCCGAAGATGTTGCGCGGCATATTGTTCTCGCACTACGTGATGATGTGCCAGATGAGTTTGGAAGCGAGGACTTGTTGGGGAACCCGGTTGAGCGGACGGGAATCTATGGCCTCGAACTAAGCGCGGAAGAATTGAGTTATGTAGGTCGTGTTGAGGAGTTTTTAAATTCTCGTCGGCCAGAGTCTATCGTGGATGAAGAGTATGGATATCAAGCGGTCGTATGGGATAATTTTGTTGATAATAGAATTGAGTTCAATTCCGTTGGAACTAATCAACTTTGGGATGTAATCAGGAATTGGACAGGAATCATTGCATCGGACAACGAAAACCCTGAAGACGCATTTGGGCTAGTTCAAGCTATTAAAGCAGGAGAAGTATTAGAAAGGCTTGTTCACGATTATTATATTGATGTTCCCAATGATCAAAGAAGGGAGATAATATTATATAGCCACTCTGGAGGGGCAAGTCATTTCGCTTATATCAATAATATGTCTGATAATTTATTTCTTTCAGATGAAACAGTTGCGGCCTTGAGAGAAGGAGCTGTGGGCGCGCACTATGCGCTCTCCCCTGCTGGTATGTCGAGACGAGCAGAATTTAGTGATGAAAGGTTTTTCCCAAGCATTGGTCTTGCGAGCTCTGCAGATATTGTGGCCAACAATCCAATGAATCTTTACGATTTCGATACATATTAAATCAATTCGGCTTCATTGAATCATTCAGGTAAACAGTCAGGATTTGCTCTGTCTCACATACTCTATAGAATTTCTGAGGCTGGTGCCGATCCGGACGCATTCCTTGCAGATCCGCGTCATCGGTTCTCTTCTCCCATTGATCCAAATGCTAGGAGTTTGGCGCGCCATGGTGCGAGGATCAGAGGAAATTTCTCAGAGGCTGATATAGCATCTATTGAGGCAGGTGACATCAATTACGTCGCCGGGATCATGGAACTGTATCGGCCAATCATTGACTCTTTTGACGTTCCAATAAGCATCTCGAATTTTGGAATCACGGGTGGGTTGGAAAATCCAAGTGGCGAGTCAGTTTTCTATGCTTATGGAGAGGACAATAACGATTGGTGGTCGGTCGCTATAGTTCGTGACGAGCATGGTCAACCTACTGAATTCAGCTTTGTAGGAGAGATAGGTGGCCGCGATCGCTCGTTCTACATACGGCAAGAAGAAACTGAACTGCACCTTACTGAATCTATCGAAGAATTTTTGGTCGAGAAAAAGATTTATTTACCGAATGCCGAAGGGGGGTTCGACGAATTAGAAGGTAGCACTCAGAGATATTCAACCTTCTCAAAGGAATATGCGTTGGCCGGTGAGGTTGGCGTGCGATTGGCGTCTTATTTTATAAAGCAATTCGTTGATTTTGACAGCGTTGTAGCTGAGGTTTTGTTCGATGGTGCTATTGATTCTGTAGGAAATTTGTTGGTTTCACAATTGGGTGTCGCGGAAGGTGTCTTAGGCGCTCCTGAAGCCTTTGGTCCCGCATTGCCCAGGTGAGAACGCGATTGTCCGTGGGCCGGGAGCGATTCATAGTTTCATATCATGATGTTGTGGCGATTGACGCGGGGTTTTAATGGCGCACCCGGAAGGTGACTCGTCGACTGGACCTCTTCGGGTGGG